>CAVORS010000016.1:0-735209 GCA_963698635.1 uncultured beta proteobacterium
GGAATGCCTGCATAACTGGGGCGTTGCCAAATGTTGGCGCATTCATCCAGTGAATAGCCCATGCGGGTCAGGTCGCTGTGGTTCATGGCGTGTGGGGACTTGTGAGGAGCTGAAGGTCTGCGCCGAGGTCGACCAGACCATGGAAGCGGCTGGAACCCAGCACATGCAGGTGAATGCCGTCGTAGCGGCGATCGTGGGGGATCACTTCGTCCCCGACTTTGGACGCCAAGCCGACCGAGATGAAATAGTCGCCAGGGCCCAGGCGGTTGGTGAGTGCCACGGTGAATGCGCAGTTCTGGCCCGGCGTTCCAACGCCGTCCATGCCAGCTGTCAGCTGTGACTCGGTATTCGTGCCAAAAACCGTGACGCCTTCGGTCGTCTTAACGGTGAAGCCGACAATGGGTTGCGGGACAGGCCGCGAGAAATGCACGGCCAGGGAGAGTGTGATCGACTCGCCGCTTTCAAAATGGCTCGGAAAGGGCTGGTCGCGCGAGGCGAGCTCGAAGTCGGTGATGACGCCTGCTTTGTCTCCCCAACGGTATTCGTTCGGGTTGTAGTTCGCTCGGGTATGAAAGCGCTCCACACCGTCGCTCAGAATGCTGTCCTGGGCTCCCGCAGCTGGCGCCAGGTTTGCTGTCCCGGTTCCGCGACGGTTGAAACCGCGGTGCTTGAGGGCTTCGATTGCTCCGTTGCATCGTCCTTGGAAAACAGCAGGTCCAGGTATTTGTTGACCACGGTGCGCGGCGTGTCCAGTGCCAGCATATGGCCTTTTTCAAGCAGCAGCGCTCGATCGCAATGGGTGACAATCTGCTCGGATGAATGGGTGACCAGCAAAATGCTGGTGCCGTTTTCCTTGAGCTGCCGCAAGCGCTCAAAACACTTGGCCTGGAACTTGGCGTCGCCGACCGATAGTGCCTCATCGACGATGAGAATATCCGGATCAATCTGGGCTTGTACCGAAAACGCCAACCGCACCATCATGCCGCTGGAATAGCTCTTGATGGGTTCGTTGATGAACTTGCCGATATCAGCAAACGCCACGATTTGATCAAATCGCGCATCGATTTCGCTTTTCTCCAGGCCCAGCAAGGCCGCGTTCATGTACACGTTGTCCCGGCCGCTGAAATCCGGATTGAATCCGGAACCAAGTTCCAGTAACGCGGCAACCCGTCCCTCTGTCATGATGCTTCCGCTGCTGGGCGTCAGCGTGCCGCAGATCATCTGCAGCAAAGTGGATTTACCACTGCCGTTTTGTCCGATGATGCCAATGGTCTGGCCTTTGGGAATATGGAACGAGACGTCTCGAACCGCCCAGAAATCTCGGTGGTACTGCTTTTCAGGCTTTCCAAGAAACCGGCGCACCCTCGGCAGCAGCGATTGCTTCAGTCGGTCTTGAGGTTTGTCGTAAACGTGATAGCACTTGCTCAGGTTGTCGACCTTGATGGCCACGTCAGATGACATCGGAGAAGCCCTTTCTGGTTCTTTGAAAGAACAGGAATCCGATGGCCATTACCAATGTACACATGGCGGTGTAGGCCAGCCATTCATGCCCACTGGGGCGTTGGTTGTGCAGCAGCGCGGCCCTCAGACCTTCAACGACAAACGTAATGGGGTTGAAATGGTAAATCCATTGCAGCTTAGGGTTGACCGATGACAAGGGATAAAAAATGGGACTCAAAAACATGAGTGCCGTAAGAACTGGGGAAATGATCTGGCCGATATCTCTCAGGAAAACCCCCAAGGCCGATACAAGCCAAGTCAGCCCCATGACCAGCAAAAGCAGCGGGAACATCACCACAGGTGTGTACACCACGGTCCAGGTCAACTCCCAGCCCGAAAAAAGCACCAGTACGACGACGACGGCATAGGCCACAACAAAGTGAAACAAGGCGGCCAGCACTGTCACGATGCTGAGCACTTCAAGCGGAAATACAATTTTCTTGACGTAATTGGGGTTGGAGGTGATGAGATGCGGCGCTTTGCCGATGCATTCGGCGAAAAAGTTGTACACCAACAGCCCAGCGAACAAGGCCGCAGCAAAGTCCAGATGGTTCGCGCTCTTTGCGCCGGCCCACTTCGACTGGAAAATTTCACCAAATACGAAGGTGAATACCGACACCATCATCAGTGGCGTCAGCACCGACCAAAAAATGCCGAACAGGGAGCCCTTGTAGCGCCCCTCAATTTCTCGCCTGGTCAGCGCTACGATCAGGTTCTTTTGACGCCATACCGTCTGCAGCAGTGCTTTGGGCGATGCAGGGTGTTGCGCATGAGGGTTCACTCAAAGACCTCAGCTTCTGCCAACGTTTTGCACGCCAAGTCTTTGGCGGAGAGAGTGGGTGGGGCAGAAATGGGCCATTCGATGGCCAGATCTTTGTCGTTCCAGGCGATGCTGCGCTCAAATGCGGGAGCGTAGTAGTCGGTGGTTTTGTACAGGAATTCGGCACTTTCGCTGAGTACCACGAAGCCGTGCGCGAAACCTGGTGGGACCCAGAGTTGTTGCTTGTTGGTTTCGTTGAGCACAACGCCCACCCATTGACCGAAGGTGGGCGACGAGCGACGGATATCCACCGCCACGTCAAACACCTCACCCTGCACCACGCGCACCAGCTTGCCCTGCGCTTGCTGGATTTGATAGTGCAACCCACGCAAAACGCCTTTGCTGGACTTCGAGTGGTTGTCTTGCACGAATTGCACTTCATGACCGACAGCTTCAACGAATGCCCTGTGGTTGAAGCTCTCGAAAAAGAAACCCCTATCGTCTCCGAACACCTTGGGTTCAAACAGGATGACTTCAGGGATGCGCTGCTTGGTGGCTTTCATTTCATGGCTCCTTGGCCATCGCGAATGATTTGCTGAAGGTATTGGCCGTAGCCATTTTTGGCCAGTGGTGCAATCAGCTTCTCCAGCTCCGCCTGGCCGATCCAGCCAGCCCGGTAAGCGATTTCTTCGGGGCAAGCGACTTTGAGGCCTTGGCGCTTTTCCAGGGTGGCGATGAACTGGCCGGCTTCCAGCAAGCTGTCGTGGGTGCCGGTGTCGAGCCAGGCGTAGCCGCGGCCCATCAATTCCACTTGAAGCGCTTGCTTCTTCAGATACAGAGAGTTCAGATCGGTGATTTCGAGCTCGCCCCGTGGCGAGGGCTTCAAGCTCTTGGCCAGCTCGACGACTTGGTTGTCGTAGAAATACAGCCCGGTGACGGCGAAATTGCTCTTGGGCTTGGCCGGTTTTTCCTCCAGGCTCAACACTTGACCGCTGGGGGCAAACTCGGCCACGCCATAGCGGTGCGGGTCTTGCACGTGGTAAGCGAACACGGTGGCGCCCTCGGCGCGCTGATCGGCGCTGCTGAGCAAGCTGGCGAAATCGTGGCCGTAGAAGATGTTGTCACCCAGCACCAGCGCCGATGGGCTGTCACCGATGAAGTTTTCGCCAATGATGAAAGCCTGGGCCAGACCATCGGGGCTGGGTTGCACGGCGTACTGCAGGTTCAGGCCCCATTGGCTACCGTCTCCCAGCAGCTCTTCAAAGCGCGGTGTGTCGTGGGGCGTGGAGATGATCAGAATGTCGCGGATACCCGCCAGCATCAGAGTGCTGAGCGGGTAATAGATCATGGGCTTGTCGTAGACCGGCATGAGCTGTTTGCTCACAGCTTTGGTCACAGGATAAAGGCGGGTGCCAGAGCCGCCTGCGAGGATGATGCCTTTGCGTTGCTGTGTCGTCATAGGATTTGGTCCAGGATGGGTTTCAGACCTTCTTGCCAGGTGGGCAACGAGAGGCGGAATGTTTCGCGAAATTTCTGGGTGTTGAGGCGCGAGTTGGCTGGGCGCTGGGCCTGGGTGGGATATTGCGCGCTGGGGATCGCGATGACGTCGTTCGCTTTGACTTTGAGCGCTGGCTTGCCCGCCGACTCCGCGTACCGCAGAACGAAGCGCGCGTAGTCGAACCAGGTGGTCTCGCCCGAGGCGCAGAGGTGGTACAGGCCAAAAGGAAAGGGCGGGTCACCCTCATGTTGGAGCTGTTGGATGAGTTGGGCGGTCACGTTGGCCAGCAAGGCGGCGGAGGTGGGTGCGCCATACTGGTCGTCAACGATGCTCAGGCGGTCGCGCTCGGCGGCCAGTCGCAGCACGGTCCTGGCGAAGTTGTTGCCGTGGGCGCCCACCACCCAGCTGGTGCGCAAGATGATGTGGCGATCGGTCGCGGCTTGTAGCGCTTGTTCGCCCGCGAGTTTGCTGCGCCCGTAGGCGCCCAAAGGGGCTGCGGCATCACTTTCGTCATACGGCGTAGGCTTGTGGCCGTCGAACACGTAGTCGGTCGAGTAGTGAACAACGCAAGCACCCATTCGGGCCGCCTCTTCACCCATCACGCCGGGCGCAGCGCCGTTGACGGCCATGGCGAGCTCGCTTTGTTCTTCCGCCTTGTCCACGGCCGTGTAGGCAGCCGGGTTGACGATCACCCGGGGCTGAATGCGCCGAATCAACGCCCGCAAGGCCTGCGGATCGGCCAGGTCGCAGTCGTTGGAGTCGACCGCATGCACCTCGCCCAAAGGAGCCAAAGCGCGCTGAAGCTCATATCCGACCTGGCCGTTTTTGCCGGTCAGCAGCACTTTCATGCAGTGGCTCCGTATTGCTGCCCCATCCAGTTGCGGTAGTCACCACTTTGAACGTGGGCGACCCACTCAGGGTGGTCGAGGTACCACTGCACAGTCTTGCGGATGCCGGTATCGAAAGTCTCGGCGGGTTTCCAGCCCAGCTCCTTGTGGATTTTGCTGGCATCGATGGCATAGCGGCGATCGTGGCCTGGGCGGTCTTTGACGTAGGTGACCTGATCGAAGTAGTGACCGCCATCGGCTTTGGGCCGCAGTTCGTCCAGCAGGGCGCAGACAGTTTTGACGATTTCGATGTTCGGCTTCTCATTCCAGCCGCCAACGTTGTAGGTCTCACCCAGACGACCGGTGGCCAACACGCAGCGAATGGCGCTGCAGTGGTCTTTGACGTAGAGCCAGTCGCGCACCTGCATTCCATCGCCATAAACGGGCAGTGGCTTGCCCGCCAGTGCATTCACGATCAACAGAGGGATCAGCTTCTCTGGGAAATGGTAGGGCCCGTAGTTGTTGGAGCAATTCGTGGTGAGAACGGGCAAGCCATAAGTGTGGTGGTAGGCGCGCACAAGGTGGTCGCTCGCAGCCTTGCTGGCCGAGTAAGGGCTGTTTGGTGTGTAAGGCGTGGATTCGGTGAATGGCGCGTCATTGGGGCCCAGCGTGCCGTACACCTCGTCGGTGGAGACGTGGAGAAATCGGAAACTGGTCTGGCTATCGCCCTCGAGGCCGCCCCAGTACGCGCGCACCGCTTCGAGCAGGTGAAAGGTGCCAACCACGTTGGTTTGAATGAAGTCTTCAGGCCCGTGGATGGAACGGTCGACATGGCTCTCTGCCGCAAAATTGACCACTGCCCGTGGCTTGTGTTCGCGGAGCAGTTGATCGAGCAGGTCGCGATCACCGATATCGCCTTTGACAAATATGTGGGCCGGATTCTCGCGCAAGCTGTCCAGATTCTCTGGGTTGCCAGCGTAGGTGAGTTTGTCCAGATTGACGACGGGCTCTTCGGATTGGGTGAACCAGTCCAGTACAAAATTGGCACCGATGAAACCTGCGGCGCCTGTTACCAAAATCATTTAGTTCTCCGTCCTGTAGGGCATGTGCAAACTTGTGCAATCGCACAAGCCGTCGTCCGAGTGTTGAGTTAAGGGCACAACTGCGCGTCTGTTGGTGGGCTATTTGGGACGTTGGAGGCGTCCCAGATGCTTTCCAAAGTACCGCGCCATGCTGGCTGCATGCCACCGCATGTACAAAGGGTCGTGGCGGCTGGCTCTTTGAGCCTCGTGAACCACCGTGACGCCTGTTTCGCACACCACCTTCCAGCCTGACCGCCACAGCCGGGCGCAGATGTCTACATCCTCGTAATAGAGGTGGAATTTAGCATCAAAACCTCCCACATCCCGAAATGCTTCCGTGCGAAACAGCAGGAACATCCCCGCCGCCCATTCGATGGATTGAGGGGCGCTGTGTGGGGTGGGCTGAAAGTGGTAGCGGCCGTCGTCCAAGCCCAGGAGTTTCTTTCCCAACCCCCATGGCGTCGGGAAATGGCGGGCATTGTCTTCAGGCAGTCCTGCAGGGTTGAGCACCAACGGGGCCACAACGCCCACCTTGGGATCGTCAAAACAGGCCAGCAAGCGCGGCAAAGGGTCTGAATGCAGGCGCAGATCTGGGTTGGCCACACAAAAATAGGGCAGGGTGTTGCCGGTGAATGCCTGGTTGTGGTTGCCAGCGAATCCCAGCGGTGTCGTGTTGTTGATCACCCGGCCCGGTATGTGTTCGGGCAGTTGAATGCCGCCCTCCGGCAGGTTCTCGGTGAACACCAACTCGTCGATGCCTTTGACATGCGCCAAGTCGCCCATGAACAGGTTCGCCAGGCGGTTTTGGTGGTGGCTGACGACGGAAAGCCGGATGCCGTGGTTGGATGGGTTGGAGTTCACAGTTTGCGCAAAAGGCGGTACATCAGCCTTTGAACAGGGGGGAAGGGCCAGGCCAAAGCCTTGGCCATGCGCAGGATGATGCGCTGTTTAAAGCTCAGACGGTCTTGGTACACCGCCAAAAAGGCGTTCGCTTGCTGCGCGTTCAGGCGGAAAATCTCACTGTGGCGGTCGTCGAACAGCCGGTGGATGATGCTGCGGAACACCACAGGCTCGTCTCGCGCTTTGGCGCCAATGGCGTTGCTGGTGTGTTGGCGGTAGTCGATCAGGGGCAGGTCCAGGTAGCGCCGACTACCCAGTGCGCTGGCGACCATGGACAACCACCAGTCGTGCATGATGGCTTCTGGGGGGACGGGCAAGCCGTTTTCCAGCAGCGCGCGGTTCATCAGGCTGGTGCAGCCAGTGAGCGTATTGCTCAGCACCTGGGCCGCCAGGCTGCTTCGGCCGGTTTGCAGGCCTTGGTAGCGGGCCATGCTGGGAGCAAGTTCCACGCCTTCTTCTGAAATCACCCGGAGATCGCTGTGAACCAGCGCGGGCTGGCCGGGTTTCAAATGCTCCAGTTCTTGGATGGCTGAGACACAGGTGGCGAGCTTGTCGCTGTGCCAGATGTCGTCCTGATCAGACAAGGCGATATAGGTGGCTGGTTGCGCGCCGACTTCGCTGCACAGGGCGGCATTCATGAGGTGTGAAAAGCTGGCACTTGCACCCAGGTTGCCGAGATCGTCGCGAAGCACCGTGATGTGATGCGGGAATCGGGTCTCGAAGTCGCGCAGGATATCGGGCGAGGCGTCTGTGGAGCCGTCATCGCGGCACATCAGGAAGACCTCAACACCTGTCTGCATGAAGATGGAGTGCAGTTGCTCGGCCAGGAATTTGGCACCGTTATAGGTGGGTAGCAAGACCAGAACGCGGGCCATCGGTGGTGATGAATCGCTGTTGAGATGGGGAGAAGCAGGCGTGGCCATGGAAATGTTGTTCAGATCTGGTTGAGCAGCAGGCCAACCCATAGCGATGCGCGACCGGCGGCGGTTTGGCGCCAAAGGTGGCCCGAGCGAGCCAGGCGCAAGCGTTCAATTGGGTTGGCATGGCGGCGCATTTGTTGGAACACCTGCAAGGTGTCGCGTGCCTGCGGGTCCAGAAAAGGGGCGAGGTCGGCCATGGCCGCCTCGGTCTTGTCGCCCCAGGTGCGGTATTGGCCTCGAAACAGCATGCCCAGTCTCAGCACCTTGTCCCATGAGCGCCCTTGTGAACCCACGAGGTTGCCATCGTGTTGGCGGTACAGCAGGCAGGGTGTTGTGTCGAAATGGATGCGCCCGCCACAGCCGGTGACGGTTTGGTAGGCAGACCAGTCGTGCCACACCGCGTGTTCGGGCTGGATATGGCGGAGTCTGTCGAGCAGCGGAAAGTTAAAAACCATGGTGTTGCCGCTGATCACGTTTTGCAGCAGTGCATTGCCGAAGCCCATGGGCTGCAGAGGGCGCTCGCTCACGCCGGTAGGCTGCAGGCGGTCGTCCACCAGGCGCGTCAGCGCGCCGTACAAGACCGGTTGTTGCGGTGGCGAGCCGAGATTGTTCAACGCAGTAGCAGCGCGGTCGAGTTTCTCAGGAAGCCATACGTCGTCTTGGTCGGCGAATGCGAACAGGGCGGAGGGGTCTTCACCTTGAACCGACTGGAGCAAATGAAAAAAGTTGGCGGTTGGGCCCCGGGCTGGTCCTTTCAGAAGGCGCACGCGATGGGTGTGGTGCTGTTTCGCAAAGGCCTCGCAAATGGGTAGCGTGTCATCGGTGGAGCCGTCGTCGCTGATCCAGAGCCTCCAATTGACGTGGTGTTGGGCCGCAATGGATTCGAGCTGCTCTCGCAGGTAAGCCGCCCCGTTGAAGGTGGCCATGAGGATGTGGATCAGGGGACCGGTCTCGGTGGGCATTGGGGATTGCTTGGCTTGGCGCTCGCGGGCCTGCTGCACAGCACTCACAGTGGAATGGAATCCATCTCAGCGCGTTTCCTGGCGCCGACCCACGACCTCTTCGACGAAACCCTTGAGATGCTCGCTGAATACCTTCGTGGTGCAGTGCTCTTGGAACACGCGGTGCCCATTGGCTGCGATTTTTTGTCGCAGTGCCGGATCGTTCTTCAACGCCAGAATGGCATCGGCAAGGGCTTGCGGGTTGGCTGGGTCCACCAGATAAACGCTCTCGCCGTGGGTCAGCAGTTCCTGCACTGGCTCGTTGCGCCGCGTGATCAGGGGCTTGCCCATGCCTATGGCTTCGATCACCTTGTTGGTCAGCACCAAGTCGGCTCTGGCGTTGTCGCCAAAGATGCCCAGGCACACGTCCGCCCTGGCCATGAAGTCGGCCAGCTTGGCATAGGGAACCGGGTCATGGAAGGTGATGTTGGAGATCTGCAGTTCTTTCACCAGTTGCATGTCGGCATCGTAGGTGATGCCTTTGCCGACAACCTGGAACTTCACGCCCTGATTTTCAAGCAGCTTGGCCGCCTTCAAGATGTGGCGCACACCGTGGAAAGGGATGTACTCGCCATGGAAGTGCACCAGAAAATCGCCATCGTCGGGGCGCATCGGGCCAGGCCGAATGACCGAGTCGTCCACAGCGAAGAACTGCCGGCGGAATTTGGTCACGCTGGTGCCAATCGATTGGCCAAAGTGGCGAATCATGTGCTGGCTGTCGAGAATCGAGAGGGTACTGGCCTGGTAGGAGAGCCAGTCGCTCAGTGCATAAATGCGTGCCTTGAGCGTGCCAGGCAGGGCCTTCTCGCGGTCGTACACCATGGTGTCGTACGTCGAGATGTACATGTCGAACAGTATGGGCTTCCAGGTCAGCAGGCGAATGAAAGGAATCAACAACTGGCCATAGAAGCCCACCACGATGGCATCGCAACTCGGCGCCTTGAGGATGGTGTTGAGCAGGAGGCCTGGGTAGTGCTTGAACGACTTGTCAGGGGGCAGGCAGGTCACCACCTCGAAGCCTTGCTGGCGCAGCGAGGTCAACACGATGCGCGTTCGCGAATAGGCTTCTTCGCGACCGGCGACATACAAAATTTTCATGTGAAGCAGTGCTGGATCAGTAACGGAAGCTGGCAGCCAAGAGCAGGCTGGATGTATCGTTGGCGTTTTGCAGCTGGGTGCCATAAGTCGCGCGCAGCTGAATCTGCTTGGCGATATCCAGCGTGGCCTGCAATGCGAACTGGGTGCGGTTGATGCGGGGAGACTGGAAAACCTCGCTTTGCACAAGCCCTGGTGAACCAGCTTCTTCCATTGAGACCCGGATCGCATCTCTGTACAGGCTGGTGACATGGTTCAGGCTACCGCCCAGCTGCAACTTTTTACCGTTGCCGAAATAGATGGGTTTGGATTGCACGTCGATACCTAACCCGGTCAAAAGCTCGCTCATGTGGCTGGATCCGTAACGAACATCCGTTGTGTAGAGCGATTGCACATTCGCTGAGTTGACTTTGTGGGTTTGTCCGGTCAGTGAAACCCAGGGTGTGAAGTCCCAGCCTGCTGAGGCAAGTGGATAGCGCAATGTGTTTTCCAGCGACCAGGTGTCGCCACTGCTACGGTTTCGCAGGCTCAGGTTGACCATGTCGTCCTGCGCACGGCTGTCAAACTGCAAGTTCAGATGGGACAGTTTGCTGCTGAAGCTCAGTTTGTCCACGGGCTGGTGCCAGTAAAGCGAAAGAGCGTTGGCCGTGTAGCTACGGCCATAGCGGTCCTGCGCCGAGCCCAGACTTTCATTTTGTTGGTATTGATAGATCGCCACACCCACACGGCCAGCGTGAGGTTTGGCATCAGACCCCAATGCGGCGTCAAGCGCCAGTCCGTTTGGACCGGATCGTTGAAGTACCGCGGTCGATTCAAAGGGACGAAACACATGGCTGGCGCTGGATCGCAGGGCAAATGACTTCGAATCGCTCATGCCCAACGGCAAGAGCCGCAGCCCATACCTCAAGTTTTGCTGTCCAGCCAGTCCCAGCACCAGCGTGCCGTCATCAATGTCTTTGTTGATCTGCGCTGATGCAGCCGCACCAGCGCTGACGCTGTTGGCCCAATCCCATCCTCGGGTGAGGTAGTGCTGGTAGACCCGGGTGATGATTTCCTGACCTCGGCTACCGTAGTGAATGGCGTCCTGGAAGAGTGCATCGATGGCGCTGCGCGAAGGCGACGCTGTGGTGACATCGGTGAAGCCGTAGGCCTGGGGATCGGCGAAGACGCGTTCGAACGGGGTGTACATGTCCACGGCGACGATGTTGGCGTTCTCATTTGCAATGCCTGCGAGCATGGTGTTCCAGGCGCGAACCTGGTAGTCAGTGCCATCCGACACGCCGGGGGCCCGCCCCCAATTGGACAGCTGGGTGACGAAAATACGCCGGTTGTCATTCGCAGCACCCGCGGCAATCAAACGAGCGACGCCTTCCTTGTAGCCGGTGGTCGCCTTGACGAGCCCGTCAGGGCTGCCCGTTCTGCCAATGTCGTTGTGACCGAGGTAGATGACCGTGAGATCGCCATCTGCGATGGGTTTGTTGCGTCCCAGCGCTGTGTTGAGTTGCTGATCAAATGCACGAACTTCGCCGGTCGCTGCCCGCGCGCCGCCAATTGCAAAGTTGTCGTTTTGCGTCACCAAGCCTCTGGCCTGTAATTGTTGAGACCAGTTGATGGTGCCGATTGAGCCCGTGAAAGAGGGGTCGGAGTAGCTGTCGCCAAACACACGCATGGTATTGACGTGGACCGCGCCCAGTGCGCTGCTGCCATCGGCACTGAAGGGGCTGGACACACCAGAGGCGCCAGAGCCCCCACTGCTTGCGCAGCCTGTGAGCAGGGCTGCCGCGATGGCAGCCAACGCGAGAGTGGTGTTGTGTGTCATGGCAGGCCTTGCTTGAAAGGTTGTGACGGCGGGGCAGCGGGGGGCATTTGATGAGGGCTGCGATTCAGTCACTGCCGAACAAATCGCGGGTATAGACTTTCTCGTGAACATCGTTCAGGAGGTCTGTCCGCCGATTGGTGATGATGATGTCGGACCGGGCTTTGAAGGCAGACAGGTCATTGACCACGGGTGAGTGGAAAAACTCCGGCTCAGACAGTGCGGGCTCGTAAATGATCACGCTGACCCCTTTGGCCTTGATGCGTTTCATGATGCCCTGAATGCTGGACGAGCGGAAATTGTCCGACCCTGCTTTCATGATCAGGCGGTATATACCCACTGTCTTGGGATTCTTGCGCAGAATGCTGTCAGCGATGAAGTCCTTGCGGGTGGTGTTGGATTGGACAATCGCCTGAATCAGGTTCTGGGGCACTGTCTGGTAGTTGGCCAGCATCTGTTTCGTGTCTTTGGGCAGGCAATAGCCACCGTAGCCAAACGAAGGGTTGTTGTAGTGGTCGCCAATGCGGGGGTCCAGACCAACGCCTTCGATAATTTGGCGCGAATTCAGGTCGTGTGCGGCAGCGTATGTGTCGAGTTCGTTGAAAAAGGCCACGCGCATGGCCAAGTATGTGTTTGAAAACAGCTTGACAGCCTCTGCTTCGGTGGAGTCGACGAGAAGCAAGGGAATGTCAGGTTTTTGCGCACCCTCTTGAAGCAAGGCGGCAAAACGCTGGGCACGCTCTGATCGCTCACCAACGATGATGCGCGATGGGTTCAGGTTGTCGTAGAGCGCTTTGCCTTCTCTCAGAAACTCGGGCGAGAACAGGATGTTGTTGCAGCCCAGCTCCTCACCGATGCGCTTGGTGTAGCCGACCGGTACGGTGGACTTGATCACCATCACCGCGCTGGGGTTGATGGCCATCACGTCGCGGATCACCGCTTCGACGGACTGGGTGTTGAAGTAGTTCGTCTTGCTGTCGTAATCGGTCGGGGTCGCGATGATCACGAATTCGGCGCCCTCGTAAGCCTCTTCCTTGTTCAAGGTGGCTCGCAGGTTCAGCGCCTTTTCTTTGAGATAGGCCTCGATCTCGGTGTCTTCAATCGGACTCTCGCGCCGGTTGATTTGATCGACTTTGGCCGCAAGGATGTCGAGCGCAACCACTTCGTGGTGTTGCGCCAGGAGAATGGCATTCGACAAACCGACGTAGCCCGTACCGGCGACCGCAATTTTCATGTGATGTCTTCAATCAATGGGTGGAGCCTGAACGCGAAGATGCGGCATGTGCTCGAGAAGTTTTTGGTATGGACCGGGACATTTGTTGTTCAAATGTTGGTGGCTGAACCGTCTCGTCCATGGGTGTTAGGTTGTATGGGGAGGCGTGATCGCCTGCTGGTACCAAAGTATGTAGTCAACTTTGATTCGAGCCCTCGATTTTGCCATACCAGCCGAAAAATCACGCCGTTCGCAGTTGGGTCAAAGGGCTGCTGTGCTGCGTGCGTGCTGTTTCTGTGTGACGCAATGCGCGAAGTGCAGTGGATTCCACCGTCAAATGTGGGGGCTGGCGTGTGGTGTCTGTGAGATACTTCAGGGAGTTTCAGGTCGGTGCCAGAGTGCTCTAGCAGACATCCAGCAAGGGGATTTTGAATGGAGCACCGGCGGGTGGGTCGATCTGGTGGTGCGCTCGCACCCCCCACAACCGCTTCTTTCGGCGTTGTGATCGATCAGCAATTGTTGCGTCTCCGGATGGGTTTTCCCCTGCCGAGATCGCAAACCCGCTTTCTTATTTACCCTTATATGCATCTCCCTAAAATTGGCGTGTCCGGGACCGGCTTTATCGCCACCGGACTGGTTCATTTGCTTGAGCGCAGCCCTGATTTCCTGATCTCCAAAGTCTTGACCCGCCGCCCGCTGGACTCGGTTGACAGTGTCGATCGCAAGTACCTGACCCATTCCATTGAGGAGATGGTGGACGCGTCCGACATCGTGTTCGAGTGCTCGGGCGATGCCATTCACGCCACCGATGTGGTGTTGCAGGCCACCGAGTCGGGCAAGCGGGTGGTGACCATCAACTCCGAGTTCCATGTCACCACCGGCTCCTACTTTGCCCAGCGTGGTGACTACGTGACTGAAGCCGATGGTGACCAGCCGGGTTGCTTGGCCCGCTTGAAGCTGGAAATCGAAGGCATGGGGTTTGAGCCGCAGGCCTATGTGAACCTGAAGGGTTTTTTGAACCCCAATCCCACGTACCGCGACATGGCCTTCTGGTCGGAGAAGCAGGAGTTGGCGCTGGACCAGGTGGTGTCGTTCACAGATGGCACCAAACTTCAAATCGAGCAGGCCCTGGTGGCCAACGGCCTGGGTGCCACGATCGCTTGCGAAGGAATGATCGGTTCGACCGTGGACAGTCTCAGCGATCTGGACTATCTGGTGGATGCCTCCAACCGGGTCGACATGCCTGTGAGCGACTACACGCTTTGCAAGGGTGCGCCCCCCGGTGTGTTGATCGTGGCCAAGAATCCGGAGGCGGATCGCCGTCCTGGCTATCTGCCGTTTTCGCGTCTGATGACCACCGAAGGCAGTGGCTTCGTGCTTTTGCGCCCATTTCACTTGTGTCATCTGGAGGCTTTGAACACGATCCGCAAGGTGGTTCAGGGGGAGCCTGAACTGTTGACCAACTCGGCGGCTCCGCGCATCGGGGTTGGCGCTGTGGCCAAGAACCCCATGAAGGCTGGGGCTGTGATCAAGAAGGGTGCGGGTGGGTTCGATGTGCGCGGGCAAGCCGTTCACATGGCCGACCATCCTGATGCGGTGCCGATCTGCCTCTTGAAGGACACGGCGCTGATCCGCGATGTTGAACCCGGCGAAGTGGTTCGGTTCGAGCATGTCGCGCTGGCCGATACCGCAGCCCTGCGCCTGTACCGCAAAATCCGGCGTTCGGTGAAGGAGAGCCGTCAGGTGCTGTCCAATCATTTCTGCTGCTTTGGTCTGGCTGATTTTTTCAGCGCCACGCCCATGCAGTTTTTGAGCCTGATCTGATCAGATTACGGAGCGCGGCCAGCACGCCCAGCGCAAATGGCAGGCTGGCGATGCCCAGCAGGGTCGACAAGGTGACCAGTCCGGCCACGTAGGGGCCGTCATAGCCCATGCGCGCGGCCAGCACATAGCAACTCGATGCCGTGGGCACAGCCGAAAACATCAGCAACACGGTGCTTTGTGTGGGGTCGAGCCGAAAAAGCATGGCCACACCCAGCGCCAAGTATCGGCAGACCAAGGTGTTTCACCGCCAGCACCGAGATGCCCAGTGTTTTGGCCGATCTCAGCGACGCGAACTGCATGCCGGCGCCGGCCGCCATCAAGCCCAGGGCCAGGGACGCTTGCCCGATGCGGGTGACGGTGGGCTCCAGCCAGAAGGGGATGTGTACGCCGATCAGGTTGGCGATCAGGCCCGAGACCGTGCCCAGAATCAGCGGGTTGCGCAGCAGTTCTCCCCCCAGGTGTTTTTGCGCATGGCGCGCCATGGGCCAGACGGCACCCACATTGAACAGCGGGACGCACACGCCGATCAGTACCGCGATGTATTGCAGCCCTTGGGGCCCAGCCACCTTGCTGGCCAATGCCAGGGCGATAAATGAGTTGAACCGAAAGCCGATCTGTGCGCTTGCCGCGTGGAGGCGAGGGTCCATGCGTCGCCCAAGCCACGGCCAATGCGGCAGCGAATACGACAGCAGGATGCCCGACACGCCCAGCGTCAGGCCCGCGCCCATCAAGCTGGAGGCGGTACCCAGTTCCAGCGGCGTCTTGACGATCGCCTGGAACAACAGCACCGGGAACAGGAAGTAATAGACCAGGCTTTCAATCGGCTCCCACACCTTGCGGTTCAGTGCGGTGAAGCGGCACAGCAGGTAGCCAATCAGGATGAGCGAAAAATCGGGGAAAAGCAGTTGGGCGAAGTTCACGGGGGCGGCGCGCTCAGTAGGGCTCCCATTATCTGGTCTGTCTGGTTGCAGGCGCTTCGCAGGGTGTCAACAACGTGATATCGCCGTCCGATGGCAGCCAGCGCGCCAGCGGCTCGCAACGCCCATGGGTACACCATTCGTAGTCTGCCGTGAAGGCCGATCGGGTGAGCCTCAGGCCCCGGGGTGACCAGGTTTGGGGCTGGTATTCGTACCAGCCGTTGCGCAAAACCGCATCTTCTGGCGGCTCCATGCCAGCAGCCGAACCACGCACGCGGGCACCCAAAGCTTTGAGCACCGGCCGCGGTGTGGGTTCGTCTGACCAGGCCACGGCGTAGTCCTCTTCCCAGCGCACTTTTTCGATCGAGTGTGTCCAGGCGAGTGTGAAGTGCGCGGTGGGTACGAACACCGGCTGTGCCCGAGCGCCGCTGGCCAGCAAGACAAGGCAAACGCCCAGCGCTGCACCCATGTCAGGCCGCTGCGCCGAGCTGGCGCCTGCCACGCCAGACGTGCCAGACCAGAAAGACGGCCACAGCGCCCAGGCCGAGCTCGTCGGTCAGGGGCAGGGCCACGACCAGCAGGCTGGCCGCCGCGAAAGCCACCACGCGCTCGGCCCAGTTGAGCGGGCCGATCAGGTAGCCAATGGCGGCAGCGCCCCACATGCCAATGGCGACCAGCGCCTTGAACACCACCCAGGCGGTGGCCGATCCAGCCGCCGTCGCCTTGCAACATGAGGGCCGGGCTGTACACCGCCATGTAGGGCACGATGAAACCCGCAATGGCCACGCGGATGGCCTGCATGCTGATCTTCAGCCCGCTTTCCCGCGCAATCGGCGCAGCTGCGAAAGCGGCCAGCGCCACGGGCGGCGTGAGGTCGGCCATGATGCCGAAGTAGAAAACGAACATGTGCGACACGATCAGCGGCACGCCCAGTTCGAGCAACACTGGCGCGGCCAGCGAGCTGGTGATGATGTAGTTGGGAATGGTGGGAATGCCCATGCCCAGCACCAGGCAGGTGATCATGGTCAGCAGCAGCGCCAGGAAAAGGCTTTGGCGCCCGATAGCGATGATGTGGCCACCCATTTCAGCGGCAACGCCGGTGAGGTTGATGATGCCGATGATCACGCCCACCAGGGCGCAGGCAATGGCCACGGGCACGGCATGTCGAGCGCCTTCCACCAGCGCCTTCACGGCCAGTGTTCGGGCATCGGCACCCACGCGGCGGATGAAGGTCAGGGCCACGAGCAGGGCGGTCAGCACAAAGAAGGTGCCTACGCCGAATTCGTAGAACCCAGCACTGGCCAGACCCAGCAGCACCCAGAAAAGGGCGCGAAGGGCATTGCCTTTGACGCCCGAAATCACCGCAGCGCCGAAGATCAGGATCACGGTGAGACCCAGGCCTACCGTGCCGGAGAACAGCGGCGTGTAGCCCGAGAACAGCAAGCCCACCAAACCGGCCAGCGGCAGCAGCAAATACCAGCGCTCGCGCACGGCGGCCAGTGGATCTGGGCATTCTTCTTTGGGCAGGCCGACCAGGTTTTTGCGACCCGCTTCCAAGTGCACCATCCAGAAGGCCGTGGCGAAATAGAGGATGGCGGGAATCAGCGCAGCCTTGACGATGTCGAGGTAGGGCACGTTGATGGTCTCGGCCATGATGAAGGCCACGGCGCCCATCACCGGCGGCATGATCTGCCCGCCCATGGAGGAGGTGGCCTCCACGCCGCCGGCGAACGCCGGGCTGTAGCCGAAGCGTTTCATCAGCGGGATGGTGAACTGGCCAGTCGTGACCACATTGGCCACGCCAGAGCCGTTGATGGTGCCCATCAGGCCCGAGGAAATCACCGACACCTTGGCTGGTCCACCGCGCGTGTGGCCAACGGTGCCCATGGCGAAGTCGTTGAAGAGGTTGATCATGCCGGCCTGCTCCAGGAAGGCGCCGAACAGGATGAACAAGAAGATGTAGGTCGACGATACGTAGGTGGGCGTGCCGTAAATGCCCTCGGTGCCGAAGGCCAGGGTGCTGACGATCTGGTCAACACCAAAGCCGCGGTGGGCCAGCATGCCGGGCAGGTGTTCACCAAACAGGCCGTAGGCGAGGAAGGTGCCGCAAATCAACGGCAGGCCCCAGCCCATGGCGCGTCGCGCGGCTTCAAACACCAGCACCACGGTGACCACTCCGATGACCCAGTCGGCAGGGATCAGTTCGCCCGCGCGCAGTGTGAGGTCGGCTTCAAAAACCCAGTGGTAAAAGCTGAACACGAAGCCTGTCAGACCCAGCGCCCAGCCCAAGCCGCGCCAAAGGGCGTTGCGCCCGCCCATGGGGGGGTACAACACGAAAACCATCAGCAGCACGAAGCCGACGTGGATGGCGCGCACCACCTGGCTGGATATCGGGCTGAAGGCCGCAGTGACGAGCTGGAAGCTGGAAAACGCGATGGCGATCCAGAACAACAATCCGGTGATGCTGCTCTTTTGGGGTTCTTGGGTGTCGGTCATGGGGATTTTTTGGGCCGGGTAGGCACAGTCAGAAACAGAAGCGGCCCCGCTTCGGGGCCGTCTTGATGGGCGCGGTCAGGCAAGGTGAGCGAGACCGCGCTTGTACACATGCCGGATTACTTCAGCACGCCCACTTCCTTGTAGTACTTGGCCGCACCGGGGTGCAGTGGAACGGGCATGCCCTTGATGGCGTTTTCGCGCTTGATCACCTTCGCGGCGTTGTGCGCTGCGTACAAGGTATCGATGTTTTCGTACATCTGCTTGGCCATCTCGTAGGCCATTTCGTCGGACACGCCGGAATGCGTCACCAGGAAATTGGGGATCGCAGCAGTGGCCACATCGGCGGTCTGGCCGGTGTAGGTGTTGGCGGGAATCATGGAGGCCTGGTAGGCGTCGTCGCCGATTTTGGCGATCACGTCTGCCGGCACAGGGATCACCACGATCTGCACCGATGTGGCCAGGTCGCGAATCGATGAAACGCCCAGACCGGCGGATTGCAGGGTCGCATCCAGCTGGCGGTTCTTCATCAGTTCGACCGATTCGCCAAATGGCAGGTATTCCACCTTGGAGAGGTCGGCGTAGGCAATGCCTGCGGCCTTGAAGACAGCGCGGGCATTCAGCTCGGTGCCCGACTTGGCGGCACCCACGGACACGCGCTTGCCCTTCAGGTCGGCCAGGGTCTTGATGCCGGAGTCGGCGTTGGCGACGATCTGGATGTAGTTGTTGTAGGTGCCTGAGAGGCCGCGCAGCTTGTCGAGCTTCTTGGGGAAACCGGCTTCTGCGTCGCCTTTCCAGGCGTTGGAGACGGCGTCGCCCAGCGCCAGTGCCAATTCACCGCGTCCGGCTTGCAACAGGTTCAGGTTTTCGGCAGAGGCCTTGGTGACCTGTGCGGTGGCGCGCACGTTGGGAATGGTCTTTGGCGTAAATCTGCGACAGCGCCACACCCATGGGGTAGTACACGCCGCTTTGGCCGCCGGTCAGGATGTTGATGAATTGCTGTTGTTGGGCAACGGCGGCGCCCGTTGCAAGGGCTGCACCGAGGCTGACGGTCAGACCAATTTTGTGGATGAGTCGCATGGGAAATGTCTCCAGATCGGGGGTGAAAAATCAAAGCGTCAGAATACAGCATGTTGTTGCTTTGCCGCCGCGCCAGTCTTGGAATTCACAGGCGGGTTTTCCCGGGTGCACTTGTGCTTTGCGCCCTCTATGAGTGCCCATTTTTCGACCCACCGTTTTGAACGCCGCCACCAAAATTTCAACGGCTGCAGCGTTGCCTGATGCGGCGCTGTCGGCAGCCGGTCGAGCGCAGGCCGAGGCCTTCGCCGATGCCCTGTGGCTGGAAGAAGGGCTTTCGCGCAACACGCTGGATGCCTACCGGCGCGATCTGGTGTTGTTTGCCGACTGGCTGGCCGCGCGGCGCAGAGGTCTCAGCGATGCGGGTGAGAGTGACATCAATGCCTACTTCGCCGACCGCCATGGCTCGACCAAGGCCACCACGGCAAACCGACGGCTCACGGTGTTCAAGCGTTACTACCGCTGGGCGCTGCGTGAGCGGCTGATCACGGTGGATCCGACCCTGCGCCTGACCGCTGCTCGCCAACCCATGCGTGTGCCCAAGACCTTGAGCGAAGCACAGGTGGAAGCGCTGCTCAACGCGCCCGACACCGCCACGCCGCTGGGTCAGCGAGACCGCGCCATGCTGGAGCTGATGTACGCCAGCGGCCTGCGCGTCAGCGAGCTTGTGACGCTGAAGACTTTTCATGTGGGCCACAACGAGCATGTGTTGCGCATCACGGGCAAAGGCAACAAAGAGCGGCTGGTGCCTTTTGGCGTGTTGGCCGGGCAGTGGCTGCAGAGCTGGATGGGGGAGGGTCGGCGCGAGTTGCTGGCCGGGCGGCAAAGCGAAGACCTGTTCATCACCGCGCGCGGCAGCAAAGCGGGCGAGGCCATGAGCCGCGTGATGTTCTGGAACCTGGTGAAGAAATATGCGCTGCAGGCCGGCATCAACTCGCCCCTATCGCCGCACACGCTGCGCCACGCCTTCGCGACCCATTTGCTCAACCACGGCGCCGACTTGCGCGCGGTGCAAATGCTGCTCGGCCATGCCGATATCTCAACGACGACGATCTACACCCATGTGGCACGCGAGCGGCTGAAAAGCATCGTGGCGCAGCACCACCCCAGGGGGTGAGGGGCGTCGCCATCAGATTGGCTTGATGGGCTCAAACACCAGCGCGCCATCGTCAAGCTGGGCGGCCGGCAGTTGCTCGCGCTCCACCCAATAGTCGGGCTCCAGTTTCCATGGGTCAGCAGTGCCTTGCTGTGGCATCAAATGCATGCCGCGCTGCAGGTAACCCGAGTTGAAGTTGTCGGAATCCACCCAGGGTTTGAGGGGCATGCCCTGGTCTTGCGGGCGCAGCTGCGGCGTGACCACGCCGGCGCCGGTGGCGGTCATGTGGTTCAACAAACGGCAAACAAAGTCACCCAGCAAGTCGACGCGCAGCGTCCAGCTTGCGCGCAGGTAGCCAAACATCCAGGCCATGTTGGGCAGGCCACTGAACATGGTGCCGCGGTAGGTGACGCATTGGTTGAAGTCCAGCGGCTTGCCGTCAACGCTGAAGGGAATGTCACCCAGCGCGCTCAGGTGGAATCCGGTCGCAGTGACGATGATGTCGGCCTCGATCTCGGCGCCCGATTTGAGCCGGAGACCCCTGGCGGTGAACGTCTCGATCTCATCGGTCATGACCTGGGCCTTTCCGGCAGCGATGGCGCGGAACAAGTCGCCGTCGGGGATGTAGGCCAGGCGCTGTTGCCAGGGGCGGTAGCGCGGGGTGAAGTGTTTGTCCACATCCAAATCCGCATTGCCATCGAAAAAGCTGCGCACGTTGTTGATGAGCTCAACCTTGACCGTTTCGGGGTCGCTCAGCGCGCGCCGGGTGAAGGCGGACTGATCGGCCAATACCTTGCGGCGCACGATCTCATGTGTCCACTCTTCGGGAATGCTGAGCGCACGCAGTGTGTCGCCCAGCTCGTTGGCGTTGGGTGCTGTGCGGAAATAGGTGGGTGAGCGTTGCAGCAGCGTGAGCTCTGCGCAATCGTTGGCAATGTTCGGAATCAAAGTGGCCGCGGTGGCGCCAGAACCGATCACGACCACGCGCTTGCCCTGGTAGGCAAGGTCTTCGGGCCACGACTGTGGGTGCACCACCTGGCCTTTGAAATCGGCCATGCCAGGCCAATCGGGCGTGTAGCCCTGGCCATGGCGGTAGTAGCCCTGGCACATCCAGAGAAAGCCGCAGGTGAAGACGCGGGTTTCGCCGCTGACGGCTTGCTGCACTTGCAGCGTCCAGCACTGCCGATCGCTGTGCCATTCGGCCGACAGGATCTTGTGTTGGTAGTGGATGTGAGACGCCAGGCCGTTGTCTTCGATCACCTCGCCCAGGTAACTCAAAATTTGCTCGGCCGTGGCGATGGGTGCGCCTTTCCAGGGTTTGAAACGGTAGCCGAAGGTGTAGAGATCGCTGTCGGAGCGGATGCCGGGGTAGCGGTGCACATGCCAGGTGCCGCCGAAGCTGTTTTGCGCCTCCAGGATGGCAAACGATTTTTCGGGGCATTGCTGCTGCAGGTGGTAACCCGCGCCGATGCCTGAGATGCCTGCACCGACGATGAGCACGTCGAAATGTTGAGGGCCGTTGGGGTGGACGGGATTGGAGGGCATGCGCACACTTTCGGGAAGGCACTCGTTGACAGGTCGCAACGGCGCGGTTCCATCTTTGATCAGGCGGCCTGCAGGGGGGATCCGGCGCAACCCTATCGACGGTCGCCTGCGCGACGCCAGGCACTCACAGTTTGTCGGTTTTGATGATGATTTCGCCGTAGCCCAGGCTGATCAGACCCTGCGCTTGCAAGCGCCTGAGTTCCAGGTGCACACGCTGGCGGGAGGCACCAGCGGCCGTGGCAATTTCACCCTGGGTGATCTTCAACCGTGTCATGCCGTTTTTGTCTGGCTCTCCATTGCGCCTGCACAGGCGGCGCAAGGCGTAGTTGACCCGCTCGCTCAACGTGCGGTGGGCGGTCATTTCAACAAAGCGAAACAACTCGCTCAGCCTGTTGCTGAGCAAGACGGCAATGCCAATTGCGCCTTCGGGGAATTCGGTCAACACATTGAATGAACGCTTGTCTTTCGATGCTCAGCGTTTCTGCTTCCGAATTGGCCACCACGGAGCTCGGCGCCAGCGTACCGGCGAGTACCGATGGCAAGCCGACCATCTCACCGACCAGCAAGAACCGCAGCAAGGTGTCGCTTCCGCTGGGGCTGGCGACCATGGCCGCCAGGCGGCCTTTCTGACAGACCACCACCGAATGTTGCACCTGCCCTTGCGCCTGCACCACATCCCCTCGGCGCCAATGGCGTTTGGTGGCCACCTTGTTCAACGCCTCCACCACCTGAGCTGGCAAGTCTTGCAGGCACTCGTGAAAAGCAGGGCCGTCGGCCCAGGGCGTTGAAGCGTTGTTCGGCCTGTGGTCCATGGTGCGCAGAGGAAGGTGGGGAGTGGAAGCGAGATCAGGAAATACCCGCGAATTGTCACTTATGTCTAAAAGTTTGTGGGACTGATTGCCTAGCATGGGGTGGCTTGATTCACCAGAACTATCTTGGAGACACCCCATGACCGCTGTCCGTTTCGCTGCCACCTTGCTGCCCCTGGCCCTCGCTGCCAACCTCGCCACGGCAGAGGAGTTGAAGTTTTCTTCCGCCGCGCCACCGACCTCGCCCTGGGCCAATCAGATCAACCGCAACGCGGTCGAGGTCGACGCCGACACCAAGGGCGCGGTCAAGATGGTGCCGTATTTCAACTCGCAGCTTGGCGGCGAGAACGATGTCATTGCGCAGATCTCGCGCGGTCGCATCGACATGGGCTCGTTCACGCGAACTCGGTGGCCTTGCAGGTGCCAGAGATGTGCGCTGTTGAACCTGCCGTTCTTTTTCGACAAGCCAGCAGCAGCGCGACTGCGTGCTCGACAAACATGCGATGGCCCCCACCGCTGAAGCGCTGGCCAAGAAGGGCCTGCAATTTGTGATGTGGGGTGAGATTGGCTCGATTCACCTGCCTGGCAAGAAGGCCTATGCGAATCCGGCCGATGTCAAAGGCATCAAGGTCGGCGTGGTGACCAACAAGATGACCACCGAGTTCTGGCAGGCCATGGGTGCCAACCCGGTTCCGACCAATGTGGCCGAAGTGAGTTCTTCGATGCAGACCGGCCTGATCGACACCTATCCCACGCCTTATGCGTTCTACATGCCGTCGGGCTTGAACAAGATCGCGCCGTTCATGACCAAGTTTCCGCTTTGGGAATCGGTCGGCGTGACGCTGATCAACAAAGGCATCTACGACAAGATGGCGCCCGAAGTGCGCACGGCTTTTGACGCCGGTTTTGCCAAGAACCCTTCACCCAAGCTGCGTGCCGAAATCCGTGGCGTGGACGCTGCCTTGACCAAAGCCCATCTCGCTGCGGGTGGCACCGTGGTGGAGGCCACCGACGAGCAGCGCGCCGCCTGGTCCAAAGGCCTGGAACCCGTGTGGCAAGCCATCGCCAAAGACATGGGCGCTGCGGGTGAGAAGTACTACGCCATGATGGTGGCCGGCAAGCAGGCCTGCCCCGCCAAGTGAGCATGGGTGCGACCATGCCCGCCGCGCCTTCGGGCGTGGTGACGCTGCTGCGCGGCTGGCACCGGCTGGAATGCTGGATTGCGGTGCTGTGCTTCAGCTTCATTGCCGTGGTGCTCGCGATCGACGTGGTCGGTCGCGAAGCCTACGGGCCGGTGATGCGCGCGCTGGGCTTTGAGGTCGGTGCGACCGGGCTGTTTGGTTCGCAGAAGCTCGCGGTGTTCGCGCTGGTGATCGGCTCCTTCGCTGGCATCGGCGTGGCCACGGCCACCGGCGTGCACTTGCTGCCGCGCGTGGGGTTCAACTGGGTGCCCCAGAGCTGGGGCCCAGCCATGGACCGGGTGGCCGATGTGGTGACCGGGGTGTTCCTGCTTGGGCGTGGCGTATTACGGCGTGGTCTTCGTGCTCGCGTCGAAGGAGTCGGGCGTGTTGGCTGCGGTGATCAACATCTCGGCCTGGCCGATCCAGATGGCCATTCCGGCGGGCTTCATTTCTGCTGCGCTGCGCTATTTCGTTTTTGCTGCCTGGCCTGCCGTTGCGCCCGGTGCCTCCTGCATTCCAAGAGTAACAACGCATGACCGGTGGTTTGATCATTGTGGGCGTGGTCGCGCTCCTGTTGTTGCTGCGCCAGCCATTGCTCGTGATCCTGCTGGCGGTGGTGGCCGTGGTGCACATGGTGTGGGGCCGGGGGCAGCTGGACTACATCGTCGAAGACATGTGGATCTCGCTCGACAAGGAGCTGATCCTGTCGATCCCGATGTTCATCCTGTGCGGCGGGGTCATGACCAAAGGCTCCACCGCGAAGCGCCTGATCGATGTGGCCACCGCGCTCACGGGGCATCTGCCCGGCGGTCTGGCGGTGGCTTCCATCCTGAGCTGCGGCATTTTTGCCGCCATTTCGGGCTCGTCCATCGTGACCATGCTGGCCATCGGCAGCGTGATGCTGCCCGCGATGCAGCGGGCGGGGTACAGCATGCGGTATTCGTTGGGCGCGGTGATGGCCGGTGGCACGCTGGGCATCATCATCCCGCCATCGATCCCGTTGATCCTTTACGGGCTGGTGACCGAAACCTCGATCACCGATCTGTTCATCGCCGGTGTCGGGCCGGGCATCTTGCTGCTGGGCGCGTTTCGCGGTGCACGCCATGTGGATCAACCGCAAGTTGCCCACGCCGAGGTTCGATCTGGGCGCCCTGGGCACGGCGTTGCGCCGTGGCATCTGGGCGATTCTGATGCCGGTCATCTTGCTCGGCGGTATTTACAGCGGCTACTTCTCGGCCATCGAGGCGGCGGCCGTGGCGCTGATCTATGCGCTGGTGATCGAGAGCTTTGTGCACGGCGGCTTCAAAGCCAAAGATTTCTACGAGGTCGTGCTCGACGCCTCCAAGCTGGGCGGCACGCTGTTTCCCCTGCTGGCGGCAGCGCTGAGCCTGAACCTGGTGCTGACCGAGCACCGCGTGCCCATCATGATGGTGGAGTTCATGCAGAGCTGGATCGACAGCCCGCTGGTTTTCATGCTGCTGGTCAACGGATTGCTGTTGCTGGTGGGCGCGCTGATGACCACCGGCGAAGCCATCCTGATTCTGGGCCCCATCCTGGCGCCGCTGGCCGCTGCCTATGGCTACGACAAGGTGATGTTCGGCATCATCATGATCGTCAACCTCGAGATCGGTTTCCTGACACCGCCCGTGGGCCTGAACCTGCTGGTCGCCATGACCACCTTCAAGCAGAAGTTCGGCGAGCTGGTGCTCGCGGCCTTGCCTTTCATCCTGATCATGCTGGCCTGCCTGGCGTTGATCGCCTGGCAGCCCTGGATTTCCATGGCGCTGGTGAACCCCTGAGACGCCATGACCATTGCCCTTTCCCCCTTTTCGTCCGCGACCACACTCGTTCGCGCGTTGCGCCAGCGCAAGGTCTCGGCGTCTGAACTGCTGGAGGCTTACCTGGGACGCGTGGACCGCGTCAATCCGCTGGTGAACGCGGTGGTGGTGCAAGACCGCCGTGCCGCCCGCTTGCAGGCGCGCAAAGCCGACGAGGCGGCGGGGCGGGGCGAGTGGCTGGGCCCTTTGCACGGTCTGCCCATGACGGTGAAAGAGGCGTTTGACCTGAAGGGCCACCCCACCACCATCGGTTACCCGACCATGGTGGGCAACATCGCCCGGCAAGATGCGCTGGCCGTACAGCGCTTGAAGGCGGCTGGTGCTGTGGTGTTCGGCAAAAGCAATGTGCCGCTCAACAATGGCGATATCCAGAGCTACAACGCCGTCTACGGCACCACCAACAATCCCTGGGACATCTCGCGAGGCGCTGGCGGTTCCTCGGGCGGTGGCGCGGCAGCGATGGCCGCTGGCCTGGCGGGGCTCGAGTACGGCAGCGACATCGGCGGCAGCATCCGCAATCCGGCCGCCTACTGCGGCGTCTACGGCCACAAGTCCACCTGGGGCATCGTGCCCAAGCGGGGCCATCAGCTCGCTCGCACACCCGTGGCCGAAGCCGACCTGGGTGTGCTCGGCCCCATCGCCCGCTCGGCTGACGATCTGGCCCTGGCCCTCAAAGTCACGGTGGGGCCTGATCTGCTCACCGCCAGTGGTGTTCGCTATGCGCTGCCTGCGGCGCCCAAATCGCTCAAAGGCCTGCGCATCGCCGTTTGGCTCGATGACCCGTTGGCGCCGGTAGACGACACTGTCAAAACGCCCATCGCAGCGGCGGTGGAAGCGCTGCGCAAAGCCGGTGCCAAGGTGGACTTCAAAGCCCGTCCTGCGTTCGACGCACAGCAGGCCCACCAGACCTACATGGTCCTGCTGGCCGCTCAGGCCTACTCGCGCCGTCCCGATTTCGCGCAGCTCAAAGCGATGGCCGACCAGCTCGACCCTGGCGATCAAAGCGCCATGGCCATGCACCTGCGTCTGGCGGTTCAAAGCTTCAAGCAGCACTTTGACGCCCAGCAACAGCGCGAAACCCTGCGCTGGGCCTGGCACGATTTCTTCCGGAGAGTACGACGTGGTGGTGACCCCGGTCACCACCACACCGGCGTTTCCCGCACGACCATTCCGAACCGCTGACCAACCGCGTGTTGAAGGTCAACGGACAACCCACCGATTATTTTGCCCAGCTGTTTTGGGCCGGTCTGGCCGTGTGCCCTTTGCTGCCCGCCACTTCGGCGCCGGTGGGGTTCACCCCTGAGGGTCTGCCGGTGGGCTTGCAAATCATTGGCCCGGAAATGGGCGACTTCAAAACCATCTGGGTCGCCGGTCAGCTCGAACGTTTGCTCGGCAGCTACCAGGGCCCGCACGGGATTGCCGGACTGACGCACCATTTTTTAGGAGACAACGCCATGGCCAATACCAAACCTCTGAAGCTGATCAACGTCGCCAAGCGCTACAAGCACATCACCCCCGTGCCGCGCATGCCCAACTTCGCGGCGTGGATCGAAGGCGTGGATCTGACCAAACCGCTGAGCAAAGCGGTGCAGGCCGAGCTGCGCCAGGCGCTGTTCGATTTTGAGGTGATCTTTTTCAAGCCGCAGGTGATCACGCCCAAGCAGCATGTGGCATTGGCCAAGGTGTTCGGCCCCTTGTCGGGCGGCTCCTATTTCAACCGCCACCCCACCGAACCGCAGCTGGAAGTGATCGTGTCTGACAAAGACACACCGCCTCAGATCGACAACTGGCACACGGACATCAGCTGGAAGCCCAATCCGCCTTTGGGCACGGCCATTCAAATCACACAGACGCCGCCCGCGGGGGGCAATACCTGCTGGATCAGCACCAGCAAGGCCTACGAGTGGTTGTCTCCAGGCATGCAGAAGTACCTGGAAGGTCTCACAGCCGTGCACACCTGGGAAACGTCTGGCTTTCGGGAGGCGCTTGGGCGCCGCGGCGAAGAGGCATTGATCGCGGCCATCAAGGCTTTCAAGCCGACGGAGCATCCGGTGGTCCGCGTCAACCCCGATTCCAAACGCAAGTGCCTTTTTGTCAACGCCGATTTCACCCGCCGCATTCTGGGCGTGGATCGCCATGAGGCAGATGGCATCTTGCAGTTCTTGTTCAACTGGATGAAGAAGCCCGAGTTCATGGTGCACCACCAGTGGGAGCCCCACGGCATCGCGATCTGGGACAACCGCTCGACGCAGCACTACGCTGTCGCCGACTACTGGCCACACCACCGCGTCAATCAGCGCGCCACGTTCGATGTACCGGGCAACAAAGTGGACAAACGCAGCGTGGCCAAGGCGGTGCTCAAAGGCGGAAAAATCATGTAATGCGTTGGAGCGACGCGCTGCTTGCCTACTGCGTCATGCGCAAACGGCGGGCCGCTTCCTCGTCGCGTGCGTCGTCGATCTCCCGCATCACGCTGGCGAGATCCACCGCGCCCGGCGCTGGGGTGTACTGGCCTGTCAAGACCGTGTCGGTGTGCAGCAAACCCGCCTGGTACAGGCTCCAGATTTCTGGACCATAGGCTGTGCGCCTCAATGCTGGTGCGAACTGGCCAAAAAAATTGCGCAGGTTGCCCACATCGCGCATCAGCATGCGCTGGGCGTGGTTGTTGCCAGCGGCGTCCACGGCTTGCGGCAAGTCGATGATCACGGGGAAGGCTTCGCTATCCGCTTCGCCAGAGTGGGCCAGCAAGATGTTGAATTCGGACAGATCCCCGTGCACCACGCCTGCGCACAGCATGCGCACCACCTCGCCGATCAGCGTGGCGTGGTGGGCCATGGCTTGCTCGGCCGTGAAGGCCACGTCGTTCAGGCGCGGCGCCGCGTCGCCCTCGGCATCGGTCACCAGTTCCATCAGCAACACGCCGTCAAAGAAGTTGTGGGGCTGCGGCACACGAACGCCCGCTTCTGCAAGGCGGTAGAGCGCGTCCACTTCGGCGCTTTGCCAGGCCGCTTCCTGCGCCTGCCGGCCAAACTTGCTGCCCTTGGCCATGGCGCGCGCCTGGCGTGAGTTTTTCACCTTGCGGTTTTCGGTGTAGTCGACCGCCTGGCGAAAGCTGCGGTTGTTGGCTTCTTTGTAGATCTTGGCGCAGCGGGTTTCGTCGCCGCAGCGCACCACGTAGACCATGGCCTCTTTGCCGCTCATGAGCTGGCGCACCACCGAGTCGATCAGGCCTTCTTCGATCAGGGGTTGCAGGCGCGGTGGCGCTCTCATGCGACGGCCTTGAAGGTGAGCGCGGCGTTCAGCGGGCCACCACCGACCAACCGGCCTTGAGATTGTTCTTGTCGTTTTCGTAGTCCCAATGCGTGCCGCAGCGTTCGCACTGGTATTCGGTGATGGTCACCTGGCCGTGGCGTCGTGGTTCTTTGCGGTTCAGGCCCTGGGCCAGTTCGGGGTGGCCGGGGGCTTTGCGCCAGTTGCGCTGGATGCCTTGGCAAGCGTCGCACAGGGGTTTGGGGCCTTCGGCGGGTGTGTTGTGTTCAGACATGGGTGTGTTGGAAATCTTGGATGCTGTGATTGTGCGCGCTGGCTACATCAGGAAGTCGAGAAAGCGGGCGATCGGTGCAATGGCCCGCATGCGCCAGACCGCGTCTTCGCCTGCCCCCTTGATCAAAGCGGGCTCCCCGCCGGCCTGCGGTGTGCCCACGATGGGTGTCGATTGCGCCAGGCGCGCTGCCATGCTGGCTTTCATGTCCAACGCCAGCGCCGGGTTGCCGCGGCAGATCACGATCAGTTCGGAGTTCAGGTTGGCTGAGCGGGGATCGATGTTGTAGGTGCCCACCGCAACGGTGTCGTCGTCGAACACTGCCCGCTTGGCGTGAACGCCCCAGCGCGGCGAGGCGGGCGCGCGCGTGGCCTTGGCCAGCGGCTGGCCCTGATAGGCCCAGATTTCCAGATTGGGCATGTGCAAGGGTTCGAGGCTGCTGGCCAGGCTGGCCACGGTGTAAAACGCGTCGGTGGAATGCAGGCTGTTGGTCAGAAAGCGCACGCGCACGCCCTTTTGCACCACGCTTTTCACCACCGCCACGCCGTCATCGCGCAACACCAGGTAGGGACTCTCCACCGTGATCTCGCGCTGGGCTTCCTGCGCCAGTGCGCTGATGGCCAGAAACACCTTGCGCCGCTCCACGCCGGAGCCTGGGAAGTCGGTCACGAACTGCAGGTCGCTGCAGGTGGAGGTGGTGTGTTCCGAGGCGTGTTCTTGCAGTTCCGTGGCGAGGGCCTGCTCTTCAACAGAGAGCTTGCCCAGCAGGTCGTTGGCGAGCGGGGCCTGCGCGCCGGCGTTGATTTCGCTGGGATGGGTGACCCATTCCGAAGCCCAGTAGAGCTCGAAGCTGTTGGTGATGGCGCCTGCGATGGGGCCTTCGATCAACAGGTCGCTGTCGAGAAAGTTGTAGTGTCGGGAGAGGTCGAAATAGTCGTCGCCAATGTTGCGCCCGCCCACGATGGCGCGTTCGCGGTCCACGGCGAGCAACTTGCGGTGGGTGCGGTGCTGGGCCGCGAAGATGCGCTGAATGCCGGCGGTGTTGTAGTAGCGCACCTCCACACCCGCAGCCTCCAGCGTCTTGACGTAGGCCGGGGCCAGCTTGAAAACGGGCATGGCGAAGTCCACCAGAATGCGCACCTTCACGCCGTCTGCGGCCTTGCGCGCCAAGGCTTGCGTGATGAGGCGGCTGGCGGTGTCGATCTCATAGATGAAGAATTCCAGCTCGATGGACTTTTTCGCCGAGTCGATCAGACGCAGGCGCTCGGCCAGCGAGTCGAAGCCCACGTCGAGGAGGGCCACCTGGTGGGGCTCGGTCGAGCGCGCTGCGATGGCCTCGTGTTCAGGCGCCTTGCCCAGCCACTGGCGTTCGGTGGCTTCCTGAATGCCCAGGAAAACCAACGCAAAGACCACTGGAAGGCCCACCAGCACGGTCAGCAAGGTGTAGGCCAGCCATTTGCCCACGCGCCCCCATGTCCATCGTTTTGCCTTCATCGGCCATCCCTGTGTAGCTGCACCCATTGCGCTCGCCAATTATCGGTGCAGCTCTGGTTCTCCTCCAGAATCGGGCGGGTGGGCACAATGGTTGCCGCAACCGGAGGTGCATGCATGAACCAGCGAGAGCGGGCAACCGCCACCATGAAAGGCGGCTGCGGGGTGTTCCTCATCGGGGTGCGGCTCAACAAACCCTGGCTGGAGCACAAGTGCTGGCCATGCCGCGCACGGTGAAAGCGTTGCACGGGCAGCCCGACATGGGCTTTTTGCATGCCAAGTTGTGGGGCGGGCGCACCACCATCATGGTGCAGTATTGGCGTTCGATGGCGCAGTTGCTGGCGTGTGTGCACGATCGTGATTCGGCGCAATTGCCCGCCTTGCGGGCGTTCAACAAGGCGGTGGGCACCGATGGCGCGCGGGGCATCTGGCATGAGACCTGTGCGATCAAGCCTGTTCAGTGCGAAAACGTCTATGGGAACGTGCCACCGTTCGGCCTGGGACGGGCAGGGCAGTTTCAGCCTGCCAGTGGTGCGCGCAAACCGGCGTGGCAGCGCGTTCGGGCCGCATCGAAGGTGCAAGAATCGGGTTTCAACGGCAAGGAGTGATACCGAATGAGTCCCATTTTTCGTCTGATTGCAGCGGCGCTGATCGCCGCAGGGGTGGCCGCTGCAGGCTTTTTCGTGAGCAATGGGCTGGAGCGGTTCCGCATGGCCGACCGGTCGGTGACCGTCAAGGGCCTGGCCGAGAAGGATGTGGAAAGTGACTTTGCCGTCTGGACCTTGTCTTTCCGCCGCGCGGGCGCCGAGTTCAATGGCGTGCAGCAGGCGCTGGTGGGCGATCGGGAAAAGGTGTTGGCCTTCCTCAGTGAGAGGGGCTTTGCCGCTGAAGAAATGCAGGTCAGGCCGCTGCAGGTGCAAGACCTGCTGGCGCGCGAGTATGCGCAGGGCAATGTGCCGTTCCGGTTCAACGGCACGGGGCAGGTCCTGGTGCGAACCTCGCGGGTGGCGGTGGTGGAGAAGGCGGCTTTGGCGCTCGATCCGCTGATACAGGCGGGCGTTCAGCTTGGCAGTGAAGGTCAGGCTGGTGGGCCGCGGTATCAGTTGCGCGGGTTCAACGATGCCAAGGCGCCCCTGTTGGCGCAGGCCACGCGCAATGCGCGTGAGCAGGCGGAGAAGTTCGCCGCCGAAGCCGGCGCGAAGCTTGGGCCTCTGAAAAGCGCCAATCAGGGCGTGATCCGCATCACAGGCGATGATGGCAACGATTTTGATGACGGCAGCTCACGCGGCAAGCGGTTGCGGGTGGTGAGCACCTTTGAATACGAACTGCGATGAATTCGCGCCCGCGCCTGGTATCAGATCGATTTCTGAACCAGCCAGCCCTTGAACAGGTAAGGCAGTCGGGGGCCGACGGCTTCTGAGACGCCCCCTTTGGCTTCCACGCTGATGGCCAGCTCGGTGGCTTCCTTCAGGGCGGCTTCGGTCACCGGCATTTGCATGGTTTTGAATTTGCTGGTGATCACGCCCAGTGAGCGCGGTGTTTTTTCACCGTTTAACGCCCACAGCTGCATGGTATCTTCACGGCCCTCTTTGACTTCATTGAGGCGTTGCACCTGCAAATTGCCCTGTTTGGGGTCCAGCGTCACGAGCAATGCGGGCAGTTGCTGCTCGTCGAGCAGCACCGAGACGTAGCGCACCTGCGGTATCTCGATCAGCTTGGTCTGGGTGTGCTGCACCTGACTTTTGAGTTGTTCGATCATGCTGGTGCCTGCGGCCCACATGAGCAGGCCGGCCATGGCCAGCAAGATGGCGAGAGCCCTCCACCAGGGTGATACTTTTCTGTCTTTAGATGGGGTGGGGTCGGTCGAAGTCATAAGGGAGCAGGTGGTGTGCCTTTGCAGTGCTTTTTGAGCACTGGTAAGAGGCGGCATTGCGTAAAAATTGAAAAGGCTGGCGTCAGGCGCCAGCCTGTGGTTGTCAGCAGCCGAGCCATTGTCCCACGGGGCCATGGGGCTTATCCCCGACATATGTCAATGAACGAATCAGAAAGACCTGCAACCTATTGGCCCGACAGCGAAGCCGAGGTGCCGATGGGGCCGGTGGAGCGCGTGATCTACGCCAGCCGCAGCGAAGTGCGCGGCCCGGTGCTCGAAGAGATGCGGCGCATCCGCGACCACGCGGTGGTGCACAACCGGCGGCACGGTCTGCGCGTGGCGCTGTTGAACATGAACGGCTGGTTCGTGCAATGGATTGAAGGACCGCAAGAGGGCGTGGATGAGTTGCTCGCGCGCGTTTCGGGCGATGAGCGCCACCATGGTCTGTTGGTGATTCACCGCAGCAAGGGGCGCCCGCGCCTGTTTCGCCCCTGGATCGGCTCGATTGTGCAAAGTGGTGAGAGCGATCGGCAGGTGCATCTTCGGGTTCGCGCGCAGTACGAGCGCCACACGCGGGGCGAGACGTGTGAGCCATCGGTCGCCTGGTTGAAGCTTTGCGCGCCGCCTGCGCCAGACATGCCTCGACCGCTGGGGCGCAGTCCGCGAGCGATGCTGCTGTCGGCGCAGGGAGCGCAGGCCTTTGGTTTGCTGGAGTGGCTGGTCGTCAAAGAGCAGCGCTTGCTGGTGCGGCGGCGGTTTGCAGGTGGTGCTGAAGACGCGCCCGATGTAGAGAGCGATTACGTGGACTTGCCTGCCAGTGGGCCGCGTGGCTTGCGCCTCGTGGCCAATGCGCGCAAAGGGCTGGCCATGGGCATGACGCATGCTTTCTTGCCCGATTGTGCGGCGGTGGTGTTGTTGCTCGATGGCAGCGTCGGGCGCAACCAGCGCCTGGTGGAGCGCGTGCTGACAGCCTGTCGCCAGACGCACCACAGCCCCCTGATCGTGGGCCTGGGCGGGCCCGATCAGGTGAGCACTGAATTGAAGGAACTGGTCGAGCGCCAGGGCATGCCCTGGGCCGAGGCCGTCGCCCCAGGCTCGGCGCACGGTCCCGCCGAGCTGTGGGCCACGCTGGAGCCCGTGTTGGCGCAGCTGGACTGAATCAGGCCGGGAAGGTACCCGGCAGCAAAATGCTTTTGTCAACGTTGGTGAGCTGCGTGTGGCCGCAAAACGCCATGGTCACATCCAGCTCTTTGTGGAGAATTTCCAGCGCTTTGGTGACGCCTTCTTCTCCCATGGCGCCCAGGCCGTAGACCATGGCGCGGCCGATCATGGTGCCGCGCGCGCCCAGCGCCCAGGCTTTCAGCACGTCTTGCCCGCTGCGGATGCCGCCGTCCATCCAGACCTCGATCTGATCACCCACCGCCGCCACAATCGCTGGCAGTGCCTTGATGCTCGAAGGTGCGCCGTCGAGCTGGCGCCCGCCGTGGTTGCTGACCACGATGGCGTCGGCGCCGCTCTTGACAGCCAGCTGGGCATCTTCCACTTCCATGATGCCTTTCAGGATCAGCTTGCCGCCCCATTGTTCTTTCACCCAGGCCACGTCTTCCCAGCTCAGCGTCGGATCGAACTGCTCGTTGGTCCAGGAGGCCAGCGAGCTCATGTCGCTCACGCCTTTGACGTGACCCACCAGGTTGCGGAAGGTGTGGCGCTTGGTGCCCATCATGCCCAGCACCCAGCGCGGTTTGGTGGCGATGTTGACAATGTTGCCCATGGTGGGGATCACCGAGGCGCGCATCTTGTTTTTCAAATCTTTGTGGCGCTGTCCGATCACCTGCAAATCGAGCGTGAGCACCAGCGCGCTGCACTTGGCCACCTTGCAGCGCTGAATCATGCGCGCCATGGCCTCGCGGTCGCGCATCATGTAGAGCTGGAACCAGAAGGGGGCGGTGGTGTTTTCAGCGATGTCTTCGATGGAGCAAATGCTCATGGTCGAGAGCGTGAACGGTATGCCGAATTTTTCGGCGGCCTTGGCGGCCTTGATTTCGCCGTCGGCGCTTTGCATGCCCGTGAGGCCTACCGGCGCGATGCACACCGGCATCTTCACCGCTTGCCCGACCATCTTGGTGGCCGTGCTGCGGTTTTCCATGTTCACCGCCACGCGCTGGCGCAGCTTGATGCTCTGGAAATCATCGGAGTTGGCGCGGTAGGTGCTTTCCGTCCACGAGCCCGAATCGGCGTAGTCGTAAAACATGCGTGGCACGCGTTTTTTGGCGAGTACGCGCAAGTCTTCGATGGTGGTGATCACGGGCATGTTGTTTGTCTCCAAGGGTGGGCTTTTGTGGCCTTCATGGTAGCGAGCCCTCGCCAAAAAGGCTTGTGAAAGCAGCTTTTGGCGTTTGAAATTTCTTGATCGCCCCTGTGGCCGCCCCTCAGGCGGGGTCTGGCAGGCGCATCGCGCGCTCGCTCTCGTCCAGCGCTTCCAGCCAGCCCCGCTGCTGTTCGAGCACCGCCACCGTGGCCTCTGATGCATCGTTGCGCTGCAGCATGCGGGCCTCGACCCGCGCTGCGCAACTCCTCGATCGGCGCTTCGGGCGCCAGGATGTGAAATTGACAGCCCATGCCTCTGGCCAGCGCAGCGAAGCTGTCGCGCTCGGCGCGGCGCAGAAAAGCCGCGTCCACCACCACGCTCCAGCCATCGTTGAGCAGATGCGCGCTCGCGCCAGCAGGGAGGCGTAGGTGTCGCTGTGGGCCTGCTGGGTGTAGATGCCCACGTTCAAGCCCGAGCCGCTGGGGGCCAGCGCACTCATGCCGCTGCAGTCGCTTGCGCTCCACATCCGAGCGCAGGCGAATCGCCCGCCCGCTGGGCTCGTTGGCCAGCCAGCGGCCCGAGGCGCGCGACTTGCCGCTGCCCGAGAGGCCGTGGGTGATGATGAGTTGCGGTGGCGCGCCCGGTTGGGCGATGCGCTGGGCCAGCGCGAGGTAGCGCCGCGCTTCCATCAAGCAGGCGGCGGCCTCGGGTGAGGCATCGGGCCCGCCCAGCTGCTTCATGCGAATGGCTGCGATCTTGGCACGCACGCCGGCGCGGTAGCTCGCAAAGAAGCTCCACACGGTGGAGGCCGATACATCGCCGCTGGCGTCCAGCCAGGCGCTCAGCAGCACATTGGCCAGACCCGGGCGGTCGTGGCTCAGCAGGTCCATCCAGGCAAAAGCCATGTCGCTGGCCACATCGATCCAGCGCAGCTCATCGTTGAATTCGATGCGCGTCAAACGGCAGCACCTCGCCATCGATCAACACCATGTTGGCCAGATGCAAATCGCCGTGGCCTTCGCGCACCCGCTCTTTTGCCGCCGCCGCGCCAGCAGGGGCTCGATGGCCACGAAGCTCTGCTCGGTCCACTCGCTCAGCGCGCGCACCAAGGCTGCGTCTGGCGGCTCGGTGAGCAGGCTGCGCAGGTGGTGAAGTTGTCGCGCGGCCAACGCATGGCCGCGGCCGGGTGGCTCAAAGGGTCGTTGGGGCCCCGGCCGCCGCGCGCGACTGAAAGTTCGCCATGCGCCGCGCCAGCGAGCCCATGTGCTCCGGCGTTGAGCGGCGCCGTCGTCGCACAGGTGGTCCAGCCGCTCGGATTCGTCGAAACGCCGCATCTGCACCGCGAATTCGATCGCCTGCGCCTCGTCAACACCGGCTTCGCCCCAGCGAGGCCGCTCAACCGTGCCCACAATGGGCAGGACGCCGAGGTACAGCTGGTGGCGGGTTGGTCATGCGACTGGAAGCGGCGGTTGACCCGAATCTCGGCCTCGCAGGCGCGCCGGCGCAAGGGCAGGGTGCTGAAATCCATGAACGGAAACGCACCGGCTTTTTGACCTTGTAGGCGAACTCGCCGGCCAGCAGCACCCAGGCGCCATGCGTTTCGACCAGCTCCACGCGGCCCGCGGGGTGCGGGTAGCGAGCAGGGTCCAGCAGGGCCCGAATCAAGGGTGGCAATGCGTCGTTCATGGGCACCACTGTATGTCAGCGGCGTTGCCCCATCCTGACAAGCCACAATGGTGTCAAGGCACCCCAAGGACCCTCGGAGACAAGAAGATGAATCTGGCCCACCTGCTCGAACGAATGGCGCATCAAGCCCCCGAGCGTCTCGCGATTTTCAACGGTACCCAGTGTGTGGCCACTTACTGGAATGGGCCGAGCGGGCGGCCCGCGTGGGCGCGCAGTTGAAGGCACGAGGCCTGGCGCCCGGCGACCGGGTGGTGCTGTTCATGCGCAACCACCCACGCTACCTGGAGTTGCTGTTGGGCGCCTGGTGGGCGGGGCTGGTGGTGGTGCCGGTCAACGCCAAGCTGCACGTCAAGGAGCTGCAATGGATCATGGACAACGCGCAGGCCCGCTGGGCCTTCGTCACCGCAGACACGGTGCCCGGACCCCGCAGCAGTGTCCGGTCTCGATGGTGTGATGGACGTGGATTCGGCGCCAATGCGACGCCTGGCTGAACGAAGGCGCCGAGCTGAGCGCCATCGAGGCGCGATGCCGCCGACGACACCGCCTGGCTGTTCTACACCAGCGGCACCACAGGTCGGCCCAAGGGTGTGATGATCACCCACCGCAACCTGATGACCATGGGGCTCACCTACTTCAACGATGTGGATGCCGTGAGCCCGGGCGACGCCATCGCTTACGCGGCCCCCATGTCGCATGGCGCAGGCATCTACGCCATTCCCCATTTGATGGCCGGCGCGCGCCATGTGGTGCCCGCCTCGGGCGGCTTCGACGCCGCCGAGCTGTTCGCCCTCGGCCGCGAACTCGGGCCGCTGTCGCTGTTCGCCGCGCCAACCATCGTGAAACGCATCGTGGACGAAGCCGAAGCCCAGGGCCTTTCGCCCGAGCAATGCGGCCACAGCTTCAAGACCATCGTTTACGGCGGCGCCCCCATGTACGCCGCCGACATCCAGCGCGCCTTGCGCACCATGGGCCCGCGCTTCGTGCAAATCTACGGCCAGGGCGAAAGCCCCATGGTGGGCACGGCGCTCAGCCGCGCCCATCTGGCCGATGCGGCCCACCCCGGCTTTGCCGAACGCATCGCCTCGGTGGGTGTGGCCCAGACCCCTGTGCGCATCCGCGTGGCCGGGCCCGGCGGCGAAGCGCTGGCGCCAGGCGAGGTGGGCGAGGTCCTGATTCAGGGCGACAGTGTCATGGCGGGCTACTGGCACAACCCGGAAGCCACCGCCGCCGCCATTCGCGACGGCTGGCTCTGGACCGGCGACATGGGCGCACTCGACAGCGAGGGCTTCCTCACCCTGAAAGACCGCAGCAAAGACCTGATCATCAGCGGCGGCTCCAACATCTACCCCCGCGAAGTGGAAGAAGTGTTGCTCACCGCGCCCGGCGTGGCCGAGGTCGCCGTGGTCGGCGCGCCCGACCCCGAATGGGGCGAAATCGTGGTGGCCTTTGTGGTGCCGCAGGCGGAGCGGCGCTGGATGCCAAGCGGCTCGACGCCTTTTGCCTGGACCACATCGCGCGGTTCAAGCGGCCCAAACGCTATGAAATCGTGGCGTCGCTGCCCAAGAACAACTATGGGAAGGTGTTGAAAACGGCGCTGCGGGAGCAGATAGGGTTGAGAGAGCCGGGCAAGACCTGATCGCCGCATCACCCATTTCTGCCTGACCGTCCCTCGTGAACATCTTCCTATTTGCGTTCTTGCTGGCCGCCTTTCTTTTTGGCGGCCACGCAGCCCTGCACCGGGGGAGCGTTTTCATGGCCCGCCGTGCACTGCTGAGGCGCGCATGCCATGCCCCTGAAGACCTGGAGCGCGCTTGGGTCGAGAGGCTGGAAGGCGATCGGCCTCCGAAACTGTGGCTTCAGTTCACCGGGGAGCCTCCCCAGACCGTCGCCCAGGGCAGCGCGGGCTGTGCCAAAGCGGTCGCACGCCTGAGAGCCGCCGGTATCTCGGTTTGAGCCCGCGCCCTTCAGCAGCGTGGTCCCCAGACCGCAGGTCAAGGGGGGCCGGGGCCAAGGGGGTGAGAACGCCTGTGCGACCCGGTGGCTGGTTGGATAGAATATAGGGTTTACCCGAATCCTTCGGGGCCACCCACGCACCGTCCCAGGCCGTCTTTTGTGAACCATTTTCAAGTTGCCATCTTGCTGGCCACCGTTCTTTTCGGGGGCCATGCTGCGCTTCACCGGTGGGATCTGCGCAAGACCCGCCGTGAAATGCTGCAACGCGCCTGCCGCGCGCCCGAGCATGTGGCGCGGGCCTGGGCGGAGGGTGGGCAATCGGACGGCTCGGTCAAGCTCTGGCTGCAGTTCAACGGCAAGACGCCCCACATGGTCGCCCTAGGGCGCAAGGCCTGCGCCGAGGCGCTCGGCCGCCTGCGCGCAGCCGGGATCGGCGTTGAAACCGACGCCCTGCAACCGGGCGTTTCCCTGGCCCCAGAGGCTGCCCAGCGCCTGCCTGGCCAGCCTCGCGCTTCCCGACTTTCCGGGTTCAGTTCCCTGTCCTGACCGCTGGCAATGCCGCCTGCGCGCCCAGCCCAGGCGCGACCGACCAGTGCGGCAACCCCTTCAGCGCTCGGCGATGTAGTGCTGCAAAACCACTGAAGTACCGGGCTGCAGGAAGCTCAGCAGCCGGGCCTCCAGCTCTTTGTCGGCCATGGTGGTGCGGGCGCGCTGGTGCAAATAGTCGGCCCAGCTGGCCACGATGAAGCGCTCGACATAGCGGGTCGGGTCGCCGAGGTCGTGGTAGACGCGCCAGAAGGTGGCGCCGTCGCGCCGGCGGGGGGCTTTGAGCAAAGACAGCGCGTTCAGAAACTCGGTCGAGCGCCCCGACAAGATGCGGTAGCTCAGCTCCACCGCGATCGGGCCGGCGCTCGGTTGCGGTGCGTCGGCCACCATCAGGTCTTCGAATGGAATCACCTGGGTCACGTCTTTGTGCTCCCCCATGCGCAGCGGAAACAACGGCCCCAGCAGCGAGCCGATCAACATGCCCGCCGCCGCCACGCACAAGGCCGTGGGCAGGTTCGCCAGGCTGGCCAGCGCGCCCCACAAGGCCGAGCCCAGCGCAAACGAACCCAGGGCCGACAACACATGCAAGGCCGAAGCCCGCGAGCGCACCCAGGGTGGCGCGCTGCCTTGCGTGGCGGTGTTGTAGGTCGTCATCACCGACATCCAGCAAGCGCCGCCGAGCACCAGCGCCGCGTACACCAGCCAGCGGCTGTGCGACAAGGCAGCAATCAGCATCACCATCGCAAACAACACCCCCGCGCCGACCACCAGCCGCTCCAGCCCCAGCCGCTGGCGAATCGCCCCGAAAAACACCCCGACGCCGACCGCCCCCGCCCCCAGGCAGGCCATCAACAAACCAAAGCCCTCGGCCCCCAGACCCAGCCGCTGCTGACCGATCACCGGCAGCAGCGCCCACAGCGCCGAACCCGTGCCGCCAAACGCGGCCGTGCGCAGCAGCTGCGCCAGCATGGGCTTGGAATGGCGGGCGTAGCGCAAAGCCGCCAGGGTGCCGCCCCAGACCCGCTCGGCCGGCAGGCGGCTCAAGGGATGGGGCTTGGGCGGCCAGCGCCGCACCGCCCACCACATCGCCACCACCCCGCTCAGCGCCAGCACAAACACCCAGGCCGAGCCCAGCCAGCCAAACCACAGCCCCGCCAGTGCAGGGCCCAGCGCCCGCGCGCCGTTGTAGGCCATGCTCATGGACAGAATCACATGCGGCAACTCCTCGCGCGGCCGCATCTCGCCCACCATCGAATTCCAGGCCGGCGAGAGCACCGCCGTGCAGCAGCCAAACAGCAGCGTGAAGAACAGCACCGTGGCCGGACCCGCCACGCCGCCCAGCAAAGCCAGCGACAACACCGCCACGCCCAGCCCCTGCACCAGCAAGGTGGTCAAGAGCAAGCGCCGCCTGTCCGTCGTGTCCGCCACCACGCCCGAAGGCAAGGCCAGTACGAACATCGGCAGAAACACCGCCGTTTGCACCAGCGCCACCACGAAGGTCGAGGCCTGCAGCTCCACCATCATCCAGGCCGCCGCCATGGCCATCATGGAATTGGCCGTGAAATACCCGAAGCTGGCGCCCCACATGCCGCGAAACGGCTTGTCTTGGAGCACCGTCCAGATGCTGGCGGCGGGGAGCGGGGAACTCATGGGGTGGTGGCTCCGGGGTGAGCGTTGCGGGTTGAGGGGGCTGCATGCCACCAACGTCAAGGTATCGACCTTAACTTCTCAACCCGGTGCGTGCCACCTTGGGCGATGAATCTGTGTCAAGTCGGGCCGTGACGGGTGTGGCCAACCCCGCATGGGACGCCTCGGGATGGCATTTGCGGTGCCACAAGTTGGGCGGCATTGGATGCAAGGGTGCTCGATGGCTTCTGCCCGACCAAGATCGCGCGGTTCAAGCGGACCAAGCGCTATGAAATTGATGAGGCACTACCCAGGAACAACCATGGGAAGAATTTGAAGACAGCGCTGCGGGAGCGTGCGTGCAGGTTTGGCAGAAGGTCGTTGGGGGCAGCGAACGTTTTCAGAAAGCGCCTCGCTGTGGTTCTGCCAGCCAGCTGTTGGGGTCGGGTTCGAACGCGTCTGCGTATTCAATCTCGAGAAGGGCGCAAACCACGCGGCCCAATGAGACTCCCAAGTGGTCCTGTGCAGCCTGTGCCCCACCATCTTCCAGATGGGCAGCGTTGGCAAAGGCGGTCAATCTTGCCCAGTCTGCAGCGAACCGGGTGGTCAAGATGCTGGCGAGGTCGTAGGAGAGTTCGTTGCCTTCATCGGTTCGGGTGAACGAGTCGCCGGACCAGAATTGTTGAATTTCGGGCGCACCCCAGAAGGCCTGGTGGCGACGGTGCTGGCGCATGGCATCGTGGCCGCCGCGGTGCGATCCGTTGGCCTTGGGGTAGAAGCGGTGCTCGGTGTTGACCGCCAGGCCTTCGTTGAGCCAGGCGGGGATGGGGAGGTGGCTCAGGCAGGCGTGGGTGAGTTCGTGAACGATCGTCGGCTCAATAGCGAGCAATTCATCTTTGACCATGATGAAGTGACCGCACCCGTTGCTCAAATACATGCCGCTGCTCAGCGCAAATTCGCCTTCATCGGGATAGTGATTGCTCGCGTAGCGGTAGTAGGTGTCTTGGTCGTCGAAGATCACCAAGATGTCATAACCCCAACCTGGCAAGCTCAGCGATGCCTTTGAGTGTGTGCAATACGCGTCGTCGCGATCGGCTGACATGCGTCAAGATTGCCATGGCTTGCGCATCGTTAAGGGAAGAAAGCAATGCCACGTCATCGGCGGTGCGAATTGTGAACCTATCGCCGAGTGCGTTTTGCAAGCGCTGCAGCCAAGCGATCTCGCAATGACCCCAGGCTTGCGCTTTGTCGGCTTCGATTGGAATTGATGTGAGCCATTGAGATATTGCATCCCAATCTGGCCTCGGGAATCCGCTGACTTCGGGCATATGGGCGGCCAGATCGAGCACTTCTGCGCCGGGTGCTTCCAAATGATCTGCTTTTTCTTCTGGAAGGATCTCTGTCAGGGCAGGCGCGTCGCTGCTGTTCTTTGGCGAGGAAACGAAGAGTTTTTGGAGAAAGTTGAACATTTGAGACGTGAGCTGTTTCTTGACGGGCTTTCAGGACAAGTTCTCTTTTCCTGCCTCTGTTGGCGAGAATTCGCACCCATCGGTCATGTTCGATCGGGTTCCACTGTCATGAATCTGCTGAAGGGATCCTCCCGGTACCCCGCAAACGGCCCACATGCCACAAACCCGAACCGCCGGTACATCGCCATCGCCGCATCGAACCCCGGCGTGGATCCCGTTTCCAGACTCACCCGCGCGTAGCCGCGCTGCCGCGCAATGGCCAGCAGTTCGGTGAGGATGGCCTGGGCGGCGCCTTGGCGCAGGTGGCGTGCGCTGGTGCGCATCGATTTGAGTTCGCCGTGCAAAGGGTCGAGTTCTTTGATGGCGCCGCAGGCCACCAGGGTGGCTTCGTTGGAATCACCGTGCGTGGCGTTGCCATCGCCCAGCGCGCGCCAGGCGGTGAGAAAGGTGACTTCGGGTTGGCGCAGGCCGTTGAGGTCGAGCGCGTAGACGCATTCGGGCGGCGATTCTGCGCGCATGCCGGCGAGGTGTTCTTCCAGCAGGCTGGTCACCTGCGGGTGGGTGAGCTCGCGATCAATGCGGATGTTGAACTTGGCAGTGCTTGTCTGGCTTGTGTGTTCTTTCATGGCCTTCCCTTTGTGGCCTTGGTTTTTGGCCATTGTGCCGCATGGCGCTGAACGAATCGGTGTGCGATGACTGAGAATGAGCGGCAAGAATCGGGTCGTCTGAAACGCTGGTTTTGACCTTTTCCCCATTCCATTTTTTGAGTCATCAGATTTCCCGCCCCATGAAGAAAACCATTCTGCTCATCGTGTTCTACCTTCTCTCGTTGGCGGCGATGGGGCGAACCGCTTCCCATTTCACGGCCCAAGGGCTTTGGTCAGCGTTTGAACTGAAGCTGGAAGCGATGCAGGCCGAGCTTTCTTTGCGGCATCTCGAGCGCTACGAAGAGCTGGAGCGCGATTTGGCCAAGGGCTGCCCATCGGCTGTATCAGAGAAGCTGCGCATCTCCGCAGCGTTTCAACGCTCGCTCATTGCCGGCGCATTGAAGAGACAGAGCGACGATGAGCTCTACCGGCTTGTCGATGAGCATTCGCCAGGGCTCGCGCAGCGGCTCACCGATTACAAAAGCCCTTATGGCAGCGCATGGAAAGAACCCGCCTGCGAATAGGCCGGGCCAACGCGCCACGCTCGCTTCGCTGTCTGGCGGAAACGAAAAAGGCGCTCCTGAGAGCGCCATTTTTGTGGAAGCAGCGTGGCGATCAGCAACCCGATGCGCAGGTTCCGCTGGCTTCAAATGCCATGGTGCGGCCGCTGATGGGCAGGTGCACGGGCACGGTGGTGGCTTTGATGAAGGCTTCGGTCTTGGTACCGGTGCGCAGCTTGCCGCCTTCGGTGGCGGGCTCGTTGGCGTGGGAGGCGATCACGGCTTTGGGCTTGACCAGTTCGTTGATCACGTAGGCGGCTTCCACCGGGCCGGTGGTGAAGGTGCCACCGATGTTGAGCACGACCAGACCGGCCTTGTACATGCGGCGCACGACCACGTCTTGCTCGGCGGTCACGCCAGTGTCGCCCGAGAGATAGACCACCAGGCCGTTGCTGAAGGTGAGCACGTAGCCGCCGGGTGGGCCCATGTAGGCGGTCAGGCCGTTGGCTTCGAGCGCGTCGGCATGGTCTTTGTGGAGGAAGGCGGGGTCGAGGCCGTTGGAGTGCACGGCAGGCACGCCGGCGATGCTGACGCCGCCGATCTTGGTCGAGGCGCCAAAGCGCAGCAACTGCACCTGGGCCGGGTCGCCACCGGCTTCTTTCACCTTGAGCGAGAAGTACTTGGCCATCTCTCCGCCGACGATGAGCTTGGACTTTTTGCCCACGGCGATGTTGACGGTGTTGGAGCCGGGCGCGATCACCTTGGAGAAATCGGGTTTGGCGCAGGTGCCTGCGTTGTCAGACGGCTGGATGCGGTCGCCCAGGTGGTCGCCGTGCACATGGCTCAGCAAAACAGCGTCGATCTTGCCCAGGCGGCCGTCTTCGGGGCCGCGCACGGTGCGGCCTGCGTCGTACAGGATGCGGGTGCCATCGGGATCTTCAAAGACCAGGGCGCGGTCGAGCGGGCAGAACTCGCCGCTGTGGCTGCCCAGCGGCGTGACCTTGACGGTGGCGGGCGCGGTGGTCTGGGCGTTGGCCAGGCCGAATCCGGCGGCGAAAATCAGGGGAATCAGGCGGGAAAAGCGCATGGTGGTGTCTCTGGGTGGTTGAGGTTGAACACAGGTTCCATGAATTGAACCGTTGTGTTTTATTGAAGACTCATCAGTCTACATTTGCCCTTCAACCTTGCCCACTTTGTGGTTTTGCCGTTCGGTAGCCCAAGGCCATGCAAAAAGGCGCCCTCTGGCGCCTTTTTGCATGGGGGCCGCTCTGGTTGGGCGGCCAGCAAGCGGGTTTTACCAGCTCACTTCCCGGTCGGGCGTGGCGCTGATGCGGTGGGTGGTCAGGTCGGCGCCGTCGTATTCTTCTTCCTGTGTGAGGCGGATGCCCATGGTGGCTTCGCAGCACGCCGTAGACCACGAAGCCGCCGAGCAGGGCCCAGGCCACGCCCATGGCGGTGCCGATCAGTTGGGCGGTGAAGCTCACGCCGCCCAGGCCGCCCAGGGCCTGCTGGCCGAAGATGCCGGCGGCGATGCCGCCCCAGGTGCCGCACAGGCCGTGCAGCGGCCAGACGCCCAGCACGTCGTCGATCTTCCAGTGGTTCTGCGTGAGCGTGAACATCCAGACGAACAGGCCGCCGGCGATGGCGCCCACCACCAGTGCACCAAGCGGGTGCATCACATCGGAGCCGGCGCACACGGCCACCAGGCCGGCCAGCGGGCCGTTGTGCACAAAGCCGGGGTCGTTCTTGCCGGCGAGCAGGGCGGCGAGCGTGCCGCCCACCATGGCCATCAGCGAGTTCACGGCGACCAGGCCCGAGATCTTGTCCAGGCGTCTGGGCGCTCATCACGTTGAAGCCGAACCAGCCCACGCACAGGATCCAGGCGCCCAGCGCCAGAAAGGGGATGCTCGACGGCGGGTGGGCCGACATGCCGCCGTCTTTGCGGTAGCGGTTGGCGCGGGCGCCCAGCAGGATCACGGCGGGCAGGGCGATCCAGCCGCCCACGGCGTGCACGACCACCGAGCCGGCGAAATCGTGGAAGGCTGGCGCCGGTGGTGGCGCTCGATCCAGGCCTGCACGCCGAAGTGGCCGTTCCAGGCGATGCCTTCAAAGAAGGGGTAGACAAAGCCGACGATGACGGCGGTTGCGATCAGTTGGGGCCAGAATTTGGCGCGTTCGGCGATGCCGCCCGAGATGATGGCGGGAATGGCGGCGGCGAAGGTGAGCAGGAAGAAGAACTTCACCAGCTCGTAGCCGTTTTTCTGGGCCAGCTGCTCGGCGCCGATGAAGAAGTGCGTGCCGTAGGCCACGCCGTAGCCCACCACGAAGTAGACGATGGTGGAGACCGAGAAGTCGACCAGGATCTTGACCAGGGCGTTGACCTGGTTCTTCTTGCGAACGGTGCCCAGCTCCAGAAAGGCAAAGCCGGCGTGCATGGCGAGCACCATGATGCCGCCGAGCAGGATGAAGAGGGCGTTTGCGCCCTGTTGTAGTGCGTCCATGAAGGTTTCCGTGCGAGAGGGGATTGGATGGGCTGATTTGGTGTGAATTGATGCTGTATCAGCCGATGTGCACCAGACAAAGCAAGAAGCGCACCAGTTTTCCCAAACTGGTGCGCTTCTGGCGCAAGATTGTTCAGAGCCCGCGAACCGCACCCCATTGGGGCGCCTGGGTGTTGGGGCGCCGGGCTTAGCTGCAGCTGACGCTGCCGCAACCCGACATGGACGCGGGGCGCACCTTGCCTGGGTCGGCCAGGGTTTCGGTGGTGGAGTCGAAGCCCACGTTTTTCAGGTGCATGGCCAGGCCGGCGTCCATGCTGGCGGCGTGTTGCGGGAACCACTCCACCAGCGCTTCGGCCAGGCGGGTGATGATTTCGGGGTCGTCGTTTTCGTAGTGCGGGATCACCGCGCGCATGGTTTCCAGAATGGTGGCGTGGTGCGAGGCGTGGCAGTTGTCGGGCGAAAAACCGGTGGCCAGCATCCAGCGCTCTTCCTGGGCGAAGTGCTCGACCGTGTGCTCCAGGAACTCGCGGTACAGCGGCAGTTGCTGGTCTTGCGGCGTGGCCAGCAGCTGGTTGAGCTGGGTCACGAACTCTTCGTGGGTGTCGTCCATGCGGGCGTCGCCGGTTTGGAGCGTGGGGCACCCAGTTCAGGCCCGGAGGCTCAGGGCGGGAGACGAGGGGGAGGTTGAAGCGTTGTTCCATGGGGCTGAACTGTAGCGCGATGCGCGGGCCCGGCCTTGATCGGGGTCAAGGTGCGGTGGCCTATGATTTGGCGACTTTTCAAACAAGGAGGGCAGTGATGAACTTTACCGACGCGATCAAGAGCGGTTTTTCCAACTACGTGGGTTTTTCGGGCCGTGCACCCCGCTCAGCCTATTGGTACTGGGTGTTGTTTGTGGTGCTGGCGTCAATCGGCTGTCGGCATCAGCGAAGACTTTGGCCGGTATCTTTTCGCTCGCCGTCTTGCTGCCGGGTATCGCGGTGGGTACCCGCCGCCTGCACGACATCGGCAAAAGCGGGCTGGTGGCAACTGTTGGGGCTGATCCCGCTGCTGGGCTGGGCTGTGTTGCATTTACTGGGCGGTGCAGCCCGAGCGAAGGCGACAACGATTGGCTCGACGGCCCTGCGCCCTGAGGGCTGGCGTTCAGACCTTCTTGGACGTCTCGCCCGCTGAGCATCTGCTCCAGGGCTTCCTGCACCTCAGCGCAGGCCAGCGCGGCAGGCAGCTGGCGCAGCATGGGGTTGCGCAGGTGTTCGTTGAGGTAGAAGGTGTCGGCGCCGACGTCCTGGAAGGGGTTGTAGCCCTCGAGCGAGTTGCATCTGGCCGGTGGCCAGGCGCTCGCCCAGGCGGGCACACAGGTAGCTCACGCGCGAGGCGGGGCGATTCGCCACGGTGTCGTTGGCGCGGTGCGGTGTGACCAGCACGCGGTCGATGGCGCGCACGTCGTTGACCAGCGCTTCGGGCAGGCCCCAGGCGTTCATCAGCAGGCCGCCCACTTCGCCGGCGCTCAGGCTCATCACAGTCTTGCTCGCGCTGGGCGCGGTCCAGGCGGCCCAGCGACAGCCAGTCGTCCAGGGCCTTGGGCGGCATCAGCGATGCGGCCGACAGGTGGCCCACAAAGCCGAGCACCACCTGGGTGCGACAGGCCGCCCTGGTCGGGCAGGTTGAGCGCCTTGCTCAGGCGCACACACAGTTCGCTGGCGATGGCGCTGGCGCGCCAGATGCCGTCAAAGGCGCGTTGCGAGGTGGCCAGGCGGGGCTTGAAGGCCTCGGCCAGCATGTATTGCACGCAGATGTTGCGCACCGTGTTCATGCCCAGGAAGGTCACGGCCTGGCCGATACCGGTCACGGGCTTGTGCAGGCCGTAGAACGGCGCGTTCACGGTGGACAGCACCTTGGCGGCGATGATGGGTTCGCCCATCACCAGTTCGCTCAGCTCGGCCGAGCCGGCGCGGGCCACAAATTCGGGCGAGAGCAGCTTTTGCAGCGAGTGGGGCGGGCGGGGAATGCCTTTGATGGCCTCCAGCAGCGTGTCGCGCCGTTGCGCTTCGAGGTCTTGCACCTTGAGCCACTGCAAACGCCGCCAGCTCGGGCGGCGGCAGGGCGCGGCTGCAGCCGGCGCTGAGACCTCCAGTGGCGCAGCAGGGGCCGCGCCTGCGGCGACAGGCCGCGAGGCGGGTGAGCGGTGCGCGCCGCGGCCTTGCAGCGTGGCCTGGGCGCGGCTGGCGCGCGCTGGAAGGTTGCGGCCGAAATGGCCCACCAGGCCAGGGCAATAGCCAATACCCCAGCAATCAAAATCATCATGACAGACACGGTGAGCACTCCATTCAAAAGGTGTTGACCCGGGAATTGCCGTGGTCTTTGTTTCACCTTCATGAATCGGCTTTTTCGGGCCGGCCTTGAGCGGTTTCTGACGTGCGGCCGCAAGGGTTTTGCCCCTCAATGTCGGGCTCAGTCCAGGCGCTTGCGGTGGCGTGCGATCTGTGTCAGCACCTGCGCGGGCGCGGTGCCGCCCACGGTGTTGCGGGCGTTGAGGCTGCCGCGCAGGCTCAGGCATTCGTACACGTCTTTTTCGATGCTGGCGTTGAAGCCCTGCAACACCGCCAGCGGCAGCTCGGACAGGTCGCAGTTGTGCGAGACGGCGGCCTTCACGGCGTGGGCCACGGTTTCGTGGGCGTCGCGGAAGGGCAGGCCCTTTTTCACCAGGTAGTCGGCCAGGTCGGTGGCGGTGGCGTAGCCTTTTTTGGCCGCGTCTTCCATGGCCTCGGCGTTGACGGTGATGCCGCCTTCTTTCTGGCCGGTTGGTGGCGTTGAGCTGGCCGCCGACCATTTCGCTGAAGATGCGCAGCGTGTCCTTGAGCGTGTCCACGGTGTCGAACAGCGGCTCTTTGTCTTCCTGGTTGTCCTTGTTGTAGGCCAGCGGCTGGCCTTTCATCAGGGTGATCAGCGCCATCAGGTGGCCGACCACGCGGCCGGTTTTGCCGCGCGCCAGCTCGGGCACGTCGGGGTTTTTCTTCTGCGGCATGATGGATGAGCCGGTGGTGAAGCGGTCGGCGATCTTCACGAAACCGAAGTTCTGGCTCATCCACAGAATCAGCTCTTCGCTCAGGCGGCTGATGTGCACCATGCACAGGCGAGGCGGCGGCGGTGAATTCGATGGCGAAGTCGCGGTCGCTCACGCCGTCCAGGCTGTTCTGGCACACCTGCGGCATCGCCGTCTGCATCGACCATGCCCAGCGTGCGGGCCACGCGCTCGCGGTCCAGCGGGTAGGTGGTGCCGGCCAGGGCGGCGCTGCCCAGGGGCAGGCGGTTGGTGCGGCGGCGCACATCGGCCATGCGCTCGGCGTCGCGGGCAAACATTTCCACATAGGCCAGCAGGTGGTGGGCGAAGCTCACCGGCTGGGCCACCTGCAGGTGGGTGAAGCCGGGCAGGATGACTTCCACGTTTTTCTCGGCCACGTCGACCAGCGCGGTCTGCAGCTCGCTCAGCAGGTCGCTGATGAGGTCGATCTCGCCGCGCAGCCACAGGCGCACGTCGGTGGCGACCTGGTCGTTGCGGAGCGCCCGGTGTGCAGGCGCTTGCCGGCGTCGCCCACGAGCTGGGTCAGGCGCGCTTCGATGTTGAGGTGCACGTCTTCCAGATCGAGCTTCCATTCGAACGTGCCGGCTTCGATTTCGCTGCGGATCTGGGCCAGGCCGCGCTCGATGGCGGCGCGGTCGTCTGCGCTGATGATGCCCTGCGCGGCCAGCATCTCGGCGTGGGCCAGGCTGCCGGTGATGTCGGCCAGCCACAGGCGCTTGTCAAAAAACACGCTGGCGGTGTAGCGCTTGACCAGCTCGCTCATGGGCTCGGAGAAGAGGGCAGACCAGGCTTCGGATTTTTTGTCGAGTTGGTTGGATGACATGCGTGTGCCAGCGGCTGGTAAGGTTGAAAAGGGACCGGGCGCCGGGGGTGGCGCTGGGAGCGGGGTTTTCTTGGGCAAGGGCACGCGGGGTCGCGTGGCGCTTGGCGCAAGGCAGGCGCTGTCGATATAGTGCGAGCCATGCAAGACTCCCGAATTTTATCGAGCTTCCAGGACCTGGCCCCGGCATCGGGCACCCGGCCCCTGCGAAGACATGCCCGATGGTGTCCCCTGATCGTGAGTCGGTGTTCGACACCTGCCAGGTGGGCGTGGTGTTGCGGGCGGTGCTGTTTGTGGAGGCCATCGTGTGGGTGGCCGCGCTGTTTGGCGCGGCCAGCCTGTGGTCTGGATGGGCCAGATGGCCATGCTCACCGGCGCGGCCTTGCCTGCGGTGCTGGCGTGGCTGCTGGCGGTTTGCGCGGCTCAAACGCTTGCTGGCCCGGTGGCCGATGGCCGCGCAATGGGCTGTGGGCGTTTCGCTGGGCGCCCTGGCGGCTTGTATGGCTGCGGCATGCTGGCCTGGATGGGTTTGGCCGGTACCGAACCGTGGCGGTGGCCAGCGCCGCTCGGGCGCTCTGGTGGCGGCCATTTTGGTGACCGCGCTGGTCTGGCGCGCAAGGCCCGCGCACCGGCCGGCACCACAGCGCGCCTGGCCGAGTTGCAGGCGCGCATTCGGCCCCACTTTCTGTTCAACACGCTCAACAGCGCCATCGCGCTGGTGCGGGCCGAGCCGGCCAAGGCCGAGAGCCTGCTGGAAGACCTGAGCGAGCTGTTTCGCCATGCGCTGGCGGACACGCAACGAGGCGGTGCCGCTGAGCCAGGAGCTGGATCTGGCGCGCCATTACCTGGCCATTGAGTCGGTGCGGTTTGGTGAGCGTCTGCGCATCGAGTGGAGCATTGACGAAACCGCTTCCAGGGCCCACCTGCCGCCGCTGATCTTGCAGCCGCTGGTGGAAAATGCGGTGAAACACGGCGTGGAGCCCAGCGAGACGGGCGCGGTGGTGCGCATCAGCACCCAGCGCCGAGGCTCGGTGGTGGTGATCAAGGTGACCAACACGGTCCCCGCAGGCAGCGGGGTCAAAGGCAACGGCCTGGCGCTGGACAATGTGCGCCAGCGCCTGCAACTGTTGCACGACGTGGAGGGGCGCTTTCAGAGTGCTGGTCGACGGTATTTATCAGGTTCGACTTGAAATACCGTTATAAGCTGTGAAGGTGACGCAAACCCGCGGGAGTGAACGCATGGGACTGAAGGTTTTGATCGTTGACGACGAGACACTGGCACGTTCGCGCCTGCGTACGCTGCTGGGCGATTGCACCGATCCGCGCGTGGACACCATCGGCGAAGCGGCCAACGCCGTGCAGGCCATGGAGCATATCCAGCGCACCGCCTTTGATCTGGTGTTGCTCGACATCCACATGCCCGGCGTCGACGGCATGGCCCTCGCCGCCACCTTGCACCAATTGCCTTCACCCCCCCAGATCGTTTTCGTGACCGCCCATGCCGAGCACGCGGTGCAGGCCTTTGAACTCGAAGCGGTGGACTACCTCACCAAACCCGTGCGGCTGGAGCGGCTGCAGCAGGCATTGCAAAAGGTCCAGCGCCCTGGTCGCTGCCGGCAACAACGATGCGGGCAGCCCGCTGGCGAATGCCTGGTGATTCAGGAGCGCGGGCGCAGCGAGCGGGTGCCGCTGGCCGATGTGGTCTACCTCAAGGCCGAGCTCAAGTACATCACCGTGCGCACGGTGGACAAGAGAACACATTTACGACGGCTCGCTCAGCGATCTGGAGCAGAAATACGAACACCTGTTCGTGCGGGTGCACCGCAATGCGCTGGTGGCCCGCCGCCGGGTGCGCGCGGTGGAAAAGCACAACGACCCGCTCGAGGGCGAAGGCTGGGCCGTGCGTCTGGACGGCATCGAAGACCGCCTGGCGGTTTCGCGCCGCCAGCTCTCGGCGGTGCGCGAAGCCCTGATGGGCTGATGGGCTGGCCGGAGCCCTGAGCCAACTTCGGCGCTGTAGGCGTTTTTGCTGTTCTGCTGTGGACTTTTGGGTCTCGTTCCGGCGAACATCGCACCAGACTTGGGGCTTTCAGTCGGGGCTAGACTTCGCAGCCACGGCCCGCGCCAGCCCGCCAAACCTCAGTGAACCGTTTCGGTTGAAAGCTACATGCTCCACGTTCGCCAGCATTCGGCATTCAGCAAGTTCCAGCTACCAGATCTTTTCCACGGACGACCGACCGATCGCCGAATTGGTGTGGCCCTGGTTTGCGCAGGCGAAAAATGCGCGCCTGCGGTGCACCCCGAAGGTTCGGCCGAGGGCGATGTGCTGATTCGCCTGGCTTCGGCCAGAGCAGCCTCCACCGAGTACCGCATCGGCTTTGAGTTTCTGAACCGCTCCAAACGCCAAGAGTCCGATTCACCCTGCACCAGGGCGGCGAGCCGCTGGCCCTGGCCGAAGCGTTGTCTCCCAAGGAGCGCTTGAAGCGTTCGCGGGTGGAAATACTGAGCCCGCTCAACGCCACCATGGTGCGCCACAGTTCGGTGGGCAAACTGAGCTACTGCTGGGAGCGCGATGGACGCACGCTGGGCACGATCGAAGAACCCAGCTGGTTCACCTTGAAGCGGTCGCTGACCGTGAACCTGCCCTCCACCATTTCGCTCCCGCGCAGATCTTCATGAGCTTTCTGGTCATCAACGCCGCGTTTCGGTAGGATGCGGGCCGTTCTTCACACTGGACCCGCCATGACCATCGAACTCAGCAAAGAAGACCGCGATCAGGCCATCGCGTCCATCGAGCGCTATTTTCGCGAAGAGCGCGATGAAAAGATCGGCAACCTGACCGCCGGCGCCCTGCTCGGTTTTTTCCTCGAAGAGATCGGCCCCAGCGTCTACAACCGGGGCGTGCTCGACGCCCAGGAAAAGATCCAGGCCCGCGTGGCCGAGGTGGACTTTGAGGTGCACGAAGCCGAGTTCGGCTACTGGAAGAAGTTTGAGAGGGCGAAGGGCAAGCGGTAGGCGCCCACTTCGATCAGCGGCTGCTTGAGCTCAACTGCCCAACACGAAATCCATCGCCTGTTCGCCAGCAGAAACCTGCCCTTGGTAGAACTCTGTAAATGCGCATCGGCTGCAAACGACGCGGAGTACTTGGCGCTTTGCACGTTGAAGAATGAGCTGAGGAACGACCTGGACTTCTGATTTGGTCAACCTCGCACTTCCATGTCCGCACTTCATGCACTGGAAGTTGTGGGTTGGGCTCCGAACGGCCAGTTCCGGCCAGCGGATCCTCAAGGCCCACATACAAGCCGGGGTTGACCTTTGAAAGCCGGATATGCTCAGCCAGTTCGAAATGGCTGAGATTCGGTATGTCTGCGGGTTGAACGGGCATGGTGGTCTTCCTGTTGTTTAGAGCTCTGCTGCTTCTACGAGAAATCTTACCCGCCGCTGCCCTTGCCACTCGTCGGCGTCCAGCCGGAACGCCAGCTTGACCCGCTCGGGCAGCGGCTCGGTGTGGCCGAACCAGATGCCGTCCACCGGCTCGCCCTGGTGTTTCATTTTCAGCGCCAGGTGTTTTTCGCCCACCAGCCGCTGGCTCACGATCTGCACTTCTTCGCAGAACACGGGCGGCGCAAAGCCCTGGCCCCAGACTTCCTTGTGCAGGGTGTCGACCAGATCGGTGCGGCGGTACTGTTTGTCGAGCGCGCCGTCGGCTTCCATGCGGCGCTCGCAGGGTGGCGGCGTCCAGCCATTCGTGGGCCACGAGCTGCAGGGCGGCTTCGAAGGTTTCCAGGTGTTCTTCTTCGATGGTGCAGCCGGCGGCCATGGCGTGGCCACCGAAACGCAGCAACACGCCCGGGTGGCGCTTGGCCACGAGGTCGAGCGCGTCGCGCAGGTGGAAGCCGGGGATGGAGCGGCCCGAGCCTTTGAGCTCGTGTTCCTTGCCTTCGGCGCCGCTGGCGGCGAAGACGAAGGTGGGGCGGTGCAGCTTGTCTTTGAGGCGCGAGGCCACGATGCCGACCACGCCTTCGTGGAAGTCGGGGTCGAACACGATCATGGCCGGCGGCGGCTCTTCGGATTCGTCGAACATCTCTTCGACCAGCGCCAGCGCCTGGTCGCGCATGTCGCCTTCGATGGCTTTGCGTTCGCGGTTGATGCCGTCGAGCGTGCGCGCGAGTTCGTCGGCGCGCAGGGCGTCGTCGGTGGTGAGGCATTCGATGCCCAGCGTCATGTCGGCCAGGCGGCCGGCGGCGTTGAGCCGCGGACCCAGGGCGAAGCCGAAATCGAAGCCGGTGGCGGCCGGGTATTTGCGCGCGGCCACGTTGAACAGGGCGGTCATGCCGGGCGGCATGGCGCCGGCGCGCACGCGCTTCAAACCTTGGGCGACCAGGCGGCGGTTGTTGGCATCGAGCTTGACCACGTCGGCCACGGTGCCGAGCGCCACCAGCGGCAGCAGCGCATCGATCTTGGGTTGCGTTTGCGGTGTGAAGACCCCACGTTCGCGCAGCTCGGCGCGCAGCGCCAGCAACACGTAAAACATCACGCCCACCCCCGCGATCGACTTGCTCTCGAAGCCGCAGCCGGGCTGGTTGGGGTTGACGATGATGCAGTCGTCGGGCACCACGATTTCGCCGTTTTTCAGGGCGGGCAGGTGGTGGTCGGTCACGATCACCTGCAGGCCCAGCTCGCGGGCCGCGCGCACGCCGTCGAGGCTGGCGATGCCGTTGTCCACGGTGACCAGCACATCGGCGCCCGATGCCTTGACCCGCTTGGCGATCGAGGGCGTGAGGCCGTAGCCGTCGGTGACGCGGTCGGGCACCAGGTAGCTGGCGCCGTCGTAGCCCATGGGCGCGCCCAGCAGGCGCAGGCCGCGCAGGCCCACGGCGCAGGCGGTGGCGCCGTCGCAGTCGTAGTCGGCCACGATGCAGATGCGCTGACCGGCGGCCATGGCGTCGGCCAGGGCACTGGCGGCTTCGATCGGCGCCCAGCATCTCGCTGGGCGGGATCAGGCGGCCCAGCGAGTCGTCGAGTTCTTCGGTGTTGGTGATGCCACGCGACGCAAACAGGCGGGCCAGCAGGGGGTGAAGGCCGCCTTGTTCGAGCGCCCAGGCGGCGCGGGGGGGGACGTCGCGGGTGGTGATTTTCATAGGGTGTCGAGGTGTTTCCAGGCGGGCGCCGGGCCGCGCAGGGTTCTGATGGCTTGCCCCGGCGCGCCAGCGCACCCTTGGGCGGGCATTGTGCCAAGTCTGGCGTGGCGTTCGCCGCACAGGGTGAGGGTGACCAGTGGCCTTGGCGGGCGCGTTGCAGCAGCTGAGATGTGGCTGGTGTCGAGCAGCTCCCAGGCTTGCTGCCAGGCGGCCCAGTCGCCGCCCAGGGCGGCCAGGCGCAAGCCTGGGGCAATCGGTGGGCGTGGGGCCCACGGGGATCATGGGGTGGGGCAGGGCGCCAGCGCCGTGCACCCAGAAGCCATTGATGATGGGCTCGCGCGCGGCTTCGCGCTGGTCGTTCACCGGGTGGGTGTAAAACAGCATCTGCGCTTCGCTCTGCAGCCGTTTGAGCAGCTGGGCGCCGGCGTTGTCGGGTTGACGGGCGCCGTCCAGTCGGCCACCGACCGGCCGCTCACGCGGTCCAGGCTGGCGCAGACGCAGGTGGCGCAGCGGCTCGCCCTGGGCGTGCCAGCGGGTGGGGCTTTCGTATCGCAGGGTGATGCCGTCTTCGGCGCAATACGGGGCCAGCGCCTCGAAAAGCGGGCGGGACTGGTCGTCGCCCAGGGCCAGCGATTCGGCGGTTTGCAGGGTGACCTGGTCCATGCCGATCTGGAAATGGCAGGGGGTGAACCAGGCCTGGGGCTCGTGGGGCTGATCGCTCTGGGCAGCGGCCCAGGGAATGGCGCCGTCGTCGTGCAGGCCGAGGCCCAGCGCGTGGGCCAAGGCGCGTTCGTGGGGCGGCGAGAAGTCGTGGTCGTCGCCCTTGTGCGTGGTGCCAAGGCTCAGCCCGGCCAGCAGCGCGCTGAGGTGGGGCAGGCGCAGGCCGGGCAGCAGGGCGCGGCATTCGGGCGCGCTGGCGGCGGCAAAGGGAACCAGCAGGTGGGAGGACGACTCCATCGTCGGGCTTGGGGCGGACATGGCTCGATTGTCAGGGATGCCACAATCGCCGTAGGTATTTTCTCGCCAAGCATGCAAACCCCTTACGAACTCATCCTGGGCTGGCGCTACACCCGCGCAGGCCGTGCCACCCGCCGCAACGGCTTCATTTCCTTCATTTCAGGCGTGTCCATGCTGGGCATCGCGCTGGGTGTGGCCGCGCTCATCATCGTGCTGTCGGTGATGAACGGCTTTCAGAAGGAGGTGCGCGACCGCATGCTGAGCGTGTTGGCCCACGTGGAGGTGTTCGAACCCAGTGGGCAGGCCATTCCCAATCTGGCGGTCACCCTGGCCAGCATCGAGCGCCACCCCGAGGTGGTGGGCGCCGCGCCTTTTGTGGGCGCCCAGGCCCTGATCGCGCGCGGCGAAGACATGCGGGGCGCGCTGGTGCGCGGCATCGACCCGGCGCTGGAACCCAAGGTCACCGATCTGGCCGCCGCGCTGTCGCAGACCGTGTTGCCGCGGCTGGTGCCGGGCGAGTATGGCGTGATCCTGGGCGGCGAGCTGGCGCGCAGTCTGGGTGTGTTCAAGGGTGACACGGTGACCCTGATCGCACCCAGCGGTCAGGTGACGCCGGCCGGCGTGATGCCGCGCATCCGCCAGATGACGGTGGTGGGCACGTTCGATTCCGGCCATTTCGAATACGATTCGTCGCTGGCCCTGATGCACATGGACGATGCGGCGCGCATCTTCCGTGTGGAGGGTGCCACCGGCGTGCGCGTGAAGATCCGCGACCTGCACCAGGCCCGCGAGGTGGCCATCTCCATCGCTGGCGATCTTGACCCCGGCCTGTCGGTGACCGACTGGACGCGCCAGAACCGCACCTGGTTTGCCGCGGTGCAGCTGGAGAAACGCATGATGTTCATCATCCTGACGCTGATCGTGGCGGTGGCGGCGTTCAACCTGGTGTCGACGCTGGTGATGACGGTGACCGACAAGCGCGCCGATATCGCCATTCTGCGCACGCTGGGCGCCAGCCCGCGCAGCATCATGGGGGTGTTCATGGTGCAGGGCGCGATGGTGGGCGTGATCGGTACCGGGCTGGGCCTGTTGCTGGGCCTGGGCGTCGCGTTCAACATCGACACCATCGTGCCGGCGATCGAGCGGGCACTGGGCGCCAGTTTCCTGCCCAAAGACATCTACCTCATCAGCCGCATGCCCAGCGATCCGCAGCAGGCCGATATCTTGCCCATCGCGGTGATTTCGCTGGTGCTGTCCTTCGTGGCCACGATCTACCCCAGCTGGCGCGCCAGCCGCGTGAACCCGGCGGAAGCCCTGCGCTATGAGTGAAGCCGGTGCAAATCATGAATCAAGCAGTTCTCCTGGCCACCGGCCTGACCAAACGTTTCACAGAAGGCCGGCTCGATGTGACTGTGTTGCAAGGTGTGGACCTCACCGTGCGCGCTGGCGAAACCGTGGCCATTGTGGGTGCGTCCGGTTCGGGCAAGAGCACCTTGCTGCATTTGCTCGGCGGACTCGACGCGCCCAGCAGCGGCAGCGTGCAACTCATGGGCCAGGCCATGGCGGGGTTGAACGCATCGCAGCAGGGCGAGTTGCGCAACAAACATCTGGGTTTCGTCTACCAGTTCCACCATCTGTTGCCCGAGTTCAGCGCCGCCGACAATGTGGCCATGCCGCTGTGGATCCGGCGCATGCCCCGCGCCGATGCGGCCAAGCAGGCGGCCGCCATTCTGGGCCGTGTGGGGTTGGGCGAGCGCTTGCACCACCGCCCGGCCGAGCTGTCGGGTGGCGAGCGTCAGCGGGTGGCGATTGCGCGGGCGCTGGTGACGCAACCGGCCTGCGTGTTGGCCGACGAGCCCACGGGCAACCTCGACCGTTCCACCGCCGACGGCGTGTTTGAACTCATGATGGAACTGGCCCGCGAGCAGGGCACAGCGTTCGTGGTCGTGACCCACGACGAGACACTGGCCGCCCGTTGCAGCCGCCTGCTGCGCCTGACCAAGGGTGTTTTGACGGCGGATTGAAGGCGTTCTGCGCGGCTTTACGGCGCGCGGACGAAGCGCAGGGGCTAGTGCCATGCCTTGCGCGTAGATCAGCAGCGTGTCGCCCTGCTGCTCATAGCGCTGCGCTTTTTGCAGGGCCGCGAGGTAGTCGCGTTCCTGCGCCATGGCGCCGCCCATGCAGGCCATCTTGGTGCTCGCCATGTTGCCAAACGGTCAGTTGATCACCTGTCACGCTCACCGAGCCGCTGAACCGGTTGCACGAGCCATGGCCCGCCACACGGCCCACCTCAGGAAACTGCAGCGAGGCTTTGGAGCTTGCCATCACTGGCTGCGCGCCCAGCGCCTGCAGTTGCCATTGTGTGCCCCACAGAGGCGCTGTGCGGGTTCGGACGGCAGGCGCGGCGGAGTTGGCGCAGGCTTGCAAGCCCAGCCAGATGGGGGCGGTGAGCCACAGGACGGGACGGCGCGTGAAGGCGCGCAGCAGGCGCGTGAAGGTGGTGGGCAAGGGGTCTCTCCTGAAGGATTTTGGGAAGGAAGGGTGCGCTCAACCGGCGGCACAATGGCGTTATACCGCCATGTGGATCGATACCCATTGTCATCTTGATGCGCCCGAGTTCGGGCCAGACCATGCGCTGGCCGTGGTGGCGCGCGAGCGCGCGGCGGCGCTGGGGGTGAAGCGCTGCGTGATTCCAGCCGTGGCGCGGCACAACTTTGAGACGGTGCGCCTGTTGGCCCACCGGCTGGGCGACGCTTACGCGCTGGGCATTCACCCCTTGTTTGTGCCGCAAGCGCAGGACGACGATCTGGATGCGCTGGACGCGGCGCTTGACCGAACACCGGGACGATCCCCGGCTGGTGGCGGTGGGGGAGATCGGGCTGGACTTTTTTGTGCCCGCCTTGTGTGAGCCTGCCATGCGGGAGCGGCAGATCGGCTTTTACCGGGCGCAACTCAAGCTGGCGCGCAAGCACGGGTTGCCGGTGATCCTGCACGTGCGGCGCAGCGCCGACGTGTTGCTGAAGCACCTGCGGGACAGTGACCGTGGCCGGCGGCATCGCCCACGCTTTCAATGGCAGTGAGCAGCAGGCCGGGCATTTCATCGACCTGGGCTTCAAGCTGGGTTTTGGCGGCGCCTGCACCTTTGAGCCCGCCCGGCAGCTGCGCGCGCTGGCGGCCAGCCTGCCGCTTTCGGCCCTGGTGCATGGAGACCGATTCGCCCGACATCCCGCCGCAATGGCTGTACGCCACGGCGGCACAACGCGCAGCCGGCCAGCCACAGGGGCTTGAACACGCCCGCCGAACTGCCGCGCATCGGCAGCGTGGTGGCGGGTCTGCGGGGCATGACGGAGGACGCGCTGGCTGGCGCCACCAGCGCCAACGCGCTGGTGGCGTTGCCCAAAGCTGGCGGCGCTGCCATGAACCGCTTGCTGGGTCTGGCCCCGGTGGTGAACGCCGACACCCGGTTGCTCGTACTGGGCAGCTTTCCCGGCGTGGCTTCGTTGAAAGCGCAGCAGTATTACGGCCACCCGCAAAACCAGTTCTGGAAAATTCTGGGGGCGTTGTGGGCGATGCCACTGCCAGAGAAGCCCTACGCGCGAGCGCTTGGCCGCCATGCTGGAGCACGGCGTGGGCCTGTGGGATGTGTACGGCGCCTGTGAACGCGAAGGCAGCCTGGATGCCGGCCATCCGCCAGGGCGAACTCAACGATTTCGCCTGGCTGCAGCGCGCAATGCCCGCAGCTGCAGGCCATGGCCCACAACGGCGGCGAGAGCTTCAAACATGCCAAACACACCGAAGCGCCTGGGCCTGCCGGTCTACAAACTGCCCTCCACCAGCCCAGCCAACGCCAGCTGGCGTTTCGAGCGCAAGCTGGCGGCGTGGTCCGAGGTGTTTCTTGCGGCACGGTCTGACCATGTTTGAACCGTCCAGTCCACGAGGCATCTGCCACTCGAATCCGCTGTTCGGCCATCGGCGGTGTTCATACCGCTTCGCTTTCCTCTTCAGAAATCGCCACTACTCGCGTATGCCCTTCATGCCCCATTCCTCTCCATGTCGCCGTTCTCAGGAGCACGGCGCATGAAGGCCGGCGCCAACGCCGCCGCGCGCCGCCGCACCGGCGCGCAGACCCTGCCCGAAGTCACCATGTCGGAAGATCGGCGATGTGCGTTTTCTGCACCTGGGTACCGACTGGGTCCAGGGTTCGATGCTCATCGACGAGCCCTTTGCCATCGAGCTCGACTACGTGCAGCGCATGATGGCCTGGCTGCTGTTTGTCGACCCCGACACGGTGACCAAACGCCGCGCCATGCAGCTGGGTCTGGGCTCGGCGGCGCTGACCAAGTTCTGCTTCAAGGTCTGCCGCATGCACACCACGGCGGTGGAAATCAACCCGCAGGTGGTTGCCGCCTGCCGCGGGCTGGTTCAAGCTGCCGCCTGAGAGGGCGCGTTGCGCGTGTATGCTGGCCGATGCCGGGCAGGAGATCCGCAACCCCGAGCACACGGGCTCAGATCGATGCCCTGCATGTGGATCTGTACGACCATGAGGCGGCCGCGCCGGTGCTCGACAGCCCCGATTTTTATGCCGATTGCCGCTCGGTGCTGACCGATGAAGGCGCGATGACGGTGAACCTGTTCGGGCGCGACACTACCTATGAGCGCTCGCTGCAGAGCATTTGCGCGGCCTTTGGCGACGATGCGGTGTGGGCCTTCAAGCCCACGCGCGAAGGCAACACCGTGGTGCTGGCCCAGCGCACGGCCGATCGGCCCACCCGCATGCAGCTGCTCGCCCGCGCCGAAGACATTCAGTCGCGCTGGGGCTTGCCCGCGGTGAAATGGTTGCGCATTTTCAAACCGGTGAACTGAAGCATATTGCAGATCGATCCATGAAAACTTCCACCAAAGGCACTCGCGCCCAGCAAGCAGCCATCGAACGACTTACCAGGGGCCGCTTGACTGGCGGATGCTGGTGGACTGGTTGCTGAAAGACGAGGTGATTTCGGACAACGAAGCGGAGCGCACCATTGCGCGTTGCGCCTCGGCGCACAGCGCGCAGCACCCGTTGCAGCGTCTGGCCGTGGTGGGCATGGCCCGCGCATCGGACGGCCATGTGCTGGATGCCGAGACGCTCACGCAGTGGCTGGCGGCGCGCACCGGTCTGGACTATTTCCGCATCGATCCGCTGAAGGTCGATGTGGGCAAGGTCGCCGATGTGATGAGCGCGGCTTACGCCGAGCGCCACAAGGTGTTGCCGGTGCAGGTTGGGGTCGGGCGAGGTGGTGGTGGCCACGGCCGAGCCGTTCATTCGCGACTGGGTGCCCGAGGTGGAGCGCCAGACGCGCAAGAGCGTGCGCCTGGTCGTGGCCAGCCCGCAGGAGATCACGCGCTACACCGCCGAGTTTTTTGCGCTGGCCAAATCGGTGCGCGCCGCCAACAAGCTGGGTGGTGGCCAGGCGGGCTTTGGCAGCTTCGAACAACTGGTGGAGCTGGGCAAGACCAACAAGCAGCTCGATGCCAACGACCAGCACGTGGTGCAGGTGGTGGACTGGCTGTGGCAATACGCCTTTGACCAGCGCGCCAGCGACATCCACCTGGAGCCGCGGCGCGAGCAGGGCGTGATCCGTTTCCGTATCGACGGCGTGTTGCACCCGGTCTACCAGATGCCCATCGGCGTGATGAACGCCATGATCGCGCGCATCAAGCTGCTGGGCCGCATGGACGTGGTGGAAAAGCGCCGCCCGCAGGATGGCCGCATCAAGACCATCCGACCCGGCCCGGGCGATGCGCGCAGCGACGAGGTGGAGATGCGTTTGTCGACGTTGCCCACGGCGTTTGGCGAAAAAATGGTGATGCGGATCTTTGACCCGGAAGCCACGGTCAAAGACCTGAGCGCGCTCGGCTTCACGCCCCACGATGCGACGCGCTGGGAGGGTCTGATGAAGAAACCCCACGGCATCGTGCTCGTGACCGGCCCGACCGGCTCGGGCAAAACCACCACGCTCTACGCCACGCTCAAGCGCCTGGCCACCGAAGAGGTCAACGTGAGCACGGTGGAAGACCCGATCGAAATGATCGAGCCGGCCTTCAACCAGACCCAGGTGCAGACCCACCTCGATCTGGATTTCGCCCAGGGCCTGCGCGCCTTGATGCGGCAGGATCCCGGACATCATCATGGTGGGCGAGGTGCGCGATCTGCCGACGGCCGAGATGGCGGTGCAGGCTGCGCTCACCGGCCACCTGGTGTTCACCACGCTGCACACCAACGATGCACCTTCGGCCATCATGCGGCTGATGGAGCTGGGCATACCGCCTTATCTGATCAATGCGACGGTGCTCGGCGTCCTGGCCCAGCGCCTGGTGCGCACGCTGTGCCCGACCTGCAAGGTGCGCGAAGACGATGCCAGCGACCGCGGCTTCTCACGAGGCGCTGACCGATCTGGTCAAACCCTGGAAGGTCAGCGGGAAGTACAGGCCTTATCAGGCCGTGGGCTGCGTGGATTGCCGCATGACCGGGTTTCGCGGGCGCATCGGTCTGTACGAGTTGCTCACCGTGTCGGAGACCTTCAAGGACAAGATCAACCGCGAGCCCCACCTCGAGGCGCTGCGCAAGCAGGCGGTCAGCGATGGCATGCGGCCGTTGCGCCTGGCGGGTGCCGCCCGGGTGGCCGAAGGCACGACCACCATGGACGAAGTGCTGGCCAGGACGCCACCATTGGGCTGAGCGTGAATCCTGCGGATATTGCGCATTGCCTTATATTTGACGCCCATCCATGACGTTTCTCAACGCTCCCACTTCTTCCGCATGATCCCCATCAAAACCGAATCGGCCTGGCGCGGCACTTCGGACTGCCGCAACTGCGGCATCCGGGACATGGTCCTGTTTGCCGATTTGCGCGAGGAAGACTTCAACCTCATCCATGCGCCCATCGACGATCTGGAATTCGCCGCCCATCAGCCTCTGGTGCGCATGGGTGAAACGGCCACCTCGCTCTACACCCTGCGGGCGGGCATGATCAAGCTGGTGCGCAACACGGTCGATGGCCGCCAGCGCATCGTGCGCGTGCTGCGCTCGGGCGATGTGGTGGGGCTGGAAGCCCTGATGGGCCCCACCTACGATTCCGACGCCATCGCGCTCACCCCGATCAAGGTCTGCCGTCTGCCGCTGCAGGTGATCCAGCGCCTCAACCGCGAAACGCCACGCCTGCACCAGCGCCTGCTGGAGAAATGGCACCGCAGCCTGAAAGAAGCCGACGACTGGCTGGCCGATCTGAATTTTGGCAATGCGCGCCAGCGCGTGGCCGGGCTGATTCTGAAGATGCGCTCCGCCGGCGATGCCTCGGTGGTGACGCTGTTTTCCCGCGAAGACATGGGCGCCATGCTCGATCTCAAGCTGGAAACCGTGAGCCGCACGCTGAACGCCTTCGTGCGCGAAGAACTGATCGAGCCGCTGGACAAGATCGGGCGGGTGTACCGGGTGATCGATGCGGAGCGGCTTGAGCGCACCCAAGGCCTGAGTCTCCCGGGTCCGCCGAGGCCGCAAGGAGCACCTGGCCCGGTGGGGCTCGGCACACCGATAATCAGCCGCATGTCTGCTCCTTCCGTTCTGCCGAGGCCCCGCTCCCTCCATCGCTGCCGGCCTGCTGCTGGCCGTCGGCAGGCTCCATCGCCTTCAGCGGCAAGGCCATCATCGTCAAGCTGGCCTACCGCTACGGGGTGGACGCGGTCACGCTCATCATGCTGCGCATGCTGTTTGCGCTGCCCCTGTTTCTGGCGCTGGCCTGGTGGGCCAGCCGCGGCAAGCCACCGCTGACCCGCAACGACTGGCTGGGCGTGCTGGGCCTGGGCCTCACCGGCTACTACCTGGCCAGCTACCTCGATTTCTGGGGTCTGCAATACATCAGCGCCAGCCTGGAGCGGCTGATTCTGTACCTCAACCCCACCCTGGTGCTGGTGCTGGGCTGGATGATCTACAAGCGGCGCATCACGCCTTTGCAGGCGTGGCGCCATGGCGAGTGAGCTATGCGGGCGTGTTGGTGGTGTTTGGCCATGAGGTGGGGCTGCAAGGGCCCGATGCGGCGCTGGGCACGCTGCTGGTGTTTCTGAGCGCCGTGAGTTACGCCGTGTACCTGCTTTACAGCGGCGAAATGGTCAAGCGCCTGGGTTCGTTGCGGCTGGTCGGGCTGGCCACCAGCGCCGCCTGTGGCTTTGTGTTGCTGCAGTTTGCGCTGCTGCGGCCACTGAACACGGCCTTTGCCGTGGCGCCCGAGGTGATCTAGCTGTCGTTGCTGAACGCGGTGCTGTGCACCTTTGCGCCGGTGCTGATGGTGATGATGGCGATCGAGCGCATCGGCGCCGGCCTGGCCGCGCAGACCGGCATGATCGGGCCCATGTCCACCATTCTGATGGGCGTGGTGATTCTGGGTGAGCCGTTCAATGGCTGGATCGTGGTCGGCACGGTGCTGGTCATGGGCGGTGTTTTCATGGTGACGCGCTTTGGGCGCGCACCCGTCAAACTAGAACAGGAGACTAAAAGATGGATTTGGGTATCAAAGGCAAATGGGCGCTGGTGTGTGGCGCGAGCAAAGGGCTGGGGCTGGGCTGTGCCCAGGCGCTGAGCGCCGAGGGCGCCAATGTGGTCATCGTGGCGCGCGGTGTGAGCGAGCTGGAGCGCGGCGGCCGAGGGCTTGCGCGCTGCCGCGCCGGGCGTGCACCGTGATCCCTGTGGTGGCCGACATCACCACGCCCGAAGGCCGCGCGGCAGCGCTGTCGGCGCCCGGCGGCCCGGGTGGCAGCATTCGACATCGTCGTGACCAATGCGGGCGGCCCGCCACCCGGCGATTTCCGCGGCTGGGACCGCGATGCCTGGCTCAAGGCGCTGGACGCCAACATGATCACCCCCATCGAGCTGATCAAGGCCACGGTCGACGGCATGGCGCAGCGCGGCTTTGGCCGCATCGTCAACATCACCAGCAGCGCGGTGAAGGCGCCGATCGACATCCTGGGGCTGTCCAATGGCGCGCGCAGCGGCCTGACCGGCTTTGTGGCCGGCGTTTCGCGCAGCGGGCTGGCCGCACAGGGCGTCACCATCAACAACCTGTTGCCTGGCGCCTTTGATACCGACCGCCTGAAGGTCACCTTCGCAGGGCGCGGCCGCGAAAACCGGCAAGCCGGTGGAAGACCTGATGGACGCACGGCGCCAGACCATTCCCGGCCAGGCGCTTTGGCAACCCGAAGAATTCGGCGCCATCTGTGCTTTTTTGTGCAGCGTGCACGCAGGCTACATGACCGGCCAGAACGTGTTGGCCGACGGCGGCGCCTACCCGGGCACCTACTGATTCAAGATGGGCGGTTGGCGCGCCAGCCAGTCGCCGATCAGTGCCTCATAGGCCGCCGCCCAGCGCAGCAATTGCGCATCGGCCCGGGGCTTGGCAATGAGCTGCATGCCCATGGGCCATCGCCCGCTGGGGTCAAACCCACTGGGCACGCTGATGCAGGGCGCGCCGGCCAGCGTGGCGTAGATCGTGGCTTCCATCCAGCGGTGGTAGGTGTCCATGGTGCGCCCGGCGATGGCGTGGGGCCATCGCTGCGCCACGGGAAAGGGCCACACTTGCGCTGCCGGCAAGGCGATCAGGTCTACCGTTTCAAACTGCTTGAGCAAAGCGCTGAGGAACGCGCTGCGCGCCTGGCTGGCTTTGTCGAATTGCGCGAACGTGAGTTGCTGGCCTTGATCGTGTTCCCACAAGGCTTCGGGTTTGAGCAACCCGCGCGCGCCAGGCATGGCCATCACGGCGGCGATGCGCGGCGCCGTGAGGGCCTGACGCCAGACCAGCCAGGTGTGCCACAGCGCCTCGGGGTCGAAACAGGGTTTGAGCGGCGCCACATGGGCGCCGGCATGGGCCAGACGCGCGAGGCCTTCTTCGCAAGCTTCCACCACGCCCGGCGCCATGGCCAGATGCCCACCCAGATCACCCCACCAACCCACGCGCAGCCCCTTGAGCCCTTCAGGACCCTCCGGCAGTTGATCCGCGAGCGAGGCCAAGGCGGGCTCACTCCATGACAAAGGTGCGCCATATTCAAATCCCGACTGCGTGGCCAGCAACCGGGCGAGATCACGCACGTTGCGCGCCAGCGGTCCTTCGGTGCCCAACTGGCTCAGCCACACCTCGGCCTGTGGCCCGAACGGCACCAGGCCCTGACTGGGCCGCATGCCAAACAGGTTGTGCCAGGCGGCCGGGTTGCGCAACGAGCCCATGAAATCCGAGCCATCGGCCACCGGCAACATGCGCAGCGCCAAGGCCGCGCAAGCCCCGCCGCTGCTGCCGCCTGCCGAAACGGCATCGTCCCAGGCGTTGCGGGTGGTGCCAAACAGTTCGTTGAAAGTGTGCGAACCCAGGCCAAACTCGGGCACGTTGGTTTTGCCCACCACGATCGCGCCCGCCGCTTTCATGCGCGCGGCCAGGTAGCTGTCACGCGGCGCCACATTGCGGGCCAGCGGCCGGCAGCCCACGGTGGTGGGCAAGCCTTGGGCGGCAGAGGTGTCTTTGATGGCCTGCGGAATACCGTGCAGCCAGCCTTTCGATTCACCGGCGGCCAGTGCCTTGTCAGCCCCCAGCGCATCGCCGAGCAAATCTTGTTCAGATCGCAGGTTGACCAAGGCGTTGTGTCTGGGGTTGAAGCGCGCCCATTGCTGTCGATAGGCCTGCATCACCTCCACGCAACTCACTTCTTTGGCATGGATGGCGCGCGACAGGGCGCTCGCGTCGAGTTGGGTGATGGCTTGCATGGCGAAGGTTTTCAATGGCTTCTTTGCGCCATCTTAGAGGGACCTGCACGCAGCGGCTGTCGCCCGTTGAGATCAGCCCAGCTTGATGCCCACTTGCGTGATGCGCTGGCCTTCCATGGCGCGCACGCTGAGCTCGGCTGGGCCGAGCACCGCGCTGTCGCCCACGACCGGCGGGCGATCGAGTTCGCTGCGCAACCAGGCCCCGGCACTCAGCGCCGACTCGGCGGGCACCGGCAGGCCGTAAAAGGTGCACAGGTCGAGCAAGGGCGTGGTGGCCGCCACGGCGAAATCACCGAAGACCTCGCGCGCTTCGGCAGCGTCGTCCAGATCGGGCAATGCCACGCCCAGCTTGCGTGCGCTCCAGGCGATGGTGGAACCCTGCAGCAGCAGCGAAGTGATCACCACCACGAAAGCCACGTTGAAGAAGGTGTGGGACCCTGGCACACCGGCCATCACCGGGAACACCGCCAACACGATGGGCACCGCGCCGCGCAGACCCACCCAGGAGACGAAGGCGATTTCGCGGCCTGAGAAACGCATGGGCGCCAGACACATCCACACCGACAGCGGCCGCGCCACGGCCATCAACACCAAGGACACCCCCAGCGCAGGCCAGATCGTGCGCAGCAGTTCGCTGGGTGTGACCAGCAAACCCAGCAGCAAGAACATGCCCGCCTGGGCCAGCCAGGCGTAGCCGTCCATGGCAGACAGGGCGGGGCGCACCTGCTTGCGCGCCCTGTTGCCTGCGATCACGCCCATGGCATACACGGCCAGAAAACCCGAGCCGCCCAGCCAGGTGGTACCCGCATAGACGGCCAGACCGGCTGACACGATCAACAGCGCCCGAATGCCACCACCACCATCGGGCCCTCTGCCCAGCCGGATCAACAGCCATGCCAAACCGAAACCACTCAACAGGCCCAGTGCCGCACCCCAGCCCATTTGGTGCAGCAGCGCGATCAACAGTGCCGCTGCGTCAATGCTGGGGCCGGCCATCGGCGCGGCGGAGGCGGTCAGCGCGATGCCGATCAGGCTGAGCGTGAGAAAAACAGCCATGGGATCGTTCATGCCCGATTCGATTTCAAGGGTGGCGGCCACGCGCTCATTGAGCTTCACACCCGATGATTTGAGCAGCGAAAACACCGCGGCCGCGTCGGTGGAACCCACGATGGCGCCCACCAGCAGCGCCAGCGGCCAACTCAGCGAGAGCAGGAAGTGCGCCGCCAGCGCCGTAAGGGCGGTGCACACCACCACCCCCAGCGAGGCCAGCCACAGCGCGGGCTTCAAGCCGGTGCGAAAGGTGTTGAACTCGGTGCGCAAGCCGCCGTCAAGCAAGATCACCGCCAGCGCCACGTTGCCGACCCAGAAGCTGAGTCTGAAATCATCGAACACCAACCCGCCGGGGCCATCGACCCCTGCCAGCGTGCCCACGATGAGGAACACCAGCAGAAACGAGAACCCGGCGCGCGCAGAAAAAACGCCAGCCAGCACGCTGAGAAAAATCAGTGCGGCGGCAGCGAAAAGCGGCAGGGTGAGGAAGTCGAGTGACAGGGCCATGGTGCTTTGAAGCTATCAGGAATCGTGCCAGTCTTTGTGACAAGTGGCATTTGGGCTCAAGTACGATCGGGCCATTGCCCATCCGTCCTTTCGGACCGCCACAGAAAAACGCCTTTTCCATGAGCCCTTTGCCTCCCTGCCCACAATGCCAGTCCGCCTATACCTACGAAGACGGCGCACAGCTGGTGTGTCCCGAATGCGCCCATGAATGGTCAGCGAATGCCGCTGAGCGCGCAGAAACTGCCGACGCTGGCCTGGTGGTGAAGGACGCCCATGGCGCGGTATTGGCTGATGGCGATGCCGTGGTCCTGATCAAAGACCTGAAGATCAAAGGTTCCTCATCGTCTGTGAAAGTGGGCACCAAGGTCAAAGGCATTCGCCTCGTCGAGGGTGACCACAATATCGATTGCAAGATCGCGGGCTTTGGGGCCATGCAGCTGAAGTCGGAGTTCGTGAAAAAGGCCTGAGCCTTCGCCACGGCGTCTGCCACCCACCATCCTCCAGCCATGCGCCCCATCCCCCTGACCATCCTGCTGCTCACGCTCAGCAACGTCTTCATGACCTTTGCCTGGTATGCCCACCTGAAAGAGCTGTCGCAAAAGCCCTGGGTCGTTGCCGCGCTTGTGAGCTGGGGTATCGCTTTCTTCGAGTACATGCTGCAGGTACCGGCCAACCGCATCGGGTTCAGCGTGCTCAGCGTGGCGCAGTTGAAGATTCTTCAAGAGGTCATTACGCTCTCGGTCTTCGTACCCTTTGCCTTTTTCTATTTGAAAGAGCCGCTCAAGCTGGATTACCTGTGGGCTGGCTTGTGCATTCTGGGGGCTGTGTATTTCATCTTCCGCAGCCGCTGGGCGGGCGCCTGATCGGCCTTTTCGCGGTCACCGGAAGGCGCATGCACACCGCCTCCTGAACTTCCAGCGCAATCAACGGGCTGGACCCGTTGATTGCGCTGGGCCTGCTCAACCGCATCAAACGCCCGGGCTGGCGCGCCTCCCTGTGTTGCTGCCCCCGAGGACGCGGGACCGCCATTGACAGTGCGCCGATCAGGCCCGATACCGGCCGGATTTGGCTGCCTGTGATGGTGACGATGGGCTTGCAGATGCTTTGCGTGAGGACACATGGCTTGACACCCCGGGACGCCCCCGATACCGTGGCCAGGCCGAGCAAGCCCTATCTCGGGTGCGGTTCCCAGGAGACATTCCATGGCCAAGCTTTTTGCGATTTACCAGCAACCCGCCGACCCTGCGGCGTTTGACCGCTACTACTTCGACACCCATGTTCCACTGGCAAAAACGATTCCGGGGTTGAGAAGTTACGAAGTGACCAAGGGCGATGTGATGGGCATGGGGGGCAAACACGCCGTGTACCTGATCGCCGTTCTCGCGTTCGACTCCTTGGCCGCGATTGCCGAAGGCATGGCATCTGCCGAAGGTCAGGCCACGGCGGCCGATCTGGCGAATTTCGCCCAGGCGGGTGTGGACGTGATGATGGGCGAAACCGCCATGATCTGAGGCCGACTTTCTGTGGCTTTTGTGTTGTCTGGCGGCACTGGCCGTGAGTTTGCGCACTGGTTTTCAACCCAACCCATCCTGTCGCTGGCAAAAAAGCATGGCAAAAGCTACGATCTCTGTGGCAACGCTCAAAACACACTTTGGGCGGATTTGTTGGTCAACTCAAGGAGCATTCAGATGGCAGGTTGGTTTGAAATGAGCAAGAGCAAAGACGGGCAGTTCCGGTTTGTCCTCAAGGCGGGCAACGCCGAGACGGTCCTCACCAGCGAGCTCTACAAGTCGAAGCGTTCAGCCGAAAACGGTATCGCGTCGGTGCAAAAGAATTGCGCCAACGAAGTGCGCTATGAGCGCAAAACGGCTTCCAATGGCAAGGCCTTCTTCAATCTGAAAGCGGGCAACCACCAGGTGATCGGGTCCAGCCAGATGTACGCCTCTGAAGCCTCGCGCGAAAACGGCATTGCCAGTGTCAAAACCAATGGCGTGTCCAAGACCGTCAAAGACAACACCTGAGTGGCAGCGTCTGGGGGTGTTCTCCCGGTCAGTGATATCCAACAGGCCGCACAATGCGGCCTGTTGCCTTTCTGCCCCAGTTCAAACACCCGGTCGGTGATGGCATGAGCAGCTGTCAATCCCCCACAGGAGACAAAGCCATGGATGAAGCGACTTTTCGCCAGCGCGCCCAGGCACTGGGCTACCACGACTTCGCCTACAAAGACTATGCGCCCCAGCTTGATGGGCCTTTGCATACCCACGATTTCTCGGTGATGCTGTTGGTGGTCAGCGGCTCGTTTTCACTGGTGCTTGAAGACCACACCACGGATTACGCGCCTGGCGGCGTCTGCGAACTCGCGGCGCAGGTACGGCACACAGAGCGCAGCGGTGCCCAGGGTGCACGCGTGCTACTGGCCAAAAAATGGGTGGCGGCATCTGAGGGCCGTTGATCAAATGGCCGGCGCTGGTCACCGTGCTCGCCTGCCGCAGAACATGGACCCACGCCTGCCTTGATCCATCGCATGGACAGCCATGCCACCGTCTGAAATACTGATTTCATATGGGAACTGCAAGGCATATGTCCAATCCATCGAGCGAAGCCGCTCTCGCAGCCAGCGAGCCGGTCTTCATCGCCCGCGGCCTGACCAAGGTGTACGGCGAGGGCGAGACGGCCGTGCATGCACTGCGCGGCGTCGATCTTGACATCGCTCGCGGGGAGTTCGTGGTGTTGCTGGGCGCATCGGGCAGTGGCAAATCCACGCTGCTCAACATCCTTGGCGGGCTGGATTCGGCCACCAGCGGCAGCGCCCAATGGACCCACAACGGTGAGGTGCACGAGCTCATTGGTGCGGGCGACGCCGAGCTGACCCGCTACCGCCGCGAACACGTGGGCTTCGTGTTCCAGTTCTACAACCTGATTCCCAGCCTGACGGCGCGTGAAAACGTTTCACTGGTGACGGACCTGGCCGAAGACCCGATGGATGCCGAAGAGGCACTGGCCATGGTGGGATTGGGCGAACGGGTGAATCATTTCATCTCCCAGCTCTCCGGTGGCGAGCAGCAGCGTGTGGCCATTGCACGGGCGATCGCCAAGCGGCCGGCCGTATTGCTCTGCGATGAGCCCACCGGCGCGCTCGACAGCGCCACCGGCGTGATGGTCTTGCAGGCCATCGAGCGGGTGAACCGCGAGCTCGGCACGACCACCATCGTCATCACCCACAACGCGCCCATTGCCGACATGGCCGACCGCGTGCTGCGACTGGCGGACGGCAGTATCGTGGAAACCAAGGTCAACCCCACCAAACTGCCCGCCTCGGGGCTCACTTGGTAAAGTGCTTGTGAAAGCCATTCACACCAAACTCTGGCGCGACTTCATGCGCCTTCGCGCGCAGGTGGTGACCATCGCCATCGTGGTCGCGATTGGCGTGGCCGGGTTCGTGGGCATGTTTTCGGTGCACGCTTCGCTGCAGGCTTCACGTGACGCGTTTTACCAGGACAACCGGCTGGCCGATGTGTTCGCCGGCGTCAAGCGCGCGCCGGTGCATTTGCGCCAGAAGCTGGCGGCCATCGATGGCGTCAACGAAGTGCTGTTGACGACCGCGATGGATGCACAGATCGCCTTGCCCGGCGTGGTACCGCCAGTGACAGGGCGTTTCATCGGACTCCACCTGGCCCATGTGCATGCAGGACGCCAAGGCCTGAACAAGCTCTCGCTCAAAAGCGGGCGCTGGCCCGAGAGGGCCGGTCAGCTGGAAGCGCTGGTGAGCGACCGGTTTGCGGTGGCGCGCAGCCTCAAGCCGGGCGATACGGTGCGGGCGATTCTGAACGGTCGGTTGGAGGCTGTGCACATCGTGGGCACCGCGGCAACCCCCGAATACGTTTTTGCCTCGCAGGGCGGTGCGCCCGACGACGAGTTTTTCGGGATCTGGTGGATCGACGACGAGCGCATGGCCACCGCCTTCGACATGCAGGGCGCCTTCAACCAGGTGGCCCTGGGCGTGGTGCCTGGTTTGCCGGTGGCGCGGGTGATCGAAAAGGTGGATCCGCTGCTGGCGCCTTATGGCGCCATCGGTGCCGTGGGGCGCGACAAGCAGCTCTCCACCAAGATCGTTTCCGACGAGCTGACGCAGCTCAAGGTGATGGGCACTGTTTTGCCGGCTATCTTTCTGGTGGTGGCGATGTTCATCCTCAACGTGGTGCTGAGCCGCCAGGTCGCCACGCAGCGCGGGCAGATCGCCGCGCTCAAGGCGCTGGGTTACAGCGATGCCGCCATCGCCTGGCACTACATCCAGTTCGCGTTCATGATTGCGGGTTTGGGCGTGGTCGCGGGGCTTGCCATGAGCGTGGCCATCGGTCGGGGCATGCTCGGCCTCTACGATGAGGTATTCCGCTTCAACAGCCTCGACTACATCACCGCGCCGTGGCTGGTCGGTGCTTCTTTCGGCATCGCCGCGCTCGCCGCCGCGCTCGGCACCTGGCGGGCCATCCACGCCGTGGTCAGTTTGCGGCCGGCCCAAGCCATGCAGCCGCCTTCGCCGCCGCACTACCGCGCCACGCTGATCGAGCGCATGGGTCTGGGCAAGCGGGTGAGCACCGGTGCGCTGATGGTGATCCGCAACATGGAGCGGCGCCCCCTGCGCGCGGCCTTCACGGTGGTCGGCGTGGCGATGGCAATCGCGCTGCAAATCTCCGGCGCTTTCTGGCTCGACGCCATCGCCCACATCATGGATGTGCAATACCGACAGGTGCAGCAGGGCGACGTGTTGGTGAACTTCCGCCGCCCGGTGCCGCTGTCGGTGACGCGTGATCTGAAGCGCCTGCCCGGCGTGCTCGACGCGGAAACCTACCGGACCGAGATGGTGCGCCTGCGCTTTGATGGCCACACCGTGGACACAGGCATGATGGGCATCCTGCCCGAAGCCAGGCTGTTTCGCGTGGTCGACGAGCAGCGGGGCGCGGTGGCCATGCCTGAGCGCGGCGTGGTGCTCTCCGCCATGCTTGCGCGCGAGCTGGGGGCCCGGGTGGGCGACCGGATATCGCTGGAATTCCGGCTGTGGAACCAGACCGAAGCCCAAGTGGAAGTGGCCGACATCGTGCAGACCATGTTCGGCAAGCTGATCTACATGTCGCTGCCGGCGATGAATGCGGTGGCCCGCGACGGCGAAGGCGTGGCCGACGCCGCTTTGCAAGTCGATCCGCTGGCGATGGACGCTTTCTGGGCGGCCGTCAAAACCGCGCCGCTGATCAATTCGGTGTTTGACAAGGCCTCGTCACTGGAAAGCTTCCAGCGCACGACCTCTCGCAACATGGGCGTGTTCAGCAGCATCCTCACCCTTTTTGCCGCGGCCATGGCGGTGGGCATTGTTTACAACTCGGCGCGCATCTCATTGTCTGAGCGCTCGTGGGAGCTTGCCAGTTTGCGCGTTCTGGGCATGACGCGGGCGGAGGTCTCGGTATTGCTGCTGGCCGAGCTTGGCGCCGAACTTTTGTTGGCCCTGCCCATCGGCGCCTTCGCCGGCTGGGCGTTGGCAACGCTGATGATGGCGCTGATGTCGTCCGACGCGATCGATTTTCCTGTGGTGATCGAGCGGAGCACATACGCATCGGCCGCCTTCATCGTGCTGGCCGCTGGCGTGGCCAGTGCCTTGCTGGTGCGCCGCAAGATCGACCGCCTGGACCTCGTCGCTGTATTGAAAGTGCGGGAGTGAAGAAGAGGATGAACATGAACAACGATCAAAAAACCCAAAGCAAAAGCAAGCTGCGCCGCAACCTCGGTGTTGGCGCCGCTGTGTTGGCCCTGGCCGCAGTGGTGTGGTGGGTTTACCAGCCCAAACCGCTGGTGGTCGAAGTGGCCCAGGTGGCCACGGGTCGCTTTGAACAAGCCATCGAAGAAGACGGTCAACTGCGCCTCAAGAACCGCTACGTCATCACCGCACCCACCCAGGCCCAGCTGCAGCGGCCCACGCTCAAGGTCGGCGACACAGTGAACGCAGGTGAAGTGGTCGCGGTGTTGCAACCTGTCTCGCCGCAAATGATCGACGCGCGCACCCGCGAAATGCTCTTGCAGCGCGTGGGCAGCGCCAACGCCGCGCGCCAGGCCGCCAGCGCACAGGTGCAACGCCTGCAAACCGCGCTGAGTCAGGCCAACCTCGAAGCCGAACGCACCAGCAAGCTGGCAGCAGAGAAGTTTGTGTCGCCCTCGGCGCTCGACCAGGCCTTGCTCGCCCAGCAAGCCGCGCGCCAGGCGCTGGCCGCCGGGAAAGCCGAGCAGGGTGCCGCCGATTTCGCCCTGGCCGAGGCCAAAGCCGCGCTCAACCGCTCCGAGCCCACCGGCGGCGGACAGGCCGCTCAGGGTCTGTGGTCGCTCAAAAGCCCCATCATGGGGCGCGTGCTCAAACTGCACCTGGAAAGCGCCGCCCCGGTCAACCCCGGCCAGGCGCTGATGGAGATTGGCGACGTGAGCGCGCTCGAAGCCGTCATCGATGTGCTGTCCAGCGAAGTCGTGACGATCCAGCCAGGCGCGGCCGTGCAGTTGTCGCTGGGCGGCAGCGCCGCACCCTTGGCCGGGCGCGTGGAGCGCATCGAACCCGTGGCGTTCACCAAGGTCTCAGCCCTGGGCATTGAAGAGCAGCGCGTCAATGTGATCGTTGGCGTGGAAGGCGGCGCCGAAGCCCTTCAAGGCCTGGGCGACGGTTACCGCGTCGAGGCTCGCATCATCACCCAGGCGCAAGACGATGCGCTGCTCGCACCCAGCGCCGCGCTGGTTCGCGACGGCACCGCCTGGCGCGTGTTCGTGGTCGAAGGCGGACGGGCCAACGCGCGAACGGTCACGCTCAAAGACCGCAACGCCGATCAGGCCTGGATTGATGGTGGGTTGAAGGCGGGGGAGAGCGTGGTGCTGTACCCGGGCAGCATGGTGGCGGATGGGCAGGCGGTGAAGGTGGGGCGGTGAACTGAAGGTGGAGTGAACTATGTACATTCGATGTCTGTGGATGTACTGAACAATTGATCTTTTCGACCCGGACTGTGTGGATCGGATTCGATATTCACACTTTGCGCTTCGAAGTCCGAAAGGCTAGGCAGGCGCAAGAGTTTGTGCTGACGTCCTGCTCAGGGTATTGGCTCAGGCAAAAGGCAAGACCCAAACCTCAAAACTGCTTTGGATGCGTATCAATCAGGAGGACAAGACTTGCATCGCGAAGACAGTAGGTGGCAAGCGCGCCAAGCCAAGTCTTCACCACAGCGTGCAAGCAGGCTCCAAAGGGAAAGTGGTGCTCAAGTCCGGCTTCACTGCAATATTGCCTTCACCGTCAGTCCGCCTCACGCGCCCACGATCGGCGATTCACCTGGTCTTTCGGCACACACACCGGTGACACCTTTGCCCGGGCTGGCCGGTGCAATGGGACAATAGCGTCCTCATTCCATTCCAATTCACCTGCGAGCGCTACCTTGTCTCATTCGAGCGCCATTGGGCAACAAACAAAAATCGGTGCACCGGCGCCATCGATCCGGCACCACGCATCACCGGCGGAGTCAACGTCGCAGGCGCAGCGGGTTCTGGAAACCCGCCTCTTCTACAGCCGGCTGGGCTGCATGGTTGCGGTGGTGCTGATCCTTGCGGGCAGCGGGCTGGACCACTTTTCCTACCCGGATCGTGTGGACGAGTTCATGCGCCTGCGGTGGATCGCGGCGCTCATCACCCTGGGCATCTGGGGTCTGCTGAACACACCGCTGGGCCCGCGGTATGTGCGCTCTTTGTCCATGGTGTGGCTGATGGTTCCCCAGTTGATGATTGCCTGGATGATTCACCAGACGCAGGGCGCGGACTCCGTGTATTTCGCGGGCATGATCTTGGCGCTGTTTGCAGTCGGCACGGTGTTGCCGGTGACCTTTGTTGAAGGCGCGGTGTTTGGGGGGGCGACCCTTTCGCTGTATGCCCTCGCTTGCAGCACCCACCCCAACGGTCTGGGCGATGGCGCCAGTTTCCTGACCCATTGTCAGTTCATCCTGATGGCGGCCATTACCGCTGCCTGTTGCGCCTGGATCAACGAACGGTCACGCGCGCGCCTGCAGTCCATGAAGGACGACGTTCTGGAAAAAAACACCGAACTCCAGGAGATCAACCACACGCTGGCCCAGATCAAGGGGCAGCTGATTGAGCGTGAAAAGATGGCATCTCTGGGGGCGTTGTCGGCCGGCCTGATGCACGAGCTCAATACCCCGGTGAACTACAGCATGATGGCGATCAACATGGGGCTGGGCATGTCCGCCGTCAGGTCCGACAAAATGCTCACCGAAAGCCTTCAGGACGCCCGAGCAGGCATGGAGCGCATTCACGGCATCGTGTCCGACCTCCGCACCTTCGCCTACCAGACCCCCTCCGACGACAGTGCGCAGCCTTTTGTGCTGGAGCAGGCCATGCGGTCCGCCATTCGCCTGGCCAGCTTTGACTTGAGGGGCATTGAGGTTTCGGTCGACATGCAAGGCAACACGATGGTGTTGGGCGATCAACCTGCCCTCATTGGCGTGTTCATCAATTTGCTCAGCAACGCTGCGCTGGCGGTGAAGGCGGCCAAACGGGCGTTGCCCAGCGTGCAGTTGCGATGCGAATGGGTGGGCAAGCGCGTGCGTGTTTCTGTGCGCGACAACGGCGCAGGCATTGAAAAAGCCTTGATCGGCAGGGTGTTTGAGCCCTTCTTCACCACGCGCGGCATTGGCTCGGGACTTGGCCTGGGCCTGAGCATGAGCCAGGCGATTGTGCAGCGCCACCGCAGCGAACTGAAGGTTCAGAGCGAACCGGGCGCCTGGACCGAATTCAGTTTCGAACTCGACACGCCCTGACCGTCGGTCCGCCGCTGGCCCGTTCACGCCGGGCGCCGAGGGCCGGATGGCAACGCGGTCGCTGCCTGCCAAGTGTCACTCGCCATGCTTTTTTCCTTGACGCACCTGAAGCCGGCAACACTTGTACATTCGCCCACTTCATGAGCGCAGCTGCCCCAACCCCCACGCCCTTGCCCAGTCCCGAACGCGGTGCCCGCGATCGTGGCCATTTTTCGGGCGGTTTGGCGGAGCGCGTTGGACATGGCGATTGCCAACACGGCCTTGCCCGCGATCAGCGCCGATTTGCAAACGGGCGCGGCCACCTCGGTGTGGGTGGTGAACTCTTGTCAGCGGGGGTGGCGGTGTTGTTGCGGTTGCGGTTGGCTGCCATGGGCGATCTCTGGGGGCCGCGCCGGGTGCTGTTATGGGCCTGGTGGTGTTCACGCTAGGCTCGCTGGGTTGCGCGATGTCGCCTTCCGTGGCCGCGCTGTCGGTGGCGCGGGTGGTACAAGGCCTGAGCGGTGCGACGGCCGCCTTGGCTGCGGCTTTCAGTTTTGGGCGGTTGAGGGCGAAGTGACGGTCTTGAAGGCCCTTGCGGACAGACCTCCCGATGCCACAGGGAGAGCCTAGGCCCGTCGGGTGAATCGGACCTTTTCCTTTTGCCTTTTCGAAAGACGCTGTCTTGAGGCCGCCCGCCGTTTGCAAGCCGCTAGCCCTGCGGAGCCAGAGCACATCACAGGCATGCGCGATACAGTGCACTTTTCATGCCGAAGGCGAAAGTGAACCAGTGACCGCTGAGATGCATCCCCCCCAAAGCACAACCCTGACCTACACCCCCGCTGTGGTGCGGCGGGCTGTGTGGGCCTTCTGGAAGCGATCGGTGGGTATCACGCTGTCGTTGACCCTGGTTTTGCTCACTGCGTACCTGGTGTCGCTGGTTCGCGGTGGCAACACGGGCTGGCTGGTGGGCGTGTTCGGCACCATCGTGGCCTTGGGGTATGGCTATCTGGCTTCGTTGTTTGTGTTGCGTCTGCGCTTCGAGATGGCCGCGTTGCACGCCATGGGTTTGCCGCAAGCCTCGCTGGCGATCGATGGCAGTGGTTTCACGGTGGCTTCCGGTGCTGGCCGGGCCAGCTTGCCTTGGCGCAGTGTGCAGGAGGTCTGGTGTTACGCAGACTTCTGGCTGTTGTTTTTCTCGGCTTCGCAATTCATGATCCTGCCCACCAGCGATCTGCCCGAGGCGATGCAGGCCGCCATTCGGGAGCAGGTGCGCCAACACGGCGGCAGGTTGCTTTGATCCACGCGCGGCGGCGGCCGTCGTGTGGCGGTACAAGGCGTCGGCCAGCGAGCGTTTGAACGGTGCTCTACTGCTTGCGCTGTACCAGGAGGTTTTTGCGGGCGTCTTCAGGGTAGGCGAAGGTGACCTTGCCATCTTTGACCATGCCCATCACCAGCATGTTCTGAGACAAAGCGTTCTTGTCTTCAAGGCTGAACGGGCGCTGGTAGGTGGCCACCACGCCATAGTAGGTTCGCTTGATGTTCTCAAGGGCAGCTTTCACGGCAGGCCCGGTGAGCTTGCCATCGCGTATGCCAAACAGCGAGTACAGCAGGAGGTAGCTGGCGTCATAGGACTGTGCGGCGGCCATGGGCACCGCAATGGGCTGGTTGAACTTGCGATCGAAGGCCGACAGAAAAGCCGCGCGGCGAATGTTGCTGGGCTCGGCAATGAAGGTTTGTGCCATCAAGGCACCTTCGGCGGCGTCTTTACCCCCTTTGATGAAGAATGGAAACGACAGCGGCCATGCGCCGACCTGAGGCACGTCCCATTGCAGGGCTTTGCGTCCGAGCGCGATGGTGGCGTTTTCGGGTCCAACTGTGTAGCTGAAGATGGCGTTCGCGCCAGCGTTTCGCGCTGCCTGCAGTTCCGCGGTGAGGTCTTTGACGCCCAGAGGGAAGCGGGCCACATAGGCTGGACTCAGGCCTTTGGCGGCCAGCGCATCGGTCACGTCTTTGAGGCCGCTTTCGCCATAGCCGGTGGCATCGGCAAAGATCGCGACCTTTTTCCAGCCGCGCTTGACCAGATCGTCGATGACGAAGGGGGCCTGGATGGCGTCGCGTGCCGATGTCCGGAAGATGTAGCTCTCAGGGGCCGGGTACTTCGAGGTGATGGGCGTTCCGGTGGCGCAAGGCACGATCAATGGCGTTTTGGCGTTTTGAAACACTTCCAGCGATTTCAAGGCGTTGCCCGTGTTGCAAAAGCCAATGGTGGCGACCACGCCTTCGGCCATGAGTTCCTTGCTCTTCTTTTCGGCTTCGTCGGGCTTGCCCTGGTCGTCTTTGACGACCAGTTCGATGCGCCGATTCAGGTAGCCTCCGACAGCGTTGATCTCTTCCATGGCGAGCTCGACGCCTTGGAGCATGGGAACGCCGAAGTCAGAAGATGGGCCGCTCAAGGGGCCGATCACCCCCACTTTGATGGTGGCGCTTTGCTGCGAAGCGGCCGGAGACGGGTGCGCCAACATCACGAGCGAGAGAACGCATGGGGTGAGAAGGGCCAGAGGTTTTTTTGGAAGGGTGATCATGGTGTTTCCTGAGCTGGTCGCCTTGCGTCCGTTTCGAGCATTTCTGACCCAATGGGGTGGACCCGGGCTGAACGGCTGCATCTTACGGTGGCCAGGGGCTTGGGGGTGAATCGAATCAGATCAGGGCGTTCATTTTGCACACCTTCAGACCAGCGATGTCCTGCACCGTTCCGAGAATGCGGCGCATTTCCGGTGCGCCTTTGGTACCCGTTCAGTTCTTGCCGGTTCAGCGACTTTGGTGGAATGCCTCCGAACGGAAGCTTGCTCGTCCCGCGCCCGTGTGGTGGCCTCTGTCCCTGGCCGCTGGTCATGGTTCAGGAAGGCATGCTGCGGCAACGCGGCATCAAGGCGCTGCGCTCGGGATGGGAGGGGCGCTTGCACGATGTCGGGTCGGCTACATTCTTCGAATGCCCAAAGTGTTGCTGGCGGCGATCTGGATGATCGGCGCGATTTTTTCGTTCATGGCCATGGCCCTCGGTGGCCGTGAGTTGTCGAGCGATCTCTCTACTTTTCAGGTGCTGTTTTTCCGCAGTGTGGTGGGCTTGCTGATCGTGCTGGTTTTGGTCTGGCGGCGGGGAGCGGGGGTGGTGCGCACCGGGCGGCTTGGGCTGCATGTGGGGCGCAATCTGGCCCATTTCGTTGGGCAGTTCGGCTGGTTCTTCGCGATCGCATCCATTCCCTTGGCCGAGGTTTTTGCGATCGAGTTCACGGTTCCTGTATGGGCAGCGCTGATGTCGGCGCTGTTCCTGGGGGAGCGGTTGACACCGCGCAGGTTGCTGGCGCTGGCGCTGGGCCTCTCGGGGGTGCTCCTGATCGTGAGGCCTGGTGTGGGCCTGTTTCAACCGGCAGCGCTGGCGGCCCTGGTGGGGGCGGTGGGCTATGCGGCGTCACACGTGTGCACCAAGCGCCTGACCGCCACCGACTCGCCGCTGGCGATTCTGTTTTTCATGACGGCGGTCCAGTTGCCCCTGGGGTTGCTGGGATCCGCTTGGCAGTGGCAACCCGTGCAGGCGGCCCACGTGCCTTGGTTGATCGTGGTGGGCGTGACGGCGCTCACGGCGCATTACTGTTTGGCCAGGGCGTTTTCGCTTGCTGAGGTGGCGGTGGTGTTGCCCATGGACTTTCTGCGTCTGCCGCTGGCGGCGGCGCTGGGCTATGTTTTGTACAACGAGTCGTTTGAGGCCTTGGCGGTGGTGGGCAGCTTGCTGATCATTGCGGCCAATGTGTCATCGCTGGCGCCGGCGCGGCGGGCGTCTGTGCAGTAGCGTTGCTCGCCGGGCGTGTTGGGCCATTGAAAGCTTGTGCCGTCGGCGGCTGCATGTGATGCGGTGGAATCAGCGCATCGCACCATGGCCAATAGCCCGTGGGAACCGCGGGTCATGCGCAATGCGGTACTTTCGGCAGCTTGTTCAACGGGGTGACACCCCAAAAAAACCAGGAGACTCACCTTATGTTCAGCCACGTGATGATCGGTTCCAACGATATCGAGCGGTCAAAGCGCTTCTACGATGCCTTGCTCGGCGTGCTGGGTGTGGGCGAGCCGCTTCGCAACGTGTCCAAGACGGGCCACACGCGGCTTTTCTATCGCCACGATGGCAGCACGTTTTGCATCAGCGAACCCATCAACGGCGAAGCGGCCACCTGTGCCAACGGCGGCACCATAGGCTTCAAATGCGATTCGCCCGAGCAGGTGACCGCGTTTCACGACGTGGGTGTGGCGAATGGCGGTACCTCGATCGAAGAAGCGCCTGGGCTGCGCGAAGGCGCAACGGGGGCGATGTATCTGTCTTATGTGCGCGACCCGGACGGCAACAAGCTGTGCGCACTGCACCGGCCTCAGGCAGCGGCCTGAAACGCTTCGCCGATAACCGCCTCCCGCTCCATCTGTCCTTCTCTGGTCAGGGTTAGCGGTCGTGTGAATGCAGGGCGGTATCGGCCCTTGGCGCGCATTCAGCTTCGTGCTTTCGTATGGGGCTGAAGCTCAGTGCCAGCGTCGATGTTTGAGGCGCCCGGCGCACCGCTGGCTCTTTCACTTGCAACACTTGTTGTTTGTGTCCGTTGGCGACCCCCAATATGCAAGGCTCTCTTTGGTTTGGTTTCACTTCATAATCAAAGGAACCTCTCAATTCACACCAAGGGACGCACAATGAACTTCAAGTGGATGCTTTCGAGCGCTTTGATTTTGGCCTCTGCGGCTTATGGTGGGGATCAAGGCGTCACGCCAACTGAAATTCGACTGGGTTCTTCGCAAGTTTTGTCAGGCCCCCTGGGTTCGCAGACCATTCAATACGGCGAGGGCGCGCGGCTGATGTTTGACTCGGTAAATGCAGCCGGCGGTGTACATGGCCGCAAGATCAGCTTCACCAGTTTGGACGACGGCTTTGACGTCCAACGCGCGGTGGAAAACACGCGCAAGCTGCTGGATGAACAGAAGGTGTTCATGTTGTTCAACAGCACCGGCACTGCGCAGACCGCCGCCGTGTTGCCCATGCTGAAAGAGACCAAAACCATTCTCTTTGGTCCGGTGACCGGTGCCTCGGGTTTGCGTGAAACCTACAACCCCTATGTGTTTCACGTTCGCGCCAGCTACGCTATCGAGGCGTCGCACATGCTCTCCCAGCTCAAACGCATTGGCGTCAAACGCGTGGCGTTGTTCTACCAGGAAGACGGGTTGGGCAAGGCCTTGCTGGCTGAGGTCAAGAAGGCATCAGAGGCCGAAGGCTTGCCGCTGGTGGCCGAAATCAAATCTGACCCTGCTTCGCCAGACATGGCTGCGGCAGCCAAAGCCATTGCCGAATCGAATCCTCAAGCGGTGATTGTGGGAACGGCAGGCATGACGTTCACCAACTTCATCAAAGCCGTGCAGGACACCAAGAGTCGTCCGGTTTTTTATGGTTTCTCGGTGGCGAGTCTCGACCTCATCAACAACCAGCTCAAAGGCAAAGCGCGGGGCATCATCCTTGCGCAAATCATGCCCTCGCTGCGCAACACCACGATTCCCGTCGTGGTCGACTACCTCAAGTTGTTGAAGGCCAAGTCACCCAAGGCGGTGCCGTCGGCTTCCCAATTTGAAGGCTTCGTCCATGCACGACTGCTCGTAGAAGGGCTTCGGCGCACGGGGCGGGATCTGAGCACAGATTCGTTTATCAAGACCATGGAAGATGCCAAAGAGATCGCGTTTGGCCGATTCACGGCGCAGTACACAGCCCGATCACATAACGGATCCAGCTACGTTGAATTGGCGATCATCGACGCTCAGGGGCGGTTGCGGTATTGACTGCGTCGCGCAGACAGTGCTGCAGGCGCCTGCGCGAAGTATTGGGCCAAACTGCCATGATCGATACGTCGAAATGAAACGTTGTGCGCCATCGGGGCGAAGGGCCATTGCCGATCGCACGCCTTCGGAAAGCGACAGCGCGCGTCCTGCGCGCTTGACCAGCCTGGTGCATGGAAGCCCTGCGGCACTGCGTCTGGCAACGCCTGTTCAGGCCAATTCGGCGCACCACGAATTCAGGCCCACATCACCTTCTTCTGGTTGCCGTACCACTGCTCGATCTGTGGCGCCGACATGTGTTCGATGCGGGCGCGCTTGATCTTCATGGTGGGGGTCAGGCAGCCGTTTTCGATGCTCCAGGGTTCTCGGGCGATCACGATCATCTTCAGTTGCTCGTAGTCCGCTACCTGCGCGTTCACCTCACTGAGCAGCCGGGTGAATTCGGCCTCGACCTCGGTGCGAAGCGCGGGGTCGCTCTGGCGGGGGCGCAGGTCTTCGGCCAGGACGACCAGCGCATAGGCGGCCGATTGTCCGACACCTGAAACAATGGATTGCTCCACCATCGCGTGGGCGTTGATGCGGTTCTCGATCGGTGCGGGCGCCACGTATTTTCCCTTGGCAGTTTTGAATTGCTCTTTGGCACGCCCGGTGATTTTCAACAGGCCATCGCTGCGGATCTCGCCCAGATCACCGGTATGAAAGAAGCCATCTTCGGTGAAGCATTGGGCGTCGAGCTCGGGTTGCTTGTAGTAGCCCACCAACTGGCCAGGTGACTTGATCAGGATCTCGCCCTCAGGGCTGATGCGCGCCTGTACACCGGCCAGTGGCACGCCCACGCAACCCGGTGCGCTCTTCTCGGGCGTCGACGTGAACGAATAGGCGAAGTCTTCGGTCATGCCGTAGCCTTCTTGCAGGTTCAGGCCCAGGCGCTTGTACCAACTGATCAGGTCGGGCGGAATGGGCGCCGAACCGCTGGCGGCAAGCAGCGTCTGGTCCAGCCCCAGCCCTTTGAGCACCTTGCGGGCCACGAGGCCGCCCAGAACCGGAATGCCCAGCAGCATGTTGAGTTTTTTCGGCGGCATCTTGGCAAAAACCCCTTGCTGAAACTTCAGCCACAGGCGTGGCACGGAAATGAACGCTGTGGGGCGGGCGCGCTGCAGGTCGGCAAGGAAGGTGTCGAGCGATTCGGCGAAAAAGATCTGGTACTTGCCATCGATGAACGAGGCGCATTCGATCCAGGCGCGTTCGAAAATATGGGCCAGTGGCAGGTACGACAACAAACGAACCTCGCCTTGCACCTGCTTGCGCAGTTCGGCTGCGATGCCGACGCTGGCCTTGCTGGCGGCTTCGAAACTGTGCATGACGCCCTTGGGCGTTCCGGTGGAGCCCGAGGTGTACATCAACATGGCCAGATCGCCAGGCTCGCGCCTGGGCTGACCGGCCAGCGGCTCGGTGCGTTTGACAATCTCGTCCCAGCTTTCGAAAGATGTTTTCGGCGCCAGCGGGAACGCGATGCACGGCAGGTCTGCTGGAATGCCGGGCGCTTGCTGCGCCCAGGTGTCGAGCTTGCCCACGAAGAGCAGGCTGGCTTCGCTGTGTTCCAGCACGTATTTCACCGTGTCGGCGGTCTCGGTCGGGAAGATGGCCACGGTGGTGTGGCCGGCCATCCAGATGGCCAGCTCGGCCATGATGAAGTGGGCGCAGTTCTTGGAAAGTATGGCCACCTTGGAGCCGGGCGCAAAACCTTGCCCCTGCAAATGGGCCGCCATGCGCCGCGACTGGTCCATGACCTGGGCCCAGGTGTAGTTCGCGACCTGGTCATTGCCCAGCGGTTGGGTCAGGTAGACCCGGTCGGGCATGGATGCCTCGTGCGCATAGACGTGGTCAAGGATCAATAGGTTGTCTGCCATGTGTTCGTGTCTTTGGTTACAGATTGAATCATTGAATCACTGAAAAGCCGGCTTCACATCGCGGCATACCCTAGCCGTTGTCGCCAAGGAGATTGCCCGCCTGAAGACGGTTGGGGCCTGCGCGTGCGCATCGAGTGACTTGTTCGAGCTGTTGAGCGTTTCAACGCTCAACGGTTGACAGGCCATGCAGGATGCTTCGCTCGCGCTCAGGTTTCGACAGAGGATGGTATGCGGGCACTGCGAGCGATTTGTTCGCTTTTGCCTGAGGTTGTATCTGTTGCCCTGCCATGCGTTCCGTGCCCAAAACGCGCGCAGCGTCCACTCCTGGAAGACACGTTGGGTTTTTTCCATTGATCTTTTTGAGGCGGTGTCTTGAGCGAAAGGAATGCCGTTGTACTCGTCGGTTGGCGCCCGGATGTTGCGGACTACAGCAAGTGGCCTGGCTTGACGCCTGAGAAGCTTCGGGCGGGGCCTGAGGGCGATCGAGACAGGCTTGAAGCGCTGGGCTGGGCTGCGATGCGGAACTGGGGCTGCTCGACAGCGCTGCAACGGCCGATGCCGACTCGAGAAAACTGCTCAGGGACAAGCAGCGAGACTGCGTCCTGATCGGCGCGGGGGTTCGCACGGTGCCCGGGTACCTCAATCTGTTTGAATCCCTCATCAACACGGTCCACGCATGTGCGCCGAACGCCAGGATTTGCTTCAACGGTGGGCCGTTCGATTCGGTCGATGCCGTTCAAAGGTGGGTGCCCAGCGGTTCGCGAAAAACTTGATTCAACGGTGCCGGGTGCCCTTCGGCCCGTTGGGATTTGGGCTTGGGATTGCCCTGAGCGCCTTGCCGAAACCGCTACCCAAGTCTCAGCGCTGAACCTGTTGAAAGGCAAAGGGCTGCCCATGGCAGCCCTTCTCGCAGATGAGCGGAATTCGCTTCAGTTTGAAAATGCCGCAATCCCGGTGATGGCGCGCCCCAGGATCAGCGCGTGCACGTCGTGCGTGCCTTCGTAGGTGTTGACCACTTCCAGGTTCACCAGGTGGCGCGCCACGCCGAATTCGTCGCTGATGCCGTTGCCGCCCATCATGTCGCGTGCCAGGCGGGCGATGTCCAGCGCCTTGCCGCAGCTGTTGCGCTTCAGGATGCTGGTGATTTCGACAGCGGCCGTGCCTTCGTCTTTCATGCGCCCCAGGCGCAGGCAGCCCTGCAGGCCGAGGCTGATTTCGGTCAGCATGTCGGCGAGCTTTTTCTGGATCAGCTGGTTGGCGGCCAGGGGGCGACCGAACTGCTGGCGGTCCATCACGTACTGGCGGGCGCGGAAGTAGCAGTCTTCAGCGGCGCCGAGCGCACCCCAGGCGATGCCGTAGCGCGCGCTGTTGAGGCAGGTGAACGGGCCCTTCAGGCCGCGCACATCGGGGAAGGCGTTTTCTTCGGGGCAGAACACCTCGTCCATCACGATTTCGCCGGTGATGGAGGCGCGCAGGCCCACCTTGCTGTGGATGGCCGGGGCGCTCAAGCCTTTGGCACCTTTTTCCAGAATGAAGCCGCGGATCTGGCCGCCGTCGTCCTTGGCCCAGACCACGAACACATCGGCGATGGGCGAGTTGGTGATCCACATCTTGGCGCCGCTGATCGAGTAGCCGCCATCGACCTTCTTGGCGCGGGTGACCATGGAGCCGGGGTCGGAGCCGTGGTTGGGTTCGGTCAGGCCGAAGCAGCCGATCCACTCGCCGCTGGCGAGCTTGGGCAGGTATTTCTGCTTCTGGGCTTCGGAGCCGAATTCGTTGATCGGCACCATGACCAGCGAGCTTTGCACGCTCATCATCGAGCGGTAGCCCGAGTCCACGCGCTCGACTTCGCGCGCCACCAGCCCGTAGCACACGTAGTTCAAACCGGCGCCGCCGTATTGCTCGGGGATGGTCGCGCCCAGCAGGCCCAGTTCACCCATCTCGCGGAAGATGGCCACATCGGTCTTCTCGTTGCGGAAGGCTTCGGTCACGCGGGGCAACAGCTTGTCTTGGCAGTAGGCGCGGGCCGCTTCCTGTACAGAGCGCTCGTCGTCGGTGAGCTGGGCGGAGAGGTGAAACGGGTCTTCCCAGCTGAAGCTGGCTTTCGAGGAACTGGCCATGGAACGGTGTCTCCGACAGGATGATTGAAGAAAGAATCAGGAGCCATTGTCGGATGTAGATGAATAGCTGTCTAATATTGATTACCGATTCATCAATATAAATTTTGTATTTATGGAATTCCGACACCTGCGCTGTTTCACCATCCTGGCCGAAGAGCTGCACTTCGGTCGCGCCGCCCAGCGCCTGGCCATGACCCAGCCGCCACTGTCGCTCAACATCCAGCAACTCGAAGCCTCGGTGGGCGCGCGGCTGTTCGAGCGCAACAGCCGCGGCGTGAGCCTGACGGCGGCGGGCGAGGCCTTTTTGCCCAAAGCCATGGCATTGCTGGAGCAGGCGGCGCAGGCCGCGCGCGAGGCCCGCGATGTGGGCCAGGGGCTGGCCGGGCAATTGCAGATCGGTTTTGCCGGCACCGTGCTGTACCGCGGCCTGCCGCAGATGTTGCGCGACTTTGCCGCCGCCCACCCCCGCTTGCGCCTGGTGCTGCGCGAACTCAGCTCGGCCGAGCAATTGGCCGATCTGGTGCACGACCGGCTCGATCTGGGCTTTGTGCACACGACCCGGGTGCCCGCCGGGTTCTCGCAGATTCTGGTGTCGAGCCAGCCGTTTGTCGCCTGTTTGCCTGCCAACCATGCCAGGGCGAAAAGCAAAACGCTGACGCTGGAGAGCCTGCGCGACGAGCCGTTTGCCATCGTGATGCGTGCCGTCTCGCCCGATTACCACGACCGCATTCTGGCGGCCTGCGCCGATGTGGGCTTCGAGCCCGCGCTGGGCTACGAACTCCGCCATTGGCTCAGCGTGGTCTCGGTGATCGCGCAGGGGCTGGGTGTGGGGCTGGTCCCGGCGGCCTTGCAGCAGGCGGGGTTGCCGGGTGTGGCGTTTGTGCCGCTGGCGCGCCCGCTGCTGCCCTACGACACCCATTGCCTCTGGCGCACCGAGCGCGACCAGTCGGCGCTGGGGGCATTTCTGGCCACGGTGCGTGGCGCTGCCCAACCCGGGCAAGATACGGGCATGCAATCCAAAGGAGAAACGCCATGAGCGAATCAACCCACAATACCCAAACCCTCGTCCTCGGCGGCGGCTGCTTCTGGTGCACCGAGAGCGTCTACAAGAACGTGAAGGGCGTGACCGATGTGGAGTCGGGCTACAGCAACGGCCAGGAAACCGCGCCCACCTACGAGATGGTCTGCACCGGGCGCACCGGTTGCAACGAAGTGGTGAAGCTCGAGTACGACCCGGCCCAGATCAGCACCCGCGAGATCCTGGAGATATTCTTCGTCATCCACGACCCCACCACGCTCAACCGCCAGGGCAACGACACCGGCACCCAATACCGCAGCGGCATCTACTTCACCAGCCCTGAGCAGCAGCAAACCGCTCAAACGCTGATCGACGAGCTCACCCAAGGCGATGCCTTTGGCGCGCCCATCGTCACCGAGCTGCTGCCGCTGGCGAACTACTTCCCCGCCGAGGAGTACCACCAGGACTTTTTTGAGCGCAACCCGAACCAGGGCTACTGCATGGCCGTGGCGGCGCCCAAGGTCGCGAAGTTTCGCAAGACGTTTGCACGGTTGGCGAAGTAAAAAAGTGGCGAGATGTTTTCTTGGGTCTCATGAACTTGCTTGAGCCTGCGAAAAGTGCATTGTTCATGCCTGTGCCGTTGATGTGGGCGTGATGAACTGAATGCACATTTCGCCGGAAACCTGGCTCAGGTTTGGTTTTCTTCATCTGTGGAGGCATGCTTGGAAATAACCTGGTCAAACACGCTCGATGACATTGACTGGAGCGAGCTTGAGGCGCTCTACAGGGCTGCGCCGCTCGGGAACAAGAACGCCATCGATCTAAAGACGGTTTTCACCAATAGCCGTTTCTGCTGTTTCGCTCTGGCGGGAGATCGAATCGCTGGTGCGGGACGGGTTCTTGCCGACGGTGTCGACTGCGCTTACCTTTGCGACGTGGCGGTGTTGCCTCAGTTCCAGGGCACAGGCCTTGGCAAAGAGATTGTCAATCGGTTGGTCACCTCTGCCCAAGGTCACAAGAAGATCATTCTTTATGCTGTGCCGGGCAAAGAGCCGTTCTATCGAAAATTCGGGTTCAGGCGCATGTTGACTGCGATGGCAATTTTTGAGAGCGCTGGGCCGGCGGTCGAACGCGGCTACGTCGAAGATGTCTGACATGCAATTTTTCATTTTTGTGTATGGAACCCTGAAAGAGGGTTTTCCCAACTTTCATTTCAACCCTGGCCGGCGCATCCCGGGCACTTACCGAACCCGTCAGGCACTGCCGTTTTACGTTGTGCAGCTGCGCGACGAAGACCGGGCGCCGTGGCTGGTGAACCAGCCGGGGCAGGGTGTTCAGGTGTCGGGCCAGGTGTTCGAGGTGGATGCGGCCACCTTGCAGTCCATGGACGAGTTCGAAGAGGTCGGCTTGCCCACTGGCTATGTGCGCGTGGCCGTGGAGCTGGAAGCCGTTGACGATGCGGGCACGGTGCTGCAGGCCCATGTGTACATGAAGGAAGAACACCAGATGGTCGAGTGCCTGGCCGTTGAGGGGCCGTTTGCGGAGTACACCGAGCAACTGGCTGTGGGCTATCGGCTGGAGCAGCCATAGCCGCCCCGCCTCAATGGCGGCACAAAAAATGCTTGAAAACCAGCTTCCCCCATTCGGGGGAAGGTTTGGTCAATCCTGCCAGGTGCCCCTACCATTTCGTTCAGATCACCAGCGCTCAGGCGCAGAAAGGTCACGCATGGAAACCGTCTACCTGCCGCTGCAAATGGCGCCCACCAATCTGAACCAGCCGATCTTGCCCAACTGGTCGTTCAACCTGTTCAACGTGAACATGGGTGCTTCAACCAACGCCGCGATCGAGCAAGAGGCGCTGCAAACCGTGGGCAGCTACGGCAAGCAGATGGGCCATATGGCGGAAGCGCTGGAGGTCATCATTGGCAAGCTCCATCTGCTGGAGAGCAAGGATCTTTCGCGGTCAGACAAAGATGCGCTGCGCGTCTTCCTGGGCGATGTCGCGGCGGTGCGCAAGATCAAGGATTCGCTGGCTTGAATCCGGTTGGGACGGCTGCAGGCTGATGCTTGCACGGCGAGGGTGCTTGCGTTCCCTCGCCCTTCGGTCATGGGTTCAGAACGGCAAGCCCACGTAGTTCTCCGCCAGCGAACCCAGGGCCTTTTCCGACGACAGCAGGTATGCCAGATCGGTTTGCTGCAGCTTCTGGTCGTAGCTGATGGCTTCGGGGAAGGTGTGCAGCATGGTGGTCATCCACCATGAGAAGCGCTGCGCTTTCCAGACCCGCGCCAGGGCCTTGGCCGAGTAGCCGTCGAGCCCAGAGCTGTCGCCCTGCTGGTAGTGCTGAAGCATGGCGTGGTACAGGTAGTAGATGTCGGACGCCGCGCTGTTGAGGCCGCGCGCACCGGTGGGCGGCACGATGTGGGCGGCGTCGCCGGCGAGAAAGAGTTTGCCGTAGCGCATGGGTTCGGCCACGAAGGAGCGCAGCGGCGCGATCGACTTTTCGATCGACGGGCCGGTCACCAGTTGGGCGGCCAATTCAGCCGGCAGGCGGCGCTTGAGCTCGGCCCAGAAAGCATCGTCGGACCAGTCTTCCACGTTGTCGGTGAGCGGCACCTGGATGTAGTAGCGGCTGAGCACCTGGGAGCGCAGCGAACACAGGGCAAAACCGCGCTCGTGTTTGGCGTAGACCAGTTCGGGCGAGACCGGCGGCGTGCGCGAGAGCACGCCCAGCCAGCCAAACGGGTACACCTTTTCGTATTCGGTGATCTTGTCTTTGGGGATGGACTTGCGGCTCACACCGTGGAAGCCGTCGGCGCCGATCACAAAGTCGCAATCGATGCGGATGATCTCGTCGCCGTCGCGGTAGGTGACGTAAGGTGTGTCGGTGGTGAGGTCGTGCGGCTGCACGTCTTCGGCGTTGTGAATCACCTGACCCTTCATGCGGTCGCGCCCTTCGTAGAGGTCGCGGGTGAGTTCGGTCTGGCCATAGACCACCACCGAGTTGCCGCCGCTGTGTTTGTGCAGGTCCACGCGGTCGAGCTGGCCTTCGTGGGCGATGAAGAAGCCGTCATGGATTTCACCTTCGCGGTCCATGCGCTCGCCGCACTGGGCTTCGCGCATGAGCTCGGCAAAGCCGTGTTCCAGCACGCCGGCGCGGATGCGGCTCAAGACGTATTCGCGGCTCTGGCGCTCCAGCACGATGGTGTCGATGCCTTTGAGGTGCAAGAGCTGGGAGAGCATGAGCCCCGATGGGCCGCCGCCGATGATGCAAACGCTGGTTTTCATGGTTGTCTCCTGAAGGTGGCTGCGGAGGGTTCCGCTGACAGGCAGTTTGCCGGTGCACAGCCCATTCCGGAATGGCCGCTTGCGTCCAATACTTGTACGATTCGAACATGCAACAACACGACGGCATTCTCATTTCCCACGGCCTGTTTGGCGAGTCGGCGCAGTTGCCGGATGTGATGCACTGCGAGACCATCGCCGCCCGATCGGCCCTGCACGGCTGGGAGCTGGCGCCGCACCGGCACGGGAAACTGCACCAGTTGCTCTTGCTGCAGCGGGGGCAGGGAATGGCCCATCTGGAAGGACAGAAGGTGGCGCTGGGCGCCATGAGCCTGGTCAATGTGCCGCCGGGCGACGTGCACGCTTTTTCCTTCGAGCCAGACACCCAAGGCTTTGTGGTCACGCTGGCCGACGAGATGCTGGACGCGATGTTCGCCGGCGTGGGCGATGTGCGGCGGACTTTGGGGCGCAGCTTTGTCGGCACGGCGAGTCCGCAGGTGGACGCGGTGATGCGGCAGATCTGGACCGAGTTCAGCGGCCTCGGCGAAGCGCGGGCGCTGGTGTTGCGCGGCCTCGGGGCGACGCTGCTGGGGCTGGCCGCGCGCATGGCGCACGAAGGCATGGCGGTTGAGGCCAGTGCGGCGGAATCGGCGCAGATGCGCCGCTTCGAAGCCCTGATCGAGGCGCACTACCTGGCGCATTGGCGGGTCGCGGATTACGCCGAAGCCCTGGGCATGTCGCCCACCCACCTCAGCCGCATCGCCCGCGCCGCCACGGGCGAGCCCGCTTCCCGCCTGATCGATGCGCGGGTGATTCGCGAAGCCCGGCGCAACCTGGCTTACACCACGCTGGGCGTGGCCACGATCGCCTACGCGCTGGGCTTTGCCGATCCGGCGCATTTCAGCCGTGTGTTCTCTCGCGCGACGGGCTTGTCACCACGCGCCTTTCGGCAGCAGGTGGCGCACTGAGCTTTTCAAACGGCTGGGCGCGCCTTCATCGAGACCATCAGGCGAGGCCACAGCACGATCACCGCCAGACCGGCCATCACCAGGGCGCCCGCGCCCAGTTTCCAGGCCGGCAGCGGCTCGCCCAATGCGAGCGCGGAGGCGCTCATGCCGAACACCGGCACGAGCAGGGCCATGGGCGTGACCGTGGCGGCGGGGTGGCGCGAGAGCAGCCAGTTCCAGGCCGCAAAGCCGAACAGCGAGTTGCCCAGGGCCTGCCAGGCCACGCTGGCCCAGGTGAGGGCGCTGGCTTGCTGCAGCGTGTGCCACATGTGGGCGGGCGGACCTTCGAGCAGCCAGGAAATGGCGAACAGCGGTGGCACCGCGAAGATGCTGCTCCAGACCACGAAGTGCAGCATGTTGACCTGGGGCCATGCTGCACCGGATCCTTGCGGTACGGGCATCCGTGTATCGGGTGGACTGCCGCGTTGCAAAGCCGGGCCGGGCTCCGCGGCCCGTCTGTGTTTTGCGCCTTGCATTCCATCCCGATCCACGGCGCCCGCATCCGCCAAGACCGGTGCAGCTTGGCCCTGACCCAACGATTTCACCACCAGGTTGGCGCAGGCCCAGAAGAAGCCGGCCATCAGCACCAGGGCAATGCCGAGCGCGGTGACGGTGGCGTTGAGGTGCGCGCCAATCACACCCAGCCCGGCCACGGCCAGCAGCAGCCCGGCAACCTGGTACCCGCGCACTTTCTCGCCCATGAGCAACAGCGACAGGCCGATGGTGAAAAACACCTGCAGCTGCACCACCAGCGAAGCCAGGCCGGGCGAGATGTTGCTGCGCATGGCGAGAAACAGCAGCCCGAACTGGCCCACGCCGAGCAGGACGCCGAAGGCGGCCATCTTGTGCCAGGGCGCCTGGGGCCTGGGGATGAACAGCAGCCAGGGCAGGGCCGAGAAGGCGAAGCGCAGGGTGGCGAACAGGAAGGGCGGCAGACCGTCCAGCCCCCAGCGGATGACGACGAAATTGGTGCCCCAGACAAACACGACGGCCAGCGCGAGCAAGAGATGGCTGATGGGCAAGTGGGCTCCAGGGGGATGGCGAAGGGCAAGTCAGTTTAGCGATGCCCATGTCTTCGGCTGTCACCGTGGATCAAAGTCCGCGGATGGCCTGGGTCAGGGATTCGGTGTTGTGCCGCATCATGGCGATGTAGGTGGCCGCGGACCCCTTGGCGTCGGAGAGCGAGTCGGAAAACAGCTCACCTGAGGGCTTCACGCCGGTTTCGCGGCCGATCTGCTGGATCAGTCGCGGGTCGGAAATGCTCTCGACAAACAGGGCTTTGATATTTTCCTTGCGGATCTGGCGTATCAGTTGCGCGACCCCTTTGGCAGAGGCTTCGTTGTCGGTGTTCATGCCTTGTGGGGCCAGGAATTGCACGCCATAGGTTTGCGCGTAATAGCCGAAGGCGTCGTGTGACGTGATGACTTTGCGTTGCTGCGGCGGGGATGGCGGCCCACTGGGCGCGGATGTCGGTGTCCAGTGCTTTCAGTTCGGCGCGGTATCGCAAGGCGTTGCGCTTGTAGCTTTCGCACCCAGCAGCGTCGACCGCGCACAGGCCTTCGGCGATGTTGCTGACATAGGCCATCGTGTTGGGCACGCTTTGCCAGGCGTGGGGATCGATGTCGCCGTGACCGTGGTCGTCATGATCCTTCTTGTGGGCTTCGTGCCCGTGATGGTCTTCGTCCTCTTTGGATTCCAGTGGCTTGATGCCCTGGCGGGTGACAACGATGTGTTGCCCCTTGTATCGGGCGGTGTCGAGCAGGCGGCTCATCCAGCCTTCAAAGCCCAGCCCGTTGGAGAAAACGATCTGTGCCTGGCCCACCGTCCTGGCTTGCGAGGGCGTGGGCTGAAACACATGGGCATCGCTGCCCGGGCCGACCAGCACCTCGACCGCCACGCGGTCGCCCCCGACCTGTCGCACCAGGTCGCCGAGGATGCTGAAGCTGGCCACGGCTTTGATGGGCGCAGACGGCTTGACGGTCTGGGCCTGCAGCGATGGGCTCAGGGCCATGGCGGCGAGGCCGATCGACGACAGCAGGAGGTGGCGGCGCAGGTTGGTTTTCATGAGGTTTCCTTGGTGGTTTTCAGGCTTGAAGGTGGGAAGACGCCGGGCGGCGGTGGCGCAAGGCACCCAGGGGCCCGAAGAACAGGGACAGCAGATAGGCCGCACCCAGGCAGAGCACGATCACCGGGCTGGTCGGCCAGTCGGCGTGGTACGAAATGAGCAGGCCGCTCAGGCTGGCCAGCAGCGCCAGGGCGGTGGCGGTCAGCAGCAGGGGGCCCAGGCGCTGCGTCCAGAAGCGCGCGGTGGCGGCGGGCAGAACCATGATGCCCACGGCCATCAAGGTGCCCAGGGCATGGAACCCGGCCACGAGGTTGATCACCAGCAGCATCAGAAAGCCGTAGTGCGCCACCGGGCTCCAGCGGCTCACACTGCGCAGAAAACCGGGGTCCAGGCATTCCAGCACCAGCGGCCGGTAGAGCAGGGTCAACGACGCCAGCGTGACCGCTGTGATGCCGCCCAGCAAGGTGAGCGCGGCACCGTCGAGCGCCAGCACGGTGCCAAACAGCACATGCAGCAAATCCACGCTGTTGCCGCGCACGGAGACGATGAGCACGCCCAGCGCCAGCGACAACAGGTAGAACGCGGCCAGGCTGGTGTCTTCCTTCATCACGGTGTTGCGCGAGACCAGGCCGGAGCCCACGGCCACAGTGAGTCCCGCGAAGATGCCGCCAAGGGTCATGGCAGTGAGCGAGAGCCCGGCGATCAGGTAGCCAATGGCCGCGCCGGGCAGGATGGCGTGGGCCATGGCGTCGCCCATCAGGCTCATGCGCCGCAACATCAGAAAGACGCCCACCGGTGCTGCGCTCAACGACAGCGCGATGCAACCGAACATGGCGCTGCGCATGAACTGGAACTCAACCAGCGGGCCGAGCAAGGGGTTGGCGAGCAGCCAAGCCATCCAAGGAGCGCTGGCGAGTTCGGTCACGCGGCCACCTCTTTGCTGCCTTGGGAATGAGCATGAATGTTCATGTTCATGTTCATGTTCATGGCGATGACCTTCGGCCTGTGCTTCGCAGAGCGGCGCTTGCTCGTCAAAGGGCTCGCGCATGCGTTGCGCGCGCGCCCAGTTGGCGTCGGTCAACACTTCTGCGGTGGGGCCAAAGGCGATCAGTTCGCGGGCCAGCAGCAGGGTGAGCGGGAAATGCGCGCGCACCTGCGGCAGATCGTGCAGCACCGCGATCACGGTTTTGCCCTGGGCTTGCCACTGTTGCAGCAGGACCAGCAGGTCATCGCTGGTGCGGTTGTCCACGGCGGCGAAGGGTTCGTCGAGCAGAACCACCGGCGCGTCTTGCAGGATCAGGCGGGCGAACAGGGCGCGCTGCAGCTGGCCGCCCGAGAGTGTGTTGAGACCGCGCGACTCGAAGCCGGTGAGACCGACCTGGGCCAGCGCTTCGTCGCACAGGCGCCGGTGTTCTGCGGTGAAGCGGCCCCAGGCGCCAACGCGGTGCCACAGGCCCATGGCCACCATGCCGCGCACGTCGATGGGGAAGCTGGGGTCGAGCGCGCTGTGTTGCGGCAGCCAGGCGATGCGCTGGTGGATCAGCCCGCCCACGCGACCGCTGATGGGTTGCATGTCGCCGGCCAGTGCCTTGATCAATGTGGATTTGCCCGCGCCGTTGGGGCCGACCACGGCGACCAGCGAGCCGGGGTCGATGCGAAGGCTCAGGTGGTGCACTGCGGGGTGTCGCTCGTAGCCCAACGTCAGGTTGTTCAGCTCGATGGCAGGCGTTGCTTCGCAGCGGATGGTTGGTGGCATGGGGGTGAAAAAAGCTTGGGTAAACTATTGCAACTCAATTGCGGTAAGCCGTATATTAATGCAACTTTGTTGCGATACATGGAGGCATGTCCTTGACCACTCCCACATTCAAAGACGCCGTGACCGTGCCTGCGGGCATCCAGTCAATGCTGGAGAAAGCAGGATTGCGCCGCACACTGGCCACCCGCGCCGTGCTGGGCTTGTTCCTGGCCAAGCCACGGGGTTCGCTCAACCATGCTCAGGTGTTTGCCGCGCTGTCAGCGAGGGGGCTCGACATCAACCGCGTCACGCTCTACCGTTTGCTCGACCGGCTGGTGGCCTGTGGTGTGTTGCAGCGCCATGCCGATGACGATGCGCGCACCTGGTACTTCTGTATGGCCGATACCGGGCTGGATCAGGCGGCGCTCACGTTCGAATGCGGTGCCTGCCATGAGCGGGTTCGGTTGCCCGAGGCCAGTGGGCAGGCGGCCGAAATGGCGAAGGCGCTGTTCCATACCCTGGCAAGCCTGGGTCACCGAGGGCAGCGTCTCGATGTGTCGCTGCGCGGCACGTGTGCCAGTTGCCTGGCGCAGGGTGCACGGGCTTGATCGAGACCCGGGGGCTGACTTGCGGCTTTGCCGATGGCACCACGCTGCGCTTTGCAGATGTGAAGCTGCCTCAGGGCGGTACGCTGTTGTTGCGCGGGCTGTCGGGCAGTGGCAAGTCCACCTGGCTCTCTTTGGCGTCAGGCTTGCGGCTGCCCACCAGGGGCGACATCGCAGTGGCAGGGCGAACGTTGAGCGCCATGAAGGCACCCGAGCGGGATGCCTGGCGTGCGCGCTCAGTGGGTTTTCTGCCGCAGCGCTTGCACCTGAGCGAGGCATTGACAGTGGCCGATAACCTGGGCCTGGTGTTTTTCGCTGCGGGCTTGCCGCCAGACGCGCAGGCCGTGCACAGCGCATTGGGCGCGCTGGGCGTGGCCGGTTTGGCACAGCGCAAACCGGCGCGTCTCTCAGGCGGTGAGTTGCAAAGGGTGGCGCTGGCGCGGGCGCTGTTGTTGCGGCCCCAGGTGATCCTGGTCGACGAGCCCACTGCGAGCCTCGACGATGCGGCCTGCCGGACCGCGCTGGCGCTTTTGCAAGCGCATGCCCGGGAAGGCGGGGCAACGCTGGTGATTTCAACGCACGACGCGCGCGTGGCCAAGGCTTTGCCGCAGGCGCAAGTGTTGCAGCTGGCAAGGAGCGCACCTTGAACGGGATGACGCTGGCTTGGCGCTACCTGTGGTCGCGACCTCTGGCGGCCGTGCTCAACCTGCTGCTGCTCTCGCTGGGACTGGCCGCGATGGGCCTGGTGTTGCTGGCGCAAGACCGGATCGAGCATGCGTTCGAGCGCGACCTGGCCGGGATCGACGCGGTGGTGGGCGCCAAGGGCAGCCCGATGCAGCTGATGCTGGCGGGGGTCTTCCACATCGACACGCCGACGGGCAATGTGGCCCTGGCCGATGTGCGCGCCTTGGCCCAGCAGCCGCAGATCGCCGAAGTGATCCCGATGAGCCTGGGCGACAACTTGAAGGGCTCGCGCATCGTGGGCACCACACCTGCCTATGCCGCGCACTACGGCACCGGACTCGCGCAAGGCCGCTGGTGGACCGCGCCCATGGAGGCGGTGTTGGGTGCTTCGGTGGCAAAAAACCTTGGCTTGAAGTTGGGGCAAAGTTTCAATGGCGCGCACGGCCTGGGCATTGGCGGCAGCGAACACGGCGACACGCCTTACACCGTGGTCGGCCAGTTGCAGGCTTGCGGCTGCGTGCTGGACCGCTTGATCTTGACGGACCTGTCCTCGGTCTGGAATGTGCACGAGGGGTTGCGCCCGGACGAGTTCGAGTCGCTCTCGGTGGAAGACCGCGAGGCCATAGAAGCCGAACGCGAGGTGACGATGGCCCTGGTGCGCTACGCCTCGCCAATGGCTGCCACCCGCTTTCCGCGCTTCGTGAACACCCAGACCCCGATGCAGGCGGCTGTGCCCGCGCTGGAGGTGGCGCGGCTGTTGGAGATGGTGAGCGTAGGAACGCGCCTGGTGCAGGGCCTGGGCGCTGTGTTGTTGGGTGTGGCGGCTTTGTCGGTGTTTGTTGCCCTGTGGAACGCTGTGCGCGAGCGCAGAGCCGATATGGCTTTGCTGCGGCTGCTGGGCGCGCCGCCGGGCCGGGTGGGTTGGGTGGTGTTGCTGGAGGCCCTGTGGCTGGCCATGCTGGCGGCATTGCTGGGTCTCATTTTGGCGCAAGGGCTGACGGCCCTCATGTCCAACTGGTGGCTGGTTGACACGGGCTGGGCACTGACCGGCGCTGTTTGGCCAGCTGTTTTGTGGGCGGTCCCCGGGGCTGCCTTGATCGTTGCGTTGACCGCGGCCGCGGTGCCTGTGATCAGCGCTTACCGGGCCGATGTGGCCGAATTGTTGACTTCAAGGTGAATCGAATGAGCAAGAAAATGGGGGCGCTGGCTTGGGCCCTGTGTATGGCCAGCGGGGTTGCGATGGCCCAGCACAGCGACGCCGAGCGCAAAGAAGATGCGGCGCGCCATCGCGCGATGGCCCAGGCCCACGAAGCGGCCGCCAAGTGCCTGGAATCCGGTCAGCCGGAAAAGGTGTGTGCCGCCGAGTTGACCAAGGCTTGCAAAGGCTTGGCCATCGGCAAGTATTGCGGGATGAGGCATGCGCACTGAGCGCCCGATGAAAGGCAGGTTGCAGGCCATGACGGAACTGAAGGTGTTGAAGAAGCTTTCGCTGATCGCTGCATGCCTGTGTGTCGCACCCACGGCATTCACGCAGGTGTTGAGCTCGCCGATGGGGTCGGCGCCAGCGGCCGCCGGACAGGGGCCGGGTTACCACAGCCCTCAGAGTGCGTTTCCGCCGCTGGTGCCCCGGGCCGATGTGGTGCCTTGGGCACTGCTGGCCAAGGTGTCGGTGAAGTTTCAGAAACCCAGAGTCATTACCACCTATTCGCCAGAGGTGCAGAGGCTCAATGGCACCCAGGTCAAGGTGGAGGGCTACATGACGCCGCTGGAGGCGGGCACCGAGCACCGCCATTTTCTGCTGCTCTCGGTACCGCCTACCTGCCCGTTCTGCGTGCCGGGCGGCGCAGAAAGCATGGTGGAGGTGCGAACGCTCAAGCCCGTGAAATACACCCAGAACGCCATCGTTTTGCAGGGCAAGTTCGAGGTGCTGGAGAAGGATCCCCAGGGCCTGTACTACCGAATGGGCAAGGCGAAGGTGGTGAGGTAGGGCGCCTCCTGTGGCCCCAAGGTCGCACTTAGGGCCCACAGACCCTCGGGCATGGCTGAAGCGCTACCATCGTCCGGTGAATATCACTGACCATCCCGTTGTCGCGTCACTGACGCCAGTCTTCATCCTCATCGGCCTGGGCTTTTTGGCGGGCAAGCGGCAATGGATTCGCGAGTCTGCGGTCAAGGACCTCTCCAACCTGGTGTTTCTGTTGCTGATCCCGGCGCTGCTGTTTCGCACCATGAGCACGGTGCATGTCGAGACGCTCGATTTGCGGCCCGCTGGTCGCCTATTTTCTGGCGGCGCTGTTGTTGCTGGGCGGCTCGATTGTTCTGGCGTGGATTTGACCGCAAGAGCGTCGTCATGGCGCTGGGGGGGGTGTTTTCCAACCTGGTCATGATCGGCATCACGGTCGTGCAACTGGCCTACGGCAAAGCCGGCCTTGGTGACCCTGCTGACCATCGTTTCGGTGCACGCCATTATTTTGTTGACCGTCACCACGATCGTTGCTGGAGCTCGCTGTGGCCGCTGAAAACCGGACACAGGGCATGGAAGCCCCCCACCTGTTGACGACGACCTGGTCGGCGTTCAAAAACGCGCTGATCCACCCGATTCCGCTGCCCATCATTTGCGGCCTGTTGTTTGCGCAGACCGGCTGGACTTTGCCCGTGGTGGTCGACAAACCGCTCGCCCTGCTGGGCAGTGCCTTTGGCCCGATCGCGCTGGTGCTCGTGGGTGTGACCATGGCGACCACGCAGATGCGGGGACATCTGCAAAGACGCGCTGTGGATCGTTGCCTCGAAGAACCTGTTGTTGCCATTGATGGTGGGCATCAGTGCCTGGACTTTTGGCCTCACCGGCTTGCCCCTGACCGTGATGGTGGTTGCCGCCGCCATGCCCATGGGCGCGAATGTGTTCATGTTCGCGCAGCGCTACGAAGTGGCCCAGGAACTCACCACGGCCAGCATGGTGCTCTCGACCGGGTTGGCGCTGTTCACACTCTCGCTGGTGATGCTGGTGATGTCCTGGGTGAATTAGCCCACTCCGGCGCCGCGGCGGCGCGGGGGTGGGCCAAGACGCTACTGACTGATCTTGCGCGCCTCTTCGACCTGGTATTCGAAGTAGCGCTGAACGCCAAACGCCAGGCTGCCCATGAAGGCGATGGTGCCCATGAGCAGGGCCAGCACGAGGGCGCCGATGGTGAGCCAGTTGGTCGCGCCTGATGCGGCTTCGTCTTCGGTAGCCAGGGTTGAACCAGCGGTTCCACTTCGTCCGGTCGCTCAGGGCGTAGACGATGGCGGCCAGACAGGCTGCGGCAATGCTGACGCCGAGAAACGGAATCAGGATCCATGACAGTTGATCGTCTTGCCCGTAGAGTTGCACGCGTTCCACACCCCACCAGCCCAGTGCTGAGGCAATGGGGTGCATCCAACCGATCCAGTCGCCCAGGCCGCGCAGGTAGAAACGGTGCACCCCCATGCTGCCGAGCAAGACGGCCAGCCAGGTGGCGAGGGTTTTGTTTTTGATGGGCGCTTGGGTCATGTGGAAGCTTGGTTGTTGTCAGCAGGCGGGGTGGATGCGCCCAGTCCCAAGGTTTTTTGCATCAGCACGATGTCGAGCCAGCGCTCAAATTTCCAGCCGCAGTCGTTGATCACACCCGCGGGCTCGAAGCCCAGGGCCTTGTGCACGCCGATGGAGCCGACATTCGCCGAGTCGCCAATCACGGCCATCACTTTGCGCACGCCAGCTTGCTCCAGGCAGGACATCAACTCGGCCAACAGCGCGCGGCCCAGGCCTTTGCCGGCGGATTCGGGCGCCATGTAGATCGAGTCTTCGCATGAAAAACGGTAGGCCGGGCGAGGCTTGAACCAGTTGGCGTAAGCAAATCCCAGAATCTGCTCGCCTTCTTCCACCACCAGCCAGGGAAGGCCCTTGGAGAGCACATCGGCGCGGCGCGCGGTCATGTCGGCCTCTGAGGGTGGGGTGGTTTCAAAGGTGCCGGTGCCGGTCAAGACGTGGTGGCTGTAAATGCGGGTGATGGCAGGCAGATCGCTGTCAAGGCTGGGGCGGATGGTCGGCATGAAAGTGTGAGGGCTGCGTGGAAGTTTGAGAGGTTTGCGCTGGATTCTCGCTGATCTGATTTCACAAGCGTTGACGCGAGGGCTATAATCGCGGGTTTTGTGGCGTTTCGCTGGCCGGGTGGTCAGTCGTGTGTCTCAAGCGCTGCAATGAAACGGATGTTTGCCAGAGCCTGAAAAGGCGTGCGGGCATCCGGTGAGACATCAATTGTGTTGTCTCTCCACCCGAAGGAACAATCATGGTCGTCATTCGACTCTCCCGCGGCGGCTCCAAAGCCCGTCCTTTTTACAACATCGTGGTTGCCGACAAGCGCAACCGTCGCGATGGCCGCTTCATCGAGCGTATCGGTTTTTACAACCCCATGGCGCGCGGTGCTGAAGAGCCTCTGCGCATCGCCATCGACCGCCTGACCTACTGGACCGGCGTTGGCGCTGAGCCATCGGACACCGTGGCCCGCCTGGTCAAGCAAGCCGCCAAAGCCGCTGCCCCAGCTGCTTAATTGACGAAGTTGCTGCAGTTCGGCCCCGCAAGGGACGGCCTTCAGCGTTCGAACGCCTCATGACTTCTGGCCTCTTTCAAAGCGTCGTCCATGCCGGACGATGCCATTGAACTGGGTCGAATTCAGGAGGCGTTTGGCATCAAGGGCTGGGTGCGCATCCATGCCCACAGCGCCGATACCGATGCGCTGTTTGCCGCGAAAGAGTGGCACCTGCAACCACCCGAACCCAAGTTCGCGCGTGGTTTTTCTGCTTTCAGCGGCGTGGTTTCTGTCAAGGTGGGCGAGATCAAAGCCCAGGCCGAAGGCATCGTGGCCCGCATCGAAGGGCTGGACGACCGCAATGTCGCCGAAGCGCTCAAAGGTGTGCGCATCAGCGTGCCGCGCAGCGCGTTCCCGGCCACGCCCGAAGGCGAGTACTACTGGGTTGATCTGATCGGCCTGCGCGTGGTCAACCGCGAAGGCGTGGAGATGGGCATCGTGCGCGACCTCATGCCCACTGGCCCGAACTCGGTGCTCGTGCTCGAGTACACCGAAACCACCGCAGATGGCAAAGAACAATCGCTCGAACGCATGATCCCGTTCGTCGATGCTTACGTCGACAAGGTAGACCAGCAGGCGAAGCTGATCACGGTCGATTGGGGAACCGATTACTGACCCCCTGCGCCGCAGACGCGGCGTTCGCTTGCAAAGATGCATTCAGTGCACAGTGATTGGCTCGAAAGACACACTGACCGTTTACCAAGGGTGCAGCTCCAACCCAGGGCACCACGGAACGGGCTCCCCCCGGCCGACAGTGCCGCCCTTTAGGAAGGTGACGCGCCGCAGGCGCGGCGCGGGGGAGTGACAATACGTCATGCGTTTTGACGTCATCACCCTTTTCCCCGAGCTCTTCGAGCCGTTCTTCAAGAGCGGTATCACGCGGCGGGCGTTTGAGTCCAGGCAGGTCGACGTTCGCCTGTGGAACCCGCGTGATTTCGCTGACGGGAATTACAAGCGGGTGGACGACCGGCCGTTTGGCGGTGGTCCCGGCATGGTCATGATGGCCGAGCCATTGTGGAAGTGTTTGCAGGCGATTCGAGCGGATCGGTCGGAGGAGGAGGGCGCGCTCGCGCCCGTGGTGCTGTTTTCGCCCATCGGGCAGAGGCTGGATCACGCCATGGCCACCGATTGGTCGGAGAGCACGGGTGCCGTGCTGCTGTGTGGCCGCTACGAAGGCATTGACCAGCGTTTCATCGATGCTTGTGTCGATCGACAGATCAGCCTGGGCGACTTTGTGCTCTCAGGCGGTGAAATTGCCGCCATTGCCTTGCTCGATGCGGTCGCCCGTCTGATGCCCGGGGTGTTGAGCGACGAAGGCAGTCATCAGCAAGACAGTTTCAACCCCGCGCTGAACGGCCTGCTCGACAGCCCGCACCACACGCGCCCAGAAGTCTGGGAGGGCCCACATGGTCCGGTTGGCGTGCCGGAGGTCTTGCTGGGTGGGCACCATGAGCGCATCGCCCGCTACCGCCGCGAACAGAGCCTTGCACTATCGCAAGCCCTGCGGCCTGAGCTCGTGGAAATGGCTCGCGCAGCCGGGCAGTTGAGCAAGGCTGACGAAGCTTTCTTGAAGGCTCCAAAAAAGCTATAATGCAAGGCTTTTCGATCCTCTGACCGGCCGCCGCGACCGGGCCACTCCGCTGTACACGTTCCTTTGGGAACGGTTGCAGGACAGGGGCCTTGCCGGATTCGTGGCCTTTAGTGCAGCGCGGGCATGATCGTGATGAGTGAAAACATGAACCTGATCCAGACCCTTGAGCAAGAAGAAATTGCTCGTTTGAACAAAGACATTCCAGCGTTTGCGCCTGGCGATACCGTCATCGTGAGCGTGAACGTGGTTGAAGGCACGCGCAAGCGTACCCAGGCTTACGAAGGCGTGGTGATTGCCCGTCGCAACCGTGGCCTGAATTCCAGCTTCATCGTGCGCAAGATTTCGAACGGCGAAGGCGTCGAGCGTACCTTCCCTCTGTACAGCCCACGTATCGACAAGATCGAGGTGAAGCGCCGCGGTGCGGTGCGCCGTGCCAAGCTGTACTACCTGCGCGAGCGCAGCGGCAAGTCGGCACGTATCAAGGAAAAGCTGGGCGCGTAAGCGAACGACCTCTGTCAGAGGTTCCAGCCTTCTCAAAAAAAGCCGCTCACTGGAGCGGCTTTTTTGCTTTCTGCTGCTTGACGGAACGGCGGTGGGTCGCGAATCCGGCTGCGCCAGCCGCCGATGTCACGTAAGCTCATTCCATGTCCAGACCTTTGCCACTTTTCGACCCCCGAGCCGTGCCGGCGTTGCCCGAACTGGTTGCTGAAGGCCTGTTGCCGGCGCACCCGGAACGCTTGACGGCGAACGGCTTGCGCCATCTGTTTGCGGACCCGCCCACTTGGGCCCCGGAGCTGCTGCGAGAAAAGCGGTACGGCGAGCGCGAACCGGTGCGCGCCGCTGTGTTGCTGCCAGTGGTGATGCGGGAGCGCTTGACACTGCTTTTGACGCAACGCTCGGCGCATCTGGCCACCCACGCCGGCCAGATAGCCCTGCCAGGCGGCAAACTCGATGCCACCGATGCCAATGCCGTGGCAGCCGCCTTGCGTGAGACCCACGAAGAAATCGGTATCGAACCTGAGCGCATCGAGGTCTTGGGCTCGCTGCCTGATTACACGACCGGCACAGCCTTTGTGATCACGCCTGTGGTCGGTCTGGTGGTGCCAGGGTTCAAACTTCGACCCAATCCGGGCGAGGTGGACGAGGTGTTTGAAGTACCACTGGATTTCCTGATGGACCCTGTCAACCATCGGCGCCACGCCTGGGACTGGGAGGGCACGGTACGCGAGTGGTATTCCATGCCCTACCAGGAAGCGGGGCAGGAGCGCTTCATTTGGGGGGCCACGGCTGGCATGTTGCGCAACTTCTACCGCTTCCTCACAGCCTGAACGTTCTTGCTGATTACCAAGCGTCACCAACGCCCACTATGATTGGCCCATGAGTTTTTTCGCTATTTTGATTGCCCTGCTGCTGGAACAAGCCCGCCCACTGGCCCATGACAACGCAGTGCACAGCGCCTTGAGGGCGTGGACGCGCATCGTTCGCCGCAACCTGGATGCGGGTGAGACCGTTCAAGGCTGGATGGCCTGGGCGCTGGCCGCGGGCTTACCGGCGCTGCTGTCTGCGCTGGTGTATTGGGGCCTGTGGCGCTTCAGCACCGTGCTGGCCTTTGTCTGGCTGGTGGCCGTGTTGTACGTGACCGTAGGGTTTCGACAGTTCAGTCACCATTTCACCGACATTCGCCAGGCGCTGGAAACTGGAGACGAGCGAGGCGCCCGCGAGAAGCTGGCGAAGTGGTTGCGGGTGGAGGCAGCGAGCCTGCCGCGTACCGAGTTGCTGCGCCAGGTCATCGAACAGGCGGTGTTGGCGGCCCATCGCCATGTGTTTGGTGTGTTGACCTGTTTCGGCGTGTTCTGGGTGCTTGGGTTGGGCCCATTTGGCGCGTTGTTTTACCGAATGGTGGAGTATCTCGCGCGCAACTGGCGCGAGCGCGCAGATGGCACGCCCAGCGAGGCCATGCGCTCTGCGGCCCAAAAAGGCTGGCAGGTGGTGGATTTCATCCCAGCGCGGGTGACTGCGTTGGGCTTTGCGATCGTGGGCAATTTCGAAGAGTCGGTGGCCACCTGGCGCGGTGAGGCTGCGCGGTTTGCGCCGGGCAACGACGGGGTGTTGCTCGCGGCAACATCGGGCGCGTTGGGTGTGCGCTTGAGCCAGACGGTGGACGCCGATGGGCCTGAGGCCAATGATCTGGGCGGCGTGTTTGATGGAGCGGCGCGCACCGAGCCGCAGATCTCGCACTTGGCGAGTGCGGTGGGGCTGGTGTGGCGCAGCGTGGTGTTGTGGATGCTGCTGCTGGTCTTGCTGACACTGGCGCGTTGGCAGGTCTGAGAAGCGCACACAAAAAAGCCTGCATCTCGCAGGCTTTTTTGATGGGGAGATGAAGCGGGTCAGGCGAATTCGGCCAGCGCCTTGCGCATCTTTTTCATCGCCGCCACTTCGATCTGGCGCACGCGCTCGGCGCTCACGCCGTATTCTGCGGCCAGTTCGTGCAGCGTCATGCCGCCCGAACCGTCGTCGTTGACCTTGAGCCAGCGCTCGGTCACGATGCGGCGCGAACGGTCATCGAGCTCGCCCATGGCGTTGGCGATGCCTTCGGTGGCCAGCACATCGCGTTGGGCCGATTCGATCATGGCCGTGGGTTCGTGGGCACGCATCGGCCAGGAAGGCGATAGGGCCGAAGCGGTCTTCGCCATCGTCGCTGGGACTCGGGATCGAGCACCACATCGCCACCCGACATGCGCGTTTCCATCTCGCGCACTTCTTCAGGCTTCACGTTCAGGTCTCGCGCCACGATGTCGATTTCGTCATCAGAAAACGCTTCGCGGTGGGTGTCGCCGTCCAGCGCCTCCGAGCGAAAACCCTGCTTCTTGGAGCGCAGGTTGAAGAACAGCTTGCGCTGAGCCTTGGTGGTGGCCATCTTCACCATGCGCCAGTTCTTCAGCACGTACTCGTGAATCTCGGCCTTGATCCAGTGCATGGCGTAACTCACCAGGCGCACGCCCTGATCCGGGTCGAAGCGCTTGACCGCCTTCATCAGGCCCACATTGCCTTCCTGGATCAGGTCGCCGTGGGGCAGACCGTAGCCCAGGTACTGGCGGGCGATGGACACCACCAGGCGCAGGTGAGACATCACCAGCTGACCAGCGGCGTCGATATCGTTGTCATCGCGCAGGCGGCGTGCGGCGCTCTGCTCTTCTTCGAGCGTGAGCATGGGCATGCGGTTGACCGCAGAAATATAGGCGTCGAGGTTGCCCAGCGACGGCAGGGTGAGCGAGCGGCTCGCCCATGGGCTGGCCACGGCCAAAGTGGCGGTGGGCAACGCGGTGGAGGCAAGTGCAGCAGACATGTGGAAAACCCTCCTCAGGTCAGGTATGCATTTATGTTAGCACTCTATGTGATCGAGTGCTAATGAGAAGGTTCCATACCCCTGCGGGTTTGTTGGGGCATGTTTTGCCAGCATTGTGCAGGTGCACCTGCCTGTTTGCCGCGAAACAGGGACCTTCAGCGCCTCCTTGGCCATCATCTTCGTGCAGATATTTGATTCATATGAAGAATTTATCAGAGCGGGCCATCCGTAAGTGCTGCTTATGAGCCCCAGAATACGCTCAAATCAGCCGATTCGATGAGTTCTCAGCAAGTGTCAGGCCATTGGAGCAGCTTGTTCGTCGGCCCAAGCCGCGACCCAATGAGACAGGTGGGCATCCCATGGCCGGTTCGGCTGTGGGGCGCCATGGGTAACTGCTAAGCTGCCTGCCATGCCTGCGGCTCCCAGCGTTTCCCGACTGATCTGTTTCAACAAGCCTTTCGGCGTGTTGAGCCAGTTCACGCCTGAAGGGCGTTGGCGTGGGTTGAAGGATTTCATCGATGTTCCGGGGGTTTACGTGGCCGGGCGGCTGGATGCGGACAGTGAGGGTCTGCTGCTGCTCACCAACGACGGCAAAGAGCAGGCGCGCATCAGCGACCCACGCTTCAAGATGGAGAAGACCTACTGGGTGCAGGTCGAGGGCCTGCCTGATGAAGTGGCACTGGCGGCGCTGCGACGGGGGGTGGCGCTCAACGATGGGCTGACACGACCGGCCAAAGCCCGTGCCATCCCCGAGCCTGAAGGGCTTTGGGCGCGCGATCCGCCCGTGCGCTTTCGCCAGTCGATTCCCACCAGCTGGATCGAACTGGTGATCGCCGAGGGGCGCAACCGACAGGTGCGCCGCATGACGGCGGCCGTGGGATTCCCTACGCTGCGCCTGATCCGCGCAGCGATCGGCCCGTATGGCATCGAAGGGCTGGCGCCAGGAACCTGGCGCGGTTGAGACATGGCGTGGGTCTGGGGCTGGTAATCTGCGACCATTGGGGTTTGCTGAATCCGTGTTTTTAGAAGGACTTCCATGTTGTCAAAGAAAAGCACAGTGATTTCTTGGGTGCCTGCGCGCCGCCAATGGCTGGCTGTTGCCGCAGCAGGTGCCTTGGGTTTGGCCGCGCCGTTCGCGGTGGCGCAGTCGGCTGCTTGGCCGAGTCAGCCAGTGAAACTGGTGGTGGGATTCCCGGCCGGCTCTTCGCCCGATCTGATGGCGCGCACCCTGGCCGAACCACTGGCAGCGGCCTTGGGGCAGCCGGTGGTCGTGGACAACCGCCCGGGCGCAGGTGGCAACATCGCGGCCGCCCAGGTGGCGCGGGCCAACGACGACCACACGCTGGGCCTGATGATCAACGGCAACATGACAATTGCCAAGATCCTGAATCCCGCCACGCCTTACGACCCTCTGAAAGACCTGTCGCCCGTCTCATTGATTGCGGTGGCGCCTCTGGTGTTGACGGCGCCCGCCAACGCGCCAGAAGGTGGCGCGGCTTTCCTTGCGGCGGCCAAGGCCTCGGGCGACAAATGGAACTACGGCTCGCCGGGCGTGGGCACCGTGGCCCATTTGGGCATGGAGCTGATCAAGTCGCTGGCGGGTCTGTCGCCCGTGCATGTGCCTTACAAAGGCAACCCCGATGTGATCGCCGGTATGTTGGGAGGCCAGATTCAAATGGCCTTGTTGCCACCTGGCCTGGCGATGGCGCAGGTGAAAGCAGGCAAATTGCGAGCGGTGGGCGTGACGTCGGCAGGCCGCAGCAGCGTGGTGCCTGAGGTGCCCTCGCTGAGCGAGGCGGGTGTCAATGGGCTGGAGCTGGAGATCTGGAACGCGGTGGCCGCGCCCAACAGCCTGCCCAAAGCGCATGTGGCCAAGTTGTCGGCGTTGCTGACCGAGATTGTTCGCCGACCTGCGGTGCGCGAGCGCATTGTGTCGCAGGGCTGGCAGGTGGCGGGTACCTCGCCCGAAGGGCTGGCCAACCGCATTCAGAAAGACACGGCCACCATGACGAAGGTGATCGAGCGCACGGGCGCTGCGAAAAAGTGAGTTTCCAAGGACAAGGTGCCGGGCGGGTCGTCTGGCGCTGTGTCACCGGCGCTGGGTTCGCTGCTCACTGACCTCACCAAGCGGCGCACCGAGAAAGCGGGCCATGGCTTCCAGTTCGCAGTACAGTGCCTTTGAAAAACCGCCATCGTCAGGCGCCTGGTCATTGACGTACCCCAGTTCAGCGTTCATCTGGCCATTGGCCACCGAAACATTGCCCCAGCCGATCACCTGGTCGCGCCACAGCAGCGGCATGGCGTAGTAACCACGCACGCGCTTGGCAGCGGGCGTGTAGGCCTCGAAACGGTAGGCCCAGCCCCATAAGCGCTCAAAGCGGTCGCGGTCCCAGACCACAGGGTCGAAGGGCGCCAACAATCGAACCTGATCTGTTGTTTGCCAACGGCTGGAGAGGGGGTTTTCGCCCTGAGGCCAGTGCCAAGCCACACCATCGATGGCGACCTGGGGCAGCCGCGTCCGCGCCCGTTGAAACGCCGCGCGCAGTTGGGGTTGGAATTGTGGGGCGGCATGCTTTAAAAAGCCAACGAGTTGGCGCAGGCCTGGCGTGGGCAGCGGCGCGTACAGCGCCACCAACACGTCGACCATGGCGTCCAGTGTGGTTTGAGGATTGGCATGAGGTGGCTCGGGATGCCGAATCGCGTAAAGGCGCGTGCCGTTGTTGCGTGAGGCCACGCGCAGCAGGCCGCGGTAGTGCATGTCGTCGAGCAGGTGGGTGCTGGCTTTGGAGCGGCCACCGAAACCATTGGTGGTGTGGCCGTGGGCGAAGTGGGCGTCCACGGCCTTGGGGTGCACGGCGCCGTTCTGCTGCAGAAAATGCCACACCTCACCGGCCTGCTGCCAGCGTTCCTGCGACCATTGGTGGCGCGAAGTGCGTGGGTGCAGAAGGGCTTGCAGCGCGGGGGTGACAAAGCCGTAATTGACGAAGAAGTCCTCTTCAATGTCCAGCTCGGGATACAGGCTTTCCAGGTCGCCCGCACGGTAGTCCTTGACCCGGTGTCGCAGCGTCAGATCTTGCGCGCGCGCTGGCGAGCGGATGGGATCGGCCTGCACAAAGACCAATCGTTGCAGGGCGCGGGGCAGGGTGGTGGGTGCGGTAAGGCTGCGCGCAACGGCGTAGCGCCGGAGGTCGGAGAGCGATGGAGCTGGCATCAGCGCATCATGCCGCAAGTGCCATAGCGGCAAGTGCGATAGCGTTCTGCCCGTTTGGGGTTTGTCGGGTTTTTCCAAGACGTGCTTCACTCGCGCAGCTAGAGTGAGGGCTTTCAGCAGGGAGCAACGATGAAGCTGGGCTATGCGATTCTGTATGTGGACGATGTTCGCCAGACGGTGGACTTCTACTCAAAGGCGTTTGGACTGACCCCAAAGTTTGTTCACGAAGCTGGCGACTTTGGCGAGATGGACACGGGCACCACCTCCCTGGCGTTTTGTGCCAACGCGTTGCTGCGCCAGATGGGCAAGACACCAGGACGCCCCAGCGCTGAGGCACCGTGTTTCGAGATTGCATTGGTCACACCCGATGTGCCCGCAGCGATGCAACGCGCTCTGGGCGCTGGTTGCCGCCAGTTGCAGGCGCCTGAGACCATGAGCTGGGGGCAGACGGTGGCCTATGTGACCGACCTCAACGGTTTTGTGGTCGAGCTCTGCACGCCTGTTGCTTGAGCGGGCCGGTCGAAGAACCTTCTATCAACACACTGCAGCATCCGAGCAGGTAGGCGCCTGGTCGCATGCCTTTCGGGTGGTCAGCGATCAGTGGCAAGCGCTGGATGTCAGAAGGCTCCTTGCGGTGTGCCATGACCTGGCTCTGCCAGCTGGTTGCGCAGATCGTGTTGCTTTTGCACCTGATGTGGGCGTCAGTCCCAGCCAGTGGCGAAACTCCAGGTTCATATGGGCCTGATCGGCGAAGCCATGATGGTGGGCGAGATGTGCCAGCGGGACGCTGCCGTCGAGCGCGCATGCGGTTTGGCGCAGCCGGGCCAGGCGTTTCCAATAGACAGGTGGTCGGCCAGTCTCCGATTGCAGCAACCGCTGAAGGCTTCGCTCGCTCACCCCGAGCTGACCAAGAGCCGCCCGCAGGCTGCGCTCCTCGCTCAAGGTTTGCAACGCTTCAGCGACGCGCGGGTCCCGTCGAACCATCGCCTCCAGCCGCTCCATGACGCGGGGCTCCTCGTCCAGGCACAGGCCTCGGGTAGCCGCGAGCAGGGAGCCGACGTTGATGTGGCTTCCCGCTTTGAGCCGGTAGCCCACATAGCGTGTTCCTGCCGAGGCATGCACGCGCTCGGCACGGTCCATCAGGGTCGATACTTTCCAGTTTGGCGCATGGCCAGGCCGTTGCAGACCGATCAAATCGAGGCAGCCGTCAGGCACCACGAGGGAGCTACCCACGTCACGGCAGGTGTGGCGCCACACCTGCAGCAAAGCACCGACGCCGCTTTGCATCAGCGCAATCGTCGCGCTTTACAGCACTTCGCTGGCGAAATCTGCCAGGCGAGAGCGCTCACCTCGGGCCAGTGTGATGTGGCCGCCATGTGGCCAGCCTTTGAAGCGATCCACCGCGTACGTCAAACCGGATGACCCCTCGGTCAGATAGGGCGTGTCAATTTGGGCCAGATTGCCCATGCAGATGATCTTGGTGCCCGGGCCTGCGCGGGTGATCAGGGTTTTCATCTGTTTGGGCGTCAGGTTCTGCGCCTCGTCGATGATCACGTACTTGTTCATGAAGGTGCGCCCGCGCATGAAGTTCATGCTCTTGACCTTGATGCGGCTGCGGATCAATTCGTTGGTCGCGGCGCGCCCCCATTCGCCGGCGTTGCCACCGTCGCCCTTGGCCAGGAATTCGAGGTTGTCGTCCAGCGCGCCCATCCAGGGGCCCATTTTTTCCTCTTCGGTGCCCGGCAGAAAACCGATGTCTTCGCCCACGCTGACGGTGGCGCGGGTCATGATGATTTCGGTATAACGGCGCTCGTCGAGCACCTGCGTCAGGCCGCTGGCCAAAGCCATGAGCGTCTTGCCGGTGCCGGCCGTGCCGGTCAAGGTGACAAAGTCCACTTCCGGGTCGAGCAACAGGTTGAGCGCGAAGTTTTGCTCGCGGTTGCGGCTGGTCACGCCCCACACGGCGTTTTTCAGGTGGGTGTAGTCCTTCAGCGTCTTGAGCACCGCGGTTTTGTCACGGATTTCGGTCACGCGCGCATACAGTGAAGGCTCGCCGGGCGCCTCGAAATAGACGAACTGGTTGATGTAGAACTGGTTCACCACCGGGCCGCTGACGCGGTAAAAATTGTGGCTGCCGCTCTGCCAGCTTTCGATGGTCTTGCTCTGGCGGGTCCAGAAGTCCTGTGGCAGGGCCAAGGCACCGGCGTACAGCAACTCGCCATCTTCCAGCGTTTTGTCGTTTTCGTAGTCTTCGGCGGCCAAGCCCAGGGCGCGGGCCTTGACGCGCATGTTGATGTCTTTCGACACCAGAATCACTTCGCGCTGTGGGAATTTGTCGGACAGCGCCTGAACCACGCCCAGGATCTGGTTATCGGCCTTGCCTTGCGGCAGGCTGGACGGCAATTGGCTGTCGAGCGGCTCGGTCTGGAAATACAGCATGCCGCGCGCGGCCTGGTGGCCCGTCGCCGCAAGCTTCAGGCCCTTGGCCATGTCGCCGCCCTGCTGGGCCACGAGTGCGTCCAGCGTGCGGCTGGTCTGGCGGCCATTGCGCGCCACTTCGGTCATCCCCTTTTTGTGGCCATCGAGCTCTTCGAGCACGATCATGGGCAGGAAGATGTCGTGTTCTTCGAAGCGGAACAGGCTGGTCGGGTCGTGCAACAGCACATTGGTGTCGAGCACAAACAGGCGGGCCGAACCGCTGTTGGCGGCGGTTTTGCGGCTGGTTCGGCTGGCGCTCTTCAAGGGCCGTGCCGGCGTCTGCGTTGAGGCCGCTTTGGCTTGTGTTGCCGGCATAGCCAAAGGCGCAGGACCCGCCTGTCTGGCGGATTCCTGTTCGCTGCGGGTGCGCGATTGGGGTGCCGGTGCAACCGCTGGAGTGCGGGCGCTCTTTCTTGATCTGGACTTGTTGTTGCCAACTTGCTGGTTGGGGGCTGTTTCGACGGGTTGGGCGCTGCGCTGTGTCGGCGCTGGTTGCGCTACCGCTGTCTCGTCGCTTTTGAGAAATTCGCTGGAGGCTTTGAGCTTGAAGGCTTCAGTTGACAGGAGTGCGGCGCGTTTGGAGGGGGCGGGAGGCAGTGGCATGTGGGCTCTGGTGAATCAGCAAGACGCTGAAAAAGAAAAAGCCGCCGGGGAAACCGGGCGGCTTGACAGGCAGCAATGAATGCGGCTCTGGAGGGCGGTAGAAAAAGAGGGCGCTGGGCAGCTGCCTTGTGTCATGAAATCATTATGCATGAGTCATGTGACAGCGAGTCCCGGTTCGCGCCAAGGCCGTGTGACTTCACACAACCAAGGCAGATTCAAGCCTTTTTGTTCAGCGCCTTGACGGCTTTCAGCACCGCTTCCACGTGTCCGGGGACCTTCAGGCCACGCCACTCGGCGGCCAGAACACCATCAGGACCGATCAGGAAGGTGCTGCGTTCGATGCCTTTGACCTTCTTGCCGTACATGATCTTGTTTTTGACAACACCAAACATGTGGCACATCTTCTCTTCGGTGTCGGCAATCAGTTCAAACGGGAGCTCGAGTTTGGCCTTGAAGCTGTCGTGTGAGGTCATGTTGTCACGCGAAACACCAAACACTTCTGCACCTGCTTTGACAAAATCCTTGTATTTGTCGCGGAACTGCATGGCTTCCGTGGTGCATCCGGGCGTGTTGTCTTTCGGGTAAAAATACAAGACGATGGTCTGTCCCAAGTGAGTCTGGTTGCTGACTTTGATGTCACCAGTGGCCATGGACTCGAATTCCGGGATGGGTTTATTGACAACGACTGCCATACTGCGTGGACCCCTGACGTAAGTTGGTGAAAATGCGTTGGCCTCGCGCTCCAGCGGAATGGATTCAGATGGGATCAAATGAATGCCTTTGACTAACAGTGTCGGTCAATGGCCTGAGGCAGAGGCAATCTGCTATTTTAACCTCAAGCGACCCTTCTAGCCAGTCTTTCGACGCATTTCACCCTGTTTGGGGATGGACCTCAGCCTCCGACGATCAACACAGCGACCACGCGCCGCCCCTCGGCAGCCAAGATATTGAACGTTCTGCAAGCTGCGGCGGTGTCCATGGTCTCCACCCCTATGCGCTGCTCAATGAGTCCGCGCATCAAGGCCGGCCGAGCAAATCGCAGGCGCTCGCCGCTGCCGAACAGCACCAGTTCCGGCGGCTCAGGCATGAGTCCGGTCAGGCTTTCGAAGTGAGGCGCTGCAAGGTCTTCAAAGCGCGCGCAAGCCCAGGGCAGCACATGGCCCGCCGATGTCACCACCAAGCTGTTCTCGTGGCGTTCGCCATTGATCGCCACCCAACCGTCACCGATGGCGGAAATGCTGAGGGTGTCGGGCTTGTCGGCGTGGAATTTCATGGAGATAGAGAGATGCTGGCTCGACGGTGCGCGAATTGAACTGTGGTCAAATTGAAGGCTGTTCTGCGCGCGCGGGCCTCTGAATATAGCGTTCCTGTGCCCCGAGCATCGCCTTTGTTATTTTTCACCGCTCCCTCGGAGGGCATTTGAAACCCATTCTCAAATCCGCCAAGCTGGCCAATGTGCTCTATGACGTTCGCGGTCCCATTGTGGACGCTGCGAAGAAGATGGAAGACGAAGGCCAGAAGATCATCAAGCTCAACATCGGCAACCTGGCGGTGTTCGGCTTCGACGCGCCCGAGGAAATCCAGCAAGACATGATCCGCAACCTGCCCGACTCGGCTGGTTACTCGGACAGCAAGGGCATTTTCGCGGCACGCAAGGCGGTGATGCATGAAACGCAGCGGCAAGGCATTGCAGGGGTGACGCTGGACGATATTTACCTGGGCAATGGCGCGAGCGATCTGATCGTGACCGCCACCAACGCGCTCCTCGATGAAGGCGATGAACTGCTGGTTCCAGCGCCCGACTACCCGCTGTGGACGGCAGCGGCCAGTCTGTCGGGTGGTCAGCCGGTTCACTACCAGTGCGACGAATCCAAAGGCTGGACCCCGAACCTGGACGACATGCGCAGCAAGATCACTGCCCGCACCAAGGGCATTGTGGTGATCAACCCGAACAACCCTACAGGTGCGATGTATCCCGACGCGATCTTGTTGGGCATATTGGACATAGCGCGCGAGCACGGCTTGGTGATTTTTGCGGACGAGGTGTACGACAAGGTCTTGTACGAAGGCGTGAAGCACACGCCCATCGCCAGTCTCAGCACCGATTTGTTGATCTTGACCTTCAACTCATTGAGCAAGGCCTACCGATCCTGCGGCTACCGCGCCGGCTGGATGGTGGTGTCGGGCGACAAGGAGTCGGCCAAGGACTACATTGAAGGCCTGAACATGCTGGCCAATATCAAGCTGGGCTCAAACGTGCCGGGCCAATGGGCGATTCAGACCGCCCTGGGCGGCTACCAGAGCATCAATGATTTGATCTGTGAAGGCGGGCGCCTGCGCCGCCAGCGCGACCTGGCATACCAGTTGATCACTGCGATTCCCGGCGTGAGCTGTGTCAAGCCCGATGCGGCTCTCTACATGTTCCCCAAACTTGATCCGGTCATGTACCCGATTGCAGACGACCGCCAGTTTTTCATGGAACTGCTGAAGGAAACCCGCGTGATGCTGGTGCAGGGTTCGGGATTCAACTACCCCGACAACCAGCATTTCCGCATCGTGTTTCTGCCACACGAAGACGACCTGCGCGAGGCGATTGGCCGCGTGGCCAAGTTCCTGGAAGGTTGGCGCAAGCGCCACGCGACTTGACCGGCTCCGAGGTCTGCGCATTCCGAAATTTCCAGGCGCCGTTGGGCGCCGTTGTTGATTCAATCAGAGAGTGACCGATTTATGAAACCGATCCAGGTTGGCCTGTTGGGCTTGGGCAATGTGGGTGGTGGCGTTTTTGAAGTGCTGCGCCGCAACCAGGAAGAGATCAAACGCCGCGCCGGACGCGGCATCGAAGTGACCATGGTGTCGCGCCGTGATGTGGCCAAGGCCAAAGCCATGGTGGGCGACGCCGCGCAGGTGGTGGCCGATCCTCGCGCAGTGATCGCCAACCCTGAAATCGATATCGTTGTTGAACTCATTGGCGGCTATGAGCTGTCGCGTGAGTTGGTGCTCGAGGCCATTGCGGCGGGCAAGCATGTGGTCACGGCAAACAAGGCATTGCTGGCTGTGCATGGTACCGAGATCTTTGCTGCAGCCCATGCCAAGGGCGTGATGGTGGCGTTTGAAGCAGCGGTGGCTGGTGGCATTCCCATCATCAAGGCGCTGCGCGAAGGCCTCACCGCCAACCGCATCGACTGGATCGCCGGCATCATCAACGGCACCACCAACTTCATCCTCTCTGAAATGCGCGACAAGGGGCTGGATTTCGATGTGGTGCTGAAAGAAGCCCAACGCCTGGGCTACGCCGAAGCCGACCCCACCTTCGACATCGAAGGCGTGGATGCGGCCCACAAACTCACGCTGATGAGCGCTATCGCCTTTGGCATTCCCGTGCAGTTCGACAAGGCCTATACCGAAGGCATCACCCAGCTGAGCTCGGTCGATATCAAGTACGCGGAGCAACTGGGCTACCGCATCAAGCTGCTCGGCATCACCAAGCGCACCAGCGCGGGCATCGAGTTGCGCGTTCACCCTTGCCTGGTACCGAGCAAGCGCCTGGTGGCCAATGTGGAAGGCCCGATGAACGCGGTGTTGGTGCAGGCCGATGCCGTGGGCGCCACCTTGTATTACGGCAAGGGCGCCGGCAGCGAGCCCACGGCGAGCGCCGTGATCGCCGACCTGGTGGACATCACCCGCCTGCACACCGCTGACCCGTTGAATCGCGTGCCCCATCTGGCCTTCCAGCCTGATGCCATGAGCGACCTCCCTGTGTTGCCGATGAGCGAGGTGGTCACCAGTTTTTACCTGCGCCTGCGCGTGGCCGATCAAACGGGCGTTTTGACCCAGGTGACGGGCCTGCTGGCCGCTGGCGGCATCAGCATCGATGCGGTGTTGCAACGCGAAGCCGATCAGGTGGGTGGCGAAGGCGCCACCTCTACCGATCTGATCATCCTCACGCACGATGTGCGCGAGGGCGCGATGAACGATGTGATCGCGCAAATGCAGGCCCTGCCTTCGGTACTGATGCCGATCACGCGCATCCGCAAAGAAGAACTGAACTGAGCCGAGTTGAGGACGCAGGCCTGTGAGCACGCGCCCTCAATTGCTGCCCTTCGCGGGCCTGTCAGCGAGTTATTTCGCCCACATCGGGTTCTTCAACCCTTATCTGCCTTTGTGGCTCAAGGAGCTGGGCTTTGGACTGCTCGCGATCAGCCTGCTCACATCGGTGCAATCGGCTACCCGACTTTTCGCGCCTTACGCCTGGGGCACGCTGAGCGACCGCACCGGTGAGCGCGTCAAGCTGCTGCGCTACGGCGCCACGGCAGCGCTGGTGTTTTCCATCGGCCTGTGGTTCCCGCTTGGCGGCGTGGCCATGTTCACCGTCTTGCTGCTGATGTTCACCCACACCAGCGCCATGATGCCCATGAGCGAAGCGGCGCTGGCGCATCTGGTAAGTCAAGGCGGTGCATTTGACGCCAAGCGCTACGGCCGTGTGCGGCTATGGGGCTCGCTGGGTTTCCTGGTCACGGTGGTGATCGCGGGTTGGTGGTTTGAGCGATTTGGCATGGCCCATTTCCCTGCCTGGACCGCGGTCACGCTGGCGGCTGTGGTGGCCAGCGTCTGGCTGCTGCCCGATACCAAAGAGCCTGCGCACCATGCCGAACACCACCCCGATATCCGCCCCGTTTTGCGCCAGCCGGCGGTGCGCTGGTTCTTTGCAGCGGTGTTTTTTCATGTGCTGTCGCACATCTTCATTTACGTGTTCTTTTCGCTCTACCTTGACTCGCTGGGCTACAGCAAGGCGGTGATCGGGGTGTTGTGGGCGGTCTCGGTGGTGATCGAGATTGGCTGGTTTTTCACACAGGGGCGCTGGCTGCCCAAGTTCTCGCTCACGGGCTGGCTGGTGCTGGCTTCCGCGCTGATGGCGCTGCGCATGGGACTCACCGCCGGCTTGCCCCTGGTGTGGCCATTGCTACTGGTTGCGCAGGCTTTGCACGCGATCACATTTGCGGCTCACCACACGGTGTGCATTGCTTTGTTGTCGCACCATTTCCCCGGGCGTTTGCGTGCCAGAGGACAGGCGCTTTACACCGTGGTCGGTTACGGATTGCCCGGCGTCATGGGCGGCCTTGGCGGAGGGCTTCTGAGCTCCACAATGGGTTTGGCCAGTGTGTTTTGGCTGTCTTCGGTTTGCGCGCTTGTGGCGACGGGCTGTGCCTGGCGTTTGCGCGAACGGGCCCATTCAGCGCCACATGCGTGACATGGGCCGTGGCGAGGCAGAAGGGGGCTTTCTGGCTTACCTCGATCGGTCAATTGCGAACAAGCCTCGATCGATCCAGAGTGGCGAAGGCATCGGCATGTCCCCACCGTGACCAAGGTTAAGGGTTAGCCCTTTGCTGATCGCCGAGCGAGGGCGTTAGTCTTTTCTCGAGGCCATTGGCATGCCGTCGATGTCCGTAAAAATCCACAGGAGACATCCCATGCTGAACTTGACCGTTAACGGTCGTTCTGCGTCAGTCGACGCCGAACCGGACATGCCCTTGCTCTGGGCCATTCGAGAAGACCTGCAACTCACCGGCACCAAGTTTGGATGCGGTATGGCTCTGTGTGGCGCCTGCACGGTGCACATCGACGGCAAGGCCGTTCGCTCCTGCACCACACCGATGTCCGCTGCAGCGGGCAAGCAGGTGACCACGATCGAATTCATGGGCAACACCCCCGCAGGCAAGGCGGTTCAGGCGGCCTGGGTGAAGCACGATGTGCCGCAATGCGGCTATTGCCAGTCCGGGCAGATCATGAGTGCCACGGCGCTGCTGTCCAGCAATGCCCAGCCCAGCGATACCGATATTGACAGCGCCATGAGCGGCAACATCTGCCGCTGCGGCACTTACAACCAGATCAAGGCGGCGATCAAAGACGCTGCCGTGGCCTTGAAGGCGAGGGCTTGATCATGAGCGACCTTCAAACACTCCAGGCGGACACGCCAGCGGGTTCCACCCGGCGCGGCTTTCTGGCCGGCACAGGTGCGGCCCTGGTGGTGGGCTTCACGCTGCCGCTCAGCGGTCGTGCGCTGGCCGCCACCGAATCGTCGTTCACGCCCAATGCCTGGCTGCGCATCACCCCTGACAACCGCATCACCGTGATCTGCGGCTCTTCGGAAATGGGCCAGGGCGTGCTGACCGCAATTCCCCAAATGATGGCGGAGGAGCTTGATGCCGACTGGAACGCTGTCTCTGTGGAGCAGGCACCGGTCAGCACCGCATTCAACAATCCCGCCTTTGGCATGCAGGCCACAGGAGGGTCGACCACGGTGCGCGGGCATTGGGATGTGATACGCAACGCTGGCGCGACGGCCCGCGCCATGTTGGTGGCGGCGGCTGCCGAGCAATGGAAGGTGCCGGTCGCCGAGTGCCGCACGGCAATGGGTGAGGTCATTCACAGCAGTGGCAAAAAGCTGAGTTACGGGGCCTTGGCCGAGGCGGCGAGCCGGCAGAAGCCGCCTGAGAAGGTGGCGCTGAAAGACCCGAAGGCGTTCAAGATCATCGGTCAGCGAAAAAAGCGCCTGGACACTGTTGGCAAGACCAATGGAACGACGCAATACGGTATCGATGTGAACCTGCCCGGCATGATGGTGGCGGTGATGGCGCGAGCGCCCTTGCCTGGCGCCAAGGTGGTCAAAGTGGACGACACTGGTGCCAAGGCGGTCAAGGGGGTCAAACAGGTGATCACGCTGCCCAGTGGCGTGGCGGTGCTTGCGTCAGGTTACTGGGCCGCCAAGAAGGGACGCGATGCGCTGAAGGTTGACTGGGATCTGGGTGAAAAAACCGGACTGTCCTCTGCCAAAGTCAGTGCGATGCTGACCGAAGGTGCGTCGAAGCCGGGCGCAGTGGCCAAGCAGGAGGGCGCGTCCGATGCCAAGGCCGATCGCATGCTGGAGGCCACCTACGAGGCGCCATATCTGGCCCACGCCTGCATGGAGCCCATGAACTGCACCGCCTGGGTCAAATCCGACGGCGTTGAGATCTGGGCCGGTACCCAAAGCCAAGGGCCGGTGCAGGGGATTCTGAGTCAGGTGGCCTCGGTGGATCCGGGCAAGGTGAAGGTCAACACCATGATGCTGGGTGGCGGTTTTGGCCGCCGGTTCGCCCCCGATTTTGTGATCGATGCGACCTTGCTCTCCAAAATGAGCGGTGCGCCGGTGAAGCTGATTTACAGCCGCGAAGACGACATGGCGGCGGGTTTTTACCGGCCGGCATCGGTGGCGAAATTCACCGGTGGTTTGAGTGCCGATGGCAAGGCCACGCTTCTCAAGGTGGGGGTGGGGTCACCTTCCATCATGGCGGCTTCAGGCTTTATGAAGATTCCCGAGAGCGGGGTCGACAGTTTCGCCATGGAAGGCATCGCTGACCACCCCTACGACATGGTCAACCAGCGCATCGATTACGGGCGCCAGGAGCCCGGGCCAAACGTGTGGTTCTGGCGCTCGGTGGGCCACTCGCAAAACATCTTCTTCATGGAGAGTTTCATCGACGAGATGGCCGCCGCCGCAGGGAAAGACCCTTACGAGTTCCGGCGCGCCATGCTCGACAAGCAGCCGCGCTACAAACAGGTACTGGAGCTGGCGGCTCAAAAGGCGGGTTGGGGCGCACCTTTGCCTGCAGGGGTGTTCCGTGGCATTGCCGTGGCGCAGAGCTTTGGCAGTTATGTGGCCGAGGTGGCGGAAGTTTCGGTTGGGCAAGACGGTGCGCCGCGCGTTCACCGTGTGGTCGCAGCGGTGGATTGCGGCATGACCGTGAACCCCACCATCATTGAGCGCCAGATTGAAGGGGCGATCGTGTTTGGCCTTTCGGCTGCGCTGTACGGCAAGATCACGCTCAAAGATGGTCGCGTCGAACAGAGCAATTTTCACGACTACCCTGTGCTGCGCAGCAACGAGATGCCCAAGGTGGAGGTGCACATCGTCGCCAGCACAGAAAAGCCGGGTGGTATCGGCGAACCGGGTACACCGCCGATTGCGCCGGCTGTGGCAAACGCCCTGTTCGCTGCAACAGGCAAGCGTTTGCGCAGTCTGCCGTTTGACGTCGAGCAACTCAAGAAGGCCTGAGGGCAACCCCTGACCCTCGCGTGCTTGCGCGGGGGACCACTGAGGCTTGCGGTCAGGCCCGGGTATTGAGCAGCGCGCCGAGCATGCGGTCTTCGGTTTCCACCGATCGCAAGTTGGCGGCGAAGCTGTAGACGCTCATCCGCTGCGTCACCACGTCTTCGGCCAAGCGGCCGAAGTCGGCGCCACGCTCTGCGCTTGCCGAGGGTTCCTGAACGGTTTGCGCAGTCACGCCGCCCGATCCAGCCTGCGCGGTCAAGGCCACTGCTTGGCGCTGGAAGCCCGGTGTCTGGGCGTTGGCCACATTGTGGGCTGAGGTGTCCAGCTGCATTTGTGCAGCGCGCATGCCGCTCAGGCCGACGGAAGAAATGGACATGGTGATCGCCTCAGAAAGTTGTCATGACGGCCATCAATCCATGGGCGTCTTTCGACGTTATCGGCTGCGCTCGGCGGAACTGAAGCGCGATGAGCCCGGGGTTCGACAAGCGGTATGGATCAATCGGCTCGCTGCGGCCGGACACGCCGAATCACTGCTGTGGATTTGACAGCGTCAGGTCGATGGGACCGTACCAGGCCGAGACCGAGACGCCTGAATTGTTGGAGTCGGTCATCAGGCTGAGGCCGACCATGGCGCCTGCATCTTCACCAAAGGCCATGCGGAAATCGGCATCGACATCGCGCTCGAAATCCACCCACTGATTCAGGCGCTGCGGCCCGGACTCCACCACGATCTGCCGGATGCGGTCGGTGTAGGGGTTCGAGATCACGGTGCCGGCCGGGTAGCGGCTATCCCACACATACATGATGGAGGCATAGGGCAGTGGCTTGCCGGCGATCAGGCTGGAGAGCTCCGAGACGATGTGGTCGCGTGCGGCCCACTTGCCGTTGTAGCGATCACCCGAGAAGCTCAAGACCAGGCGCGCCACCGCGTCGTCAGCGCCTTTCTTGCTCAGGTCAAACCCGGGTTGCAGTTCAGGGACATACCAGGAAAAACGGAAGCGCTTGGCCAGTGCGCCGGGTTGGGGCTTCAGGACCAGACTGAGGGTGCTGTTGGAGCCGTTGGCCAGGGCTTTGACCGCAGGGCGCCCTTCGAATTCGGTCGCTTCGTACAGTGTCGGGCGCCGTTTTACGAAGAGCTGGTGCTCCCACTGCGCGTCTGAACCGGCGCCACCGATGTGGTTGCTGGCCTGCCAGGCTGTGCCGTCGATGACCACCTGAGCCTGCGCCGGCTGGCTGTCTGCCTGGGCGGTGTTGTCGCCCCCGTCTTCTGAAGGCCTTGGAGCGCTGGCGCAGGCGGCAAGCAGGAGCGGGAGAAGGGCGAGCGAGGTGGGGCGGGCGAAGCGGGCAAACATGTCGGGCGCAGGCGGAAAGTCAGGAAAAAAGGCCGCGGCATCAGACATTGGCCACGGAAAGTCGGAACGTATTGTGCCCGGCCCGACGTGCGCCTGGCCGTTTCCAGATGTACGCGGCAAGGGGGCGATTTGGGGCGCGCTCGCGTCGGAACATGGGTGGCGTGTGCGCATTGGCCGCTTGTAGCGAAGGCGCTGCCCTCCTTGATGGCCGACGCGAAAGGTCGAAGCAATTCCCTTCAATGGGTGGTTTTTGATGTGATTTCACAACGGCAACGGTGAATGCATCACGAACAAACGGGGCCATGGCTCACAGCGCCTTTCTCCTCCCCGCCATACGCTGGGGCCATCGATTGCAGCAGGGGAGCGCCATGTCATCAGCCATCCGAAGAAGCCCATCTGATTGGGCTGAGCCCCCGCACCGGGAGACCCGAAGTGGGTGAGGCAAAAGTCGTCTCGCCGATGCTGGGGCAGGGTGCTTCGCTCGGTGACACACGGCAGCGCGACGCCCCGCCGGTGCAGGCGCAGCCGATGGCCAGCCGCGCGGAGCTGCTGCGGTTCGCAGGCTTGTCTGCAGGCTACTTTGCCCATATCGGCTTCTTCAACCCCTACCTTCCCTTGTGGCTGCAAGAGCTGGGGTTCAGTCTGATCGCCATCAGTCTGCTCTCGTCGGTGCAGGCGGCCACGCGCCTGTTCGCGCCCTACGCCTGGGGCCACCTGAGCGATCGCACGGGCGAGAGCGTGAAGCTCTTGCGGCTTGGTGCCACCGTTGCCTTGGTGGTTTCATTGGCGCTTGTGGTTGCCCCTGGATGGCCTTGGCATGTTCCTTGTGTTGCTGCTGATGTTTGCGCACACGAGCGCGATGATGCCCATGATTGAAACGGCGCTTGCGAACGTGGTCAGCCAGGGCGGCGCTTTTGATGTGGGGCGCTATGGCCGTGTCAGGCTTTGTGGCTCGCTGGGATTTCTGGCCGCAGTGATGGCCGCAGGATGGTGGTTTCAGCACTTTGGCATGGCGCACTTCCCCGCTTGGGTCGCCGCCACCCTTGTTGGCGGTGGCGGTCAGCGCCTGGCTGCTGCCAGACCACAGGAACCCGAGGACGCGGCGAGACCCGTCAGCCGGATATGTGGCCTGTGTTGCGCGAACCTGTGGTGCGCTGGTTCTTTGCAGCGGTGTTTTTCCATGTGTTGTCACACATGTTCGTGTTCATCTTTTTCTCCCTTTACCTTGACTCGCTGGGCTACGAGAAGTCGACAATCGGGTTGTTGTGGGCGGTTTCGGTGGTGATCGAAATCGGGTGCTTCTTGACCCAGGGACGGTGGATTTTCAAGCTGCCGCTCACGGCCTGGCTGGTGATCGCCTCGGCGCTGATGGTGTTGCGCATGGGTCTCACGGCGGGCCTGCCGCTGGTCTGGCCATTGTTGTTGCTGTCACAGGCCATGCATGCCATTACCTTCTCAGCCCACCACACCGTTTGCATTGCCATGCTGTCGCAACATTTTCCCGGACGCCTGCGCACGACGGGGCCAGGCGCTGTACACCGTGGTGGGCTATGGGCTGCCAGGGGTGATCGGCGGGCTGGGCGGTGGCCTGCTCAGCGCCGATATGGGACTGGGCAGCGTGTTCTGGTTGTCATCGGCCGTGGCCGCTTTGGCCCTGGCCTGCTCGCTCAGATTGAGGCACTTGCAGGGCCGCGCTGTCGAAACGGGTTGAAGCCTGTGACCAGCGCGCAGGCCAAGAGCACGAGCGCGCCGCCCAGAAAGATGCCCGAAGACAGCTCTTCGCCAAGGAGCAGGTGGCCCCAGGTGACGCCGAACACCGGTACCAGAAAGACCGGGCTCATGGCCGCGACCGGCGACACATGGCGAATGATGCGCAGGTGGGCCCAATAAGCAAGACCGGAAGTCACCACGCCCATGACCGCCACAGCGCCCATGGCCGTCCAGGTGAACTGGGCTTGCGGCAAGGCCCATACCGCGCCCGGCAGGATCAGCAGCAGTGCGGCAGCGTGGATGCCGGCGGCAATGGCCAGGGGCTGCATGCGTTTGGTGGCGCGCTTCATCAGCGGCGTGGAAATGCCGTAGCAGGCCGAGGCGGTGAGGCAGGCCAGGGCAGCGGCGATGGTGGCGTTGTTCAGCGTCACAGGACCCAGCTGCAAGATCAGCGCCACACCGGCGAAGCCCAGCAAGCAGCCCACCAGTTTTTGCGTGGTGAGTGTGTCTTCCTTCATCCAGGAAGAAGACAGCGTGCCGAACACCACCGCGGTGGTGTTGAGCAGGGCGCTGTAGCCTGCCGGCAAACGCAGCGCCGCCCAGGCATAGAAGAGAAAAGGCACGGCCACCGACAGCGCGCCGAGCAGGAACAGCTCACGCCAGTAGGCCCAAGGCCAGCCTTGTTTGAGGCCCTTCATAAGGAAGACCAGCGTGAGTGTGGCCAGACCAACGCGCAAGCCTGCGAGCACCAGCGGACCAAACACGGGGCTGGAGATGCGGATGAACAGGAACGAGGCCCCCCACAGGGCGGAGAGGCCGATCAGCTGGAAAAAATGGCGGGTTTGCACCCGGCGATTGTGGGCCCGATGCGGGGCGGCCAAGTGCCGCCGTTGTCGCAGGAAAGACTCAGCCTTTGGCCGCGGCCTTGCGCACCAGCGCCTCCAGCGCCATGCGGTAGCCGTCGGTGCCGAAACCCACGATGATGCCGGCGGCGGCGGGCGAGATGTAGGAGTGGTGGCGGAAGGCTTCGCGGGCGTGCACGTTGGAGATGTGCACCTCGATCACGGGCAGCGGCTTGACGCCCTGGATCGCGTCGAACAGGGCCACGGAGGTGTGGGTGAACGCGCCGGGGTTGAACACCGCGCCGATCAGGTCGCCCGCGGCGAAGCGCTGGCCTGCGGCGTGGATCTGGTCGATCAGGGCGCCCTCGTGGTTGCTCTGGAAACACTCGGCCTTGAAGCCCAGTGCCTGGGCGCTCTCCGTGAACTGCGTTTCGACATCGGCCAGCGTGGTCGGCGCCGTAGACGCCGGGCTCTCGCGTGCCGAGCAGGTTGAGGTTGGGGCCGTTGAGCAGCAGGATGGTTTTCATGGCGGGTCCGGATGAGAGGTTTGAGCTGCAAAGCTTATACGAAGCGCTTTGTGCAGTCAAGCCCTGGGCTCGGCGCGCAAGATCTGCGTGCCTCGACCATTGCTCGCCGGGCAACAACCGCTGCGGCTCGCCAATCAGCGCGGCCTCGATGCACAAAAAGCGGTCGTGGTCGGTATCGGGCAGGTCAGACGATGGCGCGGGCACCCTCGGGGCCCGGGTTCCAGACCACCGTGTCGGGCCAGCCCCGTGCGCCAAGGTCAGCTGGCCCATGCGGGCTGGTGAGACGCAAGGGCTGTCTGCGTGTTGAAGTAGATGCGATCGATGGCGTCGTTCGAGCTGGACCAAGCGGCGTCCGGCGTCCTGCTTCACCGCGCCAGCCAGCAGCGAATCTTCGTAGGTCAGGTTCTTGCAGGCCCTGCAGCGTCATCGGTGCCCAGCGGCCCGGCGGCGAGGTAGGTGTGCAGCGCGGCGCAGAAAGTGCCAGGGCACGGTCGCCGGTGTTGCTGGCGGTGAACCGCAGTTCGAGTTGCCAGGGCGTCAGCGTGACCTGGAGCTCGCAGCGAAAGGCAAAAGGCCAGAGGGCCAGGGTGGCTTCGGATTCGGTCAGCACCAGCGTGGCCGTCGGCTGTGTCGCTTGCGCTTTCCGGACTGGGGCAGCCAGCGCCAGGGCTGGGTTCTGGCAAAGCCGTGGCGCACCAGGGGCCACGCACGGAAAACTGCGGAAACACGACGGGCACGCCGCCGCGCACCGCCTGCCCGCCGTCCAACGGCGACAAGCGGGCTGAGGTACAGGCGCTCTTGCCCGGCGGGGTCGATCCAGGAAACCACTTGCCCGCCATGCAGCAAGATGATGACGCTGCCCGCCTGCGGGCTGTGCAGCCGAATGGCGTCGGCGCCTTGGAAGGTGATGGCTGTGCAAGTGGACATGGCGGTGTCTCGCTCGGGTGTGCAGTCAGAGCAGCGGCACGGTGAGCCGCTGGATCACCGGCTGGGTGTCGGGCCGAACGCCGCGCCACCAGGCGAACGCCTCGGCCGCCTGCTCCACCAGCATGCCCACGCCGTCGGCCACCCGTGTCGACGCCGGCGGCCTGCGCTTGTTTCAGGAAGGGCGTGAGACCTTTGCCGTAGACCATTTCGTAGGCCAGGGCGCCGGGCGCGAACACGCCGGCGGGCAAGGGCAGGCTGGCTTGCGACAAGCCGGTGGAGGTGGCGTTGATCACCACGTCGAACGCTTCACCGGCCAGATCGCTCGTAGCCGCCGGTTTGCAACTGGGCCATGGCCAGCGAACAGTGCGCGCCAGTTCGATGGGCGGTTTCAGCGGTGCGGTTGGCGATGGCGAGCAGGGCAGGGCTTTGTTGGGCGATGGGCAGCACCGCCCCGCGCGTGGCGCCGCCTGCGCCGCAGATCAACACCCGCTTGCCGGCCAGCGCGGTGCCCAGGTTGCGCTGGATGTCGTTGACCAGGCCCACGCCGTCGAAGTTTTCCGCCCAGATGCGGTCGCCGTCGAACTTCAGGGCGTTGGCCGCGCCCGCCAGGCGGGCGCTTTCCGCCGGATCGGTGGCCAGCTCGAAGGCCTGCAGCTTGAAGGGCATGGTGACGTTGGCGCCCAGCCCGCCCTGGTCGCGGAACCGGTGCGACGGTGGCGGCGAACCCGTCCAGCGGCGCCTCGATGGCGGTGTATTCAAGAGCCTGGCCGGTGGCCTGCGCAAACAGGCTGTGGATCAGCGGTGACTTGCTGTGGACGATGGGGTTGCCAAAAACGGCGTAGCGGTCGGTCATGGGCGCGCAAAGTGAAGGAAACGGTCGAGTCAGGAGGTGCCATTGTCGCCCAAGGCCTCGCAGACCAGCCGGGTCTTGTCGCCGTGATGGCACCCTGCACGGGTCTGGCCGGACGTACCATTGAACGATGACCACCTCACTCAAAATCGATTTCGTCTCCGATGTCACCTGCCCTTGGTGCGCCGTGGGCCTGGGCGCCCTGGAGCAAGCTTTGGGCAAGCTGCGCGCCGAAGTCTCGGCCGACATCCACTTCCAGCCCTTCGAACTCAACCCCCACATGGGCGCCGAAGGCCAGGACGCCAGCGAACACCTGACCGAAAAGTACGGCTCCACGCCCGAGCAGCAGGCCCAGATCCGCGAGACCATCCGCCAGCGCGGCGCCGAGGTGGGTTTCGAGTTCAAGCGCGAAGGGCGCGGCCGCGTCTGGAACACCTTCGATGCCCACCGCTTGCTGCACTGGGCCGAAGTACGAGGGCGCGTTCGGGCAGCAGGCCGCGTTGAAGAAAGCGCTTGCTCAAGGCCTGCCACGGCCGCGCGGAAAACATGTCGTCCCACGCCGTTCTGGCCGACATCGCCGAGTCGGTGGGCCTGGACCGGGCCCGCGCCGAAGCCATTCTGGCCAGCGACGAGTTCGCAGCCGACGTGCGCGAGCGCCAGCAGTTTTACGCCAGCGCCGGCATCCGCTCGGTGCCCGCCATCATCATCAACGACAAGCACCTGATCTCGGGCGGCCAGCCGGCCGAGGTGTTTGAGCAGGCGTTGCGGCAGATTGCTGCTGAAGCCTGAGGTTGCCGAGGCCCGGCTGGCTACCGCGCTGCGCAGGAACGTCGGCCGGCGCTTCGTTCGGTTGAGTCATGGCGCCTTCGCAGTGGAGCCTGTGGCATCAGGGCTTGCTGTTGAAGGCACTCGGCAGCTCCCAGTTCCCGTCAGTTTAAGGATCGATCTTGAGCACTGAACCCAACCCCACCCGTTTCGGCAGCGGCCAGGCCGTGCGCCGCCTGGAAGACGAGAGCCTGCTGGCCGGCGCCGGTCGCTACGCCGATGATCTGAGCCTGCCGCGCCAGGCCCATCTCGCGCTTCGTGCGCTCGCCCTACCCTCACGCGGCCATTCGCTCGGTCGACACCGACGCGGCAGCGGCCATGCCCGGCGTGCTGCGCGTGATCACCGGGGCCGATCTGGTGGCCGCTGGCGTCAAGCCCATGCCTGGTGCTGCCGCCTTCAAGCGCGCCGGCGGCGCCGATGGCGCAACGCCGCCCCGGCGCGCCCTGGCGCATGAGCGCGCCCGCTTCGTCGGCGAGCCGGTGGCGGCCGTGATCGCCGAAACGCTTCAACAGGCCCGCGATGCCGCCGAGGCCGTGATGGTCGATTACGACGAGCTGCCCATGGTGGTGGACCTCAAGGGCGCCACCGCCGAAGGCGCGCCGCTGCTGTGCGATGAAGGCACCGGCAACATCGCCGCCGAGGTGCGCTACGGCAGCGCCGAGGCCACGGCCGCCGCTTTCGCCCAGGCCAGCCATGTGGTCAAGCTGGACATCACCAACCAGCGCGTGGCCGCGCTCACCATCGAGCCGCGCACGGTGCTCGCCGATTTCGATACCGCCAGCCGACCGCCTCACGATCCGCATGAGCACGCAGATGCCCTCGGGCGTGCGCGATGCGGTCTGCAACGCCATCGGTCTGGCGAAGGAGAGCGTGCGCGTGGTGGTGGGCGATGTGGGCGGCGGCTTCGGCATGAAAACCGGTGCCTACCCCGAAGACATCGCGGTCGCCTACGCCGCTCATGCCTTGCAGCGCCCCGTGAAATGGGTGGCCGATCGCAGCGAGGAGTTTGTGTCTTCCTGCCATGGCCGCGATGTTGAGTCGCACGCCGAACTGGCGCTCGACGCCAACGGCAAGATTCTCGGCCTGCGGGTGAAGTCGCTCGCCAACGTGGGCGCCTATGCCACGGGCACCGGCGTGGCGATCCAGTTGCTGATCGGGCCCTGGGTGCAGACCAGCGTTTACGACATCCAGACCATCGATTTCCATTTCAAGGCCGTGCTCGACCAACACGGCGCCCACCGGCGCCTACCGCGGCGCCGGCCGGCCCGAAGCCATCTTCATCATCGAGCGCCTGATGGACGAAGCCGCGCGCCAGACCGGTATCGACCGCGTCGAACTGCGCCGCCGCAACTTCATCCGGCCCGAGCAGATGCCCTACAAAAACGCCGATGGCGCAGGTCTACGACACGGGCGCTTTCGAATCCATCATGGACCAGGGCCTGGCGCTGGCCGACTGGAACGGCTTCGAAGCCCGCGCCGCCGCTTCGGCGAAAGCCGGCAAGCAGCGCGGCCTGGGCATCGCCACCTTCCTGGAATGGACCGGCGGCAACGTGTTCGAAGAGCGCGTCACCGTGGCGATCAAGGCGGGCAGCTGCGCTCGGCGAAGACGGCGTCATCGAAATATTCTCCGCCGTCAACGCCATGGGGCAGGGCATTGCCACCTCGCTCGCGCAACTCGCGGTCGATGCCTTTGGCGTGCCGATCGAGCGGGTGCGCATCGTGCTGGGCGACACCGACCGGGGCGATGGTTTCGGCAGCGCGGGCTCGCGCTCGCTGTTCACCGGCGGCTCGGCCGTGCGCATCGGCGCCGAGCGAACCATCGACAAGGCCCGACAACTCGCCGCCAAGGAATTTGAAGCCGCCGCCGACGACGTGGTCTACGCCAACGGCGTCTTCACCGTGGCCGGCACCGACTTGAAACTCGACCTCTTCGCGCTGGCCGGCAAGCAGCCCGAGAGCGAAATTTTCATGGAGTCGACCAGCGCGGTGGCCGGGCCTTCCTGGCCCAACGGCTGCCACATCTGCGAGGTCGAAATCGACCCGGCAACGGGCGAAGTGGCCGTGGTCGCCTACAGCTCGGTCAACGACGTGGGCCGCGTGGTCAACCCGATGATCGTGCGCGGCCAGCTCGAAGGCGGTGCCGTGCAGGGCATCGGCCAGGCGCTGTACGAACACATGGTGTACGACGTGGAAACCGGGCAACCGATCACCGGCAGCCTGATGGACTACGCCGCGCCGCGCGCCGATGTGCTGACGTCGATGTTCCGCATGGAAATGGACGAATCGACGCCCTGCAAAAACAACCCGCTGGGCGTGAAAGGCGTGGGCGAGCTCGGCACCATCGGCGCCACGCCGGCCATCGTCAACGCGGTGGCCGACGCGTTCGCGCGCAACGGGCTGGCAGCGCAAGCGCCGCACCTGCAGATGCCGCTGAGCCCGGCGCGCCTCTGGCAGGCGATGCAACGGGCCGATTGAGCCGGTCCTGCGGCGTTCCTCAGCGGGCCGGGCGCCGTCGCGGGTCCGGCTTCAGGCGCTTTGCCTGCAAAAAGGCGGCCAGGAATTCGGCGAAGGCTTCGGCGGCTGGCGTCAGCGCGCGCTGGCGCGGGCGGTAGAGCGAAAACTCGCGTGCGATCGCTGGTGCTTCGAGGCGGCGGGCAACCAGGCCCATGCCCCGGGCGACCACGCCGGTGTACATCGGCGAGACGGTCACACCAAGCCCGGCGGCGGCCAGGCCCAGTGCGGATGTGATGTGCTCGACCATGAGGCTGGGTGCGAAGCGCTCTGACGGCGGTGTGGCGGCCAGCGCCGGTGCAAACATGGTCTCGTAGTCGCGCCCGGCGGTGATCACGGTCTCGGTTTTCAGGCCAGCCCAGGTGACGCGGGCGCGGGCGACCAGCGGATGACCTGGCGCGCACCAGACGACCCAGGGGCTTTCGTACAGTGCCCGCCGCTCGACCAGATCGCCGGTCGGGCGGTCCGGACCGACGGACAGGTCGGTTTGGTCATCCTCGACCATCTGAGCCAGGTTTTCGACCGCGCAATCCACCGGCTGCACCGTCACATCGGGATGCTGCTGGCGATAGGCGGCGATGGCCGGTGGCAGCATGGCCTGCGCCACGATCAGCGGTGCGGCCACCCGGACGATACCGCTGGCGCGGCTTTTGACATGTTGCGCGACCAACACGGCCGCTTGCAGTTGGCGCAAGACCTGATGTGCGGCGGGCAGGTAGTCGCGCCCGGCCTTGGACAGGGCCACGCGCCGCGTCGTGCGGTCGAACACCGCAAAGCCCAGCTCGGCTTCCAGGTCGCGCACCAGCAGGCTGACCGCGCCGGGCGTCAGGCTCAGGCGCTCGGCGGCCAGGCTGAAGCTTTGCAGGTCGGCCACGGTGACAAAGGCGCGCAACTGCTTGAGGGTCAGGTTCATGTTCGATTGATGAGGAAGACTCAATAATCAACCAGTTTATATCGGTTGCCTTGGGTTGCGATCTGGCGGCATAGTTTGAACTTTCGCCAACCGGCCCGTTTGCCAATCCGTTTCGCAGCCATTCACCGCCATGTCCACCCAAGATTCCACAGCTCTCAACGCTCTCAACGCCGATACCGCCCACTCAGAAGTGCTCACCGCCTTGAAAGATTTGCTGGGCGCCGAGAATGTGCTGACAGGCGATGCCCTCGCCACGCGCCACACGGCCGACTGGAGCGATGCGCCCGCCGTGGCGCCCCTTGCGCTGCTGTTGCCGCGCGAATGCGATGAGGTGGCGAAAATTCTGGCGATCTGCCACCGCTTTGACCAGCCGATCGCGATCCAGGGCGGGCTCACGGGTCTGGCCGGCGGCGCCAACCCGCAGCCTGGGGAAATCGCCCTGTCGTTGCAGCGCTTGAACAGGGTCGAAGACTTTGACGAGATGGGCGGTACCGTGTTGGTGCAGGCCGGGGTCACGCTGGAGCAGCTGCAGACCGTGGCCGCCGAGCGCGGCTGGTTCTTCCCGCTGGACCTCGGGGCGCGCGGCTCATGCCAGGTGGGCGGCAACGTGGCCACGAACGCAGGCGGCAACCGGGTGCTGCGCTTTGGCATGATGCGCCAGGCCGTGCTGGGGCTGGAGGTGGCGCTGGCCGATGGCACGGTGATCAGCCGGCTGGACCGGGTGATCAAGAACAACGCCGGGTTCGATCTCAAACAATTGTTCATCGGCTCGGAAGGCTCGCTGGGCGTGATCACGCGCCTGAGCCTGAAGCTGGAGCCGGCGCGGGCGGCGAGCTGCACCGTGTTGTGCGGCCTGCAAGACTTTCCCCGTTCGGCGGCGCTGCTGCGCCAGGCCAAGGCCCAGCTGCCCGACCTGACCGCATTCGAGCTCATGTGGCAAGGCTTCTTCGAGGCCAGCGCCGCAGCGAACCAGCGGGCGCTGCCGTTCTCGCAGGCGTTCCCGCTCTATGTGTTGATCGAAACACAGGGGGCGGACGCGGCGTCTTGCGAGGCCAGCGTCGAGCGCTTTCTGGAATCGGTCCTGGAAGACGGCACCGTCGATGACGCGATCATTGCCCAGTCTGGCGAGCAGGCCAAGCAGTTGTGGGCCTACCGCGAGGGGGTGAGCGAGCTGCTTTCGCTGAAGAAGCCGTGTGCGGCGTTCGATGTCAGCGTGGCCCTGCCGGTGATGAACGACCTTGTTGCCGAGCTGGAAGCGCTGTTGCAACAGCGCTTCTCCGACCGCTCTCACCTGTTCTTTGGCCACTTGGGCGATGGCAACTTGCACCTGATCAGCGGGCCCTATCCGGATGCAGCGCAGATGCATGAGGTTGAGGAGCTGGTGTACCGCTGCGTCGGCCGGTTCGACGGCAGCATTTCCGCCGAGCACGGTATTGGCCTGGTCAAGAAACCGTTTCTGGACTGCAGCCGCTCGCCTGAGGAGATCCGCTTGATGGCTGGTCTCAAGCAGTTGCTGGACCCGGCGGGCATCTTGAATCGTGGGCGGATTTTTGATGGCGCGAGGGCCAAAATAGACTGAGGCGACGGAGGTGCAAAAAGCGGGGGGCGGGCGCTCAGCCCAGCGCCCGCGCGATGCGATTGCGTTTGACCGTAGCCCGCGGCACTTGCATGGGCATGTGCTCAAACCAGCGCCGCACATCGTCTTCCACACACAGGCCGTGCATGTAGTTGTAGATGGCTTTGCGCAGGCCGGCGCCCAGCGCGTCGTGGTCGACGCCGGTGGGGTCGATGAAGCCGATGTCGTTTTTGGCGAAGGTCACGGGCGGCAGCGGAATCAGCTCGATGCCGTAGGCGGCCGGGTCCTGGCCCACGGGGGAGTGCACGGTGCAGCTGAAGCGGTGGAAGAAGCCGCTCTGGATGCAGCCGTTTTCAAACAGCTGGCGCACGTATTCCAGCGCGTCCACCGTGTCTTGCACGGTCTGCGTGGGAAAGCCGTACATCAGGTAGGCGTGCACCAGGATGCCGGCGTCTGAGAAGCCTTTGGTGACCCGCGCCACCTGCTCCACGCTCACGCCTTTTTTCATCAGCGTCAGCAGCCGGTCGCTGGCCACTTCCAGGCCGCCGCTCATGGCGATGCAGCCGCTCTGGGCCAGCAGCTCGGCGAGCTCGGGTGTGAAGGTTTTTTCAAACCGGATGTTGCCCCACCAGCTGATGTTGAGATCGCGCCGAATGAGTTCTTGCGCCAGGGCCTTGAGGGCCTTGGGCGGCGCGGCTTCGTCCACAAAGTGAAAGCCGGTCTGGCCGGTTTCTTCCACGATCTGCTGGATGCGGTCGGCCAGCTTCACGGCGGTGGCGGTCTCGTAGCGGCCGATGTAGTCCAGGCTCACATCGCAGAAGCTGCACTTTTTCCAGTAGCAGCCGTGGGCCACGGTGAGCTTGTTCCAGCGGCCGTCGCTCCACAGGCGGTGCATGGGGTTGAGCATGTCGAGCAGGCTCAGGTAGCGGTGGATCGGCAGGCCGTCCCAGGTGGGGGTGCCCACGTCTTCAAAGGGAATGTCGGGCTCGGCGAGGTTGATGTACTGCACCTGGCCTTCGCTGTTGCGAATGAAGGTTCGCTGCAGGCGCTGCGGGCCGCGCTGGCCACTGAGGTGTTCGATCAGCGAGAGCACCGGGCGCTCGCCGGAGTCGAGCGTCACGAAATCGACGAAGTCGAACACGCGCGGGTCTTTGAGCTCGCGCAGTTCGGTGTTCACATAGCCGCCACCGAGCGCAATCTTGACGCCGGGGTGGGCGGCCTTGATGGCTTGCCCCATGCGCAGGGCGGCGTAGACCGAGCCGGGGAAGGGCACCGAGAGCAGCACCAGGGTGGGCTGGTGTTTGGCCACCTCGGCCAGCGTGAGCTCGGTCAGCAGGTCGTCGATCAGGGTGGTGGGCGCGGCCAGCGCAGCGGCGAGCGGGTCGAAGCTGGGCTGGCTGCTGGCCAGCGATTCGGCGTAGCGCACGAACTCGAAGCGTTCGTCCACCGCATCGCGCAACACGTCGGCCAGGTCGTTGAGGTACAGCGTGGCCAGGTGGCGGGCCTTGTCTTGCACGCCCAGGGCACCAAAGGCCCAGGCCAGCGGGTCGCCGCCACCGCCGTCGCCCAGCTCGACGTCTTCGTAGACGTCGAGCGCGGCAAAGCGCGGGCCTTCGGGCAGCAGGCCGCGCGCGGCGATGCGGTGGGCCAGGGTGGAGTCGCTGCCTTGCAGGAAGCGGATCACCGGGGCCGATGGTGGCGCGGTAGGCGGCGAACTGGTCGAGAAAGGCGTGCACGCTGCCGGTGCGTTCGGCTTCGGGCAGGGCCTGGGCGCAGGCTTCGCGCACGCGTCCAGGCCCTGCCGTGGTGAACAGCCGCAACACCAGCGCCAGCGCCATGTCGGCCTGCACCGCGTCGATCCCGCGCGAACGCAGGAAGCCGGTGAGGTAGGCGGTGGAGGGGTAGGGCGTGTTGAGCTGCGTCATCGGGGGGATGAGGCTCAGCACGCGGATGGGGAGCCGGATTGCCCGGGGGTGGTTGTTGAGTTTGCGGCACGGGCCGATCTTAGGACACCTTGTTGGGCCATGCGGCGAAAGCCGAGGGTTGACCCTGCTGGATGGCCAGCCCTTTGCACGGATCCAGCGATGTCGCGGTGTATCTCGGATGGGGAGGGATAATTGAAGCCATTTTTCTGCCGCCGTCATGCCCATTCGCTGCCCAAAGGGTAGCTGCAAGCAAACGGGGCATTCGCTCACTCGTTATCGAAGGAGTCAGTCAATGGAAATGGTTCGATGACCGAGTTTGACGCTGGTTCCCCGCTTCGTCAGCGGCTGGAGGCCGCATTGAAGGCCGTGGCGGCGCGAGCCCCTGAGACGGAAATTGCTTTGCCCCTACAGGCGCTGCTGCACGACCTGACCCTGCACGAGAGTGAACTGGCGCGGCAGAGACAGGATCTGCTCCAGTCGCGAGAGGTCCTGGCCGCGTCCCTTGCGAGGTATGACGATCTGTGCAACAGGGTCTCTGTGGGTTGCTGCACGGTCGACGCAACGGGGTTTGTTCTGGCATGCAATGCCGTGGCAGCCAACATGCTGGGACAGGAGCTTGGCTTGATGCTCGGCCGACCGTTTGTCCGTTTCGTTCTTGACGAAGACGCCAATGCTTTCTTGCAATGCAGCGAAGCGGTGTGGGGCGGGGCGGCGGTTGTTGAGCCACCGACTGGCCATCCGGATGCGCTTGACCGGGACCTGAGAATGGTGCGCGAAGACGGCCGGTGGTTTGCGGTGCAGATGCGGCTGGCGCGAACCTTGGTGGCAGATGGCCAGCGGGCTGTGCACATCACATTCAGCCATGCCGAAACGCCCACCACTGCGCTCAACGGTGCCGCGGTTGAGCTGGGACAGATTTCGAGCAAACTTGTCGGCCGAAGCGACGGCGCTGATCCTGCACCGGACGGGCGTGAATTCCTGGGTGACCACGCCATGCTGTGTCGCGTGGTGGACGGGTTTGGTCCCAATGTGTTTGTGGGCTTGCTGTCAACCGACGGGCGGCTGCTCATGGTCAATCAGGCCGCCCTGGTGGCGGGGAATGTGCGCTGGAGCGAGGTGGCCAACCAGCCGATCGAGCGGGCACCTTGGTTCAGGCATTCCGAAGCGACGCAACAGCAGATGCGAGCACGCGGTGAAGCTGGCTTCGCAAGGCATACCGAGCCGGTTCGACATGCAGATCTGCGGGGAAGACGAGAGGATCCTCACCTGGGTCGACTTCTCGTTGCAACCTGTTCTGAACGATTCGGGTGAGGTGAGCCATTTGGTGCCCAGTGCTCTGGTGGTCCAGGATCGCAGGCAGGCGGAGGAGCAGCTGCTGGAAAGCGAAATGCGTTTGGCGGGCATTGTCGACATGGCGCTGGACGCCATCATCACGGTGGACGCCGCGCAGAACCATCGTGGTTTTTAACCCGGCGGCCGAGGCGATGTTCCGCATTGCCGCAGAGTGAGGCCTTGGGCCTGCCACTGGAGCGCTTCATCCCCGACCGGTTTCGCACCGATCACCGCCGTCACATGGAGGGTTTTGCGGGTGGGCAAGGCCTGGGCAAAGCCCATGATGGCGAGCCGCCCGGTCCTCGGGCGTTCGGGCAGACGGCCAGGAGTTTCCGCTCGAGGCCTCGATCTCGCATGGCAAGGTGGGAGAGGCGCAGCTGTTCACGGTGGTGTTGCGCGACATCACCGAACGCCTTCAGGCCGAACGGGAAAAGTCGGCGATCGAGGAGCAACTGCGCCAATCGCAAAAGATTGAAGCCATCGGTACGCTGGCGGGCGGCATTGCGCACGATTTCAACAACGCGCTTGCTGTGATCCAGGGCAACACGCAGCTGGCGATGGAGGACGTTGGCGGCAACGAACTGGCTCAGCAAAGTCTGGCGGAGATTCAAAAGGCCAGCACGCGGGCGCGCAATCTGGTGCAGCAGATTCTTTCCTTCAGCCGCCGCCAGGCGACCCAGTATGTGCCGGTCGGCGTTGGCGCCTGTGGTTCAGGAAAGCGTTCGGTTGCTCACGGCGGCGGTGCCGGCGCGCGTGTCCTTTCAGGTGGACTGCGATGACGATGTGCCGGCTGTGATGGCCGATGCCGGGCAGATTGAGCAGATTCTGATCAACCTGTGCACCAATGCACTGCAGGCGATCGGTGAGCAAAACGGGCGCATTGAGATTCGGCTTGACTGCCATGGAGCTGGACGCGACTCGTATGCCAAGCACCATCCTTCCTTGCTGGCCCTGCATGCCAAACGGCCCGGACGCACCGTGCGTCTCGCGGTGATCCGACACCGGGCCGGCATGGATGCCGCCACATTGGATCGGATCTTCGAGCCCTTCTTCACCACCAAGCCTGTGGGCAGCGGCACGGGATTGGGTCTTGTCCGTGGTGCACGGCATCACCCAATCCCATGGCGGCGCGATCGAGGTTGCCAGCCAACCGGGTCAGGGGCACGGTGTTCACGCTCTACCTGCCAGCGGCCGCGGAGACCCCTCGGCGCAACCCGTGGCGCAGAGCCAGCGCTGCAAAGGGACCTGGATCGCCGGTGGGGGGCAACGAGAGGGTGCTCTACATCGATGACGAGGAATCGCTGGCGACGTCTGGCCAAGCGCCTGTTGGAGTCGCATGGCTATCGCGTCACCGGCTGCTCGGACCCTCTTCAGGCGCTTGAAGTGCTTCGCGCTGACCCTCAAGCGTTCGACGTGGTCATCACCGACTACAACATGCCCAGCATGTCCGGGCTCGATGTGGCGCGCAAAGTGCGCGAGATCCGCAGCGACTTGCCGGTGGCGATCGCTTCAGGCTTTGCCGATGAAACTTTGCAGATGCAGTATGCAGAGGCCGGTGTACAGGAGATCGTTTCCAAGCTGGGCGCGATGGAGGGGCTCGCGCGGCCATCGAGACGCGCGTTGAAACCGGGGCGGCCAGCCTGAGTGGGCCATCGAGCGTGGCAGCGGCAGCCCGGCTTGGAGGTGTCGCGAGGCGCTTTCAGCACTCCACGATGTTGACCGCCAGACCGCCGCGCGCGGTTTCCTTGTATTTGGTCTTCATGTCGGCGCCGGTTTCGCGCATGGTCTTGATGACCTTGTCGAGGCTGACATGGTGGGTGCCGTCGCCGCGCAGGGCCATGCGGGCGGCGTTGATGGCCTTGACCGAGGCGATGGCGTTGCGCTCGATGCAGGGGATTTGCACCAGGCCGCCCACCGGGTCGCAGGTGAGGCCCAGGTGGTGTTCCATGCCGATCTCGGCGGCGTTTTCGGCCTGCTGCGGCGTGCCGCCCATCACGGCGCAGAGCGCGCCCGCCGCCATGGAGCAGGCCACGCCCACTTCGCCCTGGCAGCCCACTTCGGCGCCGCTGATGCTGGCGTTTTCTTTGTACAGAATGCCGATGGCGGCGGCGGTGAGCAGGAAGTCGATCACGCCCTGTCGTCGTCGCGTGGCGCCCCGGGCACGAAGCGCGTGTAGTAGTGCAACACGGCGGGCACGATGCCGGCCGCACCGTTGGTGGGCGCGGTGACCACGCGGCCACCCGCGGCGTTTTCTTCGTTGACGGCCAGCGCATAGAGGTTGACCCAGTCGAGCACCTGCAGGGGGTCGCTCAGGGCCTTCTCGGGCTGGCTGCACAAATCGGCGTACAGCTGCGGCGCGCGGCGCTTGACCTTGAAGCCACCGGGCAGAATGCCGGGCGTGTTGCAGCCGCGGACCACACATGCCTGCATCACGCGCCAGATGTTGAGCAGGCCGCTGTCGATCTCTTCGTCGGTGCGCCAGTGGCGTTCGTTGGTGCGCATCACATCGGCGATGCTGCAGGCGTGTTGCCGGGTGAGCACCAGCAGGTCGTCGCCACTGCGAAACGGCAGCGGCAAGACGGTGGCGTCGGGTGCGATGGCCTTCAGTCTTGCTGCCGTCGGCCGCCACTTCTTCGCTCACCACGAAGCCGCCGCCCACCGAGTAAAACACCCGGTTCACCAGCTCGGCGCCGGCGCTGTCGAAGGCCTGAAAGCGCAGGCCGTTGGTGTGGAAGGGCAGGGTCTCGCGGCGGTAAAACAGCAGGTCGTCGCGCTCCTTGAAAGCCACTGTCGTGCGCGCCCGCGAGCAAGATGCGGCCGGTCTCGCGCACCCGGGCCAGCAAGGCGGGCACGAGCTCGACGTCGACGGTGTCGGGCTCGTGCCCAGCAAGCCCAGCAACACGGCCGTGTCGCGAGCCGTGGCCCTTGCCGGTGGCGCCCAGCGAGCCGTAGCAGCGAGCACACCACCCGCGCTGTTTGGTCGAGCTGTCCGCTGGCCTGCAGGCCGCCGACAAAGAGCCGGGCGGCGCGCATGGGGCCCACGGTGTGCGAGCTGCTGGGGCCGATGCCGATCTTGAACAGGTCAAAGGCTGAGATGGCCATGCGGGCTCCCGGGTGGTGGTGGCTTCAGGCCGAGGCCATGGCGGGCATCGACCGGCGGGCGCGCGCTGGACGCTGGCCTGGTGCACCTGCTCGGCCACCATGTCGGCGGTGACGGCCGACAGCGTCCAGCCCAGGTGGCCGTGGCCGGTGTTGTAGAACACATTGGCGCGTTTGCCGGCGCCCACGCGCGGCATCATGTTGGGCAACATGGGGCGCAGGCCGGCCCAGGGCACGACCTGGCGCGTGTTGATGCCAGGGAAACACTGGTTGACCCATTCGGTCAGCGGGCGGATGCGGTCGGCGCGGATGTCGCGGTTGGCGCCGTTGAACTCGGCGGTGCCGGCGACGCGGAAGCGGTCCAGGCCCAGGCGGCTGGTGACGAGCTTGGTTTCGTCGTCCAGCAGGCTCACGGTGGGCGCGGCCTGCTGGCTGGCGGCGTCGGGCAGGTTCACGGTGATGGAATAGCCCTTGACCGGGTAGACGTTGACCCGGTCGCCGAGCTGGGCGGCGAAGTCGCGGCTGCCGATGCCGGCGCAGACCACCAGGCCATCGAAGGTCCGGGTGTGCGCGCCTTCGGCATCGTGGGCGGTGACCGTGGCCTGCGTGCCATCGCTGTGCAGGTCGGTCACATCTTGACCGTAGAGGCACTTCACCCCCAGGCGCTCGGCCGCTGCGGCCAGGCCGACGGTGAATTTGTGGATGTCGCCGGTGGCGTCGCTCTCGGTGTAGAAGCCGCCGAAGTAGGTGCCGGCCAGGGTCGGCTCGATGGCGCGCATTTCTTCGGGCGTGACCGCGCGGCGTGGCAAGCCGCCCAGTGCCAGCATCTTGGATCACTTCGGCCGCGTGGTCAAAGCCCTTTTTGTCGCGGTAGATGTGCAGGATGCCCTGGCGCTTCAGATCGAAGTCCACGCCCTCGGCCTCGGCCCAGGCGAACAGGTGGTCGCGCGCGGCGATGGCGAGCTTGGTGGTCTCAATGGTGTTGGTGCGGTAGTTCGGGATGTTGGCGATGAACTCGGCAAACCACGAAATCTTGTGCCAGCTGGGCTTGGGGTTGACCAGCAAGGGGCGTCGCTTTTCAGCATCCACTTCAGGCCCTTGAGGATGGTGGACGTGTGGTTCCACACCTCGGCGTTGGAGGCCGAGAGCTGGCCGCCGTTGGCGAACGAGGTTTCCATCGCGGCGTAGCGATGCTGCTCGAACAGGGTGACGTTGAATCCGCGCTTGGCGAGTGCGTAGGCTGTGGTGACACCGGTGATGCCACCGCCGATGACGGCGATCGATTTCATGAGAGAAGCTCCAGACGTCAGAAGGGTTGGGTGTGCCTCGCGACATGCGCGGCACACGCCCCCTCTGTTTGGAACCTGAGAGATTCACAGCCTTGCGGAAAAGCTGCTTGCTCCTGCGGTGAGCCGGGCGACGAACCCGGCTGCTCTTCAGAGATGGAAAATGATCAATCGGTCCTTTTGCCTGAGAGTTTCCGGGGCGGTTGCTCCTTCGGCGCTGGTGCGGCCTGGCCGTCCAGTCTCTCCCGATCGATGCGGGATTGTATTGGGTTGGCGTTACTTCATCAACTGAACCAGCACCAAGCTGATCGACGGAAAGGCGACCAGCAATACCAGTCGGATCACATCCACAGCGATAAAGGGCACCAGTCCGCGGAAAATGGCGCCCACCGGTACCTTGGGCAGGTTGGCCTTGAGCACGAACACATTCATGCCCACCGGGGGGGTGATGAGGCCGATTTCGGTCAGCACCACCACGATGATGCCGAACCACACCAGGTCGAACTGCTGCGCCACGAGTGTGGGCATGAAGACAGGCACGAAGATCAGGATGATGGCCATGGTGTCCATCACGCAGCCCAGCAGCAGGAACACCGCCAGGATGGCCAGCAAGATGCCCATGCGCGACAGGCCCGAGCCACTGACCATGCCCAGCAATTCATCGGCCAGGCCAGAAAAACTGATGAGCTGTGAGAACAGCATGGCGCCGAACAGCACCACATACAGCATCACCGAGGTTTGGGCGGTTTCTTTCATCACCGCTGCAAACCGGGCCCAGCCCAGGCGGCGCTGCACCATTGCAATGATCAAGGCCATGCCTGCGCCAATGCCGCCTGCTTCGGTGGCGGAGAACCAGCCCATGTAGAGGCCGCCGATGATGAGCGTAAAAAGGGCCACGAATGGCCAGACGCCGGCCAGAGACTGCCATCGCTCTTTGGCGCTGACCCGTTCGCCGCGCGGCGCATGCGCTGGTTTGAAGACAGCGATCAGGTAGATCACGGCCATGTACATGGCCAGTCCCAGCAGGCCGGGCAAAACGCCTGCGATGAACAGCTCACCAATGTTCTGCTGGGTCAGGATGCCGTAAATCATGAGAATGATGGATGGCGGGATGAGAATGCCCAGTGTGCCGCCCGCTGCGATGGTGGCCGAAGCCAAACGGTCTGAGTAACCGTATTTCTCCATGCTCGGGTAGGCCACTTTGGCCATGGTGGCCGCCGTGGCAAAGCTTGAACCACAGACCGCGCTGAAGCCCGCACAGGTGACCATGGTGGCCAGCGCCAGGCCACCGCGCACGCCACCCAGAAAAGCGTTGGCGGCGCGGAACAGATCTTCGGAGATACCGGTGCGCGAGAGCACATTGCCCATCAGGATGAACAACGGCACCACCGCAAGCTCGTACGAAAACGCTGCGTCGGTCAGCGTCATCGGGATCATGATCCGGGCGACGTCGAAACTGTTGATGGCAGTGATGCCACCAATCGACACCGCGAGCAGTGAAAAGCCCAGTGGCACGCGCAGCAGGGACAGCAGCAGCACCAGACCAAGGCAAATGAGACCGATGGTCATGATTCGAATTCCTGTGTGTGGGCGTCGGCGTGCGGCGCCGGCGCGAACAGGGCGAGCAGCGCGGCGAGGGCGGTGGTCAGGGAAATGAAGCCGTACATCCAGGCACGCGGGATGGCCAGTGCCGGGCTGACCTCACTGATGTCACGTGCTTCTTCGATGGCCAAAAAATATTGCCAAGCGACAAGGCCCAGCACGGCGGCGATCAACACATCCACCGCTTTGTGCCACATGCGCCATTTCGGTCTCAGCAGCCAATGGTCGAGCAGGTCGATGCTCAGGTGGCCGCGTTTGGCGGTCAGCAAGGGCAAGCCTGAAAAAATGATGAGAGCCATGAGGTGCTCTGTGATGTCGTTGGAGCCAAACACCGGGGTGTTGAACAGGCGCCGACCCATCACGTCGGTGAAGGTCAGCGCCACGATGGCGGTCAGCAACACCACCAGCAACAAGCTCACCGCTTGCTGAATGCCTTGTTGCAGGGGTTTCATGGCCATGGTCTCGCGGTAAAGGTGGTCTGTTTACTTGAGGACCGACTGGTACTGCTTCTCGTAGAAGGTCACCATGGCACCGACGTCTTTGACGCCGAACGATGGGCCTTCGGATTGCAGCTCTTTCAGCATCTCGGAGCGCACCTTGGTGATGTTGTCCAGCAGGGCCTTGCTGGGTTCTGCAAACGTGTCACCTGCAGCGCCATTTTTTCGTCAGGCGGGCAGTTGTCACCCATCATGGGCAGTTCGGCAAACCACATGGCCTTGAAGCGCTCGGGCTCGTAGGTGAAATTGCCCCAGGTGATGTCGGCCACGCCTTTGCGGGCCAGTTCCCAGTGTTGTGGCGGGCTGCCCACGGCCTTGGGCAGCATGTTGATCTTGACGCGGCCTTCGGTGGCTTTTTCCACGTCGGCCATCCAGGGTTGCAGGACATCTTTGACCAGGAAGTGGGTGGGCGGCACCCAGCTGGACAAGGTCAGCGTGGTCGTTTCGGCCTGGGCCATGGTGCCGAGGCCGAGGGTGGCCAGGGCGGCGCCTGCGATGAGGGTTTTTATGCGGATATGTGGACGCATGGTTTTGTCTCCTGGTTTTCAGTGGTTGGAAAGGGCGGGGGAAAGCAGGTCTTGCGCGAGCGCTATCCAGTAGGCGGCGCCGGGGGCGATGTTTTGGTCGTTGAAGTCGTAGGCGGGGTTGTGCACCATGCAGGCACCCGGCTCGCCGCCGATGCCATTGCCGATGAACAGGTAACAGCCGGGCACGCGTTCGAGCATGAAGGCGAAGTCTTCGCTGCCGGTGAGCATGGGGCACTGCGCCACCACCTGATCGGCCGGGAAATGCCGTTGGGCGACCTCGAGCGCGCGCGCGGTTTGCTGGGCGTCGTTGACCAGAACCGCGTAGCCGGGGCGCCATTCGATCTCGGCGCGGATCCCGTAGCTCTGGGCTTGCAGCGTGATCAGCTCTTTGATGCGGCGTTCCATGTCGCGCCGCACCTGAGGTTCGAGGGCGCGCAGGCTGATTTCGAGCCGCGCGCTGGCCGGGATCACGTTGTTGGCCTCGCCCGCGTGCAGCGCGCCGACAGTGACCACGGCCGGTTGCAGCGGGTCGACGTTGCGCGAGACGATGGTCTGCAAAGCCATGACGATGGACGCTGCGGCGACCAGTGGGTCTGAGGCTGGTGCGGCATGGCGCCGTGGCCGCCGAAGCCGTGCAGCGTCACGGTGGCGTAGTCCGACGAAGCCATGGTCGGGCCGCTGCGAAACAGGAGTTGCCCCTGCGGGTACCCCGGCATGTTGTGCATGGCGAAGATGGCGTCGCAAGGGAAGCGCTCAAACAAACCGTCTTCCATCATCTTCAATGCGCCGCCGCCGCCTTCTTCGGCGGGCTGGAAGATCAGGTTGAGCGTGCCGTCGAAGCGGCCGTGTTGGGCGAGGTGTTGCGCGGCGGCCAGCAGCATGGCGGTGTGGCCGTCGTGGCCGCAGGCGTGCATGACGCCATGTGTGCAGCTGGCCCATGCCGCCCCGGTGGCCTCGGCAATCGGGAGGGCGTCCATGTCGGCGCGCAAGCCGATGCGGCGCTCTGACGAACCCCGGCGCAGTTGGCCGACCACGCCGGTGCTGCCGAGGCCGGTGGTGACCTCGTAGCCCCAGGCGCCCAGTTGCGCGGCCACCAGTGCAGCGGTGCGGCGCTCGTTGAAGGCGAGCTCGGGATGCCGGTGGATATCGCGGCGCAAAGCGGTGAATTCCGCCAGGGCTGCTTCACTGAGTCGCTCCATGCAAAGGCTCCTTGAAACATGAACTTTGTTGCATGTTAGGAGGGGGTTGGGCTAAAGTCCAATGCATTGATCATCAATTACCAATAACTTTTAGGTTGGGTATTCCATGACATTGGTGCAGCTTAGGCATTTCGTGGGCTTGGCGGAAACAGGCACTTTTGTGCAGGCGTCGCGTGCCTTGTTTCTCACCCAACCCGCGCTGACGCGCAGCATTCAGGCGCTGGAAGACGAGCTGGGCGGGCGGCTTTTTGACCGGCTCGGGCGCCGGATTGCGCTCACGCCCTTTGGCGGCGAGGTCTTGCAGCGCGCCAAGCGGTTGGTGGCCGACGCGGAAGCGTTGAAGCAGACCGGGAGAGGCTTGCATGCGGGCCTGATCGGGACGCTTCGGATCGGCCTGAGCTCAGGCCCGGGTGCGCTGCTGTCGACGCGTTTGATGATGCACATGGCCGAACACCATCCGCGGCTGCAACTGCACATTTCGCGCGGCAACACGGGTGTGCTCATCGATGCGCTGAGGGAGCAGCATCTGGACGGGGCGGTGGTCGATGCGCGCTCGGTCTTGCCGTCCGCCGATCTGCAGATCACGAACACCTTCGAGCTGGAAGCGGGCTTTCTGGTGCGCCTGGATCACCCGCTGGCGCGCCGCAAGCGCCCTGTCACCATCGAAGAGGTGTTGCAGTTTCCGATCGCTTCCACGCCGTTGAGCGACGAGGTGGCGCGACTGATGATCGATCGCTACGGTCCGCAAGCCAATCCCGACGACATGGTGACCTTGCGCAGCGACGAAACCTTGAACATCGTGGATGTGGCGAGAAGCAGCCATGCCGTGGTCTTGACGGCCAATGCGGCGGCGCAAGGGCTGGTGCCGCTGAACATGTCGCCGCCGCTCAACGCCACGGCGCGGTTTGGACTGGTGACGCTCGCCCAGCGACAGGAAGCACCCGCGTTGCGCATCTTGCGCGAGCAACTGCCCTACTTGGTGGCGGAATTCAGCGCTTACCGGGTGCCATGAAAAAGGGCGCTGATGGCGCCCTTCTTCATGGAGAGACGGCGGATTTTCCCGCCGTGTATCAGGCCAGTTCGCTGATCGGCACGCAGCTGCAGAACAGGTTGCGGTCGCCGTACACGTTGTCCACGCGGCCCACCGGTGGCCAGTACTTCTGGTTGGCGCGGGTGGAGGTGCTGGCGGCGCCGACTTCGCGCGAATAGGGGTGGGCCCACTCGCTGGTCAGCAGGCTGGCCGCGGTGTGCGGCGCATTCTTCAGCGGGTTGTCGTCTTGCGGCCATTCGCCGGCTTCGATTTTGCGGATCTCGTTGCGGATCGCGATCATGGCGTCGATGAAGCGGTCCAGCTCTTCCAGCGTTTCGCTTTCGGTGGGTTCGACCATCAAGGTGTTGGCCACGGGGAAGCTCAGCGTGGGGGCGTGGAAGCCATAGTCCATCAGGCGCTTGGCCACGTCTTCGGCCATCACGCCGCTGGTCTCTTTCAGGTGGCGCAGATCCAGAATGCACTCGTGGGCCACATGGCCGTTGGCCGACGGCGTACAGCGTGGGGTAGTGGTCCTTGAGGCGTTTGCTGATGTAGTTGGCGCTCAGGATGGCGGTCTCGGTGGCGTGCTTCAGGCCTTCGGCACCCATCATGCGGATGTACATCCAGCTGATGGGCAACACGGCGGCGTTGCCCAGCGGCGCTGCGCTGACCGCGCCCACGCCGCTCTTCAAGCCGCCGGTCTCGTGACCGGGCAGGAAGGGCACCAGGTCTTCCACCACACACACCGGGCCCACGCCGGGACCGCCACCGCCGTGGGGGATGCAGAAGGTTTTGTGCAGGTTGAGGTGGCTCACGTCGCCGCCGAATTCACCCGGCGCGGCCACGCCGACCAGGGCGTTCATGTTGGCGCCGTCCACATACACCCGGCCACCGTGCTGGTGCACCAGGGCGCAGAGTTCTTTGACCGTGGTTTCGAACACGCCGTGGGTCGACGGGTAGGTGATCATCACCGCGGCCAGGTTGGCGCTGTGCTGTTCGCACTTGGCCTTCAGGTCGACCATGTCCACGTTGCCGTTTTCATCGCACTTGGTCACGACCACGGTCAGGCCCACCATCTGGGCGCTGGCGGGGTTGGTGCCGTGGGCGCTGGAGGGAATCAGGCAGATGTTGCGGTGGCTCTCGCCTTTGGAGGCGTGGAAGGCGCGGATGGCCAGCAGGCCGGCGTACTCGCCTTGTGAGCCTGCGTTGGGCTGCAGGCTGATGCCGGCATAACCCGTGGCCTGGCAGAGCCAGGCGCGCAGTTGCTCGTCCAGCTCGGCGTAGCCCAGCTGCTGATCGGCGGGCGCAAAGGGGTGCACGTTGGCGAACTCGGGCCAGGTGATGGGGATCATCTCGCTGGTGGCGTTGAGCTTCATGGTGCAGCTGCCCAGCGGGATCATGCTGCGGTCCAGCGCGAGGTCTTTGTCGGACAGCGCGCGGATGTAGCGCAGCATGCCGGTCTCGGAATGGTGGCTGTCGAAAACCGGGTGCGTCAGGAAGGCGCTGGTGCGGCGCAGGGCGGCGGGAATGCGCGCTTCGATGCCGTCTTCAAACTCCACGAAATTGGGCATGGTCTGACCGTGGTGCGGCGAACACGTTCCACAACAAGGCGATGTCTTCGCGGGTGGTGGTTTCGTCCAGCGAGATGCTGACGTATTCACCCCAGGACAGGCGCAGGTTGACGCCGGCGCCGCGCGCCTTGGCCATCAGGGGCTGGGCCTGCTCGCCGCATTTGTAGGTGAGGGTGTCGAAAGACGAGGTGGACGTGGCGGTCCAGCCCAGTTGCTCCAGGCCTTTGGCCAGAATGGCGGTGTACGAGGCCACGCGCTGCGCGATGCGGGTCAGGCCGTGGGGGCCGTGGTACACGGCGTACATGCTGGCGACCACGGCGGGCAAAACCTGCGCCGTGCAGATGTTGGAGGTGGCTTTTTCGCGGCGGATGTGTTGCTCGCGCGTTTGCAGCGCCAGGCGGTAGGTGGGTTGGCCGTGGGCGTCGACGCTGACGCCGACCAGGCGGCCGGGCAGCGAGCGCTTGAAGGCGTCGCGGCAGGCCATGAAGGCCGCGTGGGGGCCGCCGGCGCCCATGGGCATGCCGAAGCGCTGGGTGGTGCCGACCACGATGTCGGCATCGAACTCGCCCGGCGGCACCAGCAGGGTGAGCGCGAGCAGATCGGCGGCCACGATGAAGGCAGCGTTTTTGCCGTGCACACGGGCCACATCGGCGCGCAGGTCGTCGATGCGGCCGCTGGTGCTGGGGTACTGCGCCAGCACGGCGAAGTAGTCGTCGCCGTCCAGCGCGGCGTCCCATTCTTCGGCCGAGTTGGCGAGCTTGACCGTGACGCCCAGCGGCGCCGCGCGGGTCTGGATCACTTCAATGGTTTGCGGGTGGGCGTCGCCGGCCACCACAAAGGTCATGCCCTTGGACTTCACCGAGCGCATGGCCAGCGTCATGGCTTCTGCTGCGGCCGTGGCTTCGTCCAGCATGGAGGCGTTGGCGATGTCCATGCCGGTGAGGTCGGTCACCATGGTCTGGAAGTTGACCAGGGCTTCCATGCGGCCTTGCGAAATCTCGGCCTGGTAGGGCGTGTAGGCGGTGTACCAGGCGGGGTTTTCCAGGATGTTGCGCAGGATCACGCCGGGCGTGTGGGTGCCGTAGTAGCCCTGCCCGATGAAGCTCTTGAGCAACTGGTTCTTTTGCGCAATGGCCTTGAGCTCCGCCAGCGCCGCCGCTTCCCCGGCCACCGGTGGCAGCTCCATGCCCTTGCTGCGCGCAATCGAGCGCGGCACGATGCCATCGATCAGGGCGCGGCGCGAGGCTTCACCGATCACGGACAGCATGTGGGCTTCCTCCGCAGCGCTCACGCCGATGTGGCGGGCGATGAATTCGGAAGGGTTTTCAAGATCGCGCAGCGCGTGGGCGGAGGACATCGTCATGGCGTTACCGTGTGGCAAGAGTGAGAATGAGACAAAGGGTGCAGGGTCAAGGGCGATTGAGCGTGCGCACTGCAACGCCAGACCCAGGGCGCCGCGGAACCGGCTCGGCCGGGCCGCCAGCGCCGCCCCCTTGAGGGGGTCGCGCGCAGCGCGGCGGGGGTGGGCCAACTCAGGCGTTCGCAGAGAACGCGGCGTAAGCGGTTTCGTCCAGCAAGGCATCGACCTGGGCAGGCGCAGAGAGCTTGACTTTGAAGAACCAGCCGGCGTTCAGCGGATCGCTGTTGGCCAGCGAGGGATCGGCGCGCAGGGCTTCGTTGACTTCGGTGATCTCGCCGCTGACCGGCATGTACACGTCGGCCGCGGCCTTCACGGACTCGACCACGCCGGCGATGTCTTTCTGGTCAAACGACTTGCCGACTTCGGGCAGGTCGACAAACACCACGTCGCCCAAGGCGTCTTGCGCGTGCACGGTGATGCCGACGGTGGCGATGTCGCCGTCAACCTTGATCCATTCGTGGTCTTCGGTGTACTTGGTGGTCATGGTGGGCTCCTATAAAGAAATGAAAGTGATTGAGCGAAGGTGGAATGCGTTTCGGAGGGCTTGCGCAGCGCCGGCTTTGCCAGGCTGCTGGTGGCTTCCCCCTGTCAGGGGGAAGACGCCAAGCGGTGCAGGGCGTCATCCCCTGTGGTACCGGTTGGGCACAAACGGCATGGCGCTGACCTCCATGGGCACGGCCTTGCCGCGCACCATGGCGTTGACGCGGGTGCCGATGACGGCATGTTCGGGGCTCAGATAGCCCATGGCCACGGGTTTGTCGATGTTGGGGCCCAGCAGGCCGCTGGTGACTTCGCCGATCACCGTTCCGTCCACCGACTGCAGCTCCACGTGTTCCCGCACCGGGATGCGTTCCAGCGCGATCAGGCCCACGCGTTTTTTCAGCAAGGGGTCGGTGCCATCGAGCTGGGCGAGCACACGCTCGGCGCCAGGGAAGCCGCCGGCGCGCGCGCCACCGGTGCGGCGCACCTTCTGGATCGCCCAGTTGAGCGCGGCTTGCACCGGTGTGGTGGTGGTGTCGATGTCCTGGCCGTAGAGGCACAGGCCGGCTTCGAGGCGCAGCGAATTGCGTGCACCCAGGCCCACGGGTTTCACCTCGGGCTGGGCCAGCAGGGCACGGGCGAAATCGGTGGCGATGTCGGCGGGTAACGAGATTTCGAAGCCGTCCTCACCGGTGTAGCCGCTGCGGGTGACGTAGAGGTCGCCGCCGGCCCATTCGAAAGCGGCGCCGGTCATGAACACCAGCTTTTCCACGCCGGGCAGGATGCGCTGCAGGGCGGTCACAGCCTGTGGGCCCTGCAGGGCAAGCAGAGCGCGGTCGAATTGGGCGCTCACATGGCAGAGCGAGCCGATGGTGGCCTGGATGTGGGCCAGGTCGTCGTGTTTGCAGGCGCCGTTGACGATGACGAACATGTCGCCGCCGTTGGCCACGTCGCGGTTGACGAACATCAGGTCGTCGATGATGCCGCCTTCTTCGTTGAGCAACAGGCCATAGCGCTGTTTGTTGACGCCCAGATCGACCACGTCCACCGGCATCAGGGTTTCCAATGCAGCGGCGGCATCTTCACCCACCAGCCGCAACTGGCCCATGTGGGAGACATCGAACAGGCCCGCGGCCTGGCGGGTGTGCAGGTGCTCCTGCATCAGGCCCATGGGGTATTGCACGGGCATGCTGTAGCCCGCAAAGGGCACCATGCGGGCGCCGAGTTCAAGGTGCAGGGCGTGCAGCGGAGTGTGTAGCAGTTCGGAGGTGTCGGACATGGCGGGCTTTCAGACATTGAAATGGAGGCATGCCCGAATCGGGCGGCCACGGTTCATCCGTGGGCTGCCTCACTGTCCGCTTTACCTGAGAGATTCACACGGGCGATGCCGCGTTTGCTCCTTCGGTGGGCGCTCTGGTGAGCGCCTCTCTCCAGTGGGGGACACCGCCTGTCAGGGCGGTGGTCGCCAGTCCTTTTGCCTGAGCGTTCAAGAACGGGGCGAACGGGTCAGCCCACTGTCATTCTCTGCGCCTTCGGCGAATCTGGCCATGTCCTGGTCCAGATTTCTCTCCTGACTTTGCGGAGTTTACCGGAACTCCGACGGGATTCGATCCGCTACCCGGGGGAAAAAGCATAGACCGAAGCCGGTTCGTCCCAACGCACTTGCCACTGCGCGCGGCGAGCGCTGGCCTCGATCACGCGGGCGTTGAGTTCATCGTTGCTGGCGATCCAGGCAGCGGCCTCTTCGCGGCTGCGGCCGAATTGCATGTGGCGTCGGGTTAGGCGTTCCAGTCGCAAGGCTGGATCTACGTTGAGATACCAGATTTCGTCGAACAGACCGGCAACCGGCCCCCAGGGGCCTTCTTCGAGCAGCAAATAATTGCCTTCGGAAATCACCAGCGGTGTTTGGGGAAAAACGGGCAGGGCACCTGCCACGGGTTCCTCGATTTCGCGTCTGAAGTCGGGCGCGTAGATCACTTCGTTTGCAGGCTGGTGCTTCAGGCGGCGCAGCAGAGCGGCGTAACCCGCCGCGTCAAAAGTGTGCGGCGCGCCTTTGCGCTTGGCGGTGCCTTGGCGCTCCAGCTCGATTTGTGCGAGGTGGAAACCGTCCATGGGCACGGCCTGGGCCCGCTCGCCCATGGCCTGGGCAGCGAGCGCGGCCAAGGTTGACTTGCCGGAGCCTGGCGCGCCCACGATACCCAGCAGACGACGGGGGCCGCTGGCCAGCGCGTACAGGCGGCCGAGCAGATTGGCATGCAATTGCATCGGCAGTTGAGCGCTCACATGCCCGCGTAGTTCGGCCCGCCACCGCCCTCGGGCGTGACCCAGACGATGTTCTGAGTGGGGTCTTTGATGTCGCAGGTTTTGCAGTGCACACAATTTTGGGCGTTGATCTGCAGGCGGTCGTTGCCGTCGTCGGCCTTCACGAATTCGTAAACCCCTGCAGGGCAATAGCGGCTCTCAGGGCCTGCGTATTTTGCGAGGTTGATGCCAACGGGTACGCTGGCGTCTTTGAGTGTCAGGTGGGCGGGCTGTTGCTCTTCGTGGTTGGTGTTGCTGACAAAGACGCTGGAGAGACGGTCGAAGGTGATGCACGCCGTCGGGCTTGGGGTAGCTGATCTGGGGCATCTCGGCGGCTGGGCGCAGCTTGGTGTGGTCCTTGACGGTGTTGTGCAGTGTCCAGGGTGGTGTGGCCACGCCGACCTTGGGCAGGAACCAGTGCTCCACACCCGTCATCAGTTTGCCCATGAGCGGGCTTTTCTTGAACCAGTTCTTGAAATTGCGGTAGGTCCAGAGCTCGGTGTAGAGCCAGCTGTTCTTGAAACCTTCGGGGAAGGCAGAGAGTTCGTCGTTTTGACGGCCAGCGGCCAGGGCGTCGAAAGCGGCTTCGGCGCAGAGCATGCCGCTCTTGATGGCCGCGTGGCTGCCTTTGATGCGAGCGGCGTTGAGGAAACCAGCGTCGCAGCCGACCATGGCACCGCCAGGGAACACCAGTTTGGGCAGGGCTTGCGGCGTGCCGTTGTTCAATGCGCGTGCGCCATAGCCCAGGCGCTTGCCTCCTTCGATGTGGCTCTTGATGGATGGGTGTGTCTTCCAGCGCTGCATTTCCTCAAATGGCGACATCCAGGGGTTCTGGTAGTCCAGCCCGATGACATAGCCCAGGGTGACCTTGTTGCCCTCCATGTGGTACAGAAATCCGCCGCCAAACGCGTCATCGTTCAACGGCCAGCCAGCGGTGTGGACCACCAGGCCGGGCTTGGCTTTGTCGGCCGGTACTTCCCAGAGTTCCTTGATGCCGATGGCAAACGTTTGCGCATCGGTGCCTTGGTCGAGCTTGTACTTGGCGATCAGTTGTTTGCCCAGATGGCCGCGCGCACCTTCGGCGAAAACGGTGTATTTCGCGTGCAGTTCCATGCCGATCTGGAAGCTGTCCATGGGTTCGCCGTCTTTGCCCACACCCAGATTGCCTGTGGCCACCCCTTTGACCGATCCGTCTTCGTTGTAGAGCACTTCGGCAGCGGCAAATCCAGGGAAGATCTCGACGCCCAATGCCTCGGCCTGTTCGCCCAGCCATTTGGTGACCGCGCCCAGGCTGATCACATAGCAGCCGTGGTTGTCGAAGTTGCGCGGCATCAGGAAATCGGGCGTGCGCTGGGCGCCGGTTTCGCTCAAAACCAGCAAGTCATCGCCGGTCACGGCCTGGTTCAGTGGCGCGCCGAGTTCTTTCCAGTTGGGAAACAGCTCGGTGATGGCCTTGGGGTCCATCACCGCGCCAGAGAGGATGTGGGCGCCTGGCTCTGAGCCTTTTTCCAGCACGCAGACGTTGATTTCGCTGTCTTTTTCGGCCGCGAGTTGTTTCAGGCGAATGGCCGTGGACAGGCCGGCGGGGCCGCCGCCGACGATGACCACGTCGTATTCCATGGCTTCGCGGGGGCCGTAGGTGGAGAGGATGTCTTGTGGGCTCATGGCTTGCGGTCTCACTGTCGTCAAATGGATGTGGACAATGGCGGTGTGAACAGTGCGCAATGCTCTGCGCTTGGCTCCACTGCTTATGTCGTGCTTGCGACCGATTTTAGGGGGCAAGCGATCACAATGGTGTCACGTGTGCCCCGAGTGCGCGGGCGCTTGCTTTGTTGAGTTTGATTGAAGGGATTTGCATGTCTTACACCTTGGACCTTTCTGGTCGTGTGGCGCTGGTCACAGGCGCATCCGGTGGCTTGGGCGAACAGTTCGCCAAAACGCTGGCCAAAGCGGGCGCTGCGGTGGTGTTGGCGAGCCGCCGTACCGACCGTCTGATGGCCTTGCGCGCAGAGATTGAATCGCAAGGCGGTGATGCCCATGTGGTGGCGCTGGACGTGACCGATCTGGCTTCGATCAAAGCGGCGATTGCCCATGCGGAAACCGAAGTGGGGCCGATTGATATCCTGGTGAACAACTCGGGCGTGAGCACCACGCAGCGCCTGCAGGATGTGACGGAAGAGGACTATGACTTCGTTTTGAACACGAACACAAAGGGGGCCTTTTTCGTGGCCCAGGAAGTGGCCAAACGCATGTTGGCACGTGCCAAGGGTTCAGCACCCGGCAGCTACGTGGGTGGTCGCATCATCAACATCGCCTCCATGGCCGGTCTCAAGGTCTTGCCGCAGATCGGCATCTATTGCATGAGCAAGGCCGCCGTGGTGCAGATGACCAAGGCCATGGCGGTGGAGTGGGGCAAGTACGGCATCAATGTGAACGCGATTTGCCCTGGCTATATCGATACGGAAATCAACCACCACCATTGGGAGACCGAGCAGGGCCAGAAGCTGATCCAGATGCTGCCACGCAAGCGCATCGGAAAGCCTTCGGATCTGGACGCAGTGCTGGTCATGCTTTGTGCGGCAGAGAGCCATTTCGTCAATGGGGCGGTGATCGCAGCAGATGACGGATTTGGGGCTTGAATTTGGCCCACCCCTGCCGCGCTGTGCGCGACCCCCTCGAGGGGCGATGCTGGCGGCCCGGCGGAGCCGATTCTGCGGCATCCTGGGTTTTTGCTTCTTCACTTTCTTGATTGAGTTGATTTGAGCTCATCCGCTGTTTCCGTGTCTCCTGGCCTGCCGCCTGGGATGGCTGTCGGCATCCTCGCTGGTCTGGGCGCGGGTGCGTTTTGGGGCATGGCCTTTGTGGCGCCCTTGATGGCACCGAATTTCAGTTCGGTCGACATCACGGTGGGGCGCTATCTTTCTTGCGCGCTGATCTCCTTGCTGCTGATGGCGTGGTCTGCCCTGCGGGGCAAGGTCGCATTGCCCACCTGGCCGCAGGCGGTTGCGGCGTTCTGGCTCAGTGTGCTGGGCTACACCGGGTATTACCTGTTGTTGTCTCTGGCGATCCAGACCACGGGCGCGACACTGCCGGTGTTGACCATCGGCACGATTCCCTTGTGGATGATGTTGCTGGGCAAGCCTCACGGTTTGTTGTGGCGCAAGCTGGTGCCGGGTCTGATCCTGACGGTGATGGGCATGGGCTTGATGATGTACGCCACATCTACTGGTCTGGGCGCCGTGGATGTGGGGGCGCAAATGTGGCTGGGTGTTTTTTACGCGGCACTGGCCGCCGCGTCATGGGTGGTGTTTGGCCTGCTCAACAAACGCTGGCTCGGCGCACATCCGGAGGTGAACTCAACCATGTGGGCCAATTGGGCGGGCGTCGCTGCTGGCCTGGGTGCTTTCCCGATCTGGTTGTGGGCCGGCAGCCCCTTGCAGAGCATGGTGGAGCGCCCTGGCTTCGGCATGTACGTGGCGGTTTGCGCGATCACTGGCATTGGCGCGGCCTGGATCGCCTCCATCTTCTGGAACATGGCCAGCCGCCGCCTGAGCGCGAGTTTGGCGGGGCAACTGATCGTGAGCGAAACGGTGTTTGGTTTGCTCTATGGATTTGTGTGGAATGCGCATTGGCCGGCCGCGATGCAGTGGCTGGCGTGTGCTTTGTTTTTGGCGGGCATCTTGGCTTCGATCAAGGCCCATCGTTGAGAGCTTGAAATGAAACTCGAATTGCCTGAGGAAAAGCGACTGGTGCACACCATGGTCGCCAACATCCGGTGGGGTGACATGGACGCCATGGGCCATGTGAACAACACCATTTACTTCCGCTACATGGAAATGGCCCGGCTGGACTGGTTCTTTGGCATGGGCTTGCCCGCCGATCCCAAAGGCGAGGGTCCGGTCATCGTCAATGCGTTTTGCAATTTCATTCGACAGCTGGAATTTCCAGGCGACGTGTTGGTACGCACCTACGTGGGCGAAATGGGGCGCACCTCGTTCGATACTTATCACGAACTGCTGCGCACAGACGATCCCGATACGGTTTGCGCCAGCGGTGGCGCGACGGTGGTTTGGGTGGACTTCCCGAAACAGAAGTCCATACCGATGTCTGAAGCGGCGAGGGCTTTGATCGAGGGCAACGGTTCGGTGCCCCGCCTGCCATCGCATTGAGGGGACCGCCCGGATTCAGCTGCTGCTGTCCGCGACCTTTGTGCTGCCTGTGGCCGCGAGGTTGCCGGGCCGCACTGAACGCCGCAGCGCGTTCACGCGCCTGTTGACCAAGTTGGCGCCCAGCATCCACTTCACGCGACTGGCCCATCCCAGCTTGTTGCGCAGGTATGGCGTAGAGCTGTAGAACTGATAGGGGTCGTCGTACACGCCCCAGTCCTTGATGGGCAGGCTGCCGGCATCCTGTGTATTGAATTGGCCAAATGAAGGCGTGCGTCCGTCCCATTCGGTCTGGCCCTGCGCGTGCATGCCGTATCCGAGGGTGCGCCCCTGCTCGGTAAGCCGCTGCATTGCGGCCTTTGCCAAGGGCAGGTCCACGACGTGGCTGTCAACGCCCACCCAGCTGCCTTCCAGCCAGACCTCGGCGCAGCAGTGCTCCACAGGCTGATCGCCGAGATCGAGGATGCCCCACAGGAAGTCGGGCTTGAGGGTCACAAACCGCAGCCTGGCTGGGATGTCCAGCGAGCGCAGCAGCGCGATCAGCAGGGTGGACTTGGTGTGGCAATCGCCCCGTGCGCTTTTGAGCACCGCCAGAGAGGATTCTCCCGTCCCGTCACCGAGACAGCCAAATGGCAAGCGCTGCACATGTTCGAAACAGGCCAGGGCCTTGTCGCGCTCGCCAAGTCGCAACTGGGTGAGCCTGATCGCCATCAGGCGAATCTTGGGATGATGGGTATTGAGCAGCGGCGTGTTCGACAGCCAGCGCTCAGGGTCGCTTGACACTTTGCGACCACCTTCAAACTTGTCGCTGCCGCGTTTGCCCATGGCGTGCCGATGGTGGACGGCGAGCTCAGCTTTTCGCCGGGGCGTTTTTGGGTACCCGTCCCATCAGATAGAACTCGGGGTTGGGCATCATGCCGGTGACATTGGCCATGCGGTTGGACAGGCCAAAGAAGGCGGTGATGGCGGCGATGTCCCAGGCGTCTTCGTCGCTGAAGCCTTGGGCGTGCAGGGCATCGAAATCGGCGTCTTCAATTTCATGGGCGTTGTTGCAGACCTTCATGGCGAAGTCGAGCATGGCGCGCTGCCTTGGCGATATATCGGCTTTGCGGTGGTTCACCGCTACCTGGTCCGCTACCAGGGGCTTCTTCTCGTAGATGCGCAGGATGGCACCGTGGGCCACCACGCAATAGAGGCAGTTGTTGGCTGCGCTGGTGGTGGTGACGATCATTTCACGGTCGCCTTTGGTAAGGCCTGAGTCTTCCTTGAGCATCAGCGCGTCGTGGTAAGCGAAGAAGGCACGCCACTCTGCCGGGCGGCGGGCGAAGCCCAGGAACACGTTGGGGATGAAGCCGGCCTTCTCCTGAACCTCCAGAATCTTGGCCTTGATGTCTTCAGGCAGCGAGTTGATGTCAGGGGCTGGAAAGCGCGAGTTGCTCATGGGTTTGTCTCCGTTTGGTGGGGCTTCGGTGTTGTCGACAAAGTTTATCCTTCTGGAATCCAGCTTTCTGACACTTGGAGCACAGCATGCAAGACGAGCAATACCGCCAGGGCCTGGCGACCCGCCGCGAAGTGATGGGCGATGCATTTGTGGACCGCGCCTTGAGCGGTACCACGGCTTTTACCCAGCCGATTCAGGACCATATCTCGCGCAATGCCTGGGGGGATGTCTGGCAGCGCGAAGGGCTGGACCGAAAAACGCGCAGCCTGGTCACGGTGGCCATGCTGACCGCGCTGGGCAAGCAAAACGAGCTGAAAGGTCACTTGCGCGGTGCGCTGAACAATGGCGCCACGGTTGAGGAGTTGCAGGAGGTGTTGTTGCATGCGGCCATCTATTGCGGCGTGCCGACATCGGTGGAGGCTTTTCGTACCGCGGCCGAGGTGATCGAGGCGGCGAAAGCCTGACGGTTTCAGCCTGCCATGAGCCGGTGCACCAGATCGGGTGTGCTGTGGGCTTCGTATTTGCGAATCAGGCGGGCGCGGTGGATTTCGACCGTGCGGTGGCTGATGCCCAGCGCCTTGCCGATTTCTTTGCTGGTGAGTCCGTCCATCAAGAGCGCGGCCACTTCGCGTTCGCGCCCGGTGAGGTCGGCTTTCACCGCGCGGCTGGCGCTCAGGTCTTCAAAACTCCAGATGCCGGCTTCATGGGGTGATTCTCTTTGCAGCGCGCGGCCGGTGACGTGGCACCAGAAGGTTTCCCCCTTGAAGCGGCCGTCGACCCGCTTCATGACCCTATCGTCGGCATAGGTGCCGCTGCGGCCCAAAATGGGTTCGATGCGGGCGCCGGTGCGCTCGTATTCCGCGGCGCTGGGGTAGAGCAGCTGGAAGCTCTGGCCCACCAGTTGCTCGCGAGACGCACCGAACATGTCGCAAAGAGCCTGGTTGCAGTCCACCATGACACGCTGGCGGGAGAGTGCCATGCCCAGTGGCGCCAGGTCAAAAGCGAGCCGGTAGTCGATATCGGGCGCCGGAGTGTTCGGGTTTGCCATTAGGTTGAACTACGTATGCATCTACGTAGTATCTTATCGGTTTGCAGAGTCTTTCCTCCTGTTCAACTTTTGGAGCAAACAACGTGAACAAGATTTATCCCAACGCTGCCGAAGCCCTCAAGGGCGTGGTGGCCGATGGCCAACTGATCGCGGTGGGCGGTTTTGGCTTGTGCGGCATTCCCGAAGCCCTGATCGACGCGCTGCGCGATTCAGGCGTCAAAAACCTGACCGCGATTTCCAACAACGCCGGTGTGGACGATTTCGGGCTGGGCAAGCTGCTGCAAACCCGCCAGATCAAGAAGATGATTTCTTCTTACGTGGGCGAAAACAAGGAGTTCGAGCGCCAGTACCTGGCCGGTGAACTCGAACTCGAATTCACGCCGCAAGGCACGCTGGCTGAAAAGCTGCGCGCTGGCGGCGCGGGCATTCCGGCTTTCTTTACCAAGACGGGCGTGGGTACGCTGGTGGCCGAGGGCAAGGAGTTGCGTGAATTCGATGGTGAGACCTATGTGATGGAGCGTTCGCTCATGCCTGAGGTGGCTTTGGTGAAGGCCGATGTGGCCGACATGTCGGGCAACCTGCGTTTCAACAAGACCGCTCGCAACTTCAACCCTGCTGCAGCGACTGCCGGCAAGATTTGCATTGTGGAAGTCGAGCGCATCGTGCCCACTGGTGACATCGAGCCCGACGACGTGCACTTGCCGGGCATCTACGTGCACCGCATTGTGCTCAACGCCTCGCCCGAGAAGCGCATCGAGAAGCGCACCGTGCGCGACCGCAAATAATCAGGAGAAAAAAATGCCTTGGACCCAAGACCAGATGGCCGCACGTGCGGCGCAAGAGTTGGAAGACGGTTTTTATGTGAACCTCGGCATCGGCATTCCGACGCTGGTGGCCAATCACGTGCCCGACCATGTCGAGGTGTGGTTGCAGAGCGAGAACGGCATGCTGGGCATTGGCCCGTTTCCCTATGAAGACGAGGTGGATGCCGACCTGATCAACGCGGGCAAACAGACCGTGACGACCATGAAAGGGTCGGCTATTTTTGGCAGTGATCAGTCGTTTGCCATGATCCGCGGCGGCAAGATCAATCTTTCCATCCTCGGTGCCATGCAGGTCAGCGCCAAGGGCGACCTGGCCAACTGGATGATCCCGGGCAAGATGGTCAAGGGCATGGGTGGCGCGATGGATCTGGTCGCTGGCGTCAAGCGTGTGATCATCCTGATGGAACACGTGGCCAAGAAAAAAGACGGTACCGAAGACCTGAAGATCATTCCTGAATGCACCTTGCCGCTGACCGGCGTAGGTGTGGTCAATCGCATCATCACCGACCTGGCAGTGATGGACGTGACGCCCGAAGGCTTGAAGGTGGTGGAGCTGGCGCCTGAGGTGACGCGGGCGTTCTTGCAGTCGAAAACGGGTGTGCCTCTGCTGTGACCTGCGCGCCCTTGGGCACCGGGTTCCAAATCCAGCCTCAGCCTGGGAGCGAACCAGCGCCAGGGCGGGTGCTCTGAGCGGCGCGGGTTCAACCGCCTGCACGCAGGTTGGGTGAGACAAAAAAAGGCGCCAAACGGCGCCTTTTGTCATCTCGTGGGGCTTGCTTGCCTGGGCAAGGGCCGCGTTGCCGTTCAGAACCCCAGCCGCCCTGCGGCCAGGCTCAACTGCGTCTGGGCGGTGAGCTTGTCGACCAAGGCTGCCACCCGCTGGCGCCGTGCGTCGGCCAATGCGGCTTGGGCTGCGAGCAGATCCACCATGGAGCCCACGCCTGCCTTGTACCGACCCTGAGCCACTTCCTGGGTGCTCTTGGCTGCGGTCAGAAGCCTCTCGCTGGCGTCCACGCTCTTTGCGCTTGTGATGAGTGCGCGGTGGGCCTGCCAGAGCTGGGCGTCGACATCGCGCTCAATCGCCTTCAGTTCGGCTTCCTGGGCGTTTGATTGAGCCAGCACCTGGGCTTGCTGCGCATCGGATTCGCGGCCATTGAACAGCGGAATGGTCGCGGTGAGTGACAGACCTGCACTGGGCACGTTGCTGACCGTTGTGGTGGTGCCGTTGTTGCCCCAGTTGCTGGCGTGGCCGGCATTGGCCGCAAAGGCCACGTTGCCGCGCCCTGCGGCTTTGACGGAGGCCAGCTGTGCCTGCAAGGCATCCAGTTGGGCTCTCGCAGCGCGCAGCCGGGGGTGTTGCGCCCTGGCTTCTTCGCGCAGGACCGCCAAATCGGGTTGTGCCACGCCGGTCTGGCTCCAGGGTTCCCAGTTCACCAGGCGCAGCGGTTGCGTGATATCGGCACCCAGCGCCAGCGCCAGTTTGCCCCGTGCATTTTCCCAGTCGCTTTCTGCTCGAACCTTGGCCAGCGTGGCTTGGGCCAAGGCGGTCTGGGCCTGCAGACGATCGATCTGGTTGCCCACCTCGGCGTCGTAGCGGGCCTGGGCAGCGTCCGCGGTCAGAGCGGCGGTGGTTTCGGCTTCCTGGGCTGCGCCCATGGCGGCATCGGCCACCACCGCTTCACCGTACAGCTGAAGCAATTCGCGCACCGAGTCGAGCAGGGTGTTGCTCTGGGTCGCCAGCGCCGCCGCCAGTGCTTGGCGGGCCTGGGTCAGGTTCGCGTCGCTGCGCCCGAAATCGAACAGCACCCACGTGAGGTTCAGGCTGGTATCGATCGATCGCGTATTGGTGGCCCCAGTGATGAAGTTGCGTGCAGCACTGCCGCCCAGGCTGGCATCCCACGCGGGGCGCTTGGCCGTTTCAGCGAGGGTAACGCCCGCACTTTGTTCCGCCACATTGGCCAAGGCCTGGCGCAGCGTCGGGCTTTGGCACAGGCTCAATGCCAGGGCATCGCTCAGACTCAACCGATCCCAAGCGGGTTGGTCCAAACGATCACAGGGGCTTTGACCGGGGATCCACCGTCGCGCCTGACTGGCCCAGTGCACAGTGGGTTCGGTCGCCACTGGCGCGACCGAGCCGGTGTCTGCAGCGGCCAGCGTCGAGGTCAGGGCCAGGCGGGCAGGCGTGTCGGTGGGCGGGTTTTGAGCGCTGGCCCGCGAGTGCCACAGTGGCACAAGGGTGAGCGTGTGGCTGAGGTGCAGGCGCAGCCCGGATTCGGCGCTTTGCGCCATGCCCATGCAGGCAATGGTCAGCCCCACAAGGGTCGGACGCAGCACTGAGCGAATGTGGTTCGGTTTCATCTTTGCGGCAGCGCTGGCAAGCCCAGGCTCTCGAAATACTGCGCTGGCGCGCCATCAAATTGCACCCTGCCCTGGCTCAGCACCACCACGCGTTGTGCGGATCGGATGGTTTCCGGCCGGTGGGCCACGACGATGCGGGTGATGTTCAGCGAGGCGATGGCGGCGTTGACCTTGGCTTCTGACTCCACATCGAGGTGGCTGGTGGCTTCGTCCAGAATCAAAATGTGGGGCCGCTTGTACAACGCGCGCGCCAGCAGCAGGCGCTGCTTCTGGCCACCGGAAAGCACGGTGCCCATGTCGCCGACCAAGGTCTGGTACGCCATGGGCATTTGCTCGATGTCGTCGTGCAGCGCGGCCATGCGTGCGCATTCGGCCATGCGCTCGAAGTCGGGGCGTTCGTCGAAAAAGCAAATGTTGTCGCTGATGGAGCCGGCGAACAGGGTGTCGTCTTGCATCACTGTGGCCACACCCTGGCGCCAGCGGTCGATGCCGATCTGCGCCAGGGGCAGATCATCGGCCTTGATCGTGCCTTCCAGCGGCGCGTAGGTGCCCAGCAGCAGGTTGATCAGCGTGGTCTTGCCGCAGCCTGAGCGACCGGTGATGGCCAAGACTTGGCCTGGCGGCACATTCAGCGTCAACCCGTCCAGCACCCACGGGCCCTGGTCGCTGTAGCGGTAGCGCACGTTGTCGAAGTCGATGTTTGGGCTGACACGTGCCACGGCGATATCGCCCGAGCTCTTGGCAATCAGATCGACAGCGCCCATGCGCTCGGTGGTGTCATTGGCAGGTGTGAGCACCAGGTCGGCCAGGCGCTCGGCGTGCAGGCGCAGCATTTTCAGATCGATGGCCTTGTCGATGAGTGCAATCACCCGCTGTTCGAACTGGCCCCGGTAGGCCATGAAGGCGGTCAACATGCCCACCGTCAGTTCGGTGGCAATGATCTGCTGGGCGCCCAGCCAAACGATCAGCAACGCCACGCCGCCGCTCAGAAGGCCTCGCACCAGTTGGTAAATGATCTGCAGCTTCTGGACCTTCAGTTTGGCGTTGGTCGCGCTCACCTGCAAGGTCTGCCAGGCGGCCTGGCGCTGGTTCTGGCGGCCAAACAGCTGGATCGCCCGCATGCCGCGGATCGACTCCAGAAAGTGGCTGGACTGCGTGGCGTCGCGCACCAGGGTTTCTTCAAAGGCGGCATACAGCGGGCGGTACCAGATCAGGCGCATCACCAGATAGAGCAGCACGGCGACCACGGCCACCCAGGCCAGCGTGGGGCTGTAAACAAACATCAGCACCAGTGTCAGGATCACCAGCAGGCCATCGAACAGGGCTTCGACGAAAGCCGAGGTCAGTGTGGTCTGGATGTCATCCACAGATCCTGCACGCGAGACGATGTCGCCCAAATGGCGGTTTTGAAAGTACGACAGGGGAAGACGCGTCATGTGGGCAAACACGTTGGCTTTCCACTGAAGGCCGACCGAGGTGTTGATCACCATCAACAACCAGGATCGGATCAGGTTGGTGGCTTGTTGCACCAGCATCAGCAGACCAAAGCCCAGTGCCAGAGTGGTGAGCAACTGGGTATCCCGGGAGACGATCACATCATCGAGCACCCATTGCATGAACAGGGGCGACACCAGGCCAAACACCTCCAGCGCCAGCGAGAGCATCAGTACCTGGCCAAGGGTGCTCCAGAAACCGCTGACCTGGCCGATCAGCTGCGTGAGCTTGACCCGCGTTTTTTCTTCGCGTTTGGCAAAGCCTGGGTTGGGCCAGAGCTCCACCGCCACCCCCGTGAAGTGCTTCGACACCTCATTCAAAGTCAGGCGACGCTCGCCAAACGCTGGATCGAGTACCACGACCTGATCACGCCCCACCGATTTGAGGACCACAAAATGGTTGAGATCCCAATGGAGGATCGCGGGCAGGCGCAGCTGTCCCAGCTCATCCAGTTCCAGGCGCAGACCGCGCGTGCCCAGCTGTTCTTTCTGAGCGATGTCTGTCAGCGTGGCCAGGGTGATGCCGGTCATGGCCACGGTGTGGCGCGAGCGCAGGGCCGCCAGATCGGTGGCCACCCCGTGGTGATTCAACACCATGGCCAGGCAAGCGAGACCGCATTCAGCGGCCTCGGTTTGCAGGATCACGGGCAGGCTCTGGCCCAGTCCAAATGAAAGGCGATCGGTCCAGGTCACAAAATTCTCCGTGTGGCGCGGGTGTTCATGAGTCGAGGCGCTTGGTCACGCCATACAGGGGTTCCAGCACCCACTCGTAAAGCTTGCGCCGCTCCTGGAGGATGTCTGCCTCCAGCACCATGCCAGCTTGCAAGGGGCGGATTTGGCCGTTGGCCTCGATGGCACTGTTTTCCAGTTTCACCTGGATCGAATAGACCGACTCACCTTGCCCTCCGGCAGCCGGAGAGGCCGGGCCGCCGAGCGACAGGCTCGCCAGCTCGGTGGGCGAGACACTGGAGGTGGAAACGGTGGTGACAACGCCTGGGTACTGGCCAAACTTTTGGTAAGGAAAGGCTTGATAGCGCAGCATCACGGCATCCCCTGGTTGCACGAAGCCGATGCTGCTGCTGGGCGCGTACAGGCGCGCTTGCAACTCGCTGCCGGCGGGCACCAGGGTCAGCAAGGCCTGGGAACTGTCGATGGTTTGCCCGACCTCGGCACTGACCAGGGTAGCCTGGCCCTCTTGCGGCGCGGTGATCACGACGCGCCGCCGGCTTTCCACTTCGGTCAGTTGTTGGTTGGTGTTGGAGATTTCGCGCTCCAGCTGCGCCACCTGGTTGTCGAAGCGCAACTGGCTGCTGTCGATTTCCTGTTGGAGTTGTTGCAGTTCTCTTTGAGCGGTCAGGGCGTCGCGTTGTAAAGCTTGCAGGCGTGAGCGGGCTTCGGACAGGTCGATTTCTTTTTGGCGCAGTTCGTCGCGTGCGATGTAGTCCTTGTCGGCCAGTGCCTGGTAGCGCTTGCGAGTGTCCTCGGCGTACTGGATGCGGATTTCTTGCTGGGTGATCTGGGCGGCGATAGCGCGGGCTTCGGCCTTGAGCGTTTCCCCGCGGCGGCGCAGGCCTGCGGTTTCTTCGGCCTGCATCTGCCGCGAACGGTCAACCTCCAGTTCCAGTGACGCGCGGCGTTCTGCCGTTTGACGGGCGATATCGGCTTGCAGGTTTTGCGCCCCATCGCCCGGGCGGTCACTGTTGAGCACATACAGAAGTTGCCCCTTTTTCACGTTCTGCCCGTTGCTCACGTGTTTTTCAATCACCACGCCCAGCTGGGGTGTGTGCACCCGGATCAAGCCTCCCGCAGGCATCAGCTGACCGCTCACCGTGACCCGCCGGGTGTAGCTTCCGAAAAAAAGGAAGGCCAGCAGCGCAAGCGCCATCAGGATCGCCCCCACGCTCATCCACAGGGTGGAAATGCGCGGGGTCAGAATGATCTGGCCAAGCAACTGGGTTCGCTGGTTTTCGATGGCCTCGGTGCGAAACAGGCGCTCGGAGGGACGGTCTTGGGCTGACATGGGCAGAATACGTACGTAACAGGTCGATACAAAGTATGCAACCGAAAGTGTACGGGCATTGATGCCCCAGAGCTCAGACGGGGTCCGTCTGCGCCGGCGTTGAGCGGACCGAAGTCGCGCATCCGCGGGCACTTGTTGCCCCGGCGGCACAGACGGCCCCCCAAGCCAGACGAAAAAAATGGCCCTCGAGGGGCCACTTCTTGACGGGTTCTGGAGCGGGTGAAGGGAATCGAACCCTCGTATGAAGCTTGGGAAGCTGCCGTTCTACCATTGAACTACACCCGCGGAGACCGGATTATATGAGCCAACGTCTCCGTGATTGGCTCCGGCTGTGCGGGTGCGCCCCGATCAAGGGCGGATGTAGCTGGCGCCTTGCTTCTGCTGGGTCATCAGCTCCACAACTCCGGAGGGCACGTAGCCCACGCTGGTGTTCATATCGGCTTCGGTCAGCTTCTGGGCCCTCATGGTGTTTTGGCAAGCCACCACCTTGACGCCTGCCTGGGTGGCTTCCGTGACTCGGGCTGCGGTAGGACTGTCGGCTTTGAGCATGCCAATACCGGGGCCGTAAGCCACGATTTCCACTGCCACTTTGTCGGCACCGAAGCTGTTTTGAACGTTTTTGGCGTTGTTCAGGGCCAGGTTCCACTTCGCCGGATCGTTGTCGCTCACCTGGAACACCACGCTGGGGCCCATCTGGTGACCTTTGCCATGGTGCTCCCCTTTGCCGTGCATGGCGCAGCCGGAAAACAGGGTGACGCCCAGGGCCAGCAAGCCTGCGCGCAAAAAGTGGGTTCGGGTCATGGGGTTCCTTCAGAAGTTGAGATGGATCGCAATGGTCGACGTCGTTCATCGACCAATCAGCGCACTCTTATATTTTGAGTGCGTGCGCGATGGAGGAGGGAGGGTGTTTGCCCTGATGTCACGGGTTTGAATGCCATCGGCGCAGCGCCTCAGGCGCGCCGTGCCGGTGTGTCGCCGGCCACGAAGTAGGGCGCTGTGGACCGCGGCAGCGGTGTGCGACCTCGGATCTTGTCGGCGATCTTTTCGGCCATCATGATGGTCGGCGCGTTGAGGTTGCCGGTGATGATCTCCGGCATGATGGACGCATCGACCACCCGCAGGCCTTCCAGGCCGTGCACCCGGCCTTGCGCCGTCGACCACGGCCATCTCGCCCATGCCCATGGCGTTGGTGCCGCAGGGGTGGTAGGCGGTTTCGGCGTGCTGGCGCACATAGGCGTCGAGCTCGGCGTCGGTTTGCGCCGGTTCACCCGGCGTGATTTCGCGGCCCGCATAGGGCTTGAGCGCGGGCTGGCGCATGATCTCGCGCGTGATGCGGATGCCGGCGCGGAATTCCGCCCAGTCCTGCTCGGTGGACATGTAGTTGAACAGGATGCTCGGGTGCTGGTGCGGGTCTTTGGAGCGCAGGTGCACGCGGCCCCGGCTGGGCGAGCGCATGGAGCCCATGTGGGCCTGGAAGCCGTGGATCTTGATCGGGTTGCTGCCGTTGTAGTTGATGGCCACGGGCAGGAAGTGGTACTGGATGTTGGGCCAGTCGAACTCGTCCGAGCTGCGGATGAAACCGCCCGCCTCAAAGTGGTTGCTGGCACCGATGCCGCGGTTGAGGAACAGCCACTCTGCGCCGATGGCGGGCTGGTTCCACCATTTGAGCGCGCCCACCAGGACACCGGCTGCAGGCATTCGTATTGCTGGTAGATCTCGAGGTGGTCTTGCAGGTTGGCGCCCACGCCGGGCAGGTCGTGCACCACCGGGATGTCCAGCGACTTCAGCAGGGGCGATGGCCCGACGCCCGAGCGCTGCAGGATCTGCGGCGAGGCGATGGCGCCCGAGCACAGCAGCACTTCGCGCTTTGCATGGGCGGTCTGGGCCTGGTCTTTGAGCAGGTAGGCCACGCCGATGGCGCGCTTGCCGGCGAACAGGATGCGGTCGGTCAGCGCGTGGGTGACGATGGTGAGGTTGGGGCGCTGCGGGCCTGGTCCAGGTAGCCGCGCGCGGTGCTGGCGCGGCGGCCTTGGGGCGTGGTGGTGCGGTCCATGGGGCCGAAGCCCTCTTGCTGGTAGCCGTTCAGGTCGTCGGTGCGCGGGTAGCCGGCTTGCGACGCCGGCATCGACCATGGCCTGGAACAGCGGGCTGTTGTCGGGCTTGGGCGTGGTCACGCTCAGGGGGCCGCTGTCGCCGTGGTAGTCGTTGGCGCCGATGTCGCGCGTTTCGGCTTTGCGGAAGTAGGGCAGGCAGTCGAGGTAAGACCAGTCTTCCAGGCCCGTCGCGCTGGGCCCAGCCGTCGTAGTCCATGGCGTTGCCGCGGATGTAGCACATGCCGTTGATCAGCGACGAGCCGCCCAGGCCCTTGCCGCGCCCGCATTCCATGCGGCGGTTGTCCATGTGGGGTTCGGGCTCGGTCTCGTAGGCCCAGTTGTAGCGGCGGCCTTGCAGCGGGAAGGCCAGCGCGGCGGGCATCTGGGTGCGGAAGTCGAGCCGGTAGTCGGGGCCGCCGGCTTCGAGCAGCAGCACGCTGACGTCGGCGTCTTCGGTCAGGCGCGTGGCCAGCACGTTGCCGGCCGAGCCGGCGCCGATGATGATGTAGTCAAATTCTTGGTTGGCCATGGGGTTGTTGTTCCTCCTGGCAGGCTCAGAACACCGACGCGTACGCGCCGAGTTCGACCTGGATGGATTTGTTGCGGGTGTAGGCCTTGAGCGTTTCCATGCCGTTCTCGCGGCCCACGCCCGACTGCTTGTAGCCGCCCACGGGCATTTCGGCCGCGGACTCGCCCCAGGTGTTGATCCAGCAAATGCCGGCCTGCAACTGGTGGATCACGCGGTGCGCGGTGTTGAGGTCTTGCGTGACCAGGCCGGCGGCCAGGCCGAAGGTCGTGTCGTTGGCCCGGCGGATCACTTCGTCTTCGTCGGCAAAGCCGAAGATGGCCATGACCGGGCCGAAGATTTCGTCTTGCACGATCTTCATGTGTCGCGGCAGTCGGTGAACACGGTGGGTTGCACATAAGGCCCCCTTGGCCAAGGCGCCCTCGGTGGCACGCTCGCCGCCGGCCAGCAGCCGCGCGCCTTCGACCTCGCCCGATGCGATGTAGCCCAGCACCTTGTCCATGTGGGCCTGGCTCACCAGCGGGCCGAAGTTGGTCTCGGGGTCCTGCGGGTCGCCCATGCGGATGCGCTTCACGCGCTCCACCACCTTGGCCTCGAACGCGGCCTTGACCGACTGGTGCACGAACACGCGGGTGCCGTTGGTGCAGACCTGGCCCGAGCTGTAGAAGTTGGCCATCAGGGCGATGTCGGCGGCGCGGTCGAGGTCGGCGTCGGCGAACACGATCAGGGGCGACTTGCCGCCCAGCTCCATGGTCACGTCCTTGAGCGTCGAGCCCGAGGCGCTGGCCATGACCTTTTTGCCGGTGACGGTGCCGCCGGTGAACGAGATTTTTTCGATGCCGGGGTGCTCGGTGAGCCAGGTGCCCACGGCCGCGCCGCCGTTGACCACGTTGAACACGCCATCGGGCAGGCCGGCTTCGGTGTAGATCTCGGCCAGCTTCAGGGTGGTCAGCGGCGTGACTTCGCTGGCCTTGAAGATCATGGCGTTGCCGGCGGCCAGCGCGGGCGCGGACTTCCACAGCGCGATCTGGATGGGGTAGTTCCAGGCGCCGATACCGGCGACCACGCCGATGGGTTCGCGCCGGGTGTAGACGAAGGCGCTCTCGCGCAGCGGCACCTGCATGCCTTCGATGGCGGTGGCCAGGCCGGCGTAGTACTCCAGCACATCGGCGCCGGTCACGATGTCGACGAAGCGCGTTTCGGACACGGGCTTGCCGGTGTCCAGCGTCTCCAGGTCGGCCAGTTCGTCGTTGCGCTCGCGCAGGATGTCGACCGCTCTGCGCAACACGCGCGAGCGCTGCATGGCGGTGTAGCCCGCCCAGACGCGTTGACCGGCTTGCGCGCTGGCCACGGCGCGCGTCCACGTCCTGCTGGGACGCGCTTTGCACCGTGGCCAGCACTTCGCCGTTGGCGGGGTTGATGGTGTCGAAGGTGTCACCGCTGGTGGCGTCCACGCGGGCGCCGCCAATGTAGAGCTGTTGCAGGGGAATGGCAGGCATGTGGGCCTCCTGAGTCAAGTTGCTTCAAAAAGCGAACGGCCCACGATGGGCCGGTTCGCCAGGCAGACACGCAGGTGTCAGCCCATGGCTTTGCCCAGCAGGGCGTGGTAGAGCTCGCGGTCACCCAGAATGCCGACCAGCTTGTCGCCGTCGCTCAGCACCAGCTTCTGGCCGGTCTGGTAGCGGATGTGCAGCGCATCGCGCATGCCGATGTTGGCGTTGACCACGGTGGGCTGCTGGGTCTTGAGCGCTTCAATGCTGTCACCGGCGGACCAGTGCTGCAAGCTGCAGGGCGTCGGTGCCGCGGCGTGCGCTGCGCAGCGCGCCCTGGCCGTCCAGCTGTGAGCCAGATGTCGGCCGCGTTGTCCAGGCAGGTCTCGCCATCGCGCTGCTCGCAGCTCGGCCAGCGGGCGCATCAGGCTGTGGCCGCTCAGCACGTTCAACGGGTTGGTGTGGGCCACAAAGGCGCGCACGTAGTCGTTGGCAGGGTTCAGCACGATGTCTTCGGGCTTGCTGTGCTGAACGATCTGGCCGCCTTTCATGATGACGATGTTGTTGCCCAGCTTGAGGGCCTCGTCCAGATCGTGGCTCACGAACACGATGGTCATGTTCAGCTTGCGCTGCAGGTCCAGCAGCTCGTCCTGCAGGCCCTGGCGGATCAGCGGGTCCAGCGCCGAGAACGGCTCGTCCATCAGCAGGATGTCGGCGTCCATGGCCAGCGCACGGGCCAGGCCCACGCGCTGCTGCATGCCGCCCGAGAGCGCGTCGGGGCGCTTGTCGCGCCACTGGCTCAGGCCCACGAGTTCGAGCTTGTCGTCGATGCGCTTCTTGCGCTCGCCGCTGGGCAGGCCTTGCATTTCCAGGCCCAGGCTCACGTTCTCGGCCACGGTCAACCACGGCATGAGCGCGAACTTCTGGAACACCATGGCGATGCGCTGGGTGCGCATGGCTTTCATCTGTGGCGGCCGAGCAATTGGCAATGTCGACCTGGGCGCCTTCGTGCTCGATCAGCAGGCGGCCACGGCTCACGGTGTTGAGGCCGTTGATGCAGCGCAGCAGGCTGGATTTGCCCGAGCCCGACAAGCCCATCAGCACGCAGATTTCGCCGCGCTCCACCGACAGGTTGGCTTTTTCCACGCCGACGATCAGGCCGGTTTTCTTGAAGATCTCGTCGCGCGACAGGCCCTGGTCGAGCAGGTCGAGCGCGGGCTTGGGGGCGTTGGAGAAGACGACATCGACGTCTTGAATCTGAATCAGGCTCATGCGGCACCGCCCTTCGCTGGGGTGCGCTGCTTGCACACCCGGTCCAGCATGATGGCCAGCAGCACGATGGCCAGGCCGGCTTCAAAACCCACGGCGATGTCGGCGGTGTTCAGGGCGCGAACCACCGGCTTGCCCAGGCCGTCGGCGCCCACCAGGGCGGCCACGACCACCATCGAGAGCGACAGCATGATGCACTGCGTGATGCCGGCGGAAATGCTGGGCATGGCATGCGGCAGTTCGATGCGGGTGAGCAACTGGCGGCGCGAGCAGCCAAAGGCTTTGCCGGCGTCCATCAGGTCGGCGGGCACATCGTGAATGCCCAGGTAGGTCAGGCGAATCGGCGCGGCCACCGCAAACACCACGGTGGAGATCAGGCCGGGCACCACGCCCAGACCGAACGAGCGTCAGGGTAGGGATCAGGTAGACAAAGGTCGGGACCGTCTGCATCAGGTCCAGCACCGGCTGCATGGCCGTGTAGAAGCGGGGCTTGTGCGCGGCGTAAATGCCCAGTGGCACGCCAATCATCACGCACACCAGGGTGGCAAACAGCACCTGGGCCAGGGTTTCGATGGTTTCCTGCCAGTAACCCAGGTTCAGGATCAGCAGGAAGGACAGCACGACAGAACACGGTGAGCATCCATTTGCGCTGGATGCCGTGGGCGATCAGCGCCAAACAGGGCAATCAGCGCCAGCGGGTTGAACCAGAGCAGGCCGTGGGTGAAGCCGTTGATGGCCGTGGCCAGTGTGTCGGCGAAGGCGTCGAAGTAGTCGGCGCCGTGCAGCGTGAGCCAGTCGACGAAGTCGGCGATGACTTCGCCGAGGGGGATTTTGTGGATGTCCATGGAACAGTTGAGATGGTCGCCACGGGGGCGGGCTCACCCGAGGGTGGGGGTGAGGCGACGTCGACAGCCCCGGCGGCTTGTGGCCACCGAGGGCTCAGGGGCGGGGCCTTACTTGGCCAGCGCGGCCTTCACCACGTCGAGGGCGGGCTTGCTGCCGTCAAAGGTGGTCACGCCGTCGAGCCAGGCGTCCAGCACCTTCGGGTTGGCCTTGAGCCAGGCGGTGGCCGCCGCATCGGGCTTCTTCTTGTCGTTCAACACGGCGCCCATCAGCTCGTTTTCCATCTTCAGGTTGAATTCCAGGTTGCTCAGCAGCTTGCCCACATTGGCGCATTCCTGCACATAGCCTTTGCGCACGTTGGTGTAGATGGTGGCGCCGCCCAGGTTGGGGCCAAACACATCGTCACCGCCTTCGAGGTACTTCATCTTGAAGCGGCTGTTCATGGGATGCGGCTCCCAGCCCAGGAACACCACCCACTTGCCACGGCGCTCGGCGCGCTCGCACTTGCGACAACATGCCGGCTTCGCTGGACTCGACCACCTTGAACTTGCCCAGGTCGAACTTGTTGTCGTCGATCATGCCCTGGATCAGGCGGTTGCCGTCGTTGCCGGGCTCGATGCCGTAGATCTTGCCGTTGAGTTTTTTGGAGAACTTGGCGATGTCGGCAAACGACTTCAGGCCGGCTTTGTAGGCGGCTTCGGACACGGCCAGCGTGTACTTGGCGCCTTCGAGGTTGGCGCGCACGGTTTCCACGCTGCCGTTGTCGCGGTAGGGCTTGATGTCGGCTTCCATGGTGGGCATCCAGTTGCCCAGGAAGACGTCGATGTCCTTGTTTTCCAGCGACTTGTAGGTCACGGGAACCGAGATCAGGTTGGTCTTGGTCTCGTAGCCCAGAGCTGTCCAGAATCTTGCTGGTGACGGCGGTGGTCACGGTGATGTCGGTCCAGCCGACATCGGCAAAACGCACGTTTTTGCAGGAGTCGGGTTCGGCAGCTTGCGCCAGCAATGGCACGCAAAGCGAAGCGGCGATCAGCAGCGACGAGGTTGTTTTCATTGGGAGCTCCTAAATGACGGTCACATTCGGCGCGCGAGAACGCGCCCTGGACCGGGGGCAAAAACAGTCCCGTCAAAGCAAGGTAAGAGTGCTTCGCCTCAGCCCTGGGCTGGTGGCGAGATCGAACCGATGGATGCGGGACATGGCAGCCGACAAAGGTGTCGGCACGAATCTGTCGGTACACCTTCCGCACGGGGCGGTCGGAATGTCGACGTGGTCACAGGATGGCTGAGTCCATCCAGATCGAAAATCGTCAAGTAGCGACGGGTGATGTGTGACCAGCAAACGATCAAACCAGAAGTTCGACGGTTGCAGGGTAATCCCGCATTATAGCGGGCGTTGACGACTTGTAAGACTTTGTTGGTGTTTGGTTCAGGGCGAGCGGTGCATGGGCGCTGGCCTCGAAGCATGGCGGCGGTGTCTTGTACCGCTCCCGTGGGCAGCGGCGCCTCGAACAACGCAACGTTTTGTGTCCGGGTTGAACTGTTTGGCCACGGATGTGTCTGAACAATGCACAGCGCCTGTGCTGGCGGTGGCCGGTCGGGTATCGCGGCGGCAGGCTGCAGCACACATGTTTCGAGGAAAAATCATGAAATTCAAAACACACCTTTTGGCCAGTTGCATGGTCGCTTTGGGTTTGGCCGGTTGTGCCGCTCCCGGTGGCCCCAACGAAACCGGAGGCACGATTGTTGGCGGCGTACTGGGTGGGGCCATCGGTTCTCAGGTGGGTGGTGGCACGGGCAGAACCGTGGCAACGGTGATCGGAGCGCTGGTGGGGGCCAACATCGGGGCCAATGTGGGCCGGTCCATGGATGGCAATGACCGCGCACGCACGGCACAGGCGTTTGAAACTGCGCCCACCGGGCAACCGACCCAATGGGTCAATCCCGATACGCGCAATCGGTTCACCGTGACCCCGACACGGACCTACGAGTCCGCCGGCGCGCCTTGCCGCGAATACACCATGAAGGCCGTCGTGGGCGGGCGCCCTGACGATGTGTACGGTACGGCCTGCCGCCAGCCAGATGGCAGCTGGAAGGTCATGAACTGAGTGGGTTTGCCTGGCGCGAGCCAGGCGTGTGAATGGAGCGAGCAACTGGGCTCGCTCGTTCAAGCCATCAGGCGAGGATGTCGCCCAGGCAGAGGTATTTGATCTCGACGTAGTCGTCCATGCCGTGGTGCGAGCCTTCGCGCCCCAGGCCCGACTGCTTCACGCCCCCGAAAGGCACATGTTCTGTGGCCAGGATGCCCACGTTGATGCCCACCATCCCATATTCCAGCGCCTCTGCAACCCGGTAGATGCGGCCAATGTCCCGGCTGTAGAAGTAGCTGGCCAGGCCGAACTCGGTGTTGTTGGCGGCGTCAACAGCTTCCTGCTCGGTTTCGAACTTGAACACCGGGGCAAAAGGACCGAATGTTTCCTCCTTGGCACAGAGCATGTCGGCGGTGGCATCGGCCACCACGGTGGGCTCAAAGAACTGGCCCGCCAGTCGTTTGCCACCAGCCATGACGCGTGCACCCTTGGCCACCGCGTCGTCCACATGGCGCTGCACCTTTTCCAGCGCGGCTTCTTCGATCAGAGGCCCTTGGCTCACGCCATCCTCGAAGCCGTTGCCGACCTTGGCCGTCTTGACCTTTGCGGCAAACTTCTCAACGAATTCGTTGTACACGCCGCTCTGCACGTACAGGCGGTTGGAGCACACACACGTCTGGCCCGCGTTGCGGTACTTGCTGGCAAAGGCGCCTTCCACGGCGCTGTCGATGTCGGCATCATTGAACACGATGAAGGGTGCGTTGCCACCCAGCTCCAGCGACATTTTCTTGACTGTCGGCGCGCTCTGCGCCATCAGGATGCGGCCGACTTCGGTGGAGCCGGTGAAGGAAATGTGGCGCACCACATCGCTGGCGCAGATGGTCTTGCCCACCGCGATGGAGTTCTGGTCGTCGGCGGTGATCATGTTGAGCACGCCGGCAGGAATCCCGGCGCGAATGGCCAATTCGGCCGCGGCCAGGGCGGTCAGGGGCGTGAGCTCGGCGGGTTTGATGATGACGGGGCAGCCAGCGGCCAGGGCGGGCGCCACCTTGCGCGTGATCATGGCCAGCGGGAAATTCCAGGGCGTGATGGCCGCGCAGACGCCGATGGGTTGCTTCAGCACCATCAAACGGCGGTTGTTGTCGAACTGGGGCAGTGTTTCGCCGTTGACGCGCTTGGCTTCTTCGGCAAACCACTCGACGAAGCTCGCCCCGTAGGCGACCTCGCCCTTGGCTTCAGCGAAGGGCTTGCCTTGCTCGGCGGTCATGATGCGGCCCAGGTCTTCCTGGTTGGCCATGAGCAGGTCGTACCACTTGCGCAGAATGATGCTGCGCTCTTTGGCGGTTTTGCCCTTCCAGGCGGGCCAGGCCGCATTGGCTGCCGCGATGGCGGCTTCGGCGTCGGCCGAACCCAGGTTGGCCACATCGGCGAGTTTGTGGCCCGTGGCCGGATCGTTCACGTCGAAACGGCTGTTGCCTTTGACCCATTGGCCGTTGATCAGTGCATCGGTCTTGAGCAGAGTGGGGTCTTTGAGCTGGGCGAGAGGGGAGGTCTTCATGTCCATGATGTGTCTCTTTTCGGGTTTGTCAGGAAGCGCAGGACTTCAGCGCATTTCAATTTCAACGAACACCACTTCGTGTTCGGTGGGGTTGATCACATTGTGCTCGACGCCTTCATGGCGCGTGTAGGACTGACCCATTGTCAGTGGCGCGGTGTGGGTGCCCTCGGCTGTTTCCAGCAAGAGCTCACCGCCGGTCATGGGCACGACCACATAGTCGTGGCCATGACGGTGCCAGCCGGTTTCGGCTCCTGGCGCAAACCGCCATTCTGTGACGATAACGCGTTCGTTGGAAATTTGCACGGTGGGAGTGGCTGGTGGACGATTCATCAAACGGATATCTTGGTGTCAACGGTAGGCCACGCCAGGCAAAACGCAAAGCATTTCAAACAGCAGGTTCGCCCCGAGCAATGCGGTGTTCCCACTGGTGTCGTACGCGGGTGACACTTCAACCAGGTCGCAGCCTACGAGATTCAGGCCCCGGCAGCCCCGCACGATTTCCAGCGCCTGAGGAACCGATAGCCCTCCGATCTCAGGTGTGCCGGTGCCGCCGGCATAGGCAGGATCGATACCGTCGATATCGAAGCTGAGGTAGGTGGGGGTATCCGGACCCATGCTTTCGCGTATCTCGGCCATCAACGGTGTGAGCGACTGCCACCAGATCTCGTGTGCAGGCACCACCGTGAAGCCTTGTTCCCGGGGCCAGTCGAAATCTTCGGCTGAATAGCCGCTGCCGCGCAGACCGATCTGCCAGACCTTGTTGCCTTGCAGAAGCCCTTCCTCAACGGCGCGGCGGAAGGGTGTTCCATGCGCAATGCGTTCGCCGAACATGTCGGGGTTCACATCGGCATGCGCATCAACATGGATCATGGCCACAGGGCCATGCCTGGCCTTCAAGGCACGCAATATCGGCAGGGCAATGGTGTGGTCGCCGCCCAGCGTCAGCGGTATGCACCCCGCATCAACGATGGGGCGGTAGTGGGCTTCAATGATCTCTACCGACTTTTGCAGGTTGTAGGTGTTGATGGCCACATCGCCCAGATCGGCCACTTGCAGCGCGTCAAAGGGCGCCGCGCCCGTGGCCATGTTGTAGGGGCGGATCAGGCAGGATTCGGCGCGGATCTGTCTGGGACCAAAACGCGCGCCGGGGCGGTGGCTGGTTCCGATGTCCAGCGGCACACCGATGAAGCCTGCGTTCAAGCCTTGCGGCGCTGGACGCCATGGGCAGGCGCATCATGCTGGCGAGGCCGCCGAAACGGGGCATTTCATTGCCGCCCTGTGGCTGGTTGAAAGTGACGGGGCTCATGGGCGGGGTTTTCTCAGTTGGTGGTCGAGGTGGGCGCGAACCGTGGGCCACTCGCTGGCAACGATGCTGTAGACACAGGTGTCGCGCAGGGTGCCGGGCGCATCGGCGTGGTGGTTGATCTGGTGGGAACGCAACACGCCATCGAGTTTGGCGCCCAGGCGCTCGATGCCTTTGCGGCTGGCCTGGTTGAAATAGTGGGTGCGAAACTCTACGGCGATGCAGTCGAGTTGCTCAAACGCGTGGGCCAGCAGCAGGCGCTTGCACTCGGTGTTCAGGGCCGTGCGCTGCACCGCCAGTCGGTACCAGGTGGAGCCGATCTCGACGCGGCGGTTGGCGGCATCGATGTTCATGTAGGTGGTCATGCCCACGGCGCTTCCTGTCGCATCGAGCACCGCGAACGGCAGCATGCTGCCGCCGTTTTTGCAGATCCAGGCGGCGTTCGATTTCGGCCGCCATGGCTTCGGGCGCGGGGATGGCGGTGTACCAGAGGCGCCAGAGCTCGCCGTCTTTCACCGCTTCGACGAGGTCGTCGCGATGGTGTGGTTCGAGAGGCACCAGGCAGGCGTGTCGGCCTTTGAGCGTGATGTCTTGTGGTGAAGGCATTGACGGTCTGGTTGAGGCTATTTCCTGCGGCCGCGCAACCACTCCAGTGTCAGCATCAGCGTGGTGGTGAACAGGATCAGCAGCGTGGCCACGGCGGCGATGGTGGGCGAGATGTTTTCACGAATACCGGTGAACATCTGGCGCGGCAGCGTCACCTGATCGGGGCCGGCCAGGAAGAGGGTGACGACCACTTCGTCGAACGAGGTGGCGAACGCAAACAGCGCGCCCGAGATGACGCCCGGCGCGATCACCGGCAGCGTGACGCGGAAGAAGGTCTCCAGCGGGCTGGCACCCAGGCTCAGGCTGGCTTTGACCAGGTTGTGGTTGAAGCTTTGCAGCGTGGCCAGCACGGTCGTGACCACGAACGGTGCGCCCAGTGCGGCGTGCACCAGGATCAGGCCCAGGTAGCTGTCGTTCAGACCGAGCTTGGCGAAATACAGGTAGCTGCTCACGCCGACCACCACCACCGGCACCACCATGGGCGCGATCAGCAGGCCGGTGATGAAGCCCTTGCCGAAGAACTGCGTGCGCGCCAGACCCATGGCCGCCAGCGTGCCCAGTGTGGTGGCCAGCAAGGTGGCCAGTGGCGCGACGATGAAGCTGTTTTTGGCCGCGCGGATCCATTCGTCGGCGTGCCACATCTCTTCGTACCACTGCATCGACCAGCCTTCGATCGGGTAGGCCAGGAAGGAGCTGTCGCTGAACGAGAGCGGAATGATGACCACCACCGGCAGCAGCAGGAACACCAGCACGCCGATGCAGCCCAGGCGCAGCGCGTACCAGCCGATCTTGTCGAGCAGGGTGTAGTAAGCAGGGAAGGTGGGGAAGAGGGCAGAGAACATGGTGGTTTGTCAGGCTTTCGCCGTAAGGGTCGCTCCGCACTCACCGCGGGACGCTGCGGACCATGGGAGGCCCCTTCGGGGAGACGCGAAGCGGCGCAGGGGTCATCTCAGCCCAGACTCAGCTCGGCCTTGCCCAGCTTGCGGTAGAGCGCGTACAGCACCAGCGTGCAGGCCAGCAGCACCGAGCCCAGCGCGCAGGCCATGCCCCAGTTGACTTCGACGTTGGTGTACTGCGCCACGTAGTAGCTCAGCATCTGGTCGGCCGGGCCGCCCAGCAGGGCGGGCGTCACGTAGTAGCCGATGCAGGTGATGAAGACCAGCAGGCCACCGGCGGCCACACCAGGGTAGGTTTGCGGCAGGTAGACGCGGAAGAAGGCGGCCAGCGGCGAGCTGCCCAGCGAGATGGCCGCGCGCAGGTAGTTCGAAGGCACGGATTTCATGACGCTGTACAGCGGCAGGATCATGAAGGGCAGCAGGATGTGCACCATGGCGATGGTCACGCCCAGCCGGTTGAACAGCAGCGGGATGGGCGCGTCGGTGACGCCGATCCACATCAGGAAACGGTTGACCAGGCCGTTGTTCTGCAGCAGCACGATCCAGGCGGCGATGCGCACCAGCACCGAGGTCCAGAACGGCAGCAGCACCAGGATGAGCAGGATGTTGGCCTTGCGTTCGCCCAGCGTGCTCAGCCAGTAGGCGAGCGGGTAGCCCAGCAGCAGGGCGGAGAGCGGTGACGATGGCGCTGATCTTGAAGGTGCGCACCAGGATGTCGCTGAAGGCGGCGGCATTGGGGCCCACCTTGACGATGTCGCCCTGGGCGTCGCGTTTCAGGTCGATCGAGGCCAGCAGGTAGTCGGGTGTCCAGCGGGAGCTGTTTTTGGCAATGGTCTGCCAGTAGGGCAGTTCGGCCCAGCGTTCGTCGTGTTCGAGCAGTTTTTCGCGGGCCTGTTCGGGGCTGAGGTTTTCACCCAGCGGCAGGGCGCGGTAGGTGCCCATGACCAGCGAGCGGGCGCCGGCCACTTCGCTGTTGAGCCGGCGCGCCAGGGCGCCGGCTTCAGCGGTTTCTTCGAAGGCGGTGAAGTCGTCGAGCAAGGCCGCATAGGCGGCCGCGGGCGGCTCGCTTTTGCGGTCCCAGCCGGCCAGCGCCTGCCCGGTGCGGGGCAGGGCGTCGGCCACTTCGGGGTTTTCCACCGCCCGGATGAGCAGGGATGCCAGCGGCACCAGAAAAAACACCACCAGAAAAGCCAGCAAAGGCAGCGTGAGCGTGAGCGCACGCAGCTTCTTGCGGCGCTCGGCGCGCCGCAACTGAGCGGCCAGGCTGCCGCTCGGCAGGGTTGCGGGGTGGTGTCATCGTGGTGCTGCCGGCCATGCTCATTTCGCGGCCCAGGCCGAGAAGCGCTTCTCCAGGGCTTCACCCTGGTCGGCCCAGAAGGCGATGCCGAACTGCAGCGCATCCTTGCTGTTGGCTGGCGAGGTGGGCAGCATGCCCAGCACCTTGGCGTCGAGCTTGGCCAGCGCCTTGTTGTTGGTCGGACCGTAGCTGATGTTCTTGGCGTATTCGGCCTGAGCATCGGGCGAGCTGGCCAAGGCGATGAACTTCAGGGCCGCGTCCTTGTTGGGCGTGCCCTTGGGCATGACCCAGTAGTCCAGGTCGTAGATGCCGCCGGTCCAGGTGATTTTCAGGTTCTTGCCTTCGCGCTGGGCGGCGTCGATGCGGCCGTTGTAGGCGGTGGTCATGGCTCACGTCACCGGCCACCAGGAACTGCGGCGGCTGGGCACCGGCTTCCCACCACTGGATGTTGGGCTTGAGCTCGGTCAGCTTCTTGAAGGCGCGCTCGGCGCCGTCTTTGGTGGCCAGCACCTTGTACACGTCGGCGGGCTTGACGCCGTCGGCCATCAGCGCGAATTCCAGGTTGTAGCGGGCGCCCTTGCGCAGGCCGCGCTTGCCGGGGAATTTCTTCACGTCCCAGAAGTCGGCCCAGGTGGTGGGCGCGGTCTTGAGCTTGTCGCCGTCATAGGCCATCACGGTGGACCAGACGAAGGTGCCGACGCCGCACTCGTGCACGGCGGCTTTCTGGAAGTCGGCCTTGTTGCCGATCTTGCTCCAGTCGATGGTTTCGAACAGGCCTTCGTCGCAACCGCGGCTCAGGTCGGGGCTCTCGACTTCGACCACGTCCCAGGTCACGTTCTTGGCTTCGACCATGGCCTTGATCTTGGCCTGCTCGCCGTTGTATTCCACCGCGGTGACCTTGCCGCCCGCCTTTTCGAAGGGCTCGATGTAGGCGATCTTCTGGGCGGCGCCGTTGGCGCCACCGAAGTTCACCACGGTGAGGTTGTCGGCCATGGCGGGCAGTGCGAGCAGGGCCGAAACGGCCAGCAAGACGGGTTTGAGTTTCATGAGGTAGGACTCCTGTGGGTTGACGAACGGGAGAAATGGAAATGAAAGCGATGATGCGGAAGCGAAGGCGCTCAGCGGTAGATGCGCAGGTGTTCGGTCGGCACGTGCAGGTTCACGGTGGTGCCCTCGTGCAGCTGGCCGGCGTATTGCAGCGGCAGCTTCACGCTGAGTTCGGGCTGGTCGCTGGTCTGGCAGCGCAGGCGCAGGTGGTCGCCGAAATAGATCACGTCGGTGACTTTGGCCTGCAGGTGGTTGCCCGTGGTGACTCGCCGTTGGCACCCAGGCCGATGCGCTCGGGCCGCACGCTGCATTGCACGCTGTCGCCGACTGTTGGCCTGGTTCACATTGATGCCGGTCAGGCGCGTGCCGTCGGTGAGCGTGACTTCGCATTGCTCGCCGCTGGCTTGCGTGACCTTGCCGTCGAGCACCGAGTTGTCGCCCACAAAGCTGGCCACAAACCGGTTGACCGGTGTCTCGTACAGGCGGTCCACGGGATCGATCTGCTGGATCACGCCTTCGCTGAACACCGCCACGCGGTCGGACATGGTGAGCGCTTCGGACTGGTCGTGGGTCACGTAGACAAACGTCACGCCCAGGCGGCGGTGCAAGGCCTTGAGTTCGAGCTGCATGTGCTCGCGCAGTTGTTTGTCGAGTGCGCCCAGCGGTTCGTCCATCAGCACCAGCTGGGGGTCGAACACCAGCGCGCGGGCCAGCGCCACGCGCTGCTGCTGACCGCCCGAGAGCTGGCCTGGATAGCGTTCGCCCATGTGGCCCATCTGCACCATGTCGAGCGCGCGCTTCACCTTGTCTTCGCGCTCCGATTTGCCCAGCTTGCGCACCGTCAGCGGGTAGGCGATGTTGTCGGCCACGGTCATGTGCGGGAACAGCGCGTAGTTCTGGAACACCATGCCGAAGTTGCGCTTGTGCGGTGGCGTGCGGGTGATCGGCACGCCGTCCAGGCTGATTTCGCCAGCGGTGGGCGACTCGAAGCCGGCCAGCATCATCAGGGTGGTGGTTTTGCCCGAGCCCGAGGGGCCCAGCAGAGAGAGGAATTCACCTTTCTGGATCTCAAGGTTCAGATCGCGCACCACCAGGATGTGGCCGTCGTAGGTTTTTTGCACACCGGTGAAGGTGACGAGTGCGTTGCTCTGGGTCATGGGTGTGAGAAGATCGGAATAGTCGATGGGGGTCAGTTGGCTGAGTGGTTGCCAGCTCGGCGGTGTGGGCGTTCAGAGTCGGGTGGCGGCAGATCGGCCACGAGCCGCTGTCCATCCATCAGCATGGGGTTGGCCACCATGGGTGGAGTGTTGGGGTTCGTTGGTTCGATGATGCAATTCGCGTGCCAGTATGTGAGGATGCGCCATCACTTGCGCAACGTCAAGAATCGGCGAGCAGGGTACGCCGGCCTGGTCGAGCAAAGCCACCCATTCGCTGGTGGTGCGCGTGCATGCGTCCAGCCGGTGATCAGGGGCACCAGTGTCTGGCGGTTTTCAACCCGTGCCGGGTTGGTGCTGTAGCGCACATCGCGCGAAACGGCGGGCTGTCCTGCGGCGTCGCAAAGGCGGGCGAACTGGCCGTCGTTGCCCACCGCCAGCACCATGTGGCCATCGCGGGTGGGGAACACCTGGTACGGCACGATGTTGGGATGTGCGTTGCCCATGCGTTGGGGTGTTTTGCCGCCGATCAGCTGGTTGGCGCCCTGGTTGGCCAGCATGGCCACCTGCACGTCAAACAGCGACGCGTCGATGACGCGACCCGCGCCCGGTGGTCTGGCGTTCATACAAGTGCCGCCAGAATGGCTGTGGTGGCGTACACACCGGTCATCAGATCGGTGACGGCCACGCCCACCTTTTGTGGCTCACCGTCGGGCTCACCCGTGATGCTCATGAGCCCGGCTTCGGCCTGGATGGCGAAGTCGTAGCCGGCTTTGTGCGAGAGTGGACCGGTCTGACCATAGCCGGTGATGGAGCAATAGATCAGGCGCGGATTGATGGCTTGCAGACTTGCGGCATCCAGACCGTATTTGGCGAGCTGGCCGACTTTGTAGTTTTCGATCAGGACGTCGGCTTCGCGGGCCAGTTCGCGCACCTGCTGCAAGCCCTCTTCGCTGGCCAGATCGATGGCCACCGAGCGCTTTCCCCGGTTGGCGCAAATGAAATAGGCGGCCACGCGCGAGTCGCCCTCGCCCCACCAGGGCGGGCCCCAGCTGCGGGTGTCGTCGCCAGTGCCAGGGCGCTCGACCTTGAGCACGTCGGCACCGTAGTCGGCCAGCATCTGACCCGCCCAGGGGCCAGCGAGCACGCGCGACAGATCCAGACACCCGCACGCCCTGAAAGTGGCTTGCGGTGCACTCGGACTGGGGCGCGATGCCCAGATGGGTGTTTCCCGTTCATGCGCCTTGCAGCGCGTCCAGGGAATCCGCAATGATGGCCAGACCTTCGTCGAGCACGGCGTCGCTGGCGGTCAGCGGCACCAGGATGCGGACCACGTTGCCGTAGGTGCCGCAGGTCAGGATGATCAGGCCGCGCTTCGTGGCCTCGGCGGCCAGCGCCTTGGTCAGTTCGGCATCGGGTTGGTGCGGATCGCCGTTTTTGCACAGTTCCATGGCCACCATCGCACCCAGGCCGCGCACTTCGGCGATGCAGGTGTGCTTCTTCGCCAGGGCCTGCAGGCTGCTGGTGATGCGCTGGCCCACGTCCTTGCTGCGTTGCAGGAGGTCGTGCTTTTCGAACTCGTCGAGCACGGCCAGCGCGGCCGCGCAGGCCAGCGGGCTGCCGGCGTAGGTGCCGCCCAGGCCGCCGGCGGCGGGCGCGTCCATCACCTCGGCGCGACCGACCACGGCCGAAATCGGGAAGCCGCCGGCCATGGACTTGGCCATGGTGATCAGATCGGGCGCCACGCCGCTTTGCTCGACGGCGAACCAGGTGCCGGTGCGGCCAGCGCCGGTCTGCACTTCGTCGGCGATCAGCAGGATGCCATGCTGGTCACACAGGGCGCGCAGGCGCTGGAACAGTTCGGGCGGGGCCACGTTGAAGCCGCCTTCGCCTTGCACCGGCTCCAGAATGATGGCCGCCACGCGGCTGGCTTCGATGTCGTTCTTGAAGATCTGCTCGATCGAAGCCATGGCGTCGTCGACGCTCACGCCGTGCAGGGCGTTGGGGAAACGGGCGTGGAAGATCTCGTTGGGGAACGGGCCAAAGCCGAGTTTGTAGGGGGCGACTTTGCCGGTCATGCCCAGGGTGAGCAGGGTGCGGCCGTGGTAGCCGCCGGTGAAGGCGATGATGCCGGAGCGGCCGGTGTGGGCGCGGGCGATCTTGATGGCGTTTTCCACCGCTTCGGCGCCGGTGGTCAGGAACAGGGTCTTCTTGGCGAAATCGCCCGGGGCCTTGGCATTGAGGCGCTCGGCGAGCTCCACGTAGGGCTCGTAGGCCAGCACCTGGAAGCAGGTGTGGGTGTACTGGTCGAGCTGGGCCTTGACCGCCTCGACGATGGCCGGGTTGCGGTGGCCGGTGTTGAGCACGGCGATGCCGCCGGCAAAGTCGATGTAAGCGGCGGCCTTCAACGTCCCAGATCTCGGCGTTTTCGCCTTTGGCGATGAAGATCTGGTGGCTGTGACCCACGCCGCGCGGTACGGCGGCGTTGCGGCGGGCCATGAGCATGGCGTTGGTGGCTTGGGATTCGCGTTGCATGGAGATTCTCCGGAGGTGAGGAAGTGGGTTGCGAGATGAGGCTGGCGATACTCTATGCACTAGAGGCGCGTCAGGTACCATATACAGACAGCTCGCTGGTGCCAATGCACTGTGCAGCCCGCTGCGACCGATACAGACAAACCCTAGGTTTCTCCCATGTTTACCCTTGACCCGAAAGCCACGGCGCCCCTGGTGGTGCAGATCGTTGGAGGGATTTCGCGAAGCCATTCAGAGCGGCAACCTGCGCCCAGGCGCCAAAGCGCCATCGATCCGCCAGCTTGCCCATGCGCACGGCGTCAGCGTTTACACGGTGGTGGACGCCTACGACCGCCTGGTGGCGCTGGGCTATTTCGCCTCGCGGCCCCATTCCGGCTTCTTTGTGCGCCAGCGCGAGGCGCTGGCACGCTTGAGCGCCGATGCGGCGCCGGCCGAGGCCGCCAACCACAACTTCGATTCCATGTGGTACCTGCGCCGGGTGTTCGAAAACCGGGCGCTGCGCATGAAGCCCGGTTGCGGCTGGATTCCTGGCGACTGGTTGTTTCAGGAGGGCTTGCGCCGCAGCCTGCGCTCGCTGGCGGCAGACAACGCCGAACTGGGCGGCTATGGCGAACCCAAGGGATTTGCGCCACTTGCGCCAGCTGGTGCGCGATTTGCTGGCCGAGCAGGAGATTGCGGTGAGCGCTGAGCAGGTGCTGCTCACCCATGGCTCCAGCCAGGGCCTGGATCTGGTCGCGCGCTGCCTGGTGCGCGCCGGTGATGCGGTGCTGGTGGACGATCCCGGGTTACCCCAACCTGCTGTTTTCGTTGCGCTTTCTGGGTGCGAAGCTGATCGGTGTGCCGCGCACGCCCAATGGCTACGATCTGGCGGCGCTGGAAGCGCTGGTGATCGAGCACCAGCCCAAGGTCTTTTTCACCCAGCCGCGCCTGCAGAGCCCGACCGGCTCGGTCGCCAACCTGGCCCATTTGCACCGGGTGGTGCAGCTGGCCGAGCAACACCATTTCACGGTGGTGGAAAACGACATCTACGCCGACCTCGATCCCGAGCCCCGTCCCTCGCTGGCCAGCCTGGACCAGTTGCAGCGGGTGGTCTACATCAGCAGCTTTTCCAAAACCATTTCGCCCAATCTGCGGGTGGGCTATCATGGCCGCACCGCCCGATTTGCTGGAAGACTTTGCCCAGCTGAAGATGATTTCAGGGTTGACCTCGTCCGAGTTCAGCGAGCGACTGGTCTATGGCGCGCTGGTGGATGGGCGCTGGCGCAAACATTTGCGCGGCCTGCGTGAGCGGCTGGCCAGCCGCCCACCAGCGCGTGGCGCAGGCGTTGGAGAGCGAAGGTTTTGAACTCTTTTCCGAGCCCAAGGCGGGTCTGTTTCTCTGGGCGCGCCACCCCGATATTCAGAATGCCGCCGAGCTGGCCTACAAAGCCGCCGAGCAGGACATTTTGCTGGGGCCGGGCCACTTGTTCGACCCCCAACTTGCAGCCCAGCCCCTGGTTTCGCTTCAACGTGGCTTTCACCGACGAGCCCCAGGTTTTGGCCTTTCTGAAGGACCAGCGACCAGCCTGACACCTGAGAACGGTTTTGGCCTTCTAGCCGCGCACAGGCGCCTCGCCAGTTTGCGAAAATACAGCGGTTTGGCGCCGCCAACGCCCATTCTTCAACCTTCCGTCAGAACCTCATCAAGGCCACCATGACCCGCCCCGTCCCGCGTTGCTTCCGTTGCCGATATCCGCAAGACCTTCCTGGACTTCTTTGCCTCCAAGGGCCACACCGTCGTGCCCTCCAGCGGCCTGGTGCCCGGCAACGACCCCACGCTCATGTTCACCAACTCGGGCATGGTGCAGTTCAAGGACGTGTTCCTGGGCACCGACAAGCGCTCGTACAACCGCGCGGTGTCGGTGCAGGCCTGCCTGCGCGCCGGCGGCAAACACAACGATCTGGAAAACGTGGGCTACACCGCGCGCCACCACACCTTCTTCGAGATGCTGGGCAACTGGAGCTTTGGCGACTACTTCAAGCGCGAATCGCTGAAGTGGGCCTGGGAGCTGCTGACCGAGGTCTACAAGCTGCCCGCCGAGCGCCTGCTGGCCACGGTGTACGAAGAAGACGACGAGGCCTACGACATCTGGACCAAGGAAATCGGCCTGCCGCCCGAGCGCGTGATCCGCATCGGCGACAACAAGGGCGGGCGCTACAAGAGCGACAACTTCTGGATGATGGCCGACACCGGCCCTTGCGGCCCTTGCTCGGAGATCTTCTACGACCACGGCCCCCACATCCCCGGCGGCCCTCCCGGCAGCCCCGATGAAGACGGCGACCGCTTCATCGAGATCTGGAACAACGTGTTCATGCAGTTCGACATGGCCGAAGACGGCTCGGTCAAGCCGCTGCCCGCGCCCTGCGTGGACACCGGCATGGGCCTGGAGCGCCTGGCCGCCATCCTGCAGCACGTGCACAGCAACTACGAAATCGACATCTTTGACCAGCTGATCAAGGCCGCCGCCCGCGAGACCGGGTTGCACCGATCTGGCCAACCCGTCGCTGAAAGTGATCGCCGACCACATCCGCGCCACCGCCTTTCTGGTCAGCGACGGCGTGATCCCCAGCAACGAAGGCCGGGGCTATGTGCAGCGCCGCATCGTGCGCCGTGCCATCCGCCACGGCTACAAGCTGGGCAAGAAGACGCCGTTTTTCCACAAGCTGGTGGCCGATCTGGTCAGGCTCATGGGTGAGGCCTATCCGAACCTGGCGTCGCAGGAGCAGCGCATCACCGAGGTGCTGAAGACCGAAGAAGAGCGCTTCTTCGAGACGCTGGCCACGGGCATGGAGATTCTGGACGGCGCCCTGGCCGGTGGCGTGAAGCAGCTGCCGGGTGAGGTGGCCTTCAAGCTGCACGACACCTATGGCTTCCCGCTGGACCTGTCGGCCGATGTGTGCCGCGAGCGCGGCCTGTCGGTGGACGAAGCCGGCTTCCACGCCGCCATGGAAAAGCAGAAGGCCGCCGGCCGCGCGGCCGGCAAGTTCAAGATGGACAAGGCGCTGGAGTACACCGGCGCGGGCAATGCGTTCGTGGGCTACGACAAGCTGGAGGCGCCGGCCAAAGTGGTGGCGCTGTACTTCGAAGGCACGGCGGTGGCCGAGCTCAAGACCGGGCAGCAGCGGCGTGGTCGTGCTGGACACGACGCCTTTCTACGCCGAGAGCGGTGGCCAGGTGGGCGACGAAGGCGCCCTCGTGAGCGGCTCGGCGCAAGTTCGCCGTGGGCGACACGCAGAAGATCAAGGCCGATGTGTTCGGCCACCACGGCACGCTGGAGCAGGGCACCCTGGCCGTGGGCGACAGCGTGACCGCGCAGGTGGACACCGCGCAGCGCGCCGCCACCATGCGCAACCACTCGGTGACCCACCTGATGCACAAGGCCTTGCGCGAAGTGCTGGGCGATCACGTGACGCAAAAAGGCTCGCTGGTCGATGCCGACAAAACGCGTTTCGACTTCACGCACAACGCGCCGGTGACCGACGAGCAGATCCGCGAGATCGAGCAGCGCGTGAACGCCGAGATCGTGGCCAATGCCGCGACGCAGGCCCGCGTGATGGACATCGAGTCGGCGCAGAAAACCGGCGCGACCATGTTGTTTGGCGAGAAGTACGGCGAGACCGTGCGCGTGCTCGACATCGGCACCAGCCGTGAACTCTGCGGCGGCACCCACGTGGCGCGCACCGGTGACATCGGTTTCTTCACCATCACGGCCGAAGGCGGCGTGGCCGCCGGCGTGCGCCGCGTCGAAGCGGTGACCGGCATGAACGCGCTGAACTACGTGCAAGGCATGGAAACCACGCTGGGTGGCGTGGCCGGCACGCTGAAGGTCACGCCACAGTGAGGTGCCTGCGCGCGTGGGCGCCTTGCTGGAGCAGATGCGCGACCTGGAAAAAGAAATGGGCGCGCTCAAGAGCCGCCTGGCTTCGGCCCAGGGCGATGAGCTGGTGGGTCAGGCGGTGGACGTCAAAGGCTTGAAGGTGTTGGCCGTGGTGTTGCCCGGGCGCCGACGCCAAGAGCCTGCGCGAAACCATGGACAAGCTCAAAGACAAGCTGAAAACCGCTGCCATCGTGCTGGCGGCAGTGGACGGCGACAAGGTGCAGATCGCTGCGGGCGTGACCGCCGACAGCGTGGGCAAGGTCAAGGCCGGCGAGCTGGTGAACTTTGTGGCCCAGCAAGTGGGCGGCAAGGGCGGTGGCAAGCCCGACATGGCCATGGCCGGTGGCACCGATGCCAGCGGTTTGCCCAAGGCCCTGGCTTCGGTGCAGGCCTGGGTCGCCGAGCGGGTTTGATGCCTGTCACTCCGGGCTGACGGGTGCGAAGTACCGCATGCCTGTGATGCACCCGGGCCTTCGGCGCTGCGCTTGGGTTGGCCGCTGGCATGGCGGCCGGCAGGTCGACCGGCTGCGCCGTGGTGGCCGTGGTGGACACCGCCGCCTCGGCGGTGATCGGCGTGGGCGGTCTGGTGGTGGATGCGGCCGTGGGCACGGTGCGCATCGGCGGCAAGGTGGTCGGCGCAGGTGCCGACATGGTGCTGGGTTCGGACAGCGACACCGACGTGAACGTTCAGCACTGGCTGGGCCAGCTCCGAGCCTGCAGTCGCGCTCTCGAAACGCCTCGCTTCATGCCCGTGATCGGGTCGGTGAATGCGATGCGCTTTGGCCAGCAGCCGCAACGGCTCGGAAAAGTCTTCGCTCGTCGTCGGGCCCGTGCAGCACGATCGGGTAGAGCTGGTCGCCCACGATGGGCAGGCCCAGGGCGTTCATGTGCACCCGCAACTGGTGCCGTTTGCCGCTGATGGGGCTCAGTTGGTAGCGGGCCCATGGACCGCGCTGCTCCAGCATGTCGATGTGTGTTTCGCTGTTGGGTACCGAACCTGCCGTCGGCCTCCACCATGCGGTAGAACTCGGTCGGGTGTTCCTCCAGGCGGCTGCGCCGCGTGTGTGGCCAGCCAAGCTGTCGAGTCGCGGGCGCGATGGCTTCGTAGGTCTTGTGCATGTCGCGCCCGCTGAACAGCGCGTGGTAAGCGCCACGCTCGGCCGGGTTCACTGCGAACAGCACCAGCCCGGCGGTTTCGCGGTCGATGCGGTGCAGCGGGGCCAGCTGGGGCAGGTCGAGCTTGCGTTGCAGGCGCACCAGCAAGGATTGCTGCACATAGCGCCCGCCAGGGGTGACGGGCAGGAAGTGCGGCTTGTCGGCGACCACCAGGTGCTCGTCCTGAAACAGCACGGTTTCTTCAAACGGCACCGGCCGCTCGTTGGGCAGTTCGCGGTAGTAGTAGACGCGGGTGCCGCCTTGAAAAGGCGCATCGAGCGCCAGCGCCTGCACCGTCTTCGGACAACACCTGGCCATTGGTGAACCGCTCCGACCATTCGGCGTGGCGAGACCGCAGGCATGCGCTGGTCAAGGAAAGCCAGCACCGTGGGCCAGGGCGCGGGCTTAGCGTGGGCAGTGCCACGCAGCTCGCGGCCACGCCATTGCGCGTGGGAATGTTGGGGTTGCCGGGGCTGCGGGACATGGCGGTTGCTGTCGTGGCTGGCTAGCCGCAGCGCCTGCAAGGCGTTCAGACCCGGCGGTACACCAGATCCCACACACCATGGCCGAGCTTGATGCCGCGGTTCTCGAACTTGGTCAGCGGCCGGTAGTCGGGCTTGGGCGCACAGCCGTGCGGGCCAGGCTCGGCGGCGGTGTTGACCAGCATGCGGTTCGGCGCTCAGCACGGCGTGCATCTGCTCGGCGTAGGGCTCCCAGTCGGTGGCCAGGTGCAGGTAGCCGCCGGGTTTGATGTGGCGCGCCAGGCGGTTCACGAACGGGCCCTGGATCAGGCGGCGCTTGTGGTGGCGGCTCTTGTGCCAGGGGTCGGGGAAGAAGATGTGCACGCCGTCCAGGCTTTGTTCGCCCAGCATGTGGTCGAGCACCTCGACCGCATCGTGGCGGAAGATGCGGATGTTTTCGATGCCGCCTTCGCCGATCAGCTTGAGCAGGGAGCCCACGCCGGGCTCGTGCACCTCGCAGCAGATGAAGTTGTCTTGCGGGCGCACCTGGGCGATGTGGGCGGTGGCGCCGCCCATGCCAAAGCCGATTTCCATGATCAGCGGGGCGCTGCGGCCAAAGGCGGCGGCCACATCCAGCGGCTCGGGCTGGTAGTTCAGCAGGTACTTGGGGCCGTACTGTTCGTAGGCGCGGGCCTGGCCGGGGCCGGTGCGCCCGGCGCGCAGCACATAGCTCTTGATGACGCGCATGTAGGGCTTTCGCGCTCTGGTCGTCGAGCGGGTTGAGGCGGGCTGGTTGCGCCAGTGAGGAGCGATTCGGGTTCGGAGTTCATGGCGAGAGGTGCGGTGTGGAGGCGGATTGTAGGGGTGGCAGCAGCCAGGGCACCCGTCGGCCCCGATTGCAGGTGCGATCAGCCGGCGTGACGCCGCCCCGTGGCCACTGGCCGGGCGCGAAACACTTGTGGCAGGTGCATCACCATTTGCGCGGGATCGATGCCCAGTTGGTCCAGCGTCTTCTCCAGGTGTGCCAGCACTGGCGCTCGTTCGGGCCGCTCTCCGAGTCGGCTTCATCGGGCGCCTCGGCCTTGCGGGGCAGCATGGCCGACACCATGCGAAACCGCAAATCCAGATCGCCCGGCAGGATGGAGGTGTTCTCCAGACCCTTGGCGACCAGATGCTGTGCCAGCAAGCTTGAGCTGATGTGGGTGCATCGGCCCTTCGATCAGGATGGCAAAGCGCGTGTTGGCGACGCGGCAGACGGTGTCCACATCGCGCACCACGCGCGAGAGCTTGGACGCAGCGACCACCAGGGCCCGGTCACCACCTTCTCGGCCCTCCAGCGCCACGATTTCTGCGTGGTTGGACAGCTCGACCAGCAGCACGGCGCACTGGTGACCGTAGCGCCGGGCCCGACGCATGGCGTCGCGCATGCGCAAGCGCAGCACGGGCGTGACGGTGAGGCCGGTCAGAGGGTCGGTGCTGTCCAGCGCGCGCATCCGGGCCCGGTTCTCGTTGAAGTCTTTGGCCCGCCGGTGCAGGATGTACAGCAGCAGCGGGATTTCGATGGCCGAGCCGATGAGCACCGCGTATTGGGTGGCCCAGCTGTCGGGCAGCAGACCGGCGCTGCGCAGGGCCGGGAAGGGGTAGCCCAGGTGCACCGGCAGAGAAGCCGAGCAACAGCCAGCCCGCGTAGCGCTCCCCCTGGCGCCAGGCCCAAAGACACAGCCCGATGCTCAGCAGGACCGACAGGAGACCGTACAGGCTGAGCACGGCGAACACGCGCCTTCGTTGGGGCCGTCAGCACATAGAACACGGAGAACGCCAGGCCGAACAGCGACCAACCGACGACGGCACGGTCCGAGTCCACGGTGGTGGCGCGAAATGGCGCAGGCCTCCCGCACGAACCAGATGCCCGAGGCCGTGAGCCAGCAACATGAACAACAGCGGGTGCGGCGTTGTTCCACCAGGCCCACTGCCCCCAGAAGAACAGGCCCCCGATGCCGGTGAAGGACACCTGAAAGCCCAGCATGCTGGCCACGTAGACCACATAGGCGACGAAAGCGCGATCGGCGTACAGGCGTGCATGGACCCAGCCGAGAAACATGACCAGCAGGCCAAAACCCAGGTAGGCCCCAATCGCCAGGTAAGCCCAGTGGCGCTGAGCTGCAGCTCGTTTTCGGTGCGCAGGTAGCAGCCGGGGGCTGAGCGGTGTCTGGGCTGTTTTCCATGCGCAGCCAGACGGTGCCGGGAATCGCTGCCGGCATCCAGCGAAAAGGTGGGTGCCCGGTCGCGGATGGACCATTGGTTGACCGGAATGTGGTCACCAGACTGTTCGGTTTGCCAGCCCGCGCTCGAATCCGCCTGGTACAGCGTCGCCGAATCGGTGAACGCGGACGCATCCAATGAAAGGTACCAGCGCTGTGCCTGGTCCAGCTGCGGAATGTCCACCCGCATCCACAAGGCGCCGCCTTGCAGCTTGAAGGAGCGAGGCCGCTCCATGGGCTGGAGCTGGTCCGCTCCCATTGCGGCAACCTCGTCGATCGTTGCCTTGCCGGACGGGTCTATCCAGAATGTGGCGCGGGTGGTGAGGTCTGGTTCAGGTTGGGGCGCGGCCTTGGCCACGCCCATGCCCAAGTAACAGGCGAGCACCATCAGCAGGCTCAGGCCTATTGAGGCCAGGCCGGAACGGCGAGTGCGCGCTGGCTGCGTGGAGGTGAAGCTTGGGGCAGTCATCGGCTTTTATTCTTCGACGGGAGCGGGTGAGAGCTGAAGGGTGACCGCATCCCGCAAGCTGAGCTCAGGCGAGGGCTGCGGTGGCCATCCGGTCACACACGAGACTTTGCTTGGGGTGGCTGCGTATTTTAGGGATCAGAGGCTGTGATGTTGACAGAAGTGAGCGGGCGAGAAACCGTTTGGCTGTTGACGGACCTCCAAGCGTTTGTCCAGGCCAACAAGCACTCGGCCGCTGTACCGGATGCGGTTGGCAAGCCCAATGCGGCGGCGGCCAAGCCAAGCACTTTTTGGGGGTCCTGCAAATCCAAGGCTGTTGCGCCGTTTTGCTTGCTGAGCTTTTCGCCGTTGTCCCCCAGCACCAGGGGTGTGTGGCGGTAGATCGGCGTGGGCAGACCCAGCGCCTGTTGCAGCAGGATCTGGCGCGGGGTGTTGTCGACCAGGTCCTGACCGCGCACAACGTGGGTGATGCCCTGCTCGGCGTCGTCTACGACCACGGCCAGCTGGTAGGCCCAGAGGCCGTCGGCGCGTTTCGAGCACAAAATCGCCCACTTCGTGGCCACGTTTTGCCGCTGCGCGCCCAGTCGCTGATCTTGCCAAAGCACCTGGGATTGCGAGGGAAGAGCGAAGCGCCAGGCGCGCGCCGGTTTGCCCTTGCAGACCACCGCGCTCAGGGCGGCAGGTGCCTGGGTAGACCGCGGCCTGGTGGCGTTCGGTGTGCATGGCCTTGGGCGATCAGCGCGGCTTCGATGTCTTTGCGGGAGCAGCCGCAGGGGTAGGCCTGCCCGCTTTCGAATCAGTTGATCGAGTGCCGACTGGTACAGCGCCAGAGCGCTGCGACTGCCAGACCACCGGCTCGTCGCTCACCAGGCCACAGGTGGCCAGCTGCTGAAGAATGAGTTCGATCGGCGCCAGGGACGCAGCGCGGGCGTGTCCACGTCTTCGATGCGCACCATCCAGGTGCCGCCGTGGGCTTTGCATCGAGCCAGCTGGCCAGAGCCGCCACCAGCGAGCCCGCGTGCAGCGGGCCCGTGGGGGAGGGGGCGAATCGCCCTCTGTAGGTGGATGGTGTGGCCCTCACGCTCTGCCGCTGGCGCGGATCGCTGCTCCCCCGGGGCGGGCTGTCTGCCTCCGGGGTTCACGCCATGGCCAGCGCGAGTTCCAGTCCGGAGACAAAAGCGTCTTCCACGCGGTGGCCCAGGCACCAGTCGCCACACAGGCCGATGCCCAGGTCTGCGTCAAGAATGAACGGGCGGCCCAGCGGCTGCTGGGTCTGGGCAAAGCGCCAGCGGTGCACCACGGCGTGGGCCGGGGTGACGCGGATGCCGGTGATTTCGGCGAAGCCTTTGAGCAGCTTGCCTTTGACGCGCTCGGCGTCGTCTTCCAGGTGTTTGGTGGACCAGGCCGGGCTGGCCTGAATCGGTCCAGCGCTCGATGCGTTCGCGGCCGGGCTTGCTGTTTTCGCGGGCCAGCCAACTGATGCGGTGGTGGGTGCTGCGCGCGGCGTTCCACTGCGGGCCGATGTGGGGCAGGTTGGGCTGCATGGCATTGGGGTAGGCCACCATCAGCGTCCAGCAAGGGGCCACTGTGCACATGGTTGAGCTGCTGGCGCAGCTCGGGGGAGTGGCCCGAGGCCATCAGCAGGTCGTGGGTTTGCAGGTGGGGCAGGGCCAGCACCACGCGGTCAAAGCCGCCGTAGAACATGCTGGCCGCCCTCGTCTGTCCTCGGCGCGCAATTGCCATTGTTCGGGGTTGAGCGCATCGCGCTCGATGTGGGTGACGCGGGTGTCCAGTGAGCGCGCGTGGCGCCGCTGACGTTGTGGCAGCTCGGGGTGAGCAGGGGCTGGGCCCAGTGGCTGACCAGACCGCTCATGCCGGGCATGGCGACAAAATGGGGCTCGGACGGTGGCGGGGCGCTGGCGAGCACATGACCCAGTTCGTCGAGCACGCGCACGGTGCTCACGCTCCAGGCCTTGACCTGGTCTTGCGCGGACAGCAGCACTTGGGCAAAGCGTTTGTCGCGCACGGTGAAGTACTGGGCGCCGTGGTCAAAGCCACCGAACTCGGTGCGGCGGGTCGCCATGCGACCGCCAAAGCCGCGGCTCTTTTCGATCAGGGTGACGTGGTGGCCTGCTTGCAGCAAGGTGCGGGCGCAGACCACGCCGGCCATGCCGCCGCCCACCACGGCGATGTGCAGTGCGGCTTTCGCGCCTGCGTGGCTTTTTGCGGACGGTCGCTTGACGGGGCTTGCGGTGTTTTGGACGGGGCACTGCGGGGCTTGCTCTTTTTCATGTCTCTTTGCCGGTTGGCCAGTATGGGTCCGACTGTATCAGCCCTGACGCGGGCACGAACGCCGTGCGTGACCAAGAAAGTGGCGGCATGTCAGCTCTGGTGGTGGTTGTGCAGCAGGGCGTCGCGCGTGGTGGCGTGCTGCAGGCGGTCGAGCCACCAGCGCAGGGCGCGGCCCCGTCTCGCCGGCGCTGCGTGGCTGGCGCCAGGCGTAGTTGAGGCGGAACGCGGGCCGCGGGGCTGTGCCAGCGTCTTGACGATCAGCCGCCCGGCGTCGATGTAGGGCTGTGCCAGCGGCAGTGGCAGGTAGCCGCGCCCATGCCGCGCAGCTGGGCCTCGAGTTTGTGCTGCATGGTGGGCACGGTGAGCACGTCCTGGCCCGCCGAACAGGTCGTGGGTGATGCCGCTGCCGCGCTGGGTGGAGTCGGCCACGGCCACGGCGCGGTGGCCGCGCAGCTCTTCGTCGCACAGCGGGTGCTCGAGCGCCGCCAGCGGGTGGTGCGGGGCCACGGCGTAGACGAAGTGCATGGTGCCCAGCAAAGCGCTTTGGATGTCGGCAGGCCACGTCGCTGGTCACCCCCAGCGCCAGGTCGGCCTGCCCGCTTTGCAGCGCTTCCAGCGTGCCCGACAGGGTTTCAGCGCGGATCTTGATGCGGGTCGGCGCGCCTTCCGCGTAGAAGGCTTCGCACAGTTCGAACAGCGTGGCCCGCGCGATGATGGCGTCGACAGCGAGGGTGAACTGGGGCTCCCAGCCGGTGGCCACCCGCTTGACCCGCTCGGCCACGGCATCGAGCTCTTGCAGCAGCGACTGACCTGCGCGCAGCAGTTCGGCGCCGGCGGGCGTGAGCTGGGCGCGGCGCGCGCTGCGGTCGAACAGCAGCACATCGAGCGCGTCTTCGACCTGGCGCACCCGGTAGGTCAGGGCGCTGGGCACCATGCCCAGCTCCCGTGCCGCCGCGGCCATGCTGCCCAGGCGGTGCACGGCTTCGATCAGCCCCAGGTTTTCGGGAGAGAGGGCGGCGCGAGGTGCTGGTTTTGGACATGTTGGATGCCGGTCAAACGTTCAGATTAATTTGAATGATGCCATCAATGGCGTGAGCCCGCGCAGGCGCGCTGGGCGACTCCACAATATCGTCGTCCATGCCAGTCCAGCCATTCCGGTGCTAGGCCAGGCCACCCTGAAAGGGACCGACACCATGATGCAAATTCGACGCTCCGAAGCCCGCGGCCAGGCCGATCACGGCTGGTTGAAGAGCCAGCATTCGTTTTCATTTGCCGAGTACCACGATCCGCAGCTGGATGGGCTGGGGCAACCTGCGGGTGATCAACGAAGACCGCATTGCACCGGGCACCGGCTTTGGCACCCACGGTCACCGCGACATGGAAATCATCAGCTACGTGCTGCAGGGCAACCTGGCCCACCAGGACAGCATGGGCAACATCAAAGGCATTCCGCCAGGCGATGTGCAGCGCATGAGCGCCGGGCACCGGCGTGCGCCACAGCGAGTTCAACCACGCGCCCGGACCAGACCACGCATTTCCTGCAGATCTGGATCGAGCCGAATGTGCGCGGCATTGCGCCGGGCTACGAGCAAAAGACCTTTGCCGAAGCCGACAAGCGCGGCCAGCTCAAGCTGGTGGCGTCGCCCGACGGCGCCAGTGGCTCGGTGAGCATCCATGCCGATGCGGCCTTGTACGCCGGCCTGCTCGACGGGGCGGAAGCGGCCGAGCTGGCGCTTGATCCTCAACGCATGGCGTATGTGCACCTGGTGCGCGGCTCGCTGGAGGTCAATGGCGAGCGCTTGCAGGCGGGTGATGCCGCTGCCCTGGCCGGGGAGTCCGAAGTCCGGTTGAGCGCGGGTCAGGACGCCGAGGTCCTGGTGTTCGATCTGGCCCCCTGAGGGCTGCTTGTGTTGGCGGGTTGGCGCGAGCCGGCCCGATCTGTTTTTTCTACCTTGTTTGACTTTTTTGGAGCTTTTTATGAACGCGTTGAAGAACCCCCTGGCCTTGTTGGGCCGTGTCTTGTTGGCCGTATTTTTCATACCTGCCGGCTTCGGCAAGATCGCTGGTTTCGCCGGCACCGTGGGCTACGCCACGGCCATGGGCCTGCCGTTGCCGCAGGTGGGCGTGGCGATCGCGCTGGTGGTGGAAATCGTGGGTGGCCTGGCCTTGCTGGTGGGCTTTCAGACCCGCTACGCCGCGCTGGCATTGGCCTTTTTCACCCTGGTGGCCAGCTACTTCTTCCATGGCTACTGGGCCTTGCCTGCGGACCAGCAGATGATGCAGCAACTGATGTTCTTCAAGAACATCGGTGTGATCGGTGGCTTGTTGGCTTTCGCCGCTCACGGCGCCGGAGGCTTCAGCCTGGATGCCCGCCGTTCGGCTTGAGCATTTCTTTCCTTTTCCCAACCCGCGCGGCCGGATGGTCTGGCCGCGCACTTTTCAAGAGGTCTTCTCATGTCCAAAGTTGTCGTGGTTTTTCATTCGGGATACGGTCACACCCAGCGCATGGCGCAATCGGTGGCCGATGGCGCCAAAGGCTGAACTGCTGGCCATCGACGCCGAGGGCAATCTGCCCGAAGGCGGCTGGGAGCAGCTCAACGAGGCCGATGCCATCATCATGGGCAGCCCGACCTACATGGGCTCGGTGAGCTGGCAGTTCAAGAAATTCGCCGATGCCTCCAGCAAGCCCTGGTTCGGCCAGCAATGGAAAGACAAAATCTTCGCCGGCTTCACCAACAGCGCCACCATGAACGGCGACAAGCATTCCACGCTGCACTACCTGTTCACCCTGGCCATGCAGCACAGCGGCATCTGGGTCGGCACCGGCCTGATGCCCAGCAACAGCAAGGCCGCCCAGCGCAACGACGTGAACTACGTGGGCTCCTTCGCGGGCGCCATGGCGCAAAGCCCATCGGATGCCGGCGCCAACGAAATGTTGCCTGGCGACCTGGAAACCGCGCGCCTGTTCGGCGAGCGCGTCGCGGCCACCGCGGCGAAATTCAAGGCCTGATCAGGACGCCGGCGGCACAGCGCTGCGCACCGGGCTCAAGGGCTCGGGCGCCAGCGTTTTGCTGGCGTAAGAAGGGTCGGGCTTGACGCCCTCGCAGACCTGGATGGTCAGCCGCTCCTGGTCGCGCAGGCGGATGTTGTCGATCACTTCGCGGGCTTCGGCACTGTCGAGTCCCAGCCGCTCCAGCGCGGCGGCGCCCAGCGAGAGCGCGGACTCCAGCGTTTCCCGCAACTGCACGTCGGCGCCCGCCTGAATGAGTTCGATGGCGTGGAGGCGGTCGTAGGCACGGGCCAGCACCGCCGCCTGCGGGAACTCGCTCTTGACCAGCGTCACGATGTGCTTGCAGGCCTCGCGGTCGTCCACACAGACCATGATGACCTGGGCGCCTTGCGCGCCCGAGGCATGGAGGATGTCGAGGCGGGCGCCATCGCCGTAGTAGACCTTGTAGCCAAAACGCGCCGCATCGCGGATGCGCTCGGGGTTGTTGTCGATGGTGGACACCTCGAAACCCCGCGCCAGCAGCCCCTGGCTGGCGATCTGGCCAAACCGGCCAAAGCCGATCAGCAGGACCTTGCCTTTGAGGTCCTGCGCCGCTTCGGTGTCGTGCATGGACGGCGATTCGGCGGGAATCAGGTGTTTGGCCGCGATCAACACCAGCGGCGTCAACGCCATGGACAGGATGATCACGGCCGAGAGCAGCGCCTGCGTGGGCGCGTCGATCAGCCCCTGGGTCTGGGCCGCGGCGAACAGCACAAAGGCGAATTCACCCCCCTGGGCAAACAGCGTCATGCGCGACACAGCGGTCAGCCGGTTGCTGCCGAAGAGGCGCGCCACCGCGTAAATGCCCACGCCCTTGACCGCCATGTAGCCCACCAGCAGCAGCAAGATGAAATGCCATTGCTGGGCCACCAGCGCCAGGTCCAGCGACATGCCCACGGCGAGGAAGAACAGGCCGAGCAAGATGCCTTTGAAGGGTTCGATGTCCACCTCGATCTGGTGGCGGTAACTCGAACCCGAGAGCAGCACACCGGCCATGAACGCGCCCATGGCCATGGACAGGCCGGCGGCCTCCATCAGCAAGGCCGCGCCCAGCACCACCAGCAGCGCCCCCGCCGTCAGCACCTCGCGCGCCCTGGAGGCGGCCAGCAAGGCGAACACCGGGTTGATCACCCAGCGCCCCGCCGCATACAGCACCGCCACCGCCGCCAGCGCCACGCCCAGCGACTGCCAGCCGTTGCCCGCGGTCGCCGCATGGTCGGGCGCGAGAAAGGCCACCAGAATCAGGAGCGGCACCACCGCCAGGTCTTCCAGCAACAGGATCGAGACCGCCTGCTGCCCGGCCACGGTGTGCGTTTCGCCGCGCTCGTTGAGCACCTGGGCCACCACCGCTGTTGAGGACAACACGAAACCCGCAGCACCAACGAAGGCCACCAGCGGCGCCAGGCCGAGCAGCAGCCCCAGGCCGGTGAGCAAGGCGGTGCAGAGCAGCACCTGCGCCAGCCCGAGGCCAAAGATGTCGCGCCGCAGGCTCCACAGGCGTTGCGGCCGCATCTCCAGCCCGATGATGAAGAGGAACATCACCACGCCCAGCTCCGAGACATGGAGGATGGCCTGCGGGTCTGTGAACCAGGCCACGCCTGACGGACCCACCAGCAAGCCGGCCGCGAAGTAGGCCAGTACCGAGCCCAGGCCCAGCTTGCGAAACAGCGGTACGGCAATCACCGCCGCACCCAGCAAGGTGACGATGGGACCGAGAGTTTGGGAGACTTCGCTGGACATGGGGTTCCTCAAATGCAGTCGGCCCACGGCCTGAAGGCCAGGGTTCGGGTTCAGATATGCAATGGTTGGCGGTAACGGTCAGCTGTGCGCAGGGATGCCCATGCAAACAGCATCCCCACGAGCCCGCCTGCCAGCACGTCCAGCGCCACATGCTGCAGCGTTGCCATGGTTGACCAGGCGATGGCCACGCAGTGCAGGGCGTTCAGCCAGCGCAGCCAGCGTGGCGCACTGATCAGACCAACATGCGGTGCAGCCAGAAGGCGGTGAAAACGGCCGAGGCCACGTGCAGGGAGGGCAGGCGTTGCCCGGGGCGTCAACCCCCTTGATGAACGACAGGCCGGGGTACAGGCTCCAGTCGATGGTCAGCGTAGGCGTTTGTGTGGGGAACCACCAGAAAATGACAAGGCAGACCGCGCACATGGCCGAGACCCACAAGCCAAAATGCATCAGCGCGCGAAAGCTGAGGCACAACGCTGGCGGCAGCGATACATATACCCACAAGGAGATGTAGATGCCGTAGGCCCATGGCGTCAGTCGGACCCAATGGTCCATGGCAATGGCGGGTACCTCAACAGGGGGGTTGGCCGGGTGGTTGAGGATGGGGAAGTAGGCCCAGAAAAACAGGGTCATGAACACCGTGGTGCCGATGCCCTTGAGCCACCAAAGGAAGGCAATGCGCGCACCGAGCGAGCGCAGCCAGGGCGAGATCATGCGGTGCCTCGCTGCCGGCGGGTGCTGGCACCGGTTGGGCAAGGCCGTGCAAGGCGCAGGAAACAGTCGTCAAGGGATGCATCAAGCGGTGGTCTGAGCGGTTGGGTTCACGGGAGGCTGAGGGTACAATCAAATGCTAAAAAAGTACGCAATGAAGGCCTGTTTGGACCTTTTCCGACCGGTTCCCTCGAGCGTTTTCAATCAGGTTGCCACCAATGGGTGGGGTCTTGTGCCCCACCGTGGTGAGGTGCAAAGCCCGCACCAGCTCAAATGTATGCCATGCAATCCATCGAACTGATAGCCAAGTTTCTTCATGACCGTCTGGGTGCAGAGCGCGAACAGGTGGTTGAGTCTGCTGCTGCTGGCCGACCTTGGGGTGGACTCGTTGATGCTCGCTGAATTGATGTTTGAAGCGGAAGACAACCTGGGCATCAACATTGATTCCAATGTGGACGATTCCGAAGACGGTGGGTGAGATGGTCGACACTGCTCGACAGTCTGCTGGCGGCCAAAGAATCTGCCGCATGAGTCGGCGTCGTGTGGCCGTCACGGGACTGGGGCTCGTGAGCCCTTATGAGGGCGGTGGTGGGCTTGATGCCTTTTTCGAGCAACTTGCTCAATGGCCAGTCGGCTGTGCAGTTTTTGGTCGACCGACGACAAGCCGCGTGCCGTTGGCCATGCCTTTTGTGACCTGCCAGGCGTTCGATCCCGGCGAGGCGCTTGGGCAAACCGCTGGCCGAGCATGATGGAGCGCTTCTCGCAGCTGGGTGTGGCCGCCGCGTTTGAGGCCTGGTCCGACGCCGGGTTGGCGCGCAAGCCCGAAGACGCTGGCCAGCCGCGATGACTGGGCCTGCCACTGGGGCACGGCGCTGGGTGGCGTGCTGGCGTTTGAAAAGGGTTACCGCGACATGTGGCAAAAGGGGCGCGAGCGCCTGTCGCCGTTGTCGGTGGTCATGGGCATGAACAACGCGGTCAACGCCCATCTCGTCGATTCAGCTCGGTTTGGGCGGCGCCAGCCAAAGCTATACCGTGGCCTGCGCTTCGTCGGCTGTGGCCATGGGTGAGGCGTTTCACCGGGTGCGTTCGGGTGAGGCCACAGTGGCGATCACCGGTGGCTCTGATGCCACGCAGACCTATGGCGTGGCCCGGGCCTGGGATGCCATGCGGCTGATCTCGCCAGGCGACGAGACCGACCGCGCCCGCGGCCTGCCGTCCCTTTGCCGCAGACCGGCGGGGGCTGGTGCTTGGCGAGGGTGCGGCCGCACTGGTGCTGGAAGACTGGGACCATGCGGTGCAGCGCGGCGCGCGCATCCACGCAGAAATGGTCGGGTATGGCGCCAGCTGCGATCGCAGCCATCTGGTGCGCCCGGAAGCTGAGGGCCAGGTGCGGGCCATCAGCGCCGCATTGAAAGATGGCGGGTTGCAGGACCTGCAGGACATTGGTTATGTGAATGCGCACGGCACCGCCACGCTGGAGGGCGACCCGACCGAAGTTGCCGCGCTGAAAGCGGTTTTTGGCGAGCTCGCCGCAGTCGTTGCCTGTGAGTGCGACCAAATCCATGCACGGCCATTTGATGGGAGCCGGTGGTGCGATAGAGGCCGTGACCACGGTGATGAGCCTTCGCCAGCAGGCGATTGCGCCGACGGCCCATCTTGGCCGGCCGGCTGGACCCCGCTTGCGAAGGCGTGGACCATGTGTTGGAAGGGCGGCGTCAGGTGCCTTTGCGCGCCGCGATGTCGAATTCGTTTGCCTTTGGTGGCAGCAATGCGGTGCTGGCGTTCCGCGCCGCTGAATCCGAACCTGTTGGAGATTGAATTTGTCTGCGTTGCAAGTGACCTCGGCCATCGATCAACTCATGCCCGAAGTGGCGGCCTTGATTGTTGAAACCTTGAACCTCGACGTGGCGGCTGGCGACATCACGCCTGATGAGCGCTTTGTATGGCGATGGCCTCGGGCTCGATTCCATCGACATGCTGGAGATGTCGTTGGTGATCTCCAAGCGGTATGGGTTTCGAGTTCCGTTCCGACGGGGAGAAACAACCAGGAGATTTTTGCCTCGCTGCGGGCCTTGTGTGACCACATTGCCAGCCAGCGCACGCTGTGACGAACAGGCCATCGGACAGCGTTGCGCCGGAGCTCAGGCGTGACGTCCGTGCACGTTGCCACTCGTCAGCTGCGCTGGCGCATTGATGACGTCCTGGCCTGGCGTCCGCAGGGGCCTGTTCGGGTGCGCGAGTTTCATCGCCCAGGCACGGCGAGTGGCCCGCGATTTGCCTTCGGCGCCATGGGTGGTCAACTTGTGTGACGACCGCTACCACTTTGCCGTGGTGTTTGCGGCCTGTTTGTTGACGGGCAAAACGAGCCTGCAACCTTCTTCCCAGTCGAATCAGACGCTGGTGCAGCTCGCCGAAGATCATGACGGTGCGTTCGCGGTGACCGACAGCCGGGTTCGAGGACTTGCCATTGCCGCGGGTCGCTTTTGCGACCGTCTGGAAGAGGCCGTGCATCCGAACCGGTGACCGACGGCATGCCCATGATCGCCGCTGATCGGGTGGTGGCGGTGCTGTTCACGTCGGGCTCGACCGGGTCTGCCACAAGCCGCACGGAAAGACCTGGGCCATGCTGGTGGCCAACGGCCGCGCCGAGGCCGAAGGCTTGGGCTTGCTGGGCAGCCAGACGGCGCTGGTGGGCACGGTGCCGGTGCAGCACAGCTATGGATTCGAGTCCACATTTTTGCTGGCGCTGCACGGTGGCTGCGCTTTCTGGAGTGGTCGCCCGTTTTACCCGCAAGACGTGGCCGACGCGCTGTGCAAGCGGTGCCGCGCCCGCGCATGGTGGTCACCACGCCTTTTCACCTGTCCACCATGCTGGCCTCGGACGTGCACGTGGCCGGTGGTTCATGCCTGGTTGTCGGCCACGGCGCCGCTGGAATCGCCGTGGCGGCGCAGGTCGAAGCAGCGCAGCGCGGCGCCTGTGTTCGAGATTTATGGATCCACCGAGTCTTCGCAACTGGCCTGGCGTCGAACCACGCAAGGGCGCTGCCTGGCAGCTCTTGCCCGATGTGCAGTTGATGCAAAGCGGGTGACGAGACCTCGCCGAAGGCGGCCACGTGGGCGGGTGTGTGCCGTTGTCCGACCTGATCGAAGTGCAAGACCAGACGGCCGTTCCTTGCTGCACGGGCGCCATGCCGATTTGATCAATATCGCGGGCAAGCGAACGTCGTTGGCCTACCTCAATCACCAGCTTGCGGCCATCGATGGCGTGGAGGACGGCGCGTTTTACATGCCCGATGAGCCCAGTGGCGACGCGGCAGGTTTGCAGGTTGTCCGGCTTGCGGCTTTCGTGGTGGCGCCGCAGTTGGCGCGCCCGGCGCTGATGGCGGCCTTGCGGGCAAGCGGTCGATCCGATTTTTCTGCCGCGACCCCTGGTCTGGGTCGAGGCTCTGCCGCGCAACCCCATGGGCAAGCTGCCGCGCGTTCGGCTTTGCAGTCCCTCTACGATCAAAGCAAGAGGGGCTCGACGTGAACGAGCAGCGCTCTGGCTGGCAGGTACCCGCTGACCACCCGGCGTTCAACGGGCATTTTCCGGGCCACCCCATCTTGCCGGGCGTGGTGCTGCTGGACCGCGCCATTGCTTCGCAGGCGCAGCATGTCGCAAGGCTCCGATGGTGGTTGGACGGTGTCCCAAGTGCAAGTTCTTGAGCCCCGTGGGTCCTGGCGAGGTACTCACCTTTGTGTTGACGCCTGATACCCGCGGAGGCTGGCGCTTTGCGTTGAGGGCGCCGATGGCCGGCTGTGGCCTCGGGCAGCCTGGCGGCGTTGAAGGCATGACCGAAGGCGGTCAGCCCGACTGGATGCAGCAAGAGGAGCGCAGCCATGCGCTGGTCCTGCGCTTCATGGTCTGGATGTCGCTCACTTTCGGGCGCCGCCTGGGTCGCGTGGTGCTGCATGGCATAGCCGCCTACTTCGTGGTGTTTGCGCCCAAGGCGCGCCGCGCGAGCCGGCACTACCTGGAGCGGGCACTGGGCCGCCATGCGAGGTGGCGCGATGGGTACCGGCATGTGCTGAGTTTCGCCAGCACGATTCACGACCGGGTGTACCTGCTCAATGACCGGTTCGAGCGATTTTGATATCGAGGTGTCGGGTCGCAGACGCTGCGTGATACCCTGGCCGAGGGGCGGGGGCCTTGCTGATGGGCGCCCATCTGGGCAGCTTTGAGGTCTTGCACGCGCTGGGCTGGGGCGCGGGCGGGCTGAAGGTGGCCATGCTGATGTACGCGGACAACGCACGCAAGCTCAATGCCACCCTGGCGGCCATCAACCCCGAGGCCATGCAGGACATCATTGCCTTGGGCCGGGTCGAGTCGATGCTGGAGGTGCGCGACAAGCTCGATGACGGCTATATGGTGGGCATGCTGGCCGACCGGACGCTGGGCGACGACGCCGTTGACCATGGTCGATTTCCTGGGACATCCGGCGCCGTTTCCGGTCGGGCCCTGGCGCATGGCGGCCATGCTGCAGCGCCCGGTGTTCTTCATGATCGGCCTGTATCTGGGGGGCAACCGCTATCAGGTGCACTTCGAGCCACTGGTCGATTTTTCCCATGTGGAGCGCGCGCGAACGCAAGGCGGCCATCGAGCACGGCGATGGCGCGACTATGCCGATTGTCTGGAGCGCTATGCCAGGCGCGCACCTTACAACTGGTTCAATTTTTTCGATTTTTGGCATACGAAATGAAGCGATTCTTCGGTTGGCTGTTCTGGGGCTGGGTCTGGGTGGCTTCGCTGGCGCATGCCGGCCTACAGCCTTGACCAGCTGATGGCCGATCTGGCCCAGAACAAGGGCGGGCGTGCCCGTTTCGTCGAGAAGCAGTTTCGTGGCGTTGCTGGACAAGCCGGTGGTGGCTTCGGGCGAAATGGTCTACACGCCCGCCAGACCGGCTGGAAAAGCGCACCTTGCTGCCCAAGCCCGAGACCATGGTGCTGGACAAAGACACGCTGAGCATGGAGCGCGACAAGCGCCGCATGTCGATCAACCTGTCCAGCCGGCCTGAGGCACAGGCGTTTGTGGAGAGCATTCGCAGCACGCTGTCGGGCAATCGCGAAGGCGCTGGAGGCCCACTACCGCCTGGAGCTGCAGGGGGAACGCTCCGAGTGGACGTTGATCCTGCTGCCCATTGACCCCGGCCATTGCGGCGCTGCTGCAACGCATCACCATCAGTGGCAGCAAGAAGCAGGTGCAGCCGGATCGAATATCTGCAGGCGGATGGTGACCGGTCCGAGCTGGCCATCGAGGCTATCGAACCATGATGTCACCGCGCTTGCGGGTGTTTCTGGGTGTGGCTGCTGCTGATGTGCGGCGGTGTGGCGGTGGTGGCCAACAGCCGGTTCTCGACCGACATTTCGTTTTTTCTGCCCACGCGACCCGACGCCTGAGCAAAAGGTGCTGGTCGAGCCAGTTGAAGGATGGCTCGGTTTCGCGCCTGTTGATGCTGGCGGTCGAGGGCGGCGACGAAACGCAGCGGGCCAGCGTCTCGCGAGCCATGCGCGAACGCCTGCTGGCCAGACGGGCTGTTTGTGTCGGTGCAGAACGGCGAAGCTGGCGGCATGGAGGGTGAGCGCGCGTTCTTCCTGCGCACCGCTACCAGCTCAGCCCCGCGGTGACGCCCCAGCGCTTTCAGCGAGGACGGGCTTGCGCGATGCCGTGGGCGACACCATTGCAATGCCTTGTCTTCGCCTTTGGGCATGTTGCATCAAGCCCTTTCTGGCGCAAGATCCCACGGGCGAGTTGCTGGCGGTGCTGGAGCAGCTCAACCCCGGTGCACAGCCCGAGATCCGTGCGGGCGTCTGGGCTTCGCGCGATGGCGCAGCGCGCCATGATGCTGCTGGAAACGCGGGCACTGGGCTCCGATATCGACGGGCAGGCCAAGGCCATCGAGCGGGTGCATCAGGCCTTTGAAGCAGCCAGGGCGAAGGCTGCCTGGCAGGTCAGGGCAGCGGACTGTCCATGGAACTGTCCGGACCGGGCCTAGTTCGCTGTGCAGTCGCGGGAATCGATCAAGGCCGAGGTGAGCAAACTGCTGTTGATCAGCACCCTGGGCATCGTGGCTGTCTTGCTTGTGGGTCTACCGTTCGCCGCGCCTGCTGGCACTCGGTCTGTTGCCGGTGCTCAGCGGGGCGCTGGCCGGGTGCGGTGGTGGTCAGCCTGGTGCACGGCACGATTTTTGGCATCACGGTGGGATTTGGCTCGGCCCTGATCGGTGAGGCGGTGGACTACGCGATCTACTTCTTTGTGCAGTCGGGGCGCCAGGGCCTGGCCCACTGGCGGCAGTCGTTTCTGGCCCACGATCCGGCTTGGGCGTGCTGACCTCGGCCCTGGGTTTTGGGGCCTTGCTGTTTTCCGGTTTTCCCGGCTTGTCCCAGCTGGGTTTGTATGCCTTGTCGGGCGTGGTGACGGCGGCCTTGGTGACGCGGTTTGTCTTGCCTACGCTGGCCGGGCCGGTGCACAGCGTGCCCGAGCCCGGGCCCTGGGTGCACGGCGCACTGGTGCTTGCTGGGCCAGGCCTATCGCTTGCGCGCGGTGGTGTGGCTGCTGGCGCTGGTGGCGGGCGCTTACCTCTGGCAGCAACGCGACAGCCTGTGGGATGCCAATCTGTCGGCGCTGTCGACCATCAGTGCCGAGCAGAGGGGCCACCGACGGCCGGTTGCGGGCCGATCTCGCCGCGCCCGATGCGCGCTACCTGGTGGTGGCTCGCGGGCCGACCAGGAGTCGGCGTTGCAGGCGGCGGAGCAGGTGGGCGACCAGGCTGGACGCGCTGGTGCGCGATGGTGTGCATCGGTGGCTACGACAGCCCCGCGCGCTTCCTGCCCAGCGCCCAGCACACAACGCGAACGCCTGGCGGCCATCTGCCCGAGCCGGCCGAGTCTGCAGGCGCGTCTGAGCGCGGCCTGGAGGACGCGCCTTTGTCGGCGGACAAGCTGGGGCCGTTCGTCGACGACGTGGCGGCCGCCCGATCGGCCGGTCCGGTGCAGCGCAAGGACCTGGATGGCACGGCGATGGCGCTGGCGGTGGATGCCATGATGAACCAGGGCGCCAATGGCTGGAGCGTGATGATGCCACTGCGCCCACCGCCAGGCGACGAAGCGCGATTCCTGTGCGACCGCACTGAAGGCCGCTCTGGCCGGCAGTGGCGCCTTGTTTGTGGACATGAAGGGCGAGTTCGAGGCCATGTACAGCGGCTATGTGAGCGAGGCCGTGCGCTTGTCGCTGGCGGGCTGCGCCGCGATCGTGGTGTTGCTGGCTTTCACGCTGCGCTCACCGGCCCGGCTGGCGCGGGTGCTGGTGACCCTGGTGCTGACCGTGACCGGCGTGATCGCTGCGCTGCATTTGTCGGGCGAAAAGCTGCACTTGCTGCACCTGGTGGGCATGTTGCTCATCGTGGCCGTGGGCTCCAACTACGCCTTGTTTTTTGACCGTGCTGCCGGGGGCGAGCCGCTGGATGCGGCCACCTTGATGTCATTGGGGGTGGCCACGCTCACGACCGCCATCGGTTTTGGCACCCTGGCGGTATCCAGCGTGCCGGTGTTGCATGCCATTGGCATCACAGTCGGGCCCGGGCGCTTTGCTGGCGCTGCTGTTGGCGGCGGTGTTTGTTTATCCGCCGCAGCGCCGATGACGCTCCCGACAACGCTCATCCGTCGGGTCAGGGGGCCTCGACGTTGATGGTGTTGCTGCCCGGCGCCCTGATGACACCGCAACACATGGTGGATGCGGGCATGTTCGAGGCCGTGCGCGAACGCGCGCTGGACCTGGATCTGCTGGCCGTGAATTTGCACGCGCTGGGCGACAGCAACCGACGAAGCCTTGCGTGTTCTGGCCGACGAAATCGTGGCGCCGGCCAGGGCCCGCTACGAACACGTCTGGCTGGCCGGCATTTCGCGCGGCGGCCAGCTTGAGCTTGTCTTGCCTGGCGGAGCACGCCGACTGCGGTGGACGGCGTTTGCCTTCTGGCCCCGTACCCGGGCAGCCGACTGACCATCAATGCCATTCGACGCGCCGGCGGGCTGATGGCCTGGACGCCCAGCGAGACCGAATTGCGCGATCCCGAGTTTCGCCTTTGGCGGTGGTTGCGCCAGCCCGATTTTCCGTCACCGATGTTTTTGGGCTACGGTGCCCAAGACCGCTTTGCCGATGGCATGCAGCCTGTTGGTGCAAGCAGTTGCCGCAGGCGAGCTTTGTGGAGGTGCCGGGCGAGCACGACTGGGCCGCCTGGATACCACTGTGGGCGACTTTTCTGGATGCAGGGCATTTTGGAAACGAGTGAGCGCCATGAGCCGACCCTGGAAGCCCACGCCCGCTTTGAAGGCTTCGGCAGCGGTGCACGGTGCCGCGGCCGTGGGTGCGGTCGCTGTGCCCGGTGCCTGGCCATGGGCGTTGGGTGCCGTGGTGGTCAACCATGCTGGTCTTGACGGTCGCGGGCATGTTGCCGCGCTCGACCTTGCTGGGGCCCAACTGGGTGACGCCTGCCCGCCGCATCGGTGGCGCGGCGTGAGGTGGCGCTGACCATCGACGACGGGCCTGATCCGGAAGTGACACCCCGGGTACTGGATTTGCTCGACGCGGCCGGTGTGCGGGCCACTTTCTTCTGCATTGGCTGGCGTGCGCGCCAGTCGCCCGCCCTGTGCCGCGAGATCGTGGCCAGAGGTCACGGCATCGAAAACCATGGCGACTCGCATTCGAATGCGTTCGCCTTGTTCGGGCCCAAGCGCATGCGGGCCGACATTTCGGCCGCACAGGCCACGCTGGCCGACATCACCGGCCAAGCACCGCGCTTTTTCCGCGCCACGGCCGGTTTGCGCAATCCGTTTCTGGAGCTGGTGCTGGCCGATCTCGATTTGCAACTGGCCGCCTGGACACGGCGCCCGTTCGATACCGTCAACGCCGATCCCGAAACGGTGTTGCAGCGCTTGAACCGCAACCTGGGCCCCGGCGATATCTTGCTCATGCACGACGGCCATGCCGCGCGCACACCGACAGGTGAGCCGGTGATTCTCGCGACCTTGCCCGTCTTTTGCAGACGTTGAAGCAGGCCGGGTTGCAGCCGGTCACTTTGCAGGACGCGCAACGGTGACGGCAGACTGGTCACACAGGGTGTACGCCCATGCTTGCAACTGTACCGGCCCAGTGGACGGTTTGCCTATTTTTTCGCACGGGGAAAATTGCGAGGTGACCCGGTCTTTCGGGCCCTGCTCAGCGCGGTCTGTTGCCTTCTGGCGGTGAGTTTCTGGATCTTGGTTGTGGCCAGGGCTGCTGGTTCGCCTGGCTGTTGGCCGCGCGTCACGTTCACGAACAGGGCGCTTGGCCAGTCGAATGGCCCGCGCCGCCGCTGCCACAGAAGTTGCGTGGCGTGGAGCTGACCGCCAGGATGCTCAACGCGCGGTGAAGGCTTTTTCCCCGACCGCGAAACTGTTCGGATCGAACAGGGGGACATGTGCACGACCGATTTGGGGCGCCCCGATGTGGTCACGGTGCTGGATGCCTTGCACTACGTGAGCCACGATCTGCAGGAGACGTTGTTGCAGCGCATTCACGCGGCGCTCGCACCCGGCGGTGTATTCGTCACCCGCGTGGGCGATGCGAGTGGCGGCTGGCGTTACAGGCTGGCCAATGGCATCGACCATACGGTGAGCGCCTTGCGCGGTTACCGAGGCGCGCGGCTGTATGGTCGGGCGCTGAGCGAATGGCGCAATCTGCTGGAGGGCATTGGGTTTGAAGTGCAAGCCGCACCCATGAGCGAGGGCCAGCCCTTCGCCAATGTGATGCTGGTTTGTCGCCATTCGGTTTGAGGCATCCTCTAAGATCCATCTTTTGACCGACTGAGCCGCTCTGTGTATCCCTTGCATCTTTCTGCCTTCACCCTGACGACCTGCCTGGGTCAGGGCATGTCCGCCAACCGGGCCGCCCTTCGCGAAGAACGATCGGGTCTGAAGCCCTGTGATTTCGAATCGGTTGAGCTGGCCACCTGGATCGGCGCGGTGGCTGGCGTTGACGATGTGCTACTGCCCGACCATCTGCGCCGCTTTGATTGCCGCAACAACCGTCTGGTGCAAATGGGTCTTGAGGCCGACGGGTTCGCGGAGCGGGTCAAAGGCCGCAGAGCGCCATGGTGCCGACCGCGTGGGCGTTTTTCTGGGCACCAGCACGGCCGGAATATTGCAAACCGAGCTGGCTTACCGCCGCCGCGATGCCGACACAGGCGCGCTGCCCGACGACTTTGACTACGGTGGCACCCACAACGCATTTTCGCTGGCCGCATTCGCGCGCGAATACCTGGGCCTGGAAGGCATGGCCATGGCGATTTCGACCGCTTGTTCGTCGAGCGCCAAGGTGTTCGCCGCAGCCGCGCGCCAGATCGCGCTGGGCACCATCGATGCGGCTGTGGTGGGTGGCGTGGACACGCTTTGCCTGACAACGCTGTACGGCTTCGCCTCGCTGCAGCTGACCTCGACCGCGCCCTGTCGACCCTACGACCCCAGCCGCGACGGTTTGTCGATCGGTGAGGGTGCGGGCTTTGCACTTTTGCAGCGCGCTGAAGGCGCTGCGGCGGGCGAGATCATGTTGCTGGGTGTGGGTGAGTCCAGCGACGCACACCACATGTCGGCGCCCCATCCTGAGGGTCTCGGGGCCCGTTTGGCCATGAGCGCCGCGCTGAAGGCGGCGGGGCTTTCGGTCTCCGATATCGACTACATCAATCTGCACGGTACGGCGACGCCCGCCAACGATGCAGCCGAAGGCATGGCCGTGGCCGCCGAGTTCGGCGATCGCGTGCCTTGCAACTCCACCAAGGGTGCGACAGGCCATACGCTGGGTGCGGCCGGGGCGATCGAGGCTGTGATCTGCGCCATGGCGCTGAGCGATGGACGAATGCCGGGCAGTCCCGGTACGCAACAGCTGGATCCCGAAATCAGGGTGAACTACTTGCTGCATGGCCGAGACGCCCCTCTGAAACGTGCCCTCTCCAATTCCTTTGGTTTTGGCGGCAGCAACTGCAGCCTGATTCTGGGGGTTCAACCATGAGCGCCGCGCGAACACCCCAGTTGCAGGCATGGATTGAAGGCATCGGTTTCATCGCACCGGGCATGCCAGACTGGACCACGGCTCAGGCGGTGTTGCGGGGCGAGCAGCCCTACGTTTCTGCGCTTTCCGTGTTGCCCCCGCCCGCATTGCTGCCCCCGGCCGAGCGCCGCCGCGCCAGCCGCGTGATCAAACTCAGCCTGGCGTTGGGCCTGGAGGCTGTGGCACACGCCGGGGCCGATGCCGCCACGCTGGCGACGGTGTTCAGCGCTTCGGGCGCCGATGGCCACAATTGCCATGCCTTGTGTGAGCAACTGGCCACCGATGATCGCCAGCTCTCGCCCACGCGCTTTCACAACTCGGTGCACAACGCCGCCGCGGGTTACTGGGGCATTGCCACCCGCTGCATGGCGCCTTGCCAGGTCATCGGCGCATTCGATGCCAGTTGGGGCGCGGGTCTGCTCGATGCGATGGCGCAGGTGGCCTGCACTGGCGAGCCGGTGCTGCTGGTGGCCTATGACAGCGAGTATCCGCAGCCGCTCTTTGCCAAGCGGGACACCCCCGATTGCGCGGGGGTGGCCATGGTGCTCAGCGCCCAACCTTCTGACAAAGCCATTGCAGCCATTCGATTGCGCACCACGCGATCTCGCGCGGCCCCCATGGCAGATGCGGGTCTGGAGCGGCTGCGCCTGCAGGTACCGGCCATGCGGGCGCTGCCGTTGTTGCAGCGGCTGGCAAAAGGTCAGGGCGGTTCGGTGGTGCTGGATTACCTGGCGCCGCAACAGATCGAAATGGAAGTGGCGCCGTGCTAGACCACGCCTGGATCGCCGCCCACATTCCGCACCAGGGCACGATGTGCCTGCTCAACGCGGTGCTGGCATGGGACGAGCGACAGATCGTGTGCGAGGCCACGAGCCATGCACTGACCGACAATCCCTTGCGCGCCGAGGGGCGCCTGGGCGCGGCGGCTGGGGTGGAGTACGCCGCCCAGGCCATGGCCGTTCATGGTGGCTTGTTGGCACCCGCTGGCAGTCCGCCAACCCAGGGCTACCTCACCAGCGTGCGCGGTTTGAGCTTGCACGTGTCGCGGCTTGATGATTTGGCTGGCCCATTGCGGGTGAGCGCCGAGCGGCTGTCCGGGGATGAGCGCCTTATCCTTTACCAATTTCAACTGCACCACGGTGACCGCTGCCTTCTGGCGGGGCGGGCTTCGGTGGTGCTCGATGCAAAAGCGCTATGACCGATGATGTGAAACCCTCCAAACGTGCCCTGGTCACCGGTGGCAGCGGCGGCCTGGGGCGGGCCATTTGCGAGCAACTGGCCAAGGACGGATTGCATGTGATTGTTCATGCCAACAAGGCCTTGGTCAAAGCGCAGGCAGTGGTCGATGCCATCCTGGCCCAAGGCGGCAGCGCCGAGGCGGTGAGCTTTGATGTGACCAACCGGGTGGCCACCGCCGAAGCGCTGGAAACGCTGGGTGAAGCGGGGTCCATACAGGTCTTGGTGAACAACGCGGGCATTCACGACGATGTGGTGTTTCCAGGCATGAGCGGCGACCAGTGGGACCGGGTGATCGACGTGTCGCTGAACGGTTTCTTCAACGTGACCCAGCCGCTCAGCATGCCCATGCTGCGCACGCGTTGGGGTCGGGTGATCAACATTTCATCGGTGTCGGCGGTGGCGGGCAACCGCGGGCAGGTGAACTACGCGGCGGCCAAGGGCGCGTTGCACGCCGCGAGCAAGTCGCTGGCGCTGGAGATGGCCAGCCGGGGTGTGACCGTGAACGTGGTCGCGCCGGGCATCATCGACAGCGGCATGGCAGAGGGTCAGTTCGATGGCGACATGATCAAGAAAATGGTGCCCATGCAGCGCGCTGGTCGCGCCAGCGAGGTCGCCGATCTGGTGTCGTTTCTCGCCTCAGAGCGGGCGGGTTATATCTCGGGGCAGGTGATCTCGATCAACGGCGCCATGATCTGATCGTTGGTATGTGGAACACAACGCAGGAGGCTGCATGGCGATGAATCTCGGTGACATGGTCGGTTCGGTTGTTCGAGTGGGCTTGCTCATGCTGTTGTCTTTGATGGGTGCTGCACAGGCCCAGACGGGTGACCGCGCGGTGGACGATGCCTTTGCCCTGAATGCCTGCCTGAACGCCTGGGGCAACCATCCCTTTGGCAGCCGCCTGACTTACACCACCCTCAGCACTTCGGTGAAGATTTCAGGCGCCGGCCCCGCCACGGCAGATCTAACCATCACCAACCACCCCAGCCTGATCCTGGTGGATCCTCTGGTCAATGCCCGGGGCGATGCCCACATCGCGCTGTTGAACCCCAACGGCTGGTATTGCCTGCGTGCACCTGCCCACCAAATGGGCGCCTTGCGCATTCAGCTGCACTGCCGTGCACGCATGGCCTCGGGCGCAGGCGGTGCCACCACCTGGGGCACGGGTCGCGCCGGGGCAGGGCCTACCACCATGGGTTCAGCCCAGGTGGAGCGGGTTGGTTGCAACTGATACCGGACCTGTTCCCCCCGTTCGTCGGCAATGCGGCCCAGAACGGGCAGTGCAAACGAAACGTCTCAGCTCGGTCAGCAGTGCAGCCTCTTTGGCGCTGATGTGTGGGAAAGCCTTGTTGTCAGGCGCCGTTGCGGCGCAGGCGCCGCACGATCAGCATCGGAAGGCGCAGCAGGAAGCCAATGAAAAGGCGGGTGTGCATCCAGGTCAGCAATGTGTTGTCGCGCAGGTATTTGAAGTGCGACACCCCGCCTTCCTCGGCTGTGAGGTAGCGCACCGGTGCGTCGAGGTTCACTGGTTTCACGCCCGCCCAGCACAGCCGTACGACAGCCTCGGGGTCGAAGTCGAAGCGGCGCATGAAGGCGTTCTTGCGCATGATTTTCATCAGCGGTTCGATGGGGTACACCCGAAAGCCGTACAGCGAATCGCCCACGCCCATCCACAACGTCTCCAGGTTGGCCCAGCCGTTGGAAACCTTGCGCCCGTTCACCCGCAGGGCCGGGGCCTCAGGGCCGAACACCGGTTTGCCCAGCACCATCGCGCTGCGCTGCGCCTGTGAGGCCGCCATGAAATGGGGGATCAGGTCGGCAGGGTGCTGGCCGTCGCTGTCCATGGTGAGTGCGTGGGTGAAACCGGTTTGTCTGGCGCGTGTGATGCCTTCCAGCACGGCGGCACCCTTGCCCTGGTTCTGGGCCAAAACGATGACATGCAAGCCAGGGTCTTGCTGTGCCAAGGCTTGCAATTTCTCGCCGGTGCCATCGGTGCTGCCGTCGACCACGACCCACACGGGGTGCCATCGGGCGCGAGCCTGGCGCACGGTCTCAAAAACCTGTGCGCCAGGGTTGTAGCTGGGAATCAGGACGAGGTGCGTCTTGTCGGGCTGAGGGCTCTGGAGGTCGGTCATGGCGAATGGGTCGAAGGGGTCCACACGGGTTGGGCTTCCTGGCGGAAGTGGGCTTCGAGCGCCTGGGTCATGGCGGTGTGATCCGGCCCGGCCTCAAAGCGCCGGCCCAGGCGCGCACGGCAATGCAGCGGCAATTGCGGGCGCCGAAACAGGGGCCAGTGTTTGCCCAGATAGGGTGTGGAGAACTCCAGGAAAACGGTTTGCACAGCCACGCCTGAGCGGCGGGCGATCAGGCCCAGGCTGGGTGTGAAATGGTCGATCGGAAAACGCTGGGTGCGGGAGCCCTCGGGAAACATCACGAGTTGCGCGCCTTCGCCCAGGGCTTCGCGGCTGCGGGCAATCATGGGCAGTGCACCGTCGTTGCGCACATAGTTGGCCAGCCGGGCCGCTGCGCCCAGCAAGGGGTTGTCCATCAGGCTGGATTTCATCACGCAAACGGCGTTGGGCAGCCGCGAGACGATCAGGACCGCGTCGAGCAGCGAAGGGTGGTTGGCGGCGATGATGAGCGGGCCTTTGTTGCGCAGGTGGTCGAGCTCGGCCAGGTCGAGCCGGCAGGCGCAGAAGGTGGTGAGGATGCGCAGGTAGAACCGGAACCCGAATGCGATGACCGACCGACCGATGCGCTGGCCCAGGCGGCGGGGCAGCAGCCAATGCAACACCATGGCAAAGGGCAGCCAGATCAGGCAGATCAGGCCCAGGCTGCCCAACCCGATCATCATCGCCAGGTGTTCGTAGGTGGCCCACAACGCGCTTGCGAAACGTCCTCGGTCATTCATCGGTCATGACGCGGGTGGAGGACTCGCCCAGAATCCACGAGATCGCCACGCCTGCGGCCACATAGTTCCTGGTGCGCACCAGTGGGCTGTCGGCGAAGCTGGCGCCACTGAGGTTGTCGTAGCGCAGGAAGGCGCCGACCCAGTGTTTTTCGTAGCGTTTGGAAACGCCCACCAGGTACTGCATGCCGGCAAAGCCGCCGCGGGCTTCATAGGCTGGGCGGTCGGCGGTGGCGTAGGCGTTGTCCACACCGTAGAAGTATTGGTGCTGGCGCCTGTCGCCAAACAGTGCGCCGGCCTGCAGGCCGATGTTCCAGCCGGGCAGGGCGGGCAGGCTGCCCACATCCAGGTTCAGTTTGGGGTGAAGCACCCAGCCGATGCTTTGGAAGCGCTTGTTGAGGGTGAATGCGGCACGCAGGGGCAGCAGCAGCTTGAGCTGGCGACCAGGCTGCTCGCCTTGCCATAGCTTGACATTGACCTGGGGGCCAAATTCGATGTTGGCATCGAGGTCTGGCATGCCGGCTCGGGCCAGGATGTCGTCGCTGGAAGCCGGGGGCGAAAGCGCGCCTGAGACCGTGAGTTCCAGGCGGTCGGATTCAAACAGTTCGGCACGCATGCCTTCGCGATCGGCCTTGAGGAACTCGCCGCGGTAAACGAAATAGGGTGAGGGCAGCAGGAACTGGCTGCGCTGGTCTGAGCCACGGTAGGCGGGGAAACTCACGGTTGCCAGACCCAGGCCCGCCTCCCACAAGGGCTTTTCCTCGGCGGCCTGCGCGGTCACGCTCAAGGTGCTGAGCACTGCCAAGCCAGCGACCGCAACAAGCTTGCTCGGGAAACGGGTGTGGGCGATGAAGTGCATGGGGCTCAGGCGTTGTAGAAGGACGGGTCGTCCACAGGGCGGATGTTGTTGCGGCGGCGCTGCCAGGCCGCATAGGCGCGGCGCGGCTGGACAATGTTGCCCGCGTAGTAGATGGCCTTGAACGCCATGATGGAGGGCCAGATCGGTGTCTTTCCAAAAATGTCGCCCGCCAGCACCGACAGCAGCGCTTCTTTGACGCGGAAGATGTTGCGCGGCGCCATCAGCAGGTCGCGCATGATGGGGTTGGTCATGCGGTAGATGACCCATGAAAAGGCATTCGGACCGTGGCGCATGACGCGGTCAAAGCGCTTGAGTGCGGCAGGCGCTTTGTGGGGCTCGCGCAGGCATGTGTCGATGGTTTGCGCACCGACCAGGCCGCTGTGCATGGCCAGCCAGACGCCCGAGGAAAACACCGGGTCGATAAAAGCGAAGGCGTCGCCCAGCATCAGGTAGTTGCTGCCCTGGCAGCGCTTCGAGATGTAGGAAAAATTGCCCGTGGCTTCGACCTTGCTGACCAGCTCGGCGTTTTGGAGGCGCTCTTGCAGCTGGGGTGACTGGGCGATATTGTCGTGCAGGAACTGCTCAAGGGTGCGCTGCCCACGCGACTTCATGTGGTACGGCCAGGTGACCATACCGATGCTGGTGAGGCCGTTGGCCAGCGGAATGAACCAGAACCAGCCGTGCTCGAACCAGTGCACGGTGATGTTGCCCTCGATGGCGCCCCCGTTGCGAACCGCGCCGCGGAAGTGGCCGTAGATGGCAGAGCTGTTGTGGCGCGGGTTGCGGGTCTTGATCTTGAAGCGGTTGGCCAGAAAAGTATCGCGGCCCGAGGCATCAACCACGAAGCGGGTGTGCCACTGTCGCTCCAGGCCATCGTCGGTGCGCGCGGTCACGGTGGCGCCTTCGCGCTCATTGTGAAATTCCACGCCCACCACCTTGTGGCCCTCGCGAACTTCAGCGCCTTTTTGGGCGGCATTCTTGATCAGGATGTGGTCGAATTCGGCACGTGGCACCTGGTAGGCGTGGGACATGGATTTGTCCCAGGCTTCCGAGAACGCGAAGCGCTGGGTCCAGCCGTGGTTGGGCGAGACGAACTCGGCGCCTGGCTTGTACATGCCAATGGCCTTGATCTCTTCGGCGATGCCCATCTGCTCAAACAGCGGCAGGTTGGCCGGCAGCAGCGATTCGCCGATGTGGAAGCGCGGGTGGTGGGCTTTTTCAAGCAGGACCACCTGGTGGCCCTGTTCGGCCAGGAAAGCCGAAACCGTGGAGCCGGCGGGACCGCCGCCGATCACCAGCACATCGCAGGTGCTGACCGTGGGGGATTGTTGGGCTGGGGTCATGCGTATTGAGAGAGAGTGTGGCGTCCCCGAAAGACTTCGCGGCTCGCGCTGAGCGAGGGGATGATAGACCTTTGCTTGCGTTGGATCCGTGGGCTCAGATTTCTGCCATGGCGCAGTGCAGCATGGCTTCGTGGCCTCTCTCAGGCGCCTGGCTGGCGGCAGAGCGCGTGGCTTCACTGGCGCGGCGCAGTGGCGCGAGATCGATGCCTGGCAAATCGGGGTGATCGGCCTGCGCGCGCTGAACAATTTCCGCCGCCAGCCGGCTGAGCTGCGCATTGGCGTCCCTGATGCGCTGCAGGAATGAGGGGGTGTCCAGCGTGTCAGACAGGCTGCGGTTGAGCTCTGCAAACCAGGGCATCTGCGCCTGGTCGAGCATCACGGCCGGGTTGCGCTTTTCGCTCACGACCGACCATGCCCGCAAGAAGCCTTGTACCGAATGGTTCAGTTGCTGACAATGGTTCAACTCGCTGCGCAAGGCGGCCAGGCTGGAAAGATCTGTCAGGCGGTCGTGGAAGAAGAACTGGGCCAGCACGCCCCAGTAGTAGGCATAGTCCCACACCACCTTGACCGGCAGTACCTCGGGGTCGCCGAAGATGGGGTATTGGTTCAGGTAGAGCGCCAGCGTACCTTCGTAGAACGAATGGAATACCTGGTCAAAGGCCGAGGCCCGCGCGCGCAGGCGCTCACCCTGGCGGTCCAGCGAGATGAGTTCGGTGATGTAGGTGTTGCCGATGGCGATGAAATCGCTGCCGGGGGAGTAAAACGGGTCGATGAACAGACCTGCTTCGCCGGTGAGCGCCCAGCGGTCGGCCGAGAACACCTGTTTGCAGCCATAGGAAAAACGCTTGAAAAAGGCAAAGTCCTGCAACAGGTCGCGCCGCGTATCGAGCGCGTCGAACAGCAGGGGCTGGTACTCGCTCAGCCAATTCATGGCTTTTTCGAAGGTGTTCATGCGCTCCAGCGGATGGATCGCGGGGTCGGCCACGATGCCGATCGAATGGGAACCGGAAGACAGGGGAATCAGCCATACCCAGTAGCCTGCGCCCACCAGGTGGTTGGTCGACAGCCAGCGGGTTTGTGGTGTGCAGCGCTCTTGCCAGGCGGGGTTGTCGCTCCACGCATCGAGGTGGATGCGGTCTTTGATGCGAAACCAGACCGCGTGGCAGGCGTGGTCGTTGGGCTCTGCCAGGTCGAGCTTGCGCTTGATCAGGCCTGCGCGTCCGCAGGCGTCAACCACCCAGCGGGCTTGCACCGTGTGGGCTTGTTCGCCCAGGGTATAGCTCACCTCATGGGGCGCCTGCGGGCCCTGAGCGTCTTCGGTGAGCGAGAGCTGGCGCACGGTGGCACCGGTGACAAGGCGAACGCCGCGGGCAATGGCCTCTTCGGCCAGGTGGTTTTCGAAAATGCCCCGGTCGATCTGGTAACTGGGCATCGACAAGTGCCGCCCCGGACCAATTTCGGTGACCTGGTCGAGGTCGCGACGACCTTCCGAAAAGAAGAACCGAAAGCCGAACTTGCGCAGTTGCTTGTCTTGAAGGTGTTGTTTGAGGCCCAGCACTTCGCTGAAGTAGTGGGCGCCGATCTCGACCGTGGATTCCCCCACCTTATGGATAGCCTCAGGCGCGGGAGCCGCCCGACGCTCGAGCACGAGCACGTCGATCGCGGGATCCCGGCGTTTGAGCTGCAAGGCCAGGGTCAAGCCCGCCAAGCCGCCGCCGAGCACCACCACATCGTGGTGATTGAGAGTGTTTTGCATCCCCCGAGTATCGCCGTTTGGACTGGCCAGGGGCGGCCTGCTATCGCTCGGGTACGGGGTCTTGGGCGCGGGATACGCGGGGGCTCAGTGAAATATGCAATTGTTGGTAAGCAGACAAACGCATTGAAACGCTGGCTGGCTGTTCCAGGGCCATGGCCTCGAGCAATGGCAAGGCCTGGGACATGCCGTTGGGGGGCAGACTGCGAGCCGTTTCGCTTTGGGGCCCGGACGTGGCATTGCCCGAGAGTGCCAGATGCCACGCCAGCGCCCACTGGGTTTGGGCACTGGTGTGCGGGTGCAGCACCAAGGCAACCGCGATGGCGCCCTGGCTGGCCGTGGTGTGCACGAGTGCGCCGGTGGCTGCTGTGTCGTAGCCCACCAGCAAGACCGGTTGCTGTTCGGTTTCAGCCAGCAGGGCTGCTTCCAGGAAGCCGGCGGCAAAGCTGCATTCAGCGGCAGTCACAGCGCTGTGGTTCCGGCCGTTGCCTGCGAGCAGGCTCCAAACTCCCAGGGGCGAGTTGTGGATGGAGTGGAGAAAGCGTGTGGGCGACACCATGAGGGGGTTCTGCGCAAGGGTGCTGCAGAGGTTGTCGATGGCGGGCAGATCGCCGTGGGCCGATGTGAACACCGCGAGCACCTCTTCGGGTTGTCGACCAGAGGCCTTGAGTGCCGCTTCGCTGGCGGCCAGCGCCAGGGACACGGTCTCTGGCGCACGGCGGCGCTCGGCGCTGGGCAAGGCGCCGGGCCGTGGAATGGCCGCTGGCGATGACAGGGCTGGCGCGTTCCCGCGCAGCGCGGCGCTGGCCTGCGGCCAGCCTGGCAGGGTGGGGGCCCAAAACCCCACGCCTTCGATGGACAGGGTGCGCCTGTTCATTTCACCGCATCCCCGCGGCCGAATACCAGCACGCTGTTGCTCCCACCGAAGCCGAAAGCATGGCAGACCGCAGTGCGTATGTCCCGTTGGGTGGGCTTGAGCAGCAGATAGGGGGCGATGGTGCGCTCAGGTTCGCGGGTGCCCACCGTGGCCGGTACGCAGCCCGTTTCGATCGCCATCAGGCCAAAGGCAGCGCCCAGCGCGCCTGCTGCACCCAGCGTGTGCCCCGTGTGCCCCTTGGTCGAGCTGACCAGGGTGTGGGGTTGGAAGCGCTGGGCGATCACCTGTGCTTCGACCGCATCGTTCTTGGGCGTGGCGGTGCCATGGGCGTGCAGGAAATCCACCTCTGCTGCGCCGATGCCGGCTCGGTTCAGCGCCTGATCCAAGGCGGCAAGTGCACCGAGGCCTTCGGGCTGTGGCGCTGAAACGTGGTGGGCGTCGCTCGATTCGCCGCAGCCCAGCAAACGCAGGCCCTCCGTGCCCCGTTCGAGCAAGGCAAATCCCGCTGCCTCGCCCAGGTTGATGCCGCGCCGCTGCTCATCGAATGGGCGGCAGGGCTCGGGCGACACCAGCTGCAGGGCATTGAAGCCATACAAAACGCTGCCGCACAGGGTGTCAACCCCGCCCACGACCACCGCGTCTGCCAGGCCCAGCGCCAGCAAACGCTCGCCCGAAGCAAATGCCTTGGCGCTGGACGAGCAGGCGGTGGACACAGTGAGGTTGGGGCCGGTCAGCTCCAGCGCTTCCTGCACGAATGCAACCAGTGAATGCAGGGTGTGCAGGCGCGGGTTGTCGGGCTGCGGCGGGAACACGCCGTTGGTGGCCAAATGCCGGTAGGCATCTTCTGTGGCTCCGATGCTGGCGGTGGACGAGCCCAGCACGACGGCCACCCGGTGCGCGCCATGGCGCAGGGCCGCGGCGCGAACCGAGGCGACAAAGCCGTCGCTTTGCAAGCCCAGCCAGGCCAGCCGGTTGTTGCGACAGTCCCAGTGGGCCCATGGGGCTGGAAGGGGCTCGTGCAAGCCATCCACATGGCCCACCCATGTGCTCAGGGGTGCAGAGGCGCCTGGCGCGGCACCGAACCCGGTGGACGCCAGAGGCTTGAGCCCACTGTGGTGGGCATTGAACGCCGCTGCGTGGGCCGCTTTGCCAGCACCCAGTGCGGAAGTGGCGGTGTAAGCGGTGATGCACACGGGCATGGGCGAGGGCATGTATCCGGTTTGAGGTTGGTTGAAGTCAGCTGGATTGTAAAAAGCAGGGAATACCCGGGCATCGCTCGGTAAAATAAGAGGCTTCGCTCTTTGCCCCCGGAACATTGCCCATGGGGTTTCACCCGGGCGCTCAATCTGGATCCCTATGTCCCACGACCTCTCTTCCCCCGTTGTCACGGCGCTGCTGCCCGAAGTGTCTGCTTTGATCGTGGAAGCCTTGAACCTTGATGTGGCCGCGGCCGAGATCGACCCTGACGTGTCCCTGTTTGGTGAAGGGCTGGATCTGGACTCGATCGACGTGCTGGAGGTGGCTCTGGTGGTCTCCAAGCGTTACGGGTTCCAGATGCAGGCCGACGATCCGAACAACGAAACCACTTTTTCCTCCCTGCGCGCCCTGACGGCGCATATTGCCAACCACCGCACGGTCTGAGGGTTCCTCCCATGTGGCCGTTGTTGCGCGCGGTGGGCGCCGGCGCACTGGCGGTGGCCTGGGCCGTTGCGTCTTATTTCAACAGCGCCAGCGGCCAGCCATCGGGCTGGGGCGTGGCGCTGGCCCTGGCGCCATTGAGCCTCGTGGCGGTCGTTGGTCTGTGGCGCATGCCGCAACGCTGGCTGGCCGCGCTGATGGCGCTGTTGCTGTTGGGCCTGCTGTTGTGGATGTGGCCGCTGATGAGCCAGCGCATCGCCACCCTGTATTTTCTGGAGCACTTTGGCGTCTACACCCTGTTGGCGCTGCTCTTTGTGCGCACGCTGTTGGGTCCTGGCGAGCCACTGGTGTCGCAATTGGCGCGGCGTGTGCACGGTGGCGTGTTGAGCGACAAGCAGGTTCGGTACACCCGCCAGGTCACCATCGCGTGGAGCCTGTTCTTCGTTGCGATGGTGGTCGTGTCGGCCTGCCTGTTTGTCTGGGCGCCGTTGCCTGTGTGGTCTGCCTTCGCCACCTTGCTGGGCGGCCCCTTGATTGCTGCGATGTTTGTTGCCGAATGGCTCGTTCGACTGTGGGTATTTCCCAAAGAAGAGCGTGCCTCGTTCAGCGAGACTGTGCGGGCCTGGCGCGCGCAGCGCTCGGACAACGAACGGTGAATGGCACACGGCCAACCCTTCTGATCGCGACGCCCGTTCAACTTGCAACCCTTCGATGGCATCATTGAATCATGTTCATACACCTGCGTTTGCACACCGAGTTTTCCGTTGTCGATGGCACCAACCGTATCGATGAGGTCGTTGCCGCCGCTGCGAAAGATGGTCAACCCGCGCTGGCCATTACCGACCTGAACAACCTTTTCGGTGGCGTCAAGTTCTACAAAGAAGCCCGTGGCAAAGGGGTGAAGCCCTTGCTGGGTGCCGAGGTGATGCTGCAGGGCTTCACAGAGCAAACGGCCAACGCCATGCCAGGCAGCCACCAGCCGCCTGCGCCGCGCGTGATCTTGCTGGTGCAGAACAAGCAGGGTTACCTGAACCTCAGCGAGTTGTTGGCCCGCGCCTGGACCCGCAACGATGGCCGTGGCCCTGCTGTGATCCACCGCGAATGGCTGGAAGAGCTCAACGGCGGTTTGTTGATGCTTTCCGGCGCGCAGGCTGGCCCCGTGGGTCAGGCGCTGATGCAGGGCGATACCGAGCGCGCCACCGATGTGGCGTTGAAGCTCTCCAGCCTTTTCACCCACCGCTTCTACATCGAGCTGCAGCGCGCAGGACGGGTGGACGACGAGCGCCACGTGACCGCTGCGGTGAAGCTGGCGGCCCGGCTGCACCTGCCCGTCGTCGCCACGCACCCGGTGCAGTTCCTCGCGCCCGACGACTATGAAGCCCATGAGGCACGCGTGTGCATCTCCGACGGCGAAATTCTGGGCAACCGCCGACGCGTGCGCCGCTTCACCCACGAACAGTATTTCAAGAGTGCAGCGCAGATGGAGGCCTTGTTCGCTGACCTGCCTTCGGCGGTGGCCAACACGGTGGAAATTGCCAAGCGTTGCAGCCTGACCTTGGTGCTGGGCAAGCCGCAACTGCCCGATTTCCCCACGCCGCTGATCGATGGCGTGCCCATGCCGATGGAAGACTTCTTCCGGCAGTCGTCATTTGAAGGCCTGGAAGAACGGCTGGCGCACCTGTACCCCGATGTGGCCAAGCGCGATGCCGAGCGGCCACGTTACGTAGAGCGGCTGGAGTTCGAGATCAACACGATCTTGAACATGGGTTTCCCGGGCTATTTTTTGATCGTGGGTGACTTCATCAACTGGGCCAAGAAGAACGGCTGCCCGGTCGGGCCGGGTCGAGGTTCGGGCGCCGGCTCTTTGGTGGCCTACGCACTGAAGATCACCGATCTGGATCCGCTGCAGTACAACCTGCTGTTCGAGCGCTTTCTGAACCCGGAGCGGGTGTCCATGCCCGACTTTGACATCGATTTCTGCCAGAGCAACCGCGACCGCGTGATCGATTACGTGAAAGACAAGTACGGCAAAAATGCCGTGAGCCAGATCGCCACCTTCGGCACCATGGCCGCGCGCGCCGCCATTCGCGATGTGGGCCGCGTGCTCGACTTTTCCTACGGTTTTTGCGATGGCATTTCCAAGCTGATTCCGAACAAACCAGGCAAGCCCATCACCATCCAGTATCCGCCGCCCGATGTGAAGGAGGAGGACAAGGAGAAGTACGCCATCCTGGCCGAGCCCATGCTGGCCGAGCGCATTGCCAAGGAAGACGATGTCAAGACCCTGATCGAGCTGGCTCAAAAACTCGAGGGCATGACGCGCAACATCGGCATGCACGCCGGCGGCGTGTTGATCGCGCCGGGCAAGCTCACCGATTTCACCCCGCTGTATGCGCAGCCCGGCAGTGACTCTGCGGTGAGCCAGTACGACAAGGACGACGTCGAGGCCGTGGGCTTGGTGAAGTTCGACTTTTTGGGCCTGGCCACACTCACCATTCTGGAGATCGCGCGCGAGTTCATCGCCAAGCGCCACAAAGGACAGGAAAATTTCAGCTTTGAAAATGTGCCTCTGGACGACGCCAAAACCTACGCGCTGTTCTCGCGTGGGCAAACAGAATCGGTGTTCCAGTTTGAAAGCCGGGGCATGCAGGGCATGCTGCGCGACGCCAAGCCTTCGCGACTGGAAGACCTGATCGCCCTCAACGCCCTGTACCGGCCAGGTCCCATGGACCTGATCCCCAGCTTCGTGGCGCGCAAGCACGGGCGCGAAGTGATCGAGTACCCGCACCCGCTGGTGGCCGACATGCTCTCCGAGACCTACGGCATCATGGTCTACCAGGAGCAGGTGATGCAGACCGCGCAGATCCTGGGCGGCTATTCGCTCGGCGGCGCCGACATGCTGCGCCGCGCGATGGGCAAGAAAAAGGTCGAGGAAATGGCCGAGCACCGCGCCATCTTCCGCGCCGGTGCCGCCAAAAACGACATCGACGAGAAGAAGGCCGACGAAATCTTCGACCTGATGGAGAAGTTCGCCGGCTACGGCTTCAACAAGTCGCACGCCGCTGCCTACTCCTTGTTGGCCTATCACACCGGCTGGCTCAAGGTGCACTACACGGCCGAGTTCTTCTGCGCCAACATGACGGTGGAGATGGACGACACCGACAAGCTCAAGGTGCTGGTGGACGACGCCCACAAGATGGGCCTCACCTTCGAAGCGCCCGATGTGAACCGGGGTTTTTACCGCTTCGAGCCCATCACCGACAAGTCGATTCGCTACGGTCTGGGCGCCATCAAGGGCACGGGTCAGTTGGCGATTGAGGCCATTGTGGCGGCGCGCGAGGGGCGCGGCGAAGGGCCCGCTGGCGATGAGGCTGGGCCCTTCAAAAGCCTGTTCGACTTCTGCCGCCGCGTGGACCGCAGCCGCCTGAACAAACGCACGGTCGAGGCCTTGATCAAGGCCGGCGCGTTTGATTCGCTGCACCTGAACCGCGCTGAAGTGTTGGCTTCGGTGGAGCGTGCCTTTGAATTCGCTGCGGCCCAACAGGCCAACGTGAACCAGGGTGGCCTGTTCGACATGATGGGTGGTGACGACGACCACGGTTCGAGCACGCAAGAGCCCGACCTGGTGGAGACCACGCCCTGGGGCGTGAAGGAGCGCCTCACGTTGGAGAAGACCGCCATGGGCTTCTACTTCTCGGGGCATCTTTTTGACGAGGTGCAGAGGGAAGTGCGTCGGTTCGCCCGAACGGCGCTGGAAGATGTGAAAGAAAGCCGCGACCCGGTGATCCTGGCAGGCATCGTCACCGACTTCAGGGTGATCAACGGCCAGCGCGGCCGTCTGGCGCTGTTCAAGCTCGACGATAAAACGGCGGTGCTGGAAATCAGCGCCGATGAGAACCTGATCAACCAGCACCGCAACTTGTTGAAAGACGATGAACTCATCGTCGTGCAAGCCGTTGCCCAGCCAGACCGGTTCTCAGGCGGCTTGCGGCTGAAGATTCAGCAGATCTGGGATTTGGCCTCGGCGCGATGCCGGTTCGGCAAATATTTGCGTGTTGCCGTCAATGGCCGTGCGCCCGCCGTGGCGCAACTGGTGCGCGAGTTTCCGCCCAAGCGTGAAGAAACCGAGCAGGGCGAACTGGTGCGTGGTTTGCCGGTGCGGCTGGCTTTGCAGCGCAATGGCGCACAGGCTGAAATCCAGCTGGACGACCGAGCCATGTTTTTCCCGACCGATGCGGCCCTGGCCAGCTGGATGGCGCAGGCGCACGAGCGGCGCGCCGAAATCGTTTTCGACTGAGTCGGCGGTCGGGGCGCCGCTGGAAGCGCCCGGCGCCGCTCAGGCCGCGCCGCCGCCCAGGGCTTTGTACAGCGATATGCCGTTGGCGATTTGCACCTCGCGCAGGTCGATCAGGCCTTGGCGCGCGGTGTCAAAGGTGCGCTGCGCATCGAGCACCTGCAACCAGCTGTCGGCGCCGCGCTGGAAGCGTGCTTGCGCCATGCTCACGGTGTCGGCGCTGGCCTGCACCAGCGCTTGCTGGGCATCAAGCCGCTCCTGCAGCGAGTCGCGCGTGGCCAGCGCGTCGGCAACTTCGCGGAAGGCCACCTGAATGGCCTTCTCGTAGCGCGCCACAGCGATGTCGCGCCCCGCCTTGGCCGCGTCGAGATTGGCTTGATTGGCGCCTCCGTTGAAGATCGGCAGGGTGATTTGCGGCACGAAGCTCCAGCTGCCCGAACCGCCTTTGAACAGGCCCGACAGCTCGGCACTGGCGCTGCCGGCCGCGGCTGTGAGCGAGATGCTGGGGTAGAAAGCCGCGCGAGCGACGCCGATGTTGGCCGTGGCAGCCCTCAGGCTTTGCTCGCTTTGCAGCAGGTCGGGCCGGCGCAGCAGCAGCTCAGAAGGCAGGCCTGCGGCCAGCGCGGTGCCGGGCGGCGTGGCGTCGGGGTTGAGCGGTTCGGGCTCCAGTTGCTCGGGCACAGCGGTGCCGATGAGCAGGGCCAACGCTTGGCGGTCCTGCGCGATTTGCGCGCCCAGGCGAGCGACTTCGCCGCGCGCGGCGTGCAGGCTGGCCTGTTGCTGGCGCAAGGTCAGGGCCGAATCGGCCCCTGCGGCCAGGCGGCGCGCGGTGAGCGAGACGCTTTGCTGGTGGCTGTCCAGAATCTGTTGCGCCAGCACCTGGCGCTGCAGGTCCGCAGCCCAGCCGAGATAGGCCTGGGCCACTTCGGAGACCACGGCGATTTGCGTCGCGCGCTGGGCTTCCTGGGTGGCCAGGAACTGCGCCAGCGCTTGCTCGCTCAGGTTGCGCACCCGACCAAAAAAGTCCAGCTCGTAGGCGCTGATGCCCAGCGATGCGCCGTAGCTGTGCGCAATGCCGGCCGCGCCGCTGGCCGAGAGGTCGGCCGGGGTGCGCGTGGCGTTGCCGCTGCCGCTGGCCGCCAGCGAGGGCAGCCGCGCCGCGTCTTGCACCCGGTACTGCGCGCGCGCCTGTTCGATGCTGAGCATGGCCACGCGCAGGTCGCGGTTGTGGGTCAGCGAGAGCTCGATGAGTTGCTGCAGGCGCGGGTCGCTGAACTGGTCGCGCCAGGCGCGCAGGGCGTCGGACGGTGCGCCGCCGTTGGTGGCCGCCGGGTCTGCCTGAGTGGCGGGGAAGGCGGCCGGCACCGGCGCCGCGGGGCGCTCGTAGGTCGGGGCCAGGTTGGCGCAAGCCGTGAGGGCGGCCAGGGCGATCGTGCTGAGAGCGAGTCGGATGGGGCGGTTCATGTCAGTGGGCCTCCAGGGCAATGGTGGGATGGGCAGCCGGGCCGGCGGCCGGCTTGTCGGTGGTGCGGCGCTCAAACAGCTTTTGCACCACGACGTAGAACAGGGGCACGAAGAAGATCGCCAGCACGGTGCCACTCACCATGCCGCCGACCACGGCCGTGCCGAGCGCGTTTTGCGCGCCAGCACCGGCCCCCTTGGCCAGCATCAAGGGCAGCACGCCGAGGATGAAGGCCAGCGAAGTCATCACGATGGGCCGCAGGCGCAGGCGCGCAGCTTCCATGGCGGCCTGCACCGCGGTGCGCCCCTGCGTTTGCAGGTCTCGGGCGAATTCAACGATCAGGATGGCGTTTTTCGCCGCCAGACCGATGGTCGCCAGCAGGCCCACCTGGAAGTACACATCGTTCATCTTCCAGCTCAGCATCCCCGCGACGATGGTGCCCAGCACACCCAGCGGCACCACCAGCAGCACCGCCAGCGGCACCGACCAGCTTTCGTACAGCGCGGCCAGACAGAGGAACACCACCAGAATGGACACGGCGTAGAGCATCCCGGCGCGGCCACCGGCCTCGCGCTCTTGCAGCGAGATGCCGGTCCATTCGAAGCCGATGCCGTCGGGCAGTTCGGCCGCGTGGCGCTCGACCAGGCTCATGGCCTCGCCGCTGGACATGGCGCCGGGCATGGCCATGCCGAGGATTTCCATCGACGGCACGCCGTTGTAGCGCTCCAGCTTGGGCGAGCCCTGGGTCCAGTGGGCGGTGGCGAAGGCGCTGAACGGGACCATGGTGCCGGCGCTGTTGCGCACTTGCCAGCGCTCCAGGTCGCTGGGCAACATGCGCTGCGCGGCGTCGCCTTGCAACATGACCTTCTTGACCCGGCCCTGGTCCATGAAGTCGTTCACATAGCGGCCGCCCCAGGCGATGGCCAGGGTGTCGTTGACGTCGGCCGCGCTCAGGCCGAGCGCGCCGAGCTTGTGCTCATCGATGTCGAGTTGCAGCTCTGGCGTGTCTTCCATGCCGTTGGGGCGCACGGCCACGAGACCCGGTTCTTTCATCAAGGCGGCCAGCAACTGGTTGCGTGCGGCCATCAAGGCGTCATGGCCCAGGTTGGCGCGGTCTTGCAGCATCAGATCGAAGCCGCTGGCGTTGCCGAGTTCGGCCACGGCTGGGGGCGCCACGGTGAACACGGTGGCGTCCTTGATGGCGGCGAGTTGCATGTTGGCGCGGTTGCTGATGGCGGCCACGCTCTGGTCGGCGCGGGCGCGCTCGGACCAGGACTTGAGCTTGATGAAGCCCAGGCCCATGTTCTGGCCCGACCCCGCGAAGCTGAAACCAGCGACGGTGAAGATGGCATCCACCGAGTCTTTTTCGGCTTCCAGGAAGTGGTGTTCGACCTGTTGAATCACCTTCAAGGTGCGCTCCTGGGTGGCGCCGGGCGGGAGCTGGACCATGGCGAAGGCATAGCCCTGGTCTTCGTCGGGCAGGAAGCCGGCGGGGATTTTGGTGAAGGCAAAGCCCACCAGCACCGCGATCAGCGCGTAGACCACCATCGAGGTGCGGCTGCGCGCGATGATGCCGCGCACCAGGCCCTGGTAGCGATCGGTGCCGCGTTCGAAGCCGCGGTTGAACAGGCCGAAGAAGCCGGTGGTCTTGGGGCCGTGGGCCGGCTTGAGCAGGGTGGCGCAGAGCGCCGGCGTGAGGATCATGGCGACCAGCACCGACAGCGTCATCGCCGAGACGATGGTCACCGTGAATTGCCGGTAGATCACACCGCTGGAGCCGCCGAAAAAGGCCATCGGCACGAACACCGCCGCCAGCACCAGCGCCACGCCGATCAGCGCGCCGCTGATCTGGCCCATGGACTTGCGCGTGGCTTCCAGCGGCGAGAGGCCTTCTTCCTGCATCACGCGCTCGACGTTTTCAACCACCACGATCGCATCGTCCACCAGCAGGCCGATGGCCAGCACCATGGCGAGCATGGTCAGGGTGTTGATGGTGAAACCAAAAGCCGCCATCACACCGAAGGTGCCGAGCAGCACCACGGGCACCGCGATGGTGGGGATCAGCGTGGCGCGCAGGTTTTGCATGAAGAGCAGCATCACCAGGAACACCAGGCCCACGGCTTCAATCAGCGTGCGCACCACCTCTTCGATCGAAATTTTCACGAACGGGGTGGTGTCGTAGGGTTTGACCGCTTCAACGCCCTCGGGGAAGAAGGCCTGCAGGCGGTCGATCTCGGCGTCGATGCCGCGGATGGTGTTCAGCGCGTTTTCACCGGCGGCCAGCTTGATGGCCAGACCAGCGGCAGGCTGGCCGTTGTAGCGGGCGGTGGCGCCGTAATTTTCGCTGCCCAGTTCGATGCGGGCCACGTCGCGCAGGCGGACCGCGCTGCCGTCGGCGCGGGTGCGCACCAGAATGTCTTCAAAGGCGTCGGCGGTTTTCAGCCGGGTGCGCGCGGTGATGGTGGCGTTGAGCTGCTGGCCTTCAACGGCGGGCAGGCCACCGAGCTGGCCGGCCGAGACCTGAACGTTCTGCGCCTGTATGGCGTTTTTCACGTCCAGTGGCGTCAGCCCCAGGCCGGTCAGGCGCTCGGCGTCGAGCCAGATGCGCATGGCGCGCTGGGCGCCGAAGAGCTGGGTTTCGCCCACGCCTTCAACCCGCGACATCGGGTCTTGCACGTTGGACGCCACATAGTCGGCCAGCGCGCCGCCGTCCATCTGGCCGTCCTTGGAAACGAAGGCAATGATGGCGAGGAAGTTGGAGGCCGACTTCGCCACCCGTACACCTTGCTGCTGCACCTCTTGGGGCAACAGCGGCGTGGCCAGCGCGAGCTTGTTCTGCACCTGCACCTGGGCCGTGTCCGGGTTGGTGCCGGTGTCGAAAGTCAGGGTGATGGTGACCTGGCCAGAGGAGTCGCTGGCGGACTGCATGTACTGCAGGCCGTCCAGGCCTTTCAGCTTCTGCTCGATCACCTGGGTGACGGTGTCTTCCAGGGTCTTGGCGGAGGCGCCGGGGTAGGTTGCGGAGACGGAGATCGCTGGTGGCGCGATCGCCGGGTATTGGGCGATCGGGAGCGTCTGGATCGCAAAGATGCCGGCCAGCATCGTGACGATGGCCAGTACCCAGGCGAAGACGGGGCGGTCAATGAAAAAGCGTGCCATGAAGTGCTCCTCAGCGCTGGGCAATGGTTTTGACATCGGCAGGGGCCGCTTCGCCCACCGGCACGGCCTGCACCTCGGCGCCAGCGGCGACCTTTTGCTGGCCGGCCACGGCGATGCGGTCGCCGGCTTTCACGCCTTCGGTCAGCAACCATTGGTCACCGACAGCGCGCGCAGCCGTCACGGGCTGGCGCAACAACTTGCCGTCGGCGCCAACAACCGAGACCATGGCCTGGCCGTCGGCGTTGCGGCTGACGGCTTGCTGCGGGACCATCAGCGCTTGCTCGACCACGCCTTGCTCAACGACAGCGCGGGCGTACATGCCGGGCAGCAGGTCGCCGCGCGGGTTGGGCACGCGCACGCGCAGGGTGACCGAGCCGGTGTTGGCGTCGACCGTGGTTTCGGCGAACTCCAGCAGGCCGGTTTCGGGGTAGCTGCTGCCGTCTTCCAGCATCAGCGCCACTTTGGTCGCGCCGTTTTGCAGCGAACCGGCGGCCAGGGACCGTTTGAGGGCGAGCATGGCGGTGCTGGACTGGGTGACGTCGACATAGATCGGGTCGAGTTGCTGGATGGTGGCCAGCGCGGTCGGCTGGTTGGCGGTGACCAGGGCGCCGGGTGTGACCGCCGAGCGGCCGATGCGCCCGGCAACGGGCGCGGTGACCCGGGTGTAGGCGAGGTTGATGCGCTGGGTTTGCAACGCGGCGCGCGCCGAGGCCACGTCGGCTTCGGCCTGCTTGAGGGCGGCGCTGGCGTCTTCGGCGTCCTGGCGGCTCACCGCTTGCAGTTCGACCAGTTCGCGCTGGCGCTCGGCGCGCAGTCGGGCGCTGTCGCGGGTGGCTTCGGCGCGCGCCAAGGCGGCTTCGGCGCTGGCCACGGCGGCCTGGTAAGGGGCTGCGTCAATCTGGTAGAGCAGCTGACCGGCTTTGACATTGGCACCTTCGGTGAAGTTGCGCTGTTTCATCAGGCCGGTGACCTGGGGCCGGACCTCGGCGCTCACCGCCGCGACGACCCGGCCGGGGAGTTCGGTGCTGAGCGCCAGGCGCTGGGGTTGCAAGGTCAGCACGGCGACCTGGGGTGTGCCGGTGGGTGCTGGGGGCGGTCCTGCGGGCGGCTCACCGCAGGCGGTCAGGAGCACAGCCACCGCGATGGCGCTGAAGGCAGTGGAGAGGGCGGGGCGGGCAGCACGCATGGTCAAAATTCCTTTTTAAAACTGTACTGTACGGTACGATAGGGTAAATACTAATCTTGACCTGAACCGCATGTCAAGCAAAAATAAACACATCGGTACATTTATGAAGGGTATTGGATGAAAGTGCGAACCGAAGCCAGGCGCGAGGCCATCCTTGAAGAAGCGCTTCGCCTGTTTGAAGAAAATGGCTATGAGCGGGCGACCATGAGCGAGCTGACCCGGCGCCTGGGCGGCTCCAAGGCCACCCTGTACGGCTATTTCTCGTCCAAGCAAGATCTGTTTGTGGCCGCGATCGAGAGCCGGGCCAGCGAGCATCTCTCCGGTGTCGCGGCCGACCTCAAGCAGGTCTTTGAAGGCGAGATCCACGAAAGCCTGACGCGGGTGGCCGTGCGCATGCTGACCTTGTTGACCCAGGCGGAGTCGATGGCCATGCAGCGCGTCATCCAGGCCGAAGCGGGGCGTTCCGACGTGGGGGAAATCTTCCTGGAGCTGGGACCGCAGCGCATGCTCAACGAGCTCACCACCACCTTCCGCGCGGCCATGGACCGCGGCGACATGCAAGCCGGGCCGCCCGACGTTCTGGCGATGCAGTTTCAGGCGCTGGTGTTGGCAGAGATCGACATGCGCAAGTTCATGCGCTCTCCGCCGCCGCTGAGCACGAGCCAGATAAGGGCCATGGCCGAGCGCGCGGTGCGCATGTTTTTTGGAGGCTATGCGGCGGTTCAGGCGGGCCAAACGGATGCGGACGCGGTGGGCTGATGCACCGTCTATGCCTGAAAAGCAGGGCGGAACGGCAGGGTCTTGATCCCGACATGGGGATGCCTGCCCCTGAGTGCAGCGCCGCTGCGCTTGGCGAGCCAATGGCGCGAAAAGGCAAAACCCGCTTGCTGAATTGCCGAACCATGGCCAGCAGCAGGCAGAAGCGTTGGGGCGCGGGTGTCAAATAATGCACGCCTGAATGCGCCCCTGCGTTTCAGCCCCGGCGATTTGTGCCGATAGTCCCGACAACATGAAACTTCAATACAAGGCGTGGTTGCTGGTGTTGGCCACCGTCGGTTTGCTCACCTCGATGGCGATCTGGGTGTCGGGGCAATCCGTTTCCGCGACCTTCCTTGAGATGGAGCGCGAGAACGCCGTCACAGCGAGCGAGCGCGCCCGGCGCCTGCTCGACGGGCAGATGGATGCTTTTGTGGCCAACGCGAAAGATTACGCCTACTGGACCGATACCGTGGCTTTCCTTGCAGGCGCCAACGCGGGCTACCTGGAAGAAAACTTCACCACCGACAACATGGAAACCCTTCGCATCTCGGAGGTTTTGTTGGTCGACGTGCAAGGCGTCGCCAGGGCCGGGATTCGGTTGAACGAGGCGGGTGATCTGGTGCCGCTGCACAACAATCAGGCGCGCCTGCTGGCGCAATTGTCCAAGCCGGTCCTGGAGGATGCCTCGGGCGACGCCGTGGTGCGCACCTTTCATGTCGACAACGGTGCGCTGTATTTGATTGCGATCACGGCGGTGCGGTCCGATGCGAAAACCGGGACTTCGCCCAAAGGCGCCATGGCCATGGTTCGCAAGTTCGACGAGAAAGAGCTGGTGGCATTCAGCCGGGTATTGATGCATCCGGTGGCGCTGACGCTGGACGCTCATGACCATGCGGACACCCCCACTTACCTGGAGTTGGAAGACGATGCCAGAGCGACGGGCCACGCTGTGATCATGGACCAGTCGGGTGCACCGGTGGCGGAACTGATCCTGAGCCTCGATCGCAACCTGCATCAGGAGGGCCAGTCCATGGCCCGCGCCGCCGCCTGGGCCGTGGGCGGGACGGGGCTGCTGATGGGCGCCTTGCTGGTCTGGTTGCTGGACCGCCTCTTGTTGCGGCGCTTGCAAGGCATGCACGACGACTTGAAGGGCATCACCGATCAAGGCCCGATCGCTTCAGGGTCGGTGAACGTGGTCGGCAAGGACGAGCTCTCGGCGCTTGCGCAGGGCATCAACCGTTTGCTTGAGCGCGTGCGCTCGGACGCGGCCGAGCAAAAGACCTTGCACGAACGCCAGGAGGCTTTGCAGATGCAACTGATGCAGAGCCAGAAGACCGAGGCATTGGGCCGTTTCACCAGCGGCATCGCCCACGACTTCAACAATTCCCTGGCCGCCATCGGCGGCTGGATGCGCCTGGCCGACGAGGATCTTGACAAGGACCACCCCAGCCACGACGCGCTGCAACAGGCCCTGAAAGCCACCCGATACGCCAACGGCCTGATGCGCCAATTGCTGGCATTCAGCCGCCAATCGGCGCCGCGGCTGGAAGATTTGCGGGTTTTCCACCTGATCGAAGAATCGCGCATGCTGGTGGCCTCGGGGCTGCTGCAAACCTGCGAGCTGGTCGTGAACTGCCCCGAGAAGACGATCTGGGTGCGCGCCGACCTGACGCAGATGCAGCAGGTGCTGGTGAACCTGATGATGAACGCCTCAGACGCGATGGGTGGCTCCGGCAAGATCTGGCTTTCCGTCGAATCGCGCGTTTTTCCGCTGGGGGCAGACGAGGTGGTGCCCGAAGGAGCGGCCGCTCTGGCGCCTGGGCGCTATGTGTGCCTGACCGTGCGCGACGAGGGGCCGGGCATATCGCCTGAGCACATCAACCGCGTGTTTGATCCATTCTTCACCACCAAGACCGTGGGCAAGGGCACGGGCCTGGGCCTGTCGGTGGCGCACGGCATCATGGCCCGCCATGGCGGCGCCATCGGGGTGAGCAGCGAGCAGGGCGTGGGCACGTCGATGCACCTGTATTTGCCCGAATCCCCGGCGCCCGCCGACGTGGTGGACTCTGGCATGGCTGGCCTTGCCAAAACCAATTCTGCCCGCCAGTTGCTGTTTGTTGACGATGACCAGCTGGTGCGCCATGCCTGGGGCACCTTGCTGGAGCGCCAGGGCTGGCTTGTGACCCGCGCCCGCGATGGCGAAGAGGGATGGCACTTGTTTCAGCAAAGCCACCACGGGTGGGCCGTGGTGCTGACCGACCTTTCGATGCCCAAGTTGGACGGCATCGGTCTGGCCCAGCGCATCCGCGCCACCGATTCGCCGCCGCCCATCGTGCTGATGAGCGGCAATGTGAGCGTTGAAGACGCGGCACACTTGACCCAGACCGATTTTGCGGCTGTGCTGCACAAACCGGTTGACGCGGAGCAGTTGCAAGCGGCTTTGAAGGACGCCATGGCGTTCTCGGGTTGACCGCCGCCACAACTTCTTGGCAGGCCCGCGACGCGGTGGCGGAGCGCCAACGTTAAAATCGCAGGATTCAGCGCGAGCAGCGCTGAGCCAGACCGCGATTTCGCCATGTGGTGATCGTCGGGCTCTTGCTCAGGGCTGCAACGGCGTGGGACCACAGGTTCGTTTGCCGGTCCCGCGCTTGCCCTCCTGCAGCGGGCCGACGGCCACGTCGGTAGTGCTGTTCCTATCCCGATCCTTATGAGCCATTCAGGCCGGCGTAGTCTTGTGCGCAGCCCGGCTCGGGTTTTCATTGCTTTTTGTATGGCTGCGCCAGCCGCATGCCTTTGCTCCGGAGAGTCTGGTTTGTTTCAAAATTTCCGACAGGACTGGTTGTCCAACGTTCGCAGCGATGTGCTGGCCGGTCTGGTGGTGGCGCTGGCGCTGATCCCCGAAGCGATCGCTTTTTCCATCATTGCCGGGGTCGATCCCAAGGTGGGTTTGTACGCCTCGTTTTCCATCGCCACCATCATTGCCTTCATGGGCGGTCGCCCGGGCATGATTTCGGCGGCCACGGGCGCGATGGCGCTGGTCATGGTCACGCTGGTGAAATCCCATGGGCTGGACTACTTGCTGGCTGCCACGGTGCTCACCGGTGTGTTGCAGGTGATCGCGGGCTGGGTGAAGCTGGGCGTGTTGATGCGCTTCGTGTCGCGCTCGGTGGTGACGGGTTTCGTGAACGCGCTGGCCATTCTGATTTTCATGGCGCAACTGCCCGAGTTGAACCCGCAGACCATCGGCGTGACCTGGCATGTGTATGCCATGACCGCTGCTGGCCTGTGGCATCATTTACGGCCTGCCCTACATCACCAAAGCGGTGCCTTCGCCACTGGTCACCATCGTGGTGCTGACGGCGTTCTCGATGGCGATGGGTCTGGACATTCGCACGGTGGGCGACATGGGCGAGTTGCCCGACAGCCTGCCGGCCTTCCTGATTCCCGATGTGCCGTTCACGTTCGAGACCTTCCAGATCATCTTCCCGTATTCGCTCACGCTGATGGTGGTGGGCCTGCTCGAATCATTGATGACGGCCACCATCGTGGACGACCTGACCGATACCAAGAGCGACAAGAACCGCGAATGTGTGGGGCAGGGCGTGGCCAACATGGCCACCGGCTTCATTGGCGGCATGGCCGGTTGCGCCATGATCGGCCAGAGCGTGATCAACGTGAAATCGGGCGGTCGCGGGCGCTTGTCCACGCTGGTCGCCGGCGTGGTGCTGCTGATCCTGGTGGTGTTTCTCGGCGAGTGGGTCAAGCAGATCCCCATGGCCGCGCTGGTGGCCGTGATGATCATGGTGTCGATCGGCACCTTCAACTGGGCCTCGTTCCGCAACCTGGGCGAACACCCCAAGAGTTCCAGCGCGGTGATGATCGCGACCGTGATCGTGACCGTGGCAACCCACGACCTCGCCAAGGGCGTGTTGACCGGCGTGCTGCTCTCGGGCTTTTTCTTTGCCCACAAGGTGGGGCAGATTTTGCGCATCAATTCCCTGGCCGAAGACGAAGGCCGGCAACGCACCTACCGCATCAGCGGTCAGGTGTTTTTCGCTTCCGCCGATCGTTTCACCAATGCCTTTGATTTCAAGGAAGTGATCGACCGCGTGGTGATCGATGTGAGCCGCGCCCATTTCTGGGACATCACGGCGGTCAGCGCGTTGGACAAGGTGGTTCTGAAATTCCGCCGCGAAGGGACCGAGGTGGAGGTGATCGGGTTGAACGAAGCGAGCGCCACCATGATGGACAAGTTCGCGCTGCACGACAAAGACGGTGCCGCCGACATGATCACCGACCACTGACCCGAGGAACGTTTATGAAAACCGAACAACGCGTGATCGCCTGTGTCGATCAATCTGCCTACGCCGATGCGGTAACCGACCATGCGGCCTGGGCGGCGCAGCGCCTGGGCGCTCCGCTGGAGTTGCTGCACGTCATCGATCGCCATCCCGAGACCGCACAGAGCAAAGACCACAGCGGTGCCATTGGGCCCGATGCGCAAGAAGCGTTGTTGACCCAGCTCAGCAGCGCCGATGAGGCCATGGTGCGCGCTGCGCGCGAGCAGGGCCGCCTGTTTCTCAACCGCTTGCGCGAGCGCGCGCTGGCGGCCGGCGTGGCGGTGGTGGATATGCGTCAGCGGCTCGGGGCATTTGGATGAAACCTTGCACGAGGTGCAAGACGAGGCGCGCCTGGTCGTGATGGGCCGAAAGGGCGCTACGGCTGCGAAAGACGGCGCGTGCGCTGGGCGGCAATGTGGAGCGGGTGGTGCGCGCGCTGGAGCGGCCGATTCTCGCGGTGGCGGGCACCGCATTCAAAGCGCCCGAGCGCCTGGTGTTGGCCTTTGACGGCAGCGCGGCGACGCGCAAAGGTGTCGAAATGGTGGCCGCGAGCCCGCTGTTTCGCGGCATGCGCGTCAAGCTGGTGATGGCCGGTGAGGCGCGCTCCGATGCGTCCGCCCAGATGGCCTGGGCCACCGAACTGTTGTTGGCGGGTGGCCTGCAGGCCGAAGGTGAGGTGGTTTCAGGCGAGCCGTTGGCCGGCGATCCAGGCCGCGATCGAGCGCGAGCAGGCCGACTGGTTGCTGATGGGGGCTTACACCCATTCGCCCTGGCGCAACCTGTTCAAGCCCAGCCGCACCAGCGGTTTGCTGACATCGGTGAACGTGCCGACGCTCTTGCTGCGCTGACCGATCGCGCAGAGTCCCTGTTGGTCTCTCGGCGCGCTCAGTCTCGCGGGCGCATCACGATGGTCAGCGGTGAAGGCACCCGCCCATCCACATCGCGTGGCATCTTTCCGGTGCGATCGATCGCGTCCAAGGCGGCCTTGTCCCAGGCAGCGTTGCCGCTGCTTCGGGCCAGGCGTCGGGAAATGATGGTGCCATCGGGTGCACTGCGGACTTCGATTTCAGCCTTGGGATTGCCCGGAATGTCTTCGGTCAAGAGGACGTTTGGTCGGACCGCTGCATTGACCCTTCCAGCGTAGCCGCCCGATGGCCCGCTGGAGCGCTGTGCCGTGCCTCTGGCATTCGGCATCGCCCGTGGCACCGGCCTGACCCATGATGCGGCGCATTTGCGTCATCGCGGGCTTTCGCTAGACGGCTTCCTCTTGTTCGTTGCGCATGCTGCTCGTTTTTCGTCCAGAGCCGTTGCTTTGCATCTTGTCGTCCAGCTGTTTTCTGGTCTTCTCCTTTGCGCTTGGCTTCTCGCCTTCTTCTTTCGCTCCAGCTTCGTCGGCCTTGTCTTCCTCAGCCTTCTTTCTGGCCGCTTCTTTCTTCTCGGCTTCGCGCTTCTTTGCCTCTTCTTCTTTTTTCTTCTTGGCCTGCTCGATGGCGATGTCGGCCTCGCGCGTATCGGGCGGCTTGGGCTCGGTTTTGGGTTCGGGCTTGGGCTCAGGTTTGGGAGGTTTGGGCTCGACCTTGGGCTCCACTTTCGCCGGAGGTGGCGGCGGCGGCTTCACGGCGCGCGGCGCGGCTTCCTGCACCACGCTGGACCACAGCTCCGCCTCGAACGCCACAGGCTCGGCGTTCTTTTGCCAGCTCACCCCCCAGGTGAGCGCGGCAATGAGTGCGACGTGGGCCAGCAGGGCCAACACGGCTGGCAAGGGCCACCGCCCGGGGCGGGGTGGCTTGAAGTCGGTCTGATCGGGGGTGGCTTGCATCGGCTCGGGGGTCAACGGCTGGTCTGCACCGACAGGCCGATGCGCTCCACGCCTGCGCGCTGCAGCGTGTCCATGGCATTGACCACGGTTTCGTATTGGATGGATTTGTCGGCGCTGATCACCACGGCCACTTTGGGCGCTTCTTCACCCGTGGCGATCACGGATTGCAGCTTGCGCACCTCTTGCGCCAGGTCGGTCAGCTTGACTGTGGTGCCTTCATCTTTGGCCGAGCTTTCGCTGACCTTGATATCTTCGTCTTTGGAAATCGTCACGCTGATGAAGGTCTTTGGGCTGCTCGCTGGCCTGACCCACGGTGGGCACGTCGATCTGGCTGGGGGTGATCAGCGGTGCGGTCACCATGAAGATGATCAACAGCACCAGCATCACATCGATGAAGGGCACCATGTTGATTTCGTTCTTGGTGCGGCGGTTGCGCCCGCGGGAGTAGGAGCCCGCCATGTCAGTGCCCCGATGCGGTCGCGCCGGCGTTGGCGGGCACCGCGGTGCCGAGGTTGCGTTGCAGGATGTTGGAGAACTCTTCCATGAAAGTCTCCATGCGGTTGGCCACGCGGTCGATGTCGGTGGTGAAGCGGTTGTAGGCCACCACCGCAGGAATCGCGGCAAACAGGCCGATGGCGGTGGCCACCAGGGCCTCGGCAATGCCAGGGGCCACGGTGGCCAGCGTCACCTGCGCCAGCGCTGCCAGGCCGGTGAAGGCGTGCATGATGCCCCAGACGGTGCCGAACAGGCCCACATAGGGCGCCACGGAGCCGACGGTGCCCAGGAACGAGAGGTTGGTTTCCAGCGCATCGATTTCACGCTGGAAGCTCGCGCGCATGGCGCGGCGCGCGCCGTCGAGCAGCGTGCCGCTGTCGGTGATGCGGCGCTCACGCAGTTTGTGGAATTCGCGCATGCCGCTGGCGAAGATGCGCTCCAGCGGACCACCGTGGCGCGCGCTCTGGGCGGCGGCCGAGTACAGGTCGTTCAGGTTGGCGCCCGACCAGAATTCTTTGTCGAAGTCTTCGTTGTGGGCTGCGACGCGTTTCAGGGTGAACACCTTGCGAAAAATCGCGGCCCAACTGATCACGGACACCAGCAGCAGCAGCGCCACCACGGCTTGCACCACCCAACTGGCGTGGAGCATCAACTGAACAATGGAGAAATCTTGGGTCATAGCGTTGTGTGAGCCTTGGAGGGGTGAAAGGTTCAGGGAGTGACTGTGTGAGGCTGTAACAGGGCGAGAACGTCGCTGGGTATGCGCATGGGGCGCATGTGCTGGCTGTTGACCCAGCCAATGCGCACCGTTCCTTCGCACAGCAGGATCGGTTCATCGACGCTGCCCTGCGCAGGTTGCAGCCAGGCAGACTGGGCAATTGTGAGCGATGCCTTGCCTGCTTCGCGCACCAAAGCGGTGACACTGAGTAAATCATCCAGCCGCGCCGAGCGCAGATAGCGAATCTGGGCGTCGGTCACGACAAACATGCCGCCAAAAGCGTCGCGCAGGTGTTGTTGACCAATGCCCAGGCCGCGCAGCCATTCGGTGCGGGCGCGTTCAAAGAATTTCAGGTAGTTGGCATAGAACACGATGCCGCCGGCATCGGTGTCTTCCCAATACACGCGCACGGGCCACTGGAAGGCTTTGCTGCTCACAGCGCGGCCTCCAGCCGTTTCACCGCCTCTTGCAATTGCGCCATCGAGTTGGCGTAGGAGAAGCGCAGGTAGCGGCCAGGTTCGGCCTGGCCAAAGTCGCGCCCGGGTGTGGTGGCCAACTGGCAGCGATTCATGAGTTCAAAAGCGAGCGCCCAGCTGCCGCCTTCGGGATGCTGGGCGCTGGCGGCAGGCAAGCCCCAGCGCTGGTTTTGAGCGCTCACATCGGCCCAGCCATAGAAGGCGCCATCGGGCATCACAGGCACCGTCAGGCCCAGGCGGTTGAGTTCGGGAATGAAGAAATCGCGACGCGCTTTGAATTCGGCCCGGCGGCGTTCGTATTCGGCCAGGCTGGCAGGCTCAAAGCAGGCCAGCGCAGCATGTTGCGCGATGGTGCTGGCGCAGATGAAAAGGTTCTGTGCCAGGCGCTCGACAATGGGCACCAGCGCCGGCGGCAAGACCAGCCAGCCCAGGCGCCAGCCGGTCATGTTGAAGTACTTTGAAAAGCTGTTGATGCTGATCACATCGTCGCCCAGGCCATCGGGCAGGCCGAGCGCGCTGTGGCCGTAGGCATCGTCGAAGCTCAGGCCCAGGTAGATTTCATCAACCATGGTCACGCCGCCCTTGCTGCGAACAAAGCGGGCGATCTTTTCCAGCGCTTCGCGGGCGATGGAAGTGCCTGTGGGGTTGGAGGGCGATGCCAGAAGCACGCCGCGTGTGGCGGGGTTCCAGGCGGCTTCGACCTGCTCGGCACTCAACTGGAAACGCTGTTCGGGACCGCTGGGCACGAGCACCGCGCGGCCTTCTGCGGCCTGCACGAATTGGCGGTTGCAGGGGTAACTCGGGTCGGGCATCAGCACCTCGTCACCCGCTTCGATCAGGGCCAGGCAAGCGAGTTGCAGGGCGGCCGATGCGCCAGCGGTGACCACGATGCGGCTCGGGTCAATGTTCAGTCCGAAACGGCTGGTGTACCAGCCGCTGATGGCTTCGCGCAGGCGGGGCAGGCCGGTGGCCTGGGTGTATTGGCTGCGGCCGTTGGCAATGGCGAGTTCGGCGGCTGCCTGTACCAGCGGCGGCGCAGTGAAGTCTGGCTCGCCGATGTTGAGGTAAATCATCTCGCGCTGCCCAAGGCCGCTTCGCGTGGCCATCTCGGCGGCAGCCTTGGCCAGCTCCATCACGTAGAACGGCTCCACGCGCTGGGCGCGCTGCGTGATGCGCATGGGAGGGTAGGGCGCGCGGGCGTTCAAGCCTTGCCGCCCTCAGTGCCCTGGGTGCCCTTGCGGGCACTGCGCGGTTGCTGCGCGTTGGCGGCCACTTCGACTGGGCGCAACTGCTCGGCAAGTTTGTGCATCACACCGTTGACGTATTTGTGGCCATCGGTGCCGCCGAACGATTTGGCCAGTTCGATGCACTCGTTGAGCACCACGCGCCAAGGCACGTCGGGGCAGTGTTGGAACTCGTAGGCGCCAATCCACATCACAGCGCGCTCGATCGGCGAGACCTCGGCCATGGGGCGGTCCAGCTTGGGCAGGATCAAGGCGTCGAGGGCATCGGCCTGGGCCACACAGCCGTGTAGCAGTGCGTCGTAGTGCACGCTGTCGGCTTTGTGGAACCCGGCGAGGTCGCGCGTGAAGGCGTCGATATCGCCTGCGTCGTTACGGCCGACGAGGTATTGGTAAAGCGCTTGGAGGGCGAACTCCCGCGAACGCGTGCGCGCCGATTTGTCAGCGGCTTTGCGCGCTTTGGGGGCTGCGCTGGAAGGTGCGGTGTCGTTCATGGTCATCCGATGTTTTCGATCACATGCGCCATTTCGACGGCCACCCGTGCCGCTTCACGCCCATTGATTTCTTGGCGGGCCTGGGCCTGCTCCATGTTTTCAACGGTGAGGATGGCGTTGGCGATGGGCACCTGGTAGTCCAGCGCCAAGCGGGTCACGGCAGAGCCCGACTCGTTGGCCACCAATTCAAAGTGGTATGTCTCGCCGCGGATGATGCAGCCCAGGGCGATCAGTGCGTCGAAATCGTCGCGCTCTGCCAGGGCCTGCAGGGCCACCGGCACTTCCAGCGCGCCGGGTACCTTCACATGCAAGATGTGTTTTTCCAGCACGCCGAGCTGGATCAGCTCAGCGTGGCAGGCCGCGAAGAGTGCATCGGTAACGCCTTCGTTGAAGCGTGCCTGCACGATGCCGATCGACAGTTTTTTGCCGTCGAGCAAATTGGGGGTGCCTTTGTCTGCGCCAAACATGTTGATGTCCGTTTCGTTTCGATAAGAGGGGTCAGGCGTCGGGCGTCAGGTAGCCCGTGATCTCAAGGCCGTATCCGGCCATGCTGGGCATCCGGCGGGGGTTGCCCATGAGCTGCATTTTTTGCACGCCGCTTTCGCGCAGGATCTGTGCGCCGACACCGTAGGTGCGCAGATCCATGCGGCCACGTTCGGGCGCTTGCGCGGAGCGCGCAGTGCCATCGAACTGGGCCAGCAACTGATCCGCGGTTTCGCCGCAATTGAGCAGCACGGCCACGCCGGCGCCCGCTTCGCTGATGTGGCGCAGGCTGCTTTCCAGGCTCCAGCTGTGCATGGAGCGGCCCACTTCCAGCGCGTCCAGAATGGACAACGGCTCGTGCACCCGAACGGCAACGCTTTGCTCAGGCGTCCAGGTGCCTTTGACCAAGGCCAAATGCAAGGCGCCGCTGGGCTGATCGCGAAAGGCGGTGGCGGTGAAGGCGCCAAAGGCGGTCTCCATGGCACGGCTGGAAACTTTTTGCACCAGCGATTCGGTGCGGCTGCGGTGTTCGATCAGGTCGGCGATGGTGCCGATCTTCAGGCCATGTTCAGCGGCAAAAATTTGCAGATCGGGCAGGCGCGCCATGGTCCCGTCATCTTTCATGATCTCGCAGATCACGGCTGTGGGCGAGCACCCTGCCATGGCGGCAAGATCGCAGCCGGCTTCGGTGTGGCCCGCGCGCATCAGCACGCCGCCTTCTACGGCCTGCAGTGGAAAGATATGTCCCGGCTGCACCAGATCGCTGGCCTTCGCGCCTGGCGCCACAGCAGCTTCAATGGTGCGCGAGCGGTCGGCGGCTGAAATGCCTGTGGTCACACCCTCGGCGGCTTCGATCGAGACGGTGAATGCGGTTCCCTTTTTGTCGCCATTGCGGGCCACCATGGGCGGCAATTGCAGGCGCTCGCAGCGCTCACGGGTGAGTGTCAGACAAATCAGGCCGCGGCCGTAGCGGGCCATGAAGTTGATGGCGTCTGGTGTGACCTGGTCGGCTGCGAGCACGAGGTCGCCTTCGTTTTCACGGTCTTCTTCGTCCACCAGAATGACCATGCGACCGGCGCGCATATCGGCGACGATGTCTTCGATGGGAGAGATTTGGACAGTGGCGGGGGTGGATGTCATGCGGAAAGGGGTGGGGTGTTGATCTGGCCTGCGCTGAGCATGCGCTCGACATAGCGGGCCACGGTATCGATTTCGAGATTGACGCGACTGCCGGCCTGAAGCTGGCCCAATGCCGTGTTTTCCACTGTGTGGGGAATGAGGTTGATGCTGAATTCGCAGCCTTCAGCGCTGTCGGCGACGCGGTTGACGGTGAGGCTCACGCCGTTGATGGTGATCGAGCCTTTGTAGGCGAGGAACTTGCCCAGTTCGCGCGGCGCCATCACCCGCAGCTCCCAGCTTTCGCCTATTTGGGCGAAACGGGTCACCTTCCCGATGCCATCGACATGGCCAGACACGATGTGGCCACCCAGACGGTCGTTGGCGCGAAGCGCCTTTTCGAGGTTGATGCGGTTGCCCACCTCGGCCAGACCGCTGGTTTTGGCCAGGGATTCGACCGAGATGTCGATGGTGAAGCGGTGCTGGGGCAGGTCCAGCGAGGTGACGGTCATGCAAGCGCCGTTGAGTGCGATGCTGTCGCCCAGCCCTGCGTCGTCGAGGTAGCCTGGCGGCGCCTCAATGGTGAGTCGCTTGCCATGATCCAAAGAGCTGCCCAGGTCGTGGAGGGCGGCGATGCGCCCCACGCCGGTGATGATGCCGGTAAACATCCTGCTATTTTCGCAGGGTTTCGAGGGCGTTTTGGCTTGCCGGCACTTACCCGTGCAGAAATAGGTGCATCGGTGCCCGAATCGGCTGATTTATGCGGGACGCTGGACCGCCGATCCGCTGAGAAACGCATCGTGGCCCGCCACCCTGGCCAGAATCCGGAGGTCGTCTCCCAGGCGATCCACCTCGCCAAACTGCAATGCAGGGCCATCAGACAGGGCAGCGAGCGGCGCCAATGCGGCCATCCCCATGCCCGGGCCCAGCAGTTTGGGGGCAAGGTAAGTCAGAAACTCGTCCGCCAGCCCTTCGCGAATCAGCGAGCCGTGCAGCTTGTGTCCGGCTTCCACATGCAATTCGTTCACCTCGCGCTGGCCCAAGTCTTTCAACATGGCCGCCAGATCGACCTTGGCAGCCGTTTCCGCCGTTGGGCCCGGCAGGCAAATCACCGTTGCCCCTTGTGCTTCGAGCGCGCGGCGCTTGGCCGCATCGTCGATGGCGCAGTAAATGAACAGTTTGCGAGGCACGGCAGGGCGCAAGAGCCGAGCTGTGACCGGGGTTTCGAGGCGGCTGTCCACGACCACCAGATGGGGTTGGCGAGGTGTATCGACCAACCTCACGTCCAGCATGGGATCGTCCTCGCGCACGGTGCCGATACCGGTCAGGACCGCACAAGCTCGCGCGCGCCAGGCATGACCGTCGGTCCGAGCCGCATCGCCTGTGATCCACTGGCTCGTGCCGTCGGCCAGTGCCGTCGTGCCGTCGAGCGACATGGCCGTTTTCAGGCGCACCCATGGCGTGCCGCGGATCATGCGGCTGAAAAAGCCGATGTTGAGCTCCCGGGAAGCGATGGCTTCGGCGCTGTCGGGGGGCAGCACCTCGACATCGACCCCCGCTTTGCGCAACCGTTCCACACCTTTTCCCGCCACGAGAGGGTTGGGATCCAGCGTGGCCACGACCACACGCGCCACCCCCGCCTCGATCAGCGCGTCGCAACAGGGCGGGGTGCGCCCGTGGTGTGAGCATGGCTCCAGGGTGACGTACGCCGTTGCACCATCGAGTTGCGCTCCTTGAGAGATAGCTTGGGTCATGGCTACAACTTCTGCATGTGGACCTCCTGCAGCCTGGGTGTGCCCGATCCAAGTTGCACCATTCGCCCCAACGATCAAGCAGCCAACCCGTGGATTGGGTTCACTAACTCTTGTGGCTTGAGCTGCCAGCTTCAGCGCGCCCTCCCATTCTTTGGGTGAGACTTGGGGTACGGCTTGAGTGAAGGACATAGTGGCGGAGATTCGTTGAACATGGCAGCGTTCGTGCGCGGCTTTTGATTGGGTGAACTGTGCCTGGGGGGCACTCTTTTCTATCTTGGCCCTGTTGTGTGCTGCGCCAAGCGGATTTGTGACCATCAGGTAGGGGAAAGATATTACCGTCCGTCCGAGCGGGCCTCCCATCCGTCGTGGCAGCCTCTACCCGGCTCCGCGCCAGTCGCTAAGATCTAACTTCACCTAGCTTTTTTTATGCCCATTTTCTACCAACCTACTCTCGATGGTCGCCAATGAATAAGCAATCTGGCTTCACTTTGATCGAGTTGATGGTGACGATATCCATCCTCGCCATTCTTCTGGGCATTGGTGTGCCCAGCTTTCGCACCATGATTGAAGAAAGTCGCATTCGCACGGTGTCCATTGATATCGTGCGTGCACTGGAGTTGGCGCGCAGCGAGGCGGTCAAGCGGGGCACGCCCATCACGCTTTGTGCCAGTAGCGACCAGGCCACGTGCTCCGGCACTTGGGTCAATGGGTGGCTGGTCAAGGACAACGCAGTGGCTGCCAATCCGCCTCTGCGGGTTTGGCCTGCAGCCCGCGAGGGTGTGGCCATTGCTGTGCCGGGCAGCGTAGTTTATGACGCGCTCGGCGGGGTGGCGAATGCTCGGTGTTTTCAGTTGACGCTGGGTACGTTGCAGCGTTTTGTCGGGGTTGCTCCAGCGGGTCGCGTGGCTTCTTCTCGCACAGCCTGCCCTTGAACTTCATTTGAAGCCGTCATGTTGATTTCTGAAGCCCACTTACCCATTGTGAATTCCCATGTTGCTGCTCGACGGTCGGCGCAGCAAGGTGCCTCCCTCATCGAGGTGCTGGTGGCGGTCATGCTGTTGTCCTTCGGCATTTTGGGCATGGTCGGCATGCAATACGCAGGCACCAAGTTCAACCACAGCTCAACCTTGCGCTCGCAAGCCACCAGCCTGGCCTATGACCTTGCCGATCGGGCACGGGCCAACCTGGACGCTTGCAGTGCTGGCAATCCATGCTCCTATGAAACAACATTGGCGGCGGGTTTTGACGGTACCGCAGCCCAGGCGTGTGGACAGCCTCTGGCTGCGGCGGCTGGCGCTGCTGCTTTTGCCGCCACCGATGTGAATCAGTGGAAAAGCTGCCTTGAAGGTGCCCTCCCAGCGGGTCGGGGTCGAGGTTTTCGGCTGCTCGCTGGCAATGATTACGTGGATGCGTGCGGTGTGACCTATGCCAATGCCCCGAGGGATGTTTTCGTGGTGGAAGTCAACTGGAACGATGGTCGGTTGCAGGCGGGAGCGAATCCTCTCGACTGCGTGGTGGTGCGAACCGAGTTGGGACCCCTCTAATGAAGTTACGACATTTTCAAGGTGGATTGCAGCGCAGTCAGCGGGGGTTGACGCTGGTCGAACTCATGATCGGCATGGTGCTGGGTTTGATCATACTGAGTGCAGTGGCTTCCGTGTTTGTAGGGAGCTCAACAAACTATCGTCAACTGGATGCGGCATCGGCTGTTCAGGAAGCGGGGCGTATCTCCTTGGAGCGGCTCAATAGAGATATTCGTATGACGGGCAATCCGGGATGTGGCAGCGCGAGCTTTTTGCAGCACCTTTGCCCCTTCGTTTTCCAATGACCTTGCTCTGGCATCAGCGCCAGGGGCAACAGCTACCGATCCAGATGGCATCACGTTGCTCCGGGGAAGTGCCGAATTTGCTGTGGTGAGCAGCTCGCCAGCGCTCGATCAGGTTATTTTGGTGAGCATGGGCGGTCTGGGCGCTGTTGCGGTTGGCGACCGATTGCTGTTGTCCGATTGTGCTGCCACCGATGTGATGGTGGTGACAGCGGTGGCGGGCAATTCCATAACGGGAAACGGGCTTTCAAAGCAGTTTCGGCCCGGTTCGCAGGTGATGCGCCTGGAAACGTGAATTACAACGTTGTCGGAGGTGAATTGATGCGAAATGGTCAGGCTATCGCCAGCGGCGTGACCAATCTGAAGTTTCTGTATGGAGTCGCAGGATTGGCTGGACGCTCGGTTACTCAGTACATTTCTGCGCCAAGCGCGGCAGAGCTTTCGAACACGGTGGCTGTGAAACTATTGTTGGCGATCGCAGATGGGCGCCCTGCCATCACTCAGCAGTTCAATTCGACCATCGCACTGCGCAACCGCGCTCCTTGACGGACTGGAATTCAAATGTCTAACAACCAACGACGTCATCGAATGCCCGTGCCCCGCAGATTATCGGGAGGTACAAATGCGCACTTGCACCAAGAAGGCGCAGTGCTGGTGGTTGGGCTCATCATTTTGGTGCTTTTGACACTCCTCGGTGTGCAAGCCATGCGCGGGAATGTTTCTCAGGAACGCATGGCGTTCAACATGCGAGAGCGCAACGTGGCCTTTCAGGCCGCTGAAGCGGCGTTGCGCGTGGGTGAAAACGTGGGTCCATTTGATGGTTCGGGAGTAGATCTGGTCGATCCCGCCAACTGGGCAGCGGGTGAGGAGACGGGCACTCTTCCTTCTTTCGACACGGACTTGGCTGCAGACCCTGCCTATCATGTGGGTCCCCCGCAATACGTCCGAGTCGGAATATCGATTCCGCCGGAATACCGCCTTATCTATCCGATCGCTGCCCGTGGCGTTGGTGCGCAGCCAGAGAGTGTGGTCGTTATCCAGTCTGGTTTGGAACCACCGAACTGAGCCGGAGCACTGATGGTGAGATCGATATTTGATTGCGCTGGTCACAAAATTGTCAGGAGTGTTGAAATGGAAACGAAAAATATAGGTCAGCTGGTGAGGAAACTGGCAGTGGGGCAATGGTTATGTGCTTGGCCTCCATGGGCGTGCATACGATTGCCCATGCTCAGGTGTCGGCCGCCCAATTGCCATTGTTCGTGTCTTCCAGTGCTGAACCCAACATCATGTTTGTGTTGGACGACTCGGGGTCCATGCATTGGGAAATTACTCCAGACGATTTTGTGCTTCCCTATTTCACTTTCCGTCGAATTCCGGGTCTGTACGGTGGGGCAGATTATCAGAACTATGTGGCTTCGGTGCGTTACAACGCTGTCAATGCCGATGAGAGTCTGACTGCGAGAAGGTCTCGCTCATTTGCTGTCAACAAATCATATTACAACCCGGCCGTCACATACAGACCTTGGGCGCGTGCGGACGGTTCGTTGTTCCCCAACGCTGTACCCACAGCGGCGTTTCATCACCCTGTGCGAACCGGTCTTGGAACCAGAAACCTAACGGTGGATACCACCGAAAATGCCATTTGGGTACACAGAAATGCTGCAGGAGGGGCATTTTGTTCGATTTCCTGTGCCGAAAATGCACAGACGCATTATCCTGCTGTGTATTTCCGGTACAACGGAGCGGGTATTGATGCGGCTGCGAACTTCACCCAGGTAAACATCATCAGCACCACGGCCACTTACACCGGGGACGGCCGGGCCAGCCGAACCGATTGCGTTGCGGGAACTTGTACTTACGCCCAGGAGATTCAGAACTTCGCGAATTGGTATACCTATTACCGATCAAGAATGCTGTCTGCTCAGGCGGGCATCGGGCGGGCGTTCTCAAATCAGCCTGTTGATATGCGTGTTGGATTTGGCGCCATCAACAAAGCAGCAGAAACCATTGATGGCGTGGCGAATACACGGACAGTGATTCGGGGCGTGCGGCCATTCAGCGGAGCCAACCGAACCCAGTTTTTTACGGATTTGTACTCTAGCACTTGGGCTCCGTCCAACACACCTCTGCGCAGGGCGCTTGATGATGTCGGGCAATATTTCAGCAGAACCGACAATCGCGGGCCTTGGGGTGAGAGTTCCAGGGTCCAATGACCCAACGGAACATCTGAGTTGTCGTCAAAGCTATTCGATCTTGATGACCGACGGCTATTGGACCGATGATGCCGTGAGTCAGGCGACCACTGTTGCCGCTCAAGGGAACGTCGACGGCTCGGCGGGCGGCACCATCACTCATGCCGATCCACCGTTCGACGTCCTATACCTATGCGGCGACCACGCCATTCACCGACGGGAATTCGAACACGTTGGCCGATGTGGCTATGCATTACTGGAAAAGGGATTTGCGCACTGATCTTGGCAACAGGGTGCCTACTTCGGAGGTGAATCCCGCTTTCTGGCAACATATGGTCACCTATGGCGTGGGGCTGGGCGTGGCTGGCACCGTTGATCCCACCACGGCACTTTCGGCAATCACGGCCAACCCGCCTGCGAACATCACCTGGCCCGATCCCACGGCCACCAACGCCGCAAAGATTGACGATCTGCTTCACGCTGGCGTGAATGGCCACGGAGGCTTCTTCGGCCGCCGATCCCGAGACATTTGCGACCGAGTTGACAACGGTATTGAGCAGCATCATTGCCCGAGTGACGGCCAGTGGAAGTTCGGCCGCGGCCAGTTCTGCGACGCTACAAACTGACACCCTGCTCTACAACGCTGAATTTCGCAGCGCGGGTTGGTCGGGCTCGATGAAGGCCAGAAACCTTGACGACCAGGGGGTGCCGCTGCCAGAGACGGACCCGTCGAGCTTGGCTTGGGACGCAGAAAACGGTTTTGGCTGCTCGCTCGCCAGCATCGAGGAATATTTTGACCCGCGATGCATTGGGTGTGGCAGTGGAACTGGAATTCCGGTTCATTGAGCGCTTCCCAAACCGCAGCGCTGGGCGTGAACCCAGCAGGTGCACCGGCCTCTTCGGCCACGGCCCAGGACCGCATCGACTGGTTGTATGGCACCGACTCTCCGGAGTTGTCGCTCCCGGGTGGTGGATGGGGTGACCCGGCGCATCGGAGACATCATAGGGTCCAGTCCCCAGTACCTCTACAAAAAGGATTACGGTTATTCCCTATTACCAGCTCCCCAAGGTGCGAGCTACAGGGCTTTTCGAAACGGCGCCAGCTATCAAGCAAGACCAGAGGTCCTGTTTGTAGGCGCCAACGATGGCATGTTTCACGCCTTTGATGCAGAAGACGGTGATGAGCTTTTTGCCTTCATGCCAAGTGAATTGTTGCTCCCGGGTACCAGTGGCACCCATGCCCAAATCAATGACCTCATGAGGACGGATTACGCCCACCGCTATTTTGTGGATGGCACTGCAGCTCTCTCGGATGTGTACACCAGCGGCGCCTGGCGGACCGCCGTGGTGGGCACGATGGGCGCCGGCGGGCGCACCGTTTTCGCGCTCGATGTGACCAGACCCGACACATTTGGCGCCGCCAACGTTATGTGGGAGTTCAAATACGCCGACGTGGCATGTGTCGCCGATCCATCGGGACTTGCAGGCAGTAGGGCGTGCCGGGACATCGGCTTCGGTGTCAGCGCGCCCAAGATCGTCCGTTTGGCCAGCGGTCGCTGGGCAGCCGTCTTTGGCAATGGCTACAACAGCAACAACCACAGGGCTCGTTTGTTGGTGGTGGACATGCAAACTGGGCGACTGCTCTACAACTTGCTGACGCCGGACAACACCCGGCAGCTGGCTTTGCGAGTGCATCGAACCCTAACGGGCTTTCCCCGGTCGAAACCACCGACTGGCCGACGAATGCCCTGAACCTCACCAACGTATTTGCAGGAGATTTGTTGGGCAATGTCTGGCGGTTCAATTTTCTGAACGCGACACCGACGATTCGACGCATCTACTCCGCGGTCGATGAGGCTTCGGGCGCCAGGCAGCCCATCACAGCAGCGCCCAAAGTGGTTTTGAAGCCAGGTACGCCGTCGGATGTGGTTGTGCTATTTGGAACTGGAAGCTTCTTCAGGACGGGTGACGACAACCTGGCCAGCCCCCAGATTCAGACTTTCTACGGCATATTCGAGGCGGCTGCTGCAACCGGAGGTGCCGCCACCCGCTCACAGCTTTTGGAGCAAGTGATCACGAGCAACACGAGCAGCGTGGTGAGAGGTAGCACGACCTACCCCATTGGCACCTTGCGGTATGTGACGCAGAATGCGCTCACGGCCAGTAATCGGGGCTGGAAGGTCGATTTGCCGTCTGCCGGAGAACGGGTCATCAGTACACCAATCATCCCGAGCGGGGCGGTGCAGAATTCGGTGCGCTTCTCCACCTTGATTCCTGACATCGATCCCTGCGGTTCAGGGCGGACGGGCTTCTTGATGGACTTGAATGTGCTCACTGGGGGCCGCTCCAGTTCCCCAGCATTCGATATCAATCGCGATGGTGTGGTGGATGCCTCTGATGATTTCAACAGCCAGACACCAAGCGGGATAGAAGGCCCGACCGGCGAGATGCCCATCATTGTTCGTGATCCCGACAAGGCGGTCGACAACATATATGGGGGCGATGGCTCCTTGATTACCAAGGGTTCCAACACGGCAGGACCTATCGGCCGCCAGTCATGGCGCCAACTGCGATGATTTCAAGGAGCAAATGATGAAAAAGTTTAGCTGGCTGCTGGCGATGTCGATCTCGGCTTCGGTGGCGGTGGTGTGCAGGCTCAGCAATTGTTGGGCTCACCGTCGGAAATTCGGGGCAAGGTCGAACAGTGGGCGCCTGCTGCCCGTGTGATTAAAGTGGACGGGAGAACCTATTCGCTTTCCAAAAACGTACAGGTGTTGAATCAGCGAGCGCGAAGCTCGTGAGCGATGCTGTTCGTCCCGGGGGGGCAGTGCTTTTGATGTTGGTTGGAAATGAAGTCACCAACGTGGTTGTCAACCCTGGCAAAACACCTGTTATGGACCAGCCCAAACGATGAAGCAGTCAAAAGTCATCCAAAAACGCAGCCACTCCGGCTTCACCTTGATTGAGGTCATGATCGTTGTTGCCATTGTTGCCATTCTTGCAGCTGTGGCATTTCCGTCTTACCAAGAGTCTGTCAGACGCTCTGCTCGAGCGGATGCACAGGCGGACATGGGGGAATTGGTGCAAACGCTTGAACGTTTCTATACCTTAAACAATCGCTATGACCAGGACCGCGCTGGTGTAGCGAACGCTTTGCCGGCGGGGCGAGCCATAAGCCCCCGCACTGGAACGGTTCGTTACAATTTTGGGCTTGTGTTCGCGGCTGCTGGCCAAGCTTATACCCTCACTGCCGTACCAGCAGGTCCTCAGGTACAAGATAGCTGTGGCACGTTGACGATTAACCAGTTGGGTGTCCAGACGCCTGCTGTAGGCACCAACGGGCGCCCTTGCTGGTGATCCTCCCAAGGGTAAGTGATTCGCCTTCTTGGCAAGGCGGTTATTTTCTGAGAGACCCCCCCAGTAGGGGATTACGTTCCTACTCATAGGGGATATAAAAACAAACACTTTTCACTTAAATTTCTCTCATTTTATGGGAGAAATGTGTGAAAAAGTAATCTCAAATGAAGTGCAGGGCGGATTCACGCTCATCGAGTTGATGGTCTCGTTGTCTATTCTGGGCATCTTGCTCTCCATCGCCAGCGGCGGTTTTTCTTCGATGATGGCCTCCGCACGACAACGTGTTCTTGGCAATGATTTGCTACGCGACTTGCATCTGACAAGGTCCGAAGCGATCCGTAGAGGCCAGCGGGTGGTGATGTGTGTCGCCACATCCCCGGAGAAATGCGCCATTTCAGGAGGATGGCACCAAGGCTGGTTGATGTTTGTGGACACGAACAACAACGGAGCAGAGAGACGCTAGTGAGCAGACATTGCGATATCGAACTGCCGCTCCTGCAGGCTGGGTGATCTCAGGCAATAGACCGGTGGCTCACGATGTTTCTTATGACGCCTTGGGCGGCACCCGGATGACCGGGGGCGCCTTTCAGGCCGGTACCATCAGCATATGCCAAAGCGGCGTCTATAACGGTGCCGTTAGGAAGGTGATCATCAACAGCGTCGGACGCCCTCGAAGTCAATACGTCGAGGGTGAGCGCTGTGAGTGAGCTGTCGACTTGCGCACCTCATCCACCAACGCCCGAAAATCATCGATGTCTTCAAAGCTCCGGTACACGCTGGCAAATCGGATGTAGGCCACTTTGTCGAGCTTTTTGAGCTCGCGCATGACCATTTCGCCGATTTTCTGTGCCTGGATCTCTCGGGCGCCCAGGTTGAGCAGCTTTTCTTCGATGCGTTCGATGGCGGAATCCACCTGCTCCATGCTGACCGGGCGTTTGCGCAAGGCGAGGGCGAAGGAGGCGTGGAGTTTGGCGGGGATGTAGTCGACCCGGCGCCCATCTTTCTTGACGACTGTAGGGAAGTTCACTTCGGGGCGCTCATAGGTGGTGAAGCGCTTTTCGCAGTGACCGCATTGTCGACGGCGGCGGATGAAATCGGCGTCTTCCGAGATCCGGGTTTCGACGACTTGGGTTTCCAGGTGTCCGCAAAAGGGGCATTTCATGCGATGGCCAATCTGAGTGCAGTGGAAAAAAAGCCGCCCGATGGCCTGGGCTCACTCGGGCGGCCGTTGGGTGGCGTGGGCAAGGGCCCACGCCACCTTTGATCACTTGTACACCGGGAAGCGGGCGGTCAGGGCGTTGACCTTGGCGCGCACGGCTTCGATGTTGGCCGCGTCGCGCGGGTTGTCGAGCACGTCGGCAATCAGGTGGGCCGTGGCGCGGGCCTCTTCGTCCTTGAAGCCACGGGTGGTCATGGCGGGGGTGCCGATGCGCACGCCGCTGGTGACCATGGGTTTTTCGGGGTCGTTGGGGATGCCGTTTTTGTTGATGGTCATGTGGGCGCTGCCCAGCACGGCCTCGGCTTCCTTGCCGGTGATGCCTTTGGCGCGCAGGTCGACCAGCATGACGTGGCTCTCGGTGCCACCACTGACGATGCGCAGGCCGCGCTCTTGGAGGGTGTCGGCCACGATCTGGGCATTTTTCACCACTTGAGCCTGGTAAGCCTTGAACTCGGGCGTCAGCGCTTCCTTGAAGGCCACAGCTTTGGCTGCGATGACGTGCATCAACGGGCCGCCTTGCAGGCCAGGGAAAACGGCGCTGTTGATGGCCTTTTCGTGCTCGGCCTTCATGAGGATCAGGCCGCCGCGGGGGCCGCGCAGGCTTTTGTGGGTGGTCGAGGTGACCACATCGGCGTGGGGCACAGGGTTGGGGTACACGCCGGCAGCGATCAGGCCGGCGTAGTGGGCCATGTCGACCATGAAGATGGCGCCGACTTCTTTGGCGATCTTGGCGAAGCGTTCAAAATCGATGCGCAGGCTGTAGGCCGAGGCGCCAGCGATGATGAGTTTGGGTTTGGACTCGCGGGCTTTGGCTTCCATGGCTTCGTAGTCGATGGCCTCTTTGGCATCGAGACCGTAGCTGACCACGTTGAACCACTTGCCGCTCATATTCAGCGGCATGCCGTGGGTCAGGTGACCGCCTTCGGCCAGGCTCATGCCCATGATGGTGTCACCGGGCTTCAAGAACGCGAGGAACACGGCTTGGTTGGCCGAAGCGCCGCAATGGGGTTGCACGTTGGCGGCATCGGCGCCGAACAGTTGCTTCGCGCGGTCAATGGCGAGTTGCTCGGCCACGTCGACATGCTCGCAGCCGCCGTAGTAGCGGCGGCCTGGGTAGCCTTCGGCGTATTTGTTGGTGAGCTGGGTGCCTTGGGCGGCCATGACGGCGGGCGAGGCGTAGTTCTCGCTGGCGATGAGCTCGATGTGGTGTTCCTGGCGCGCGTTCTCGGCCTGGATGGCGGCAAACAGCTCGGGGTCGGTTTGCTCGATGAGGATGTTGCGGTCGTACATGGTGGCAGTCCTGTGAAGACGAAAATCCCTGTGCATGTTGACAAGGGCTGCCCAGGCGAACGGCTGAACACCTTCAAATCTGCTGACCCGAAGGCGGTACGCTTCCCAGTGGTGATCTGGATGAGCGGCGGTCAACGCCGTTCCAGGGCCCACGTCAGTGGCGCTGAAGCTGTGGCCTGAGCCACAGATCTGCGCGCACCTATCGCCAGTTGCGTACCTGCGGGATTTTATCCGAGCTTGTGCCTGGCAAGTGGCTCAGGAACGAACTGTGGCCACGGTTTCGCCTTCGCTTGTGGGTTTGACCACCGCATCGACATTGACGACTGGCGCAGGTGCCGACAGAGTTTCAATCGCCTCCGGGCTGGGCGCTTGCAACGAGGCCGTGTCCATGGAGGGGGCTTCGGGCACCTCAATCGCCGGGGCTGGGCGGTAGATCGGGAACACCCGTGGCATGGGTTTGCCCAGGGCGACACTTTGAATGCGCAGGTGTTCTGCCATGACTTTGTTGATGTACCCGCTGCCATCGGTGGTCACGGCACCAACGTAGAGGCGCAAGCCTCCCTCGATGGACCCTGCGCGTTTCACACAGTCGTGCAGCACCTTGGCGCCCACCCGCAGGTTGGTGACAGGGTCAAATGCGGCCAGGCGGCCCCCGAAGTCTTCATATTTGTCGGTGTGAACCCGGGTCAACACCTGCATCAGGCCTTGAGCGCCGACAGGGCTTTGTGCGAACGGGTTGAATCGCGACTCGATCGCCATCACCGCCAGCAGCAAGGTGGGGTCCAGGCGCACACGCTCGCCCACATCGAAGGCTTCTGCCACCAGCACACCCAGGGGCTCGGGTGCGACCCGGTATTTTTTGCTCAGCCAGTACGCCACGTTGGCTTGCTGCTTGGGCAGGTTGGTGGGAATCAATGCGGTTGCGCGCTCGGCTGCCGCTGGCTCGGCAACGATCACGGGGTCTTGGTCGGCGACCATTGCTGAGTCTTGCCGGTCTTGCAGCCAGGTCAGCAGCTGGCGCTCGCCTTCCTGGCGAAGATCGGGGCGGGCACTCAAGGTGATGGCCACCATGGCCAGCAACATGCCTGTCATGGCCATGCCGTTGTGGGTCACTTCGACGAAGCCGCTGTACATGTCGCTCAAGGCGGCTCGCAGCGGGGATTTTGGGGAAGGCGCGTTTTCGCTGGGCCTGTTCAGATAGGGGCTCAATTGGTTTCTCCTGGCGTGCAAAGGGCCGCTCGGTAAGAGCGGTGCGATGCAAAGGGGTTGTGTCACTCTTGGTTCTGTGTCACCTGCCAGAAGGGGCTGGGGATATCGCGGATGTCGGGGTCATGCCTTTGCGCAAGACACCTCGGGTTAACCCGCAATCAGAACGAAGCTGCGCGATCGTATGGGCTGTTACATGGGGAGTCAATTGTAATGAACTTGATTTTCATTACTTTTGTGTCTTTATATTTCCGGATAAAGGGAGTGCTTTCACTTTGCTAGCGACAGACCCATGGCCACAAGGCGCCACGGCTTGCCATTGCGAGGGGCCCGCCGCTGGTCAGATCGCCGACCGCCCACACTCTTGAGGGGCCGTTGTAGCGTGAATCAATCGCGTGCTTCATGTGATTGACAATGTTCATATGCTGGACGCGGAAATGGGCTTGATGGCAATGGGCAGTGGGCTTACAGTCGTGCTTACCGGTTTCAGACCGGTATGAGCCAAAAGCAGTGTTTCACTGTGGCTGGCGAACCATAGGAGCAATCTCTTGCTCCCGGGTTGGTGAGACGAATCTCTCTTGCCATCCCAAATCACGGCATGGGTTTTAAGCCCGCCGTCAGCCCCGGCAAGCCACTGGTTTCGCCGGGGCTTCTTGTTTGCAAGCCGCCTGGATGGTTCGGGCCAACAACGGCGACAATACAGGGGTCGGCCGCTGTCTCAAAGGCAGCGATCGCCCAGTCTCTAACCGTTTACTTTCCGCATGTCTCTGTTCTCATTGCGCAAAACCACCTCCCAGCCCCCTGTCACGGAATCTGTTGTGAATACGCCTGTTTCTCCCAAGTCCACGCCTGCTGCCAACCATCCGCTGGATGACCTCACGGGCGGTGCTTTCTCAGCCCCAACGTCGGGTGAGCGGGCTTCGCGGGTGCGCGACTGGCTGGCCAAGGACCCCAGCCACGAGGAGATGAACGAGGTGTTCAAGGAGCTGTCGCAGCGCGATCGAGGCGCGGCCAAACCCTTGAAGGAAAAGCTGGACGAACACAAACGTCAGAAGGCGCAGGAAGCGATCGCAGCCGATTGGGCAGCCAAGGCCCAGGGCCTGCTGGACCAGTCGCGTCTGAACCTTGCCGATGCCATGGCCTGGCAGCGTGATGCAGCCCGCGCTGGTGCACCGCTTTCACGTGAGCCCCTGGCGGGCCTGAAGGCTTCTTTGGCCGACCGTGTGAAAGCGATTGAGGACTTGCAGCACCGCGTTCAGGTGGAGCGCGAATCGGCCGTGCTCATGGCGCAACGCATCGAGGTGATGTCGACCAAGCCATGGCGCGATGCCCAGAAGTCGGCCCCTGCGCTCGGCCAGGACGTTGCCGCCTGGTTGGCCCAATCCCAAGCGTTGAGTGAAGACCCTCAATGGGCCAGCGTTGAACCCAAGTTTCCGCCCATGCTGGAAGGCTCGCGCAGCCAGCTGCAAGTGGTTTGGGATGCTTTCGAGGCCGCTTTGGCACAAGCGGTGGCTGCCGATGCAGACGCATCAGCGCCGCTGCCCGCTGTCCCGGTCTGGGCCGATGAACTCCGCGTGGCGCGCGGGGAGCCTGCTGCGGCCAAGGCGGAAAGGTCCGAGCGCGACAGCCAAGCTTCTCAGGAGCGCCGGGCGCAGGTCGTGGCCGAATTTGACCGCGCCATTGTGGTGCTGGAGCGCGAAGTGGCCGAGGGTCATGGCAAAGCCACGCCCAAGGCCGCAGCGGATGTGCGCAATGTGATCAAAGCCCACAGCCGCTTGATTGGGCCCGAGCGTGAGGCGCGTGCCCACGCCGCACTCAAGCAAGCCGGGGATCTGGAGGATTGGCAACGTTGGCGAGCCGACCAGTTGCGCGAAGAGTTGGTGGCCAAGGCAGAAGCATTGTTGCAAGCACCCGAAGGCCAGCGCCTGGGTGGGCGCAAGATGCAGGAGACGCTGCGCAGCCTGCGCGACCAGTGGAAAACCACCGATCAAGGCGGCCTTCCCAACCATGGGCTGTGGAAGCGCTTTGACGAGGCTTGCACGTCAGCTCACAAGCAGGTGGAGGCGTGGTTGATTCAAGTGCGGCAGCAGGCCGATGCCCACAAGGCGCAACGTTTGGCCATCATTGACGAGCTCAAGGCTTGGACAGCTGCGCACGCGGAGAACACCGACTGGAAGACCCAGATTCGCGAGTTGCATGCGTTCTCGGAGCGCTGGCGCGGCGCCGGACATTTGAGCGAGAAAGCTTTTGCCGAGCTGCAACCCCAGTGGAAATCGGCCATGTCGGCGGCCCATCTGGGGCTGGAGACGGCTCAGAAACACAGTATTGAACGCCGTCGTGCGCTCATAGAAGAGGCCACTGCACTGGGTGCTGCGCCCCAACTGCGCATCGATGCGGTCAAAGATCTGCAGCAGCGCTGGCAGAGTGAAGCCCATGCGGTCCCCTTGGACCGCAAGCAAGAGCAGAAGCTGTGGGAGGCTTTTCGCCAGCCCATCGATGACGCCTTCAGCCGCAAGAGCAGCGAGCGCGAGCGTGCCAACAGTGCGCTCAACGAGCACGATCAGCGGGTGTTGGACGCAGCGAAAGCCTTGGAGGCCGCAATCGCCAGTGAAGATGCACAGGCCATTCACTCGGCCATGGAGGCCCTGGAAAAAGCCCGCCTTGGCCAAGCCGAGGCCCGTGCTGTCGAAAGCCAGACGGCCAAGGCAGAAGCCCAAACACCGGGAGAGGCCGCTGATACTGTGGTTGTGGCTGATCTGCCTGAAGCGAGTGATCAGGAAGCCGCTGCTGCTTCCGGTGAATCTGCAGAAGGGTCTTCGGCAGCCCAAGCCGCCGCACCTGCACCCGTTGTGCCGCCCAAACCGGCCAAGAAAATCGTGGCTGTGCGCGGCGATGACCGCCCTGGCATGAAAAAATCGGAGCCCGCGGGCCGCGACGATCGCCGTGGCCCGGGTGGCCGTGGTGGGCCAGGTGCCGGACGCGGCCCGGGGCGTGGTGCACCCGACGGTGGCCGCTGGGGTGACCGTGAGCCGCGTGGCCCGATGGCGCCACGTTTGGGCGACGCGGCTTTCCGCGCGCAGCGGAACGCCGTGGAGCATGCCGAAGCGGCTCTGCGCAAGTTGGCTGCGCAGGCCCATGGTGAAGTGCTGACGCAATTGCTCAAGGCATGGGAGGACCGTGATGCAGCCCAGTTGCCCACGGCCCAGGCCCTGGGTGGTCGGGTCAATGCCGCCACGCGCAATGCCTGGAATCAGAGCCTCACCGAAGCCGCGAAAACCTTGCCAGCAGAAACGTTGCTGCGCCTGGAGATGGCGGCTGAAACACCGACACCTGCCGAGCATCTGAGTGCACGGCGCATGTTGCAGCTGCAATTGCTCACCCGTCGCAATGCGCCGGCACCTGCAGAGACCTGGCCCCAGGATGTGGCCGCTGTGTTGGCCGCGGGTTATGACGCTGCCGCCGCCAAGCGGCTTCAGAACGTTCTGAAGGTGTTGCTCAAGCGCTGATTTCTGCAGCGGCGTGCCTGACCCCCGCTGTATCAGACGCCGGGTCTGAAAAAGCCGTCGTACAACAAGGTGAGGGCAGGAAACTCCTGCTCGAACCGCGCGCGGTTGACGAAATAGGCCTCACAGGTCACTGCAAAGAACTCGCCTGGCTGGGTGGCGCCATAGGCGTCTAGCCAAGGGCGCTCCCCGCCGAAGCGTTCTGCCATGTTCAGTGCTTCCCGAAAAGCGTCAAAAGCGGTGCTCATGGTTTCGCGCCATTGGGTGCGCGCAGCATTGCCCTTTAGCGCCCCCAGGCAGGCGTTGCCCCAGTCGGGTGCGCCGTCCGCCGCTTGGCCCAGGCGGGTGCCGCGCATGTCCATTTTGTGGATGAATTCGTGAATCACCACATTGCTGCCGGTCTCGGCCGCCCATGGTGCGCGCGCAACTTCGGCCCAGCTCAGCATCACCGGCCCGCCCTGCATGGCTTCGCCCGCCAGCGTTTCGCGGTAGTGGTGAACCACGCCACTGGCATCCGTCACTTGCCGCCTGGCCACCGCAGCGCCGGGCTGCACGACGATGCCGACGAAATCGTCGTACCAGTCCAGCGATCGAAGGGGGGCGTTGTGCAGCCCGTGCTGCCCAGGGCCTGGCAGGTGCAGCAGTGGCAGGCAAGCCTGAGCGGCAATGGTCAGGGCCATGGCATCGGTGATGGCCAAGCCATGCGCGCCGTGAAATTCTTTTTCCAGGAGGAAATGACCGCAGAGCACTTGCAACCGCTGCTGCTCTTGCGCGGTCAGCTCGCGCAAATAGGGTTGTGCAGCCAGCGTCGACTCCCAAAGGGCTTGGGGCAAGGGTGCGATACGCCGCCATGCGCGGGGCAGCCAGCGCTGAAGGGTGTTCATGCGGTGTCCGGCGTCACATGGGCAGCCGGTGCAAGCCGTGAACGTCCCAGCGCAAGACTTCGGCCCGCGCTGGTGAGGCGCTGCCATCCCAGTCGCTGAGCACCACCCGTTTGAGGCCGTTGCCGAGGTCATGCTCTTGTGGGCGATGGGTGTGACCGTGAATCAGAGTGGTGGCCTGGGCGGCGTTGAGCCAGCTTCGAGCGGCATCGGTATCGACGTCGGCCCAGCAGGCGGGGTCATGGCCAGTGGCCTGCTTCTTGGCCTCGCTTTGCGCGCGCAATTGGCGGGTGATGGCGAGTCGCTCATCCAGGGGGCGGGCCAGGAACTGGCTTTGCCAAGCTGGGGAGCGCACTTCGGCTCTGAAGGCCAGGTATTCGGTGTCTGCCAAGCACAGCGCGTCTCCATGGCTGAGCAGGCAGCGCTGGTCGTGCATCTCCAACAATGTAGGGTCTGGGAGCTCGGTCATGCCAGCGGCGGCCATCGCGGCGGCACCGAGCAGAAAATCGCGGTTGCCGTGCATGAAGTACACCGGGCGCTGGGCGGTGTGGGCCCTCAAAAGCGCCATGCAAGTTTGAGCAAAGGCGCTGGCTTCGGTGACCACGCCAGGTTGCAGCAGGTCATCGCCAGCCCACACCTCGAAAAAATCACCCAGTATTACCAAGGCATCCGCATGCTCGCTTTGCGGGCGCTGCATGAAAGCACGCCAGCGTTCGAACGTGGCAGGTTCGGCTGCTTGCAAATGCAGGTCAGAAATGAAATCGACCGCTCGCCACTGCGCGGGTGCGCGCCAAGGGGTCAAGCGGTCGACAGCGGTATCGGTCATGCGACAGGGGCCATGAGGGACCCCTGAAATCAGATCGCGACGGCTTTTTCGATCACGACGTCCTCTTTTGGCACGTCGTCATGGAAGCCTTTGCGGCCGGTGGCCACACCTTCGATTTTCTTCACCACGTCGGTGCCGTCAACGACTTTGCCAAATACGGCGTAGCCCCAACCCTGAGCGCTGGGCGCGGTGTGGTTCAGGAAACCGTTGTTCGACACGTTGATGAAGAACTGCGCGCTGGCGGAATGCGGGTCGCTGGTGCGCGCCATGGCCACGGTATAGAGATCGTTTTTCAAGCCGTTGTTGGCCTCGTTCTGGATGGGTGCATCGGTGTCCTTCTGGGTCATGCCGGGTTCGAAGCCTCCGCCTTGGACCATGAAACCGGGAATCACTCGGTGGAACACCGTGTTGTTGTAGTGGCCCTTGTTCACGTAGGACAGGAAGTTGGCGGCCGACAAAGGCGCCTTCTCAGCATCCAGTTCGAGGACGATGACGCCATGGTTGGCAATGTGCAGTTCAACTTTTGGGTTGGCCATGTTCTATTTCTCCAATGTGGCTTTGAGGATGGTGACGGGTGTTTTGGGCACGTCGGTCGGGAAAGGGCCTCCCCCGGCTGTCGGCGTTTCCTTGATTTTGTTGACCACGTCCATGCCGGCAACGACTTTGCCGAAGACTGTGTAGCCATACAACTGGCCGGCACCGAGCAGGTTGGCGCGCGGCACATTCTCATAAACACGCCCTTGGTACTCGAACCGTGCGACGGGGTCGCCTGGCGGGATCGGCGTGGGGTCGAGGAAGGCATTGTCCTTCACATTGATGAAGAACTGAGAAGAGGCCGAATTCGGATCGTTGGTCCGGGCCATGGCCACGGTGCCCACAGTATTGCGTGGGCCACCGCGCTCAATGGCGGCCTGACCTTCGTGCACAACGGGTGCGCGGGTGGCCTTTTGCTTGTAGGAAGCATCGAAGCCTCCCCCTTGCACCATGAAGTTGCTGATCACGCGGTGAAAGATGGTGCCGTCGTAGTGCTTGTCACGCACATATTGCAAGAAGTTTTCCACTGTCTTGGGCGCCTTGTCAGGGTAGAGCTCCATCACGATGTCGCCCATTGATGTGGTCAATCGCACTTTGGGCGATGGAGCGGCATCCGCAGCCTGGGCCGCCATTGGCAGGACGCACGTGCCCAGAAACAGGGCGGTCGCCAATTGGCGGCGTGATGTCGAAATGATGGCCTGAAGCGGAGTGGCAGGAAAGTGCATCACACGGTTCCTTCGTTGAAAATTTTCCATTGCTTGCCCTCGCGGATCCAGTATTGGCGCTTGGTCACGCCGCGCGCCTTGCCAGCTGGCACTTCGCCAAAGGTGACGACCATGGTGTCGTCTTTGTCGCGCCAGTTCAAAACGGAGAGGTCCTTGAGTTCCACCTCTTTGGAGCGCAGCGCGCGGACTTCACCTTCCACGCGTGGCCACCAGTCGGCCAATTTTTGACCTTGGTTGTCAAAGCTCGGCGAATAAAGCGCTTTGAGCTCGTCGAGCTTGCCTTGGCTTTTGAGTGAACGCCACGCTTCCAGCGTTTGCTCGAATTGTTGGCGCTCGGTGGCCAGATCCTCGGGCTTGACCCAATTCAGCTCAGGTGCAATGACCACAGGCGTGGTTCGGATCTCGACTTTGCTGAGAAGGGTGTCGAGATCTTGGTTGGACAGCACAACGCATCCCTCAGAGGCTTGCGGAGGGCGGGCAAATTGCTCTGAGGGCGAGCCATGAAGCCAAATGCCACTGCCAGTTTTGCCGCGCTGCAAATCCAGGGGGTTGGGGTAGTTGATCGGGAGCGCGCCTGAACCGTAAAGGTCGGGAAGCTTGGCCGCGTCCAGGCTGCTGGTGATGTAGTAGACGCCCACCGGTGTGCGCAAATCGCCTTCAGAGACTTTCTCAACACCTGATTGCCCGACCGATATGTAGTAGTCGCCCACCAGTTTCATGCGCGAGGCTTTGGTCTTGCCATCACCCTGAGAGTTTTCAAAGAGATACAAGCGCGAGCGTGAGGCGTCCACAGCGATGGCGTGACGGCTTTGCGTGGACAGTGCCAGGAATTGAGAGGGCACACTGTTTTCGGGTGGTCGCTCTGTCAAGGCCAGCAAACGCCGTCGCGATTGCTCGCGAAGCACTTCCAGTTGCTTGGTGGCTGCGATGGCTTTGGTGTCCGGTACATCGCCAATTTGGCGGATGGGGCGCGTGTATACGCTCAACAGGTCACCGAGCACCAGGTTGGCAAGGTGAAAGTTTGGGTAGTCCTTCACCAGCGACTCGGCTTCTTCGAGGGCTTCGTGGCGTTCGGCTTGACTGATCAGCTGATAGATTCGGATGAGTCGTGCCTCGGCCTGGCCCAGCAATGGCAGCGATTGCTCCAGTGCTTCGCTGGACATGGAGCGGTGCACCAGACCAGAGCTCAAGGCCCCGTCATTCATGGCGGGCAGCATGGCGTTCATCACCATGGCGGCCGCAGAAGAGGCCGGGTTGGGCGCCGCAGATGCAGATGCCATGGCATCCAGCGAAGTGTCGGTCAGTGAAGTCGTTCGACCATAGTGCGAAGTCAGGAGAAACAAGGCGATCCCTGACGCCGCCACACCGGCCAGAACCAGCGCCAGACGCCTTGGCGCAGCGCCAGCCACCGAAGAAGAGGTCGAAACGCTGGCGTGGCCTTTTTGAAAGAACCGCCGACCAACCATCAGGAGCCTGCTACTTCGCGAACGATCAACCAGCGGCCACCGCTCTTGACCAGATCAAGGGTTTTGCGGCTGGTCACATTGAATGTGTCAGAGGCGTAGTCCTGACGGAACTTGGCCGTCGCACGGTCGCCATCGATAGAGACTGTCAAGTCGTCGATGCCCACTTCGATGCGTGAGCGCGGCACGATGCGGGCCTTGCGCTCTGCTTCCCAGCTCTTGCGCGATTGGCCGTCGTTGGGTGTGAAATTGGGTGCGTAGGCGCCAAGGTATGACGCCATGTTGCGCGAGGACCATGCATTGGCCCAGGCGGTCACGGCTGCTTCCACATCGGCGGTGGCGTTGCCTGCGGGTTGCGCGGTGGTCGCTGCGGGTGCGGACGCTGGTGCTTTGGTCGCGGCCACTGCAGCGGGTGCGGAGGCGGCCGCTGGCGCTGGGGCTGGCTGGGGCTGCCGCGGATGGGCGCACACCTTTTGCGTCGGCCACGAACAGATTGCGGATCAGGCTGAGTTTGGGGGCAACAGCGGTGTTGGTGGCGTCCAGCTGCAAAGCTTTGCTGTAGGCCTGGCTGGCCAGCTTGGCATACACGTCGCCCAGGTTTTCGTGGGCCGTGGCGTAGCTGGGGTTGGTCCGGATGGCCATTTCCAATGCCGCGCGCGCCTTGTCGAACTGGCTCTGACCGGCGTAGAGCACAGCGAGGTTGTTGTAGGGTTCCGGCAACTCAGGAAAGTCTTCGGTGAGTTTGGAGAAGGTGGCGATGGCATCGGTTGGCTTGCCACCTTCGGACTGGATGACGCCTTTGAGGAAGCGCATTTGAGGGTCGCGTGGCTTGCTGGCCAGGTAGGCATCGACTTTGGTGAGTGCATCGCTCATTTGGCCGGCCCGCATGAGGCGGTTGACCTCGGCGTAGTCATCGCTCTGGGCCATGACCATGGAGGTGCCCATGGCCGCCGCGACCGCTACAGACAGAGCCAACAAACGCAGTGGATGGGTCGCCGTGGAACGGGCGCCACCACGGGTGGTTGCAGACTGGGCGGAGAGGAGTTTTGCTGGTTGGAACATGGGACCTCAATATGGCGAGAAGCGGTTTGTCCGAGCGTCTCGGATGCGGCATGAAGCAGGAATATAGCGCCCGAAGACGCGCACGGAGCCGGGCCGTGGCTGGCTATACTGACGGATTGTATCTGAGGGGGTAAGTCCAAGGACCACCCCGCTTGCCCATTGTTTCGCCTGAGCGATGTCCATGTTGTGGTTTTTGCACCGCAGCGTGGTTTTTGCGCCTTGCTCTTATCCCCATGACCCTTCGCGTTTACAACGCTCTGTCGCGCCGCACAGAGGTTTTCGAGTCCCTTGAACCCGGTCATGTGCGCATGTACGTTTGCGGCATGACCATTTACGACCTCTGCCACATCGGTCATGCACGCATGATGATGGCGTTTGATGTGATTCAACGCTGGCTCAAGGTGAGCGGTTACCGTGTGACGTATGTGCGCAACATCACCGATATCGACGACAAGATCATTCAACGTGCCGTTTCCCGTGGCATTTCGCTCAAGACGTTGACCGACGAAATGACCAAGGCGATGCACCAAGACATCTCCGCGCTGTTCATTGAACCCCCCACCCTGGAGCCGCGGGCGACCGAATATGTACCCCAGATGCTCTCGCTGATCGGCGAGTTGCAGCAAAAAGGACTGGCTTACCAGGCCGTCGACGGCGATGTGAACTTCGCTGTGCGCAAGTTTCCGGGGTACGGGAAGTTGTCGGGCAAGTCGCTGGACGATTTGCGCGCCGGAGAGCGGGTCGCGGTGGCCAGCGACAAAGAGGATCCGCTGGATTTCGTTTTGTGGAAGGCTGCAAAGCCGAGCGAACCAGCGGAGGCGCAATGGGACAGTCCATATGGCAAAGGTCGCCCAGGCTGGCATATCGAGTGTTCGGCCATGTGTGGTGCGTTGCTCGGCGATACGTTTGATATCCACGGGGGCGGCGCAGACCTGCAGTTTCCGCATCATGAAAACGAAATCGCGCAGTCCGAGGGTGCCCACGGCAAGCCGCTGGCCCGCTTCTGGGTGCACAACGGGTTCGTGCGTGTGGACAACGAAAAGATGTCCAAAAGCCTTGGCAATTTCTTCACGATCCGCGAAGTGCTGGAGAAATACGATGCCGAGACGGTACGGTTCTTCATCGTTCGCACCCACTACCGCAGCCCGCTGAATTACAGCGACGCCCATTTGGACGACGCGCGAGGGGCGCTCAAGCGCCTTTACACCGCCCTGGCCAGCGTGGCGACAGTTCCCACGCTGGCGATCGATTGGCAGCAACCGTTCGCGCAGCGGTTCAAAGCGGCCATGGACGAAGACTTTGGCACGCCAGAGGCGGTTGCCGTGTTGTTTGATTTGGCGAGCGAAGTCAATCGCAGCCGCGATCCTCAGCTGGCAGGACTGCTGCGCGCGCTGGGTGGCACCCTGGGGTTGCTGCAGAACGACCCAACGGCTTTCTTGCAGGCTGGCACTGCAGGTTCAGGGCTGGATGAAGTGGCCATTGCCGCACTGATCGAGCAGCGTTCGGCTGCCAAGGCCGCCAAGAACTTCGTTGAGTCTGACCGCATTCGCAACGATTTGCTCGCGCAAGGCGTGGTGCTCAAAGACAGTGCGTCGGGCACAACTTGGGAGCGCAACTGATGGCTGGTACGTTAGCCGTGCCGGCTTTTGGTGAGGATGCGCCGGTCTATTGGGCCGATGCCTGCCGGCACCTGATGAAGCGTGATCGGGTCATGAAAAAGCTCATTCCCAAGCACAGTGGCGTGAGCCTGCAGTCGCGGGGCGATGCCTTCGTGACGCTGGCGCGCAGCATTGTGGGGCAGCAGGTGTCGGTGAAGTCTGCGCAGGCGGTTTGGGACCGTTTTGTGGTTTTGCCCAAAAAAATGGTGCCCGCGCAAGTGCTCAAACTGAAGGTGGACGACATGCGTGCCGCCGGCTTGTCCGTGCGCAAGGTGGAGTACCTGGTCGATCTTGCGCTGCACTTTGCCAACAACCAAGTGCATGTGGAAGCCTGGGCCGACATGGAGGACGAGGCCATCATTGCCGAGCTGGTTGCCATTCGGGGCATTGGTCGCTGGACTGCAGAAATGTTCCTGATTTTTCACCTGATGCGACCTAACGTGCTGCCGTTGGACGATATCGGTCTGCAAAATGGCATCAGTCGCTGCTATTTTTCAGGCGAGCCAGTCAGTCGCAGTGAAATTCGCGAGGTGGCGGCTTCCTGGTCACCGTACAGCAGCGTGGCAACTTGGTATATTTGGCGCTCGCTGGATCCGGCCCCTGTGGCTTACTGAACCGAGCGCAGGCCTCACAATTGGCGCCGCCTCTCCGCCATCGCGGCAACCATACGCAGGGACACAGCCGCTGCCACCCAATGACGACCCCCACCGTCGCGCAGCCTGTCCTTGCAAGATCCTCGCTTTTGGAGTCCCCCTTTGGCCAAAAAGAATTTTCTCGATTTTGAGCAACCCATTGCCGAGCTCGAAGGCAAAATTGAAGAGTTGCGTTACGTCCAGACCGAATCTGCCGTGGACATCTCGGCGGAAATCGAGCAGTTGTCGGGCAAGAGCCTGCAACTCACCAAAGACATTTACAGCAACCTCACGCCATGGCAGATCACCAAGATTGCGCGCCATGCCGATCGCCCCTACACGCTGGACTATGTGCGCGACATCTTCACGCACTTCCAGGAGTTGCACGGTGATCGTCATTTCGCCGATGACTTGAGCATCGTGGGTGGCTTGGCCCGTTTCAATGGCCAGCCCTGCATGGTCCTGGGTCACCAGAAGGGACGCGACACCAAAGAGCGTGGCCTGCGCAACTTCGGCATGACCAAGCCCGAGGGTTACCGCAAGGCGCTGCGCCTGATGAAGCTGGCCGAGAAGTTCAAGCTTCCGGTGTTCACTTTTGTGGACACGCCAGGCGCCTACCCAGGCATCGATGCGGAAGAGCGCGGTCAATCGGAAGCCATCGGGCGCAACATTTTCGAGATGGCCCAGCTGGAAGTGCCGATCATCTCCACCATCATCGGCGAAGGCGGCTCCGGCGGCGCGCTGGCGATTTCGGTGGCCGATCAGGTCTTGATGCTGCAGTACTCGGTGTACTCCGTGATCAGCCCGGAAGGTTGCGCCTCGATCCTCTGGAAAACCAGTGACCGGGCCAGTGATGCTGCCGATGCGCTGGGCATCACGGCCCACCGTCTGAAAGCATTGGGCCTGGTCGACAAGATCGTCAATGAGCCTGTGGGCGGTGCGCACCGTGATCACCAGCAGATGGCGGCTTTTCTGAAGCGGGCGTTGGCCGAGTCGTGGCGCCAACTGGCCGATCTCAAGGTCAAAGAGCTGGTGGACCGCCGTTATGCGCGCCTGAACAGCTATGGCCGCTTCACCGATACCAAGGCCGACAGCAAATCGGACAAGCGCTGACGTGAGCGCAGTGGCCAGCAACCCCTGTGATGGGGCGTTGGCCCAATGGAGCCGGCGATGGCCGCTCGATGTGTCTTCCCCGAAAGCTCAAGTGGGCGTGGCGTTCAGCGCTGGTGCGGACTCAACGGCGCTTTTGCTCGCGGCCACAAGCCACTGGCCTGGTCGCGTGGTGGCGCTTCATGTGCACCATGGCTTGCAGGCGGCAGCGGATGACTTTGAGCGGCAGGCGCGATCGACATGTGCTGCGCTGGGCGTTCCATTGCACGTGGCCCGGGTAGACGCTGCCCATGCGCATGGCGAAAGTCCGGAAGATGCGGCCCGTCGCGCCCGATACGCCGCATTGGCCGAGATGGCCTTGGCTTCAAACGCCGTGTGTGTTTTGCTGGGTCAGCATGCCGATGACCAGGCGGAAACCGTGATGATCGCGCTCAGCAGAGGTGCCGGTTTGCCTGGCCTGTCGGCAATGGGTGAATTCTTCACGCGACATGGTGTGGCTTTTGGCCGACCCTTGCTGGGCGTGCCTGCGCAGGACCTGCGCGATGCACTCATCGCCAAAGGGCAGGCCTTTATCGACGACCCCAGCAACGGTGACCTGCGCTTCACCCGCAACCGGGTCAGGGCAAGGCTTTTGCCGGCCTGGGCCGATACGTTTCCGTATTTTCGGGAAGCGGTGGCCCGTACCGCACGCCATGCGGCCCAGGGCCAGTTGCTGCTTGATGAGCTGGCGCAGATCGATGCGCAGGCAGTGGGCGAGCCGCCTCAGATTTCCCTTTTGCAAGCGCTGCGGCGCGAGCGTCAGGCCAACGTTTTGCGCCATTGGCTCAAGCGCACGGCCCAAGTGGCCGCCAGTGAAGCACAAATGCTCGAATTGCTCGATCAGATCGAAGCCTGCCGCACCCGTGGTCACCGTATCCACATCAAGGTGGCCAATGGCCATGTCCAGCGATCTGGTGCATGCCTCGTGTTTACCCCACCGATATAATTAAAGGCTTTGCCCGCAGGCAAGCAGTCTCTTTCGGCGGCTCTCGATCGATTTTCATTCTCATCAACCCGTTTCCATCCGATGGCATTGATAGTTCACAAGTACGGCGGCACCTCCATGGGGTCGACCGAGCGCATCAGTAATGTGGCCAAGCGCGTGGCCAAATGGCACAGGGCAGGCCACCAGATGGTGGTGGTGCCCAGTGCGATGAGCGGTGAAACCAACCGTTTGCTGGGTCTGGCGAAAGAGCTGGCCCCATCCAGCACCGGCTCCGCCTACGGTCGTGAACTCGACATGCTGGCCGCCACTGGCGAGCAGGCTTCTTCAGCGCTGCTGGCGATCGCCATCCAGGCTGAGGGCCTTGAAGCAGTGAGCTTTACCGGCTGGCAAGTGCCGATCAAAACCAATAACGCCTACACCAAGGCCCGTATCGAGTCCATTGACGACGTGCGCGTACGTTCCGCCCTGGACGCTGGCAAAGTGGTCATCGTGACGGGTTTTCAGGGCATTGATCCCGATGGCCACATCACCACGCTGGGTCGTGGCGGCAGCGACACTTCGGCGGTGGCGGTTGCCGCAGCGCTCAAGGCGGCCGAGTGCCTGATTTATACCGATGTCGATGGTGTCTACACCACAGACCCGCGCGTGGTGCCCGAAGCGCGTCGCTTGTTGCGCGTGAGCTTTGAAGAAATGCTCGAAATGGCCAGCATGGGCAGCAAAGTTTTGCAAATCCGCTCGGTGGAGTTTGCCGGGAAATACAAAGTACCTTTGCGCGTGCTGTCCAGCTTCACGCCGTGGGATATCGATCTGAATGAAGAAGCCGCATCCGGCACCCTGATCACTTTTGAGGACGAAGAAGATATGGAACGAGCCGTAGTCTCCGGTATCGCGTTCAACCGCGATGAAGCCAAAATTGCCGTGCTGGGCGTGCCCGACACCCCTGGTATCGCCTATCAAATCCTGGGCACGGTGGCCGATGCCAACATCGAAGTCGATGTGATCATCCAGAACGTGAGCAAAGAAGGCATCACCGACTTCAGCTTCACGGTGCACCGCAACGATTTTCAAAAGGCGATGGACCTGCTCAAGTCGCAGGTGTTGCCCAAGCTGGGTGCGGCTGATGTGGTGGGTGATACACGCATCTGCAAGGTCAGCATCGTGGGCATCGGCATGCGCAGCCATGTGGGCGTGGCCAGTCGCATGTTCAAGTGCCTCAGCGACGAAGGTATCAACATCCAGATGATTTCAACTTCGGAAATCAAAACTTCGGTGGTCATCGACGAGAAGTACATGGAGCTGGCCGTGCGCGCTTTGCACCGGGAGTTCGATCTCGATCAACCGTCGGACTCCATCGCCGCTTGAAGTTCTCAGATCTTGGCCAAAAGAGGCTGCGATCTGAGGCATAATATGAGGCTTCGGAGCGATGACCGAGTGGCCGAAGGTGCTCCCCTGCTAAGGGAGTATGGGGTGTAGAGCCTCATCGAGGGTTCGAATCCCTCTCGCTCCGCCAACTCAACTGACAACCCGCCTGTGTTTCTGACGCAGGCGGGTTTTCTTTTGCCTGTTCGCATCGCCGTGTGAGCGGTGCCTGCCTCACTGGCGCCCGTGCGACGCCGTTGCCGCCTCTGGCGTGGACAATCGCGCCATGTCCCAACCCGCCTCTTTGCCCGCCGCGCTCAGCGGCACCGCCTTTGCGACCTTGCTGCTCATTGCTTTCATGATGGGCGCCAACCACGTGGCCGCGCGGCTGGCGTTTGACAACGGTGTGGATGTGGCGACGGCGGTGGTGTTTCGGAGCGGTGTGACGGCGTTGGTCGTTGCGGTGCTGGTTCGGGTGCAGGGCGTCAGTGTGAACTTCACGGCGCGCCACCGCAAGGTGCTGCCGGCCATTGGCCTGCTGGTGGCGGTGCAGAGCTTGTGCCTGTATTCGTCGGTGGCGCGTTTGCCGGTGGCATTGGCTTTGCTGGCGTTCAATACCTATCCGCTGTGGACCGCCTTTTGGGCGCGGGTGGTGTACGCGCACCGGCCCGAGCCGCGGGTGTTGCGGGCCATGCCGGTGATGTTGCTGGGGCTGGCGTTGGCGCTGGATGTGTTGGGTGCGGCATCGGGCGTGGGCGCTTCCTTGCATTGGGCACAGATCGGCGTGGGCGTGGCATTTGCCCTGGCCGCGGCCGCCACCTTCGGGCTGGCGCTGGTGCTGACGCAGCACGAGGCCGCCGATGTGGATGGCCGGCTGCGAACGGCGATCACCATGGGCATGGTGGCGGTGCTGGCATCGCTGGCTGTCGGCGCGCAAGGCGGCTTTCATTTTCCGCAAGCGGCCATCGGCTGGGCCGGGCTTGCAGGGCTCACCGCGTTGTACGGCACGGCGTTCACCATCATGTTCACCGTGTTGCCCCGCCTGGGCGTGGTGGGCAATTCGGCGATCATGAATGTGGAGCCCATTTTTGCGCTGGTGCTGGCCTGGGCGGTGCTGGGCCAGACCATTGCGCCGATGCAGATCGCGGGTGGCCTGTTGGTGGTGGCCACGGTGATGTGGCTGGGCTTGCGCAGGCGTTGATCGGCAAGGGAGAGACGAAAAAAATGGCGACCTGTTGGCCGCCATTTTTTCTGTCTGAAGTCGATGGATCAGTCCGATGTGCCGTCGTTGTGCGCTTGCTCGACCACGCGCTTGGGCGTCACGAACTTGGCGATGAAGATCGGGAGCACGAAGCCCGCCACCGCCATGGCCAGGAACGTCACCGCCAGCGGCGAGCCGTAGAGGATGGACATGTCGCCGTCGGAGATGGTCAGCGCGCGGCGCAGGTTCTTCTCCATCAGCTCGCCCAGCAAGATGCCCAGAATGACCGGCACCATCGGGATGTTGAGCTTGCGGAACAGCCAGCCGAGCACGCCAAAACCGATCATCAGCATCAGGTCGAAGGTGGAGTTGGTCAGCGCGTAGATGCCGATGAAGGAAATCATGGCCACGGCAGGCATCAGGTAGTAAGAGGGAATGCGCAGCACGCGTGCAAACACGCCCACCATCGGCAGGTTCAGCGCCAGCAGCATGAAGTTGGCGATGAACAGCGCCGCGATCAGGCCCCAGACCACATCGGGGTTGTTGGTGAACAGCAGGGGACCGGGCGTGATGTTGAGCGACAGCAGCATGGCCAGCAGCACGGCGGTGGTGCCTGAGCCGGGCACGCCCAGCGCCAGCATGGGAATCAGCGCGCCACCGGCCGCGGCGTTGTTGCCCGCCTCGGGCGCGGCCACGCCGCGAGGGTCGCCTTTGCCGAAGTTGCCATTCTTGCCGACGACCTTCTTCTCCACCGTGTAGGCCAGGAAGGAGCCCAGCGAGGCGCCTGCACCTGGCAATACGCCGGCAATGAAGCCCAGCACGGTGCCGCGGGTCATGGAGCCACTGGTCTGCTTGATCATGGACCAAGGTGGAATGGCGCGACCGATCGAGGTCACGGGCTGGGTCGAGGTGCTGTTGGCGTTGCCGCGCTCTTCGATGAACACCAGCACCTCCGACAGCGCAAACATGCCGACGATGGCGATCAGGAAGTCGATGCCGTCGTAGAAGTGCACATTGCCGAACGAGAAGCGCGGCACACCGGTCTGGCCGTCCACGCCGACGAAGGCCAGCGCCAGACCGATGGCGGCGGCGAAGGCCGCCTTGGCCTGGTTGGCGCTGGTCACGCCGCCCAGCGTGGCGAAGGCCAGGGTGAACATGGCGAAGTACTCGGCCGGGCCAAACAGCAAGGCCAGGTTCACCAGCTGGGGGGCGAGGAAACACCAGGCCCCAGGTGGCGAAGAAGGCGCCGACGAACGAGGCGATGCCGGAGATCGCCAAGGCCTCGCCCGCTTGGCCCGCTCGCGCCATGGGGTAGCCATCGAGCGTGGTCATCAGCGCGGGTTCGTCGCCCGGGATGTTGAGCAAGATCGACGAAATGCGCCCGCCGTACATGGCGCCGTAGTAGACGCTGGTGAGCAGGATCAGCGCGGGCGTGGCCGGCAAGCCCAGGCTGAAGACGACCGGAATCAGAATGGCCACGCCGTTGGATGGGCCGAGGCCGGGCAGGGCGCCGATCAGGGTGCCCAGAAGGCAGCCGATCAGGGCCAGCATCAGGTTTTGCCAGGTGAGGGCAATGGCAAAGCCATCGGCCAAGTGAATTGAAGGAGTCCATGGGAGTGATGTCCTTGTGGGGGTCAGAAGCCCCAGGGGCCTTTGGCCAGGTTGAGACCCAGAACGTGCTGGAAGAGGGCGTAGATGCCAACGGAAATCACGACGCCGCCGATCAGCGACTGGCGCGTGGTGCCGCCCAGGCGCCAGACCAGAAAGGCCGAGGCCACGGCGGTGCTGAGCGACGAAGCCGACCAGGGGCAGCGTTTGGGCATAGACGATGAACACGCCCACGGTGGCCACCAGTTCGGCGAGTTTCACCGCGCCGGGCCAATGGGGCTCGGCGTCGGGTTTGAAGATCATGACCAGGCCGGAGATGCCCATCACGCCGGCGATCACCAGCGGAAAGGCCTTGGGGCCCAGCGGATCCTGAATGAAGCTTTCTTCGATGAGGCCAGTGGCCCACCACATCAGCAGCGACAACACAATCGTCGCGGCGCCAAAAATTCGGTCACTCATGGCTGTTCGCCTTGTATTGGGTTGCAGGTGAAGCATGAAGAAAAAAGGGCCTGCGCCTGCCCGGCACAGGCCCATTTGCATCTCATGGCTTACTTCTTGACGATGCCGATTTCCAGCGACAGCTCGTGGATCTCATCCACGGACTCTTTCACGAACTTCTGGAACGCCAGCGCCGCGCAGGTTCAGAGGCGCCATGCCGTTGCTGGCCATGATGGCTTTCCACTCTTTGGAGTCGTAGACCGTGCCCAGGCTCTTGACCCAGAAGTTGTACGCGTCGTCGCTCATCTTGCCGGGGGCGTAGAAACCGCGCCAGTTGGCACCGACCACGTCCAGGCCCTGCTCTTTGGCGGTGGGGTACTTGGCGAAGTCGCCCGCCAGACGCTCGGGCGCCATCACGGCCAGCACCTTGATCTTGCCGGCATCCACAAAGCCTTTGACTTCGGAGATGTCGCCGGTGAAGGCCTGCACTTTGCCGGCCAGCAATTGCGTCACGGCTTCGCCGCCACCGTCAAACGCCACGTACTTCACGTGCGCACATTCGTGATGCCGGCCTTTGCGCGCGGCGATCAACACCTTGAGGTGGTCCCAGCCGCCCACGGCCGAGCCGCCAGCGAAGGCCACGGAAGAGGCATCGGCCTTCACCTTGGCCAGCAGTTCCGGCAGGGTCTTGATGGGGGAGTCGGCGGCCACGGCGATCATGCCGTAGTCAGCGCCCACGGCAGCGATCCAGCGCACCTGGTCCATGGTGTTGCCGGGGTAGGCGCCCTGTGCCAGACGGGTGGAGGTGGCCGAAGACGCGGCGACGATCAGGTTGTTTTCTTCATTGCGCTTGTTCACCACTTCGGCAAACGCCACGCCGCCGCCGCCGCCGGCCTTGTTGGTCACTTGCAGGGTGCCGGGGATGAGCTTGAGGTCTTGCAAGGTCTTGCCGACCATGCGGCAGGTCATGTCCCAGCCGCCGCCCGCGCCAGCCGGTGCGATGCACTCGGTGCCGCTGGGCTCGAAGGCGCTGGCGGGCGATGAGACGGCGGCCAGGGCGATGCTCAGCGGGATCGCCCAGCGGGCAACGGTTGGGATTGTTTTCATGGGAGTCTCCAATGGAATAAAACCGTCCAGCGACGGAGGGAAGGTCTTCAGGGGCCGGAAAATGACAGCAAAATGCCAGTTCCCGGTCATGTAATGGCGCAGTGCCATGCACGGGGCCAATGGTCGACATTCAAGCTGTCAATCGCCTGTCCTTGATGTGGGGTATTCCCCTAGTTCTTGATGAAACTGCTGCTGATCGAAGACGATCCCTCCCTGCAAGCCACTCTGGCGCGCACCCTTGGCCGGCGCGGCTGGGCGGTGGAGACCTGCGCCGACGGCGCGCTGGCCCTGCAGCATTGGGAGACGGTACAGCCCGATGTCGTGGCGCTGGATTTGACTTTGCCCAATGTCGACGGACTGCAATTGCTCACCATCGCGCGGCAGCGCGGCTGGGCCACGCCGGTTCTGATCCTCACCGCCCGCGGCACGGTGGGCGACCGCGTGATCGGCCTGAACACCGGGGCCGATGACTACCTGGCCAAGCCCTTTGACCTCGATGAGATGGAGGCGCGGTTGAAAGCCTTGTGTCGACGCGCCTCGCCCGGTCGGCGCTCAGGGCTTCGCGGGTGACAACGCCGCAGCCGGCGGCTTCATTCTCGGCCTGCTCAGGCTGGACCCCGAGAGCGGCGCGGCCTACCGGGGCGATCAGATTCTCGATCTGCCGCCGCGGGAGCTGGCCTTGTTGCAAGCCTTGCTCGCCAGGCCGGGCCGGGCGGTGGCCAAGGAAAAGTTGTTCGAGCTGGTGTTTCCGGGCGCGCTTGATGTGCAGTACGAGGCCATCGAGGTGGTCGCCTACCGGTTGCGCAAGCGGCTGGCGGACACCGGCGTGAAGCTGGTGACCTTGCGCGGCCTGGGCTACCTGCTCAAAGCGGGCGAATGAACACAACACGCGCGCCCGATGTCCTTGCGGCGCACGCTGCTGCTTGGCATCCTGGTTCCGGTGCTCGGGCTGGTGGCGCTGAACACGGTCAGCCTGTACCGCGAAGCGCTGGACACCGCGACCACTGCCTACGACCGCACCTTGCTGGCCTCGGCCAAGACCATCAGCGAGCAGCTCGACGTGAGCGGTTTCGACGCCCAGGCTGTGTTCACCGCCCGGGTGCCTTACGCTGCGCTGGAAGCCTTCGAGGCCGACAACCAGAGCCGGCTGGTCTACAAGGTGTCCACGCTGGACGGCGAGCTGGTCTCGGGCTACGAAGACCTGCCGAACTGGACCGGCAAGGTCCCGCTGCGCCCGGCCTATGCGGCACTGGTGGATTTTTACGACGACCAGTACCGGGGCAGCGCGGTGCGCGTGGCGGCGCTGGTGCAGCCGGTGGCCAGCACGCGCGGACGAGGCATTGCGGTGGTGCAGGTGGCCGAAACGCTGGAGCTGCGCGAGGCGCTGGCGCGCGACATGCTGATCGGCACCTTGTGGCGCCAAGGCCTGTTGTTGCTGGTGATCGCGCTGGTCGTGGTCTGGGTGGTGCAGCGGGCGACCAAACCCGTGCGCACGCTGTCGGAGCAGTTGCAGCACCGGGCCGAAAACGATTTCACGCCGCTGCCCTCTGAGGGCCTGCCGCGCGAACTCTGGCCCCTGGTCAAGGCGACCAACCAGCTCATGGGCCGGCTGCACCAGTTGCTCGACCACCAGCGCCGCTTTGTGCGCGACACCTCGCATCAGTTGCGCACGCCGCTGGCCGTGCTCAAGGCCCAGGTGCAATCGGCCAAGCGCGGCGACCTGCCGCCCGACACCGCGTTGCGCGAGATCGAGCAGACCGTCGAGCGCGCCACGCGCATGGCCAACCAGATGCTGGCGCTGGCCAAGGTCGAGCAGTTGCGCGAACAGGCCCAGGCCTTGCCCAGCCGGCTCGATGCATGCGTGCGCGATGTGGCGCTCGATCTGGCGCCGCTGGTGGCCGACAAGGACATCGACTTCGATCTGCAGACCCGCCCGGTGACGGTGCAGGCGCACGAATGGATGCTCAACGAGCTGTTTCGCAACCTGTTGCACAACGCCATCAAGCACACCCAGGCCCACGGCCGGCTGTTGGTCGAGGTCGCGCCCTCGCTCGGGCGAGCAGGCGCTGCTGCGGATTCGCAACGAGGGCAACAGCCTGTCGCCGGTGCAGATCGAGCGCTTGTTCCAGCCGTTCGCCGCCACTGGCGGCCAGCAGGGCGCGGGCCTGGGGCTGGCGATTTGCCACAGCATCGTGGAGGCGCTCGACGGGCGCATTGAGCTGGTCAACGTGGCGGCGCGGGGCGCCGAACCGGCGGGCGTCGAAGCGCGGGTCTGGTTGCCGCTGCGCCAGAACGATTCGGCGGCGCCCGCCAGCGCCGAGGCGGTCAGGCCAGACCGGCCTTGAGCAACACGTCGCGCAGGCTCTCGAACTCCTGCGCCACGAATGCCTCGAACGGCGCGCCCACCAGCGGATCGGGCAACCACTGGTGGCGCTCCACGGCCTGGCGCCAGTCGTCTGAATCCAGCGCGGCCTGCATGGCCTCGGTCAGTGCCGCGAATTCGGCGGCACCCAGGCCAGCCGGCGCGCAAACCCCGCGCCAGTTGCCGATCACGACGCCCACGCCGAGTTCGCTCAGGGTGGGCGCATCGGTGCCCGGCAAACGGGTGCTGGATGTGACCGCCACGGCCCGCATGCGCTGGCTGGCGATGTGGGGCAGGAATTCGCTGAAGCCACTGCCGCCCACCGTCAAGTAGCCGCCCATCACCGCCGCGGCCGCCTCGCCGCCGCCCCGGAAGGGCACATAGTTGATGCGCTGCGGCGGCACGCCCATGGCCTTGGCGATCATGTGGACCGCGATGTGCTCGGTCGAGCCGCGCGAGCCTCCGCCCCATTTGATGCTGCCCGGGTCTTTGCGAAACTGGCGCAGCACCTCGGCCATGTTTTGGTAGGGCGATTGGGGCGGCAGCACAAACACGTTGTATTCGTTGGTCAGACGCGCCAGCGGGCGCACCCGGTCCAGGCTGACCGGCGGGCGCCCGGTGATGATCCCGCCGAGCATCACCGAGCCCATGATCATCAGCGCGCGTGGGTCGGCGCGGTAGCCTTTGGCGAACTGGGCCAGCCCAATGGTGCCGGCTGCGCCGCCCCGGTTTTCATAGGTGACCTCGGAGGCAATGCCTGAGGCCACCAGCGCATGACCGAAGGCGCGGCCGGTCAGATCCCACCCGCCGCCGGCGTTGGCCGGTATCAGCACGCGAAACGGTGCCGGTGCGGCCGGCAAGTCGCTGGCGCACAGCGGGCCGCCCAGCGAGGCCAACGGCGCAGCCGCCAGCCATTGCAAGAATTGTTGGCGTCGCATTGCGCTCATCAGTCGTCCAGCGAGGCACTCCAGCGGTCGCCCCAGTCGCGCGGGCGCGGTGCTTCGCGCAGGGCCTGCATGTCGCGGCGGTCGCGCTTGGTGGGGCGGCCCTGTTGCAGGGCCAGGGCGGGTTCGGGCGCGAGCTTGCGCGATTCGGCCTGAGCCAGCCGCTGCGCCAGAGAGTCCGGCGTTTCCTCGAACAGCAGTGCGGCGACCGGCGCCGGCCCGCGAACGCCCGAGAGCGCGCGCACGACCACGGTCCGCAGCACCGGGCCGTTGCGGATCTCCAGCGTGTCGCCGATCTTGACCTCTTTGGCGGGTTTGGCCTGCTGCCCGTTCACCTGTACCCGGCCCTTGTCGATCTCTTCGCTGGACAGGCCGCGCGTTTTGTAGAAGCGCGCTGCCCACAACCATTTATCGAGGCGAACCTTGCCGGAGGTGTCTTTGGGAGCGGCCATGAAGTGGGGGTTTTCTTGCGCGGGCTGTGGAGGTGTGCGAAGGGTTCGATTGTGCCTCGCCTGAGGGCTTGGCGCGCCGCCATGCGCCGGTTACCATGCCGACATGATCCGAGATGACCGCCTGCCGCGCGACGCGCAAAGCATTCTCGAACTCGCCGCGAGGTCGATGTTCGACCTGTTCGCCAACGCCAGCGAGGGCATGCTGCTGGTCGATCGCAATGCGCGCGTGGTCTGGATCAACGACCTGTACCGCCGCTACCTGCCGGCGCTCGGCTTCGACCGCGAGGAAGATTTTGTCGGCCACCCGGTCTCCAATGTGGTCCAGAACACCCAGATGCACCAGGTGCTCGCCACCGGCAAGCCCATCCTCATCGATCTGTTGACCAACAAGGCGGGCACTTTCGTGGTCAGCCGCATTCCGCTGCGCGATGACGCGGGCGAAGTCATCGGGGTGCTGGGCATCGTGCTGTTCGACCACCCGGAGACCACGCTGCAGCCGCTGATCGCCAAGTTCGCCCGGCTGGAGCAGGACCTCAACGATGCGCGCCGCGAGCTCGCCAGCCAGCGCCGCAGCAAATACACCTTCGCCAGTTTTGTCGGCACATCGGCCGGCGCGCTGGAGGTCAAGCGCCAGGCGCGCCGCGCGGCGCAATCGACCAGTCCGGTGCTGCTGCTGGGCGAAACCGGCACCGGCAAGGAACTGCTGGCCCATGCGATTCACGCCGCATCCCCGCGCGCCGGGCAGCCCTTTGTGAGTGTGAACATGGCGGCGGTGCCCGAGGCGCTGCTGGAGGCGGAGTTTTTTGGTGTGGCGCCGGGGGCTTACACCGGGGCCGACAAAAAGGGGCGCGACGGCAAATTCAAGCTCGCCGATGGCGGCACGCTGTTTCTCGACGAGCTGGGCGACATGCCGCCCTCGGTGCAGGTCAAGCTGCTGCGCGCCTTGCAGGAGGGCGAGATCGAGCCGCTGGGGTCGAACAAGCTGGTGCAGTTCGACGTGCGCGTGGTCGCGGCGACCTCGCGGGACTTGCAGCAGATGGTGCGCGATGGCGGGTTTCGGGAAGACCTTTTTTACCGGCTCAACGTCTTGCCGATCCGGGTGCCACCGCTGCGCGAGCGCCAGGCCGATATCGCCTTGCTGACCGAAACGCTGTGTGAAGACATCGCCATGCGCGGCGGCGGGCACCACATGGAGCTCACGCCGGAGGCCCAGGCGCTGTTGGCCGCCCAGCCCTGGCGCGGCAACATCCGGGAGTTGCGCAATGTGCTGGAGCAGCTCGCTTTGCGCAGCGATTCGCCACAGATCGAGGCCTCGGAGCTGCGCGCCGTGCTGGAGGCGGGCGGGCAGGTGCCGTTGCCCGCCCTGGCGGTTCGGCCTGGCGCGGGCGTTGGCCAGCGCTTCGGCCGCGCCGGCCGCCATCCGGCCGCTGGCCGAGCGGGTGGCCGAACTCGAACACAGTGCGATTGCCGAGGCCCTGGTGCACACGGCGGCAACCGCACCGCGGCCGCCCGCCTGCTCGGCATTTCCCGCGCCAGTCTCTATGACCGGCTGGAAGCCATGGGCGAATTGTCTGAAAAACAGACGATTGTCTGAAATTCAGGCGGTGCAAAACGTCTGAATTTCAGGCGATCAATCGGCCGTTTCCCGAAAACACCTTTGGAATCAAGGCCTCTGCGGGCTGGCACGAAGTCTGCGTTGTCTTGCCTGCGGCGCATGGCGCTGTGACCATTCCAACAGGAGACAAGACATGACACTCACCACCCGCCGCTTCGCGGTGATCGCGCTCGCCTGCTCGGCATCCCTCGCTTCTTCCGCCGCCCTGGCCCAGTCCGGCGGCGAAATCCGCATTGCCCATGTGCACAGCCTGACCGGCCCGCTGGAGGCCTACGGCAAGCAGACGACCACCGGTTTCCAGATGGGTCTGGAATACGCCACGGGCGGCACGATGATGGTCGCTGGCAAGAAGCTGGTGGTGATCGAGAAGGACGACCAGGGCAAGCCCGATCTGGGCCGCAGCCTGCTGGCCACGGCATACGCCGATGACAAGGCCGACATCGCGGTGGGTCCAACGTCTTCCGGCGTGGCGCTGGCCATGCTGCCGGTGGCAGAGGAATACAAGAAGATTCTGGTGGTGGAGCCTGCGGTGGCCGATTCGATCACCGGCGAGAAGTGGAACAAGTACATCTTCCGCACCGGCCGCAACAGCTCGCAGGACGCGATCTCCAACGCGGTGGCGCTGGACAAGGCTGGCGTGAGCATCGCCACCCTGGCGCAGGATTACGCCTTCGGCCGCGATGGCGTCTCGGCCTTCAAGTCGGCACTCAAGACCGCCAAGCTGGTGCACGAGGAATACCTGCCCACCGGCACCACCGACTTCACCGCCGGCGCCCAGCGCCTGATCGACAAGCTGAAGGACCAGCCAGGCCGCAAGGTGATCTTCATCATCTGGGCCGGCGCCGGCAATCCGTTCAAGATCGCCGATCTGGACCTGAAGCGCTACGGCATCGAGATCGCCACCGGCGGCAACATCCTGCCGGCCATGGCCGCTTACAAGAGCTTCCCAGGCATGGAAGGCGCGGCGTACTACTACTTCGGCATCCCGAAGAACCCGGTCAACGACGCCATGGTGGCCGCGCACTACAAGCAGTTCAAGAGCCCGCCCGACTTCTTCACGGCCGGTGGCTTCTCGGCCGCGATGGCGGTGGTCACGGCGCTGAAGAAAACCAACGGCGACACCAGCACCAACAAGCTGATCAAGACCATGGAAGGCATGAGCTTCGAGACGCCCAAGGGCACGATGACCTTCCGCAAGGAAGACCACCAGGCCATGCAGAGCATGTACCACTTCAAGATCAAGGTGGATCCGGCCTTTGCCTGGGGTGTGCCGGAGCTGGTGCGCGAGATCAAGCCGTCTGAAATGAACGTGCCCATAAACAACAAGCGCTGAAAGCGCTCACCCCCTGCGCCGCTGACGCGGCTTCCCCCTGAAGGGGGACAACACCTGTGGCCCGGCAAAGCCGGTTCCACGGCTGTCTGGTGGTCGTCGCTTCTGCGACGACTGCTCGCGCACTTGCGCTGCGCCGTTGGTGGTGTGGCGCTCGGAGACTTCATGCTTGAAACTTCAGATCTCACGGTCCGCTTTGGCGGTCATGTGGCGGTGAATGCTGTGTCCTGTGCTTTTCAGCCGGGCACGCTGACGGCCATCGTCGGCCCCAACGGGGCGGGCAAGACCACCTACTTCAACCTCATCTCGGGCCAGATCAAGGCATCGGCGGGGCGGGTGAAGCTCAACGGGGTGGACATGTCGTCGCTTGGGCGCGCCGGCGCGGGCGCAGGCCGGCCTGGGTCGGGCGTTTCAGCTGACCAACCTGTTTCCCAATCTGACGGTGCGCGAAAACGTGCGCCTGGCGGTGCAGGCGAGAGCGGGCGCGGGGCTCAACCTGTGGCGCATCTGGAGCGACCGGCGCGATCTGGTGGTGCGGGCCGACGAGGTGCTGGAAGCGGTGGCCCTGGCCGACAAGGGCGACCAGCTGGCTTCCAGCCTGCCGCATGGCGATCAGCGCAAGCTGGAGGTGGGCATTCTGATGGCGCTGGAGCCGCAGGTGTTCATGTTCGACGAGCCCACGGCGGGCATGAGCGTGGACGAAGCGCCGGTGATCCTGAACCTGATCCGCAACCTCAAGGCCGACAAGACCAAAACCATTCTGCTGGTGGAGCACAAGATGGACGTGGTGCGCGAACTGTCGGACCGCATCATCGTGCTGCACAACGGCGAACTCGTGGCCGACGGCGAACCGGCGGCGGTGATCGCTTCGCCGGTGGTGCAGCAGGCCTACCTCGGCATCAACCCGAAGAAGAGGTGGACGCATGACGACCGCCGTTGCTCGAACGCTTGCGAAGGGGTGCATACCCACATCGGCGCGTATCACATCCTGCACGGTGTGAACCTCGTCGTGCCCAAGGGCGAGCTCACCATGCTGCTGGGCCGCAATGGCGCCGGCAAGACCACGACGCTGCGCACCATCATGGGCCTGTGGCATGCCAGCCAGGGCAGGGTGGTGCTCGACGGGCAGGACATCACGCAGCGCCCCACGCCCGACATCGCCCAGGGCGGCGTGGCCTACGTGCCCGAGAGCATGGGCATTTTTTCCGACCTGTCGGTGAAAGAAAACATGCTGCTGGCCGCGCGCGGTGCGCGCACGCTGGACGACATCGACACGGCGCGGCTGGAGTGGATCTTCGGCCTGTTTCCGGCCATCAAGAAATTCTGGAACCACCCCGCCGGCAAGCTCAGCGGCGGGCAAAAGCAGATGCTGGCTGTGTCCCGCGCCATCGTCGAGCCGCGCCAGTTGCTGCTGATCGACGAGCCCAGCAAGGGTCTGGCGCCCGCCATCATTCAAAACATGATCGAAGCCTTTCGCCAGCTCAAGGCGGCACAGACCACGATCTTGCTGGTCGAGCAGAACTTCAACTTCGCCAAACAGCTGGGCGACTCCGTGGCCGTGATGGACGACGGGCGCGTGGTCCACAGCGGCAGCATGGCCGAACTGGCGGCGGACGAATCGCTGCAATCGAAATTGCTGGGCCTTTCACTCGGAGCGCATCAATGAGGCTTTTTGAAGAACTCGACTGGAAGCCCATGGCCCTGGTGCCGGTGCTGGCGCTGATCGCTCTGCCGCTCACCGGCAGCGCCTCGACCTGGCTCACGCTGACGGTGGCGGGGCTGGCCATGGGCATGATCATTTTCATCATCGCCTCGGGCCTGACGCTGGTGTTTGGCCTGATGGATGTGCTGAACTTTGGCCACGGCGTGTTCATTGCGCTGGGTGCCTTCGTGGCCACCACGGTGCTGGCTGGCATGGGCAGCTACACGACGGCCGACAGCCTGTGGCTGAACCTGGTGGCGCTGTTGCCCGCGATGCTGGCGGCGATGGCGGTGGCGGGTGCGGTGGGGCTGGTGTTCGAGCGGGTGATCATCCGCCCGGTTTACGGCATGCATCTGAAGCAGATCCTGATCACCATGGGCGGCATGATCATCGGTGAAGAGCTGATCAAGGTGATCTGGGGCCCGCAGCAGATCCCGCTGCCGCTGCCCGAGGCGCTGCGCGGCTCGCTGATCTTTGGCGATGCGGCGGTGGAGAAGTACCGCATTCTGGCGGTGCTGGTGGGCGCGGCGGTGTTTGCGGCCATGGTCTGGACATTGAACAGCACCAAGGTGGGCGTGCTGATCCGCGCCGGCGTGCAAGACCGGGAAATGGTCGAGTCGCTGGGTTACCGCATCAGGCGCCTGTTTGTGGGGGTGTTCGTGGTCGGGCAGCGCGCTGGCCGGTCTGGGCGGCGTGATGTGGGGCCTGTACCAGCAAAGCGTGATTCCGCAGATGGGCGCGCAGGTCAACGTGTTGATCTTCATCGTCATCATCATCGGCGGCCTGGGCTCCACGCTGGGCGCGCTGATCGGCGCCTTGCTGGTGGGGCTGATGGCGAACTACACCGGCTTCCTGGTGCCCAAGGTGGCGATGTTTTCCAACATCGCGCTGATGGTGGCGATCCTGCTCTGGCGTCCGCAGGGCGTCTATCCCGTCACGTCCGATGAACAGGAGCGCACCATGATTCGACGACTCCTTTCCAACGACCTGCCGCGCAGCCGCTGGCTCGCCGCCTTGCTGGTGATTCTTTTTCTGGGGCTGGCTTTTGCGCCGTTCCTGTTCCCGGGCGTCAAGGCGCTCAACGTGGCGGCCAAGGTGCTGATCTTTGTCGCGCTGGTGGCGAGCTTCGACTTGCTGCTGGGCTACACCGGCATCGTGAGCTTTGCGCACACCATGTTTTTCGGCATCGGTGCCTATGGTGTGGCGATTGCCATGTCGTCGGCGCAAGACCCCACCTGGGGCGCGCTGGCGCTGGGCGTGGGCGCGGCCTTGCTGATCTCGCTCCTGCTGTCGCTGCTGATCGGCCTGTTCTCGCTGAGGGTGAAGGCGATTTTTTTCGCCATGATCACGCTGGCCGTGGCCTCCGCTTTTCTCACGCTGGCCTCCCAGCTCTCGGCGTTCACCGGCGGTGAGGATGGTTTGAGCTTCTCGGTGCCCGAGCTGCTGTCGCCTTCGTTCGAACTTGCCGAAGACCCCATCGAGACGCCCTTGGGCGAGGTCTACCTGGACGGCAAGCTGATCAGCTACTACCTGCTGTTCGGCGCGGTGACGGCGATTTTCCTGACCATTCTGCGCATCGTGAATTCGCCGTTTGGCCGTGTGCTGCTGGCGATTCGCGAGAACGACTTCCGGGCCGAGGCGCTGGGCTACCGCACGGTGATTTACCGCACGCTGTCCAACGTGCTCTCGGCGCTGTTCGCCACGCTGGCGGGCTGCCTGCTGGCGCTCTGGATCCGCTACAACGGGCCGGACACCTCGCTGTCTTTCGAGATCATGATCGACGTGTTGCTCATCGTGGTGATCGGCGGCATGGGCACGGTGTACGGTGCCTTGATCGGCAGTGTGCTGTTCGTGCTGGCGCAAAGCTACCTGCAAGACCTGCTTGCGCGCGGCGGGCAACGCCACCGAGGGCATTCCGCTGTTGCCGGCATTGCTCACGCCCGACCGCTGGCTGCTGTGGCTGGGCGTGTTGTTCGTGCTCTCGGTGTATTACTTTCCGGCCGGCATCGTGGGCAAGCTGCGCGAGCGCGCGGTGCTGAGGCAACTGAAAAACATGAAGGAGACCGCGCCATGACCGCACCAATGCCCCAGCCCGTGTCGCGCTACCTTCATTGCGTCGGGCGCGAGATTCATTTCATGGACTGGGCGCCTGCGCCCGGCGTGCCCGAAGCGCCTACCGTGATCGCATGGCATGGGCTGGCCCGCACCGGTCGCGACATGGATCCGCTCGCCGCTTTTCTGAGTGCACAGGGGCACCGCGTGATTTGCCCTGACACGATTGGGCGCGGCCTCTCTCAATGGAGTCCCGAGCCTGAGGTCGAATATTGTCTGGCGTTCTACGCCCGGATCGCGACCGAACTGGTGAATCTGCTCAAGCTGGAATCGTTTCTCTGGGTCGGTACGTCGATGGGGGGTGCCATCGGCATGGTTTGCGCAGCAGGGCCGCTGCAGGGCCGCATCCAGCGCCTGGTGCTCAACGACATCGGTCCTCAGCTGGCCGCGCCTGCCATCGAGCGCATCCGTTCCTATGCGGGCAACCCGGCCTCGTTCGCCACTGTGGGAGAACTTGAGCTGTATTTCCGCTCGGTTTACAAGCCCTACGGCTTCTTGTCCGACAGCCAATGGACGCTGCTCACCGAGAGCTCGGTGCGCCGTCTGCCCAACGGCTGGGTCACGCCGCACTACGACCCGGCCATGGTGATGCAGTTCACCCAGCATCCCGACGACTATGCGCTGTGGGGTGCCTACGACCGCATCGATGTGCCGGTGCTGTGCCTGCGTGGCGAGGCTTCGGATTTGCTGTTGGCGGAAACGGCAGAGGCCATGCGGGACCGTGGACCTCGGGCATTGGTGGTGACGATCAAGGGCTGCGGCCACGCGCCAGCGCTCAACGTGCCTGAGCAACTGACGCTGGTGCAGCGATTTCTGTTGGGCGCGTGAGCGCCCGTCTGGTTCAGGCCGCCTCAGGCTCCGGCTCGGGTTCGGGCAGGGCGACCTGGTTGTCTGTGGAGAACTGGTAATCCTTGAACACGTGTTCGGCGGTGAGCAGCTGATAGGTGCCGTCGGGGTAGCGCAGCGAGGTGTCTTTCAGGCGCCAGGCGGTCTGGCCGCAGGTCCAGATGTCGAAGTTGCGCATGTGGGTGCACAGACAGGTTTTGTCTTTGACCGAAATGCGCTTTTCACCTGGGTGAAGGGCAAGCTCGCGGTTGTATGAGGTCACATAGGCACATTTGCCGTTGGCGTCGAGCAAATAGCCATAGGCTTCGCAATTCGGGCGAATGCCGTCGCCGATGCCCGGGCTGGCCTTGATCATGCGCATGGGATAGCCGGTGGGCGAGATCTCGTTGACTTCGAGGTCGTCTTCACTGGCCTTGAAGTATTCCTGCTTGATGTCGTCGGGCAAGCCGCACTCTTTGGTGACGGTGAAACGCGTGGCCACCTGCACGCCCGAGGCGCCCAGTTCCATGAAGCGCACGGCGTCGGAGCCGGTGAAAATGCCACCTGCCGCGATCACCGGGATGTCCAGCCCCTCGGCCTTCAGCCAGGCCACGATCTCGCTCACGATGGTGGCCAGGTCGTACTCGGCCCAATCCATGCCAAAGCCCAAGTGGCCACCGGCCAATGGGCCTTCGACCACGATGTAGTCCGGATTGCGCTCCAGGCGCGCGTTTTTCTTCAGAAAAAGCTGCAGGGCGCGCAGCGACGATACGATGATGCCGATCTTGGCTTCGCGGAAGCGCGGGTGGTCGGCAATCAATGCCATGGAGCCCAGGTGCAGACCAGCGGCCAGGGTGATGCCGTCGATACCCGCGTCCAGCGCCGAAGACATGCGCACCTTCAAGGTCTCCTTGGGCGCGTTCATGGTCAGCTTTTCCATGCAGTTGATGAAGATCAGGCCAGAGCCCGTCTTGCGCGCCATGGTCTTCTCCACGTGCATGCGCGTGGCTTCGGCCAGATGTTCAAGATCGAACTTGACCATCGACTTGTCTTCGGAGGCCACGTTGTACTGGTACTGCTTTTGTTTGGCTTTGACGTACTTGGTCTTGTAGCGCCGGTCGGTCACGGTTTTCACCATGGCATCGCTGATGTGGCCAATGCCCCCCAGTCGCGCGGCTTCCAGCGCCAGGTCGGTCGATGAAATGTCCACACCCATGCCACCGATCATGATCGGCACCAACTCATGGTTGCCCATGCGCAAGCGGTAGTCGTCCAGTTGTCTCTTCATGTGTGTTCAGTGTCCAAAATTTTCACGTCTAGCTTAACCGCTAGAGGGGCAGGGAAGTCCCTTATAGGCGCGAGGGCTCCGTGGTTTTCCGGGGCGGAGCCTGCTTCGGTCGCAAGCCTATTTTCGAACAAATTCGTGACAGTACCCTTGGACCCATACAGAGTCCTTGCGGCAGGTCAAGTTGTCGGGTGCTGGCAAGGGATAACCTCATGAAAATCATCATGGATCTCAGGAGCATTCAACATGAGCGAAAACGCCAGCGTCACCATCACCCGCCAGTCGGGTTACCAGTTCTTGGTCGATTTTGGGCAGGGTTTGCCCACTTTGCTGGCCGATGAGCCTGCGCCGCTGGGCGAGGGCACAGGCCCAGCGCCAGACCACATGCTGCTCGCCGCCGTGGCCAACTGCCTCAGCGCCAGCCTGCTGTTCGCCTTGCAGAAATTCAAGCAGGATCCCGGCACCCTGGTCGCCACCGCCACGCCTGTCGTGGGCCGCAACGCCGACAAACGCCTGCGCATCGAGGCCATCAACGTGAAACTGGCGCTGGGGCAAGCTGCCGCTGATCTGGAGCACCTGGACCGGGTGCTGAATCAGTTCGAGGCGTTTTGCACCGTGTCGATGAGCGTGCGCGAGGGCATCGCGATCAACGTGCAGGTGCAGGATGGGGCGGGGGTTGTGATCAAGGGGTGAAGTTCAGGTGCCCGCTGCCGCGTGCCGGCGAGCGAAAGGATCAATCAAGGTATTTGGGTGCACCCACCATATCGATGATCGCCTCAGCTGGCGAGCTTCCATGAAACCAGTTTGGTGAGTTTTCGCTGGTATTGGACGACTTGAACGCTTTGACCTGCTCGGTAGTGGGCCGGACCAACATAGAAGCCCACAACAGCACCGTTTTCGACTTTTACCCAGACCTTTGAAAGGCTGCCGTGAGGCACCATGGAGCGGCCCGACATGCGTTGGATGTTGGCCACCACGCCACTTAACTCTGCAACTTTGGCTGGAGGATCGAAGTGGTTCCATGAAAACGGGATCGCTACAGAAAAAAACAGCAGCCAGAATGGCCACCAGTTTTTGAAAAGACCACCGAATCGACTAGGCTGATCCACTCTGCATCATCCACATCTTCGCTGTCTGCATTCCCAACCCGGTCAGCAGCAACGAGCCGAACAGGTGCAGGCTGGACGTGCCTGCCGCCAGCAGCCATTTCCCATGCTGCAGCATGCTGACCACCTCCACAGAGAAGGTGGAGAAGGTGGTCAAAGCGCCCAGAAAGCCGGTGACGATGGCCAGGCGCCAGGCGGGATCGATCTGGGTCTGGTTCTGGAAATAGACCACGGCCATTCCGATGATGTAGGCGCCCACCCAGTTGGCGATCAGGGTGCCCCAGGGGAGCAGGGCGTGGCCATGGTTGAACCACAGGGCGAGGCGCCAGCGCGCCAGTGCGCCGATGGAGGCGCCCAGGCAGATGGCGATGGCGGCGGGCATGTGGGTGGTACCTCAGTGGCTCTGGTTGGTTAGAAAGGGGCTTCGCCTTCGCCCACAGCCACAACGGCCTCGCCGTGTGGCTTGCTGGCGGCAACGCTTTCGCCATCCGATGTGCCTGCCGGCATGTCGCCAAACGCGATTTCGCCGCCCAGCGCTTCGATCAGCTCGGGGATGAGCTTTTGCAGCTCGCCGGTGCTGAGCGCCACGTCGGTGTCAAAGCCGCTTTCGTCGTCCACCGCGCGGTCGTCGAACACGCCTTCCAGGAAGGCGATCTTCTTCAATTGCATGGATTCGGTGAGCATGAAGCCGATGCGGCCTTCCCAGCTCATGGCCAGCTTGGTGGGCAGCTTGCCCTCCACGATGTGCTTGCGCACCTCATCGGTGGCGAGGTTGTGGCGGGTGAATTTGACGACGCTCTTTTCTTCGTCGCCCGACTTGAGTTCGCACTCGCGCTCGACGTTGAAGCCCTGGGGCCATTCGTCGGGCGATTGGGCAGAGAGCCAGTTGGTCATGGCCGTCTGCGGCGTCACGGCGGTTTGCAGCAGGGTGATGCTCAGGTCGTTGAAGGCGGCGACCAGGGATGTCACGATTTCGTCGACCTTGCTCTGGCTGCTGGCGTCGGTGATGAGCAGGCCGTTGGCCTGATCGATCCACACCCACACGCTGCCGCGGCGCGGGAAGGCCATGGGCAGCAGGGCCTGCAGCGCGTCTTCGCGCAGTTCCTTGGTCTGCTTTTTGCCGGGCTTGCGGCCGGTGGTGGCTTCGATGTGGTCGGCTTCTTCCTGCGCTTTTTCGCGCACGATGTCACCGGGCACGCTCTTGGTTTCCATCACGAATTTCAGGATGCGCTGGCCGGCCACCGATTCCACCAACGGGCCATGGGCCTCGCCGCGCGGCTCCACCCAACCCACCGATTTGTCTTGAGAGGCCCCGCAGGGCACAAAACGTTGCGCGTCGAGCGCGGCTTCCATGGCCTCCAGCGTCGGGGCCCAGCCGGGCGCGATGCGGTAGACGGTCACATTCTTGAACACAGATTTCCTTTTTGCATGAGATAGCCCATTGTTTGATGGGTACCGCCTGATCTTAGATGAAGCGATGTGGTTTCTTTGCGTGCGGGGCTGGCATGCTATCGGGTCATGCCGCGTCTTTCATCTTGACTGGAACATCCATGAATCTGCGATTTGTTGAAGCCTTTTACTGGGTGGCCACCCTGAAGAGCGTGACGCGAGCGGCTGAAAAGCTGTTCTTGACGCAGTCGGCCATGTCCAGTCGCATCGCCACCCTGGAAGAGGAGCTTGGCGTGTTGCTGCTGGACAGGCGCGACAAGCAGTTTCGGCTCACGGTGGCTGGCATGCGATTTCTGGTGTACGCACAGCGCCTGCTGGAATTGCAGCGCGAGATCAAAAGCGAGATGGGATCGGATGTATCGAGAGCGGTCTCGATGCGCATAGGCGCCATCGAGTCGGTGTTGCATTCGTGGCTGATCCCCTGGATCGAGCGTTTGCGTGTGGACTTTCCGGAGCTCGAGCTGGAGCTCTCCGTGGACACGTCGCCGATTCTGGCGGACCAGGTTTCGCGCGGCACCCAAGACCTGGTGTTTGCAGCCGTGGCCGCCTCAGGGGAAGATGTGCGCAACGCGGCCTTGCAACCTATGAAGATGGGGTTCATTGGCCACAAGCGCATGGATCGCAAGCGCCGCTACACCTTGCCGGAGATTGCGCAGCGCGAGATTCTGACCTTTCAGCGGGGTTCGCAACCCCACGTCATGTTGCTGGAGCTCTTTCGCCAGTCGGGCGAAGAGCCTGGGCGCATCCACACGGTGTCTTCGGTGTCCGCCATGATCCAGTTGGTGCAGGGCGGGCTGGGCATCGCCACCTTGCCGCTGCAGGCCGTTCAGCGTCTCAACGGGTATGAAGAGCTCAAGGTGCTGGCCTGCGATGTGGCGCTGGTGCCATTGCCGATTCACGCGAGCTACAGAACCGATCCCACGTCGCGCATTGTCGAAATGGTGTTGAGTTCAGCGATCGCCTTTGTGGATGGTCCCGAGGGGCTCAAAGGCAAGCGTTGAGTTTGAAGTGGGTGGTTTTGCTGGGGATGCGCACATTGCTCAATGTTCGGTTTTTGCGTCTTCGAATCGGTACTTTCCCTAGGGTTTCTCGCCTTTTGTCATCGATAAAAGTGATGAGGTAAGAGAAATATTTCTCATTTGTCGATGCGTTGCAGGGGCCACACAATGAAAGTTCTGAAGCCAGCCAATCGGCTGACTGATCACTGGAGATGCGCAACCCATGACAGCCTCGCTTCCCACCGCCACCTCTGAATGGCCTTTGACCAACGATCTCGCTGCGGTGCGGCGCGCGATTCGACAAGGCCGCTGGACTGGACATACCAGCGGCGTTGCTCAAGACCATGTGCAAGGCAATGTGGTGATCTTGCCCGAGCAGCAAGCAAACGACTTTCTGCGCTATTGCCAGCGCAACCCCAAGCCTTGCCCCGTGCTGGCTGTGTCGGAGCCGGGTGAGCCAATGCTGCCGACCTTGGGCGCTGACATCAACATTTGCACCGATGTGCCCCAGTACCGGGTATGGCGCGACGGCGAATTGGCACAGGAGTGCGCCGACATCTCCGAGCTCTGGCGCGACGATCTGGTGACCTTCGTGATCGGTTGCTCTTTCTCCTTTGAGCAGGCCTTGATCGAGGCGGGCCTGTCACTTCGCCATATCGACCAGGGCAGAAATGTGGCGATGTACCGCAGCAACATGCCTACGCTCGCCGCCGGACCGTTCGAGGGGCCTATGGTGGTGTCGATGCGGCCATTGCGCGCGGCCGACGCGATTCGCGCGGTGCAGGTCACTTCGAGGTTTCCTCAGGTGCATGGCGCGCCGGTCCACATGGGCGACCCGGCTCTGATCGGTATCAGCGATCTGTCGAAGCCAGACTACGGCGACGCGGTCGAAGTCATGCCGGACGAACTGCCTGTGTTCTGGGCCTGTGGTGTGACGCCGCAAGCTGCCATTCGCCAGGCTCGGCCCGCTCTTTGCATCACGCATGCGCCAGGGGCGATGCTCATCACCGATCTCTTCAACAGCCAACTGGCCAGTTTTTAACCAAGGAGTCTTCTCATGAAAAAGTTTGTTCTTTGCCTCTCTTCTTTGGCATGCGCCGGATTTGCCCAGGCGCAAACCAAGTGGGACTTGCCCACGGGCTACGGTGCCAACACGTTCCAGACGCAAAACGTCGAGCAGTTTGCAAAGGATGTGGAACAGATGAGCGGCGGCAAGCTGAAAATCACGCTCCACCCAGGCGGTTCACTGTTCAAGCAGCCCGAGATCAAGCGCGCCATCCAAAGCGGTCTGGCGCCTGCCGGTGAATTCATCATCTCGGGCCTGTCCAACGAGAACCCACTGTTCGGCGTGGACTCCATTCCCTTTCTCGCCACCAGCTACGCCGACTCGAAGCGTTTGTACGAGGCGGCCAAGCCTGTGCAGGCCAAAGTGCTGGCGGGGCAGGGCATCAAGATGCTGTTTTCGGTGCCATGGCCTGGTCAGTCGCTGTACTCGGTGAAGCCGATCAACGATGCCGCCGACTTCAAGGGCACGAAGATGCGGGCTTACAACCCGGCCACCACCAAGATTGCGCAAATGCTGGGTGCATCGCCTGTGACCATTCAGTTGCCCGAACTGGGCCAGGCGCTCGCCACGGGCGCTGCCAACAACTTCCTGACCTCCAGCGCCAGCGGAGCGGACGGCAAGCTGTACGAGCAAGTGAAGTATTTCTATCCCGTCAACGGCTGGTTGCCGCGCAATGTGACCGCTGTGAGCCAACGTGCCTTTGACGAACTCGACAAAGCCACGCAGGAGGCGGTTTTGAAAGCTGCGGCTGCGGCCGAACAGCGCGGCTGGGCGGCCAGCGAAAAGGTGGACGCCGATTCGATTGCGGTGTTGAAAGCCAACGGTGTGACGATCGCCGAACCGTCCGAAAGCGTGAAGAAGGCCTTGGTGGCCATTGGCGAGACCATGACCACCGAATGGCTGGCTTCTGCCGGCGCCGATGGCAAGGCCATCATCGACGCTTACCGCAAGAAGTAAGCACCGCGCCTTCGCCCCCGTCTGGGGCGAAGGTCGTCCCCGCTTGCCGATGACCTTGGCTGGTGGGCACCCCATTGGGTTCTTGGAGCAGAGCATGGACAAACTCGCCCGCGCGTTTTACAAATTTCTGATGTTTCTGGCCTGCCTGTCCATGGTGTCAGCCTTGTTGGCGATCACCCTCAACATCGCAACGAGGCTGGTGGATGGCTGGAGCATTGCAGGGCTCGATGGCTACGCCGGCTATTCAATCGCTGCGGCCCTGTTTCTGGCGTTGCCGTCCGCCTTCATGCATGGCAGCCACATTCGGGTCACTCTGTTGCTTCAGAACGTGGGCCCAAGGGTTAAAGCGGTGCTGGAGTACTGGAGCCTGGGCTTGGGTGTGTTGGTGTCGAGCTACCTGGCGTGGTTTTCCTGCCGCCTGGTGTGGATGTCTCACAGCTACCACGACGTGGCGCCCACGGGCGATGCCACGCCGATGTGGATTCCTCAACTGACGATGGCGCTGGGTACGGTGGGGTTCGCGATGGCGTTTTGTCATGCCTTGATCAATCGGCTCCGTGGACAGCCTTTCTTTGCGGAATCCAGCGACGAACTCGCGCGAATTGAGTAGGGCAGCGCTTCGCCCGAACCGAACACTGCCTCTACCTCACGATCGGAATTCTCATGGACGTTCTATTGGCCCTCGGCCTCGTCATTCTGCTGTTTGTGATCCTGGGATCTGGCGTATGGATCGGCTTGTCGCTTTTGGCGGTGGGCATGATTGCCATGGAGTTCGTCAGCTCGCGGCCGGTGGGCGACGGCATGTCGTTGACCATCTGGGGTGCAACCTCCAGCTGGACGTTGACGGCGCTGCCGCTGTTCCTCTGGATGGGCGAGATCCTCTTTCGCACCAAGCTGTCGGAAGACATGTTCAAGGGCCTGGCGCCCTGGTTCAACCGGCTGCCCGGGCGGCTGCTGCATGTCAACGTGATCGGCAGCACCATTTTTGCCGCGGTGTCGGGCTCTTCAGCCGCGACTTGCGCCACGATCGGCCGCATTTCCCTGCCCGAGTTGAGAAAGCGTGGCTACCCGGAGTCCCTCGCGGTGGGCACGCTGGCCGGCGCGGCCACGCTGGGTTTGTTGATCCCGCCTTCGATCATCATGATCGTTTACGGTGTGGCTGCCGATGTGTCCATCGCCAAGCTGTTCATTGCCGGGGTGGTGCCAGGCCTGTTTCTGGCCACGCTGTTCATGGGCTACATCATGATCTGGTCGCTGCTCAACAAAGACAAAGTGCCACAGGCGGAGGATGAACTGAGCCTGGGCCAGAAGATCTACGCTTCGCGCCACCTGATCCCTGTGGTGGCATTGATTGCTGCGGTGCTGGGTTCGATCTATTCGGGCGTGGCCACGGCCACCGAGGCAGCCGCCATTGGCGTGCTGGGGTCGTTTGCGATTTCTGCGATCGAGGGCAGCCTGAGCTGGAAAGCCGTGAAAGAAGGTCTGGTGGGTGCTTGCCGGGTGTATTGCATGATCGGTTTGATTCTGGCCGGTGCTGCATTTTTGACCTTGGCCATGGGCTTTGTCGGCCTGCCGCGCCACCTGGCCGAATTCATTGGTGCCTTGCAGTTGTCGCCTTTGGCGCTGGTGCTGGCTTTGACGGTGTTCTTTCTGATTCTGGGGTGTTTCCTGGACGGCATCTCGATGGTGGTGCTGACCATTGGTGTCCTGATGCCAACCGTTCAAGCGGCGGGCATCGACCTGATCTGGTTCGGCATTTTCGTGGTGCTGGTGGTGGAGGTGGCGCAAATCACACCGCCGGTGGGGCTGAACCTGTTTGTATTGCAAGGGCTGACCGGTCACCAGATCACCTACCTCGCGCGCACCGTGATGCCCATGTTTTTGCTGATGCTCGGTGCGGTGCTTGTGATTTTCTTTTTCCCAGACCTCGTGCTTTGGTTGCCCCGCAACATGTAGCGCCTGGCCGAGCTGAACCAGCCGTACCCATTTTCATATTTTCTGTTGCGCCTTTGCGCAGCCCGGGAGAGTCACGCCCGTTTTCGAATGGACACGTTGACCCATCTGCTTCCATTTATCCGACACACTGGACCGCAACATGCAAGACCAAGTCATTCCCTCTGATCTCAAACGCTGGCAATTCTGGATCGACCGCGGCGGCACGTTCACCGACATCGTGGCGCGCCAGCCCGATGGCTCGTTGGTAACGCACAAGCTGCTGTCGGAGAACCCCGAGCAATACCGCGACGCTGCTGTGGCGGGGATCCGGCATCTGCTGGGTTTGAAGGCGGGTGAGGTCATTTCGCCCGATGTGGTGGAGTGCGTGAAGATGGGCACCACGGTGGCGACGAATGCGCTCTTGGAGCGCAAGGGTGAGCCGACGCTGCTGGTGACCACGCAGGGGTTTCGCGACGCGCTGCGCATCGCCTATCAAAATCGCCCGCGCTTGTTCGACCGCCACATTGTTTTGCCAGAGCTGCTGTACAGCCGCGTGATCGAAGCGCAGGAACGGGTGGGCGCGCATGGCGATGTGATCGAGGCATTGGACGAAGCGCATTTGCGCGAACGCCTGTGGGCTGCTTTTGACGCAGGTCTGCGCAGCGTGGCGGTGGTATTCATGCATGGTTATCGCTATACCGAGCACGAACAAGTTGCGGCGCGCATTGCGCGCGAGATGGGTTTCACGCAGGTCAGCACCTCCCATGAAACCAGTCCGCTGATGAAGTTTGTGAGCAGGGGTGACACGACGGTGGTTGACGCCTATCTCTCGCCCATCTTGCGGCGCTATGTGGACCAGGTGGCCGCAGAGATGCCTGGGGTGAAGCTGTTCTTCATGCAGTCGTCGGGTGGCTTGACCGATGCGCATGCGTTCGCTGGCAAAGACGCCATCCTGTCGGGTCCGGCCGGGGGCATTGTGGGCATGGCGCGCACGGCGGCGATCGCCGGGCATGCCAAGGTGATCGGCTTTGACATGGGTGGGACGTCCACCGACGTATCGCATTACGCTGGTGCGTTTGAACGGGAGTTTGAAACCCAGGTGGCGGGCGTGCGCATGCGTGCGCCGATGATGAGCATTCATACGGTCGCGGCAGGCGGCGGGTCTCTGCTGTCTTTCGATGGGTCGCGTTTCCGTGTGGGCCCTGAAAGCGCCGGCGCGAACCCGGGCCCGGCGAGTTATCGGCGTGGTGGCCCACTGGCGGTGACCGACGCCAATGTGATGCTTGGCAAGATCCAGCCGATGTATTTTCCAAAAGTTTTCGGGCCCTCGGCCAACGAGCCCTTGAGCCTGGCCGCCGCCCAGGCGCAGTTTCGCGCACTTGCCGCTCAAACCGGTCGAAGCGCCGAGAGCGTGGCCGAAGGCTTCATTGAAATCGCGGTGCAACAGATGGCCAATGCGATCAAGAAGATTTCTGTGGCACGCGGCTATGACGTGACGCGATACACCTTGCAAAGCTTTGGTGGCGCAGGCGGTCAGCACGCTTGCTTGGTGGCCGATGCGTTGGGCATGACGAAGGTGTTTGTGCACCCGCTGGCCGGTGTGCTCAGTGCCTATGGCATGGGTCTGGCCGATCAGAACGTGATCCGGGAACAGGCCATTGAGTTGCCATTGAATGCGGGTTCTCTGCCCTCGGTCTCGCAAAGCCTTGATGCATTGGGCGATGCCGCCCAGGCGGAGCTCGCGCGGCAAGAGGTGAGCGCGGGAGCGGTCACCTTGCATCGGCGCGTGCATGTGCGCTATGAGGGCAGTGACGCGGCGCTGGTGGTGCCGTTCGGCGATCTGGCGGCCATTCAGGCCGGGTTTGAGGCTGCCTATCGCCAGCGTTTCGCCTTCCTGATGCAGGGCAAAGGTTTGATGGTCGAGGCTGTTTCGGTTGAGGCGGTGGTTGCCAGCGATGCACCCACAGAGCAGCGCTTCGAGGCACACCCGCCACGGGAGGTGCCCAGGCGGGAAACCGTGCGCATGTTTGCAGCCGGTCAGTGGCTGGACGCGGCGCTGGTTGTTCGCGAAGATCTGCGCCCCGGCGATGTGATTCAAGGCCCAGCGATCATTGCAGAAAAGAACGCCACGACCGTGGTGGAGCCCGGTTGGGAGGCCGAGCTCACGGCGTTCGATCATCTGGTGCTGGAGCGGCGCGTGGCGCGCGCAGTGACTTACGCGGCGGGTACGCAGGCCGATCCGGTGTTGCTGGAGGTGTTCAACAACTTGTTCATGAACATTGCGGAGCAGATGGGCTTGCAACTGCAAAACACCGCCTACTCGGTGAACATCAAGGAGCGGCTGGATTTCAGCTGCGCACTGTTCGACGCGGCGGGCAACCTGATCGCCAATGCGCCACACATGCCGGTGCACCTGGGTTCGATGGGCGAGAGCATCAAGACGGTGATCCGCGAAAACGCGGGTCGCATGTCACCGGGCGACGTGTTTGTTTTGAACGACCCGTACCACGGCGGTACCCATCTGCCCGATGTGACCGTGATCACTCCCGTGTATCTGGGCGATGTGACTCAGCCCATTTTCTACGTCGGTAGCCGTGGCCACCATGCAGACATTGGCGGCACCACGCCGGGCTCGATGCCACCTTTTTCAACGCGCATTGAAGAAGAGGGCGTGCAAATCAACAACGTCAAGTTGGTGGACAAGGGGGTACTGCGCGAAGCCGAGATGGTGGCGCTGCTCAAGAGCGGTGAGTACCCGTCGCGCAATCCTCAGCAGAACTTGGCCGATTTAAAAGCCCAGATCGCCGCGAACCAGAAGGGGGTGCAGGAGCTGTCCAAAATGGTGGAGCAGTTTGGACTGGAGGTGGTGCAGTCCTACATGGGTCATGTGCAAGACAACGCCGAAGAGGCCGTGCGCCGCGCGATCACCAAGCTGTCGCACCGGTTGAAAGATGGACAATTCACCTTGCTGCTGGACAACGGCGCACACATACAGGTATCGGTGCGCATCGATGCCGATTCGCGAAGCGCGGTGGTGGATTTCACGGGCACCTCACCCCAGCAGACCAATAACTTCAATGCGCCCACTGCTGTGTGCATGGCCGCGGTGCTTTACGTGTTCCGCACGCTGGTGGACGACGACATTCCGCTGAACGCCGGTTGTCTTAAACCCATTGAGGTGATCATTCCTGCGGGCTCCATGCTCAACCCGAATCCGCCCGCTTCGGTGGTGGCGGGCAACGTGGAAACCTCGAGCTGCATCACCAATGCGTTGCTGGGTGCGCTGGGCGTATCGGCAGGCTCACAGCCGACAATGAACAACTTCACCTTCGGCAACGCGACCCACCAGTACTACGAAACCATTTCAGGCGGCAGCGGCGCGGGCGGCGTTTTTGATGAAACAGGCAAGCTGGTCGACGGTTTCGACGGCACGAGTGTCGTACAAACCCACATGACCAACTCGCGCCTGACCGATCCGGAAGTCTTGGAATTCCGCTTCCCGGTGCGGCTTGTAGGCTACTCCCTACGCAAAGGCTCGGGCGGTGCAGGCCAATGGAGCGGCGGCGACGGTGGCCTGCGCCGTGTCATGTTCCTGGAGCCCATGACCGCGAGCATTTTGTCCAATGGGCGGGTTCATCCTGCTTTCGGTATGGCTGGGGGTATCGAAGGCGCGCCAGGCGTCAACCGAGTGGTACGCAGCGACGGTAAAACCGAAGAGGTGGCGCACATTGGCCAGGTCGAAATGCACCCAGGCGATGTGTTTGAAATCCACACGCCGGGAGGCGGCGGCTTTGGCAAGAAATAACCACCATTTTCGGCGTTAGTTGATTCCACTCAAGGACATTGCGGATCCGGCTTCGCCGGACCACCAGTGCCTCCACCCAGTGGCGGTGACGCCGATGGCTTATCGCAGCTGGATCACAACTCTTCTACCCGCCTAGCAGGGTAACTGTCCCAGCTTTGGCATCCCGGGCACTGCCAGAAGTGCTGGCGGGCTTCAAAGCCGCAAGCGGCGCATCGGTAGCGCTTGAGCGGGTTGCTGGCTTGTTCCAGGGCTTTGAGTACCTGGGCTTGTGCCACTGGATCAGAAAGGGTTTCCCCGGCAAGCCATTGCGTGGCGATCACCAGCGATGGCTCGCGCTCCAGGTGGCCCAGGTAGCGCGCGCGGGCCGTGGCGGCGTCGGGTGCAAGTTTTGCCAGGGCCTCGGTGATGTCCAGCGAGGGTGCATGCTCGTGGGCCGCTTGCAGCAAAACTGCGGTCTCGGTTTCTTTGTGCAGGTGTTTGGCCAGCTCGACCATGGACGACGCGGCGAGCGGCAGTCCCTGCGGCGCCTTGTCGCTCAAGGCCAACAAAGCCTTGTAAGCGCCGCTGGCGTCGCCCGTCTGGGCTTTCAGCGAGGCCAAGGCCAACCAGGGGCGTGCGAGCTGAGGAGCGCGTTGCACGGCGTCCTCCAGCAACGCAAGTGCTCTTGTTGCGTCGCCATTGGATCGCGCAATATCGGATTCTTCGCACAGATAGTGGGCCAACCGGGGCGTGAAGCTGCCTTGTTGCGCGGCTTCCAGCTTTTGCGCTACCTTCTGCGCGTTGGGCCAGTCTCGTGAGCGTTCGTAAATCGAGAGCAGTGCCAGAAGCGCTTCGCCCTCGAATGCCGACCCGTCCAGTTTGCCCAGCGCGGCCTCTGCCCGGTCGAGCAGGCCGGCCTTGAGGAAGTCCATGGCAAGGGCGTGTTGTGCTCGGTCGCGGTCTTTGTGTCTGATGTCCGCGCGGGCCAGCAAATGTTCGTGAACGCGAACAGCACGGTCATAGTCGCCTCTGCGGCGAAACAGGTTGCCCAATGCGAAGTGCAGTTCGGCGGTGTCGGGGTCGCCCTGTACGGCTTCGATGAATGCATCGATTGCCTGGTCTTGCTGCTCATTGAGCAAGTGATTGAGGCCACGAAAGTAGGCTTTGGGGGTTTGTCTGCTCTCCATGCGCCATTGGCGCAGGTCCAGTCTCGAGGCCACCCAACCCAAAGCAAAGGCCAGCGGCAATCCCCAAAGCAGCCAGGTGAAGTCGATATCCATCTAGGCCCGGATCAAAGTGTTGGTGACGACGCCGCGGAGGTGTCTAGCGCGGTGGAAGTGCTTTCAGCAGCGGCCTTTTTGGGCGCTTTGGCCGCAGGTTTTCGCGGATTGCGAGCGCGCAACCAAAGCGGCAGCATCACGAAAACCCCCAGGCACACGCCGAGAAGCAAGGCCGTGAACAAAGCGAGTACCAGCGGCACCTGCCATTGCGCGCCAAAGAACAGGTTGACCGTGATTGCGGACTGGTTGTTCAGAGCGAAGGCGAACAGAACAAAAAAAATGGCTGCGTTGAGCAGCCACATCAGGTATTTCACATCATTCCCTTTGTGGTGGAAACGATTGTAGCGATCAGCGGCGCTTCCTCATACTTTTGGCAGCGTTTGCTGAGATTCACGTTGGAGAATTTCGGCGGTTTTGGCGTCCACCTGCTCGCGCAGGGCCTTGCCCGGCTTGAAATGAGGCACGCGCTTCTCGGGAATCATGACGCTTTCACCCGAACGTGGGTTGCGGCCCATACGAGGTGAGCGGCGATTGACCGAAAAACTGCCAAATCCACGGATCTCGATGCGATGGCCTTTCACCAGAGCGTCGCCCATGGCGTCCAGGATGGCCCGGACGGCAAATTCGGCGTCGCGTTGCGTGAGTTGGCTGAATCGGGCAGCCAAGGCTTCAACAAGGTCAGATCGGGTCATTGGTATGGTTGAAAACGAACTGGTTCAATGAAAATGCCGCGGGGCAACTCAAGAACGCATGAACGCGTTGTTGAGCCGCCCTGCGGCAAAAACCACTGATGATCAGTTGTTGTTGTCCAGCTTGGCGCGCAGCAAAGCGCCCAGGCTGGTGGTGCCGGCGTTTTCGCGTGCAGACTGCTGGCTCAGGGTCGACATGGCTTCTTGCTGGTCAACAGCGTCTTTGGCCTTGATCGACAACTGGATATTGCGGGTCTTGCGGTCCACGTTCATCACCACGGTGGTGACTTCGTCGCCTTCTTTCAGCACATTGCGCGCATCTTCCACGCGGTCCTGGCTGATCTCGGAGGCACGCAGGTAGCCCAGCACGTCTTCGCCCAGATCGATCTCGGCGCCCTTGGCGTCGACGGTCTTGACCTTGCCGGTGACGATGGAGCCCTTGTCGTTGATCGAGGTGAAGGTGGTGAACGGGTCGCCATCCAACTGCTTGATACCCAGGGAGATGCGCTCGCGCTCGACGTCGATGGCCAACACGATGGCTTCGACTTCCTGGCCCTTCTTGAAGTTGCGCACGGCGGCTTCGCCGGGCTCGTTCCAGGACAGGTCAGACAGGTGCACCAGGCCGTCGATACCGGCAGCCAGACCCACGAACACGCCGAAGTCGGTGATCGACTTGATCGGGCCCTTGACGCGGTCGCCGCGCTTGGTCTGCTCGGCGAACTCGTGCCAAGGGTTGGCGCGGCACTGCTTCATGCCCAGGGAGATGCGGCGCTTGTCTTCGTCGATGTCCAGCACCATGACTTCGACTTCGTCGCCCAGCGACACCAGCTTGGAAGGTGCAACGTTCTTGTTGGTCCAGTCCATTTCGGACACGTGCACCAAGCCTTCGATGCCTGGCTCGAGTTCCACGAACGCGCCGTAGTCGGCGATGTTGGTGATCTTGCCGAACATGCGGGTGCTTTGTGGGTAGCGGCGGGCAACGCCCATCCATGGATCGTCACCCATTTGCTTCAGACCCAGAGAAACGCGGTGCTTCTCGGTGTCGAACTTCAGGATCTTGGCGGTGATTTCCTGGCCAGCCGTCACCACTTCGGATGGATGACGGACACGGCGCCATGCCATGTCGGTGATGTGCAGCAGGCCGTCGATACCGCCCAGATCCACGAAAGCACCGTATTCGGTGATGTTCTTGACCACGCCGTTGACGATAGCGCCTTCTTTCAGCGTTTCCATCAGCTTGGCGCGCTCTTCGCCCATGGAGGCTTCCACCACGGCACGGCGGCTCAGCACCACGTTGTTGCGCTTGCGGTCGAGCTTGATGACCTTGAATTCCAGGGTCTTGTTCTCGTAAGGCGTGAGGTCTTTGGTGGGGCGGCTGTCCACCAGCGAGCCAGGCAGGAAGGCGCTGATGCCGTTGACCATGACCTTCAGGCCACCCTTGACCTTGTTGGAGGTCGTGCCGGTGACGAAGTCGCCGGATTCCAGGGCTTTTTCCAGGGCCATCCAAGAGGCCAGGCGCTTGGCCTTGTCGCGCGAGAGCAGCGTGTCGCCGAAGCCGTTTTCCACGGAATCGATGGCCACGGAGACAAAATCGCCCACTTGAACTTCGAGTTCACCTTGGTCGTTCTTGAATTCGGCCAGCGGCACATAGGCTTCCGACTTCAGACCGGCGTTGACCACCACGTGGCTGTGTTCGATGCGAACGACTTCAGCGGTGATGACTTCGCCCGAACGCATTTCAGCGCGTTTCAGGGACTCTTCAAAGAGGGCGGCAAAAGATTCAGACATTAAGTTTCCTAAAACCGTTCAACATCGGGACGCGCTGCCGCTCTTTGAAGCGCCATGGCGAGGGTAACGACGGAGAAAGCGGTATTGACGGTGCGGCGCGTAGCGCTGCGGGGTTAAGGTGAAAAGAACCTTCCGGCCTGCGGGTCGAGAACACCCGGCTGTGCCTTCAGGGCCATCAAATGTGGTGGACTCCTTTGGCTGGCTCCATGGCTGAAACCGACTTCAGGAAAACACCGTTTTGCTTCGCCACCAAGCCAACACTTGCTGCACCGATTGCTCGACGTCAAGCGCAGAATTGTCCAGTTGCAAAGCATCTTCGGCGGGTTTGAGGGGCGCGTGAGAGCGAGAAGAATCTCGCGCATCGCGAGCCACCAGATCCGCCAAAAGACTGTCGATGTTAGCAGCATTTCCCTTTGAAATCAACTGCTTATGGCGCCGCTTGGCCCTTTGTTCGGCGCTAGCGGTGAGAAAGACCTTGAGCGCTGCGTCGGGGAAGATGACGGTACCCATGTCGCGCCCATCGGCCACGAGGCCCGGCAAGCGCCTGAAACCGTGTTGCAAGTGCAGCAATGCGGCCCTGACCTGCGGGAGCGCAGAGACTCGCGAAGCGGCCATGCCAGCGGCTTCGGTGCGAAGCGCGTCACTGACATCCAGGCCGTCAAGAAAAGTACTTTGTGCTTCGAAACGCACGTCCATGGCTGCTGCAAGCGCTCCCAGGCGCAAGGCCTGCTCGGGCCTTTTCAGATCTTGATCTGCCGTGGACAGCCCTGCATTTTCGGCCGCAAGACCCACCAATCGGTACAGCGCGCCCGAGTCCAGCAGGTGGTAGCCCAGGCGGCTGGCCACCTCGCTGGCCAGCGTGCCTTTGCCTGATGCCGTCGGTCCGTCCACACAAATCACAGGAATCTGGCTGGGCGATGCATCGCAAACTTGGAACAATGCCTCGAAATAGTCGGGGAAGGTTTTGGCTGCGCACTTGGGGTCTTCAATGCGCACCGGCAGCGCTGCCGGGTTGAACGCAGCGAGAGAAAAACACATGGCGACCCGGTGGTCGTCATAGGTGTGGATCGAGGCGGCTTTCCAGTCAGATGCATTCGCGGGTGGCGTGATGCGGATGAAATCAGGGCCGTCTTCGATCAAGGCTCCCAGCTTGCGGCCTTCAGTGGCCATGGCCGCGATGCGATCCGTTTCCTTGACGCGCCAGCTGGCGATATTGCGCAGGGTGGTGGTGCCGTCGGCGAACATGGCCATGATGGCCAGGGTCATGGCGGCATCGGGGATGTGGTTGCAGTCCAGGTCGATGGCTTTGAGCGGCCAGGCGCCGCGACGAATGTGGAGCCGGTTGGCTTCACCTGTGATGTCGGCGCCCATCAGGCGTGCCGCTTCAACAAAGCGGATGTCGCCCTGAATAGACGAGAGACCCACGCCTTCGATGGTGATGCCGTTGACATCGGGTTTTGGCGCGGCCAAAGCGCCGAGCGCGATGAAATAGCTCGCCGACGAGGCATCGCCTTCCACCGCGATCTCGCCGGGCGAGGTGTAACGGCTGCCTGACGGGATCACGAACCTTGAATCACCTTCCTCGCGCACATTGACACCAAATTTGCGCAGCAAATTGAGCGTGATGTCGATGTAAGGGCGTGATATCAGTTCACCCTCGACTTCAATCGCCACATCTTGCGCTGCCGCGACCAACGGCAAAGCGAGCAGCAGGGCGGTGAGAAATTGGCTGGAAACATTGCCGCGCACGCGTATCGGCTGGCGCACTGTCAAGGAATGGATCGTGCCATCGCCCAGGCGCAGAGGCGGATAGCCATCGTTGCCGAGGTATTGCACCGGGCAGCCCAGTTGGCGCAGAGCGTCGACCAGATCGCCAATTGGACGCTCGTGCATGCGAGGAACGCCGCTGAGTTGAAACTGGGCCCCCTGGGTGGTCGCCAGCAAACTCAGCGCAGCCGAGAGTGGGCGCATGGCGGTGCCCGCGTTGCCCAGGAAGAGTTCGGCTTGCTTGACTTTGAGCCGGCCGCCCAGGCCTTGAATGCGCAACTGCCCTTTGCCCACTGGCTCAACCTCACACCCCAGTTGCCGCAGCGCCTGCAGCATGACATGTGTATCGTCGGAATCGAGCAGGTCGGAAATCGTGGTCGTGCCTTCGCTCAGTGCTGCCAGCAGCAGCACGCGGTTGGAGATGCTTTTGGATCCGGGCAGATGAACGGTGCCGCCCGCCGCGCACAAGGGCGGAATATCGAGAAATTCAGTGGTGTACATGCGGCAAGGTGCGCGGGGGGTGGCCCGCGACGGATGCGGTGGAAGTCAGCCTTTGAGCTTATTGCCCATGCGCCAGCGCGCGCGCGCCCGGCTGGCCTCGTCGATGAGGGTTTCCAGCTTGTCGGCCTCGCCATTGGACAAGGCGAGTTCCAGCGCGTGAAGCGCGCGCTGGAATTGCTTCGATTGAGCCATCATCTCTTCACGGTTGGACATGAGCACATCGCGCCACATTTGCGGATCGCTGGCGGCAATGCGTGAAAAGTCGCGAAAGCCGGGGCCGGCCAGCGCGAGAAAGTCTTCCGCCTGCTCCTGACCCTTGATGGCATTCATCAGCGCGAATGAGATCATGTGTGGCAGGTGGCTGACCGCTGCAAAGGCCGCATCGTGGGCCTCTGGCGACATCAGCTTGACCTCGCAATCCAATGCCGTCCAGAGCTTCTGAGCCTTCTCAAGCTGGACGGTCATGGTGCGCTCAATGGGCGTCAGGATGACCTGTCGCCCCGTATACAAATCCACATCGGCATGTTCCACGCCAGAGAGCTCTTTCCCGGCAATGGGGTGGGCGGGTACAAAAATTCCCACCTGATCCTTGAGCACACGGCGAGCGGTGTCGACCACGTCGCGCTTGGTGGAGCCCACGTCCATCACCAGGGTGTTTTTCGTGATCAGGTGGCGGATGGCTTTGAAGGTGGATTCGGTGGCCGAAACAGGTACGGCCAGCAGCACCAGATCGGCACCTGAGACGGCCAGCAACGCCGACGGAGCCTCAACGTCGATCACACCCATCTGGCGGGCGCGTTCGGTGGTCGAGGGTGATTTGCTGTAGCCCACCACGCGCTTGACCAAACCGGCCCGCTTGAGCGCCAAGGCAAATGAGCCGCCCATAAGGCCGCAGCCGATCAGGCCGAGTTGCTCAAACATGGGCATTCTTCCAAAGGGGTGTGTTCACGGCATTCACGCTCATTCGTTCACAGGGTAGGCGCCGAGCACCTTGTAGAAAGCGCAGAGCCCTTGCAATTCTTTGAGGGCGGCGGCCACATGGGGTTGGCTGGGGTGGCCGCTCAAATCGATGTAGAAATAGTATTCCCATTGGCCGGATTTGGCCGGGCGAGATTCAAAGCGCGTCATGGACACGCCATTGTTCTTCAGTGGCACGAGCAAATCATGCACTGCGCCAGGTCGGTTCGGCACCGAGACCACCAGACTGGTGCAGTCGTTGCCCGAGGCTGGTGGCGTGGCCATGGTCTGCGGCAGGGCGATCACGGCAAATCGGGTGCGGTTGTAGGCTTCGTCCTGCACGGCGTGGGAAACAATGTGCAGCGCAAATTGCCCTGCCGCCCGCTCGCTGGCCAAGGCAGCCCATGCAGGGTTGGTGGCGGCCAGGCGGGCGCCTTCGGCATTGCTTGAAACAGCCCGGCGCTCTGCGTTGGGCAAGTGCTGCGTGAGCCAGTTCTGGCATTGGGCAAGCGCTTGCGGATGTGCCATTACCACTTCAACATCTTCAAGCGAATTCACTTGTCGCAGCAGGTTGTGGCGGATCAGCAAGCTGACTTCACCCACCACATGCACTGGGGAGCGCAGGAACAGATCGAGCGAACGCGCCACCACGCCCTCGGTGGAGTTCTCCATGCCGACCACGCCGTATTGCGCGGTGCCAGCGGCCGTGGCGTGGAACACCTCGTCGAAGTTGGCGCAATAGATCAGGTTGGCTGCACCACCGAAAAACTCCACGGCAGCCTGCTCGCAGAAAGTGCCTGCCGGACCGAGCACGGCCACGCGTTGCGGTGCTTCGAGTGCCAGGCATGCCGACATGATTTCGCGCCAGATAGAAGCCACATGCTGATTGAGCAGCGGTCCTTTGTTGCTCGACTGGATCTTTTCGATCACCTGGGCCACGCGGTCGGGCCGGAAAAACGGTGAGCCTTCTGCGCGTTTGATTTCGCCCACTTGCTCGGCAACCAGCGCGCGCTGGTTCAAAAGTGAGAGAAGCTGCTGGTCCAGCGAGTCGATTTGCATGCGCAAGCCTGCCAGCGCTTCGGATTGGGTCGGTTGGGATGTCATGGGTTCAGGCCTGCGTTTTTTCGAATTCGCGCATGTAGTCCACCAGCGCTTGCACACCTTCGACGGGCATGGCGTTGTAGATGCTGGCGCGCATGCCACCGACCGACTTGTGGCCTTTCAGTTGCAAGCAGACCAGCGGTTTGCGCGCCTGCGAGAAAGGCTTCGTTGCGCGTCTCGTCGCGCAGGAAAAACGGCACATTCATGCGCGATCGGCAGTCTTTGGCCACCTTGTTTTGGTACAGCTGCGAGCCATCGATGAAGCCGTAAAGCATTTCGGCCTTGGCCTTGTTGCGGTGTTCGATGGCGGCCACGCCGGACAACGTGCCTTCGGTCTGGCGTTTGAGCCATTGGAAGGTCAGGCCAGCCATGTAGATGGAGTAGGTCGGCGGTGTGTTGTACATCGAGCCGTTGTCGGCCACGGTTTTGTAGTCGAAAGCGCTGGGGCAGGCCGCCAGCGCATGGCCCAGCAGGTCTTCGCGCACGACGACCAGGGTCAGGCCGGCTGGACCGAGGTTCTTCTGGGCACCGCCAAAAGCCAGCCCCACGCGCGACCAGTCCACCGGACGCGAAGCCACATGGGAGGAGAAGTCGATCACCAAAGGCGCGTCGCAGCCCAGTGCTTTCAGGTCGGGCAGCTCGTGAAACTCCACGCCGTGGATGGTTTCGTTGCTGCAGATGTGCACGTACTGTGCGTCTTCGCTGAGCTGCCAGCTGGCGGGAGAGGGCAAGGAGGTGTGGCCATCGGCTTCGTTGCTGGCCGCGATGTCGAGCGCTTGGCGTATTTCTTGGCTTCTTTGGCCGATTTCTGGCTCCAGCTGCCAGTGACCACAAAATCCACGGCACCGCCGCGCGACAGATTGAGCGGCACGATGGCGTTTTCTGCCAGACCGCCGCCTTGCATGAACAGAATGCGGAAGTGGCTGGGCACGTCCAGCAATTCGCGCAGATCGCGCTCTGCCGCTTCGCAAATCGACATGAAGGCTTTGCCACGGTGGCTCATCTCCATCACGCTCATGCCGCTGCCTTGCCAGTCGAGCATTTCAACGGCGGCCAGCTGCAACACCGATTCCGGCATTGCAGCAGGACCTGCGGAGAAGTTAAATGGCCGCGTCATTCGGCATCCGCGCCGTTGTTGCCCTCATTGCCTTCGCCATCCGCTGGGGGGACGTCGGCGTCGGCACCATCGTCCGCCTCGGGCTGGCTGGCGTCAATGTTGGCGTCGTTTTCGACGATGCGTTGCAGGCCGGAGAGCTCGGAGCCATCATCGAGTGCGATCAGGGTCACGCCCTGGGTGGCGCGGCCCATTTCGCGGATCTCGCTCACGCGGGTGCGCACCAGCACGCCGGTGTCGGTGATCAGCATGATCTCGTCTTCGCTGTGCGCCAGCGTGGCCGCGACGACCTTGCCGTTGCGCTCGCTTTGCTGGATGGCGATCATGCCCTTGGTGCCGCGGCCATGGCGGGTGTATTCGCTGATCGGCGTGCGCTTGCCGTAGCCGTTGATGGTCGCGGTGAGCACGCTTTGCTCTTCGTCTTCGGCCACCAGCATGGCGATCACGCTTTGCGTGTCGTCGATGGCCATGCCGCGCACGCCGCGCGCATTGCGGCCCATGGGGCGCACATCGTTTTCGTCGAAACGCACCGCTTTGCCGCCGTCGCTGAACAGCATCACATCGTGCTTGCCATCGGTCAGCGCGGCACCGATCAGGAAATCGCCTTCGTCCAGGCCCACGGCAATGATGCCGGCCTTGCGGGGGTTGCTGAAGTCGGAGAGTGGTGTCTTCTTCACGGTGCCCATGCGAGGTGGCCATGAACACGTATTGGTCTTCAGGGAACTTGCGCGCCTCGCCGGTCAGGGCCAGTACGACGTTGATCTTCTCGCCTTCTTCCAGCGGGAACATGTTGACGATGGGGCGACCGCGTGAACCGCGTGAACCCGCTGGCACTTCCCAGACCTTGAGCCAATACAGGCGGCCGCGGTTGGAGAAGCACAGGATGTAATCGTGCGTGTTGGCGATGAAGAGCTGGTCGATCCAGTCGTCTTCTTTGGTGGCCGTGGCCTGCTTGCCGCGCCCGCCGCGCTTTTGCGAGCGGTATTCGGAGAGGGGCTGGCTTTTGATGTAGCCGCTGTGGCTGAGCGTGACCACCATGTCGGTGGGCGTGATCAGGTCTTCGGTGGAGAGGTCCTGGGCGCTGTGTTCGATTTCGCTGCGGCGTGCGCCGAGCTTGGTCTGACCGAATTCGGTGCGCACTTCAACGAGTTCTTCGCCAATGATGGTGGACACGCGCTCGGGCTTGGCCAGGATGTCGAGCAGATCGTCGATCACGCTCATGACTTCCTTGTATTCGGCCACGATCTTGTCTTGCTCCAGGCCGGTCAGGCGCTGCAGACGCATCTGCAGAATTTCCTGCGCCTGGGTCTCGGAGAGGCGGTACAGGCCATCACTGCCCATGCCGAATTCGCGCTGCAATCCGTCCGGACGGTAGTCGTCGGCGTTGATGGTGCCACCATCGGCCTTGGCGCGGGTGAGCATTTCGCGCACCAGTGCGCTGTCCCAGCTGCGCGTCATCAGCTCGGCTTTGGCCACTGGCGGCGTGGGCGACTCGCGGATGATCTTGATGAAGTCATCGATGTTGGCCAGGGCCACTGCCAGGCCTTCCAGCACATGGCCGCGCTCGCGGGCCTTGCGCAGGTTGAACACCGTGCGGCGGGTGACGACTTCGCGTCGGTGCTCCAGGAAGACCTGGATCAGGTCTTTCAGGTTGCACAACTTGGGCTGGCCGTCGATCAGGGCCACCATGTTGATGCCGAAGGTGTCTTGCAGCTGGGTTTGTTTGTAGAGGTTGTTGAGAATCACCTCGGGCACTTCACCGCGCTTGAGCTCGATCACCAGGCGCATGCCCGATTTGTCGGACTCGTCCTGGATGTGGCTGATGCCCTCGATCTTCTTCTCGTGCACCAGCTCGGCAATGCGCTCTTGCAGCGTCTTCTTGTTGACCTGGTAGGGCAGTTCGTCGACGATGATGGACTGGCGCTGCCCCTTGTCGATGTCTTCAAAGTGGCACTTGGCGCGCATCACCACGCGGCCGCGACCGGTGCGATAGCCGTCTCGCACGCCGTTCATGCCGTAAATGATGCCGGCGGTTGGGAAGTCGGGCGCCGGCATGATTTCCATCAGTTCGTCGATCGAGGCTTCCGGGTTCTTCAGCAGGTGCAGACAGGCGTCGATGGCCTCGTTCAGGTTGTGCGGGGGAATGTTGGTCGCCATGCCCACCGCAATGCCGCCCGAGCCGTTGACCAGCAAATTGGGGAAGCGCGCGGGCATCACCAGCGGCTCTTTTTCCGAGCCGTCGTAGTTGGGGCCGAAGTTCACCGTTTCTTTGTCAAGATCGGCCAGCAGTTCGTGGGCGATCTTGGACATGCGGATTTCGGTGTAACGCATGGCCGCGGCGTTGTCGCCATCAACCGAACCGAAGTTGCCCTGTCCATCCACCAGCATGTGGCGCAGGGAGAAGTCTTGCGCCATGCGAACGATGGTGTCGTAAACCGCGCTGTCGCCGTGCGGGTGGTACTTACCGATCACATCGCCCACGATACGGGCTGACTTCTTGTAAGGGCGGTTCCAGTCGTTGTTGAGCTCGTGCATGGCAAACAGCACGCGCCGGTGAACAGGCTTCAAACCATCGCGGGCATCGGGCAGGGCCCTTCCCACGATCACGCTCATGGCGTAGTCGAGGTAGCTGCGGCGCATCTCCTCTTCCAGGCTGATGGGCAGGGTTTCTTTGGCGAACTGTGTCATGGGCGGGAATCTGGTTAGCGGCAAAAGCCTGAGAGCAACCGCTTATTTTAGGCGGTCATTTCAAAAGGCTATTTGTGCTCCGCGTGTTGCCGCAGCGCAACGGGGAGGGCACTACAGGCCAATGCGCCATTACCTTCAGGCTTGGTTAAGTGCCGAACAGTGGGCTTGTGGCACAATTAATTCAGCGTTTCTAGTGGTGGTCACTTCAAGCGTCAATGTTGAGAACCAGCCGATATTCGGCTTACACCAAGAGGAAATCCATGAAAAATCTGAACAAAGTGGCAATTTTGTTTGCGTCCGCCACCTTGGCTACGGCAGCTTTGGCTGCGCCTGGCTCAGCGGCCAACGACAACTGGGTCAATGGTTCAAGTGACCTGCAGTGGAAGAATGGTGACGGCTCGCTGTGCTGGCGTGATGCTGCATGGACGCCTGCAACGGCTGCTGAAGGCTGTGATGGCGCAATCGTCCCAGCTGCTCCAGCTCCCGCACCAGCGCCAGCCGCTGCCCCAGCTCCTGCACCAGCCCCAGCTCCTGCAGCTGCGCCCGCAGCACCAGCCGCAGCTGCACCTGCCAAAGTGACCTACGCAGCCGATGCGTTCTTCGACTTTGACAAGGCTGTGCTCAAGCCCGAAGGCAAAGCCAAGTTGGCCGATCTGGCCGACAAAGTGGGTGGCGTCAATCTGGAAGTCGTGATTGCAGTGGGCCACACCGACTCCGTCGGCTCTGCCGGCTACAACCAGGCTCTGTCGGTTCGCCGTGCAGAGGCTGTGAAGGCCTTTTTGGTGAGCAAGGGTATCGAAAGCAACCGCGTGTACACCGAAGGCAAGGGTTTGACCCAGCCAGTGGCCGACAACGCAACCCGCGAAGGTCGCGCCAAGAACCGTCGCGTTGAAGTGGAAGTTGTGGGTACCCGCAAGTAAACTTCAACCTCGCGTTGATTTCAAAAGCCCCTGCGTGAAAACGCAGGGGCTTTTTCATTGTGTCAATGACGGAGCGGTCAGCCCCTCTATGGCGCGCGGCGATGTGCCCAAAGTAAGAGAGGCTTTTGCCCCCCAGCATGGCATTGCGCCATGAATGCATGGGAAAATTCGACAATGAATTCCAACCCTCCTGTCAATTCCGATCCTGCTGAAATAGCCAAATTTTCAGAGCTCGCCCATCGCTGGTGGGACCCTGAGAGTGAATTCCGCCCGTTGCATCAGATCAACCCACTGCGTCTGGCATGGATCGAAGGCTTGGTGCCATTGACTGGCCTGAAGGTGCTCGACGTGGGTTGCGGCGGCGGCATTCTGGCCGACTCAATGGCCCGCAAAGGTGCGGAGGTCACGGGGATTGATCTTTCGACCAAGGCGCTGAAAGTGGCGCAATTGCATGCGCTCGAAGCTTCGACCGAAGGCGTGAGTTACCGCGAGATCAGCGCCGAAGGTTTGGCCGCTGAACAGCCTGGGACCTATGACGTGGTGACCTGCATGGAAATGCTGGAGCATGTGCCCGATCCATCCTCGGTGGTGCGAGCCTGTTCAACCCTCGTCAAGCCCGGTGGCTGGGTGTTTTTCTCAACGCTTAACCGGAATGCGCAGTCCTTCCTGTTCGCCATCGTAGGCGCAGAGTACATGCTCAACTTGCTGCCCAAGGGTACGCACGAATACGCCAAGATGATTCGACCCAGCGAGCTGGCTTCGTATTGCCGTGATGCCGAACTGGAGCTGTTGCACACCAAGGGCATGGAATACAACCCTTTGACCAAGCGCTACTGGTTGAGCGCGAACACGCGGGTCAATTACCTCTTCGCAACCCGGAGAACCTGATGGCGACAGGCGCCAAGCGTTTCGTCGGCGTGCGCGCTGTTTTGTTCGATCTTGACGGCACCCTTGTCGACAGCGCTCCAGATCTGGCCGCTGCTGCTGACATCCTGCGCGTGCGCAGTGGCTTGCCATCACTGCCTCTGAGCGCTTACCGCGCACATGCAGGATCTGGCGCGCGCGGGATGCTCAAGGTGGCTTTTGGCATCGGCCCTGAAGACGCGGACTTTGAACTGCGCAAGCAGGCGTTTTTCCAGGCATATGAGGCGAGCCTTACCCAGCGCACCATCGTCTTTGCGGGCGTTCAAGCCATGGTCGACCGGTTGTTGGCGGCGAAGTTGCCCTGGGGTGTTGTGACCAACAAGGCCGAGCGTTTTTCGTTGCCACTGACCGCGGCGATTCCCCTGTTCAGCAGCGCCTCGGCCATCGTGAGTGGTGACACCACGCCCCATGCCAAACCGCATCCGGCGCCATTGCTGGAAGCCGCGCGGCGCATGGGGCTTGCACCTGAGCATTGTGTGTATGTGGGCGACGACCTGCGGGACATCCAGGCCGGACAGGCGGCAGGCATGCGCACCGTGGCTGCGTCCTATGGCTACCTTGGCGCTGGAGCTGATGTCGCGGCCTGGGAGGCAGATGCTGAAGTTATTTCACCCCTTGCGCTCTTGAATTTGCTGGAACTGCCTTAAACTAAGGATTCAGGGGCTGCACTGGTTTCGACGTGGGTTCGGACGCGTGGCAGGGCATGTCGAGGTTCTGTTACCTCGTAAAACCGCAGAAAAAAAACTAACTGCAAACGACGAACGTTTCGCACTCGCCGCTTAATTGCCGGTGAGCTTTGCAACAGCAGGCCTATGGGCTGGGCAAGGGTTCGAATGGCGCAAGCCGCTAGAGTCCAGGCTGCAAAGATAATTTAATAGGCTGGTCGCGCGTCGGGTAACTTGGCGCGCGGTGAGATTCAAGGTTGCTGGCTTCCCTTGCAGCGTGTCGCTGCGCGGCTTGGGAAGTGAGACTCAAATCAGACGACTACACATGTAGAACTGTACGAAGAAGGCTTGCGGACGGGGGTTCAAATCCCCCCAGCTCCACCATACCCTGTGACAAAGGCCGCTAGGAACATACACCTAGCGGCCTTTTTCTTTGGAAAATCAACGGCTTACCGTGCAATGAGCGTACAAGGACGTACATTGACAGCTAGCGCGAGTGGGGGAACAATGGGGGAACAAAGCTGTTACCCCACATTTTGTGGGGAACATCGGCAGTTTGTGGGGCACGTACCCCCACGATCTGAGCGTGGGGAACAGCTTCGCACCCGAGGCGCCGCCCATGCTGACCGATGCCCGATTGCAAAAACGCCACCTGCCCACCTGAAAAGAAGCGGGTGCGCTTGACCGATTCCGGCGGGCTGTACCTGGAGGTCAGCCCCAGCGGGCTCAAAACGCTGGTTTCTGGAAGTACCGCAAGGGGGCCAGTGAAACGCAGCTGGCCTTGGGCAGCTACCCGGCGGTGAGCCTGAAAGCGGCCCGCAGGGCGCGTGACGCGGCAAAGCTCCAAAAGTCCGAGGCGTTGACCCGGTGCAGGCCCGCAAGCTGGAAAAGCTCAAGGCGACCAACCCGGCGGGCGACACCTTCAAGGTGGTGGCCTTGGAGTGGTTCGACAAGCAAGCAGCCCAATGGAGCGAAGCCCATGCCGAGCGATCCAAGCGGCAGCTAGAGCGCGACCTGTTCCCATGGATCGGGGACGGCGGCTGGCCGAGATCGAGCCGGTGGAGCTGCTGGCGACGCTTCGCAAGGTGGAGGAACGCGGCGCGGTGGAGACGGCAGACCGGGGCTTGATGCTGGCGCGGCAGGTGTGGCGCTATGGCGTGGCCACGGGCCGGGTAGGGCGCGACATCACGGCAGACCTGAAAGGCGCGCTGTCACCCTACCGGGGCACTCACTTTGCGGCGATCACCGACCCGGCGAAGCTGGGGGAGCTGATCCGGGCGATCCGGGCTTACAAGGGCGGGCCTATCGTGCGCGCGGCGCTGCAACTGGCTCCCATGCTGTTCCAGCGACCCGGCGAACTGCGCGGGGCCGAATGGGCCGAGATTGACCTGGACGGCGGCGCTCTGGACGATTCCGGCGGCGCGCATGAAGCGCAGCAAGGACGGCAAGGAAAACGGCGACCCGCACCTGGTGCCGCTGCCACGGCAGGCGGTGGAGATTTTGCGGGGCTTGCATGGCTACACCGGGCCACGGCGTCAAGGTGTTCCCCGGTGAGCGCAGCCACGACCGGCCCATGTCGGAAAACTCGGTGCGCATGGCGCTTGATCACGCATGGGCTACACGCCAGAGATTCAAACCTGGCACGGCTTCCGGGCGACGGCGCGCACCATGCTGGCCGAGCGGCTGGAGTGTGACCCGCTGGTGATCGAAGCCCAACTGGCGCACTCGGTGAAAGACGCCAACGGGCGGGCCTACAACCGGACGCAGTACCTCAAACAGCGGGCGGCCATGATGCAGCGATGGGCGGACTACCTGGATAGATTGTCGCTTGTGAAGTAGGTTTATGGATAAAGTCAATTTTGCGATGATTCAAAGATGGGATTCGGTATGAGATGGGAGCTTTGAAAATGCAAGATGTGGAATTCCGAAATGCATCGACGCGGCAGAGGATCCCGTTTTCAAGATGTTGATACTGGTCAAGTGAAGGAAAATTTCGAAAATTTTCGCCCGAGTAGGGTCTGCAGAAATATCGGCCTGCCTCGTTGATGAGATGGTTGTTTTGGAGAGTGTTGATGCTGACTATCGATATTCAATTTGAACGTGTATGAATGCTATGATGCGTGATGATGGCCGAGGGTGATGATATTAGGTCAAGACTTGGGGGTATCGTATTTCGAGATGGGCTAGAAAGACAGAGCAATATTTTTGCAGCAAAGCTTATCATCAGGGTGCCATTGAAGAGCGTGCAAGGCTGAAATCGGAAATAGAGTCAGCAAGGCGTGTTAATAGGCGTAAAGAAATCGGGGATCTATCTCGTGAACGGCTCCGATCTGAAGCGCCGAAGTATATGGAGTACTCGAAAGACGAAGCGGCGGGCTGTAATTTCAAAAGTAGTTGGGAAGTCGCCCGGAAGCTATTCGCAATTTTTTGATCGAAGAGTTTCCTGGAAAACTCTGGAAAGGAGATTCAAAAAAGTAATAAATCGTCGATTTGTCACGCGCAGTTTCGACGATAGACAAAGATCAATCGTTGATAGGTGTTTGTCTTTGTCGTCAGCTATTGCCATGCTTGCGCCACCGAACTGTCAATCGACGGTGTTGGAGTAATTTATGTCAATCCTGAGGCAATGCCAGCCGTCAAGGCTGAAACGGGGCGACCGTTCACATGCGAGCATTTACAACGCGATCAAAGCGGGGCTTTTCACGAAGCCGGTGCGCTATTGGGGAGCGCGCTGTGAGGCTGGCCCGGCGCGAGGTGCATGCAATTGAGAAAGCGCGGGCACCGAATTGCGACGCAAGTCTGAAGCGAATTATCGGGAACAGTAACGCGTTTGCGGGCCAAACACGCGGGTGGGCATGTACGTGTTTGGAGGGTCAGCGCATGAACCCGATAAACGATCTGGACACGGCGACCGGGCAACGGTCGTTCAAAGACTTTGCGACCTTGGCCGCGCAATTCGCTTTGCTGGGGGTGGGGCTGATCAAGGCCGATTCCCCAATCGACGGGCAGGCGCTGTACTACGCGATGCATTGGAGCCATGGCGCAAAGCCACTGGCAGACCTTGAGGCGGCGCGGGCTTACCTTGGCGGCTTGCTGGGGGCTGGCGATGGCGGGGCATAGGGCCAGGTTCAAGGGCACGAAATACGATGAGCCGTTTGTGGGGATCAAGCGCAGTGTGTTTGAATCCCCAGCGTTCACCGCTTTGAGCCCCCACGCCTGCAAGCTGTTGCTGGAGCTGGCGAGCCAATACAAGGGCGACAACAACGGCAATTTGACGGTGGCGTGGTCGATGGTGAGCAAGCGGGGCTGGCGTTCACGCGTCGACGCTTGTGGCGTTGCAAGGCGGAACTGATCAAGGCCGGGTTTGTCTACGTCACCCGCATAGGTCACATGCCCTCGACCTGTGAGCTGTTGGCGTTGACGTGGTTTCCCTTGGACGTGTCGCCCAAGTTCGACCCGGAAGCGCTGGCCTGTTTCAAGGCGAAAGCCTACCGGGCCAACACGCCTTTGGTGATGCCCAACATCCCGGCCAAGCGGGACTGGACATTGCCCAACGGCGGAGGCTTTGCTTGCTGAGAAAACGCAAGGTGACGTCCATGGCTGAAACCATAAAGCCCCTACAAGTCCACGGCTGAAACCATGGGGCCACGTCCAAGCCCTTTGCACGTTTCACAGTTGGACTTGTGGGGCTGTTTTGGCCCGCTCCCATGGTTTCACAGGTGGACACCTTTATAGAGAAGCCATTCTCTGTTTCATCTCTCCACCGCTATCAACCTGTCGGCAGGGCCAAGCGCAGATCAAGCTCGGGCCAACTTCAGGGCACCCGAAAAGCGCCACTTAGCCAATTGATTTCGCATTCAGAGGAGCAAGCCCTGTGAGCCGGGGTGGATCGCGCTATCGGCGCTGGCAGGCCCACCACGCAGGGTGAGGGCGGATCAGGTGCAGCGAGTCGACTTGAGGCTGTGGAAGCGACGCGGGCTCATGAAGGGCAACCGGCTGGTTTTCATGGGCATGGAATCGGGGCGGCGATCCAGCGGGCTCGATCAGCGTCAACGTGGCAGACGGGCAGGGCGTGACCCTGAGCTACACGCATTCAAGCGGTGGGCAGTCCCAAACGGTTTCGCAGCTCGTGGGGCTGTGCGCTACCCCTTGCGCCTTTGGTGGTGAACGGCAATGGTTCCGGTGCCCAGTGCTGCGGCGATCGCGCCTTGGTGCTGTACCTGCGCTGGGGGCGGTTTGGTTGCAGAGGTTGCCAGCCGGGTTGCCTACGCTTCGCAGTCTGAAGATGCGCATGGACAGGGCATGGCGCAAGCAATCGAAGCTGGAAGCCCGTCTGGGGCCGAACTGGCGGCGACCCAAGGGCATGAGGCGGCGCACCTATGACAAGCTGTTCGCGGCGGTGCTGGCCTGTGAGGAACTGCGAGAAGCTGCGCTGGGTGCCTATGCCGCAAGGCTGGTGGGCTTGCGGTTTTAGTGCGTGGGGTTGGAGGGTGCGGGGCAAAAGTCTGGGGGGCTGTTGGAAGCCGGAAACCGCTCTGTTTCTCATGCGGAAATAAACCTACCCTTTGGCGGCCTTTTCAAATGGAGTGCCTAGGGTATCCCCCCAATGGGGGATGAAGTCGCCGCAGAGACGCGTTTTGTTACGAAACCGAACCTATATTGAAACCGAGCCATCAATCGTGGTGGGCAGTCAATTTCAACTTATGGAGAGTAGCTCATGAAAGGAGCTTTGAGAGTCTTGGCGGTGGTAGGGTTGCTTTCCCTTGGTGCTTGCGGCGGTGGTGGTGGTTCGGACAAAGACCTTTTTAGCCTTTGGACGCGAGACGGGTCTGGTACTCCATTGGAGCTAACGGGAGCGACGTTCGGAACAAACAACTATTTGAACGCCTACACGGTAGACGGCACCCGTTGCATCTGCAATTTGGCGATCATCGGAACGCAGGAAAGTGGAAGCATCGCGATCACGGGGTGTATCTCCAGTCCTTACAACTCATCGAGAAACCCTCAGTGCGTGGCGATGAATGGGACAGGTACATACACAAAGCCAGCGACGTACTGTCAATCACGCGGGATGGCGTGACTGGCACATTCCGGTAGCGGGGAGCAAGCCGCAAGGTGAAGTCAAGCCTAGTCGGTTCGGTGCCTATGGTTTTCATTTGTGGGGAACAAAGCGGGGAACAAACCGTTTTCCTAGTTTGAAGAAGTGAGTGTTTATAAGGGTTTCAGGCGTTCATTCAGTAGACCCCAGCTCCACCATACCCTGTGACAAAGGCCGCTAGGAATAACCACCTAGCGGCCTTTTTCTTGGGCGATTCTGTGTGGATTTCGATTGCTGATGGTGGGCCCGCAAGAGGCGGTGTTCAAGTTGCTGGCGGGATGGCCGATAGCAAAGAAGTACTCGTAAAGGATTCGTTATGGATGTCTCTCCCGCATTGCTCGTTGACCGTGTGGTTCAAACGAAAAATAGCCAGACCACGCAGAGTGTGCAGATTTCGGTTTTGAAGAAGGCCATGGACATGCAGGCTTCTGCCTCTCAGGCGCTGTTGAACGGCGTGGCGGGCAACCTGCCACTGGCCAGCAGTGGTTCTGTGGGGACGCAAGTGAACACCATGGCCTGATGCCGGGCAGCCTTTGCTGCTTCGTGTTGGATTTCTGACCTTCGAGAGCGTCTGCTGCGGGCGCCTCTAAAATCAGGTTCCGCCTGAGGGTTCGCGGCGGCTCGACCGCTGGCTTCCGATGGTGTGCTGCGTCGACTGTCTGTCGGCCGTGACCTCTCACCCCAACCACATCACTATTCGCTATGTTGGCTTTGCAGGACATTCTTTTTTCGCAGGGCTTTGGCACGCGGCGTGTTTGCACGGGGCTGGTTCAGCAAGGGTGGGTACAGGTTGGCGAGGAGCGTACGCCCTGTGATGATCCCTTGGAGGGGTTTGAAACTGCCGGTTTCGTGTACTGGGTGCAAGGTCAGCGTTGGGTTTTTCAGAAACTGGCCTATGTGTTGCTGAACAAGCCTGCAGGTTATGAATGTTCTCAGAAACCTAGCACCTACCCCAGCGTTTACACCTTGCTGCCTGGTCCTCTGCGCGAGCGCGGTGGCGGTGCGGCGGCGGGGGTGCAGGCGGTGGGCAGGCTGGACCAGGACACGACGGGTTTGCTGCTGATGTCGGATGACGGCAAGTTCATCCATCGCATGACCTCGCCCAAACACCATGTGCCCAAGGTATACGAGGCCCAGGTGAAGCACCCGTTGACAGCTGATCAGGTGCGGCGGTTGCTGGAAGGCGTGGTGCTGGACGATGACCCCAAGCCGGTACGCGCCCAAGATTGCTCTGCGGTTTCTGAGCGGCATTTGAGATTGACACTGACCGAGGGCAAGTACCACCAGGTCAAACGCATGGTGGCGGCGGTGGGGAACCGGGTAGAGCGCTTGCACCGTTCAGCCATCGGTGGGCTGACCTTGGGTGAAGATTTGCCCGAGGGACAGTGGCGCTGGCTGTCGGCGCAAGAGGTCGAGGCGTTGACGCTCAAGGTACCTGCTGCTCCGAAAAATTAGGCCTGGAGCCTTCGTGGCATAGGGGCGCATCTGAACCGGCAAAAACCGAGGGTCTCTTGTCAACAGGCCCAGGGCAGCACCATGGATGCAGGGGCGCTTGTGTGTGAGGCCATCTTCTCGCGGGATCGGGCCGATGCTCGACGTTGTTCAAGCGAGCCCGATCCTGATGAATTCAGAGCATCAGAGCAGGTCGCCTTTTCGGCTGTCCAGTGGCACCAGGAACGAGTTGTCCTGCCATTGGGAGCCCGCGGCATCGATGCTGGACTCGCCGGTAGAGCTGGCAGGCCATTTGGACAAAGGGCTGAAGTCCGAGGAGCGGTTGCCACGTTGACGGTTGAGGGCCGACCGCAAGTTCGATTGCGCGGCGATGAGCGCGCGCTCTTCCATTTCGCGCTCGCGCAGTGTCTGGGGCGTTGGTGTCTCACCCAAAAACTCGGCGCGAATTTCTGAAACGGTGGGAAGGCTGCTGGAGCGCACCACCCAGTAGGGGAGTTCGCATTGGGTAAGCAGCGAGTGTTTGAGCAGGCGGGTGGATCGTGGCAGTGCATTTTTGCCTGGCACATCCAGACACCCAATCACGCGACCATCGGCTTTGCAGATGGTGAAGGTGCAGTAGACGCCGTTCAGAAGGCGGTACCAGACCATGCCTTTTTCCCTGTCGCGCGGCACTGTGAAGCGTGTGACGGGCAGCTTGATCATGATCTGGTGGTCATAGAACGCGCGGCTCAACCAATGCCATACCCGTGCTTCTTCGCTGTTGACGATGGCTCTTGTAGACAGCGGCCAATGCTTCGGAATGCGCCGGCGGTTTTTCTCAGCCCTGGCAGTCCACAGCCGATGCGCAGCGGCGCCGAGTGCGAGTAGCACGGGCGCCAATGCGGCCAACAGCCAAGGGGAGTTCCAGTTCATCATCCAATGCGCTCGAGGCGAATTTGTAAAATTTGTATCAAGAAGGAGATTGTCGGTGCTTAAGTGGCGCTCGCTTTGCGCAATTGCCCCGTTTTCGTGACTTCTTTCGTGTTTGATGGCACGGCAAAGGGGCCGCTGTAGCAAGCCGCAGGGCCTCAGGGGCTTCCTTTTCCCATTTTTTGTGGTCTATTGAACTAAAAACTGGGGGCTTTGAACCACTTGCCACGCTCTTTGGCCACGCGTGTAGCCCGTTTATGGCTGCCGTTCGTGTGGCTCTGAACACGAGAAAGGCGTATCGCGGACTGGATTGTGAGGCAGTTTTAGGGGTATCGCATCCCTCCATTTGGGGATATTTGTAAAACTTAAGTTTTTACATGCCAGGGGCCGTCTGTAACGATCGCCCGTTCGCAATTCAGTCAATCGATTCCAGAAACTGAGCGACGGCTGTGGTCAGGCTTTCGGGCTGATCGCGGTGGGGGCTGTGGCCGCAGTGGGCCAGTTCCAGGCGAGTGCAAGCGGGGTTTGCATTCTGAATCGCATCGAGCTGCTCAAGTGTCCCGTATTCGTCGTCGACGCCTTGCACGCACAGGAGTGGTGCTGCGATTCTTGTGCAGTCGTCCTGGATGTCAAAGGCTTTGAATGCCTCGCTCAGCCAGACGTCGTTCCATTGCCAGAATGCGTTGTCGGGGTCCGCGTGAAAGCGCGCCAACCGTTGGCGGAAAAGACCATCTTCCGCGCAGTAAGCCACTCTGGCTTGCTCGATGGCTGTGAGTGCTTTGTTCTCCACGAACACATGGGGCGCCATCGCAATGCAGGCTTTCACCGGGCATTGGCTGGCGTGAAGCAAGGCGATGGTGGCACCGTCTGAGTGACCCACCAGCACCGGGCGCTGAACGCCCACGGCCCTCAACCATTCGGGCAACACCCGCAAGGCCTCCTGGTGCATGTAGTCGGGCGTGTGCCGTCCAATGGGCCAGGCGCCGTGTCGGCGCGAAGGGCCGCGCACGTCTTCAATCGAATCGGATTGGCCATAGCCTCGGCGTGAGTAAAGCCAGCCTGCGCGGCCCGTGGCGGCGCAAAGTTCGGTGGGCCAGTGGCGTCCTTTTTGTTGCCACATACCGACGCTGCCCAGTCCCTCGTGGAGGAACACCAGAGGGGTCCGATCGGATGGCCCCGGAATGTGGGCAGTTTCCAAGTTCACGCCCCGAAGGTTGATGCTGTTCATGGCGCCCATCGTACCGGTATGGCTTGGCGGCGAGGCGACCGTTTGGGGGGGTGAAAGGCGGTATTCTCCATGCCATGAAACAGTTGCTGGATTCTTTTTGGCGGGCCGCTGCCTATTGTTTTCACCCACGGGTGATCGCGCTGTCTTTCCTGCCGTTGGTGTTGATGGTGGCGCTGTCGTTTGGTCTGGCCTATTTCTTCTGGGAGTCTGCTGTGGCCGGCATGGCGGCCTGGCTGGAGAGCTACGCCTTGATCCAGACCGTGTTGGGCTGGCTGCAGGAAGCGGGGCTGGGCGGCTTCACCGCAGTGTTCGCTCCGTTGCTGGTCCTGGTGCTGGCCACGCCCGTCATTGTGGTGCTGTGTTTGTTGCTGGTCGCGATTTTCATGACGCCTGCCATGGTGACCATGGTGGGGCGGCGGCGTTTTCCCCGGTTGGAGCTGAAACACGGTGGTTCGTTGCTGGTAGGTGTTTTCTGGTCGCTGGGCTCGACCCTGCTGGCCGGGTTGGCGCTTTTGGTGTCGATGCCACTGTGGCTCATTCCCCCATTGGTGCTTCTGTTGCCACCGCTGATATGGGGCTGGCTGACCTACCGCGTCTTTGCCTTCGACGTGCTGGCCGCCCACGCCAGCGCGCAAGAGCGCAAGACCTTGTTGCGCAAGCACCGTGGCAGTCTGTTGATGATGGGTGTGGTCTCGGGCTATATGGGTGCTGCGCCCAGTCTGCTGTGGGCTTCTGGCGCGATGGCGATTCCATTGGCGCCATTGCTCGTTCCCGCAGCGATCTGGATCTACACGCTGGTGTTCGCTTTTGCATCGCTCTGGTTTTCGCACTACGCACTGGCCGCGCTGGCCACGATGCGCGGCGAGCCGGAGGTGGAAGTGCTTGACGCCGACCCTCGCCCAGCTGGCGCCGAGCCATTGCCCCGGCTGACCGCGGTCGATGCGACGCCGGAGCCAACCAACCCTGAATCTTCTGCGAAGGCGCCCCACGCATGACCAGCACTTCATCTGCCGTTCCCGCACCCGCTTTTGGGCTCATCATCATTGGCGACGAAATCCTGTCGGGCCGGCGTGCCGACAAGCACCTGCCCAAAGTCATCGAGATGCTGAAAGCCCGAGGGCTGAGCCTGAGTTGGGCGCTCTGCGTGGGCGACGACCGTGCCCGAATCACCGCTGCGCTGCGCGATGCGCTGGCGTCGGGCGATGTGGTGTTTTCCTGTGGAGGCATCGGCGCGACCCCGGACGACCATACCCGCCAATGTGCCGCCGCAGCCTGGGGCCAGGAATTGGCGCTTCACCCGGAGGCTCGGGCGCTGATCGAGCAACGCATGCGCGACATGGCGCTGGAAAAGGGAGAAGTATTTGACGCCGAGCGGCCCGATAACGTGCACCGTTTCAACATGGGCGTGTTCCCAAAGGGTGCGCGCATCATTCAAAACCCCTACAACAAAATCCCTGGTTTCACGTGCGAGGGCAAAGAGGGCGGTGCTGTGCACTTTGTGCCAGGTTTCCCCGTGATGGCTTGGCCGATGATCGAAGCGTTGCTCGACACTGAATACAAGCATTTGCACCGTGTCGACACCTGGCAGGAGCGATCGGTGGTGGTCATGGGTTCCATGGAAGCCACCTTGACGCCGCTGATGGAGCAGGTTGAGCGCGAGCATGCGGTGAAGGTGTTCAGTTTGCCGAGCGTCGACCATCCGCAATATGGGCGACACATCGAGCTGGGTGTGAAAGGCGAACCAGAAGCTGTTGGCTTGGCGTTCGAGCAATTGCAGGCCGGTCTGCGCACGCTGGGCGCGGAATTGGGCCCCGAAATGGTGCGATAGACCAAATCCCTTTGTTGGTGCATTTGCTTGGATGCGCCTTTTTTTGGTGCATCTCCGGGCGGGCGTGAAGGGCCGATTTGCCCGGACAGTTGCGCCATAATCCAAGAAGTGGTCGTGAAGGCGGTGTTCTTTGCGCTGCAACCCCGCACTGTGTGCTGGCACAAAAGCTGCTTCTCACTCAGCGTCGCAATTCGAAATCCCTCATTCAGGAACAGGAGTATTTGATGGCCAAGACCGTCGCAGACGTGATGCAAATGGTGAAAGACAACGATGTCAAGTTCGTTGATTTCCGTTTTACCGATACCCGTGGCGCACAGCAGCACACCACCGTGCCTGTGTCTCACTTTGACGAAGAAAAATTCAGCTCGGGCCACGCCTTTGACGGCTCATCCATTGCTGGTTGGAAAGGCATCGAAGCCTCCGACATGCAGTTGGTTCCCGATCCAAACACGGCCAACATCGATCCCTTCTTTGAAGAGACCACGCTGATCTTGACCTGTGACGTGATCGAGCCCACCGATGGCAAGTCTTACGACCGCGATCCGCGCTCCATTGCCAAGCGCGCAGAAGCCTATTTGAAGGCCTCTGGTCTGGGCGATACCGCCTTCTTCGGACCGGAGCCCGAGTTTTTCCTGTTCGACAGCGTGCGTTACAGCACCGCGCCTGGCCACACCTTCTACGAAATCGAAGAGTACGAAGCGCCCTGGAACAACGGCGTGAAGCTCGAAGGCGGCAACCGCGGCCACCGTCCGACCTTCAAGGGCGGCTACTTCCCAGTGCCTCCGGTCGACAGCACGCAAGACATGCGCGCTGAAATGTCCCTGGTGCTGGAGTCGCTGGGCATTCCGGTTGAAGTGTTCCACCACGAAGTGGCTGGCGCTGGCCAGAACGAAATCGGCACCCGCTTCAGCACCCTGGTGCAGCGCGCCGACTGGACGATTCTGCAAAAATACGTTGTGCACAACGTCGCCAATGCCTACGGCAAGACCGCGACCTTCATGCCCAAGCCTTACGCTGGCGACAACGGTTCCGGCATGCATGTGCACCAGTCGGTCTGGAAAGACGGCAAGAACCTGTTTGCAGGCGACGGCTACGCCGGTTTGAGCGACTTCGCTCTGTACTACATCGGCGGCATCATCAAGCACGCACGTGCTCTGAACGCCATCACCAACCCATCGACGAACAGCTATCGCCGTCTGGTGCCTCACTTCGAGGCACCGGTCAAGCTGGCTTACTCGGCCAAGAACCGCTCGGCTTCGATCCGCATTCCTTACGTGGCGAACCCCAAGGGCCGTCGCGTGGAAGCCCGCTTCCCAGATCCGATGATGAACCCCTACCTGGGTTTTGCCGCCATGTTGATGGCCGGTCTGGACGGCGTTGAAAACAAGATCCACCCCGGCGAAGCCGCCACCAAGGATCTGTACCACCTGCCGCCGGAAGAAGACAAGTTGATCCCGACCGTGTGCCACAGCCTGGACATGGCGCTGGAAAACCTCGACAAAGACCGTGCATTCCTGACCAAGGGTGGCGTGTTTACCGACTCCATGCTCGATGCCTACATCGACCTGAAGACCGTTGAAGTGAACCGCACCCGCGTGGAAGTGGCACCTGTCGAATACGACATGTACTTCAGCCTGTGATGCGTGGCCCGGCATTCCCGGGTCTGTGTCGAAACGAAAAGGACGGCCAAGGCCGTCCTTTTTTTCGCCCTGAATGAGGCAAATTCACAACCCTCTGCCTTTGCGTTGGCACTTTCTTGAGGCTTTTCGGTCATACTAAAAATTGAATGAACTCGCGCTATTGCGCCTGGAGAAACTGTGTTGTTGTTCCCCAAATCCATTTTGCTGTCGATCACGCCATTCTTGTTGCCCGTGGGCTTGAGCCTTGTCACGGCTCAACATGCGATCGCGCAAGGCACGATCTACCGCTGCGGCAACGAATACATCAACGATGCGGCGGAGGCCAAACGCCGTGGCTGCAAGACCATGGAGGGTGGGAACATCACCATCATCGAAGGTACCCGTCCGGCTGCTGCTGATGCCCCAAGGAGTGCGCCGAAATCGAGTTCCAGCAGCAGCGCGCGCAGCAGCGGTTCGCGTATCGACACGGCCGACCAGCGCGCGCGCGACAGCGACGCCCGTGCGATCTTGCAAGCCGAACTGAAAAAGGCCCAGGACCGTCTGGCGCAAGCCGAAAAGGCTTATGCGGGCGGCGCACCCGAGAAAGAGGGCATTGAGGGGCGCAACCATCAACGCTATCTGGATCGCGTGGCAGAGTTGAAAGCAGCGAAAGAGCGTGCCGAGAGCGATGTCAGCAGCATCAGCCGAGAATTGGACCGCATGGGCCCAGCCAACGGCGGGTCGAATACCGCACAATAACGGGCTTGAACAAGCCAGCCTCAACCTCCGTACCTTCCGCTTCTCGCAGCAGTCCGCCCAAGGCGACCGCTAAGAGCGCGCGCACGTCGAACAAATCGACGACCCATCGATTCCAGTCACTGGACCTTCTGGCCACCCTGGTGGCCGTTTTGGCGCCTGACGGGACCGTGGTGTTCGCCAACTCGGCGCTGGAGGATGCGTTGGGCATTTCCCGGCGCAGCATCACCGGTTCGAATTTTCCTGAGCTCTTTACCGAACCCATGCTGTTGCAAAACGCTTTGCGCGGTATCGCCGACAACGATTTCGCCGCTTTGCGTTACGACGCCTGGCTCAAACGCCCTGGGAGCGACGGTGTGCCCGTGCATGTGGTGGTGGCCCAGACCGACGCTGCAGAAGAGGTGATCGTGGAGTTGCTGCCGCTGGAGCAGCAGGCAAGGCAAGATCGCGAAGAGCGTTTGATGGACCAGGCGCAGGTCAACAAGGAGCTCATTCGCAACCTGGCCCATGAAATCAAGAATCCCTTGGGCGGCATTCGAGGTGCGGCGCAGTTGCTGCAAATGGACCTGCAGTCCAAAGCCTTGATCGAATACACCCAGGTCATCATCCATGAAGCCGATCGCTTGCAACTGCTGGTGGACCGCCTGCTGGCGCCACACCGCAGTCCCCATGTGGTGGGCGATGTGAACATACATGAGGTGTGCGAGCGTGTGCGGTCTTTGATCCTGGCAGAGTTTCCCAGGGGCCTGAAGGTGGTTCGCGATTACGACGCATCGATTCCCGAGTTTCGAGGCGATCGTGAGCAGCTGATCCAGGCGGTGCTCAACATCGCACACAACGCTGCGCAGGCTCTCAGCGAGCGCGTGTCGACAGGCGATGCGCAAATTACTTTTCGCACCCGCGTGGGCCGCCAGGTCACATTTGGCAAACAGCGCTACCGGTTGGCATTGGAATTGCATGTGATCGATAACGGGCCTGGCGTGCCCGACGCGATCAAGGACCGCATCTTCTACCCCCTGGTTTCAGGGCGCGATGGCGGCTCTGGCTTGGGGCTCACATTGGCTCAGACCTTTGTGCAGCAACATCACGGGTTGATCGAGTGCGAAAGCGCGCCTGGCCAGACGGACTTCAAACTCTTGATTCCGTTGCCTTGAAACCGATCACACGCTGGCCATGAAGCTGGCAAAGGGAACTGTGCACATGAAGCCCATCTGGATAGTGGACGACGACCAATCGATTCGCTTTGTGCTGGAAAAAGCGCTGCAGCGCGAAAACCTGCCCACCCGCAGCTTCACCAATCCACAGGATGTGCTCAAGGCCTTGAACGAGGACCCCGATGCCGAGGGACCTCAGATATTGGTGAGCGACATCCGCATGCCGGGTGGCTCAGGCCTGGACTTGCTGGAGAAGGTCAAAGAAAAGCTGCCGGGCCTGCCCGTCATCATCATGACCGCGTTTTCTGATCTGGACAGCGCCGTGTCGGCCTTCCAGGGCGGCGCGTTTGAATACCTGCCCAAGCCGTTCGATTTGCCCAAGGCGGTGGAGCTCATCAACCGGGCAGTGGAGGAAAGCCGTCGCGAGGAGGTGGTCGAAGAGCGCATGGTGGCCGCGCCCGAAATGCTGGGCCAGGCACCTGCGATGCAAGACGTGTTTCGAGCGATCGGGCGCTTGAGCCAGAGTCAGGTCACGGTGCTCATCACCGGCGAATCGGGTTCGGGCAAGGAACTGGTCGCCCGCGCGCTGCACAAGCATTCACCCCGCGCCAATGGCCCGTTCGTGGCGATCAATACCGCGGCCATTCCCAAAGACCTGCTGGAAAGCGAGCTCTTCGGCCATGAGCGTGGCGCCTTCACCGGTGCGCAAGCCATGCGCCGTGGGCGCTTTGAGCAGGCCGATGGTGGCACGTTGTTCCTTGATGAAATCGGCGACATGCCATTCGATTTGCAAACGCGTTTGTTGCGGGTGCTGTCGGACGGCCATTTTTACCGCGTCGGTGGTCACAGCGCGGTGCGCGCCCAAGTGCGCGTGATCGCCGCGACCCACCAGAACCTGGAGCAGCGCGTCAAGGAAGGCGGTTTCCGCGAGGACTTGTTCCACCGCCTGAACGTGATCCGGCTGCGCCTGCCTGCGCTGCGTGAGCGTCGCGAAGATGTGCCCATGCTCACGCGGTTCTTTCTGCAGCAAAGTGCCAAGCAGTTGGGTGTGGACCCCAAACGCATCACCGAGCCAGCGCTCGCTTTGTTGGGCGAGTTTGACTTTCCGGGCAACGTGCGCCAACTGGAGAACCTTTGCCATTGGTTGACGGTGATGGCGCCATCGCAAGTGGTTGAGGTGAAAGACTTGCCGCCTGAAGTGTTGGCCGGGCGCTCGGCCAAGCTGCAGGCCGCACCCAAGGTAGAAGCGGATGCTGTGGCAACCGTTGCTCTGGCTGCGCCGGCAACTTCGACAGCGCCGCCATTGATGGATGCGGTTGCTGAAACAGGTGCAGAGCCCGCTGCAGAGGCCGCTCCGACAGCCGCGGGCTCCGCGGGCTGGGAGCACGACTTGTACGCCGAAGCGGCCGCCATGCTGGCGGACGGGCGTACCGATGTGTGGGACAGTCTGACGCACCGTTTCGAGGGTCAGATGATCGAGGCCGCGCTCGCCCACACCAAGGGGCGCCGTATCGAGGCCGCTCAAAAACTTGGAATTGGTCGCAACACCATCACCCGCAAGATCCAGGAGCTGGGGCTCGACGAAGCCTGAACAACGCGCTCAGGTGGCGTCGCGTTGCTGCGTTGCTGCATTGCCCGTTCCCCAGCGCACCCTCGCCCACAGCCGTTCGTGGACCACGTAGGCCAGCAAGCCCTGTACCGTCAGCAACAGCGACAGCCCGATGCCCTGGTGGAGGTCACCCAGGTACAGGTAGTTCACGGTGCTCATCATGAGCAAACCAAGGGCTTGCCAGGTGAGGGCTTTGGTCCAGGTGCGTTTCTTGTTTTCCATGCCTGCAGTGTGTTGAAGCTGCGGGTGTGAATCAATGTTGCGAATCAAACCAAAATCCCGCATTTGGTGATAATAGTCACCATGCAAGAAGAAGCCATACGCCCCACCCGCAGCGATCGGGCTCGCCTGTTTCGCCAGCGCCTGAACGAGGCCATGCAGGCGCAATGGCTCAACCGCTCCAGCCTGGCCGAGCGCGCCGGCGTTGATCGCTCCACCATTTCACTGCTGCTGTCCGAGCAACAGGTGCGCCTGCCGTCAGGCCATGTGGTGGCCGATTTGGCGGCTGCGCTCAAGGTCACTGCCGACTGGCTGTTGGGGTTGACCACCACCACACGTGCGCCTGGCGAAATACTGCGGGAGTCGCTGGAAGTGGCCGAGCGGGAGCCTGGTCACAGCGATGCCAACATCGAGCGATGGCTCAATGAAGCCGCTGACGCGAAGGTGCGCAACGTGCCGGCTTCACTGCCGGAGTTCATGAAGACCGAAGCGGTGATGACACTGGAATATGCCGATTACGCCAGCAAGTCACCCCAGCAGGCCTTGGCCCAAACCCAGGCGCGGCTCACGATCAACCGCTTGCCAGGACGCGACACCGAAATTGCTTTGCCGCGTCAGCGGCTTGAAGACTTCGCGCAGCGCGCAGGTATCTGGGGCGAGCTCACGTCTGAGCAAGTGCACGAGCAACTCGAGCGCATGGCGGATTTGTGTGAAGAACTCTACCCGAGCACGCGCTTGCACCTGTACGACCAGCGCCAGCACTACAGCGCGCCGATCACCGTGTTCGGCCAGCGCCGCGCGGTGATTTACGTGGGCAGTTCTTACTTTGTGTTCAACACGCAGGAACATGTTGAAACCCTCACGCGCCATTTTGACCAACTGGTGCGCGGCGCCAGCGTGCTGAGCCACGAAACGGCGCGCTGGTTGCGGGGCCTGGCCGCGCAGGCCAGGGACTAGGGCCGGTTAACACTATTTTCCCAAGTGCGAAAGGGGTGGAAACAACGCCAATCGAGGCGCGGGACGACGGCCAGACTGGGTGTCTGGCCTAGGAGCGCAACGACGAGTGGCGTTGTTTCCACCCCTTTCCCTTCGGGTTGCAGCCAAAAAAGCCATGCGCGGCGTTGCAAAGCCTGGCCGGGGGGAAACCCCGGCTGCATTTTGCGCCTTGCGCAGGGCCTTTTTGATCTGCAACGCATCTTGGAAAAATAGTGTTAACAGGCCCTAATCCAGCGTCAACACGACTGGCGCGTGGTCGCTGGGGCGCTCGTTTTTGCGTGGCCCTTTGTCGACGGCGCAGGCCGTGGCGCGGTTTTTCAGCGCATCGGTGATCAGGATGTGATCGATGCGCATGCCCTGGTTGCGGCGAAAGCCGCCGTTCCGGTAGTCCCACCAGCTGAAGTTTTTCTCTGGCTGGGGAAAGAGCCGCACGGCGTCGCTCAGGCCCAGATCGATCAGGGCGTTGAGATGGGTGCGCTCTTCGGTGGTGCAATGGATGGACTCGTGCAGGCCCACGGGGTCCCACACATCGGCATCGTCAAAGGTGATGTTGTAGTCGCCCATCAGCACCAGTTGCGGGTGTGCGGCCATCTCGGCTTTGACCCACTCGCGCATGGCATCCAACCAGCGCATCTTGTAGGCGAACTTGTCGCTGTCGGGCGCCTGGCCATTGGGAAAGTAGGCACCGATGACGCGCACACCATCGATGGTGGCGCACAGCACGCGCGACTGTTCGTCGGGAAAGCCAGGGATGTTCTTGATCACGTCGGCTGCAGGCTTTTTGCTCAGCAGCGCCACGCCGTTGTAGGTTTTCTGCCCAAACCATTGCGACTGGTAGCCCGCTTCGCCGAATTCGAGCGCGGGAAATTTGTCGTCGGTGATTTTGAGTTCTTGCAGTGCCAGAACGTCCACGGGATTGGCTGCGAGCCAATCGAGCACTTGGGGCATGCGGACGTTGAGAGAGTTGACATTCCAGGTGGCGAGTTGCATGAGACTTACTTTTTCTAACGGCTTTTACGGATGTGCTGATGATGGCATATGACCGAAATCGGCGTGGCGATTCAGCCAGTTTTTTGCCTCTGTTTGGAGTCTTCGAACACACGAAAACTGACCTCGATAGGACGCCAGGTTGCTGGGTGAATTCTATTCGGCGCAGTCTGCTTTCTCGGGGGTGAGGAACTGAATCCAGCTGGCGTTTGCTTGATGCTTCCAAACCTTTTTCGGTTGGGAAATTGGTCGTCCCCCGTCCCCGAATGGCATGGTCTGAATCTGGCTGACGAGTGCTTTCGATCCCCCTTCCAGTGGATTGACTCAGCAAGTTGTCTGTTTCAGACTGGCATCTGTCACATCGATTGAGATGCTGATCGGGATGCCTTCACGGCGGCCATGGCCGTGAAAGAAGGAGGACGCGATGAACCGATCCATTCAGATCCGCTCGTTTGCCATGGGCATGCTCGCTGCGTTGATATGGCCTGCGATGGTCTCCGCTCAGGCCGTCAGGTGCAGTGCATCGAATACGGTGGTTGCTGACGTGGCAGCCATAGACATGCCCATGGTGTTCAACCGTCTGGGCGCTCAAAACGTCAACTGGCAGATGTATGCGCTGACCCATGATCTGGTCATGCGCGAGTCGCCCGGGCAAATCGTCAAGCCCTTGCCAACACTCAACGCGCGGTTGCGAAAGAGCTTGTTGGGCAAAGTCACACTGCGTCCTGATCTGCGTCCTCGGCCGCTGGTTTTGCGGGTTTCCGCTGGTGAGTGCTTGCGAGTGAACTTCACCAACTTGTTGGGAAAAGTTTCCAATCCGTTCGAGGCACACAAGCCTGAGCCAGAATTGCTCCCACCTGGGCATCCCATGGACCATCGCTCGCGCGATGCAAACATGGACATCGACGATCAGGTCGCCAGTCGTGTGGCTGGCTTTCACCCCAATGGGCTGGAGCTTGCCAATGACATCAGCTCCGACGCCTCATTCGCGGGCAGCAACGCGAATAGCATGGTGGCACCCGGTGGATTCCGCAGCTACCTGTTCACAGCGCCCAAGGAAGGTAGCTTCCTGGTGACCAATCCAGGGGCAGCCTTTGGTGGCGAGGGCACCGCGGGCAGCAGTGGTACTGGCCTTTTCGGTGCGGTAGCAGTGCAACCCAAAAAATCGCGCTTCTACCGCGGCCAGGTGACGGAGGAGGAGATGCGCTTAGCCACCCGTCGAATGGGTGATGCGGTGTTGGTGGGTCAGCCTGTGAAGGCCTGTCCTCATTCCCGGGAGCTCGCTTGCACCGTGGATGGCCAGCCCGTTATCGACTACGAGGCCAGGTACCCGGCCACTTCGCCTTGGATAGAAGAGGGCAAGGCCGGAAGACCGGTGCTCAACATGCTGCAAGTCGTCGGCACAGAACGCCGTCTCGTGCATGGCGACATCAATGGCGTGATCGTGGGTTCGCTCAAAGATGGGCATTTTCCCAAAGACACCTACCCGCTGGAGAGCCAGGGCCTGCGCAATCCCACGTTGCCCAACCGGCTTGAGCCATTTCGCGAATTTGTGTCGGTGTACCACGACGAAAATGCCGCAGCACAAGCGTTTCCCGGCCTATTTGACCACCCGGTTCTTGGGCATACCTTGCATGGCGTGCGTGACGCTTTCATGATCAACTACGGCTCGGCAGGTGTCGGCTCCGAAGTGATCGCCAACCGGCTTGGCGTTGGTCCGATGCACGATTGCGTTGACTGCGCATTCGAAGAGTTTTTTCTGTCTTCCTTCACCGTGGGCGACCCGGCCCTGTCTGGTCGATGTACCAGCCAACCTGGGCTTGGAGCAATTGGTGCCCGGTGAAGTCAAGGCGCCGGACCTGATTGGTTTGACGCAGGAGCATGTTCAGGAATACGTCGACAAGCGTGGTGGCTCGGAGGGGGGCATTCCTTTGCTGGGCCCCAAGGCCAACACCAGCTATTACCCCCACGATCCGGCCAATGTGCACCACAGTTACCTGGGCGACTTTGTGAAGTTTCGCAACCTGCACACAGGCAAGGAACAGCACATATTCCACTTGCACAACCACCAGTGGCTGTTCAACCCCAACGACGACAACTCCAACTACATCGATGCGCAGGCCATTGGACCAGGGTCAGGTTATACGTACGAGATTGCCTTCGGTGGTTCTGGCAATCGCAACAAGAGCGCAGGGGATGCGGTGTTTCACTGCCACTTCTACCCCCATTTTGCGCAAGGTATGTGGTACCTCTGGCGCATACACGACACCTTTGAAAAAGGTACGCGGCTGGCCGTGAGCGAATCCCGAGATGGGTTCCATGAGAAACCGTATGCGCTGGCGGACGGCAAGCCTGCCAAGGGTGCGCGCGCCTTGCCAGATGGCGAACTGGTCAGCGGGACGCCCATTCCCGCACTGGTTCCGTTGCCAGGCAAAGGCCTGGCACTGATGCCCGCCGAGGTAATGGTGGTCGAGAACCCTCGCAAGTCGGTGACCAACGGTCGCCCGGTGGGCTCCCTCGCCAAGGTGGTTGACCGTGACCGCAATCCTGGCTATCCCTTCTGGGTGGCCGGCATGGAAACCACGGTCGGATCGCGCCCGCCCACACCACCGATGGACATGGATCCTGGCGTGGGTGGTTTTGATGGTGGCTTACCACGCCACACGGTGGCGGGCCTTTCAGCGGGCAGCGTGGCCGAAGGCACATTCACCCGACTCAATGCCAGCAAACATGAGAAGGCCGTGATGCCGGTTTATTTTCCGGAGAACGGTACCGACCTTGAGCAGGTCGCCATGAAGTTTCATGCGCAGACAGGGCATGGCACCCAGCGCGTGCTGCCCGACGGGGCAGGTATTGCCTGCCACTTTCGAAACCAATGGCGCAGAACCCACGCCAGGTGCACCGTTTTTTGACCCCTGCATCGATGACCGGCGCAAGCGTCTGACGGCAGCAGGCCCAGGCATGTTTTACGGCTCTTCAGGTCTGGACGTTACGGGTCAAAGCCCCTTCAATGGCGATACGCCCCGCATCTACAAGGGCGCCAACATCCAGTTGGACGTCACTTTCAACAAGCTGGGAGACCACTACCCACAGCAACGCATTCTCACTCTCTGGGAAGACGTGGATCCCACCTTGCTCACCAGCTTCAAGCCACGCACCTCGCCCGATATCAAGCCCCGTGCGCCCGAGCCCATGGTGTTGCGCATGAACACCTTTGATTGTGCGCGGTACCTGCACACCAATCTCGTGCCCAAGGAGTACGAGCTCGATGACTACCAAGTCAAGACGCCCACCGACATCATTGGTCAACACATCCATCTGCCCAAGTGGGATCTTCCCAGTGCCGATGGTTCGGCCAATGGCTGGAACTATGAAGACGGCACCTTTTCACCCGGCATGGTGCGCAGCCGTATCCACGCCATCAATGAATGGAACCACGCGGCCGGTGGCGCGGCGGTCCCCAATCCGTATGCACCCGGCCAACCCGCGCACAATCCCGCGTTGCCAGCGGTGGCTTCCCACGATGAACTGGTGCCGCGCACCCATTATTTCTTTGGGCGGGAAGGCGCTTTCCAGCAGGCCAGTTGTGACAAGCAATGGCTTGACAAAGGCTACGAGGCCTTCCACAACCTGGACGCGACTGGTCTCGCTCTTCCCGGGACTTGCGACTGGCTTGGCGCCCGAACCACCATTCAGCGCTGGTTCTCCGACCCCATCGTCAACAAGGAACTCAAGCACCGCGGACTGGGCATCACGTTCACGCACGACCACCTCGGCCCCTCGACCCATCAGCAGGTCGGTCTCTACGCGACGATGCTCACCGAACCGCCCGATTCGAAGTGGGTTCACAACGAGACGGGTGAGCTGCTTGTACGACCGCGATGCGATGGCCTGCAACGACCTCGACCCCAACACCTGGAATGGTCGCCGCTGCGATGGTGGACCCACCTCCTGGCAGGCGGTCATCCACACCGTCAACGACAAGGAGCATGAATCACATCGAGAATTCTTTCTGCAGTTCGGTGACTTCCAGCACGCTTACCGCAAGGACGCCTACGCCGGCGTGAACCAACAAGGCATCGTCACAAAACCCACCGAGCAGAGTTTCCGCAAGGCCATCACCCCGTCATTCCGCAAGCCGGCCAGTCCCAACTTCCCCGATGTGATCGCCCTGGAGCCGGGCTGTCCAGCAGCGGACGGCGCCCTGCCCGACAGCATTCCGCGGCCTTGCCCGGAAATCATCTCGGCCGACGACATCGGCACCATGGTGGTCAACTACCGGCAGGAACCGCTGGCTGCCCGGGTGTACAACCCTGACACGAAGAAGCAGAACGAAGGCCTTGCTGGTGACTTGGCCCATGCTTTCCAGACCCGTACCGATCGCAAGCTTGATGAGCTCAACGGTGTGGGAGGTGAAAAACCCAGCGAGCCCGGCAGTCTCCCTGTGTACCCGGTGGACATCAACCAGTTCCGCTTGTTAGGTGATCCCTTCACGCCCATTCTGCGGGCCTATTCGGGTGACTTGGTTCGCATCAAGATCCAGGCTGGCTCGCATGAGCATGAGCACAACGGTGCCATCAATGGTCTGAAGTGGTTGCAGGCCGGCAGCGGCTACGGGCAGGCCCCGCATTCGGGCTGGCGAGGGGCACAGAACATTGGCCTGTCCGAGCAGTTCACCCTGTCCACGCGCATCACCGACCATTTTGAAGATGGCAACCGCAACGCCACCGACCGGCTTTACGCCATCGACAGCAGCCAGGACGGTCTGTGGAATGGCGTCTGGGGCGTGATAAGAACCCTGCAGCGGCGAAACCCTGGTACCGATAAAAACCCCATGGAGCGGGACGATCAGGACCAGTTGGTGCTGCTGCCCAATCGCCAGTCGCCTGACGTGCCACCTCGCCCAACCGTGCTCGGCCCGGTCGACAAACGCATGCTGGGCAACGACTGTCCCGCGAACGCACCTCTGCGTCAGTACCATTTGGTGGCGGGCTTGGCCAACAAGTTGCTGCCAACCGTGCCGGGGGTGACGCTGCCCTTGTCTAAGGGACTCAACAGCCAAGGAGGCACCCTGGTCTACAACCCTCGGCGCACCGAGGTCACACTCAACGTTTTCCATGAAGTTGATGACCCCAACACCGCAGTGGTCGAAACTGGCACGTTGAAAGAGACCCGGCGCTTTGGCTTCGGCCCGTTGCACGACCCAACTGCCATTCTTATCGTGCGCAAGAGCGACATCGTTCCGGCCACCCGACAACTGAAGTCGAATGCACCGGTGGAGCCGGTCGTGCTTCGCGCGGCAGCCGGCGACTGTGTGCAAGTCACGCTGGAGAACTGGTTGCCTTCGGTTTGGCAGGGCCCCATGCCCGATTTGCCTGGCTTCACCACGCTGGGCATGCTGCAGGCCCGCAATGAGGGCAGCGCAGGGTCGCAGTTCACCTCGTTCAACAACAACCATGTGCGCCCCTCGCGCCAAATTGGTTTGCACCCGCAGATGATGCACTACGACGTGCAGTCCTTCGATGGCAGTGTGGTCGGCGTCAATCGCAAGTCCACCATCGCACCGGGGGAAGTCATTCTGTACAAATGGTACGCAGGTGGCTTGCAGTACGCCAGCCAGCCCTCGAGCGCCGACATGTGTCTCAGCGCGCCCGATCCAGCGCGTGGGTTGGCGGTACTCAATGAGCTGCGCGATCAGTTGAAGTTGACCGATGATGGGTTGCGGATGCTGCGTCCACCCAACCACCTGTTCACGCCTGAGGTTCTGGCGAACCGCTTGCAAAACCTGCTGTCGCCGCCACCGATTGACGATCCGGAGCCTGCATCGGTGGAAGTTCGGCGCCCGTTGACCACCCTGATACAACCTCTGCGCCCTTTGGTGATCGACCGGCAGCTGCTCAATCGTGTGCCGGCTCTCAGTGCCGATGCACTGGCCAACTTGCGCATTGCTGTGCCTGCGCCAGCCGGCATCCCTAGCGCCGAGTTTGATGGGTTGGTGAGCAAGCTCACATCTCGCTTGTTGGCGATCCCTGAGATTCAGGCGTGCTTGGACAATCCGATTGCGCAGCAGCCGCAGCGCCAGGTTTTGTCCGACGAAGCGCTGACTGCCGTGAAAAACGTGGGTGATCCATTGCTGAATCGGCTGGCTAATTCAGGCGCTGACAGCGCGACGGTTTATCCCGCTGAGGCGGCCTTCAGTCGACTGGATGTTCTGCGTCAGCGGCTTGACTGCGCCAAGGTCACTCGCCAGCCCGTCCGGGTTGCAGTGCAGGAGGGCCTCAGCGGGTCAAACATCAATCCCGAACAGCGCATTCGCATCGCCGACCAACTTGCTCAGAGTCTGGCGTTTCTGGTGCCCGGCCTGGACCAAGACGCATTTGGCAGCGATCAGTACGCTGCCGCGTTCCGCTGGTACCAGGTGGGCGAGAAAGGCGGTTTGCTGGACGAACGCACCACACGGATGGTGCTGCCCAACAAGGATGGCAATGTGTGCCACTTCGCTGGCATCGAGTTTGGTGGCACCAACCTCACCCCACCTGACCGCATTAAGCAGGGACAGAAAGCCGCTGTGGGGGCCATGGTCGTCATGCCGCAGGGCAGTTTCTGGTGGGAAGACAGTGAAGATCAAGCGCTCGATCGCCAGTCAATAGGCGGCACGCGCAAGTCTCGCGCCACCGCCAGTGCGATCTACCCAGCCAAGCCAGGCGCGAGCCCAGGGCTGGGCAGGGACTGGCACTTTTTCCGTGACCTCGCTGCGGTTCACCAAAAAGGGCTGAACATGCGCTATGGCAAGTATCCTGCCAATGGACACCATGGTGCTGTAGGAGCACTTGCGGCAGAGCGCGAGACGGCCGAGAAACCACCGATTGACCGTATTGCGCCCGAAGACGCGCACGACGCCGGGCAAATGGCCATCAACTACGGCAGCGAACCGATGTGGTTCCGATTCGGTATCGAACCCTCAGCTCCGTTTGGCCACGGTCCGAAGGAAAGCAACCCGCTTTCGCGAGGCAATGGCCTAGGGGGCTTTAGGTACGCTTTCGAGTCCTTCAGCAATGTGTGCTGCAGCAGCGATTCGGAGCAACCGTCGAGCTCCGCCACACCGAATGTCGGAGACCCGTACACGCCGATATTCAAGGTGCCACCGGGGGCAGAATCGCGCATCCGGGTGCTCATGCCCACCGGCGTGGGCCGTGCCAGCACCCTGGCGCAGCACGGCCACGGCTGGCAGCGCGACCCTTACCTGGCGCAGAAAACTACTGCTCTGCCTGGCCTCGGTGGCATGCACTTGCCGGCCGATGCACAGCCCCAGTACGGCGTACCCAGCAAGTGCATAGGAGCCAATGCACTGGGCATGAATGTGGGGTCGCAGGACAGCGTGGCGCCCATGGCCCACTTTGATTGGGTGCTGGCCTCGGCCGGCGGTGGATCGGGTGTGCCGGGCGACTTCCTCATGCGGGATCTTGGCGGCTACGGTGTCACGAGTGGGCTCTGGTCCCTTATGCGAGTTCAGGGTAACCCAGTGGGGGCCGCCCTGCGCAAAGGGCTGCGCAGCCAATGCGAATGAACCTCGCCACCAACTCGGGCAGGTCGCCTTGGTGGACCTCCCGGGTTTGGCTCGGCAGTTTGTCGCATCAGTGTTGCTCGTTCCTTTCCAGGCGATCCCAGCGCAGGAAGGTTCAGACCTGGAGCCAGACTGTCAATCAAGGCGGTGTCACCGCTCAGATTGCACTGCAGCGCTGGACGGTGCAGCGCTGCAGGCGGGTGAACAGGCGCTTTGCGCGTGACCCTCACCACCACACACGATGGCCAGCCGCTGCCACGTGTGCTGCCGGGGTTGTGGCTGGATGCCGCCGACGCGCAAGCTGGTGTCGAGGACGCCGAAGCCTGCCAACGCCGTATCAACCGCTACGTGCGGGCGAACAGCTGAACCCACAGGCGCTGGCCGACTTCAATGGCTACGATGTGCTCGCGCTTAATGCCGACGCCAGCATCTCCGGTGCTTGACCCCCGCACCCAGTTCGCAGGCAAGACCAGTTTGCGTGCCACCATTGAGTTGCCTGGACCCGGGTTTGACTGGGTGGCAAGTGCCGACGACAGTCACCTATTTGTGGGTGTGCCCAGTCGCGCTGCGGTGGTGGTGGCCAGTTTGCAGACCTTCAAGACCACGGCCGAGGTGAGTCTGGCCGGTCCGCCCGGGCGGTTGCGACTTCATCCTGGCGGCGAGCAGCTCTGGGTGGGTGTGGCCGAAGATTCTCGGTCTGGCTCCGGCGGTGGCGTGGCCGTGGTGCAAGTCAAGGCACCTCACCGCCTGCGTTGGCTGCCTCTGGCCCGAGGGCACGTTGAAATTGCCTTCGATGCAGCTGGCTGGGCTGCGGTGACACAGCGGAACTCCAGCAAGCTGACCTTCGTCGATCCGACCACGCTGCAGACCGCACGCGTGGTGGACCTTGCGCCGAGGTGCCATGCCATTGGGTGTGGTTTTCGATGCGGTGGAGCGCCGATTCTTGGTGTCGGACGCGCGTACAGGCCGTCTACTGGCCTTCGACCACAGGGGTGAGTCACTGGGCGCATCGACCTGCAACCCGGGATTGGTCCGATGGCCATCAGCGATGACGGTCGTTGGCTGCTGGTGGCCAATCCCGGCGCACACCAAGTGGCCGCTGTCGATCTGAAAGGCTGGCGGCTCGCACACCAGTTGCCAGTGTCAGGGCGACCGTTTGATTTGGGATTCACATCGGGATTTGCCTACGTGCGCTCGTTGGACACTGAGGCCGTCACGCTGGTTGCTTTGGACTCTCTGGGCGGTACGCCCAGATTGCAGCACATCGCCATGGGCGAGCGAGCCCCTGGTCGAACGTCCAACCTGCCGCTGGCATCGCAACTGGTGCCTATGCCCGGCGGCGGTGGCAGCTTCGTCGCAAGCCCGGGTGACAACGCCGTCTATTACTACATGGAAGGCATGAATGCGCCGGCTGGAAGCGTCTCTGCGCGCGGACACGAAGCGCGGGCTGTAAGGGTGGTCAGGCGAGGCCTGCGCGAAGTGGCTCCGGGGGTGTTCGAACTGGTGGTGACGCTGCCATCAACACCGCAGTTGCTGCTGGCCATGGCCACGGAGAATCCGCGCACCACCCATTGCCTGTCCTTGGCCTTGAGTGCGCCAGCAGAGGCCCCGGTTCAAGCATGGCAAATCAACTGGGATACCTTGCCGTCTGAGGCCAACGAGCTCGTGCTGAGCTTGAGTGGTGTGCCCGCCGGTGCGCAACCACGGGTGTTGCGTGTGAAACTGTTTCAACCGGGTTCTGGTGCTTGGGAGGTACAAGCCCGGCCAGATGACAAGCAAGGTCGCTACCAAGCGCACTTGCCTGGCTTGGCCGCCGGCCTTTGGTACGCCCATCCGCAGCCACCCAAAGGCTCGGGCGCGCACTGGTCTTTTGTCAGTTTTGTTCGCAAGCGGAGGGTTCATGAAATCCCTGGATCAAATAGGGGGTCCGGCTCTGCAGCGCCGACACTGCCTGCTTGCCAGCGGAGGTGCCCTCGTGGTTGGAGCGACAGGCCAGCAGCTGGCATGGGCCGATTCGCTGCCGGATGCGCAGCTCGTCAACCACGATGGCCAGCGAGTGCGCCTGCTCAGCGATGTCTGGCGTGACCGCGTGGCGCTGGTGAGCTTCGTGTTCACCGATTGTTCCAGCATCTGCGGCGTGCAATCCGCCATGCAAGCGGAACTGCAGCAGCGCCTGCACGCTCGGCTGGGTAAGAGCGTGGTCCTGATTTCCTGACGTTGAACCCGCTGGCTGACGACGCAAGTCGCCTTGCGGCCTATTCCAAGCCGTTCCAACCGGGGCCCCATTGGTGGTGGCTCACCGGCGAGCCTGCGCAGGTATTCAAGGCGCTCGATGCACTGGGAGCCGACCGCGGGGATCCCAATGAACACGGCCCTTTGTGGCTGGTCGGACCTGCCCGCGCGCCAGCGCGGCTGGTGGGTTTCCGATCGATTGCCCAACTTGAAGCAGCGGTCGTAGCTGCTGTAGATCGGCGATCATGAGCGTGTTCAATTCTCAATTCAAGCGCCGCCGCTTTCTCACTGCTTTGGGTGGCGGAATGCTGTTACTGCGCTCGGGCGTTAGTGCTGCACAGGACCCATCGGCTCTCCAACGAACCGAGCGTGCACGTCAGTGGTTCACTGACACGGTACTCGAAGACCAGGACCGTAAGCGGCACTTGTTCTACAGCGGTTTGCTGGAGCCGCGCGCGGTGTTGATCAATGCCGTGTTCGTGGGTTGTTCATCGGCCTGCCCATTGTTGACCCAGCAGCTGGCGCGTGTACGCGATGGATTGGGCGAGCGTTTCGGGCGCGACATTTGGTTTCTATCCATCACAGTGGACCCGCTCAATGATGGTCCTGACGAACTCAAAAAATTCGCAAGCAGGCAAGGCGCTGACGGTCCCGGCTGGCGTTTCCTTACCGGATCACCGGCCGATATTCAGGCCGTGACTCGAGCGGCTGGGCCTGTGGGTAAAGGACCCGGATGCCCATCTGACCGGGCTGATTGCCGGTCACGCCCGCAAGGGCCGTTGGGCCAAGCTGCGACCCGATGGTTCGCCACAGGCATTGGTACAACAACTCGGTCGTTTTGTTGAGGCCACATGAGCTGTGACCAGGAGCGTTGGGGGCCCCAGTTCCGCAGGCTCGCGGCAGGTTTGTTCAGTCTGTCGATGAGCGTCATCGCCTGGGCGGCTGAGGAACAAGGCCTCGGTCAGGCCCTGTTTGAAAACGGCCTGCACACCGCTAATGGTAATACGGTAGAGCTGAGCGCACGCGCCGGTGGTGACGCGCGCTGGGTCATGCGAGGCCGGGCGGTGGCCTGCGCCAACTGCCATGGAGTGACTGGCGAAGGCGGTGGTGAAGGCTTTCAACGTGCTCCCACTTTGCGTTGGCCCGAATGGGCGTCTACCGACGCCACGCTCAGGGCCGGAGCGCGGGACAGGCTTCGCCGCGCTGTGCTGAAGGGTCAAGGGCGTGACGGCCAGCGCCTTGTCCCAGGCGATGCCCCGGTTTGATTTCGACGATGAGACGATCGAAGCCATCACCGCTTACACCGAGCAGTTGGTTATCGGTCGAGTGAAGACACCGTTGCCGATTCTGGCTTTGCTGCGCCTCGGCGGGGAGCAGGCGCCCACCCAAGAGCGCTTGTTGCATCAGCGGCTTGTTCAATGCTTGAACAAGCGCGTAGGTGATCGCATTCGTTGTTGATCCAGGATGTGCCTGATGCCCAGGCGGCCGCAGCGCATGGGCCCAATGGGACAGAGCCAGACCGGAAGTGCTGGCCGTGTTGGCGCCACCCTGGAGGGGTTGGAGACCACCTATCGAATGGAAGGTGGGCGCCGCGCCATTCTGGGTTGTTTCCACTTGTGGCTGACCCCAAGACGAGCATTCCGCAGCGGTGTGGTTGCTTGGTGGTACGCAGGCTAGGGTTGCAGCCTTGGTGCAGGCTTGGTTTCGGAGCACGGACCGTCCAGCCGGAGAGTCACTTCTGCCGGTGTGGGTAGGCATGATGCCCAAGCTGAGCATCGTTGGCGGTCTGTGGAGGCGGTGGCTGGGCCGTGTTTGCCGACACGGGTCAGCGCCCGCGGTTTGTCCGTATGGCAACGCCACAAGGCAGTTCCAGCCATCCTGCACTGTGGCTGGATTCTGAACGCTTGCCTGGCGCGGGTTGGTGGCTGGTTCCTCAGCCTGTTGCCGCCCAACCGTCGCCTGGCGGCCAATGGTGGATGGCGCAGCCATTTGCGGGCTCTGCACAGCGACCGCTGGCACTTCGTTGGGCAGATGCGGTGTGCATCACAGTGGAATCGGCGCTGGGGCAAGGCGCTTCCAGAAGTAGGCGGGCTGGGTCGCCCAGCTCGCCGCTTTGGGTCGTTTGAACGACGGCGCGGGTTGGAGTTGGCAGGTCTTGCACCTGATCCCGATGGACTGGGCGCCGTCTCTGCCTGGAGCGTCGTAGCCTTCGAAAGTGGGGGCGATCCACGGTTGGTGAATCCGCGTGTGGATCTGAGTCGGCCTTTGATCCGCAAGCATCAGCGGTCCGCGGATTCAGCGACCTATTGATGGGTGTAGGTGACAAAAGCGAACAGCAAACCGTTTTCCGAGGCACGGGGTTCACGGCGCGTCTCGACCCATTCCGGGCCGAGCTCGGGGGCGAAGGCGTCGCCCTCATAGGCGCGGGCGATTTCGGTCACGACCACGGTGGTGGCGAAGGGCAGGGCCTGGGCGTAAACCTGGGCGCCGCCGATCACCCAGACGTCGCTGCCCGGTGGACACAGGCCATCGCGGCCTGAACGGAGGTGGCATGCTGCGCACCTTCTGTCGACCACTCGCCATCGCGCGATAAGCACGATGTTGGTGCGACCGGGCAGAGGGCGGAATTGGGGCGGCAAGGGATTCCCAGGTTTTGCGGCCCATGATGACGGGGCAACCCAGCGTGGTTCGTTTGAAGTGCGCCAGGTCTTCGGGCAGATGCCAGGGCAGGCCGATTGTCCTTGCCGATCACGCCATTGGAGGCGCGGGCGTAGATCAGGTGAAGTCGGGGAGGGTGTGTGGGCTGTCTCGGGCATGGGCTTATTGTGCCGCGAGTGGCGCTGCCGCTCGCAGCCGGCCAGAGCACGCTGGCGATGGCCACCATCACGAATCCCATGGCCAGCCAGTCTTGCCAATGCGGCGTTTCGCCCACGATGACGGTGGCGCTGAGCGTGCCGACCAGCGGGATGGCCATGATGCTCATGGCGCTGGTGCCGGGTGGCAGAGTGCGCGCCATGCCGAACCAGATCAGCTGGCCGAAGCCGTAGTTGAACACCACGCCGTAGGCCAGGCTGATCCACATGATGAGCGAGAAGCTTCTGCGGCTGGGGCCAGGGCTCCAGCGCAACGGCCAGCACGGTCAGCACCACGCTGCCCAGCAGCAGCATCCAGACGGTGATGACCAGGGGCGAGAGGGTGAGCGTGCGAGCGGCGGAACATCAGCGTGCCCAGCCCCCAGAAGAAGGCGGCACCAAGCATCCAGGCGATACCGGCAGGGCTTCCTCGCAGGCGGGCTATCTCGTGCCACAACAACAGGGCGATGGCCAAGGCCACACAAACGACAGCCAAGCGCACGCGCGGTGTGATGCGTTCGCCAAAAAAGGCCGCGCCCAGCAGCACGGTGAAGATGGGCATGGTGAAGCCCAGGATGGCGGCACGGCCCGAGGCGAGCTCCTGCACGCCAAAGATGGACAGGGTGTGCCAGCCCAAGACATTGGGCAGCGCCAGCAGGCCGATCACGCTCCATTCGCCTCGTGCGGGCCACATGCGCTCGCCCTTGCGCGCCACATAAAAAAACAGCCAGCCTGCACCGAGCATCATGGTGCTGGCGCGGAACATGAGCGGCGTGGTCTCGTGCAGCGAGAGCTTCATCATGGGCCAGTTCACGCCCCACATCAGCGTGAGCGCCAGCAGTCCCCAGATTTGTTTGCGGTTGAGCATGGAGGTGTCGAGGGGAGGGGGTGGCGTCAAAGCCAGGCGAATCGGTCGAGCCAGGGTTGCAAGGCCTGTGCCTGCGCCGCCGGGTTCACGGCGATCTCATCCTGGCCAATGTGTTCACTGCTGCCTTCTGGTGGCGGTGGGCCGGGCAGGGGTTGGGCACCTGGCATCGAGAAAATCCGGTCGTGCACGCAGACCGAGCCGCGCACCAGCGGCCAAACGCGGTCGCGCAGAAACCATTGATCGACATTGCGGGTTTCCAGCGCTGGGCTCTGGTAGAGCCGCATCATGATCTTGATGGAAGGCAATACGCCTGCAACGCCGCCCCAGAGCCCGGCGAGCATGAGGTCGGTGTGCGTCCACCAGTCGCGAATGACGTGGAAATGGGCGCCGCCATCGAGCCAGGCGTCGACCGCCAGTGCCTCGCGCTCGCTGATCACCGCGTCGGCGTCTCGGCAGAGAAAGTAGCCCACGTTCGGGTCGTTGGCCACGAGAAAGCGCCAGGCCAGGCGCTGGCGCAGGCTGGCGGGCTTGTTTCCACCTTGCATCACAACTTCGGCACCGTGTTCGCGCAGAAGGTCGAGAAACGTTGTTGGCACCGTGGCATCCACGTAAAAGCGCAGCGTCCAGCCGGGCATCACCTTGGGTGCCTGCAGCACATTGCGCAGTGCGCCACGCAGGTAGCGTGGCTGCGCGCCCCACAGGCTGAAAGCCATCACGTTGGGCAATTCGCCCATGCGGTGCCGTCCGGCGCTGGGGCGGGGCGCGCTCAATGCCCAATCGGGGCGCGCGGGTGCGGCTTGCAATGCGGCTTTTTCTTTGAGGATCAGGGACCGCGTTCCGGCGGCTCTGGCTTCGTCGAAACGCTTGAGAAAGCGCAGGCTGCTGGCGAGCATGTCGAGGCTCACGAAGTCGTCGGGCGCCACCGCCAGGACTTTTTGTGCCCAGGTCACGGCGCGAGCGTGTTTGCGCAGGCGACCGCAGAGCACGCTCAGGTTGCGCATCGTCTCGATGTGGCCGGGATCGATGGCATGGGCGCGCTCGAGAAGGCGCATGGCATCGCCCACGTGGCCCAGTGCCGAGAGGTAGAACCCCACTTGCTCATAGAGCCGGGCCGATGGCGCACTGGCCTGATCTGAAGCGTTGACCTCAGCCAGCGTGGCCTGTACCGCGGCCATGCCCTGACCGGCCGCCCAGAGTGCCTGCGCTGGCGCATGCCAGCCCTCGGGCAACCTCATCTCACACCGCCACGGGCGCTTTGATCGCAGGGTGGCACTCGTAGCCGATCACTTCGAAGTCTTCCAGTTGATAGTCGAAGATCGAATCGGGGCGGCGTTTGATGTGGAGCGTGGGGTAGGCCATGGGTGCGCGGCTCAGTTGCAGTTCCACCTGTTCGTGGTGGTTGCTGTAGATGTGGCAGTCGCCGCCGGTCCAGATGAAATCGCCGACATCAAGGTCACACTGCTGGGCCACCATGTGGGTCAGCAGGGCGTAGCTGGCGATGTTGAAGGGCACGCCGAGGAAGATGTCGGCGCTGCGCTGGTAGAGCTGGCAGCTGAGCTTGCCCTTGCCGCCGGGTTCGGTGGCCGGGGCCACGTAAAACTGGAAAAACGCGTGGCAGGGCATGAGCGCCATTTGCGAGAGCTCGGCCACGTTCCAGGCGCTGACGATGATGCGGCGCGAATCGGGGTTGGTCTTGAGCGTCTGGATCACGTCGGCGATCTGGTCGATGTGGCCGCCGTCGGGCGTGGGCCAGCTGCGCCATTGCACGCCGTAGACCGGGCCCAGGCTGCCGTCTTCGCGCGCCCATTCGTCCCAGATGGTGCAGCCGCGCTCTTGCAGCCATTTCACGTTGCTGTCGCCGCGCAGGAACCACAGCAGTTCGACGATGATGGCTTTCAGAAACACCTTCTTGGTGGTGACCAGCGGGAAGCCTTCGTTGAGGTCGAAGCGCATCTGGTGGCCAAAGACGCTGGTGGTGCCGGTGCCGGTGCGGTCGCCTTTTTGCACGCCCTGTGTGTACACGTGGCGCATGAAGTCTTCGTATTGGGAGCGAACGGGGCGGGCGGCGGGATCGGTCATGGCGGCGGTTGAAAGGAATCAGGTCAAACCACCATTGTGCCTTCCCGGGCAGGCACCTGCCTTTGCGCGCTGATCAGGCTTGGGCAGGCCGCCAGAACCGCTCCATGGACAGGTAGGTGAACGAGGCCGACCAGGCCACGAGCAGCAGACCGTTCAATGCCTCGGTACCCGCGAGCAGGCGCACCGGCCCAACCGGTGTGAGGTCGCCAAAGCCCAGCGATGTGTACGTTTCAGCCGAGAAATACAGGCACGAGAGCCAGGATGTTTCAGTGCTCCCGCTCAGCTGGCCAGCGCCGAGCCAGGAGACCAGAGCGTAGAGCGTGCCGCCATACATGGCCATTTCGATCGCGTGCGCAAAGAATGCGCACAGGATGACCACCACCACTTTGAAGCGCGCGGGAATGCGCCAGCCCGGTAAGCGGCTGTTGAGTTGGCCCAGCGCCTCGTAGTGCAGCAAAGTGCTCGCGATGAGCAACATCAGGCAGGCTGCGATGGTTTGTGGCATGCAATGGCGGGGGGTGGAACCGGTGCGGGGATCGGGCTATGCTGGCGACCTCGGCTTAGCTGGGGCTGAAGGCTGGGCCTGCCGTGAGCAACCATTGATCGATTTTGAAGAGGTTTGCATGTCTGAACTGTGTCTCTACACCAACCCCCAGTCGCGCGGCCGCATCGCCCACTGGATGATGGAGGAACTCGGGCAGCCGTATGACACGGTATGGCTGGACTACGGCACCACCATGAAGGCGCCCGATTACCTGGCCATCAACCCGATGGGCAAGGTGCCTGCGCTGAAGCATGGCAGTGCGGTGGTCACCGAAGCCGCTGCCATTTGCGCGTATGCGGCCGATGCCTTCCCCCAGGCGGGCCTGAAGCCTGCGCCCGGTACGCCTGAGAGCGCCGCCTACCACCGGTGGCTGTTTTTCGCGGCCGGGCCGCTGGAGCAGGCTGTGGTGGCGAAATCCCTGGGCTGGGCGGTGCCTGAGGGGCGCAGCGCCATGGTGGGGTTTGGCAGTTACGAGGACACGCTCAATGCGCTGGAGGTGGCCCTCAGTGCCTCGCCTTACGTGGCTGGCGAGCGCTTCACGGCTGCAGACGTGTACGTGGGTTCCAGCGTGGGCTGGGGTCTGATGTTTGGCACCATCGAAAAGCGCCCGGTTTTCGAGGCCTATGCCGAACGCCTGCAAGCCCGTCCTGCCGCGCTGCAGGCCCAGGCTTTGAACGAGGCTCGCCTGAAGGTGCAGGCATGAGCCTGCGCCGTGTTTGCCCAGCGGGCCCGGGGCTCGGTTTTTGCCGAACCGCTGCATGAAGCCGACGCCCAATGCACCCGCGCCGTCTGAACCGCCAAGTCCACAGCCAGAGAGGCGCGTTCGCTGACGCATCCCACCCAGTCTGCATCGGTGGTGCAAAGCAGCGCGCCTGTGGCCAATGGGCGAACACCCGGAATGATTGCCTACGCAGCGTTGGTGAGCCAGTGTCTGTACCCGGTGGACCTTGAAGCCGTTCGCGATTCAGCGCAATGCCTTGTGCAGGTGTTGCAGCAAGACGCCGAAGCGGGACGCTGGCAGGTCGAGCAGCCTGCGCTGAGACCAGTCGCTCGGCGTTTGCGGGAGGGCATGTTGTCTTCGGACTTGCGCAAACACGTGATCGCCTTTTTTCTGGAATCGGTACCGCAGGCGATGCACGCCAATGGCGTCGATCTGATCGCCTGCGCCAACCACGAATCCCGCGAGAAAGCTTCGCCAAACATCAGGGCCGGTTTCGCGCGCTGGCGGAGGTCCCAAGTTCGGTGTTGCATCTGCAAAGCCTGTGCATGGACCAGCCAGAGAGAGTCGCGCGCATGCGTGAGCGACTGTGCGTGGCGGGCATCGATCTGAAGCGTGTCCGGACCGGCCCGGGCATGCCGCGCCAGAGTTGTTTGGAACAGCATGCCGAGGTTGAGGTGTTGCTCGACACCTTCCCGTACCCTGGCGGCAGCAGCACGGTCGAAGCCATCTGGATGGGCGTGCCCACGCTGACATTGGCCACACCTGGCTTGCCGGGCCGCCAGGGCCAGGCGATGCTGGAAAACGTGGGGCTGGGCAATTGGGTGGCCCAAAGTGAAGACGATTACCTGGCCAAAGCGGTGGCACTGGCGCAGGGCAAGGCCGGTGCCGTTGAACTGTTGCGCTTGATTCGCCGTGATCTGCGCAGTACAGCAAGGCGCAGCGCCCTGGTCACCGCCCTGGCTTTCGCCAAGGCCCTGGAGATCCTGCTGCGCGGCGATTGCGCGCAAACCGCAGGCTGAGTCTTGCAGGCGCCGGGTTCAGGTCAGTTGGTTCAAGCGACGCACCGCAAGGGCGAGAGTGATCAAAACGCCCACCACCACCGGCATCACCGCGCCCAGGCCCATCCAGGTGGCCACCAGGCCGAAGGCGGCCGGAATGAGTGAGCCGCCCGGCATAAGCGGCCATCATTTGCCAACTGATGACCTTGCGCGCCACATCGGCTGGGAAGCGGTGCGCGGTTTCGTGCATCAGAGAAGGAAAGATCGGCGCGCAACCCAGGCCCATCAACACCAAGCCGGCCAGGTTCAACGCGTTGGGCAGCCAGGGCAGGGCAAACAAAGCGGGCACCCACGGTGGCCGTTGAAATGCCCAGGGCCACCATTCGGCGGTTGCCCAGGCGGTTGGCGATCACGCCGGCGCTGAAGCGGCCCAGGGTGATGGCAGCCGAAATACACAGAGACCCACACGCCTGCCTGCGGCAAGCTCACACCCGCGGTTGCTCACCAACAGGCTCGCGGCCCAGAGGTAGGTGCCCATTTCAGCGGACACGTAGAGCAGGAACGCCAGCGGCGATAGCCAGAGTGCCTGTGTGGCCACGGGTTTGAAGATCAGGGGAGATTCGCCAGCGGTCTTCATGGCTGACGACGGGCTTTCGGGGGCTGTGGCGCCACAAAGCCAAAGTCGCCCACAGCACCGCGGCCAATGCCAGCTGGGCATAGCCGATGTGGCGTGCGCCTTCTGCCCATCCGCCTTCCCCTGCCAGGGCCAGGCCCATGATGATGGGACCCGTGGCTGCGCCCACGCCCCAGAAACCGTGCAGCCAGTTCATGTGGCGTGATGTGTAGTGAGCGGCGACGAACTGGTTCAGGCTGGCGTCGACAGCGCCAGCACCCAGACCCATGGGAACCACCATGGCCACCAGCCAGCCAAAAGACGGCGCTAGCGAAAAACCGAGCAGGGCCAGAGCCTGTCATAAGGCAGCTCGCTGCCGTGATGACACCTGTGCCCAAGCGTTCGATGAGGCGGCTGGACCAGCCAGCTGCTGGCGGCGGCACAGAGTGTGATGGTGATGGTGAGCACGCCAACCGCTGCCAGGGGTTGGTCCATGTCTTGCCGGATGGCGGGCCAGGCCACGCCGATCACCGCATCGGGCAGGCCCAGGCTGATGAACGATAGATAGACGATGCCGAGCAGGAACAGGTGGGCCAAATCGCAGGTCTTTGGGTGTGTGGTGCGGCCATCAGGCCTGCGCAGAATGGCGAGAAACCGCTTGCAGCCTTCAGGAACTGGGTTTGATCACAAAGTGTGCCAGCTCCGGTGACGGTGCGGTGACACTGGCATCAAAGGGGTGGTTGGGCAGGCTGAACACCTCTTGTATGCGCCGCACGTAGCCCTGCGTTTCAGGATAGGGCGGCACGCCCTTGTAGCGCTCCACCGCCCCTTCACCGGCGTTGTAGGCGGCCACCACGAGCGGCACGTCACCCTTGAAATACGCCAGCAGCCAGCGCAGGTACGACAGGCCGCCACGGATGTTCTGCTCGGGGTCCAATGGTTTTTTCACGCGAAACCGGGCGGCCGTGGCGGGAATCAGCTGCATCAGACCTTGCGCATTTTTCTCGGACACGGCCAGCGGATTGAAATTGGACTCGGCTCGAATGACGGCATAGGCCAGTCCCGGATGTATGCCGTACAGGGGGGCGAGGCGTTGCACGATGCCCATGATGCGCCGTTCCTGCTCGGTGTCGATCAGGCGTTTGTATCGGTTGGTGGCCTTGTCCAGAGCCGCGGCTGCGGCGCCTGGCCGCCTCGGCACGTTCGGCGGCCAGGCGGCTGGCTTCTTCGGTCTCCGCCTGCACCACACAGGGCGGTTTCGACGCTTGTTGCCCCACCACGGCCAACATGTTTCGGGAGGGTTCGTCGCCCTGTTCGGCCGCGAGCTGGAAAAAGTAGGCTGCGAAAGCGTCGTTGCGCGGCGTGCCGCGTCCATTGGCATACATCCAGCCCAGGTTGTAGCGGGCCACGGTGTCTCCGGCTCGGGCGGCCTTGCAATACAAAGCAATGGCGACGCTTCCGGTCTTTGACCACGCCTTCGCCATGTTCCAGCGCAAGGGCCTCTTCGCGCCAGCTTGCCGCCTGCGCGGCCGTCACGCCAAGGTTGCTGGCGTGCGCCGATACCGTTGCACAGGCCACCACAGCGGCGGTGGCCAGCAGCATCGGCATGGTGCGGGGGGTCATGGTGTCAGCACGCGTCCAGGGTTCATGAGGTTGTCTGGGTCCAGCGCCAGTTTGATGGCGCGCATCAGGGCGAGCGCAACCGGGTCTTTGTAGTGCGGCAATTTGGCCGCTTTCAGGCTGCCCACGCCGTGCTCGGCGCTGATGGAGCCATCGTAGCGCGCCACCATGTCAAATACCAGCGTATTGACCCTGCTCTTCCTCTGTTTGGAGGAAGGCCCTGGCATCTGCAGTCTGCGGGTGCCTGCACGTTGTAGTGCAGGTTGCCGTCGCCCAGGTGGCCGAAGTTCACCAGGCGAACGCCGGGAATCTCCCGCTGCAGCAGCGCATCGGTCTCGGCGCAGAACGCCGGAATGCGGGAGACCGGGATGCTGATGTCGTGTTTGATGTTCAGGCCTTCTTCGGCCTGGGCCAGCGGAATGCTCTCGCGGATGTGCCACAGGCCGTTGGCCTGGGCCAGGCTCTCGGCCACCACGGCGTCGCTCACGATGGCCTTGTTCGAAAGCGGTTTCCAGCAGGCTCTCCAGCCGTGCCGCGGGCGTGGGTTTCGGATTCGCTGTCGCTGTTTTCCAGCAGGACGCACACAGGGCGACTCGTCTGCCCACAGCGGCACGCGCAGCGCCGGGAAGTGCTTGTTGACCAGGCTGAGCGCAAACTGGCCCATGACCTCGAAGCCGGTGAGCCCGGCGCTCAGGCGCTGGTGCGCCAGGCCCAGCAGCGGCACGGCGGCCTCCAGCGAGGGCACGGCGGCCCAGGCGGTGAGCTGCGCGGCGGGCTGGGGGTAGAGCTTGAGCGTGGCGGCGGTGATGATGCCCAGCGTGCCTTCGCTGCCGATGAACAGGTCGCGCAGGTCGTAGCCGGTGTTGTCTTTGCGCAGGCCGGTCGAGGCCGTGCCAGATCTCGCCTTGCGCGGTGACCACTTCCAGGCCCAGGCAGAGCTCGCGGGCATTGCCGTAGCGCAGCACCTGGGTGCCGCCGGCGTTGGTGGCGAGGTTGCCGCCGATGGTGCAGCTGCCTTCGGCGGCCAGGCTGAGCGGGAACAGGAAGCCGGCGTTGTCAGCGGCGGTTTGCAGGTTTTGCAGGATGCAGCCGGCCTCGACGGTGACCGTGAGGTTGGCCGCGTCCAGCGCGCGCACGGCCTGCATGCGGCGCCAGGCTCAGGACCACCTGGGTGCCGCTGTCGTCGGGCACCGAGCCGACGACCAGACCGGTGTTGCCACCCTGGGGCACGATGCTGGCGCCGGCCGCCGCACAGGCCTTCACCACCGCGGCCACTTCGGGCGTGTTGCCCGGGCGAACAACGGCCAGCGCACGGCCCCGGGCGCGTTTGCGCCAGTCGTTTTCCCAGGCGCTGAGATCGGCTGCGGGGTCTTCGTGGGTCAGCACATGGGCGTCGCCCACGGCGGCGCGCAGTTGCGCGATCAGGTCGGCGTTCATGGCTTGGCTGGGTGGCACGGGGTCGGCCGCGGCGCCGATGGCGGCGGCGTGGCGCAGCTTGTCGGCCTCAACGGCCTCAGGGCCTGCGGCTTTCAGGCGGGTGCGCACGTGCAGCGTGCACGGCGACGAACAGCGTCAGACACAGCGCGACTTCAACGCCGGCCAGCGCAGCCGACAGGCCCTTGTCGCTCCAGGCGCGCACCACGCCTTCGGTGAAATACAGCCAGACCACCAGGCTCACCCAGCGGTAGGTGTACATGCGGTTCTTCAGCAGACCGGCCAGGGGCAGGGTCAGCGGCAAGACCTTGAGCACCAGCCAGGAGCCGCCGGGGCGCAATGGGGCGAGCCACATCTCCCACAGCAGGCCCAGCACGATCAGGCCCACCAGGCTGCCCACGGCGAGACGCGCGTGAAAAGGCCACGGAGCGCGTGGCAGGAGGAGCGCGACACTCGGTCGGCGTGAAGAGTGTTGGGGGTGTCGTGGACATGAAGGAGGCTGAAGGTGAGGCGGGCAGAGGAGGCTGCGAGAGCAGTGGCCTTCGCAGGGCAAGTGGCATGATACCGGGATGACCCTCAACGAACGCTGGCAGCAGCTGGAAACCCTGCTGCAAACCTTGTGGCGCGACACGCTGAGATTTCCCGTGGCGCAACACGGCGATGACGCTGCGCGAGCGCTTCGGCGAAGACCGCCTGGGCGTGACCGCCAGCAGCCTGACGTTCACCACCACGATCTCGCTGGTGCCGCTGTTCACCGTGGCGCTGGCCATCTTCAGCGCCTTTCCCATGTTCGCGCGGCTGCAGGACAGTCTGCAGAAATGGCTGATCCAGAGCCTGGTGCCCGACAACATCGCCAAGCAGGTGCTGAGTTACCTCAACCAGTTCGCGGCCAAGGCGGGCGAAATGGGCTGGGCGGGTGCGCTGGCGCTGCTGGTCACGGCGCTGGCGCTGATTCTCACCATCGACCGCAAGCTCAACGACATCTGGCGGGTGCGCGAGAGCCGCCCGTTCACCCAGCGGGTGCTGGTGTACTGGGCGGTGCTCACGCTCGGGCCCGCTGCTGCTGGCCGGCAGCCTGAGCCTGACTTCGTATGCGTTGTCGGCCTCCAAGGGGCTGGTGACCACCTTGCCGGGGGCGCTGAAGTTTTTGCTCACGCACCTTGCAGTTTGTCTTGATGAGCGTGGGCATGGCGGCGCTGTACCGCTATGTGCCCAACACGCGGGTGCGCTGGAGCCACGCGCTGGTGGGCGGGCTGTTTGTGGCGATCGGGCTGGAGCTGGCCAAGAAGCTGCTGTCCTGGTACCTCTCGACCGTGCCCACCTATTCGGTGGTCTATGGCACCTTTGCCAGCGTGCCGATCCTGCTGGTGTGGATCTACCTGGCCTGGGTGATCGTGTTGCTGGGCGCGGTGGTCACGGCCTATTTGCCCAGCCTGCTCTCGGGCATCGCGCGCCGGGCCGACACGCCGGGCTGGAGCTTCATGCTGGCGCTGGAAATGCTGCAGTTGCTGCGCCAGGCCCGCGCAGGGGATGCGACGGGGCATGAGCCTGGAGGCCATTGCCCAGAAACTGCGGGTGGACCCTCTGAACCTCGAGGGCCCTGCCGGCCACATGGTGGCGCTGGACTGGCTGGCGCGCCTGAACGAGGAAGATGAGCGCTACGTGTTGCTGCTCGATCTGGAGCACATGCCGCTGGCCGAGCTGGCGGAGCGCCTGCTGCTGGGACGGGAGGCCAGCACGCAGGTGTTCTGGACCGCCAGCGGCTGGCACCACATGACGGTGGCCGATGCGCTGGCACTCGCTGCCTCACCCGAATTGCCCCTTCGCAGGCCGCGGTGGCTTGACGCAAAAGCAGCGTTTTGCGTCCCGGTCAGAGCGACACCTTGCCCAGCCACATGTCCTTGTACATGACCCAGTCGCCCATGAAACTGTAGAGCGGGCGCTTGAAACTGGCGGGCTTGTTCTTTTCGAACACGAAGTGCCCGATCCAGGCGCAGGCATAGCCGGCCAGCAGGCCATACAGCCAGGTACAGCGGCTTCGCCGTCCAGGCCAGCATGACCAGGCAGACCACCCCCAGAGAGCTGCCCAGAAAGTGCATGCGGCGGCAGTTGCGGTCGCTGTGTTCGCCCAGGTAGAACGGGTAGAACTCGGCAAAGGTCTGGAAGTGCTGCGGCCGAGTGGCGTTGGGCGTCGGCTTGCTGAAGGCGTCTCTTCAAGGCGGTCTGCCGGATCGGCTGTTCAATGGGCTATCCAGTCTAGATCGTGGCGAACGGCGCGTGCAAGAAGCCCCTGAAACGCGCGCGACCGCCGCGCATCGGGCGGGCTGACAGCTCGGTAGCCGGGGAAAGCGCTGCAAAAAGCGGCCGATGGCGATGCGGCCTTCGAGCCGCGCCAGGCTCAGGCCGGCGCATTGGTGAATGCCGAAACCGAAGGCCAGGTGCTTGTTGGGCGAGCGTTGCAGGTTCAGCGATTTCGGGCTTCGTCGAAGTGCGCCGGGTCGCGGTTGGCCGCACCGATGCACAGCGTGACCAGGGTGCCCACGGGCAAGTCCACGCCGCCCACCTGCGTGGCTTGCACCACGCGGCGGTTGCCCAGCTGGTTGGACGACTCAAAGCGCAGAAACTCGTCCACCGCCAGCGAGAGCACGGCTTCCATGCGCCGGCGGCATCGGGGGCGGTGGCCGGCCATGTCGCGCCAGCAACGAACGCCGTGGCTTCGGGAAACTCCTGCAACAGGATCAGCCCGTTGCCGATCAGGTTGGTGGTGGTCTCGTGGCCGGCGTTGAGCAGGAAGATGCAGTTCTGCAGCAGCTCGACCTCGCTCAGTTGTTCGCCATTCGCTTCGCCCTGGATCAGGCGGGTGAGCACGTCGCGCTCCGGGTCGCCGGGTTGTTTGCGGCGCTCGGCCACCAGGTCTTTGAGGTAGGCCAGCATGTCGGTCACGCTGCTGGTCGCCCAGCGCCTGTTGCTCGGGCGTGATCATCGGCTCCAGCGCGCCCAGAATGGCCAGCGACCAGTCGCGCAACGGGCCGCGATCGCCGTGGCGGCACGCCCAGCAGGTTGCCGATGATGTCCACGGGAATGGCCGAGGCAAAGTCCTCGATCAGATCGCCGCCGCCTTGCGCTTCGATGCGGTCGAGCAGGCTGTCCACCAGGCTGATCAGGCCCGGCTCCATGTCGGCAATGGCCCGGCGGGTGAGTGCGCCCATGATGAGCTTGCGCACGCGGGTGTGCAGCGGCGGGTCGTTGAACACCAGGCTGGTGGTGTGGTGCTCAAAGAGCGGGGAGTCCGCGCCGTATTTGGGCGCGAACTCCACGTGTTTGTCGGAGCTGAAGCTGTGCGCATCGCGGTAGACCGCCACCAGATCTTCGTGGCGCGTGAGAAACACCGAGCCGTCGGGCATGTGCTTGACGGGTTCGGTTTCGCGCAGCGCGCGTAGACCGGATAGGGGTTGGCCAGGAAATCGGCGGGCAGGGCGCGCAGGTCGAACGAGGCCGCAACCTCGGTCGCCCGCTGGCGGGACATGGGCGCGGTGATCGCGTCGGCCGCCTGCATGTTCAGCCGCCCGCGCTGTTGAGGAAATCGCGCAGCGCGAACAGCGTGGCGTCGGGCGCTTCGGTCATCTGGTTGTGGCCCACCGGGACTTTGACCACCTGGTGCGTTTTGCCCGATGCCTGGGCGGCCTTGATCAGGCCCTGCGCGGCCTTGGGCGTGGTCATCTGGTCGACCGCGCCCAGCAGGAACAACACCGGGCAGGTGAGCTGCGCCATCGCTGCTTCGCCGCCGGCGTAGCTGTCGCAGGCCACAAAGCCGCGGTGAAACACGTTGACCTCGGTGTTGCTGGCGAGCACACGTCGGCCCAGCGCCATGCCCGCGCCGTAGACCCAGGTGCCCGGGCCCAGCGCCGAGGGCGGCGCAGCCAGGGTGCTGCGCGAAAACACGTTGACCATGGTCATGGCTTTGACCGGGTCGTTCAACGAGGCTTCGATCAGCGCGGGCGACACCTTCATGGGGTAGGCGGTGCCGACCAGGGCCAGGTGGCTCACCCGGTCTTTCAGGCGGGCGGCGGCTTCCAGCGCGATCAGCGAGCCCCAGCTGTGGCCGACCAGCGCGGCTTTCTGAACGCCGGCGGCGTCGAGCAGCGCCGCGATGAAATCGGCGGCGGCTTCGACCGTGGCTGGCGCTTCGCCTTCGCTCTTGCAGTGGCCGGGCAGATCGACCGCGAGCACGTTCCAGCCGTGGTGGGCCAGGTAGCGGCTTTGCAGAATCCAGACGCTGTGGTCGTTGAGCACGCCGTGGATGAAGACCACGGTGGGTTGGGCGGGGTTGAAGGGCTTGCCGCCGGTGTAGCAATAGGTGGGGGCGCCGTTGACTTGAAGGTACATGGTCAGGCTCCTGCTTTCTCTGCCGCCTTCAGCGCGCGTTTCAAATCGTCGATCAGGTCGTCGGCTTCTTCCAGGCCGATGGACAGGCGGATGGTGCCCGGGCCGATGCCGGCGCCGGCCAGCGCGTCGTCGCTCATGCGGAAATGGGTGGTGCTGGCGGGGTGGATCACCAGCGAGCGGCAATCGCCCACGTTGGCCAGGTGGCTGAAGATCTTCAGCGCTTCGATGAAGGCCTTGCCCTGTTCGCGCGAGCCCTTGATGTCGAAGCTGAACACCGAGCCCGCGCCTTTGGCGCCAAAGCGCAGCAGCTGGTTGGCCAGCGCGTGGCTGGGGTGGCTTTCCAGCAGCGGGTGGCCGACGCGGCTCGACCAGCGGGTGGCTGGCGAGGAACTGCACCACCTTTTCGGTGTTGCCCATGTGGCGGTCCATGCGCAGCGAGAGGGTTTCGATGCCTTGCAGGATCAGCCAGGCGCTGTGGGGCGAGAGGCAGGCGCCGAAATCGCGCAGGCCTTCGCGGCGCGCGCGCAGCAGGAAGGCGCCCACGGTGCTTTCTTCGCTGAACACCATGTTGTGGAAGCCCTCGTAGGCCTCGGTGAGCTCGGGGAATTTGCCCGACTTCTCCCAGTCGAAACTGCCGCCGTCCACCAGCACGCCGCCGATCACGGTGCCGTGGCCGCTCAGGAACTTGGTGGCCGAGTGGTAGACGATGTCGGCGCCAAGGTCGAAGGGCTTGATGAGGTAAGGGGTTGTGAGGGTGGAATCCACCAGCAACGGCACTTTGGCCTCGTGGGCGATTTGCGCCACGGTCGGGATGTCGAGCACATCCAGGCCCGGGTTGCCCACGGTTTCGCCGAAGAACAGCTTGGTGTTGGGGCGCACGGCTGCGCGCCAGCCGTCGATGTCGCCCGGCTTCACGAAGGTGGTCTCGATGCCGAAGCGGCGCAGCGTGTAGTGCAGCAGGTTCTGGCTGCCGCCGTAGAGCGCGGTGGAGGCCACGATGTGGGAGCCCGCGCCCATGAGGGTGGCCACCGCCAGGTGCAGCGCGGCCTGGCCGCTGAGGCGGTGCTGATCGCGCCAATACCGCCTTCGAGCGCGGCCATGCGCTGCTCGAACACGGCGTTGGTCGGGTTGCTGATGCGGCTGTAGACGTGGCCGGCGCGTTCCAGGTTGAACAGGGCGGCCGCGTGGTCGCTGGATTCAAAAACGAACGAGGTCGAGAGGTGAATGGGCACGGCGCGTGCGCCCGTGGCATCGGGCGTGGCGCCCGCGTGCAGGGCCAGCGTGTCGAAGCCGGGATCGGAATAACCGGACATTCGGTGTCTCCGAGGGTTGCATGGGCTTCCGAGCCGGCAATGGGACAATGGTCGCGCAGGCGGCGGCCTTCGTGGGTTTTTCACAATTGTGGGCTATATTCGTCCACAGGCCAGACGGGCTGGCGACAACGCACCACCGAGGAGAACAGCCATGAAAGTCAGTGACATCCTTCGCGTCAAAGGCGGAACCCTCTTCACCTGCCATCCCGACGACGCCTGACCAAGGCGGTGGAGAGCATGGCCGAGCGCGATATCGGCTCGCTGGCCGTGATGGAGCACGGGGAGCTGGTCGGGCATGCTGACCTTCCGCGAGCTGATCCACACGCTGGCCAAGAACGGTGGCAGCGTGGGCAACAAGTCGGTGCGGGCGGTGATGGACGATCACCCCATGAGCTGCACGCCCCAGACCGAGCTGGAGCAGGTGCGCCCCCTGATGCTCGAGCGCCACACCCGCTACATGCCGGTGATGGACAACAAGATGCTGATGGGCGTGATCAGTTTCTACGACGTGGCCCGCGCGGTGGTGGACAGCCAGAACTTTGAGAACAAGATGCTCAAGGCCTACATCCGCGACTGGCCGGAAGAAGAAGCCTCTGACGGCAAGAGCGGACCCAATTTCCCCTGAGGTTGCGCCATGCAGAAACAAAAAAACGCCCCATTGCAGGGGCGTTTTTTTGTTTCTGCCTGGGCGAAAAGATCATTTCCAGGGCGTGAGCGGTGGCACATCGCACTCAGGACCTTCCACGCTGACCGTCTTGAAATCGGCCGGTGACACGATCTCCAGGTACTCCATGTCGGGCGAGTAGTCGAACAAGAAATGGCGAATGCCAGGGCGCTGGTGCACGCAGTCGCCTGCCTCCACGAGGGTGACTTTGTCTTCGTACATGAACTTGGCCCAGCCCTTGGTCATGATCACGATCTGGAAGTCGGCTTCGTGGACGTGCCAGCCCGTGCCCTTGTCGGGCGCGTTGTTCGCCTTGACGAGGTGGGCGACCACCTTGCCGTGGGTGGCTTCGGCGATGCCCAGGTCGCGGTAGAGGAAAAAATCGCGCAACCCACCGGCCTTGAATTCGGTGTCGGTGGGTTTGACATGGGAAAACTCGGTTTTGGCGAACTCCGTCACTCGGCGCTCCTTGAAAAGGTTGGGGAAATTGCTGCTATGCAGCATAAAGCAAGTGGCGTACCAGCGCTTGTCAGGCCCGCGCCTGGCCTCTGGGATAATCCGAACGATATGAGCGGCAATACCTTCGGCACCCTATTTGCAGTCACCAACTTTGGTGAATCCCACGGCCCGGCCATTGGCTGCGTGATCGACGGCTGCCCGCCCGGCATGGCTCTTGAGCGAGGCCGACATCCAGGCCGACCTGGACCGCCGCCGCCCCGGCACCAGCAAGTTCGTCACCCAGCGCAACGAGCCCGATGCGGTGGAAATCCTTTCGGGCGTGTACGAGGGCAAAACCACCGGCACGCCGATTGCGCTGCTGATCCGCAACACCGACCAGCGCAGCAAGGACTACGGCAACATCCTGCAGACCTTCCGCCCGGGCCATGCCGACTACACCTACTGGCAAAAATTCGGCATCCGCGATCCGCGCGGCGGTGGCCGCTCTTCGGCCCGCCTGACCGCGCCCACCGTGGCGGCTGGCGCCGTGGCCAAGAAGTGGCTGAAGGAAAAATACGGCACCACGTTCCAGGCCTGCATGACGCAGATCGGCGATGTGGTGATTCCCTTCGAGAGCTGGGAACATGTGCCCAACAACCCGTTTTTTGCGCCCGTGGCCGATGTGTCGGCGCTGGAGGCCTTCATGAACGAGCTGCGCAAGAGCGGCGATTCGTGCGGCGCGCGCCTGCGCGTGGTGGCGCAGCAACATGCCGGTGGGGCTGGGCCAGCCGCTGTACGACAAGCTCGACGCCGACATCGCCTACGCCATGATGGGCTTGAACGCCGTCAAAGGCGTGGAGATCGGCGCCGGCTTTGCCAGCGTGAGCGACCGGGGCAGCACCCACGGCGATTCGTTGACGCCCGACGGCTTCCAGGGCAACAAGGCGGGCGGCGTGCTGGGCGGCATCAGCACCGGGCAAGACCTGGACGTGTCGGTGGCCATCAAGCCCACCAGCTCCATCCTGATCCCGCGCGACTCGATCGACGTGAGCGGGGCAGCCCACCGAGGTGATCACCAAAGGCCGCCACGACCCCTGCGTGGGCATCCGCGCCGCGCCCATCATGGAAGCGCTGCTGGCCCTGGTGGTGATGGACCACGCCTTGCTGCACCGCGCCCAGTGTGGCGATGTGCAGGTGGACACACCCGATATCGCTGCCGCCCACCGCGCCTGATTTTCACTTCATCGACGATTTTTCTCGCCATGCAATACCTCAGCACCCGCGGCCATCCCGAGCGCAAGCGTTTTTGTGAGATCCTGCTGGAGGGTCTGGCGCCCGATGGCGGCCTGTATCTGCCCGAAAGCTACCCGCAGGTCGATGCGGCCATGCTGGCGCAATGGCGCACCGTGTTCAACGAGGGCAAGCCGCGGCGGTTACGCGGCGCTGGCGTTTGAAGTGTTGTCGCTCTACATCGACGACATTCCCGCGGCCGACCTGAAGGCGCTCTGCGACAAGACCTACACCGAAGCGGTGTACGGCAACGCCGCCATCGTGCCGCTCAAACAGCTCGACGACGGCTTTTACCTCGAAGCCCTGTCCAACGGCCCCACGCTGGCCTTCAAGGACATGGCCATGCAGTTGCTGGGCAACCTGTTTGAATACGAGCTGGCCCGCCGCGGCGAAGAGCTCAACATCCTGGGCGCCACCAGCGGCGACACCGGCAGCGCGGCCGAATACGCCATGCGCGGCAAAAAAGGCGTGCGCGTGTTCATGCTCAGCCCCCATGGCCGCATGAGCCCGTTTCAGCAGGCGCAGATGTTCAGCCTGATGGACGAGAACATCCACAACATCGCCATCGAAGGCGTGTTCGACGATTGCCAGGACATCGTGAAAAACGTGTCCAACGATCTGGCGTTCAAGAAGGGCCACAAGATCGGCACGGTGAACTCCATCAACTGGGCGCGCCTGCTGGCCCAGGTGGTTTACTACTTCGCCGGCTATTTCCAGGCGACACGGCCAATGACACGCAAAAGGTCAGCTTCACCGTGCCCAGCGGCAATTTCGGCAACGTCTGCGCGGGCCATGTGGCGCGCCAGATGGGCCTGCCGATCGAGCAACTGGTGGTCGCGACCAACGAAAACGATGTGCTCGACGAGTTCTTCCGCACCGGCGTTTACCGCGTGCGCGCCAGCGCCGACACCCATGAAACCTCCAGCCCGTCGATGGACATTTCCAAGGCCAGCAACTTCGAGCGCTTCGTGTTCGACCTGCTGGGCCGCGACGGCGCGCGCGTGAAAGCGCTGTTTGGCGAGACCCTGAGCAAGCAAGGGCGTTTCGATTTGTCGAAGGCCCCTGAGTTTGCAGACGCCGCCGCCCGCTACGGCTTCATCAGCGGCAAGAGCACGCACGCCGACCGCCTGGCCACCATCAAGGCCACCGATGCGGCGCATGGCGTGGTCATCGATACCCACACAGCCGACGGCGTCAAGGTGGCGCGCGAGGTCTGGAGCCACAAGCTGCCGATGATCGTGCTGGAGACGGCGCTGCCGATCAAGTTTGCCGAGACCATCGTCGAGGCGCTGGGTCGCGAACCCGACCGCCCGGCCAAGTTTGAAGGCATCGAGGCTTTGCCCAAGCGCGTGGTCGTGATGCCGGCCGACACGGCGGCGGTGCAGCGTTACGTGACCGAGCATTGCGCGGCGGCTTGATGGCTCCACCGGTGACCCCATGAAAGCGGTGTGCATTGTCGGTTCATCGGGTGCCGGAAAGACGACGCTCATCGAGCGCCTGATTCCCGCGATGAAGGCACAAGGCTTGCGGGTGTCGGTGGTCAAACATGCCCACCACGAGCTTGAGATCGACCACCCTGGCAAAGACACCTTTCGCCACCGCGAGGCGGGGGCGTTTGAAGTGGTGGCGGCATCGCCCCGTCGGCTGGTGCTGATGCGTGAATTCGAGCTTGCGACCGAGCTCTCGGTGCACCACCTGATGGCCGAGTTGTACGAAGGCGTTGACTGGGTCTTGGTCGAGGGCTTCAAGCACTGCGACCTGCACAAGCTGGAGGTGTTTCGGCCCGAGGCCCACTTGCCCGCCCGGTACCCCGAGGACCCATTTGTGGTCGCGCTGGCTTGCGATGACGCTGAGATGTTGCCCGTACCCACAGGCCTGCCGGTGTTGCCATTGAGCGATGTCACTGCACTGAGCCAGTGGCTGATTCACAATGGAAGCCGATTCGAATACGACCCCGACAAGTTCACCGCTTGATCTGAGCGCCTGCCGATCGCTTGGCGAGCGGCCTTGAGACACACTGACCCATGACTTCTTCCGCGCCAACCCCCTCCGCCAACCCGGGCGCTCGCCGCCCGCTCATGCCGCTCAATGAAGCTCGCGCGAGCTTGCTGGAGCGGGTCGTGCCGCTGGCAACCATAGAGCAGCTCCCCACGTTCGATGCCGATGGCCGGGTGCTGGCCGAAGACCTGGTGTCGGCCTTGCAGGTGCCACCGCAAGACAATTCCTCCATGGACGGTTACGCGGTGCGCGCGGCCGATGTGAAAGAGGCGGGCACGGTTCTGCCGGTGTCGCAGCGCATTGCCGCAGGCCATGCCGCCGAGCCACTGCGCCCTGGGACCTGCGCGCGCATCTTCACAGGGGCGCCCATGCCCGAAGGGGCTGACGCGGTGGTGATGCAGGAAGACACGCGAGACGTGGGCGGCGACATGCATGCGGTGCACATCGATGCCGTGCCGGTGCTCGGTCAATGGGTGCGACGCAGCGGCGAAGACGTGACCCGGGGCGCCACCGTGTTGTCGCGCGGGCAACGATTGTCGCCCGCCAGCCTGGGCCTGGCCGCCAGCCTGGGCCTGGCCAAGCTGGAAGTGACAGCGCGGCCCCGTGTGGCCCTGTTTTCCACCGGCGACGAGCTGGTGATGCCCGGCGATGTGGCGCCGGCCGACATGAAGCCTGGCGCCATCTACAACTCCAACCGGTTTTTCCTGCGCGCCATGCTGCGGCGCCTGGGCTGCGAGGTGAGCGACCTGGGCATCGTGCCCGACAGCCGGGAGAAGACCCTGGCCGCGCTGAAATCCGCTGCCGACCACCACGATCTGATCTTGACCAGCGGCGGCGTATCGGTGGGTGAAGAAGACCACATCAAACCTGCCGTGCAGCAACTGGGAAGCCTTGATTTGTGGCAAATCGCCATGAAGCCGGGCAAGCCGTTTGCTTACGGCACTGTGCGGCGCGATGCAGGCGCGGGCGATGCCGCCAGCAGCGCCTGCCATTTCATCGGCTTGCCCGGCAACCCGGTGTCGAGTTTTGTGACCTTTGTGTTGCTGGTGCGCCCGTTTCTGCTCAAGCTGCAAGGCGCAGAAGCCGCGATGCCCCAGCCAGTGATGTTGCCGGCGCATTTCGCTGTGCCGCGCGCTGACAAGCGCCGCGAGTTCCTGCGTGTTCGCCGAAATGCCAATGGTGGCCTCGATCTGTTTCCCAATCAAAGTTCCGGCGTGTTGACTTCGGCCGTCTGGGGCGATGGCCTGGTGGACAATCCGGCGGGCAAGACCATTGACCATGGCGACCTGTTGCCGTTCACGTCTTTTTCGGAGTTGCTGGCATGAAGGTCACCCTGCGATACTTCGCCTCGCTGCGCGAAGCCATCGGGACCGGTAGTGAGACCGTTGAAACCTCCGCGGCTACCCTGGGTGCGCTGCGCGATGAGCTGATCGCCCAAGGCGGTGCGCACGCTGAAGCGCTGGGCCGCGGCCGCATGGTGCGCGCAGCGTTGAATCAGACCATGAGCGACGAGAGCGCCATGCTGAGCGAAGGCGCTGAAATCGGCTTTTTCCCGCCAGTGACCGGAGGCTGATGATGAACGCCCGTGTCACGGTTCAAATGGAAGACTTTGACGTCGCCCAAGAAATTGCCGCGTTGCGGCAAGCCGATGCGCGCGTGGGAGCGGTGTGTTCATTTCTCGGCACGGTGCGCGACCGCAACGATGGCGATGCGGTCAGCACCATGGAGCTGGAGCATTACCCCGGCATGACCGAAAAGAGCATCGAAGCCATGATCGACGAGGCCATGGCGCGCTTCGACATCTTTGCCGCCCGCGTGATCCACCGCGTGGGCTTGCTGCAGCCGCTGGACCAGATCGTGTTCGTGGCGGTGACCTCGGCCCACCGCGGCGAGAGCTTTCAGGCCTGCGAATTCCTGATGGACTACCTGAAGACCCAGGCCCCGTTCTGGAAGAAGGAGCAAACGCCGAGCGGCGCCCGGTGGGTGGATGCCCGCGTGAGCGACGACGCGGCGCTGGCCAAATGGGGCATTGCCCGGCCCAACGCGTGACCGCTTCGCTGCCCGCGGCGCTGCTCGATGCCAGTGTGGAGTCGATTGAGCGTGCCACGCTGGAAGCGGTGGTGCCCGATGAACTGCTGAGCCTGCCAGGATGGTTGGTGCCCGTGTTTGACGGCTCGGTCGGGCGCGCACGCAGTGCGGTGCCGTTGCGGCATGCGCCACCTGATTTGTCGGATATCGATGCCATCGTGGATCTCTACCATTCCCACGGTTCGGCCGCAGCCTTTCGATTGCCAGACCTTTCCGCGTTCAAGGCGTTGCATGGCGAGTTGACACGGCGAGGCTTTGAACGCGAACAACCCACCTTGGTGTTGCAGGGCCGGGTGACCGATGTGATCAACATGCATCCAGGGCCAGCTGCGGCGCTGTCAGACGCTCCCGATGGGCAATGGATGGGCATGTTTCTGGGGCCAGGGTTGGATCCTGTCGATGGGGCTGCTCGATCGCGCGCGTTGGCGCGCGGCAAGGGCACACGGTTCGCGAGTTTGCGTGAAGACGGTCAAACCTTGGCCTGCGGTGCCGTGGCCTTGAGCCACGGCTGGATGAGCGTGCACGGTATGCGCACGCTGCTGAGTCGCCGTGGGCAGGGTCTGGCAGGCAGGATTTTGCTGGCCATGGCGCTGCATGCCCGTGCACACGGGGTTGAGCGCATTTTTTTGCAGGTGGAGGCGGGCAATGCACCGGCATTGGCCCTGTACCGCCGCGCCGGTTTTCAGCTCGCATGGCCCTATGCCTATTGGTTGCCTGCACACCGGTAGGCTTGGCGGGCCCGTTTGATCCAGATCAATCTGGCGCTGCTTTGAGCCGCCAATTCGTCTTGAAAAGACGTGATTCGGCGCCAAATGGGTAGCAATCAACCATTTGGGAAGGCACATCATGCGACTCGACAAACTCACCACAAAGTTCCAGGAAGCCCTGAGCGATGCTCAGACGCTGGCTCTGGGCAACGACAACGCCTACATCGAACCCGCCCATCTGTTGCTGGCCATGCTGCGCCAGACCGATGGGCCCCAATCGCTGTTGCAGCGCGCGGGCGTCAATGTGGCGGGGCTCACTGCGGCGGCGGATTCTGCCGTCAAGAAGCTGCCCAGTGTTCAGGGGCAGGATCAGGTCACGGTGGGGCCGGAACTGGGCAAGCTGCTGCAGGCTACGGAAAAGGAAGCGATCAAACGCGGCGACCAGTTTCTGGCCAGTGAGCTGTATTTGCTGGCCGTGAGCGAGGCCAAGGGTGAGATTGGTCGCATGGCCAATGAAAACGGGCTCAACCGCAAAAGCCTGGAGGCCGCGATTGACGCGGTGCGCGGCGGGCAGAAGATGGACAGCGCTGAAGGCGAAAGTCAGCGCGAAGCTCTGAAGAAATACACGCTGGATCTGACCGAGCGTGCCCGCGCGGGCAAGCTTGATCCGGTCATTGGTCGCGACGATGAAATCCGCCGCGCCATTCAGGTGCTGCAGCGTCGCAGCAAGAACAACCCTGTGTTGATCGGCGAGCCCGGTGTGGGCAAGACGGCGATTGTTGAGGGTCTGGCGCAGCGCATTGTGGATGGCGAAGTGCCTGAGACTTTGAAGGACAAACGCGTGCTGGTGCTCGACATGGCAGGGCTGCTGGCTGGCGCCAAGTTCCGCGGCGAGTTCGAGGAGCGCCTGAAATCGGTGTTGAAAGAAGTGGCGCAAGACGAAGGCCGCATCATTCTGTTCATCGACGAGTTGCACACCATGGTGGGCGCCGGCAAGGCCGAGGGCGCGATGGACGCTGGCAACATGCTGAAACCTGCGCTGGCGCGCGGTGAGCTGCATTGCGTGGGCGCCACCACGCTGGACGAATACCGCAAGTACATCGAGAAAGACGCTGCGCTCGAGCGCCGTTTCCAGAAAGTGCTGGTCGATGAACCCACTGTGGAGCAGACCATCGCGATCTTGCGTGGTCTGCAGGTGAAATACGAAGCCCACCACGGTGTGGACATCACCGACCCGGCCATTGTGGCCGCGGCCGAGTTGAGCCACCGCTACATCACCGACCGTTTCCTGCCCGACAAGGCCATCGACCTGATCGACGAGGCGGCGGCGAAGATCAAAATCGAAATCGACTCCAAGCCCGAGGTCATGGACAAGCTGGAGCGCCGCATGATCCAGCTCAAGATCGAGCGCGAGGCGATGAAGAAGGAAAAGGACGAGGCCTCACAAAAGCGCCTGACCCTGATCGAAGAAGAGCTTGTTTCGGTGGAACGCGAATACGCCGATCTCGAAGAGGTCTGGAAGGCCGAGAAAGCCAGCGCCCAGGGTTCGGAGCAGATTCGCAAAGACATCGATCAGATCCGCATCCAGATCGAAGAACTCAAACGCAAAGGCGATTTCAACAAGGTGGCCGAGCTCCAGTACGGCAAGCTGCCTGCGCTGGAGAAGCAGCTCAACGAAGCCCAGGCGAGCGAAGAGGTGGGCGGCGTGAAGGCGGCCCACAAGCTGCTGCGCACCCATGTGGGCGCAGAAGAGATCGCCGAGGTGGTGAGCCGCGCCACGGGCATTCCTGTTTCGAAAATGATGCAGGGTGAAAAAGACAAGCTGCTGCAGATGGAAGACAAGCTGCACCAGCGCGTGGTCGGGCAGGACGAAGCCATCGCGGCTGTGGCCAACGCCATCCGCCGTTCGCGCTCCGGGCTGAGCGACCCCAACCGACCCACCGGGTCGTTCCTGTTCCTGGGCCCCACGGGCGTGGGCAAGACCGAGCTGTGCAAGGCGCTGGCAGGTTTCCTGTTCGACACCGAAGAACACCTGATCCGCGTGGACATGAGCGAATTCATGGAGAAACATTCGGTGGCCCGCCTGATCGGCGCGCCGCCGGGTTATGTGGGCTACGAAGAAGGCGGCTACCTGACCGAGGCCGTGCGCCGCAAGCCTTACAGCGTGCTGCTGCTCGACGAAGTGGAGAAGGCGCATCCCGATGTGTTCAACGTGTTGCTGCAAGTGCTCGACGATGGTCGCCTGACCGATGGCCAGGGCCGCACGGTGGACTTCAAGAACACCGTGATCGTGATGACGAGCAACATCGGCTCGCACCTGATCCAGGCCATGGTGGGCCAGCCTTATGACGATGTGAAAGAGGCTGTCTGGGGCGAGCTCAAAGAGCACTTCCGCCCTGAGTTCCTGAACCGCATTGACGAAACAGTGGTGTTCCACGCCCTCGACGCGCAGCACATCGAGTCGATCGCGGCCATTCAGCTCAAGGCGCTGCAGGCGCGTTTGCACAAGATGGATCTGCGCCTGGAGGTGTCGCCAGCGGCGCTGTCCGAGTTGGCCAAGGTGGGCTTCGACCCGGTGTTTGGCGCACGCCCACTGAAGCGCGCCATCCAGCAACGCATCGAGAACCCGCTGTCCAAGCTTCTGCTGGAAGGCAAGTACCCGCCGAAATCGGTGATTGCGGTGGGCGTGGACCCGGTGCGCAATCCGGGGGTGTTCGACTTCGAACCCGCGGGCACAATGGATTGATCTGCGCCGTTTCGACAACCGCCTCCACGGGTTCGCCTGTGGGGGCGGTTTTGCATGGGCGGCAAACCGGTCCATTCCGCTACGCCTGAGTCAAAACAGCTTAGCGCATGGAGGTTTTTTGGGGCAGATCGTTGTAAGCTAGACCTTTGATCAAGACCCTTTGAGCTACCGGGCTTGCCGGGTCATGAGGACGGCCCCCACTGACCGCTGACCGTCCTGGATGATCGACACCCACGCTGTGTGGGATGAACAAAAAGAACGCATGACGAGGGATCGCGCCACGCTGTTGAACCAATGCTTTGAGGAGGCGGGGCAGCGCGTGCCCGACATGATCAGGCGCTGTATCGACGCCGTCATGAACTCCCTGCAACTGGCAGAAGAGGCCTGTTTGCACAATGGGCAACGACAGCTTTTCGCAAGGGCCACATGGAGCATCGCGCAACATCGGATGGCGTTGTCTGAGACGTTTCCCCTGCGCTTGCGCGAAGCGTTTGAAAGGCATGAAAACGGCACCACTGCCTCCACGCTGGCAGGGCTGTTCGATTCTTCGATGATGCAGCTGGTCGACGACAGCGAGATGAACGAAACGCTGGAAACGGTCCGTTTGCTGCAAAACCTGTTGCCCCTTGTGGAGCACAGCCTGCCCATTCTCGATGCCCGCATGAGCTCACTGATCGGCTTCGACACGGTTGAGGTCGAAAAGAACCCCCTGCGCCCTTCGGTGTTTGCGCGCGAACTGCGCGAGTTGATGGCCGACGTCGAGAACGATGCTGAGATTCGTTTGCTGTGGTTGCAACACATTGCCCATGTATTTGGGCGCGAACTGGGGCAGTTGTACGAGGCCATCGCGCGGATGTTGCAGCAGGCCAATGTGCAGGAGGCCGGCTATCGCATTCGTCTGGTGGCGGACCCCGAGGCCAGCCGTGCAGCGAGCGTGTCCGAGATGGTGACGCTGGACATGCTGTCCATGGGTGATGACGATGATGGTGGTGGCTGGGGTGGTGACGGCGACGCTGCTCATATCGCGCCTGAAATGAAGGCTTTGGGCCGATCGAGGTCGGAACTGGGCAGTGCGGTGTTCCAGACCTTTCTTTCAGCGCGCAAAGCAAGCGCAGGCCGCCAGCCGCTGGACCAGGACTATTACGACCAGGTGCGTGAAGAGCTCAGTGCGCTGGATGCACAAGCGTCTCTGCCCCATGGGTCAGACGAACTCTCTGGCGATGCCTTGAGCGCCTACCGCGCCACGGCAGTCGTTGAGCGCCCGCCTCGGCTGGTGTCGGTTGAGACCGGGTTGGCGGCAGAACGCTGGGGGCGCTATGGCTTGGCGCATGAGCGCACCCGGGTGTTGCTCGATCTCAAGGCACGCGCGGAAGATGCGGCGCAGGCCATCGGGCTGGATCTGGTGCGCAAGCTGGTCAACCAGGTGGCGCGGGATCCTCTGCTGCTGGCACCGGTGCGGGAAGCCGTGGTGGCGCTGGAGCCGGCCTTGCTGCGGCTGGCGCTGTCCAACCCGCGTTATTTCGCCGAAATGGACCACCCGGCCCGTGTGCTGGTAGAGGAGGTTGCGCAGCGCAGCTTTCGTTACAACGACGAGTTTGCCGCCGACTTTCTCTCCTATTTGCAGCCGGTCTGCAGGGCGTTCAATGCGCCTCAACGCGCTGGAAGCCGAGGCGCCGCAGCCGTTCGCCGATGCGCTCGGTGGATTGCGTGAGGGCTGGGCCCAAACCGATCTGGTGGAGAGGGCTGCGCGCGAAGAGCACCTGAGTGCGCTCAGATTTGCCGAAGCGCGCCAACAGCTGGCCGATCAGATCGCATGGGAAATCAGCCTGCGCCCTGATGTGTTCAATGCGCCAGAGCTGGTGCTGGATTTTTTCTATGGCACATGGTCGCTGGTGATGGCCACGACGCAACTGAGACCTGCGGAAGGCGCGCCGAGCATGCAGGCATGCCGCACCGCTGTCGGGACGCTGCTTTGGAGCGTTCGACCGGAAACCATGCGCCAGTCCAAGGCCGTATTCGAAAGCCTGCCGGGATTGTTGCAGTGCCTTCACGCCGGGCTGGACACTTTGGGTATGTCCCGGTCGGAGCGCCAGCCGTTTTTTGACGCGCTGCTGCATTTGCATCAACCTTTGCTGAAGCTGCGCAGAACGCGTGTCAGGGGTGACGCCAATCCGGCGGAGCTGGGCAATTTGAGCGGGGAGAGCACAGACGGTCCGATCAAGCGCGACCTCTCGACGGCGCCGCGCGTGTTCGTGACCGCTCAGCCCTGGATGGCCGAGAAGGAATGGGCCCACGCAGGATTCGAAGACAGCCAGGACAGCTCCATGGGAGACACCCTGCCGACACCGATGGACGGGTATGAGGTTCAAGAACCCGAAGCCGTTTTTCGGGCCGAGGCGCCCATTGCTTTGGTTGTTGAAACGCCGGAGATCGAGGTGGTGGATGGCGGGATGTCGGATCGCGCGATGCTCGACAGTCTGCGGCCGGGTTGCATGGTGGATCTGTACTCGCAGAGCGAATGGATCCGCGCCGAGCTGGTCTGGGCCAGCGCGCGGGGCACCCTGTTCATGTTCAGCAGCGCTGGCGGACGGGCCCATTCCATGACGCGCCGCAGCTGCGAAAAGCTGATCCGCAGTCAGTGGCTGCGTGTGGTGGAAACCCACGCCGTGGTCGACAAGGCGGTTCAGGCCGTGACTCGGCAAGCGCCGATGAAAGGAGCGCGCAAGCGCAGCCGCAGCAAGGCCGCTGCGCCAGCCTGAGCCAGGGCAGTCGGCGTCGCAGCAAAGTCAGCTGGAAAACACCTTGGCGTAGGTCTCGCGCAGGGCTTTTTTCTGCACTTTGCCCATCACATTGCGCGGCAGCTCGTCCACGATGAACAGTTGCTTGGGCACCTTGAAGGCTGCGATCTGGGATTTGATGGCAGCGGTGAGGGCGGCAGCGTCAAGCGTTGCGCCCGCCTGGGGCACCACCACGGCCACCACGCCCTCGCCGAAATCGGGATGGGGGCAGCCGATGACGGCGGACTCGTCGACGCCAGGCAGGTCGTTGATGTAGCCTTCGACTTCGGCAGGGTAGACGTTGTAGCCGCCGGTGATGATCAGGTCTTTGCTGCGGCCAACGATGGTGACATAGCCATCGGCGTTGATATGGCCCACATCGCCAGTCTTGAACCAGCCGTCGGCAGTGAATTCTTTGGCATTGGCCTCAGGCATGCGCCAGTAGCCGGGGAACACGTTGGGCCCGCGCACTTCGATGCCGCCGATGTCGCCGCTTGCGCAGGGCTTGCCGTCTTCGCCCATGCAGCGCAGTTCGACGCCAGGCAAGGGGCGGCCCACAGTTCCACCCAGCCTTGGCCCGTCTTCGGCACGGTAGGGGTTGGATGTGAGCATGGTGGTTTCGCTCATGCCGTATCGCTCAAGAATCGTGTGGCCGGTGCGCTCCTGCCATTCCTTGAAGGTTTCCGTGAGCAGGGGGGCGGAGCCACTGATGAACAGACGCATGTGGGCGCAGCTGTCAGGCGTGAGCCCCGGCTCTTGCAGCAACCGCACATACAGCGTGGGGACACCCATGAACACGGTGGCTTGCGGCAGCCATGCCAGCATTTGCTGGGGCTTGAACTTGCCCATCCAGAGCATTTTGCTGGCGTTCAGCAAAGCGCAATGGCAAGCGACGAAGAGGCCATGCACATGGAAGATAGGCAGCGCGTGCACCAGCACGTCGCCTGGCTGCCAGCCCCAGAGCTTGTGCAGCGTGAGCGCGTTGGAGGCGAGGTTGTGGTGGGTCAGCTGCGCGCCTTTGCTGCGACCGGTGGTGCCGCTGGTGTACAGAATGGCAGCAAGATCTGTAGCGCTGGCGGCATAGGTCGCTTGCTCAGTGGAGAGGTTTTGCGTGGCCTCCACCAGACTGCCCTGGCCATCGGCGCCAAGCGTGACCAGGTGGGGCACGCCGATGCGTGAGGCCAGTTCGCGCAGGCTCTCAGCCTTGGCCGGGTCGGCGATGAAAACGCTGGGTTCGGCGTTCTCCATGAAGTAGGCAAGCTCGGCGGACTGGTAGGCCGTGTTGAGCGGCACATACACCACGCCGGCACGCAGGCAGGCCAGGTAAAAAATCAGCGCCGGCACCGATTTTTCGACCTGCACCATGACCCGGTCGCCTGGCTTCAAGCCCAGAGATTGCAGCCAGTTGGCCATCTGGGCCGATTGGGCGTGCAGGTCGCCAAAGGTCCAGCGGCGGGCGTCGTCGGTTTCGATGGCCACCTCGGCCAGGTGGTTGGCGAAGGCGTTGTGGAAATGGGTGTAGAGGTTGTGAGACATGGGCTAAGGGGTCTTAGGCTTGTGGCTTGAGCAGTCGGCGTACCGCGGTTGAGTGACTGACCTTCTGGTTGACGAACTCCTGGTGACGCAGCTCGACTTCGCCAATGTCGTACAGGTAGTTCACCATCAGGCCGAGCGATTGTTTCATGCCCTTTTTGGAGAGATCGGCTGCAAAGTTGATGCGTTCCAGACGTGCACCGTTGTCGAGGTGGAAGCGGGCCACAGGGTCGCCCAGCGCCTCGTGAGACTGCTTGACCAGATAGCGCGCGCTCAGACTGAGCAGGTCTTGCTGCACAGGTTTGGGCATGCGGGTGATGTTCTCCGGGGCCAGGGTCGGGTGGCGCTGGCGCCATGCGGCAACCCGCTGCAAGGCGGCCGTCCATTCGCCGTCTTCGGCAGGCGTCTTGTCGAGCCAGCGCACAAAGCCGGGGATGGGCGACAAGGTGCAAAAGGTCTTGAGTTGGGGCAGCTCGGTCTTGAGCTGATCGGCCACCTTCTTGATCAGGAAATTGCCCAGCGACACGCCACGCAAGCCAGGCTGGCAATTGCTGATGGAATAGAACACGGCGGTCTTGGCGCCCTTGGCGCTGGCGGCTTCGGGTTTGGACTCGATCAGTGGCGCGACGGCGTCGGCCATTTCATCAACCAGCGCGACTTCCACGAAGATCAAGGGCTCGTCGCCCAGTTGCGGGTGGAAAAATGCGTAGCAGCGGCGGTCAGGTTGCAGGCGGCGCCGCAAATCGCTCCAGCCGCTGATCTCGTGCACCGCTTCATGGTGAATGATCTTCTCCAGCAGCGCAGCGCTCGATTGCCAGTCGACCCGCTCGAGCCGCAGGAAGCCGGGGTTGAACCAGGAGGTGAGCAGGTGCAGGTAGTCGGCGTCCACCGCGTTCAATTCGGGGTTGCCCTTGCGCAGGCCCAGCAGGTCCACGCGCATGGCCAGCAGCATCGCTGTGCCCCCCGGGGCGCGGTTGATTCGGCGAATCAATTCCTGGCGGGGCGACTCCACAGCCTGCGTCAGCACGGCCAGGTGTTGCGCGGTGGGCGCTTGTGCATATTGGGTCGCGGCGCTGAGCACGGCCTCAGGTTCCGGTGCGAACTCGGTGGCCAGAGCCGCGAAAAAAGCTTCGCGGCGGGCAGCGGGCAGCGCGCTGTAGCCTTCGATCACTTTCAACGCCAGGGCATACACGTTGGCCTGACCGCGCTCGGAAATCAGCAGTCGGCAGGATTCCAGCAGGGGCTCCAGGGTGCGGTCACCCCGGGCTTTCTGGGTCAGGCGGAGGAGTTTTTCAAGCATGGCCATGGTGTGGAGGGGCCTCAGCCCATCAAGGCTTGAGGCAGCCAGGTTGCGATTTCGGGGAAGATGCAGAGAATCACGATTGCAAGAACCATGCACATCATGAAAGGAAAGGCGCCCCTGAGGATGGTGGGCAGGCGCACATCGGGCGTGATGCCGTTGATCACGAACAGGTTCAGGCCCACGGGCGGCGTGATCAGGCCCAGTTCCATGTTGATGGTGAGAATCACACCGAACCAGATCGGGTCGAAGCCGGCCGCGGTGATCACGGGCATGAGGATGGGCGTGGTCATCAGGATGATGGCGGCCGGGGGCAGGAACATACCGGCCACGAGCAGCAGGAGGTTGATGGCGGCCAGGATGACCCATTTGTTCACCTGCATTTCGCCAATGGCCTCGGCCACCGACTGCGTCACCTGCAGCGAAGACATCATGTAGCCGAACAGGATCGAGGTGCCGATGATCATCAGCAACATGCCCGATTCGCGCAGGCCATCGCGCAAGATGTGCCACAGGTCGGCAAGCTTCCATACCTTGTAGATCACGATCACCATGACCAGACACAGCGCTGCGCCCACGCCAGCGGCTTCTGATGGCGTGGCGATACCGCCGTACAGCGCATAGACCACACCCACGATCACCGCCATGAAGGGCAGCAGTTTGGGAAGCAGTTCGAGCTTTTCTTTCATGCTGTAGATGCGGTCGGCATCGACCAGCACCGTGCCGCGTTTCCAGCTGAGAAACAGCGCCCAGGCCATGAACAGGCCGGTGAGCAAGAGACCGGGCAGTACCCCAGCGAGGAACAGGCGGCCGATCGAGGTTTCCGAGGCGATGCCGTACAGGATCATGGTGATGCTGGGCGGAATCAAAATGCCCAGCGTACCGCCGGCGGCAATGGCGCCGGTGGCCAGATCGGCGTCGTAGCCGCGCTTGCGCATTTCGGGAATGCCCATCTTGCCGATGGCCGCACAGGTGGCGGGCGATGAGCCGGTGAGGGCCGAGAAGAGGGCGCAGGCACCGATGTTGGAAATCACCAGCGAGCCGGGCACGCGGTGCAGCCATCGGGCCAGCGCTTCATAGAGATCGCTGCCGGCGCGAGAGCTCGCCACGGCCGCACCCATGATGATGAACATGGGCAGCGAGACGAGCGTGAAGTCGCTCAGGCCTCCAAAGATGGTTTCGGGGATGTAGTGGATGCTGCCCCAGCCATCGAAGATGACCATGAACAGCAAAGCCACCGCACCCAGGCCGAATGCGATGGGCAGGCCGGTGGCCAACACCACAATGGTGGCGACAAAAATCCACATGCCAATGGCAAGAGCGCTCATTCAGACCCCGCAGAAAAATCGAAAAACAGGAGAGGGGACGAGGCTCTCAGAGCCGGTCGTCAGGCGAGAGGCCGAAAGGGTGTTCGCGCTGTGTGATCACGAGCCAGATTTCCGCCAGGTACTGAAGGCACAGCAGGCCCAGACCTACGGGCACAGCCAGCGTGGGAATCCACATGCGAGCGCGCCAGATGGAGGGCGTGGTCTCACCGCTGGTGAAGGCCTCGTGCCACCAGGGAATGGCTGCCCACAAGAACAGACCGCAAAACCCCAAGGCAATCAAACTGCCCACCAGGTGCAAGGCGCGCCGTGTCCGCGGGCCGGCCATCAGGGGCACCACATCGACCGCCACATGACCCCGCGTGAGCAGGATGTAGGGCGCGCCGATGAAGGTGGCGGCCACCAGCAGGTACATCACGAACTCGGTTTGCCAGACGGAGGATTCCTCCAGCACCGTGCGCACGAAGACCATCTGGCACACCACGAAGATGGATACAAGGATCATCAACGCGGCCACCACGCCCAAGAGGCGCGAGAGGCCGTGAACCGCTGAGATCCAGCCCGGCAAATCGGCTGGCTTATTTGACACTCAGCGCCTTTTCGATCAACTCTTTGCCGCCAGGAACCTTGTCGGCAAATTCTTTGTAAGAGGTCTTCTGGGCCACGGCACGCCATGCATCGGCCTCGGCTTCGGACAGGGTCACGACTTCAACCTTGTTGGCCTTGAAGGTCTCCACCATCTTGTCGTCGAGTTTCTTGGACTCACCTTCAAAATAGTCTTGGGCCTTTTGCGAGGCGGCCGACAGCGCTTTCTTGTTGCGCTGGGTTCAGACCGTTCCAGGCTTTCATGGAGATCAGCACCGGCTCGTACATGAACCACAGGCCGTTGTCGCCAGCTGCGGTGATGCACTTGACCTGTTCGTACAGTCGGAAAGAGACAAAGCTGCCGGAAGAGGTGTCGGTGGCTGTGGCCACGCCTTGTTGCAACGCGCTGTAGACCTCGCTGGAAGGAATCGAGACGATGGATGCGCCAGCGCCAGCCCACATCTGCGAGAACGTGGCACCTGCCGAACGCATTTTCTGGCCGGCCATGTCGGCGGGCGTCTTGATGCACTTGTCCTTGCCTGCAAATGCGCCGCCCAGCCAGGCATCGGCCAGCACCTTGACACCGCCCTTTTCGATGATGCCCTTGATCTCTTTCATGAACTCCGAGTCGTTGATGCGGCGGGCGTGGGCGTGGCTCTTGACCAGGCCGGGCATCAAGGTGGCGCCGAACTGGGGATGAAAGCCAGAGGCATAGTCCAGTGGCAGCGAGGTCATGTCGATCTGGCCGTTGAGCATCGCTTTCCATTGCTCCTTGGGCTTGACCAGGCTGGAGCCGGGGAAGACCTTGATGGTCATGTCCACGTTGGCTGCGGCCACTTCGCGGGCGATCATCTGTACCATTTCGTCTCGCACATCGCCTTTGCCACCAGGGAACTGATGGGAGGCTTTGAGGGTGACCTCGGCGTGGGCGGCGGCAGCGCCGAGTGCGGTGAGGGCCGCGAGGGCGAGCGTGGACAGGTGGCGTGGCAGGCGGATCGTCATGGTTGTCTCCTATGGGTTGGAAGGCGGCTTTGTTGTATAAATCAGCGGGAATGTTATATGCATCAGATTCCGCGCATTCCTAGGACTAACCCGAAGCCGACACCAAACCCATCAGCTCAAACCTTCGATCCACTGCCCTCAAGGCCCACCATGAGCACCTCGCCCACCAGCCGCTCCCGCGTACAGCAAGTTCGCGACCAATTGGAAGATGACATCGTCAACGGCCGCATGCGCCCGGGCGAACAGGTGCAGATCGAACCCCTGATGGTGCGGTTTGCCGTGTCGAGGACGCCGGTGCGAGAAGCGCTTCAGCAGCTCGAGATCAGTGGCCTGATCGAGGTGTTGCCCAAGCGGGGCACTTTTGTTGCCAAGGTCGGCATTCCGGAGCTGGTCCATATGTTCGAAGTGATGGCCGAGCTGGAGGCCATGTGTGCCAAGCTGGCTGCCCGCCGGGCCCCGGAGGCCACGTTGGCGAACATTCGCGGAGCGCTGGTGGTTTGCGAAAGAGAGGCTGCGTCTGCAGATGCCAATGCCTACTATTACGCGAACGAGCATTTCCACAGCCTGATTTACCAGGCCTGTGGCAACCCGTTTCTGGTGCAGCAAACCCTTGCGCTCAAGAACCGGTTGAAACCCTACCGCCGTCTGCAATTGCGCATGCGCAACCGCATCCAACAATCGCTCAACGAGCACCGCGAGATTGTTCTGGCCCTTGAGGCGGGTGACGCCGAGGCGGCTGCCCATGCGGCGCGGGAACATGTCTTGATCCAGGGCCAGCGCTTCAACGATTTTCTCAGCATGTCGGAGTCCGAGCCCTCGGCAAGGGTGGGGCGGTTGGCTCCGGCGCCAACCGTGCCGGTCACCCGCTGAGGGCGCTGTCTCCCTCCCGACGCACGAATGCAGGGTGGCCACTTAGCATGGCGGCATGAACACTTCTGCTTCGATTGACGTTGAGCCGATTCAGGCGCCGCCGCCTGGCTTTCGTTCCGTGCGCGTAGGCGGCAATTTCGTTGCCCACAATGGCCCTTTGTTCGCACGCTTGGTGGAAGGGCGACTGCAATTGGGTTTCCGGGTGGACCAGCGCCATGTCAACCCTTTGGGCATTTGCCATGGCGGGATGCTCGCGACCCTGGCCGATATGGTGATTCCCTGTGCGGCCATGTACCGCCCCGGTCAGGAGCGCCGTTTCTTGCCGACCATCAGTCTGCAGGTGGATTACATGGGCGCCGCACCGCTGGGCGCCTGGGTGCAGGGCGAGGGCGAAGTGTTGCGCACCACCCGCAACATGCTGTTTGGGCAGGCTCTGGTGAGCGCCGATGGTCAGCCGGCTTTGCGCGTGAGTGGCATCTTCAAGCAGGGCGCCTTGATCACCGAGGGCGATTTGGCAGACCCGTTGGGCCTTGACGCGCCTGCCTGAGCGGCGTTCAGTCGGCGCTTTGAGCCTGCGGTGGATCCTGGACCTCAAGGTAGCCGGCTTCGCACAGCAAATAGGCCTGTTCGGTGATGTCGGTGCCCGTGAGCAGCGACAGTTCACGCAGGCTGCGCCGCCCATTGGCCATCAGCACCAGGGTATGGGCCAGGCGCCCCAGCAAGGCAGGCTGGGCCAGCGAGGCCCAAGCCTTGGGTGTTTTGTTGTAAAGCATGAACGTGGAGGTCTCACAAAGTCTGGGGTGCTTTGTGGTGCCAATGTAGTGCTTCGATGTGTCAAGTTTGTGAAGCGTTGGGCATCTGGCGGCGCACTGGGCAACAAAGCGCCGGCCAGTTCATGACCGCTTGTCGCCCGAAAGCCGCCGCTGTTCGGTCTGTGCACAGACCGTCGCGATCCATTGGGCCCTGAGTGCTCTGGTATGCGTCCTGCACGGTCTTGAACCCTGTTTGAGACAGGGCTTAACCCGTTCGGACTATGGGTGCCAGTGGCCGCCTGCTTGCCGGAGAAGGGTGGGATTTACCGTCTGTCAGCAGCCTGATTTTTCCCGCTCAAGTTGTCGCGGCTTGCGTCGAAGCGACAGATGGAAGAACAGCGACCACGCCCACATTTCTCGCCAAGAGATTTTCGGCCTCACAGCCGCAATCTGAAACCGAAAAACAGGGGGGAAACACCCTCAGTTTTCGAATTTGAGGTTGTTGTGGACCGAGGGAGCTGTCCAACAGAGCCGATCCAAACACATCAGGTAGATCAACATGAGCACCGCAGCCACCACCGCAAGCCAGCCGATTGTCTTCATTCTGGACAACGTTGCCGACTACCAGACCACGGCAGACGGCTTGTACGCCAGCTATGAGGTGCATATTCTCAGCGCCGACGGTGATGCGCTGGCCCAAATGGTGGCCTTGCTGGAGGGGCGCACCGGTCTGGACGCCATTCACCTGATCTCCCACGGGGATGCCGGTGTTCTGGATCTGGGCTCCCTGTCACTGAGCTCTGCCAATCTGGCCGATCACAGCGCGGCCCTGGCCGCCTTGGGCGCGACCTTGTCGCCCGATGGAGACTTCCTGCTCTACGGTTGCGACGTGGCCGAAGGCGATGTCGGCGTGGCCTTTGTGGATGCGCTGGCGCAGGCCACTGGCGCCGATGTGGCCGCTTCGGTGGACACCACTGGCCCCGCTTCGCAAGGTGGCGATGCGGTGTTGGAATTCCAGAGCGGTAGCATCGAAGCTGAAACCCTGGCAGCGGACAGCTTCCAGACCGCTTTGGGTGTGGCTGCGATCGTTGTTTCGCAACCCACCTATGACGGTGGTGGAAGACGGTGCAAGCAATGGCTGGACCTCGGCCAGCGGCAGCCAGTCGGGCGTGCTCAGCGTGACAAACGGCGCCAACCATGGCAGCTTCACTGTCGATGGCCCATCTTTTTCGGACGATGGTGGCAACATCACCGCGGTGGGTCAATTCGGCAACCTTTACCTCGACCCCGCCAGCGGTGAGTACACCTATTCGCTTTCCTCATCGGCCATCGATGCGTTGGGCGATGGTGACACCGGGGTCGATACCTTCACTTTCAATACGGTGAGTGTGGACGGCGACATCGATCCTGGCACCTTCACCTTCACCGTGACGGGCAGCAACGACGCACCAGTCATCACGCTCGACGGGCAGGGTGCTTCCATCGTGGAAGCCAGCGGCGCCGACAACGCAGTGGCAGGCAAACAGGAAGCACAGATTGGCGTGTTGCTGAGCGATGCCGAGGGCAGCGTCTCCATCGACATGGGCGCCATGTCCACCGAGGGCTGGGTGCTCAGCGGTGATGCCCTGAGCTTGCAGATGGCCGGCGTATATGGATCGGCGGAACTGGTCTTGGCCACCGGGGTCATGACCTACTCTCTCGACAACAATGCAGCGGCTGTGCAGGCACTGAACGTAGGCGACCAGCACACCGAGGATTTCGTGGTTCACGTGGTGGATGGCCAAGGCGTGTCGGTGCAGACTGCCGCAAGTTTCACCATCAATGGCGCGGACGATTCGGCGGTACTGAACATGGATCAAGCCGTGCCCGACGCAACCTATATCGACGGCAATGGCCAGATTCAAACCAACTACAGCCGAACCGGGCTTCTGAGCGTGACCGATATCGATACGCTGCTCTCGTCTTACGAGGGTCTTCACTTCGGGTTGCTGGGCGGCGTTGCTGCCGACGACGGCGGCAACTTCGTTGTGTCGGGGCAGGCAGGCAGGCTCTACGTGAACAGCGACAGCGGCCAATTCGACTATGTGGGCAATGCAGCGGTGATTGGCCAGTTGGGTGTTGGTCAGACGATCAACGAAACGTTCACTTTCAATGTGTCAGACGCCTATGGTGTGCTGGATACCGGGGTCTACCAGGTGCAGTTCATCGGCGTGCCCGCGGAAGCCTGATCCCCCGTTTGTCGCGAATCGGCATCTGGCCGGGCGCAACCGAACCTCAAGCCTGTGCACTCGGGGCGATCCCGAAGCACAGGCTTTGTGTCGTCTGGCGTGCACCGCGCCTGGGTGGGGTCGCTACCATAGGGATCTTCGCCTGTCTGAGATGCCCCATGCCTGCAGCCCAATCCGTTCCCCTTCGGCAAGACGCTGCCGTCATCGGCCTGGTGGGCATGGCCCATGCCACCTCCCACTTTTCCCACCTGTTGCTGGCGCCCCTGTTTCCCGTTTTCATCCGGGAGTTCGGACTGAGCTATTCCGATGTGGGCTTGTTGATCAGCCTGTTTTTTGTGATTTCCGGCGTGGGGCAGGCGCTGTCGGGGTTTCTGGTGGACCGGGTGGGCGCGCGCCCGGTGTTGTTCGCCGCCATCAGCTGTTTTCTGGTGGCCTCGCTGGTGGCCTCTCAGGTCACGGGCTACCGAGGTCTGATGCTGGTGGCCGCGCTGGCGGGCTTGGGCAATGCGCCGTTTCACCCGGCCGATTTCACCATTCTGAACCACCGCGTGTCTGCGGCGCGCCTGGGCCACGCGTTCAGCGCCCATGGCCTGACCGGCAATCTGGGCTGGGCCCTGGCGCCCGCGTTGCTGGTGGGCATCACGGCACTGGCCGACTGGCGCAGTGCCTACCTGGCCGCTGCCGTGATGTATGTGGTGGTGCTGGCCGTTCTGTTCTGGCACCGCGACAAGCTGCTCACCCTGTGGTGCCGCGCCGCGCGGCCAACAGCACGGAAGAGGGCGACCTGGCCTTCCTGAAGCTGCCGGTGGTGTGGTGGTGTTTTGCTTTTTTCCTGCTCTCGACCATGACGCTGGCGGTGGTGCAGAGCTTTGCGCCATCCATTCTGAAAGCCTTCTATGGCGTGAGCGTGGAGCCGCCACGCTGACCATCACCGCCTACATGCTGTGCGGCGCTTGGGCATGTTTGGTGGGCGGCTTTGTTGCCGCTTATGGGCAGCAGCACGGCGGTTTTCCAGCGACCGCGTGGTGGCGGTCAGCATGTCGGCAGGCGCCGTGCTGCTGCTGCTGTGCGCCACGGGCTGGCTGGGCGGCACGGGCACCATGGTGGCGCTGGCCGTCACCGGTTTTGCGGTGGGCATCGGCGGGCCCAGCCGCGACATGATGATCAAGAAGGCCACGCCGAAGGGTGCCACCGGGCGTGTGTACGGCACGGTGTACTCGGGTCTGGACGTCGGGTTTGCGCGTGTCGCCGCTGATCTTTGGCGTGTTCATGGACCGGGGCTGGTACGCCCAGCACGCTGGTGGGTGCTGCCGATCGTCGCTCGGCTTTGGCCGTCTATGCCGCCCTCGGTGTCGGGGCGGCGCAACGCAGCTGACGTCAGCTCCTGATAGTCGCGGCACAATGCCGCTCATGACACCCACCAATCGCCGGCCACCTGCTCGTTGAATGTTTGATGGCCCAAGGCGTGACCCACGCCTTTGGCGTGCCGGGCGAGAGCTACCTCGCCGTGCTCGACGGCTTCCATGCCCATGCCGACCGCATCCGTTTGTGGTCAACCGCCAGGAGGGCGGTGCTGCCTTCATGGCCGAGGCCCAGGGCAAGCTGACCGGGCGCCCCGGCATCTGCTTCGTCACCCGTGGCCCCGGCGCCACCAACGCGTCCATCGGCGTGCACACCGCTTTCCAGGACAGCACGCCCATGGTGCTGTTCGTGGGCGATGTGGCCAGCGACGCGCGCGACCGCGAGGCCTTTCAGGAAGTGGATTTCGCCAGTTTTTTCGGCCCCAGCACCAAGGGCATGGCCAAACGGGTGGAGCGCATCGACGACGCGCGCCGCATTCCCGAATACGTGGCGCGGGCCTTTGCCACCGCCATGAACGGCCGGCCAGGCCCGGTGGTGCTGGTGTTGCCCGAAGACATGTTGACCCAGACGGTGGAAGCGCGACCCCTGGCCCGGGTGGAAGCGCTCGTGCAGGCCTGGAGCGATCCGCGGAGCCTTGCGCAAGCTGCGCGAGCAGCTGTTGCTGTCGGCCGAGCGGCCGATGGTGCTGGCCGGTGGTGGCGGCTGGACGCCGCAGGCCGCCGCCGGCCCTGCAGCGATTTGCCGAAGCCTGGCACCTGCCGGTGTGCAACACCTTCCGTTTCCAGGACTGTTTTGACAACCGCCACCCCTTGTACGCCGGCGACATGGGCCTGGGCATCAACCCGGCCCTGGCCGCAACGGATCAAGGCCTCGGATGTGCTCATCGCCGCTGGGCCCGCGCCTGGGCGAGTCCACCACGGCAGGCTACACCCTGATCGAGGCACCCGTTCCGGCTCAGCGGCTGGTGCACATCCACGCCGATCCCGAAGAGCTGGGCCGCGTCTACCAGCCCACGCTGGCCATCTGCGCCACCATGAACGCGGCCGCCCGCAGCCTCGAGGTGCTCAGCCCGCTGCGACAGCGCATGGCAGCCGGCTCTCAGGGCCGCGTTGCCCGACGTGCCCTGGATCGCCTGGGCCGACGCCTGCCAGGCCGACTACCAGGCCAACATCGATCCGGCCAATGGCGGCGTGAAATTGCCCGGGAGCCATCGACATGCCCGCCATCATCCACGCGCTGCAGGCAACACTTGCCGGAGGATGCGGTGCTGACCAACGGCGCAGGCAACTTCGCCAGCTGGTTGCACCGTTTTTACCCCTACCCCGGGTTGGTGCACGGCGCACAAGACCCAGCTGGCACCCACCAATGGTGCCATGGGCTACGGCGTGCCCGCGGGCATTGCGGCCTCATTGCTCACCGGTCGCACCGCCTTCACCATCGCGGGCGACGGCGATTTCCTGATGAACGGGCAGGAGCTGGCCACGGCCGTGCAGCACGGCGGCAAGACCATCATCCTGCTGCTCAACAACGGCACCTTCGGCACCATCCGCATGCACCAGGAACGCGAGTACCCAGCCCGGGTGGTCGGGTCCGACCTGAAGAACCCGGATTTTTGTGCGCTGGCCAAAGCCTATGGCTACGGCGCCGAGCGGGTGACCGAGACCGGTGGCTTTGAGCCTGCGCTTGCTGCGCGCGCTCGCCAGCGAGACGTGGGACACTGATCGAGGTGATGCTGGATCCCGAGGTCATCACCACCCGGGGCACGCTGTCTGCTATTCGCAACCGCGTGCGGTAGTCCCTCACGCTGGCGGCCGTTTCTTGTGGTTTCTGGGTAATGGATCACAGACTTGCCGGTAGTGATGCACTTACGGACAAGCAGTGCCCTCAAGACCTACTCTGGAGCCATTCATTCAAGAGCAGGAGTCAGCCATGTGGACATCGAACGAACAAGGGATCAGCAAGCCGTTACGAGACCCGCCGCATGGCGGTGCGCGAAAGCTGCTGGACGCCAGCTTGCTGCTGCGCATGATGGACGAAGTCGATCACGGCATGCTGGTGATCGACGCGCAGGGTGCAGTTGCGCCACGCCAACCACCTGGCCCGCTTTGAAATGGCGCAGTCGCGTTTCATCATGAGCCACGGCCAGATGCTGCTGGGCAGCCACCACCGAGTTCTCGCAGCAGATCGAGCACGCCACCAAGCAGGCGCTCAAGGGCCACCGCCAGCTCGTCGTCGCTGCAAGGAGGACGAGCGCGAGCTGTCGCTGGCCTTTGTGCCGCTGAGCCATGCGCTGGAGTCCGACGCGCCCACGGTGCTGGTGTTGCTGTCGCGCCAGAACGCCTGCGAAAACCTGGCCGTGCGCATGTACGCCCGCGCCAACCACCTCAGCCCCAGCGAAGAAGCGGTGTCTGATCGCCTTGTGCAAGGGCTACACCATTCCCGAAATCGCGCAGGAGCACCGGGTGGCACCGTCCACGGTGCGCACCCAGATCAAGGCCCTGCGCACCAAAACCGGCTGCACCAGCATCCGGATGATCATGTTGAGGGTCAACAGCCTGCCGCCTGTGATGTCGGCTTTGCGCTCGATCACGCCCATGCCTCACAATGCCATGGAGTTTGTTTGATCATGAGTGCCCATGCCCACACGCTTCGCTGCGTCCCTTCTCGCCCATCGCCTGAACCCTCTCCAGCACATCGCCGCACTGGCCGCCGGCGTGGCGCTCAGCGGCGCTACCGCCGCGGTGCCCTGCTGATCCAGGAGGGCGATACCGGGCGATTCCCTCTACATCGTGCTGGAGGGCCGCTTGCGCGCCTTTCTTTCCGACGAGAACGGCAAGGAGCTGACGCTGGGCGTCGTACGGGCCAGCAGGAGTATGTGGGGGAAATGTCGCTCGATGGTGGGCCCCGATCGGCCCATGTGGAGGCTGCCGAGGCTCTCGTGTGCTCGGTGGTGACCCGCGATCAGTTGCTGGTCTACATTTCCGAGCAGCCCGAGTTCGCCTTTGAACTCATGGGCCGTTTGATCCGGCGAGCCCGCCTGGCCACCGAGAGTGCCCGCAGCGTGGCCCTGATCGACGTGTACGGTCGCCTGGTGCGGTTGCTCAACCAGTACCTTGCCGATGCCCGAGCCGCATGCCCAGGAGCGGCGGCTGCGGGAGCGCATGACCCACCAGCAAATGGCCCAGCACCTCGCCTGTTCGCGCGAGATGGTGAGCCGCTTGCTCAAGGATCTGGAAACGGGCGGCTACATCAGCGTGAGAGACCGCTGGATCTGGGTGCTCAAACCCCTGCCGGCGCGCTGGTGAGCCAGGTGCCTTCAGCGGTTCGGGTGACGGTCAGTCGATGGCGTCGTTGCGCTGGTCAAGCGCTCATCGGGCCGATTTGCGGCGCAGCCATGCTGGTGCCCACCAGGCGAACCAGCCGAAGCGCTTCGCGTACCGGCCGCCCTGACGCCCCACAGGGTCGCGTGGTCGTCGCTCACAGCCAGCCTTTCAGGTACCTTTCGGACACCAGTGCGCTCGGGGCGCGCAGCGTCTGGGTCGGGCAGGCGAGGGCTGTAGCGTGCCATGGGGTCGGTCGCACTGCCAAAGTAGCGTATGCCACCCACTGAAACAGTCGATGCGCGGGTGGCGAGATCGTTGAAAGTGCCGCTGCGGCGCACCAGGGATGGGTTGTCGGGCTGGTCGATGAAGCCGTTGATGCCGCCCTTCGGTGTCGTAGTGCACGGTCTTCGCAGGTACGACTGGCGCGCACCGGTGTTCGCAACCCCGAGCGGCACATCGTCCCGTTCGACATACGCGTCCATGATGACCGCTTGTTGCGCCGGTGTTGCGCACTTCCACGCGCCAGACGCCCGCGTGGCGAGAGCAGGGTGCCTTCGAACCAGGTGGCGGTCGGGGCCAGCGCCAGCACGGCACAGACGCCCACCTTGCCCCAGTGCGCTCTGGTGGGGAAACATCACGCGCAGACCGGGGCATGTGCGCGAGGGCCAGACGCCTGAGCGCCCGAGCGGCATCGGGGGCAGGGGTGAGGTTGCGCCCGGGCGGGGTCAGCACAATCTCCAGGTTTTGGCACCGGTGCTCAGGCGCCTGGCACCTTCAAATTCAAACCACAGCTCCAGAAAACTCTGGCTGTGGTCATCGGGCTGAATCCGCCAGTGCAGGGTGGCCGTCGCTTCCTCAGGTGCATGAGCCTTCGGGGGAATGGAGGCGTTGGCGTGGGTTCTTTGCCTGGTAGGCGTTGCCAGCCGGAATGATCAGCTGGGCAGCCATGGCTGCTTGCAAGCCACGACTTGGGCCATGGCGCGTCTCCAGCAGGGATGTGCCGTTGTGCGGCCCGGCCAGAGCGCCCCAGCTCAGGTTGATCACCACCTGCGCATCGTTTGCACAGCGCGACAGCGCAAAGGCCAGCGCGTCCAGCACGCTCACATTCATTGCGCCGCCCGAGCTGTCGGCCACGCTGGCCCAGTCCAGCTGCACCACCACCAAGGAAGCCTCCGAGGCCGGGATCGCCGGACGGTGTCCAGTCGGGAGGGGCGGTTTCTGTGCCGATGGTCTGGGTGTAGATCCAAGGTCCGGCTGCGAGGCTGCTCACGTGGGTCCCGTGGTGGGCGTTGTGCTGCATGGCCCACATTTGCAGGTGCTGGTAGAGGCCGTCTTCGTCCAGCGTGGTGCCGTGGGTGTGGCGGTCGATGGCCGACTGTATCCAGCGGCGGTCCATTTCGTGGCCATAGCCCATGTCCACAGGGGTGGGGCCAGCGCGCAAGGGGTCCAGGGGGATCGGCTGGATCGATGCGGCCGAGCGCCCATGGGGCCCGACCGTGGCATCTTGGCGCCAGTAGGCGGCCACTCGGGTCTTGTTCCGCCGCGTCAGAAAATCGCAATGCCCCACGGCCAGGCCGTCGTCGATGACCACCATCACCTGGCCACTGAGCGAGGCTGGACGCGGCACAGGGGAGCGCGAATCGCCAGGCGCTGCGCAGCCCTCTTCGGCCAAGCCCTTGGCTGTGGTGGCCCACGGGCAGTCCCAGCTCATAGCTTTGCACCAGTTCATGCAGCGCGCCACCGGGTCTCAGCGCGTCGAAAAAGCCCCGCCGGGCGCGGGCCGTGCAGAAGCGCAGGTCGTGGGCCAGGTGCTGGTAGACCCGAGGAATCTGCAGCCAGGTGCGCTGGCTGTGCAAGACCAGGTCGTGCACCGTGACGCCTTCCTTGAGTTCCAGGAGCAGGGGCAACCACCGCGGGTTGGCCGACTGGCCTTGTGGCGATCGGAAGCCGGCAAAGCCGCTGGTTTCTGCCCAGGCGAGGTAAGGGTCTGCGTGGTCCATGGCCTGGGGCTGGGACCAGTCGACACCGGTGAAGCGTGCCGCGGGCAGATCTGTCCAAGCGCTTGGCCTGATGGGCGGCGTGGCCGGTTTTGGGTCGGCGCTTCGGCGCTCATTGCCATTCCTTGAGCGCTTCACCCCACATCCAGGCCATGAGCGGGTCCTTCGGGCAAGGCGAAGGCCGGGCCCACCTGGCGCCCGGCCTCGCCGTTGTCGATGGAGTCTTGCAGGTCAAAGTCGCGCACCGACTTGGCCGGGCCCACGTAGTCGCTGCCCAGGAATTCGCGCTGTTTGAGGGAGTCGCCCGCGCAGCGTGCCACCAGGTACTCGCCGAGCAGGTGCCCAGCACCCGGCCGGCAGCAGAGTCCACCGGGTAGTGCACGCCGGCCACCGTGCGGTTGACCGCGATGCGGTAGGCCTGTCGTTGCAGTTGCAGCTGGGTGGACGCGTGCCCTCGCTTGCGTGGGCTTTGCCTGGGCGAGCCGCGCGCAGCAGGGCGTTCAGCAAGGTGGCGACGGTGAACGCTTCGGTGGCGTGGCCGCTGGGGTAGGCGCCGTGGCCCGGCGTGGGGATCATGGGCTGGATTTGCGGCGACAGCTCCACCGGGCGCACGATGGCAAACATTTGCTTGAAGCGCATCTCGACATGGTTGGCCAAGGCGAAGGCCAGGGCCATCAATTGCAGCGTCTTCTTTTGCCGGTGGTCCAGTATGCCGGTGATGGCCGCCCAGAAAGGCACAGGCAGCCCCATCTGCGCCAGGATCTCGGCCCCGCGGTCACCGCGCAGATCGGCATAGGCCGCCACCAGTTCCATCTGGCCTTGCAGCAAGGGCAGGCCGGGTGCGGTCAGGTCCAGAAGGGTGCGTTGCTGGCAACCTCGCTTGCCGACCTTGACGTGGTGCAGGCTGGCCGTGCCCTGGTGCGCTGAAAACTGCAGGCCCTCGACCAGTTCGGTGAAGCAGGCCGCGATGCGTGGACCATCCGACCAGAGCGCCAGGTTGGCGGGATCGTTGAAGGCGGTGGGTTGCTGGCTGTGATCGCGGGCCCTCGAAGGGACCGGCAATCGCGCCACGGGTGATCTCCAAGGCTTCTGGGATCATGGGCGGACTTGCCGCCCCGATGCCACCATATGCCCCCATACCCCCCATACCCCCCATACCTCCGATACCGCCATAGCCTCCATACCTCCGATACCCCCCATACCCTCCATATCCGCCATATGCCACCCAAAGTACTCATTGCTGTCTCCTCAATAAAACGACCTATTTCAGTCCAAGGGCTTCAAAAGCCTCTGCAACGCGTTTTCTTCCCTGGCTTTGCATGCCATAGGACATGAATGTAGAAAGGGCCAGTCCCGGTTGCAGCCGAAGAATTCGGTTTAACACGTCTTTGGCCTCTGCGTGGCGATCCGACTCGTACAGTGCAGACATCAAGACGCGCAGGGTCGCGAGATACAAGCTGTTGCGTTTGAGAGATCGTTCGCACATCTCTATGGTTTTTTCCAGTTCGTGGGCGGCGAGATAGCTGTGCGCGACCAGCATTTCAATGAAAAACCGGTGCGGGTCCAGAGGAGAGAGGTCCAACGCCCGTTCTGATTCATGAATGGCATCGCGGGGATCGCCCCACATGGTCGACCAGAACCCCGCGTAGAGCCAGGCGTTGGAGTCGTTCGGGTTGACTTCGGTGGCCTGCATCAGGAGTTGGCGCGATGCGTCGAGATCGGTGCCCAGGTGGCATTGCACATGGCCTTTGATGGCCAGGGCCAGGGAGCTGTCGGGCTCCAGGTCCAGCGCGCGGTCAGCGATGTCGATGGCCTGGCGGAATTCGCGCGGCGCATCGGCGCTGCGGCCTTGCACGATGTTGAGGATGTGCCACTTGGCCATCCAGGCCCAGGGCGTGGCCACGCGCTTGTGGCGCTCGGTGACGGCTTCCAGCAACTCGCGGCTGCGCTCCAGATCGCGCGCGGTGGATCGGTGCATCAGCGCAATGCCGCCGAGCATCAGGCGTTGCTGTCGAGCTTGGGCACGGGCAAGGCATGGCGAGCGTTGAACGGTGTGGTCGATCAAGGCCTGGCTGGCTGCGTTCGGTGAGCTGCACGAACAAGTTGGCTCTGCGGCTGCATCAGGTCGGCGATGGGGTCCCGCCATGCGATCGGCCCACACCACTTCGCTGGCTGCCGCGTGTCGCTCAGTTCGGCGGTGATGATCACCCGGTCGCCCAGCACGGTGTAGCCGCCGCTGAGCACGAAGCCGACGTCCAGATGGCTCTTGATGCCTCCAGCTTGGCTTCCCGACCGCGAAACGCGGTGGTCGACGAGGCGCGAGATGACGCGGAGGCTCTGGCTGCGAGCGAGCTGGGTGATCACGCCGTCGGCGATGAGCTCGCCGATCACAAAATGCTCGGGCGTCAGGGTTGCGCGCCTCGAAAGGAATCACGGCAATCGATGGCCGGAAGTCGGTGGCGCGGGCTCGGGGCGCTCGCGCGCCAGTGCGACTGGCGCGCTTGCTGACGGGGTGCACCCGCCAGGTGCGCACGGGCTCAGGCCAGTGTTTGAGGTAGCTCTCGCCCATGTCTTCCACCTCGCCGTCCACGCCGTCGACGATGCCGTCGCGCACCGCTGCGGTGACCACGGTATCGCCCGGCTCGGCCAGGCGCCGCGACTGCGGGCGGCGAGGTTGACGCCGTGGCCATACACGTCGTGTTCGTCACGGTACAGGTGGGTGAGGTGGATGCCTGCACGCAGGTGCATCCGACCGTCTGGGCTCTGACTGTGGCGTTGAACGGGTCAGAAATAGCGGTGCATGGCCAAGGCTGCCTGCACGCCGTGGGGCAGCTCGTCGAACTCGACCAGCATCCCGTCGCCCAGACTCTTGACCAGTCGGCCCCCGTGTGCAGGCAGCACCTCGGTCTCGGCGTGTTGCACGAAGCCGTGCCACTGGCTGACCACAGCGGTTTCGTTGAGTGACATGAGGCGCACGGACTCCACCAGGTCGACCACAAGCACCGCCTTCTGGTTTTCCAGTGGCGGCAACAGCGAAGCGATCGCTTGTGATTGAGGATCGTCGGATTCACAGTCCATCATGGACCTTGTCAACTGAGCGTGTCATACCTTCAATGGGGGATGTTTCGGCGTCAGTCTCTCACAATCGGCCCAAGTTGCTGTGAGCCAGCATGTGCGCGCTTTTGTGCCACTTGTCTGAAGTGCGGCGACCATGCGACGCGGGCAGTTGCCTGTGCGCGCTGAACATGGTGCGATCGGGTATGCGATAGCAGGCGAAAAAAAACCGGCACATCGGCCGGTCTTTCTTGATTGCAGCGCCGAAGTGGCTGGCGCATTCGCCCGATCACTTCAGGTGATCGTTGATCATCTTGGTCATTTCGAACATCGAGGCCTGGGCCTTCTTGAAGATTTCCTTCAGCTTGGCATCGGCGTTGATCATGCGGCGGTTCATTTCGTCTTGCAGCTTGTTCTTCTTGATGTAGGCCCAGACCTGCTTGGTCACTTCGGTGCGTGGCAGCGGGTTGCTGCCGACGATGGCGGCCAGCGCGGCGCTGGGCGTCATGGCTTTCATGAAGGCGGCGTTGGGGGTGCGCTTCTTGGCAGGAGCTGCTTTCTTGGCGGAGCGGCTTTTTTGGCAGGAGCAGCCTTTTTAGCGGGAGCGGCTTTCTTGGCAGGAGCTGCTTTTTTAGCTGGCGCAGCCTTTTTGGCAGGAGCAGCGGCTTTCTTGGCGGGCGCAGCGGCCTTTTTCGCCGGAGCGGCTTTCTTTGCTGGTGCAGCGGCTTTCTTGGCCGGAGCGGCTTTTTTCGCCGGAGCTTTTTTTGCAGTTGCCATGATTGAATATCCTTCTAGAAGTGTGATGTGCACCAGCGGAAAACGCGCTTTCACACCGGTGTCTCGGATGCTAATGGAGTTGAAACCCCATTCCAAGCGGGGGTCACCGGTTTTTTGCGGGTTTTGAGGGTCTGGGTCGCTTGCTGTGGCGCTGAAAACAACACTTCGCGCCGACACCACCTGCAAGGCCCTTGTCAGAGGCCGTCGCCCATGATGCATTCAGGGCGCATTTCACTTGTTCGATTGAAGAGGACGTTTTGCCATGTCAGACACCCCCGTTTTTGCCACCTGCGATCTGTGCGATGCCCACAAGAACGACGACTCCGGCGCCTTTCGCGTGCTGCCACCCGTGTTCCGGGATTTTGGTGCGCGCCTGCGTTTTGCCGGGCCGGTGGTGACCGTGAAATGCTTCGAAGACAACAGCCTGGTCAAGGCCGCGGTGGACAGCGCAGGCGACGGCCGGGTGCTGGTGGTGGATGGCGGCGCATCGTTGCGTCGGGCTTTGCTGGGCGGCAACCTGGGTGCGGCTGCGGCACGCAATGGCTGGGCCGGTGTGGTCATCGATGGCTGCGTGCGCGATGTGGTCGAGCTCGCTGCCTGCAAGGTGGGCATCCGGGCGTTGGCCAGCATGCCGTTGCCCACCGAGAAGCGGGGCGAAGGCCAGACCGGTGTGGCGGTGCAGATCCAGGGTGTCTGGGTGCGGCCTGGCGACTGGCTGTACGCCGACGAAGACGGGATCGTGGTGGCCGAGGCGCCTGTCCACCCCTGACGCTGCTGCATCGAGGCAGCGCGCCATCAGCTTTACGCGGTCAGGCCTTTGTAGAGCATGTAGCCCGCGAGCAGGTAGAGGACCGACGCAAAGACGCGCTTGAGCGACTGGACCGGCAGGGCGTGCGCCGCGCGCACGCCTTGTGGCGCCATCGAGCACGCTGACCATGGCGATCACCAGCAAGGCGGGCAGGTAGACGTAGCCCAGGGAGCCGGTCGGCAGGTTGTCGACGCTTTGGCCCGACACCACATAACCGAGCACGTTGGCCAGCGCGATCGGAAAGCCCAGGCCCGCGCTGGTGGCCACGGCGTTGTGGATGGCCACGTTGCACCAGGTCATGAACGGCACGCTGACGAAACCGCCACCCGCACCGACCAGCCCCGAGAGAAAGCCGATCACGGATACCTGCGCCCAGCAGACCGGTCGAGCCGGGCAGGGTGCGCGAGGCTTGCGGCTTTTTGTTGAGCAGCATCTGGGTGGCCGAGAAGGCCACAAAGGCGGCGAACAGCAGGGCCAGCCATTTGCCTTTGAGCAGGGCGAACACACCCAGGCTGGCCAGCGCTGCGCCGAGCACGATGCCCGGCGCCAGCAGCTTGACGATGTCCCAGCGCACCGAGCCGCGCTTGTGGTGGGCACGCACACTGGACAGCGAGGTGAAGATGATGGTGGCCATGGAGGTGGCGATGGCCATCTTGACCGCGAGGTCGGGCGCCACGCCCCGCCCACCCAGGATGATGGTGAGAAAGGGCACCATGATCATGCCCCCGCCAATGCCCAGCAGGCCGGCCAGAAAACCGGTGCACAGGCCGAGAGCGGCCAGCTCGACGATCAGCAGAGGTTCAAGCGATCATGGAGAGGAGAGTAGGTGTCCGGAGCGCGAGCCCCGCCCAGGGCGCCCGTGGAACCGGCTTCGCCGGGCCACAGGGCGCGTCCCCCTCCCGCAGGAGAGGGGGGAAGACGCGAAGCGGCGCAGGGGGGTGTTCGGAATAAGGTGTCTGCAAGTGCCACCGGACCGTCATCCTGAACCGGGGGTTCAGGTGGGCTAGGTCAGCCTGACGTCGGGTTCATCTGACGCGAGATGCTCACACCAATCAGGAAATGTTCCAGGCCCGTGCTCAATGAGCATTGGTTCAAGGAAATATAAAGCCCGGCATGCACTGCAGACACCTGCATTGTAGGCCCGATATCGAGCGACTTTGCAGCCGCGCATGTGAAGCTGTGTGCCGACGTTGCTGTGCAGGCGTTGCGGCTGGGCCGCTCAGATCAGCTGGCCGTCGCTGCCCAGCGCTTCGTCGAGGCGGCGCAGCAGGTCGATTCGAGGCGCACGGCTTCGGTGGTGCGGAGTCGGTCTTCGGAGCGACGTGCGAAGTGCTGCGCCGGGGTCACGCTGGTCGGCAGCGAGCGCTTCGGCCGGAGCGAGGTCGGTCGTGATGACGAGCTGAACGTTTCCGACTCTTTTTGCGACAGCTCGAAAGCCAGGTTGAGCGAGGCCAGCACCGCAATGCGGTCGCGCGCCTTGACCTTGCCGGCGTCGCGGATGCGGCACATGGCCGTGTCGACCGCTCGACGGCGTCGAGCAGCGACGATTCGCCACCAGGCGGGCAGGCCAGCAAATAGCTCTGGCCCATGATTTGCACTTCGACCTGTTTGATCGCCGACTTGTTCATGATGCTGCGTCCTTGTGGTCCCGCCTGGCGGGCTCGGCTGTCGGGTCGATGGCAGGCGGTCCAGCAGGGCATCGATGCGTGCGCGAGCGGCTTGCAGGCGCGATTTGAGCGTGTCGCGCTCGGTCTGCAGGTGGTTGCACCTGATCCACCAGCAAGGCATTGGTGCGCTGCAGTTCCTCGTGGCGCAGTAACAAGCGTTCGACGCGCTCGGAGATCTGGTCAATGGGATGTGGTTGGGCCATGGTATCGGGTAGGTTGCCATGTCATTGTAGGGTTGTCGACAGGAACTGGGCCTTACAATGCCTCCTGTTGGTGCTCGCGGTGTGGTTCACATGCCGCAGTTCAACGGGAAGCAGGAGGGACAAGTTCACACGAACCGACCTAACCTGCGCTGCCCCCGCAACGGTAAGCAGACGAGTGCACGCCAGTTCTTTGGTGCCCTCCGCTTTCATCTTTCACCACTGGGTGTCGCCATTTGGCCAACTGCCTGGGAAGGTGATGAAGGTCGTTCTGCCAGCCCGGATACCGGCCAACAAGGCGGAAGTGCGTCTTGCAGAGCGCATTTTCATGACGCTCAGGCACCGTCGGGGAAGGCGGTGAGGGCACTTGTTTTTGTTTCCCCTTTCCATGAAAAACCGCTATCCCTCGCGCAACCGCTGTTGCGCCCACGTTGGCTGCACTGGCCTCGCTTGCCGTTGCCTGCTCGGCACATGCCCAAACCGTGCCCAGCCTCCCAGAAACCGTTGTCACCGCCACCCGCAACAGCCAGCCGCTGAGCGCGGCCATGCCGCACACGACGGTGATCACGCCGATCAGACATCGAGCGTTCGCAAGCCAGCGATCTCGTGACGCTTGCTGCAGCGCGAGGCTGGCTTGCAGCGCACGCAGAACGGCGGTGTCGGCACCGTTTCCAGCGTGTTCATGCGTGGCTCGCCTTCGTTGCAAACACTGGTGTTGATTGACGGTGTTCCTTTGAACAAGCAGGACGCCACGGGTGCCATCAGCCTGGAGCATCTGATGCTCGACAACGTGGAGCGCGTGGAGATCGTGCGCGGCAACGTATCGGCCGATCTATGGCTCAGGTGCCATTGGCGGTGTGATTCAGGTGTTCACGCGCAGTGGCGCGGGTGTGCCTGCGGGCCATTTCACGGCAGAAGCGGGGCCGCGGGCTTCACGCAAGGTATCGGCGCAGCGCCCATGGCACGGTGGCGCGACTTCCATCAGCGCGGGTGCCTCCCGCTTGCAGACCGATGGGTTCTCGGCGATCAACACGGCCCAGCAGCCCGGCGCCAACCCTGACGCCGACGGCTACGAAAACACCTCCTACAACCTCTCGTTGACGCAGCAGCTCGCACCGCGCCACCAGGTGGGCGTGCGGGTGAACTAGTTCAGAAGGCGAATCGCAATACGACAACGCGTTCGGTGAGCCAGGCGACGTGCAGTTCTCCAACACTCGCCTGCGCCAGGCCAGTGTGTTTGCCGACAACACCTGGGGCGACTGGCGCAGCCGGGTCACGCTGAGCGAGCAGTCGGACCGAGGGGCTTATGACGACAACGGCTTCTACGGTTCTTCTGATCAGGTTGAAACCACGCGCCACGATTCTCAACTGGGTCAACACCGTAGCGCTGGGCGGGGCTGGCTGGTGACCGCGGGTCTGGAGCGTCAGCGGCAAAAGGTGGAAACGTCGAGCAGCTCGCCGTTCAACACGCCCTACGATGTGAACCGCAACGCCACCGCCTTGTTCGGCGGCGTGGAAGGTGAAGTCGGGGTGGGCAGTCTGCAGGTCAATGTGCGCCACGACAAGGTGGGGGATTTGTCGCAAGTCCACCGGGTTACCTGGGTTACGCGTTCCCGTCAGCGACGCCTTCAAGCTGATTGGCAAACGTCTCGACCGCCTTCAACGCGCCGCCGCTGGGCTACCTGTTTGCGCCAGGCTACGGCAACCCCGATCTCAGCCCGGAAACCGCCAAGCAGCCAGGAGCTCGGTATTCAATACGAGGCCAGCGGGCAGCTGCTGCGGGCCACCTGGTTCAACACCCGCGTGACCGACCAGCTGGAATACGACCGCACAACTTACAGCTTCGCCAACATCGGGCGCACCCGCAACCAGGGTCTGGAGGTGTCTTACAAGGGCATGGTGGGGGCCACCCAGTTGCGCGCCAGCCTGACGCTGCAGAATCCGAAGAACGACCTGACGGGCGAACAACTGGCGCGTCGCGCAAAAACGCTGTGGTCGGTGGGCGCCTCTCACACGGTCGGTGCGCTGGCGCTGGACGCCGATGTTCGCGGCAGTGGCCGGCGCCCTGACCGCTACACCGATGTGGCCACGTTCACCACGGTGGACACCCAGCTGCCGTCTTATGCGGTGCTGGACTTGGCGGCGGCTTATGCGCTGACGCCCGAGCTGGCCTTGCGCGCCCGCATCGACAACGTGACCGACAAGGGCTACCAGACGGTGTACGGCTACAACCAGCAGCCGCGCAGCCTGTACGTGGGTTTGAGCTGGAGTCCGAAGTTCTGATCGGCCATTGAGCGAGGAGAAGCCCCATGTTGCCCGGACCCCAGCGCATCGTCTGCCTGACCGAAGAGACCACCGAGTGGCTGTACCTGCTTGGGCAGGAGGCGCGCATCGTGGGCATCTCGGGCTACACGGTGCGCCCGCGCCGGGCGCGCGAAGAGAAGCCCAAGGTCAGCGCGTTCCTGAGCGCCAAGATCGACAAGATTCTGGCGCTGGAGCCCGACTGCGTGTTCGGTTTTTCCGATCTGCAGGCCGATATCGCGGCCGAGCTGATTCGCGCGGGCGTGCAGGTCACGGTGTTCAACCAGCGCAGCGTGGAAGAGATTTTTGCCATGCTGTACCAGGTGGCGGCCATGGTGGGCTGCGCGGAGGAGGGCCTGCGGCAGATCGCGGCCATGCGGGGGCAGCTGGCCGAGATCGCAGGCGCGGTCGATGCACAGCTGGCCGCTGGCCGGCGCCGACCGCGCGTGTATTTCGAAGAGTGGGATGAGCCGCACATCAGCGCCATCCGCTGGGTGTCGGAACTGATCGGCATTGGCCGGTGGCGACGACTGTTTCCCGAACTGGCGGCCCAACCGCATGGGCAAGGACCGCATCATTGCCGACGCGCTGCGAGATCGTGCGCCGCAACCCCGACATCATCGTCGGCTCGTGGTGCGGCAAGAATTTCCGCCCGGAAAAGGTGGCGGCGCGCGAGGGTTGGCAGGCTGTGAACGCGGTGCGCGACGGGCAGCTGTTCGAGATCAAATCGGCCGACATTCTGCAGCCCGGGCCCGGCCGCCCTGACCGATGGCGTGGCGCAGCTGCACCGCATCGTGATGGACTGGATGCAGTCGCCGGCGGGCATGGCATGAGAAGTTGCATGGGTTCCACCTGCAATCCATTGGCGCTGGCTGGGCAGAAGATCGCCGAGCCTGATTCCGTTCAACGCCTGGCAGCTGCGCGAGGCTTGTTTTCTGAACTGGCCATCGGTTGTTTTATTGGCAGTCATTTAATTTAATGAACATCGTTCAAAAAATCGTTACCTATTTCTTCGCTTTCCTGGCGTTGAGCCTGATTTCGCGTGTTGCCGCGGCCCAGCCGGTCAGCGTGACCGACGAGCGCGGGTTCACCGTGACTTGGCCGCGCCGCCGCAGCGTGTCGTGTCGCTGCTGCCCTCGTTGACCGAGACCGTGTGCGCGCTGGGCGCCTGCGACCGGCTGGTGGGGGTGGACCGCTATTCCAATTGGCCGGCGTCTGTGCGCCGCTTGTCCACGCTGGGGGGCGGTCTGGACCCGCAAGTCGAGGCCGTGCTGGCTTTGAAGCCCGACGTGGTGTTCATGGCGCGCTCTTCTCGGGCGGTGGACCAGCTGACGGCGCTGGGTTTGAAGGTGGTGGTGCTGGAGCCGCACAACCTGTCCGATGTGGCGCGGGTGTTGAAGCAGGTGGCGCAGGCGCTGGGTCTCGACATCCAGCGGGCCGGCGATGTTATGCAGCGCATCGACGCGGCGGTGACCGCTCAGGCGCTCGCCTTGCCGCCCACGGCGCGCGGCGCAAAGGTGTATTTCGAAGTGAACAGCGCGCCCTACGGTGCGGGCGAGACGTCATTCATTGGGCAGATGCTGACCCGTCTGGGCGCGCGCAACATATTGCCGGCGAGCATGGGGCCGTTTCCCAAAGTGAACCCGGAATTCGTGGTGCGCGCGAACCCTGATCTCATCATGATTGGTGACCAGGGTTTTGGCGGTGTGGTGCAGCGCCCGGGCTGGGCGGCCATGCCAGCGGTGAAGCGTGGTGCCATTTGCGTGTTTGACCAGGCCGAGTCCGATGTTTTGGTGCGGCCAGGGCCGCGCATGGACGAAGCCGTGCGCATTCTGGCGCGCTGCCTGGCGGAGAAAACCGCTCAGCCATGAGCCACAGCAGCGCCGCCGCTTTGCCAACCCGCCGGACGCGGGCGGGGTTGCGCGCAGCATGGGTGGCTGTGGCGCTGGTGGTGGCATCAGTGGTGCTGGCGGTGATCGGGCTGGGCGTGGGCAGCTCGGGGCTGGAGTCGGTGTGGCACATGCTCGACGACCCGGTGGCGGCGCAAATCGTTTGGGACATTCGCGCGCCACGCACCCTGGGCGCTTTCGCTGCGGGCGCCTTGCTGGGGCTGGCGGGCGCCATTGCCCAAGGGCTGTTTCGCAACCCTTTGGCCGATCCGTTTTTGCTGGGCAGCGCTTCAGGGGCCACGCTGGCCGTTGCCCTTGCTCTTGCTGCCTTGGGCATTTCGCCCTTCGCCGCCGGTTGGGCCATGCGCTGGGGCATGACCGGGGCGGCCTTTGCGGGTGCGGTGCTCGGCGGTGTTGCTCACACTGGCGCTGGCCCGGGGCGTGCAGCACACCTTGCGCCTGCTGCTGGCCGGCGTGGTGGTCGGGGTGGTGATGGGGGCTTTGGCTTCCCTGGTGACGCTGTCGTTTCCCGCTACTTTGCAGGCCATGCAGGCCTTCATGTTGGGTTCGACCGCGTTCATCGGTTGGCAGTCTTGCGGGCTGATGGCGGCGGTGTGGCTGGTGTGCGTGGCCGTGGCCTGGGCCATGGCGCGGGTGCTCGACGGACTGGTATTGGGCGAGGCGACGGCGATGAGCCTGGGTCTGCCGCTGGCGCCGCTGCGCCTGGCGTTGGTCGCGGTATTGGCCCTGGCCACAGGCGCTGCGGTGGCCCAGACCGGCCTGATCGCCTTTGTGGGGCTGGCCGCGCCACATGTGGTGCGCGGGTTGGTGAAAACCACCCATGCCTGGCTGGTCGTTTTGGCCAGCCTGATGGGTGGCGCCTTGCTGATGCTGGCCGATACCCTGGCGCGCGGCCTGCTGGCGCCGCAGGAGTTGCCAGTGGGCGTGCTCACGGCGGTGATCGGCGGCGGCTACCTGTTGTGGCTCATGGGCAGGGGGCGCCGGTGAGCGCGACGATCGCCGCTGCGGCCCTGCAAACGCGCAACCTGCGGGTGGCGCTGGGGCAGGGCGCGTTGCGCCGGGATGTGTTGCATGGCGTGGATGTGCACCTGGCCGCAGGGCGCTGGACCTGCATCGTTGGTCCCAATGGCGCGGGCAAATCGACCCTGCTCAAGGCCTTGGGTGGTTTGCTGCCCGAGCACGCCCATGCACAGGGCGAAGTGATGATGAACGGGCAGGTGCTGAGCGCGTTGCCCTCGCGCGTGAGGGCGCAATCGCTGGCCTGGCTGGGCCAGTCGGTGGGCGATACCGCTGCCGATGATTTGACGGTGTACGACGTGGCCTTGCTTGGCCGCCTGCCCCACATGGCCTGGCTGGCTGCCCCGTCGGCCGCTGACCACGCCGCCGCCGAGCGCGCGCTGCGCCAGACCCAGGCCTGGGAATGGCGCGATCGGCCGCTGGGGGCGCTCTCGGGCGGTGAGCGCCAGCGGGTGCTGCTGGCGCGGGCGCTGGCGGTGGAGGCCAGCGTGATGCTGATGGACGAGCCGCTGGCCAATCTGGATCCGCCGCACCAGGCCGACTGGCTGCAGCTCGTGCGCGAACTGGTGGCCGAGGGCAAAACCGTGGTCAGTGTGTTGCACGAACTGGGCATGGTGTTGCAGGCCGATGACCTGCTGGTGCTCGACGCAGGCAAGGTGCGCCATGCCGGCCCTTGCCAGGCCCCCCCTTCTCACCGCGCACTGGAAGCCGTGTTTGACCACCGCATTGCGGTGCGCGCGGTTGACGATCAATGGGTGGCGCTGCCGCGATGAACGGATCGCCCAAGCAACCAGCGGTGTGCGTCATGGTGCTGGGCACCACCAGCGGCGCGGGCAAGAGCTGGCTCACCACGGCGCTGTGCCGCCATTACGCGCGCCAGGGCCTCAAGGTGGCGCCGTTCAAGGCGCAGAACATGAGCAACAACGCCAGGGTTGTGGCCCCCGCGCTCGACCGCGCGCTTGCTGGCGAAATCGGTTCGGCGCAGTATTTCCAGGCGCTGGCAGCCAGGGCCGAGCCCGAGGTGCGCATGAACCCGCTGCTGCTCAAGCCCGAGGCCGATACGCGCAGCCAGGTGGTGTTGATGGGGCAGGTGAGCCGTGCGCTGTCCGACATGCCCTGGCGCGGACGCAGCGAAAAGGTCTGGCCCGCCATCACGGCGGCGCTGGATGCGTTGCGCGCCGAGAACGACGTGGTGGTGATCGAAGGCGCGGGTTCGCCGGCCGAGATCAACCTGCACGCCAGCGACATCGTCAACATGCGCATCGCCCGCCATGCCCAGGCCCGCTGCCTGCTGGTGACCGACATCGACCGGGGCGGCGCGTTTGCTCACCTGTACGGCACCTGGGCCTTGTTGCCCGACGACGAGCGGGCGCTGATCCAGGGCTTTGTGCTCAACAAGTTCCGGGGCGATGCGGCCTTGCTCGCGCCCGGCCCGCAGATGCTGCAAGACCTGACCGGCGTGCCCACCGTGGCCACGCTGCCCATGTGGTGGCAGCACGGCTTGCCCGAGGAAGACGGTGTGTTCGATATGACCCCCACGCTCGGCACTGGCGCAGCCTCGCTGCCCCCCGAGGGGGCGCGTTTCACCTTGGGGCGGCCCGGCGGTGAAACCACGACCGCATGGCGTGGTGTTCAAACCATCGCCGTGGTCGCTTACCCGCGCATCAGCAACCTGGACGAATTCCAGCCGCTGAAAAACGTGCCCGGTGTGCGCCTGGTCTGGGCGCGAACGCCCGGCCGATTGTGTGGGGGCCGACTGGATCGTCTTGCCCGGCTCCAAGGCCACCAGCGCCGATCTGGCCTGGCTGCGCGAGCAGGGGCTGGACCGCGCGGTGGCCGCGCATGCGGCGGCAGGGTGGTGCGGTGCTGGGCGTTTGCGGCGGCTGCAGATGTTGGGCGAAGCCCTGGTCGACACCGAAGGCGTGGAGCCCATGGGCCTGGGCAATGCGCCCGGGCTGGGCCTGCTGCCGCTGGTGACCGCCTTTGATGCGCGAAAAAACGGTGCGTACTCCGCAGGCCCGGTTCGGTCAGCTCAGTGGTGCCTGGGCAGCGCTCTCAGGTGTGGCGGTGAACGGCTATGAAATCCACCAGGGCCAGACGGCGCAGCACCCCGCCATGGCCGCCAAGGGCGATGTGGCGCGCGAGGTCTTGCCCGGCCTGGGTTGGCAAAACGCGGCGGGCAATGTGCTGGGCGTTTACCTGCACGGCCTTTTTGAAGACCCGCGCGTGTTGCAGACGCTGTTTGGCGCCAAGGTGCCCACACTGGAAACGGTTTTCGAAGGGCTGGCCGATTTCATCGGGCAGCACTTTGAACAAGGTGCGCTTGAGCGCCTTATCGGGCCGCCAGCGAGCGCATGAGATACGCTGGACGGACCGGTTGAGATCGCACCGTTTGCCCCCAGTTGAGAACCAGATGCTGAAGAATTTTTACCCCGCGGCGATCGCTCGCCGCCACCTCCCTTGAGCGGACCGCAGCCCTACAGCCTCGCCCGCATGAAAACGCTGGCGCTCGGCCTGCTGCTGTTCGCCGCGCTGGTCTACGCCGCCGCCGTGTTCATGGGCCCGCGCCATGTGGCCTGGGGCTATGTGGCCGCCGCGGCCGAGGCCGCCATGATCGGCGCGCTGGCCGACTGGTTTGCCGTGGTCGCGCTGTTTCGCCACCCGCTGGGTCTGCCCATTCCCCACACGGCCATCATTGCGGCCCAGAAAGACCGCCTTGGCGAGCAGCTCGCCCGCTTCCTGGGCGACCACTTTCTGGCCAAGGAGCAGGTGAACACAGCCCTGCAGCGCTGGGATGTGGCCGAACACCTGGGGCGCTGGCTGGCCGACCGCGCATCGGCGCAGCGCGTGGGCGACTGGGTGTTGCAAGCCGCCCCGGCCGCGCTCGCCGGGCTTGACCACGCGCCCCTGCGCAGCGCCGCTGCAAGGCTGGCCCAGCGCCTGCTCGCCCAGGCCAACTTCGCCACGCTCACCGGCCAGACCCTCACAGCCCTGACCGAACACGGCCACCACCAGCAATGGCTCAACGGCCTGCTGAAACAGATCGCCGAATGGGCCGGGCAAGACAACGTGCAAGACGGTTTGACCGAAGCCATCGCCCGCGAACTCAAAGAACTCAAATACCTGCGCCTCGACCAAGTGGCCGCCCGCCTGGCGACCCACAAGCTCGTGACCGCCCTGAGCCGCACGCTCAGCGACGTGGCCGACGACCCGAACCACGAACTGCGCCAGCGCTTCGACCAATGGATGGTCGACACCCTGGTGCGCCTGCAAAGCGATCCCCAATGGCAGGGCCAGATCAGCGCCTGGCGCGACGAATGGCTGGCCCAGCCTGGCATGGACGCGCAGATTGAAAGCTGGGTGGGCGAGCTGCTGGAAAAGCTGCAATCGCTGGCCCACGCGCCCAATGAAGCCTTGCGCGACCGCGTGGCCTCGGCTGTGCAAAGCCTGGGCGAGCGGGTATTGGCCGACCCGGCCCTGCGGCAGGCGATTCAGGCCCAGGCCGCGCCCATGTTGCTGCGCCTGCTGGAGCGCAACCGCCCGCTGCTGCTGGAATTCGTGACCAAGCGGGTGCAGGCCTGGGATGCGGCCGAAATGAGCGGCGTTCTGGAACAAAAGCATTGGGCGAGACCTGCAATTCATCCGCATCAACGGCACGCTGGTCGGCGCCATCGTGGGGCTGGTGTTGCATGCGCTGACGCAATGGGCGCTGGGGTGGCATTGGTTGCAGGCAGCGATGGCGCGCTGAATGCTTGCGTTGGCGCCAGGTCTGGTAGGCGGTCGATAGCGCATCCAGGGGACTGGCCGTGCCACCCGCCGCCACCTTGAGAACCTTCACCCGCAGGGATAGGCCTTCGGACAGGCGCATGCCCGTTCCGTCAAGCCATCGCGCCAAAACACCCTCAACCCCGGGCATCAGACCCAAAACCAGCTGCACCTCCGCAACCGTCAGCACCACTGGAATGCGCTTGCGTTCGGGCGAGCGGCCAGTTTGATTCATCCAGAGCAATTCGGTGCCGAGCACATGGCGGCACAGAAACATCAATGCATTCAGCGCCTGCCGGTGGGTGACGGGCGAAACCTGCCGTTCATTGGCCAGCATGGTGAGAATCGCCTCCACGTCTGGCCCATTCAGGTCGCGTGGATGCCGCATTCCGCCATTTGAGCAGACCGCAATACGAAAAACCTCACCCAATACAGGTAAGCCTTCTCCGTCTTGAGGCTATAGTGCAAATAGCGGATCCCCCCCCGAACCTGATCCAGCAATCGCTTGTATGCCAAAGGCGGTGCGGCGACTTTGTCAGATCTGCTATATCTGTCCATTTATACAGTGCATGAATACACGTACATGAAGTCAAAAGATTTTTTCGGTTAACTGTGACCCAAGCTATCCGACAGTTGCCGGACATATCCGGTGAAAATTCGCCTACGTCAATGTTATGTGTAAGGAGGAAATACAAATGAAATTGTTAACTGGAATCATACTGTTTGGTTTGTTTTTTACCTCAGTTAGCGCTGGCGAACTTACGTCCACCGAAAAAGCACAAAGGAAATTTGTGTCTCGTTTTTATGAGGCATTAGAAATGATGCCAGATAGATGTCCGGAATCTGTAAAAAACGAATATCTCAACTCTGTAAAAAACTTCGAAAAAGCGTTCCCAGAGTTCATTTCATTGGTGAATAGATCAAAATTCAGGGAGTATGCAATAACCAAGTTTTCTGGTAAATCACCTGTCTCAGAAAATGAATGCCTGTATTTAAAAGGGATGCTTGACGCCTTGGTTAATACAGAAGAGGGAATAAAGGATATGAAAAATAATACTGAAATTATGCGCAATAGCAATAAGACATAGCAAGGTTGTCAAATTGACATTGTTTCCGTCGCTCCCTTTTTGCTGAATAGCACAAACGGGCTCCTCCAAAACTGCAATTTTCAATGGCGTTAGACCGCACCATGGCTTCACACGACCTCAACCTTTTTGCTGACTTCTTTCAGTTCTATCTGCAGGATGAGTCCGCGGATGGCGACCTTTCCGGCGCGTGGGATTCCGTTGCGATTCAACGCATGTTCGCTGTTTCAAATGGTGTGGTCGGCATCGGCACTGCGCGCAACATGGATGTTCCAGTGAGGCTTGAGTTCCTCGACTCAGAGCCGGCCGCAGACTTCGCCAACTTTGATCACGTCGTTGAGGGGGCGCTTCATATCAAAAGTGGTCCGCTCGTTGTGGCTGGTTGCACCGACTACTTTCCCGATGCTGCGCGCTTCGATGTGGGGGTGGGAACCTATAGGGTAAGGCTATCCGCTTCCGGCCTTGGCACGCTCTCGCAGGACGGCCTCGACGGCCAAGACCGCTATCGTGTGCAGTTGTGGCAAGCTGCATATGTAGCGCCAACAGTACTCAAACAGCATGCGGTCTAACAGTTTTTCGAGGCGGACGGCTGCGCCGCCGTTCAAATCCAGCGCTAGGCGATCGCAGAGGCATTTATGAAATACCTAATTTTTGTCTTGCTAATATTAACTTCCTTCACTGCTCAGTCAGAAGTAAAGGACCGGGTTATCTTAGATGTCCCTGCAGTGGAACAGGGAGAAATGTTGTGTGGCCCTGCTACATTAGAAATGATTTTTCGGTACTGGGGTGAAAAAAGATACTCTCAATACGATATAGCGAGTTCTATATTGCGCCAGTTTCCAAATTCAAGGAGATACAAAGCGTCAGGAATTTTTAGCAATCATCCATTTGATTGGTCTAAATATCCTGGTACAGGAACGATTAATATGCGAGAGTTTCTGAGGCGCTTTGGGGTTGTGAAAAATATTATGCTAGAGAACCCTCCTAAATCTCAAAGGCAGTCATCAAGATTATTTGAAATCGTTAAGGAAAGTGTATCTGGAGGCACTCCTGTAATTGTTCACCAATATTGGGGAAAGAAAGGCTCCAGAGGGCACTACAGAATCGTTACCGGTTATGATAATGCCAAAGAGCTGGTGTACCTAAATGATGCTGATAAGGGAGCAAGAATCACCCAGACGTATCAGCAGTTTATGGAAAAGTGGAATTTTGATCAGCGCTGGCTTCACTACAATGCATTAATATTTGAGCCGTACAGCAGACCACTAAATGTTCGAATTTAATATGCCTAACAATTTGCTCCTGCTGACATTTTTTCCGTTGCGCCTCTTTTGTGCTTGATAGCACCAAACTCCCCACTCCAAAAATGCAGCAGAGCAAGGCGCTAGGCACCACACGAACCACGTTCCCCAGGAGGACATCACCATGCATATCGATGGCACTTGCCACTGCGGCAAAGTTTCCTTTACTGCGCAAATCGATCCAGAGAAAGTCATGATCTGCAATTGCATGGACTGTCAAATACTCTCTGGCTCTCCGTTCCGGACCATCGTTCCTGCGCCAACCGAATCCTTCAAACTCATTGGCTCGACCAAAAGCTACGTCAAGGTGGCCGCATCTGGAACAAGCCGTGCTCAGGTCTTCTGTCCCGAATGTGCAACTCCGTTGTACTCAACTGCACTTGAAAATGCCCCTCAAGTGATGCTTCGGCTTGGCTGCGTGAAGCAACGCGCCTCCCTTAAGCCAGTTCTTCAGCTCTGGCAGTGTTCCGCTGCACCGTGGCTTGCAGAACTGGGCAGTATTCCGGGAGTGCAAACACAGCTTCCACCGCCGTCTCTCGCTCCCGCGAAGTAGTGGCGAGTCACACGCGCAATGACGCCTGACGCCAACATTGGGCCTTTGCAGAGCAACCTGACTTCATCAGGTTCACTATTCTCACAAGCATGCCCCTGGTAGCCTGCATCGGTCTTGTTGCGCACGCGAGCCAGCGAGCAATTGTTGCTCTCGCTTGTCTCGGCGCTGTCGCCGCACTGGCCCAAACAGGGCCCCGGGAACGGGGTTACACCCAGGTTCTGGACACGCCGAGCTTTGCGATCCGCATCGAGGTTCAATGCCCGGAAGGTGAAGTGACTTGTGAAGACGTGTCTTTACGGGCTGAGAACAAGCAAACCAAACGGGTCTTGAATCTCGGGGGGCGTACGTCGCACCGTATGTGTGCGGACAATGTGACGCCGTGCCGCTTCCTCGGGTACGTCTTCAGGAGCGACACGTTGACCTGCTTCATCGGCGATGGTGGCGAATTCCTGCTCCAAGAAGGCCAGAAAGTCCTGGTTCAAGAGTCGGGCGCGTGGCGGTAGCGGCGCCTGGCCGCTCGCGCAAGTGAAGCGCCAACGGCTGGACGCTGGTGGCCCGCCGCTGGCCGCGGCTGTCTTCAGAGGTTGAACAGGCTGCTTCACCCAAAGCATCGGCACCTGAATGCATTCGAAGGGAACGCCCGCCAAACGTTGTGTGCCCGGCCCGACAACAAGGCTTGGTGCCTTGGCACCTGGAGCTGGCCTCGACGGGGTGTCGGGTGAATGATCGGCCTCCGGTCGTGTGTTTTCCGGTTTGCTGGTACCGTCGAAGCCACCCATGTTTTCAAGCCGTTTCGCAGAGAGGAGAACGATGGATGCAAAAACTGCTGATCTTGGTCTTCAAGAGTCTGGGGCCGCTGCTGGTGCTGACGGGGTCGTATCTGATTTACCTGGTGGTCGATGCCTTTGAGAAGGGCCGCCTGGTGCTCAAGAGTGCTTACAGTGTGTTGTCGCTGGAGGCGCACCCTTTTTGGTTCTGGATGTTTGCCTTGATGTTTGTTGCGATAGGCGTGGGCTCGATTGGGGTGGGCTACATGTTGACCCGGGCGTCGTGGTTCAAACGCGGAGACTCCTAGTCGACCTTCAAGCGGCGTTTGGCGAGCAGGCTGTTGAACCCGTGCCGGCGCTCGGGCAGCGGGCGGCTTGCTCTGTAGGGCATCTCGAACGGAGGACACCATGGGACTTTTGACCTTCAGCATCAACCTCACCCTGGACGGCTGCGTTGACCACCGGGAAGGCATTGCCGACGACGAGACACACGCTTTCTTCACGCGCCTCATGGACCAGGGCGGGGCGATGCTGTGGGGCCGCGTCACCTACGAGATGATGGAGGTCTATTGGCCAGCGGTCGCCCGCGGCGACGTGGAGGCAGCCGCCGACGTTGCAGCGAGTGGGCGGTCAAGCTGGAGGCCAAGCCGAAGTACGTGGTGTCGTCGACGCGCAAGGACTTCCCCTGGACCCACAGCCACCACCTCGCTGGCGATCTGCGCACGGGCGTACAGCAGCTCAAGGACGCCACCCCAAACGGCGTGCTCCTCGGGAGCGGCAAGCTCGCGACCGAGCTGGAGCGGCTGGATCTGATCGACGAGTACCGGTTTCTGGTGCACCCCAGGATCGCTGGCCACGGCCCAACCCTGTACGACGGCGGGCTGCCGAGCACGCGCCGGCTTGAGCTGATCTCGGCGCAATCCGTTGCGGAATGGGGCCGTTGCCATGCACTACCGGCGCGCGCGCTGAGTCGGTTCCAGGCCATGCCGATGTACCGGATGCTGGCCGATGGCGTGCTGCTGTTGCACTTTTTGGTGGTCGTGTTCGTGGTGGGCGGTCTGGTGCTGGTGTTGCTGGGCCATGGGCGGGGGTGGGCCTGGGTCAGATGGCTGCCCTTTCGCGTGGCGCACCTGGCGGCCATTGGTGTTGTGGCGGCTCAGGCCTGGCTGGGCGTGGTTTGCCCGCTCACCACGCTGGAGTCCTGGCTTCGGGCGCAAGGCGGGGAGGCTGGCTACTCGGCGGGCTTCATTGAACACTGGCTGCACCGCATGCTCTTCTTCGAGGCGCCGCTCTGGGTGTTCACGCTGGCGTACACGGTTTTCGGGCTGCTGGTGGTTGCCGCCTGGTTCCTATGCCCGCCCAGACTTGGCCGGCGAAATCAACGCCATGACAGCGGCCATGACAACACAGGCAATGGCGACGGCGGCGGCGGGTAGGCATCTGTTGGGCAGCGAGGCGCTTGTAGCTGTGTTTTGCGACCATTTCCCCGGGTCTGCGTCTATAGGGGTGCAACGCAGCGTTGACGCCGCTTTGCTACCTTCAACCCGACAGACGAAACAGAACAGGACAGGAACACGACATGAAGCGCTTTCACGTTCACATCGCGGTCAACGACCTTGCCGCCAGCATCGCTTTTTACAGCCGGCTCTTTGGCGCGGCGCCCGCCAAGGAAAAGCCGGACTACGCCAAGTGGATGCTGGACGATCCACGCTTGAACTTTGCGATCTCATCGCGGGGCCATGCGCCGGGACTCAACCATTTCGGCATGCAGGCCGATTCGGCCGAGGAGCTGGCCGCCCTCAAGGGGCTGGCCGATGGCGCGGCGGGAGGCGCTTTGCTGGACCAGGGTGAAGCGGCCTGTTGCTACGCCAAGAGCGAAAAGCATTGGGTGCTGGACCCTCAGGGGCTGGCCTGGGAGCACTTCCTGACCATGGGCGATGCGGTGGCTTATGGGAAAGACACGGCAACGCCGGGCGCGGACGGGGCGGGCGCCTGCTGCGTGCCTTTGCATTCGGCTGTGGCTGAGACTGAGGCGAAGCAGGGGGCTTGCTGCATTCCCTCGGAAGCGGCTGCGGGCCAGAACGCTTGTTGCCCGTGAGCACAACGGCAATTTCGCAGAATGGCGGCGCCGGGCTGGCCTCGCGCCAGTTGCGCGAGGGCCTGCGCCGTTACCTGCTCAGGCGGGTGTCCGACGCGGCGCTGGCCGAGGACCTGCTGCAGGAGGTCTTCGTCAAGGCCCTGGTCGCCGACCAGGCGGGCCAGAAGATCCACAACGAGGTCGGGTGGTTGTACGCGGCGGCGCGCACCACGGTGATCGACCACTACCGCTCCCGGCGCGAACCCATGCAGCCGCTGGACGAAGACATGCCCGAGCTTGAAGCCGACGACATCGGCCTGCATTCCACCTTGTCGAACTGCCTCATGGCGTTCATCGAGCAGCTGCCACCGCTGTACCGCGACACGCTGCTCGCCACCGATATCCGCGGCGAGACCATGCGCAGCCTGGCCGAGCAGCAACAGGTCTCGGTCTCGGCCATCAAGAGCCGCGCCAGCCGCGCGCGCGGCATGCTCAAGGCGCTGGTGCTGGATTGCTGCCATGTGGAGCTGAAGGATGGGCTGGTCAGCGATTACAGGCCGCGTGAAAATCCGCGCTCGTCCTGCTGAGCGGCGTTCGGGGAGCGAAACCGTTGGCGCGTGACGTTGCAGGCTGCCGGCCGCACAATTGCACAGTTGCGCATCGATGTTTCATTGTTCGAGGTTTTGGCATGGCACCAGTTGATGCGAACCCAGACATGGCCGCAGACCCCGCTCTCGACTCGGACGCGCGCTCCGACCGCCGATCGCGGGTCATCGCGGCCAGCGCGGCCGAGGTGTTCGCGGCCCTGTGTGATCCGGTCAGGCTCGCCCGGTGGTGGGGGCCAGATGGCTTCACCAGCAGCGTGCATGTGTTCGAGTTTTGCCCGGGTGGTTCGTGGCGGCTGACGCTGCACGGGCCGGACGGCAGCGACTACCCCAACGAATACAGGGTGTTGGGCCTGGCGCCGAATCGGTGGGTGGCGCTCGATCATCCGTCCGACGATCACCACTTCATCCTCCGCATCGAGCTGGAGCAGCGAGGACGGGACACGGTGGTTCACTGGCGGCAGACTTTGGACAGCGTCGAGGCCTATCAGGGGCTGGCCGATTTTCTGGCGCAAGCCAACGAGCAGGTTCTGGCCCGCCTCTCAGCCGAGGTCTTGCGGCCCCAGGGTTGAATTGCGGGGGGATGGGCGCGTCTACCGGGGCGCCGCTGTTTTGGGCTTGAAATCGCAATACGCCGCCACGGCGCACTGGTCACACAGCGGTTTGCGCGCCTGGCACACGTAGCGCCCGTGCAGGATCAGCCAGTGGTGGGCGTCCACGGCGTACTCGGCTGGGATGCGCTTCATCAGCTGTTTTTCGACGGCCAGCGGCGTTTTGCCTTTGGCCAGACCGGTGCGGTTGCCGACGCGGAAGATGTGGGTGTCCACCGCCATGGTCGGGTGGCCAAAGGCCACGTTGAGCACCACGTTGGCGGTCTTGCGGCCCACGCCGGGCAGGGCTTCGAGGGCCTCGCGGTTGTCGGGCACCTCGCCGCCGTGCTGCTCGACCAGGATGCGGCAGGCCTCCATCAGGTGTTTGGCTTTGCTGCGGTACAGGCCGATGGTCTTGATGTAGCTCTCCAGGCCTTCCAGGCCCAGATCGAGTATCTGCTGGGGTGTGTTGGCCACCGGGAACAGCTTGCGCGTCGCTTTGTTGACGCCCACGTCGGTGGCCTGGGCCGAGAGCAAGACGGCGGCCAGCAACTCGAAGTGGCTGGTGTATTCCAGCTCGGTGCGGGGTTCGGGGTTGGCGGCCTTGAGCGTGGCGAAGAAGGCCTCGATGTTCTGGCGGTTCATGGCGCGACTGGCCCTTTCACAGCGCCACGCCCTGGGCGGCGAGCCGTTCTTTCACGCGCTGCTGAACCAGTGGCGCCAGCACCTGGCCCCATTGCGAACCCACCTCGAAGGACTCCTGGGTCAGTGCGGGCGTCACGGCGATCAGCTTCTGGCCGATGTCGGTGTCGTAGAAGCTGCGCAGTTGCTGGATGTCGCTGGCAGAGAAGTGCTTGTGGTACAGGTGCACCATGAGTTCGTGAAAGCTGTTGTAGTTCTCTGCGAACACTTCGCTGGCGGTGTTGCCGATCTCGCGAATCTGTTCGGCAGTGAGGTCGCTTCGGCCCTTTCGCAGCGATTGCACGAAGGACTGCATCATGGCGTTGGACATGGCCTTCATGTTGTTGGCCACGTTCATGGTGACCATGAGCTGTTCGATATCGGCGCGCTTGGCGGGCTCCAGCGGCGCGAGCTCAGCGTGTCCAGGCAAGGCGAGCAACAGGCCCAGGCTCAACAGACCGGCGCGGCACAGGGAATGGAAACGCATGAAAGGGTGCTCCAGAGGAATGGCGCCGGGGCCTGGGGCGTCGGCGGGTTCCACGTATCTTAGAGGTTCACGCGGGCTCATGCGGGCTCACGCAGGCCCATCACCCACGGGCGCCAGATGTCAGCGGCCGAGCGGCGGGCGCTGTCAGTGCAGCATGGCCGCGTTGGCGAATTCGCGGGCCTGGGGCAGTTGGTCGCAGAGCCATTGGCGCTCGATGTGCAGCGCGGTGAGCAGTTCTTGCGGCACTTCCTTGAGTTCGGGGTTGTCTTCTGATTCCAGGAGGCACATCAGTTCGGCGAGGTGCAGCACGCCGCCCAGGCGGCAGAAGGGGCGCTGCTCCAGTGGATCGGCGGAGGCTTCGAGCGCTTCGCTGATGACCGCTGGGAAATTCCATTGCCGGGCCATTTCAGCGGTGATCTGGCCTTCTGTAAAACCGAAGTAGGCGGTTTCGCGCTGCCAGCGGGCGCCGGGGAAATGGGGCGTGCATTCGATTTTTGGCAGGGCCTCTGGCGCTTTTTCAACAATCACGAGCTCGCCCAGGCGCACCATGAAGCCGGTGAGCCAGGCTTGCTGCGGGTCGGAGCCCACGCGGGTGGCGAGCCACTGTGCGTAGCCGGCGCAGGTCTGGCTTTCTTGCCAGAAGGCCTGGCTGTTGAGACCCTCGACCACCGGAAAGGCATCGCTCAGGCAGGAAGAAAGCGCCAGGGTGCGCACCTGCGACATGCCGACGACCATCATGGCGTCGTCGATCGAGCTGATTTCGCGGGACACACCGTAGCGCGCGCTGTTGGCCAGGCGCAAAAGCTTGACCGTGAGTGCGGGGTCTTTGGCGATGGCGTTGCGCACCGGGTTGACCGGCACGTCTTCCTCTTTCAGGCTTTGGATCAGCTCATGGGCCACCTCGGGCATGGTGGGCAGGCTGATGGACTGGGTGAATGCGCTCACGGCTGACATGGGTGTTCTCCGGCTGGGGGCGATAGGGGTCGGTTGGCGTCAGCACCCATTGTTGCGAACCCTTCGGCAGCGCATGGCCCGAATTCAGGGGGAAACACCGGCCTTTCCGGCGGATTGCCTTGACCGGCGCATAGGCTCTGCTATCTTCAGCGGATTCCATTCCGAACTTTGAGAACGCCATGTCTTTGAACTTTGCCGACCGCCTGAACAATGTGGAAACTTCGGCCATCCGCGAGCTGTTCAAGTTGCTGGGCAAGCCCGGCATCATCAGTTTTGCCGGCGGCTTTCCTGACAGCGCCATGTTTGATGTGGACGGCATTCGCATTGCCGCCAACGCCGCATTGACCAAAGAGCCGGGTGCGGCTTTGCAATACGGCGCCACCGAGGGTTACGGCCCGCTGCGCGAGCAGATCGCCAGCTTCATGCAAAAGAAGGGCACCCAAGACCTGGCGCCCGAGCAGCTCATCGTGACCACGGGCAGCCAGCAGGCGCTCGACCTGCTGGGCAAAACCATGATTTCGCCGGGTGACAAGGTGATCGTGGAAGGGCCCACGTTTCTGGCCACCATCCAGTGCTTTCGCCTCTATGGCGCCGAGCTGATTTCGGCGCCGGTCGATGGTGAAGGGGTGAAGACCGACGAACTGGAGCGGCTGATCGAAGAGCACCGTCCGAAGTTCGTTTACCTGATTCCCACTTTTGGCAACCCCAGCGGCGCGTTGCTGAGCGAGGAGCGGCGCCGCGCCGTGCTGGCCATGGCGGTGAGACACCAGACGCTGATCGTGGAAGACGACCCTTACGGCGATCTGTATTTTGGCGAGGCGCCACCACCCAGCCTGCTGGCGCTCAGCGCACAGGTGCCGGGCAGCCGCGATCTGCTGGTGCATTGCGGGTCGCTCAGCAAGGTGTTGAGCCCAGGCCTGCGCGTGGGCTGGATGGTGGGGCCGCCAGAGTTGCTGGCCAAGGCCACCATGTGCAAGCAGTTCAGCGATGCCCACACCTCCACCTTTGCGCAGGCCACGGCGGCGCAATACCTGATCGCCGGACGCATGCCGGGCACGCTGGCCAAGGTGCGCAAGGTTTACGCAGAGCGCGCCGCGGCCATGGGCGATGCCTTGCGCCGCGAGCTGGGCGATGCGATCGAATTCGTGCAGCCGCAGGGCGGGTTGTTCATCTGGGCGCGGCTCACCGGCTTCAATGGCATGCTTTCGGATGGCGCCGAGTTCGCACGGCGGGCGATCGAAAACAACGTGGCCTTCGTTCCCGGCGCGCCGTTTTATGCCAGCAACCCCGACACCGCGACCCTGCGGCTGAGTTTTGCGACCGTGGGCATCGACAAGATCGAAGAGGGCATCGCGCGCCTGGGCGCTTCGCTGTGAGGTAGCGCGCACCCAGAGGGGCGCCGTGCGCACCCGGTTTGCACCCGAAAAACCGCCGGGGGCAGCGCTTACACCAGATCGAAATGGTGGAAGCCGAAGCTGCCGTTCCTGCGGTCGGCGAAGTAGTGTTTCAGCGTGTCGCGCACGGTGTGGAAGGCGATCTCGTCCCAGGGGATCTGTTCTTCGGTGAACAGCCGGGCTTCGATGGTTTCAATGCCCGGGTCGAACTCGGTGCTGAGCAGGCGGGCCCGGTAATACATGTGCACCTGCCCCACGCGCGGCACGCTCATCAGCGTGAACAGTGGTCCCATTTCAATCTGGGCGCCAGCTTCTTCGATGGTTTCGCGCAGCGCGCCTTCGACCGTGGTTTCCTGCAGTTCCATGAAGCCGGCGGGCAACGTCCACTTGCCTTTGCGGGGTTCGATGTTGCGCAGGCAGAGCAAAACCTGCTCGCCTTTCTCGCCCCATGCGGGCACGGTGCCCACCACGTTGAGCGGGTTTTCGTAGTGCACCGTTTGGCAGACCGTGCAGATGGCGCGCGGCTTGGTATCGCCGTCATCGGGCAGGCGGTAGGTGGCGGGTTGGCCGCATTCGCGGCAGTGTTGAATAGGGCGGCGGTGCATGCGTCACAGTGTATCGGCCTGAAATGACAGGGCGAAAAAAAGGGCTTCCGAAGAAGCCCTTTGGGCGTGGAGCTGGGGTGTGGTCAGCCTTTGACCAGCTTGCCGTGTTTGGCGATGAGGCTGCGCGCGGTGTCGAGCAATTGCTGGCCTTTGAAGCCACGCTTGTCCATGTCTTGCACCCATTCGACTTCGACCAGGCGCGCCTTGCGCTTGAATTCCTGGGCTTCGGCGGGGGTGACGGTGTAGATGGTGTTGCCCAGCTTGGTGGCGCTGGCACGGCCAGCGGTATCGCCGCCTTGTTGCGTGCGGCCGAGGAAGGCGGAGGTTTCGATGCCCGAGTTCTTGTCGATCACGGCCTTGAGGTCGGGTGGCAGGGAGGCGTACTTGGCTTTGTTCATGGCCATCACGAACACGGAGGTGTAGAGCGCACCGCCGGCGGGGTCGAATTCGGTGTGGAACTTGGAGAGCTCCTGCACCTTCACGGCGGGCACCACTTCCCAGGGGATCACGCAGCCGTCGATCACGCCTTTGGAAAGCGAGTCGGTGATGGCGGGCAGCGGCATGCCGATGGGCGTGGCGCCGAGGTAGCCCAGCATCTTGGTGATCTGGCGCGTGGGGCCGCGCACTTTGGAACCCACCAGATCGGCGGCCGATTTGACTTGCTTGTCGCGCATGTGGATGACCCCGGGGCCGTGCACTTGCATGGCCAGCAGGTGCACATCGCGGAACTCGTCTTTGGCTTCCGTTTGCACGTATTCCCAAAGGGCGCGCGAGGTGGCATCGGCGTTGTTCATCATGAACGGCAGCTCGAATGCTTCGACCGCGGGAAGCGGCCGGGCGTGTAGCCGGGCAGGGTCCACATCACGTCGACCACACCGTCTTTCACCTGGTCGTACAGCTGCGGTGGCGAGCCGCCGAGCTGCATGGCCGGGTAGGCTTCGAACTTGATGCGGCCATCGGAGTCTTTGGTGACCTTGTCCATCCAGGCTTTGTGCATGTTGATCCAGACATTGGACTGGGGCGACATGAAGGTGTGGAATTTGAGCGTGACGCTTTGCTGGGCGAAGCCCACGATGGCGGGCGCGCCCAGTGCAAGCGCGGCGCCAGACTGGATCAGTTTGCGGCGTTGAATCATGAGTAAGGGTCTCTGGTTGGTGAAGAAGTAGGTGGCCATTGGGGCCAGTGCTATCAAAGGTAAACCATTCGCGCCGCGTGATGTCTGGGGTCTAACCCGGACAGAGGCGCTGCGCGGATGGTTCTGTTGGGCAATTTATTTCGATGGGTGAAACGTGTTCACGATAGGAAAACTTTCGCCTGTCGAGAAGCCGGGGAAACCCGCGGCGCTCACCCGATCTGCAGGCTCAGGGGCGCCAGACCGTCGACGCCGCCCTCGAGCGTGTCGCCCTGGACCACCGCGGCCACGCCAGCGGGGGTACCGGTGTAGATCAGGTCGCCGGCTTGCAGTGCCCAGGCGGCCGAGAGGTGTTCGATGATTTCGCCAATGTTCCAGATCAGTTGGCTGATCTGGCTGCGCTGGCGTTCCTGGCCGTTCACCGTCAGCCAGATGTTGGCCGCTTCGATGTCACCCGCGGCAGCGACTGGCGTGATGGCGCCGATGGGTGCGGAATGGTCAAAACCTTTGCCGATGCACCAGGGGCGGCCCTGCTTCTTCATGTCGTTTTGCAGGTCGCGACGGGTCATGTCCAGACCCACGGCGTAGCCATAGATGTGGCTGGCTGCGTTGGCCGCGGCGATGTTGCTGCCGCCTTTGCCGATGGCCACCACGAGTTCGATCTCATGGTGCAGGTTGCTGGTCTGGCTGGGGTAGGGCATGTGGGCCGTTTGCCCCCAGGTTCGGCCACCAGCACGGTGTCGGCGGGCTTGAGGAAGAAGAACGGTGGCTCGCGACCGGTGAAGCCCATTTCTTTGGCGTGTTCCTCGTAGTTGCGGCCCACGCAGTAAATGCGGTGCACGGGAAAGCGCTCGGCACTGCCCTGGACAGGCACGGAGACCGTGGGCGAAGGCGGGAACACGTGGCTCATGAGGACCTTTGTTGGGTTGGGGTTGTTCAATTCAGTTCGGTATTGCGAGACTGGCGGGCAGGTGCACCACCAGGCCATCGAGTTCGGCGGTCAGCTGCGATCTGGCAGCTCAGGCGGCTGTTGGGTTCGCGAGGCCAGCGGTGAATTCCAGCATGGCCTGTTCGTCGTTGCCGGCCTTGGGCAGGCGCTCAGGCCCACTCTGGCGCCACGGTGACGTGGCAGGTGGCGCAGGTCAGTGAGCCGCCACAGTCGGCGGCGATGCCGGGCACTTGGCTTTTTCGGCCGCTTGCATCAGGCTGTGGCCGGGTTTGCCGGAAACGGTTTGTGTCGTTGCCGTCTGCGGCGATGAAATGCAGGGTGATCATGTGTGAGCCGTTGCTAGGTGCGGGCGAAGTATTCGCGGCGTTCAAATTCGTTGGCATTTTGCGCCTTCGCGTGGCGCTCGATTTCGCTGCGTTTGAGGCGGTCAAAGTAATTGACAAAGCCGCTGCCCAGGCTCGCGTTGAGCGCGGCGTTGCCCTGCAGGGCGTCGAGCGCCTGGGAGAGCGAGGTGGGCACGCGGGGGTGGTCCTCGCCGTAGGGCGATTCGCAGGCCAGCGGCGGCTTGCAGACCGCGGCGCAGGCCATCGAGCCCGGCATGGATTTGTGCGGCCATGGTGAGGTAGGGATTGGCGGCGGGTTCGCCAATGCGGTTTTCGATACGGGTGCCAGCGTCGCCTGCACCACCGATGACGCGCAGCATGGCCCCGCGGTTGTCGCGCCCCCAGCAGATCGATTGCGGCGCCAGTGCGTTGGGCTGGAAGCGGCCATAGCCATTGACGGTGGGGGTGCACAGGGCGGTGATGGCGGGGGCGTGGGTCAGCAGGCCGGCGAGCCATTCCGAGCCCGCCGGGGTCAGCGTGTGGCAGGGCCATGCCCGGGATGGGTGCCGGGTTCGGGTGTGGCGCGCATGAAGGCGTTTGCACCTGTTTTGAGGTGGTAGAGCGACTGGTGCAAATGCCAGCCGCTGGACATGACGTTGGGAAACGGTGGGCGGCACATGAAGCTGGCGTGGTACCCGGCCCGTCGCAGGGCCTGGCGCACGCCGTTGCGAAACAACACCATGTGGTCGGCGGCGGTGAGGGCGTCGGTGGCGTCAAAAACCGCCTCGACCTGGCTGGGGCCGAGCTCGATTTCCAGCGATTGCAGGGGCAGGCCGAGCGCCTGTGCGGTGCGCCGCACGATGTCCAGGGGCTCGTGGGCCATGTCGGTCAGGGCCTCGGCATGCAGGTTGTAGCCGGGGTGGATCATCGCCACGCCGGGTGGTTCGCCGGGCCAGGCGGCGCGGTCGGGGTTGAGCTGGGGCGTGGTGTCGGTGATGCGGTAGATGTGGAATTCCACCTCCAGCCCGGTCTTCAAACCATGGCCGGAAGCGGCGAGACGCTCCAGCGCGTTTTGCAAGACCCTGCGGGTGTCGAGTTTGACCGGCGTGCCGTTGGTGAACCAGGGTTGGCAGCGCATCCAGCCCACGCCGTCGGCCCAGGGAAGCACCATGAAGCTGTTCGGGTCGGGCAACAACATCAGGTTGGCTGCGCCTGCGAAGCCGGGGATGTCTTGCGTCTGGCTGGGCTCAAAGACCGACCAGGCTGTGCGGTCGCCACTGTCTTTGAGCATGAGCGTGCCGACCATGCCGATGCCTTCGGTGAGGGCGCGGATGGCCGCGCCCACCATGAGGGTCTTGCCGCGCAATTGGCCATGGGCGTCGCACCAGCCGAGGCGCACGCTGTGCACGCCGGCGGCCTCGATCGCGGCTGATGGCTTTCTCGCAATCGGTTTGTCGTTGGCTGGTCGTGCACCTGGCACCGTTGGGCGAAGCAGGGGGGCTGGGAGTCGCTCACGGTTGACGGGTCTCCAGGTCTGGCGGAGACTGGTTGCTCGTGGTCCGGTTCCCAGGGTGCTCCTGCGCGTTTGGCCGCCACCGCCTGGGTCCACCAGGCTTGCCAGTTGTTGGCGGGCGCGATGCCGTCGACCGTGTCGGGGCCGGTGATGGCGCCGTGCAGCGCGGGGTCGGCGATGCCGGGCGGTGTGCCGCCGTTGGCCACGCTGTCGATGGCCTGCAGCAGCAGGCGTCGGTTGGCCATGATCACCTTGTCGGTGGTGCCCAGGTGTTCGCGGGTGCGGTCCTGGATGGCACCCATGCTTTCGCAGGCCCATTGGTCGTGCACGTTGATGTCGTCTTCGCCCATGCCGAGGTAGGTGCGGGTTTGCTGTTCTTCGGCGCTGAAACCCCAGTTGTTGTGGCGACCGGCCTTGGGGATGTAGTCGGGCAGGGTCACACCCGCCAGACGCTGCTGGCGCATGGTGTTTTTGTCCACCGGGCCATCAAAGCTGGTGAAAAAGGCGTACCAGTAGTTGTGGGTGTCATCGACCGGCACGTGCATCTGTGTGATGGTCATGGTTTCCGACAGCGGGATGACAAAGGTCTGGGGGAACACCGCGTTGGTCACGCGCACGTGGGCCAGCGCCTCGTTCATCTTGCGCAGGGCGGTGAGCTGAAAGCCATAGGGTTGGGTGGTGAAGCTGATCTCGGGCTGGCCGAACTCGCGCATCACGCGGGTCATGGGCCAGCGCTCGCCGTCCACCTCGCCCACGCTGGCGCCACGGAACTGCTTGCCGTAGCTGTCTTCCAGCGAGGCATCGTTGAAGAAGCGGTGCAGGTAGGAAGCGTGGGCCGGGTCGATGCCGACCTCGAAGGCCTGCAACCAGTTGCAGTGCCACAGGCCCTTGAACGCAAAGCTGTGGGTCGCAGGCGCGGCGAAGCAGTCGAGGGCGGGGAAGGGCGGAGGCGCCTGGTCTTCCGGACCCAGCCAGGCGAAAACCACGCCCGCCTGGGTGGTCAGTGGATAGCTGCGCTGGCGAATGCGGGTGCACAGCTGGCTGCCGGCGGGTTCACCGGGGGTCTCAAGGCACTGGCCGGTGGTGTCGAATTTCCACCCGTGAAAAGGGCAGCGCAGACCATCGCCTTCGTTGCGGCCAAAAGCGAGGTCGGCGCCCCGGTGGGGGCAGTCGCGGTCGAGCAGGCCGAAACGGCCTTGCGCGTCGCGAAACAGCACGAAATCCTGACCCAGCAGGCGAACCGCTTTCACTGGCCGTGTGGCCATGTTGGGGTCGAGGGCGGGATCAAATTCGTCGAGCAATGCCACGGGTTGCCAGTAGCGGCGCAACATGTCGCCCGCAGGCGTTCCGGGGCCAACGCGGGTGAGGCGTTCGTTGAGTTCTGCTTGCATGGGTCTCCTGCGGGTTGCAGCTTAAACGGTATACCATTTTCTGTTTTCAGTGTACATTTTGTCGCATGACGCTGCAAGACACCGTATTGATGCAACTGAGAGACCTGATCCTCAGCGGCGAGTTTTCGCCCGGCCACCGGCTGGCCGAGCAGCAACTGGCCGAGCGACTGGGTGCTTCGCGCACCCCGGTGCGCGGCGCCTTGGTCACGCTGGAGCAGGAAGGGCTGATCGAAACCAACGAGACCGGCAAGTTCCTGGTGCGCCAGTTCACGCCGCAAGAGGTGATCGACGCCATTGCCGTGCGCGGGCATCTGGAAGGCATGGCGGCCAGGCTGGTGGCCGAACATGGCGTGTCGCGCCAGTTGCAGGGCGATTTACAGGCTTGCCTCGACGAAGGCGACCGGCTGTTGAAAGACGACCCGCTCACCTTGGCCAGCTACGCCGCCTACGCCACCATGAACGACCGTTTTCACACCCTGGTGCTTCAGGCTTGTGGCAACCGTGCTTTGCAGCGGGCCATCGAGTTGAACGACAAGCTGCCCTTCGCGCCCGCGTCTGCCATGCTGCCCATGCAAGGCACCGTGGCACTGGACCGCGACTGGATGCTGTACGCCCATCGGCAGCACCACCTGCTGTTCGCCGCCATGCGCGATGGTCAAAGCGCCCGCGCCCAGGCGCTGGCTACGGAGCACACCGAAGTGGCGCAAATGAACATGCGCCTGGCGCTGGAGCGGCGCGCCGAGAGCGAGCGGGTGTTGCCCGCCATGCGGCTGGTCGTGGGGTGATCGCCCGCCGGATTCGGGCTGGTGTATCGTGAGCGAATGGTCTCTACCGAACACACCGTTTCTTCTCCGGAAGCCACCGCTGCGACGCCTGCTTTGAGCTTGCGACGCGTGGCCATCGACACGTACCACGAGAACGTGGCCTACCTGCACCGCGACTGCGCGGTGTACCGCGCCGAGGGCTTTCAGGCCCTGTCAAAAGTGGAGGTTCGCGCCAACGGCAAACGCATACTGGCCACACTCAACGTCGTGGACGACGCGGCCATTGTGGGCTGCGGTGAACTCGGTGTGTCGGAGGACGCCTTTGCGCAACTGGCTGTGCCGAATGGACACCCTGCTTCGGTTTCCCAGGCTGAGCCGGCGGCTTCAATTCCCGCACTGTTTCGCAAAATCAATGGCGAGCGATTGGGCGCCGACGATTTCGAAGCCATCGTGGGTGACATTGCGCAGCACCGCTACTCGAAGATCGAACTCACGGCCTTTGTGGTGGGCTGCAACCGCAGCGAACTCGACCGCGAAGAGGTGTACTTTTTGACCGAAGCCATGGTGGCCACGGGACGGCGCCTGGACTGGCATGAGCCGCTGGTGGTGGACAAGCATTGCATCGGTGGCATTCCGGGCAACCGCACCTCCATGCTGGTGGTGCCCATCGTGGCGGCCTATGGCCTGGTGTTTCCCAAAACCTCTTCGCGCGCCATCACCTCGCCGGCCGGCACGGCCGACACGATGGAAGTCTTGGCCACGGTGGAAATGCCGTTTGAAAAACTCACCCAGATCGTGCACCAGCACCACGGCTGCCTGGCCTGGGGCGGCACGGCAGGTTTGTCGCCGGCAGATGACGTGTTGATTTCGGTCGAGCGTCCGCTGAACATCGATTCACCAGGGCAGATGGTGGCGTCGATCCTGTCCAAGAAGGTCGCCGCTGGCGCGACCCACCTGGTGCTCGACATTCCCATCGGCCCGACCGCCAAGGTGCGCTCCATGCCCGAGGCGCAAAAGTTGCGCCGCCTGTTTGAATATGTGGCCGATCGCCTGGGCTTGTCGCTCGACGTGGTGGTGACCGATGGGCGCCAGCCGGTCGGGCGAGGGGTGGGCCCCGTGCTGGAGGCGCGTGACGTGATGCGGGTGCTGGAAAACCACCCTGACGCGCCCGACGACCTGCGCGAAAAATCGCTCAGGCTGGCCGGGCGCCTGATCGAATGCAGCCCCGATGTGCGCGGCGGCGACGGCTACCGCATCGCCCGCGACATCCTCGATTCGGGCCGCGCACTGGCGAAGATGCAGGCCATCATTGAAGCCCAGGGTGCCAAGGGTTTTGATCACCTGCACCCGGCGCTGGGCAGCCTGACGCTGGAGGTGAAGGCACCTGCTGCAGGCGTTCTGATCGGTATCGACAACCTGCAGCTCGCGCGCATCGCCCGACTGGCGGGCGCGCCCAAGGTGCCCGCAGCGGGTGTCGATCTCTTTAAGCGGCTGGGCGATACGGTGGTCGAGGGCGATGTGCTCTACCGCATCCATGCCAGTTACGCTGCCGATCTGGCTTTCGCCCGCGATGCCTGCGAACGCGACAACGCATACCGCATTGGCGCGGCAGACCAATTGCCCCAGGTTTTTGTGGAGTTCTGATGACGCTGGCCCCAACTGTTTCCAATGGCTGTCTGCTGCACTTTCCCGAAGACCAGGCAATCGCCGGACGCGCGGCCGCTGCGGCGGGGTTGAAGCCTTGCGCGATCGAACGCCACCGCTTTCCTGATGGCGAGATGCGCCTGCGGTTGCCTGAAACAATGCCCACCCGAGCGGTGCTGTGGCGCACACTGAACGACCCCAACGAAAAGCTGGTGGAGCTGCTGCTCGTGGCGCAAACCGCCCGCGCCCTGGGCGCACAGCACCTCACGCTGGTTGCGCCGTATCTGGCCTACATGCGGCAAGACATCGCCTTCAACCCGGGCGAAGTGGTGAGCCAGCGCGTTGTGGGGGCGTTTCTGGCCACGCTTGTTCGACGCTGTGGTCACGGTGGACCCCCATTTGCACCGCGTGAGCACCTTGCAAGAGGCGGTGCCTGTGGCGGATGCGGTGGTGCTCAGCGGTGCGCCAGTGTTGGCCGACTGGGTGCACCAGAAGCGCCCCGGTGCGGTGTTGATCGGGCCCGACGAAGAATCCTTGCAATGGGTGGCACAGGCGGCTGCGCGACACGGCTGGGACCACGCCGTTTGCCGGAAGCTGCGCCATGGTGATCGCTCTGTTTCGATCGAGTTGCCGACGCTTGCGGTCAGGGGCAGGGCGGTGGTGTTGATGGACGATGTGGCCAGCTCGGGCCACACGCTGGCCCAGGCGGCCAAGTTGCTGCTCGCGTCGGGTGCGGCGTCGGTGGATGTGGCGGTGACACACGCGTTGTTTGCCGAAGGCGCGTTGGCATTGGTGAAAGCGGCTGGGGTGGGCGAGGTGTGGAGCACCGACTGCATTGCCCACGCGAGCAACGCGGTGAGCATGGTCCCCGCGCTGGCCCAGGCGCTTATCCGCCTGGCTGGTTTGCGGAACCTGAGACTTCCCTGAGGCGCAGACTCAGGGCCGCGCCCAGCAGCCCGCCCAACCCCAGCAGCAGCAAGGTGCCTGGCACCGATACCAGTGAGGTCAACGCGCCGAGCGCGCCCGAAAGCAGCAACAGCGCGCCGATGGTCGTGTTGCTCACGGCCACATAGTCGGTGCGCCGGTTGCCTTCTGACATGTCGACCAGATAGGTTTTTCGCCCAAGTCGCACCCCCGAGTGGGCCACCCCCAGACCGAAAAATGCCAAGGGGTAGAACACCATCGCTGTGGTGTTGCCGGCGCCCACCCATGCCACCACGGCCACTGCGATGGAGAGCACCGAGGCCAGCGCGGTGGCGCAAGCAAAAACCTGGCGGCTGGAACGGTCGGCCCACTTGCCCCATATCGGCGAGCTCACCAGCCCTGCCAGGCCTTCCAGCAAGATGAAGGTGCCGAGCAGTGCCAGCGCTTCCCCCAGCGCGTCGCGCGCCAAGGCCACGTAAAACGGTGCCGCCAGTCCCGAGCCCATGGCCAGTGCCCGCGCCACGACGAATCGGCGAAAGGGCGCATCATCGCGCAGCAGGCTGAGTTTGGCCAGGCTCTCGCCCATGCCGTTGACGCCGCCGTCGGTGGCACCGGGAAACTCCACGATGCGCGCAAAAGACCAGGCGGCCAATAGCCACAAAACAGCGCCTCCGGCGAGCAGACCCACGAAAGCGGCGTTGGAGCCGGTGTCGGGCAGCAGGCCCATGGCCAGCCCCACTGCCATCGAGAGCGCGCCCGCGATCGAGCCGATCCAGCCGGAGAGCACGCCGCGGCGCGTTTTGGGAATGGTCTTGCCCTGCACGTCTTTGTAGGCGATCGAACAGGCACCTCGGGCCAGGCTGAACACGGTGAGCAGTGCCACGATGGCCAGCCCGGCAGGCCATCCTTGCATCAGCCAGGCCACCATGGCGAGTGCCGCGAGGCAAGCGCCTTGCACCGCACCGCCCAGCACCCAGACCCATTTGCGCACGGCAAACGAGCGAACGACCGCACCGATCAGCAACTGGGGCAGCATGGAGCCTGCCTCGCGAATCGGCACCAGCAGCGGGTTCAACCAGCCCGGTGCACCCAGCTGCAGCATCAGCCATGGCAACGTTGTTTTGGCGCTGGCCACGCTGTCGGCCACCGTGCTCAACGCATTGGCGGTGAGCATGCGCGCGAAATTCCCTGGCGTCTCGCGGCAGGCCTCGTCCGAGATGGCTTTGCAGACGCGACCATCGCCGTCATTGGCCAGTCGCTCGTAAACGCTCTCCATCCATTGGGGTGCGCTCTGATGAGAGGAGGGTTTTGCTGAGACCATGAGACATTGTCGCGCTCCGACCGGCGAGAAATGGCGCCGACCCCAGGTGAGCAAGTGGGTTTGGCGGGGCGGCGGTGCGAATGTATCGGGTTCTGATGACAATTGGCCATGATCCAACGACTTGATTCCTCACCTCTCGCGGCCCAACCGTCCGATTCGCTCAACAGTGCGTTCGATCAGCGAGTGGTGCTCCAGGAGGCAAGCGCAACCTGGCGCCCGTCGCCACTTCCCGGTGTGGAGCGCTGGATGCTGGACCGCGTCGGTGGGGAGGTGGCCCGGGCCACCAGCGTGGTCCGCTATGCGCCAGGTTCGCGATTTGATCGCCACGTGCACGGCGGAGGTGAAGAGATTCTGGTGCTTGAGGGCACGTTTTCTGACGAGCAGGGCGACCATCCTGCGGGCAGCTATTTGCGCAATCCGCCCGGGTCGGCCCATGCGCCGTTTTCCGAGGAGGGCTGCTTGCTGTTGGTGAAGCTGTGGCAGTTTGGTCCCGGTGACACAGAGACCGTGCGCATGAACACGCGGCTGACGCCCTGGCGGCAAGGCCTGGTGCCCGGCCTTTCGGTGATGCCGCTGCACGAGCACAACGGCATCAGCACCGCGCTGGTTCGCTGGGCACCCAACACGCGCTTCAATACCCACCGGCACCCCGGTGGTGAAGAAATTTTTGTCCTGGATGGCGTGTTTTGCGATGAGCTTGGCCGCTACCCGCGTCACAGTTGGTTGCGCAGCCCGCGCTGGAGCCAGCACACGCCGTTCACGGGAGAAGAGGGCGCTCTGATTTACGTCAAGGTCGGCCACCTCGGCGCGCCAATGCTTTCACCTCAGATCTAGGTGTCGAGTTGCCATAGGTTGCCCAACAGTGCTTGCAGGCGGGCCATCCCGTTTATGCTTTCCCACCATGAAGCTCTACAACTATTTCCGCTCTTCCGCCTCCTACCGCGTTCGCATTGCGCTGGCGCTGAAAGGCCTGTCTTACGAGTACGTATCGGTGCACCTGGCCAAGGGAGAGCACAAGCAGGCAGATTACGCTGGCATGGCGGCCGATGGGCTGGTGCCGCTGCTGGAACTTGAAGACGGCACCCGGTTGTCGCAGTCCATGGCCATCATCGAATACCTGGACGACACGCATCCAGAGCCCGCTCTGCTCCCGGCCGGCGCGCTGTCGCGTGCCCGGGTGCGCGCGCTGGCGCAATCGATCGCCTGCGAAATCCATCCGCTCAACAACCTGCGGGTATTGAAGTACCTGGTGCACGACCTCAAGGTGGAGGAGGACGCCAAGAACGCCTGGTACCGCCATTGGGTGCGCTCCGGTTTGGAGGCGTTCGAGCGCCAGCTGGCGCAGCAACCACCTTCAACGTTTTGCTGGGGCGAGACGCCGACCCTGGCGGATTGCTGCCTCGTTCCACAGATTTACAACGCGCAGCGTTTTGACACGCCGCTGGACGGCTTGCCGCGCACCATGGCGGTTCATGACGCCTGTATGGCGCTGCCCGCGTTTCAAGCGGCGCAGCCATCGGCTTGTCCTGACGCGGCGGCATAACGATGGCGTCGGGTGTGCCTTCGTCTTGGCTGTGGCCGCAGGCCAGTCTGCCCCCTGGTGTTCGGGCCGTGTTCACCAGCCGGGACGGCGGTGTTTCGAGAGCCCCTTTCGACAGTTTCAACCTGGGCGACCATGTGCGCGACGAGCCGATGGACGTGGCCGCGAACCGGGCGCGGCTGAGCGGTGCGATTGGCGCCAGGCCGGTGTTTCTGAAACAGGTGCACGGCACCGACGTGGTGTTGCTTGGGGAGACCACGGGCGACGGCGCCGAGGCCGATGCCTGCGTGAGCGATCAACCCGGGCTGGCCTGCACCATCATGGTGGCCGATTGTCTGCCCGTGTTGTTCGCCCACGCCTCGGGCCGTGTGGTGGCTGCTGCCCATGCGGGGTGGCGGGGGCTTGCGGCCGGCGTTCTGGAGCGTTGCTTTGAGCGGTATGTGCAGGCGGTGCAACGGTTTGAACCCGATGCTTCTCATGCCGATGTGGCGGCCAACACCTGGAGCTGGTTGGGGCCTTGCATTGGCCCGCATGCTTTTGAGGTTGGGCCTGAGGTGAAGCAGGCATTTGCAGCACAGGACCCTGCGGCAGAGAGCTGTTTTGAAGCCGCACCGGGCGTTGCCAACAAGTTCTTGGCCGATCTCAGCGCATTGGCGCGCCGACGTTTGAAGGGCTTGGGTCTGCATGACCCCCAGGGCAACGACGGATCGCCACGATGGTGCACGGTCAGCCAGACATCAAGTTTCTTTTCCCACCGCCGCGATGCCGTCGCCCTGGGCAGCACCGGGCGCATGGCCGCCTGCATCTGGATCGCTGACTGAAGCCGCAGCGCGCGCGGCGTTGGCCTCGGCCAGTTCGGCCGCCTCGCGCGCCTTGATCTTGCGTTTTCGCGCAGGGGTCGACATGATGTAAACCACTATGCCCATTGGCATCAAACCGTAAAGAATAAAGGTCACAATGGCACCGAGTACCGAGCCTGTGGTGCTGGTGGCCTCGGCCACCGACATCATCAAGACAACGTACATCCAAGCAATCACCACCAGATACACGGACACCCTTTCATTGCGAGACCTGATTGCACCGCCTTGTCAGCTTGACGGAAGTCAGGTCTTTAATACTAGGGAAAACACGGAGACTCTCCCCTGAGTCCCTGATAATAAGCCGCTGGTAATACCACTGGAGACAAGCATGACATCTGGGAAGACTCCCCAAACCCCTTGGATGGAGGCTGCGCAGCAGTTTCAACAAAACCTGATCCATCAATGGTCGCAGGCTGCCAAATCGTTCCCCGGCGCCACCTCTGCGGCTGGACAGGGCGCCGCCGATCCTTTCGCTGCTTTTAAAGCCTTCATGCCCAATGGCGCTGGCGCTTTTGGCATGCCCAGCATGGGCGCGGGCATGCCCGGCATCGGCGACATGTTCAACCAGGTGGCTGGTGAGAAGGTCACGTTTGACCCCGCCAAGCTGCTTGAGATTCAGAACACCTACCTCTCCGAGATCACCCAGCTCATGAGCCAGGGCCTGGACGCCAAGCCGACCGGCGACCGCCGTTTTGCCAACGAGGCTTGGGCCAGCAACCCGGTGGCGTCATTCTCGGCAGCCTCCTACCTGCTCAACGCGCGCACGCTGATGGCCATGGCCGATGCGGTCGAGGGCGACCCCAAAACGCGCACCCGCGTTCGCTTTGCTGTGCAGCAGTGGATCGATGCCAGTTCTCCCAGCAACTTCCTGGCGTTCAATGCCGAGGCCCAGAAGAAGGCAGTGGAAACGCAAGGAGAGAGCATTGCCAAAGGCGTTGCCAACATGTTGCATGACATGAAGCAGGGCCACGTTTCGATGACCGATGAGAGCGTTTTCGAAGTGGGCAAGAACGTGGCGACCACCGAGGGTGCGGTGGTGTTTGAAAACGAGCTTTTCCAGCTTATCGAATACAAGCCCCTGACCGCCAAGGTGTATGAGCGGCCGTTCCTTTTGGTGCCACCTTGCATCAACAAGTTTTACATCCTTGATTTGCAGCCCGCGAACTCGCTGATCCGCTATTGCGCTGAGCAGGGGCACCGCACCTTTGTCGTGAGCTGGCGCAATCCGGACGAGTCCATGGGCGACAAGACCTGGGACGATTACATCGAAGACGCGGTGATCAAAGCCATCGGCGTCACGCAAGACATCACCGGTGCGAAGACCATCAACGCATTGGGCTTCTGCGTGGGCGGCACCATGCTCAGCAACGCGCTGGCTGTCTTGGCCGCGCGTGGCGAAGAGCCGGTCAACAGTGCCACCTTCCTGACCACGCTGATCGACTTCACCGATACCGGCATTCTGGATGTGTTCATCGACGAAAACTTCGTCAAGATGCGCGAGAGGCAGTTCGCCCAAGGCGGGCTGATGTCAGGGCGCGATCTGGCCACCACCTTCAGTTTTCTGCGCCCCAACGACCTGGTGTGGAACTATGTCGTGGGCAACTACCTGAAAGGTGAGTCGCCTCCGCCGTTCGACTTGCTCTACTGGAATTCCGACGCAACCAACCTGCCCGGCCCCTATTACGCCTGGTACCTGCGCCAGACTTATCTGGAAAACAACCTGGTCAAGCCCGGCAAGACCAAGGTGTGTGGCGAAAAAATCGATTTCCGCAAGGTCAAGATTCCGGTCTACCTTTACGGTTCGCGGGAAGACCACATCGTGCCCATCGGTGGCGCTTACGCGAGCACGCAGGTGTTTCCGGGCAAGAAGCGCTTCGTGATGGGGGCTTCCGGACACATCGCCGGTGTGATCAACCCGCCGGCGGCCAACAAGCGCAGCCACTGGATCGGACCTGCGAACAAGTTTCCAGCCGACGTGAATGAGTGGATCGACAGTGCCACCGAGCACAAAGGCAGCTGGTGGACCGATTGGGCCGCCTGGCTCAAACCGCTGGCGGGCAAGCAAATTGCGGCTCCCAAGAGCCTACGGCAAGGGTAAATCCTACGCTGCGATCGAGCCCGCACCGGGGAGATACGTGAAAGCCAAGGCATGATGTTGCCTGAGGGCATGTATTGAGCCCGTACGCTCGGTGCACGCCCGGGAGAGCGAAAAAGCCCGTGCTTCGCAAACTCTTTGAACATTTATTTCATTTCTAGAAGGATCAAAGCCATGGAAGATATCGTCATCGTCGCCGCTGCCCGCACCGCTGTGGGCAAGTTTGGTGGTTCGCTGGCCAAAGTGCCGGCCACCGAATTGGGCGCCATCGTCATCAAGGCTTTGCTGGAGCGCACCGGCGTTGCGGCAGATGCTGTTGGCGAAGTGATCATGGGCCAGGTGCTGGCCGCGGGCGTGGGCCAGAACCCCGCGCGTCAGGCCATGATGAAGGCCGGTGTGGCCAAGGAAACCCCTGCGCTTGACCATCAACGCGGTTTGCGGCTCGGGCCTGAAGGCCGTGATGCTGGCCGCGCAGGCGGTTGCCTGGGGCGACAGCGAGATCGTGATCGCTGGCGGTCAGGAAAACATGAGCGCCAGCCCACACGTGTTGAACGGCAGCCGCGACGGCCAGCGCATGGGCGACTGGAAGATGGCCGACACCATGATCGTTGACGGGCTGTGGGACGTGTACAACCAGTACCACATGGGCATCACCGCAGAGAATGTGGCCAAGGAACACAACATCAGCCGCGAAATGCAGGATGAACTGGCGTTGGCCAGTCAGACCAAGGCCGCCAAGGCGCAAGAAGAAGGCAAGTTCAAGGAAGAGATCGTTGACGTGGTGATTCCACAGCGCAAAGGCGATCCTGTGGTTTTCAACACCGACGAGTTCATCAACAAAAAGAGCAACGCCGACGCATTGAGCGGTCTGCGCCCCGCCTTTGACAAGGCCGGCAGCGTGACCGCTGGCAACGCGTCGGGCATCAACGATGGCGCAGCCGCCGTGATGGTGATGAGCGCCAAAAAGGCGGCCGAACTGGGCTTGAAGCCCATGGCACGCATCGCCTCGTTTGGCACCAGCGGTTTGGACCCGGCCACCATGGGTATGGGCCCAGTGCCAGCCTCCAAGAAAGCGCTGGAGCGTGCCGGCTGGACAGTGGCCGATGTGGATCTGTTTGAACTCAACGAAGCGTTCGCTGCGCAAGCCTGTGCTGTGAACAAGGCGCTGGACATCGACGCGTCCAAGGTCAACGTGAATGGTGGCGCGATCGCGATTGGTCACCCTATCGGTGCGTCCGGTTGCCGCATTCTGGTCACGCTGTTGCACGAGATGCAGCGCCGCGACGCCAAGAAGGGCCTGGCCGCACTGTGTATCGGTGGTGGCATGGGCGTATCGTTGGCCGTCGAGAGGTAAGCACCCCGCGCCGCCTGCGGCGCCACCCCTTCAAGGGGGCGATGCGAGTGGCCTGCAAAGCCGGGTCCACCGCATGCTGAATCAAGGCATCACTTTCAAATCAATTTTCAATGCCTAACGGCACCACCTAGAGGAGCAAACAACATGAGTCAAAAAGTAGCGTACGTCACCGGTGGCATGGGCGGTATCGGAACCGCCATCTGCCAACGCCTGCACAAAGAGGGCTTTAAAGTCATTGCCGGCTGCGGCCCGACGCGCGATTTCAAAAAGTGGCTCGACGAGCAAAAGGCCGAGGGTTACACCTTTTACGCGTCGGTGGGCAATGTGGGTGATTGGGATTCCACAGTCGAAGCTTTTGCAAAGGCCAAGGCCGAGCACGGCAGCATCGATGTTTTGGTCAACAACGCGGGTATCACCAAAGACCGCATGTTCCTGAAGATGTCGCGAGAGGACTGGAGTGCGGTGATGAACACCAACCTGGATTCCATGTTCAACGTGACCAAACAGGTGGTCGGCGATATGGTTGAGAAGGGCTGGGGCCGCATCATCAACATCTCCTCAGTGAACGGCGAAAAAGGCCAGGCCGGGCAGACCAACTACTCGGCCGCCAAAGCTGGCATGCACGGGTTCTCGATGGCCCTGGCCCAGGAAATGGCCACCAAAGGCGTGACGGTCAATACCGTGAGCCCTGGCTACATTGGTACCGATATGGTCAACGCCATCCGTCCGGACGTGCTGGAAAAGATCGTGGCCACTGTGCCCGTGAAGCGCCTGGGCAAGCCCAGCGAGATCGCATCCATCATCGCCTGGCTGGCTTCGGAAGAGGGTGGCTACGCCACTGGCGCTGATTTCTCGGTCAATGGCGGCCTGCACATGGGGTGAACGTGCCCACCCCCGCGCCGCAGCTTTGGTGCGTCACCCCCCAGGGGGCGACGCTGGCGGACCGGCAGAGCCGGACCCACGGCGCCCTTGGTTGGCGCCGTTCTCCGCGATCAACCCCGCTTTGGCGGGGTTTTTCTTTGGCGCTGGGATAATCGGGGCATGTCTGTCGATTTCCCCGATCCTTCTTTTTGGCGTTTGTCCGTCGCTCCCATGATGGGGTGGACGGATCGGCATTGCCGGTTTCTTTCACCGCTTGCTGACCCGGCGCACCTTGCTCTACACGCGAGATGGTGACCACTGGGGCGTTGATCCATGGCAACGCAGCGCAGCATTTGCATTTCAACGAAGAAGAGCACCCGGTGGCTTTGCAACTGGGTGGGAGCGATCCGGTGGACTTGGCTGTTTGCGCCAGAGTGGGGCGAGGCGCGAGGTTACGACGAGATCAATCTGAACTGTGGTTGCCCGAGCGAGCGGGTGCTCAAGGGCGCTTTTGGCGCCTGCCTGATGGGCGAGGCGCAGTTGGTGGCCGATGGCGTGAAGGCCATGGTGGATGTTGTGGACATTCCGGTGACGGTCAAGCACCGCATCGGCATCGACAAAATCGAGAGCTACGACTTCGTGCGCGATTTTGTCGGCACGGTGAGCGAAGCAGGTTGCCAGGTGTTTCTGGTGCACGCGCGCAATGCATGGTTGCAGGGCTTGTCGCCCAAAGAGAATCGCGAAATTCCGCCGCTGCGCTACGACCTGGTGCATCAGCTCAAACGCGATTTTCCGCACTTGGTGATCGCCGTGAACGGCGGCATCAAGACCAACGCCCAGATTGCCGAACAACTGGCCCATGTCGACGGCGCGATGATCGGTCGAGAGGCGTACCACAACCCCTGGTTGATGACTTCGTGGGATGAAACCTTTTACGGTGAGCCCTCACGTGCCGAGCCGCTGACCCGCGAGGCGGTGGAGCTGGCGATGGTCGACTACATGGAGCGCGCCGCAGCCGACGATGGTGCACCCTGGTATTCGATCGCCAGCCACATGCTGGGCTTGCGCCACGGTGAACACGGCGCGCGCAAGTGGCGCCAGGTGTGGAGCGATCACAAACTCAAACCATTGCCCCCGCGCGAGGTCTGGGCCATGGCGCAGGCGCATGTGGGCCATGCTGAACTGGAAATGCCGAACCTGACTGCTCTTGAGTGGGCTTGGGGCACAATGCCTTGTGTCGTCAATTTGGCCCGCTTTTCTAGTCAACCCAACCCTTTGAACATGAAACGATTTGCTCTCTCCCTGACCGTTTGTGCCACCGCCATGCTTGACCGCTCCAGCCATGGCCCAGGACGCTACCTTGACCGCCGCCGCCAAGGAGGCCGGCGCTGTGGTCACTTCGACCGGTCTGGTGTACCGCGCTGTGAAAGAAGGCACGGGCGCCAATCCGACGGCCGCCGATACGGTCAAGGTGCATTACAAAGGCACCTTCCCCGATGGCAAGGAATTTGACAGCTCTTACAAACGTGGGACGCCCATCGAGTTCCCGTTGGGTGGCGTGATTCCTTGCTGGACCGAAGGTGTTCAGAAAATGAAGGTGGGTGGCCAGGCCAAGTTGACCTGCCCCAGCGCCATCGCCTACGGCACGCGTGGTGCGGGCAATGTGATTCCGCCGAATGCCACCCTGGTGTTCGAGGTGGAGTTGCTGGGGATCAAGTGACGCTGTCGCCTGTCTAGGCTCAGCTCAAAATATGGAAAGGCCCTGAGTGCATCGCGCACTCAGGGCCTTTTGTTTACCGATCGCGTTGGGAGCGGTGGCGCCTATTTGCCGGTGACTTTTGGCTTTCAGCTTGGTGATGCCGATGAAATCCATGATGATTTTTTCGTAGATCGGCTCGGAAGTGCCTTTTTGCATCTTGCGCATGAAGTACTTCTCGAACGCCACCTTGGCCAGGTGCACCCATTTGCCCTCGGCAAACCAGCTCACATTGCGTGGCGGGATCTGCGGCAGGGCCACGAAGCAGGCGCCGGTGTCGCCGAAAGTCGGCCAGGCAGACGGTGTTCCAGGTGGCGTTGTGGGAGGGCTCTTTTCCGTCCATGAGTTCGCGGATGTTGTGGGCTGTGGCGGTGACCATGGATTCGATCATGTAAGCCGGTCTTGGGTGTACCGCACGGAATCGGTGTGGCTTCCACGGGTGGAATGGCAATGCAAACGCCGACGCTGAAGATATTGGTGTATTTCGTGTTGCGCTGGTGTTCGTCGACCGTGATGAAGCCGCGCGGATTGGTCAGAGCCTTCGATGCCGAAGACAGCGTCAATGCCTTTGAAGGCGGGCAGCATCATGCTGTGCTTGAAGGGCAGCACGTGTTCCTTGACGGGCTCGCCCTGGTCGTTGTGCTCGGTCACGAACATCTGACCGTCTTCAATCTTGGTGGTCTTGGCGTTGCAGATCCACTTGATATGGCGCTGGCGCATGGCCGCTTCCAGCATGCCTTTGGAGTCGCCCACGCCGCCCAGGCCCAGGTGCCCGATGTAGGGCTCTGGCGTCACGTAGGTCATGGGCACCTTGTCGCGGATCTTGCGTTTGCGCAAGTCGGTGTCCATGATCATGGCGAATTCGTAGGCCGGACCAAAGCAGGAGGCGCCTTGTACCGCGCCGACGACGATGGGGCCGGGATCCTGGACGAATGTGTCCCAGGCGGTTTTGCTGGTTTCGGCGTGGCTCACATGGCAGATCGACTGGGTATGGCCACCGTGGGGCCCAGGCCTTCGACTTCGTCAAAGCGAGTTTGGGGCCAGTGGCGATCACCAGGTAGTCGTAGTCGACGGCGGGTGCCGTCCATCAGCTCCACCTGATTCTTTTCCGGGTGCACCCGTTTGGCGGCCTGAATGATGGACTGGATGCCCTTTTTGGCCAGTGCGGGAGCAATGTCGATCTCGATATCGCTGCGCTTGCGCCAGTCGACAGCCACCCAGGGATTGGAGGGTACAAAGTGGAACTTGGGCGCATCGCTGATCACCGTGACGGTGTCTTCCGTTGCGCGCCAGCTCCTTCATTTCGTAGGCCATGGGCATGCCACCAATGCCAGCGCCCAGAATCACAATGTGTGCCATGGCGTTGTCTCCGTCAAGGGTTGTGCAAGGTACTCTGACAGCATGCATTCGAACCGGCTTATATTGATTGATATTCGTCAATCGGGGCGTCGTACATACCCTAGGCTGTATGGTGTTTCTTCGCAGCGGCTTGCCCCTTATGGCGGTGACCCGAGCTACAAATCGATTGCGTCGCAGGTCGAGTCGTCCCTGGTGCATCGGCGGGCACCAGAGATAGGCGCCGGTTTGAGGCTCCGTGAAGGTGAACAGCGCGTCTTTCAGGCCGTCTTCTGCGCCCGACATGCGCCGCAGCAGCGCTTCGAACGCATCAAAGGAGTGACCAAAAGCGGTGAACACCAGGCCACCTTCGTTGCCTTCACTCCAGGGCATGGAGCGGCGCAGCACAAAGGCCTCGGGGCTCGAAGTCTTCCTGGGCGGTGCGTTTGACGTGGGCCGACTCGGGCGCGTCGTCCATTTCTTCGTTGCTGATCGCGCTCGCGGCCGAAGGTGTGGTCTTGTTGCGTCGCGTGGCATGGCGTCGAAATGGCGCAACTGGTGATGCCAGCGCTGGAGCGCCAAAAAGCTGCTGCCCTCCGGCGCGCCGTTGCCCGTGGGCACAAAGGCCGCGGTCAGCGCCTCGTCGCCAGTCGGGTTTTCGGTGCCGTCTTCGTAGCCGGTGAGGTCTTTGCCGCCGTCGTGGTTGAAGGCTTCGGTGATGCTCTCGAGCTCGAAGGCCGGGGCCAGCAGGGCGGCGAGGCTCTGGCCGTGGGCGAGGATATCGCCACGGTCGTCGCCGCGCAGCCAGATCAGCAGGTCGATCGGCGTGGCCGGCAATTTGACCAGGGCGCCCTCGATGCCCTGGAAGGTCTTGAGGCCGGGCACTTGCGCGCCCAGCTCGTGCACCAGCGATGCCCCTAGGCCGACCACGGTGGTCAAGCCATCGGTTTGTTCGGCGAGCTGGCCGAGCACCTCCCGGGGGTTGGCGCCGAGCCGGAGCTGGAAAGTCAGGTAGGCCGCATGCGCGGGAATGGTCTCGAGGATGCCGGGCTGGATGGGGTGGGCGATGGGCAAGGCGGTCTCCTGTATCAGGGCAATCGGTGGTCGTGTCGGGCGCGGCCGCACGACCGGCTGGTATTGTTTCTGATCTTGCCGCCAAACGCGCACGCCCGTCTTTGCGTTTTCGCAAAAAGGGGCCGGGTGGCGCGCCGGGGGTGCGCGGGCCTTGCCAGGGGTGGCTCAGGCCGCCGCTTCGAGCCCGTTTTGGAAGTGGGCCTGCATGCGCGCTTGCGTGAGCTCGGGGTCGCGCGCAAGCAAGGCGTCCATCACCGCCTGGTGTTCGGCCAGCGATTCGGCGATGCGCCCGGTTTTGAGCAGGGAGTTGTGGCGGTTGAGCTTCATCACTTTGCGCAGGTCGGCCACCATCTGCTGGCGCCAGCGGTTGTCGGCGATTTCCAGAATGCGCATGTGAAAGCGCTCGTTGATGGCGAAAAATTCGTTTCCGTTTTTTAACGGCGGCCTTGAGTTCGTGTGCAGCGCTTTCAGCTCGGCCAGTTCGGCCTCGCTGGCACGCGCTCGGCCACCACGCCAGCCGCATCGGATTCCAGCAGGGCGAGCAGGTGGTAGACATCGGCCAGGTCTTTGTCGGACACTTCGGTCACATAGGCACCGCGGCGTACCTTCATGGTGACCAGGCCCTCGGCCGCCAGTACCTTCAGCGCTTCGCGCAAAGGCGTGCGGCTGATGCCGTATTCCTCTGCGATTTTGAGCTCGTCGATCCAGCTGCCGGGCTCCAGCTCGCGGCTGAAGATGCGCTGGCGAAGCAGTTCGGCGACTTCTTCGTAGAGCGCGCGGGGAGCGAGGGAAAGGGCGGACATGGCGGTGGTGAATCGGGGTGCGGCTGGACGGGGAGTGGATTGTAAGTTGAGCGGAATATTTTGCATCAATAATTATGAATGATATAAAATCCGCAGCGATTTCGCCACTTTTGTTGCCTCTCATTCCACGCCCAGCCATGACCCAGAAAATGCCCGAATTCAACGCCGCCAACCTGGAAGCCTGGACGCTAGCCGCCCAGAAATCTGCGCCGGGCGGGGATCTGACCGCTTTGAACTGGGTCACGCCCGACGGCATCAGCGTCAAGCCGCTGTACACGGCCGAAGACACTGCGAACCTGCCCAACACCAACACCCTGCCGGGCTTCGAGCCCTTCATTCGCGGCCCGCAGGCCACGATGTACGCCGTGCGCCCCTGGACGATCCGCCAATACGCCGGTTTCTCGACCGCCGAAGAATCCAATGCCTTCTACCGCAAGGCACTGGCCGCGGGCGGGCAGGGCGTGTCGGTGGCCTTCGACCTGGCCACGCACCGCGGCTACGACTCCGACCACCCGCGCGTGACCGGTGACGTGGGCAAGGCCGGCGTGGCGATCGATTCGGTCGAGGACATGAAGATCCTGTTCGACCAGATCCCGCTGGACAAGGTGTCGGTCTCCATGACCATGAACGGCGCCGTGTTGCCGGTGCTGGCTGGCTACGTGGTGGCCGCCGAAGAGCAGGGCGTGTCGCAGGACAAGCTCTCCGGAACGATTCAGAACGACATTCTGAAAGAGTTCATGGTGCGCAACACCTACATCTACCCGCCCGAGCCGTCGATGAAGATCATCGGCGACATCATCGAGTACACGGCGAAGCACATGCCGAAGTTCAACTCGATCTCGATCTCGGGTTACCACATGCAGGAAGCCGGCGCCAACCAGGCGCTGGAGCTGGCCTTCACGCTGGCCGACGGCAAGGAGTATGTGAAGACGGCCATGGCCAAGGGCATGGATGTGGACGATTTCGCCCCCCGCCTGAGCTTCTTCTGGGCGATCGGCATGAACTTCTACCTGGAAATCGCCAAGATGCGCGCGGCCCGCCTGCTGTGGACCCGCATCATGAAAGGCGTGGGCGCCAAGAAGCCCAAGAGCCTGATGCTGCGCACCCATTGCCAGACCTCGGGCTGGTCGCTCACCGAGCAGGACCCCTACAACAACGTGGTGCGCACCACGGTGGAAGCCATGGCGGCGGTGTTCGGCGGCACGCAGTCGCTGCACACCAATTCGTTCGACGAAGCCATTGCGCTGCCCACCGAGTTCAGCGCCCGCATCGCCCGCAACACCCAGCTCATCATCCAGGAAGAGACGCACATCACCAACGTGGTCGACCCATGGGCCGGCAGCTACATGATGGAGAGCCTGACGCAGGAAATGGCCGACAAGGCCTGGGCCATCATCGAAGAGGTCGAAGCCATGGGCGGCATGACCAAGGCCGTGGACAGCGGCTGGGCCAAGCTCAAGATCGAAGCGGCAGCGGCCGAGAAGCAGGCGCGCATCGATTCGGGCAAAGACGTGATCGTTGGCGTCAACAAATACAAGCTGAAAGACGAAGACCCGATCGAAGCGCGCGACATCGACAACGTGGCCGTGCGCGAAGGCCAGATCGCGCGCCTGAAAGCCATTCGCGCCAGCCGCGACGAAGCCAAGGTGCAAGCGGCCTTGCAGGCGCTCACCGCTGCGGCCGAATCGGGCCAGGGCAACCTGCTCGATCTCAGCATCCAGGCCATGCGCCTGCGCGCCACCGGTGGCGAGGTGTCGGACGCATTGGAAAAAATCTACGGGCGCCACCGCGCCGATACACAAAAGGTGACCGGTGTGTACGCTGCTGCCTACGATTCCGCCGAGGGCTGGGATGCCCTGAAGGCCGAGATCAACGAGTTTGCCGAGAAAGAAGGCCGCCGCCCGCGCGTGATGGTCAGCAAGCTGGGCCAGGACGGCCACGACCGTGGCGCCAAGGTGGTGGCCACCGCCTTTGCCGACCTCGGCTTTGACGTGGACATGGGGCCACTGTTCCAGACCCCCGAAGAGTGCGCGCGCCAGGCGATTGAAAACGACGTGCACGCTGTGGGTGTGTCCACGCTGGCCGCGGGCCACAAGACCCTGGTGCCGGCCATCATTGCCGAGCTGAAGAAGCAGGGCGCCGACGACATCATCGTGTTCGTGGGCGGCGTGATTCCGCGTCAGGATTACGAGATGTTGTACGAGGCGGGTGTCAAAGGCATTTATGGCCCCGGTACGCCCATTCCCGCGAGCGCGAAAGACGTGCTCGAGCAAATCAAGAAAGCCCAGGGGTGACCTCTGTGGATTTGTACGGTGGCATCGTTCAGGGGGCGGCGCTGGTACAGCGGCGCGCCATGGCCAAGGCCATCACGTTGCTCGAATCCACCCGGGCCGACCACCGTGCGCAGGGCGACGAACTGCTGACCGCGCTGTTGCCGCACACCGGCAAGAGTTTTCGCCTGGGCATCAGCGGTGTGCCCGGCGTGGGCAAGAGCACCTTTATTGAAGCGCTGGGTCTGTATCTGATCGAGCAAGGGCCACCGCGTGGCGGTGTTGACCATCGATCCATCCAGCACCGTGTCGGGCGGCTCCATCCTGGGTGACAAGACCCGCATGGAGCACCTGAGCGTGCACGAGAAGGCCTATATCCGCCCCAGCCCGAGCAGCGGCACGCTGGGCGGCGTGGCCGAGAAAACGCGCGAGGCCATGCTGGTGTGCGAGGCGGCGGGCTACGACATCGTGATCGTGGAGACGGTGGGCGTGGGCCAGTCGGAAACGGCGGTGGCCAACATGACCGACATGTTCGTGCTGATGCAGCTGCCCAATGCGGGCGACGATCTGCAGGCGATCAAGAAAGGCGTGATGGAGCTGGCCGACCTGGTGGTGATCAACAAGGCCGATATCGACCCCGATGCCGCCACGCGGGCCCGCGCCCAGATCATGTCCAGCCTGCGTCTGTTGGGCCTGCACGGCAACCCGGAGAACATGCACCACGATCAGGCCATCTGGCATCCGCAGGTGATCCAGCTCAGCGCCTTGAAGGGCGAGGGCGTGGACCGATTCTGGGCCTCGGTGTCGGAATACCGTGGCCTGCAGTCGGCCAACGGCCGCATGACCTCGCGTCGACAGCAACAGGCCAAGGCCTGGATGTGGGAGCGCATCGACGCCGGGCTGAAGCAACGTTTTCGCGAACACCCCAAGGTTCGCGCGCAGTTGGCCGAGACCACCCAGCGCGTGTCGGCCGGCGAGTTGCCCGCTTCCACCGCGGCCCGCACGTTGCTGGACCTGTTTGATTGATTGATTGAAGACACCCGAGAGAGATTTACCTGGAGAACCCCATGCAAGACATCCTGGAACAACTGGAAAAGAAGCGCGCTGCGGCCCGCCTGGGCGGTGGACAAAAGCGCATCGATGCGCAGCACGCCAAAGGCAAGCTGACCGCGCGCGAGCGGCTCGAAGTGTTGCTCGACGAAGGCACGTTTGAAGAGTGGGACATGTTCGTCGAGCACCGCTGCACCGACTTCGGCATGCAAGACAACAAGATTCCGGGCGACGGCGTGGTCACCGGCTACGGCATGATCAATGGCCGCCTGGTGTTCGTCTACAGCCAGGATTTCACCGTGTTCGGCGGTGCGCTGTCTGAAGCCCACGCCGAAAAGATCTGCAAGGTGATGGACCAGGCGATGAAGGTCGGTGCGCCGGTGATCGGCCTCAACGATTCGGGCGGCGCGCGGATTCAGGAAGGCGTGGCGTCGCTCGGCGGCTACGCCGAGGTGTTCCAGCGCAACGTGATGGCCAGCGGTGTGGTGCCGCAGATCAGCATGATCATGGGGCCTTCGGCCGGCGGTGCGGTGTATTCGCCCGCCATGACCGACTTCATCTTCATGGTGAAAGACTCCAGCTACATGTTCGTCACCGGCCCCGAGGTGGTGAAGACGGTGACGCACGAAAGCGTGACCGCCGAAGAACTGGGCGGCGCGGTGACGCACACGACCAAGAGCGGCGTGGCCGATCTGGCGTTCGAGAACGATGTGGAAGCGCTGCTGATGCTGCGCCGCCTCTACAACTACCTGCCGCTGTCCAACCGCGAAAAGGCGCCGGTGCGCCCCAGCGGCGACCCGATCGATCGCATGGAGCAGAGCCTGGACACCCTGGTGCCCGAGAACCCGAACAAGCCCTACGACATGAAGGAGCTCATCGTCAAAACGGTGGACGATGGCGACTTCTTCGAGCTGCAACCCGAGTACGCCAAAAACATCCTGATCGGCTTCGCCCGCATGGACGGCCAGACGGTGGGCATCGTGGCCAACCAGCCGCTGGTGCTGGCCGGTTGCCTGGACATCAAGAGTCGAGCATCAAGGCCGCGCGCTTTGTGCGCTTTTGCGATGCGTTCAACATCCCGGTGGTGACCTTTGTCGACGTGCCTGGCTTCATGCCCGGCACCTCGCAGGAGTTCGGCGGCATCATCAAGCACGGCGCCAAGCTGCTGTACGCGTACGCCGAATGCACGGTGCCCAAGATCACCGTGATCACCCGCAAGGCCTACGGCGGTGCCTACGACGTGATGGCGTCCAAGCACCTGCGTGGCGACGTCAACTTCGCCTGGCCCAACGCCGAAATCGCGGTGATGGGCGCCAAGGGTGCGGTGGAAATCATCTTCCGCGAAGACAAGAACGATCCCGAGAAGCTCGCCGCGAAGGAGGCCGAATACAAGGCCCGCTTTGCCAACCCGTTTGTGGCCAGCGCGCGCGGCTATGTGGACGACGTGATCCTGCCGCACGAAACGCGCAAGCGCATCTGCCGCTCGCTGGTGATGCTGAAAGACAAGAAGGTCGAGAACCCCTGGCGCAAGCACGGCAACATTCCTCTTTGAACACCTCCGCGCCGCTTCGCGCCACCCCCTCATGGGGCGGCACTGGTGGCCCGGCAAAGCCGGCTCAGCTGTGCCCTTGAAAGACAACCTGCGCTCCACCATTTGAGAAAAGGACATCATCATGTTCACCAAAATCCTGATCGCCAACCGCGGCGAAATCGCCTGCCGTGTCATTGCCACCGCAAAAAAGATGGGCATCGCCACCGTGGCGGTGTATTCCGAGGCCGACAAAGAAGCGCGCCATGTGCAACTGGCCGATGAGTCGGTCTTGCTCGGGCCTGCGCCTTCGCGCGAGTCCTATCTCGTGGCCGACAAGATCATCGAGGCTGCCAAGAAGACCGGTGCGCAAGCGATCCACCCTGGCTATGGCTTCCTGAGCGAAAACGAGGCCTTTGCCAAGCGCTGCGAAGACGAGGGCATCGCCTTCATCGGCCCCAAGGCGCATTCCATTGCGGCCATGGGCGACAAGATCGCCTCCAAAAAGCTGGCCCTTGAAGCCAAGGTCAACACGATCCCGGGCTGGAACGATGCGATCGAATCGGCCGCTCGCGCCGTCGAGATCGCCAAGGACATTGGCTATCCCGTGATGATCAAGGCCTCGGCCGGCGGCGGCGGCAAAGGCCTGCGCGTGGCGTTCAACGACAAGGAAGCCCTCGAGGGTTTCACCGCTTGCCAGAACGAAGCGCGCAACAGCTTTGGCGACGATCGCATCTTCATCGAGAAATTTGTCGAGCAGCCGCGCCACATCGAAATCCAGATCGTCGGCGACTCGCAGGGCAACGTGGTCTACCTCAACGAGCGCGAGTGCTCGATCCAGCGGCGCCACCAGAAGGTGATCGAAGAGGCGCCTTCGCCCTTCATCAGCGATGCCACGCGCAAAGCCATGGGCGAGCAGGCTGTGGCGCTGGCCAAGGCGGTGCAGTACCAGAGCGCGGGCACGGTGGAGTTCGTGGTCGGCAAGGACCAGGATTTCTACTTCCTGGAGATGAACACCCGCTTGCAGGTGGAGCACCCCGTCACCGAGTCCATCACCGGGCTGGACCTGGTGGAGCTGATGATCCGCGTGGCCGCTGGTGAGAAGCTGCCGCTGACGCAAGCCGATGTGCAGCGCAATGGCTGGGCCATCGAATGCCGCATCAATGCGGAAGACCCGTTTCGCAACTTCCTGCCCTCGACCGGCCGCCTGGTGCGCTTTGCGCCGCCTGAGCAGACCATGTTCCAGGGCAACACCGAGGCGCTGTATGGCGTTCGCGTCGACACGGGCGTGGTCGATGGCGGTGAGATTCCGATGTTTTACGACTCGATGATCGCCAAGCTCATCGTGCACGGCAAAGACCGCAACGATGCGATTGCCAAGATGCGCGAGGCGCTCAACGGCTTCGTGATTCGCGGCATCAGCAGCAACATCCCGTTCCAGGCCGCGCTGCTGGCCCATCCGAAGTTCGTCTCGGGCGATTTCAACACCGGCTTCATTGCCGAGAACTACGCCGATGGCTTCCACGCGGAAGATGTGCCGCACGACGATCCGAACTTCCTCGTGGCGCTTGGCGGCCTTTGTGCGCCGCAAATCGCGCGAGCGTGCCGCGGGCATCTCCGGGCAGCTGCCCGGTTACGGTGTCAAGGTGGGCCACGATTTTGGGGTGATCACGCTGGATGCACAGGGCAAGCACGGTTACAGCCAGGTGCACGTGGTGGAGGAGCTGGGACAGATCGGCGTGGCGACTGTCACGGTCGATGGCAAGCGCTACGCCATTTCCAGCCCCTCGCGGTTGAACGATGTGTGCATCACTGGCACCTGCAACGGCGCGCCGTTCACAGCCCAGGTGGAGCGCGGCACGCCCCGCAACCCGCTGGCGCTGGTGGTGCAAAACAACGGCACCAAGGTCGAAGCCATGGTGGTCTCGCCGCGCATGGCCGAGCTGCACAAACTCATGCCTTTCAAGGCGCCGCCTGACATGAGCAAGCTTTGTGCTCTCGCCCATGCCGGGTCTGCTGGCCGATGTGGCGGTGGTTGTGGGCCAGAAGGTGCAAGCGGGTGAGCGCGTGGCCGTGATTGAGGCGATGAAGATGGAGAACGTGTTGTTTGCCACGGCCGACGGCGTGGTGGCCAAGGTGTTGGCCACCAAGGGAGAGTCGCTTTCGGTGGATCAGCCCATCGTGGAGTTCGAGCAATGAGCCGGCAGCGTCCGTTCAAGGTGCTGGGCATCCAGCAGATTGCCATCGGTGGGCCCGACAAGCAGCGGTTGCAAAAGCTCTGGGTGGACATGCTGGGCCTGGAGATCACGGGCACGTTTCAAAGCGAGCGTGAAAACGTGGACGAAGACATTTGCGCCATCGGTAGCGGCCCATTCAAGGTCGAAGTCGATTTGATGCAACCCATCGATCCCGAGAAAAAGCCAGCGGTGCACGCCACGCCGCTGAACCATATCGGCCTGTGGATCGATGACCTGCCAGTGGCGGTTGAATGGCTGACGGCCCAAGGCGTGCGCTTCGCGCCAGGCGGTATCCGCAAAGGTGCCGCAGGCTTTGACATCACGTTCTTGCACCCCAAAGCCAATGAAGAATTCCCCATCGCTGGTGAGGGCGTTCTGATCGAACTGGTGCAGGCACCGACCGAGGTGGTCAAAGCTTTTGCGCAATTGGCCAGTCAACCGGGTTAGTGGCGCCTGGGCCCTGCCAGGGCCTGCGGGCATGGGCTCACGAGCAAGGGTCTGTTGCTATCGATCAAAGAGCTGACCGAGGCTTCTGTTCTCGGCCTGCGTTGAGATGCTGCCCCCCTGTTTCAAAGGGTCACCCTGGTCGGGGCGTCGATGCAAAGCCTGTTTCTGGACGGCATTCGCCCCTTTTTTGTGGTCGCAATGCTCGCCGAGTCCTGTCTAAAGTTGTGGTCAGCCATTGTTCCCAGTTGGGGATCAGCTTGGCACACCACAACCGGAGTCCGGCATGGCCCATCTCACCCATCCCTCGTCGCTTCACTCGGCGGCACCCGTTGCGCGCGACGCGGCGGGCAGGTCGCATCGCCAGACCTTCGCGCCCTGGCCTGACGAGCTTTTGACCGCATTCAGCCTTCGCATGTCCAGCCGAGGCATGTCGATCAGCCGCGTCGCCATGCAAAGCGATGCGCGCTATGCGCTGCAGCAACTTCGCGACGCGCGCGACATGGGCGATGCCACGCTGGCCTTGCTTGCCGATGAACTCTTTCGTTGTTTCGAGGCACACCAATCTGGCTTGTCCGATCGCAGGCACTGACGCCAGGTTGCTCGCGAAATCTCAAGCCACGACGACAGCGGCCGATAACCCCAAGAACCTTTTGCCCACGTTTCTCCAACTCTATTTGTCATGATCGCTTTCAAGCCATTCAAACCAGGCGTTGCCTTGATGCGCAACCTGCGGCTGCCGACAAAGCTGGGCGTGCTGGCTCTCGTGCTGCTCATCCCGCTGCTGGTCGTCAGTTTCTTTCTGATCGACCGTTTGAACGAGGCCATCCGCGTCTCTCGCGATGAGGTTGAAGGCGTCGCGCTTGTCGTCGCCCTGAGCGATGTGATTCAGGCGACCCAGGTGCATCGTGGCAAAACACATGTGATGCTGTCGGGTGGCCAGTCAGACACCTCGTCGATCGCCCCCGCGCGCGAAGCGCTGGATCGGGCCATGGCAGCGGTGCAGCAGCGCATGGCGCTGCGGCCCGATTTTGAACTCTCTCCCGTATGGTTGCCACTGAGCCAGCAGTTGCAGGCGATCCAGTCGGCCACCTGGCGTTCGCCACGTGAGGCGTTCGCGCGCCACAGCGAGTTGATTCGCGAACTTCGCCAACTCATTTACACAGCGGGAGAGCGCTCCAGCCTGTTGTTCGACCCTGTTCCCAGCACCTATTTCTTGATGGACATGATGGTCAGCGAGCTGCCAGCCTGGGGTGAGCGCGTCGGGCAGGTGCGTGGCATCGGATCTGGCGAGCTGGCCAAAACCGAGCGCGATCCGCTGCTGGTCAGAGAAGCGCTGTTGTTGAGCGGGGAGGCCCGTGAGAAGTCGAAGGACATGGGCAACCAGCAGGCGTTTCTCGCCAGGTACGGGCAGACCGGTCTGAAAAATGCCGAAACCGTGCAAGCGGTGGATGCGTTTTTGACGCTTGCCGAAGAGGCTCTCGGCGCCGAGGGGCGCTCAGATGCCGACAGGTTCTTTTCTGCGGGCACGGTGGCCCTCGAGGCCATTCAAGACTACCAGTCCGCACTTGAGCAGCGCTTGAATGACTTGCTGACTGAGCGATTGCATTCAGATCAGCAACTGAGAGTGGTGACGATCACGGGGGCATCGCTGGGCATCGCCCTGGTGGCGTACCTGATGACGAGCTTTTTTCTCAGTTTCGTGATCGATTTTCGCCATGTGGTGGAGGTCATGCGCGAAACCGCTTCGGGCAATCTGCGATCCCATGTGACGGTGCGCGGGAGCGACGAGCTCGCGGATCTGTCGATGCTGTTGGAGCGAATGAACGCCAACCTGTCAGCGATGGTGGCCGAGGTGCGCAGCAACTCGGCCCTGGTGGCCCACGCTGGCAAGAGCCTGGCGCTGGGCAACCGTGATCTGGCAGACAGAACCGAGCAGCAGGCGGCCAACCTGGAGCAAACAGCCGCCAGCGTGCAGGAGCTATCGAGCACGGTGCACCAGAATGCCGAGACGGCGGGCGACTCCGACACGCAGGCGACCCAGGTGCGCGATGTGGCCGAGTCCGGTGCCAAGTCGATGGGCGCAGCGGTGGAATCGGTGGAAACCGTTCAAAAGAGTGCCCAGCAGATGAACGACATCATCAGCGTGATCGACAGTCTGGCTTTCCAGACCAACATCCTCGCGCTGAACGCGGCGGTAGAGGCCGCGAGAGCAGGGGAGCAGGGGCGCGGGTTCGCCGTGGTGGCCAACGAGGTGCGCACGCTGGCGCAGCGTTCTGCAGCCTCGTCCAAAGAGATTCGCCAGCTGATCGAGGCGTCTTCGACGCAGGTTGCGGCCAGTGTCACGCAGATTCGTGCGGCCGGTGGCAGCATGACGCAGATCGTCAATGGCGTGCGTGGTGTGGCGGCCAACATGTCGCTCATCTCGGCGGCCAGCGCGGAGCAAAGCACCGGGTTGATCGAAATATCTTCCGCTGTGAGTCAGCTCGACGAAATCACCCAGCGCAACGCCCAGATGGTGGAAAAAGCGGTGCAGCAGGCCAATCAGCTGGAGGGCCGCGCCTCGCAGCTTTCGAGCGCGGTGTCTTCATTTTTGCTCCAGCAGGGAACGGCCGAAGAGGCGGTGGAGCTGGTGGAGCGGGCGATTGAGCACCGGCAAGTGACCGGCAAAGATGCGTTCCTGCACGACATCACCGACCCCGCGCAAAGCTATTTCGATCGCGACATGTATGTTTTCGTGCTCGACAACCTGGGCACTTACCTTGGGTTTGGCGGCAATCAGACAAAGGTGGGCACGAGAGTGCAAGACATACCGGGTGTGGATGGCCAGGCGCTGCTCGATGCCATCGTTGATCAGGCGGAAGCTGGCGGCGGCTGGGTCGAGTACGACATCGTGAATCCGGTATCGGGCAAGGTCCAGACCAAAATTTCTTTCGTGAAAAAAGTTGATGAGTGGTACGTTGGCTGCGGCGTGTACAAGTCGGCGGTGGCTGCTGCCTCCTGAGTTGGGCCTGTCTGATGCTCAAGACTGTTCACAGATCATGTAGGTCTTGGTGAGCGTTTCCAGCACTTCGAACGAGCCCTCGAACCCTGGCGGGATGTAGAGGCCTTCGCCAACCCCGACCTCTTCATGGCCGCCCTGTGCATCGTGCACGCGACAGCGCCCTGCCACCACGGTGAACAACTCACGTTCGCCAGTGCCCATGGCAATGCGCCAATGGCCTGGCTGACAACGCCAAACCCCGCAAAACACCTGCCCTGCCGGCAAGCCTTCATCCACACGGTTCCATGTTTCCCGCAATGGATTCCCCTCAATCAGCCGTTCCGGCCTGGGGTGGTCGGTTTGCGGCGTGCCGTCAGGCAGGGCGGTGAATTTGATGAGGCGGGCAGGTGATGGTGCGTTCATCGTGCCATTGTGCCCAAGTGGCCAGCGCTTTTGACGCCCTTGGCACCAAGTGTCCTGTCCCGCAAATAACTTGCCTATGAAACCGCGTCTTCGCACCCATGGCGGCGTTGCAAATCCTCGCGATAGCACGAGCTATCGCTGCGGTTTGCGCCTTGCCCTGGGCGCGAATCCATCGGTTTCATTTCATGCAACTATTTGCGGGACAGGACACTAGAAGAGCAGGTTCAACCATCCCTGGGGAAGAAAGCGGATAAGCCGGCTTTTGACTTGCTTTTTCCTCCTTTGGCGGCGGTTCATGGCCGGTACGCTCTGTTCCTGAAAAGTCGTTGCGAGCAGGCAGCGGATTTCCCGATAACCCCGATTCCATCAAGGAGTGAGTCATGGTCAACAAGCAAGTGTCACTGGAGCAGGCCAAGCCCACAGTCTCCCCAATGGTGATGGTCGACGCGGGTGACGCACGCTGGGAAAACCGCGCGCCGGTGCAGCGCGAGACCGACGTGGCCATGGAATGGCCCGACGACCTGATGCTGTCATTCAGCTTGCGCATGGCCGTTCATGGCATGAGCATCAGCCGCACGCTCATGGCGTGCGATCGCCGCTACGCCATGCAGCAACTCATGTTCGCCCACTCCCTGCCCGATACCCGCTTGCAAAAATTGGCCGCGCAGCTGATGTTCCACTTTGACGAACGGCAGGTTGGCCGCAAAGCGCTGCACTGAGTTCTTTATGGGCGTGGCATCTGAGGCCACAGCGATAGAAGCGCCTTTCGGTCAGTCGGCTTCCGACTCGAACTGATCGGCGTTTTTGCCTTTGAAGGGCTTGTAAAAGGCCTTTATGGCCGCCAGATCGGCCGCCACATCGCCGGTGGGCTCGAACAAAGGCCCCAGGCCGCTGCGCTTGGTGCTGTAGTCCATGAAGGCCATCACGATGGGCACTTCCGCGCTGCGGGCTATGTGATAGAAGCCGGTTTTCCAATGGCGGGTCTTGCTGCGTGTGCCCTCAGGCGGCACGATCAGTTGGAGCGGATCGGCCGCGTCGCGAATGGCCTGAGCGCTCGATTCCACCAGGTTGTTGACCTTCGAGCGGTCCACGGCCATGCCACCCAGCCACCGCATGATGCCGCCAAATGGCGCTCGAAAAATGCTGGCCTTGCCCATCCATCGAGGGCGCAAACGCAGGGCAAAAGCCACCATGATGGTCATGGGCAGGTCCCAGTTGCTGGTGTGGGGTGCTGCGATCAGCACGCTCTTTCTGGCGTGTTCGGGCAACTGGCCATGCACCTCCCATCCCGCCAGTTTCAAGCATGCGAGGGACAACACCCGAAAAAACGGGCTGACCAGGGGGGTGGTGAAGATGGTGCGTTGCATAGGGCCGCCAGTATCGCCCATTGGCACCAGCCCACAGGTGACTGCCCCTGGCGGCGGTTTGGGTGAAACTGGCGGTTCGTCGCGGTCCGCGAGCAACGCTTCCAGAGAAACACCAGCCATGCAGACATCCCAAAACATCAACGGCCTGACGGTCACCAGCGAAGGCCAGGGGCCCACCGTGGTCTTCCTGCACGGCTGGCCTGACAGCCCAGCCCTGTGGGACGGCACTGTGACCGCCTTGCGTGACAGTCACCGCTGCGTGCGCTTCGCGCTCCCTGGTTACGACCTCAGTCAGGGACCACGCGCCGTGTCGGTGGACGAAATGTGCCGCCTGATCGGTGAGGTGGTGAACACGGTCAGCCCTGAAGAGCCTGTGACACTGGTGCTGCACGACTGGGGCTGCTTTTTCGGCTACGAGTTTGCCGCTCGCAATATCGAACGGGTCACCAGGGTAGTGGCCGCCGACGTGGGGGACACCAATTCCGGCGCCTACCTGGGGCGGCTCAAAGCCAAGGAAAAATGGATGATCGCGGGGTACCAGGTCTGGCTAGCGGTTGCATGGAAGCTGGGTGCATGGTGGCCGGCAGCGGCCACGGGCATGACGCGCTTCATGGCCAGGAAGATCGGCTGCCGCACGCCGCCACAGGACATCGCATGGCAAATGAACTATCCCTATGCCATGCAATGGCTGGGCAGCTATGGCGGCCTGCGCGGCGTGGCCAGGGTCGATCGATCCTTCGGGCCTGTGTTGCCCACGCTCTTCATTTATGGCAAGCGCAAACCGTTTATGTTCCATTCCGAACGCTGGCTGGAACAACTGCGCAGCTCGCCTGGCAGCGACGCCGTGGGTCTGGAAGCGGGGCACTGGATGATGCGTCAGCAGCCCGAAGCCTTCAATGGCGCTGTGAAACGCTGGCTGGCGGGCGAAAAAGCCGTTTGATGGGGTCGGTGGCGCTCGTTTGGGCTGGATTTGTTCCTGTCGGCGCGCTGTTCAATGGCTTGGCTGGGCATTGAATGAAAAAAGGTGACGAGCCTTGACCCCGGCACTGACTCCACAGTTAGGGCTGCTTGGTTCCCCATCTGACCCGGTTGGCCGCTTCACCATGCGGGAAGGCCCGTCGGGGTCTATTGTAGGCGATGCGCAAGAGGGCGGGGCGACGAGGGCTGCTTTCTGCCGCACCTTAGAATCCCCTCATGTCGTCTTATGTCGTTCTGGCCCGCAAATACCGTCCGCGCAATTTCGCCGAGATGGTCGGGCAGTCGCACGTTGTGCAGGCGCTGAGCAACGCGCTGACATCGCAGCGGCTGCACCACGCCTATCTGTTCACCGGCACGCGTGGCGTGGGCAAGACCACCGTCTCGCGCATCCTGGCCAAGTCGCTCAATTGCCTGGGCGCTGACGGGCAGGGCGGCATCACCGCTGAACCATGCGGCGTTTGCCAGTCGTGCACCGATATCGACGCCGGCCGCTTTGTGGATTACACCGAGCTCGATGCCGCTTCCAACCGCAGCGTGGGCGAAATGCAGACGCTGTTGGAGCAGTCGGTTTACAAGCCGGTGCAGGGGCGCTTCAAGGTGTTCATGATCGACGAGGTGCACATGCTGACCGGGCATGCGTTCAACGCCATGCTCAAGACGCTGGAAGAGCCACCCGAGTATTTGAAATTTGTGCTCGCCACGACCGACCCGCAAAAGGTGCCGGTCACGGTGCTTTCGCGCTGTCTGCAGTTCAATTTGCGGCCCATGGCGCCGCAGACTGTGCAGGAGCACCTGCAGCAGGTGTTACAGGCCGAGGGGGTGAGCGCTGAGCCCAATGCCCTGCGGTTGATTGCGCGTGCGGCACGTGGCTCGATGCGTGATGCACTCTCGCTGACCGATCAGGCGCTGAGCTTCGGTGGTGGTGAGTTGCCCGAGACCGTGGTGCGCCAGATGCTGGGTGCGGTGGATCGCACCCATGTGCTGCAGCTGATCGATGCGCTGGGGCGGGGCGATGGCGCCACCGTGGTGAACACCATCGATGGGCTGCGTGTGAACGGCTTGAACGCCGCTTCGACGCTGGAAGAAATGACGACGGTATTGCAGCGCATGGCGGTGGTGCAGGCGGTGCCTGATCATGCGAATGTGGCCTCTGCGCTGGACGACCCCGACGCGGTGGAGATCGAGCGGCTCGCGCACAGCATGCCCGCTGATGAAACCCAATTGCTCTACAGCCTGTGTTTGCATGGGCGCGCCGAGCTCGGTCTGGCGCCCGACGAATACGCAGCGCTGACCATGGTGTTGCTGCGCTTGCTGGCGTTCAAGCCTGCCGCTGCCGCTGGCTCAGCGGAAAAAAAAACTCTGAAATCAGCGCCTGAGGCCAGGCCCGAGCCAGCACCGCCTGCGGCTCCGGCAAGGCCGACAGATCGCTCCCAGCCGGTGGCTGGGTCAACCATTGGCACACCTGTTGCACCCGGGCCAAGCGCGCCTGCAGCAGTGCCAGCGAGGACAGCGGCAGCGCCTGTTGCGGCCCCTTTGCCAGTGCGTGTGGTGTCCGCCTCCCCAGAATTTGGCGAACCCGATACCGACGACGAGCCGCCTCCGTGGGAGTCGCTCTCCACGGAGCGCCCTGCGCAAATGGCAGCCGCAGCTGTCGCGTTGCGTCCGATGCGTGCGATTCCCGTGCGCGAAGCCAGCGCCTCTGGCCGGCTCGATCAGCGGCGCGAACCTGGCGAGCCGGCGCCTGAGAAAGAGCCGTTGCGCACGCCGGAAGGCGACTTCTGGATGGAGGCGGTTCAGGCTTTGATACAGGCGGAAGCCGTGACGGCACTGGTGCGGGAGCTGGCCCTGCAATCGCAGTTGGTGGCTCGCGATGGCAGCCGCTGGGTGTTGCGGGTTGAGCGGGAATCGCTCAGCCAATCGAATGCGCCTGATCGCTTGGCAGCGGCGCTGGCAGGTCAGGGCCATGACGCGCAATTGGTCGTCGAAATTGGCTCTGTCAACGATTCAGCGGCACTCAGGTTGGCTGCTTTGGCAGCCCAGAAACAGCGCGAAGCCGAGGCCGTCATCATGGGCGACGCCTTCGTGCAATCGATGGTGCGCGACTTTGGCGGCAAAATCGTGCCAGGCACGCTCAAAGCGACTGATTGAGGCCGACCTTTGGGCTCGACCGCCCACCCATTTTTCTTTTCATTTTTTTACGACCAACAAGGAAGACCATGTTCAACAAAGGACAACTCGCCGGCTTGATGAAACAGGCCCAGGCCATGCAAGACAACCTGAAAAAGGCTCAGGACGAGCTTGCTTTCGTGGAGGTCACCGGTGAAGCTGGCGCCGGCATGGTCACGGTGCTCATGACCTGCAAGCACGATGTGAAACGCGTGACCATCGATCCCAGCTTGTTGGCGGAAGACAAAGACATGCTGGAAGATCTGGTGGCGGCGGCTTTCAATGCCGCTGTGCGCAAGGCCGAAGAGACCAGCAATGAGAAGATGGGCAAGCTCACGGCGGGTATGCCAGGCCTGCCGGGCGGCATGAAATTCCCGTTCTAAGCACCCCTGCGCCGCCTTCGGCGTCACTCCTTCAAGAGGGCGGCACTTGCGGTCCGGCGCAGCCGGTTCCGCGGTGCCCTGGGCTGGCATCTTCCCCGCGAAGGCGGCCGCTTCTGAACTGCTGAGAATCTCAATCCATGGCCGACAACCACTCTCTGGAACTGCTGGTGCAAGCGCTCAAACGCCTGCCGGGGGTCGGTGTGAAATCGGCGCAGCGCATGGCGTTTCATTTGTTGCAGCACGATCGGGAGGGCGCGGTGCACCTGGCGCAGGCCTTGCAACACGCGTGTGCCGAGGTGCGCCATTGCGAGTTGTGCCATACGTTCACCGAGGCGGCGGTGTGTCACACCTGCCTGGATACGCGGCGTGATCGCAGTCAGTTGTGTGTGGTGGAAAACCCCGCTGACCAGGCGGCGCTGGAGCGTACCGGGGCCTACAAGGGCCTGTTTTTCGTGCTGATGGGCAAGCTCAGCCCTTTGGACGGCGTGGGCCCCAAGGACATCGGTTTGCAAAAGCTGTTCGACCGGGTGGACGTGGTGGTCAACGGTGCGCGGGAGGTGCGCGAGGTGATTCTGGCCACCAATTTCACCGCTGAAGGCGAAACCACAGCCCACTTGATCGCCCAAGCACTGAAGGCGCGTGGTGTGAATGTGACCCGCTTGGCTCGGGGGGTGCCTGTGGGCAGCGAGCTGGAGTATGTGGACCTGGGCACCATTGCCCATGCGTTGGTGGACCGGCGATAGGCTGAATGGCCGAAAGCCAAAGGGCGGCCATTCCGTTGGTTGGGGATCTGAAGCTGGCGAATTGCTGGCGCCGATTGTGGTTGGTCAACTTGGGCGAATGGCTTTCGCCCATTTCCAGGGATTTGACGTGAATACATTTGCTGGTTTGACGGTGGCGTATTGGTGCGTTGTAGTGGCGGCCATGCTGCCTATTGTTTGTGCAGGCATTGCCAAATGGGGCATGTTGGGTGTTTCCAGGCGCAATGGGGGCTACGACAACCACCTGCCAAGGTCGTGGCTCGGCAGTCAGTCGGGTTGGCGAGCACGGGCCAATGCTGCGCAGGCCAACAGCTTTGAAGCGCTGCCGTTTTTCATTGGCGCGGTGATCATCGCGCATCAGGCGGGGAGCCTGCAGGTGCGCGTGGACTTGCTGGCCTTGGTGTTTGTGTTGCTGCGCCTGGTCTACATCCTGTTGTATGTGGCCGATCAGGCGAATGCTCGCAGCGTGGTCTGGACACTGGCGTTGATCACCAATCTTTCCCTGCTGTTTGTTTAATGCCCGATCGTTGAACCTTTGAATTGCCTTGTTTGGCAGGCGCATGGGTGATTAACGTTTGCTTGCAAATGGGCTTGGTGTAAACCCGCTCGGGATTGCTCCCGATGCGCTGATGGAAGGCCTCCACTATTCTTGAATTCGCCGATCAATCGATGCGAAAAAAAGGGTGTGGAATGATGAATCGTCGGGAGTGGGGTCAATGGTGTGCTGCGGCTGCGTTGGCGGGCAACTGCGCTGCCTTGCATGCGGCCGCCGCTCCTGCACTGGTTGGCAATGCACAGCATCTGGTGGTGGCGGTGGCCAACAAGGCGGCGTTTTGTTATTTGCCGCTGACCATTGCCGAGCGCTTGGGCTTTTTCGAAGCCGAAGGGGTTTCGCTGGAGGTGCGGGAATATGCGGACGCGTCGGGGGCCGTTCGGGCTTGTCTGGATGGCTCGGCACAGATGTTGTCGGGTCCCTACGCCACCACGCTGCTCATGCGTGCTCAAGGTGAGCTGCTGTCGTCGATCCTCATGCAGGGGCTCGCTCCGCAGATCGTGTTGGGGGCATCGCATCGAACCATGCAAAGCTATCGCACTGCCCGGGATCTGAGGGGGCGACGCATTGGCGTGACCGCTTTGGGTTCCGCCAGCCATCGCATCGCCAGCCTGGCACTGAGCCGCGCGGGGATTGCCATGAAAGAGGTGCGTTTTGTGCCGATGAGCAACCCCAACGATGTCCTGGCGGCGTTTCGCGCCGGTGAGCTCGATGCCATCTCTTATTTTGACCCGCTGATCACCCGTCTGGAGCAATCGGGTGAGTTGCGGGTATTGCTCGACACGCGAACGGCGCGCGGCACCAAAGACCTGTTTGGTGGCCCATTGCCAGCGGCTTGCCTTGCCGCCTCAACCCAATGGACGGCCGCCAATCCAGAGATCTGCCAAGCCGCGGCTTATGCGATGGTTCGTGCGTTGAAGTGGTTGCAAACGGCAGGGCCATCGGACATCAACAAGGCGGTGCCCGAAGCGTACTTTCGGGGGGATCGCAGCTTGTACCTGGCAGCGTTCGAGCGTGCTCGCGAGGCCTGGTCACCCGATGGGTTGATGCCAGAGGCTGGACCTCAGACGGTGGTCAACCTGCTGCAGCGCTTCAGCGAGGTGAAAGAGCTGGACAGCAACCGATTGGCCAGTACCTTTACCAACCAGTACGCACTGAAGGCCAAGGCCCGCTTCCGGGTTTGAATTTCAATTCAGTCTGGTGGGCCCAGAGGCCCAGAGGCCCAAGAGTGCTGGGGCTTTACTTCTTCTTTTTCGCCGCAACCTTTGACGGCGTTTTCTTGGTGCTGCTTCGCTGTGATTTGGCCGCCCGGCTGTTCTTGCTTTTCTTGCCTGCCGAGGTGGATTTGACCTTCAGTTTCGAAGAGCTGGCCGATTTTCGAGAGCTCGATGCGCGTTTGGCCGAGAGCGTGCTTTCACGCGTCACGACAACCCGGTTGCTGGCGACCACATCGATCCGCTGACCTGCTCGCAAGCGCGCGCGGGGCGACAGATTGTTGAGCTTGGCCAGGCTGGCTGTGCTCATGCCGTACCGTCGGGCGAGCCCGCTCAGGGTGTCGCCCGAGCGCACCCGCACCGCCGTGGACCTGCGCGCAATGGTTTCCGGTTGCAGGCTCAAACGGGCGTTGTCGGCCACGTATTCGCTCACGTCGCTGTCTCGCTGTGCGCTGCGGAGCACGAGCAGGCTGGATCCTGCCCGCACCTGCATGCGCGGTGGGATGTTGTTGACACTGCGCAGTTCCGACTCGTTCATGCCCACGCGTTTGGCGGCCTCGCTGATGCTGATGGTTTTGGGCACGACCCAGACGGTCCACGAAGCCAGTGGGCCTTTGTATTCGGCAAGCCGCTGTTCAAACACGTTGGCGTTGTCCCATGGCAAAAGAATTTGGGGTGTACCCGCTGCCATGATCACGGGCTGCTTGAGCGAGGGGTTGAGCGCGTGGAAATCGGCCTCGTTGATTTCGGCCAGGCGAATGACCAAGGCCACATCGATGTCCTGTGAAATGGAAATCGTGTCGAAAAATGGGTGGTTGCCGATGTCGGGCAAGCGGACGTTGTACGAGTCGGGCAGAGCCACGAGGTTTTTCACCGCCTGCAGTTTGGGCACGTACTGGCGTGTCTCGGCCGGCATGTCGAGATCGGCATAGCCCGAGGGCAAACCTGCCTTTTGGTTGCGTGTGATCGCGCGGTTGACATTGCCCTGGCCCCAGTTGTAGGCGGCCAGTGCCAAGTGCCAGTCGCCAAAACGGTCGTGGAGTTGTTGCAGGTAGTCCAACGCGGCTTCGGTGGACGCCAGCACATCGCGGCGGTCATCGCGGAAGACGTTTTGCTTCAGGTCGAATGACTCGCCCGTGGCTGGCATGAACTGCCACATACCGGCGGCCCGTGCGCTGGACACCGCCTGGGGATTGAAGGCGCTTTCGATAAAGGGCAGCAAAGCCAGTTCGGAAGGCATGCCGCGGCGTTCGATTTCTTCGACAATGTGGAACAGGTATCGGTTGGAGCGGCCCGTCATGCGCTGCAGATACTCAGGTCGGCTGGCGTACCACTGCTCTTTGTCGCGCACCAGATCGTTGTCGAGATCGGGCATGGCAAAGCCTCTGCGAATGCGATCCCAGATATCGTTCGGGGCGGCCAGAGAGGCCACTGAGCGGCTGTTGATATTGGCCGAGGCAATGGGGCTGAGTGGGGCGGTGTACAGCGCCGGAGGTGCGTGTGCAACGGTGGGCGCGGATGCTGCTTTGACCTGCGCGGGCACGCCCGACGACGTGGGTGCCGCTGTGGCCGCCGCCGTTTTGCGTGGATCGACCACACCCGCACAACCGGCGAGGAACACACCCATGCTCAGCGCGAGCAGGGTTGAGAAGCGAATGGTGCGAGACCGGGCCCGGACGGACATGGAGGGCAAAGTTTGGGCGGGCATGGTGGTTTCAGAACTGGTTTTTCCACTCGCGCAGCGTGGCAAACACGGACTGTGCGTCGGAATGGGAGGCTTGGGGCGCTCGGGTCCGCGCGGCGAGAACCACATCGGGTTCGGTGCAACGCAGAAAAGGGTTGATGGCTTTTTCCAGCGCAATCGAGCTGGGTAGCGTGGGCTTGCCCTGAGTGCGCAGATCAGCGCACTGGCTGGCATAGGCCTTTAGCGCCGCGTTGTTGGGTTCGACCGCCTGGGCAAAGCGCAGGTTGGCGATGGTGTATTCGTGTGTGCAGCACACGCGGGTGTTGCCGGGCAGCGCGGCCAGGCGCGACAGCGAGGCGTGCATCTGGGCGGGTGTACCTTCGAAGAGGCGCCCACATCCCGCGGAAAAGAGTGTGTCGCCGCAAAAGAGCACGGGCTGCCCCGACACGTCAGGGCAGTAGAACGCAATGTGGCCGGCGGTGTGTCCGGGCACGGCGATCACGGTAAAGGTTTGACCCAGAACGCTCACAGTGTCGCCATCGTCGACACGTTGCAAAGGTTCGGGCATGGTTTCGCGCACCGGTCCGATCACCCGCGCGCCCGTCTGGCTGCGCAAGTCGGCCACGCCACCGGTATGGTCGGGGTGGTGGTGGGTAATAAGTATGGTGTCGAGGCGGACGCCTTCGCTGGCCAACCATGCCAGCACGCCCGCCGACTCGCCCGGATCTACTACCAGCGCTCGTTGGCCATCGTGCATGGCCCAGATGTAGTTGTCTGAAAAAGCGGGTATGGGGAAAGGTGTCATGCGGGTGGATCCGAGGGCGTTGGAGGGAAGGGCGTGTAGAGTACGTGAAGGGTTCGCCAGTCTGGCGCGACCAGCCAACACAGCCCACTGCTTTCCCGACGCTCCATGAGCCCTCCGATTATAAGTTTGACCGATTGGTTCCAGACCCCGCCTGGCCGCTATTTGCTCGAATGGGAGCAGTCCCGTTTTGACGAGACGGTGACCAACGTGTTTGGATACAACGCCTTGCAACTGGGGTTACCAGAATTGCAAGCGCTTGAAGCCAATCGCATGCCTCACCGTTGGCTGGCGTTGCCCGAAGAACTGGTGGGCTTGACCACAGAAGGCAGCGAAAGGCATGCGGCAGAGGGGTTGGACTCGACGTTGAAAAGCTTCGCGGGTGCGTCGGTACCCGTGGCATTGGTTACAAATGCAGCGGCATTGCCATTTCCCGCGGCGAGCCTGGATTTGCTGGTGTTGCCGCACACCTTGGAGCTCAGCGCCGATCCCCACCACGTGCTGCGCGAAGTGGAGCGCGTGCTGGTGCCCGAAGGGCGGGTGGTGATATCGGGTTTCAACCCTTACAGCCTGTGGGGCCTGCGCCAGGCGCGGGCACGGATGGCTTCGCGCATGGGTTTGGGCAATCTGGGGATCTCGCGCCTGTATTTGCCGGAGGCGGGTGACTTTATTGGCCCTGGGCGCTTGCGCGACTGGCTGCGGCTCTTGAGCTTTGAAGTAGAGTCGGAGCGCTTTGGTTGCTACCGCCCTGCGGTGAAAACCGAAAAATGGCTGCAGCGCATGGCCTGGATGGACCGCGCCGGGCCGCGCTGGTGGCCCATTGTGGGCTCTGTGTATTTTGTGGTGGCGGTCAAGCGGGTGCGCGGCATGCGATTGCTGGGCCCGGCCTGGAAGCCGCGCCGCTCGCAGGCCGCGGTGCCTGTTTCGGTGGCGAACCGGCGCTGAGGAATCCGGGCGCCGATCGGGTTTATTGGAGTACTTGTTTTGAATCCTGTGGTGATTTACACCGATGGCGCCTGCAAGGGCAACCCTGGTCCTGGCGGCTGGGGCGTGTATTTGAAGGCTGGTGGCCATGAAAAAGAGCTGTGGGGCGGCGAACGCGAAACCACCAACAACCGCATGGAACTCACCGCCGTGATCGAGGCGCTGACCGCGCTCAAGCGGCCTTGCCAGGTGGCGCTTTACCTGGACAGCGAGTACGTGCGCAAAGGCATCACCGAATGGATCCATGGCTGGAAGGCCAAGGGGTGGAAGACCGCTGCGAAACAGCCGGTGAAGAATGCCGATCTTTGGCAAAAGCTGGACGCTCTGGTGCACGGTGGCATTCACAAGATCGAATGGCACTGGGTCAAGGGTCACGCGGGCGATCCGGGTAACGAGCGGGCCGATGCGCTGGCGAACCGGGGTGTGCCGCTGTGATCCTGTGGAGTGGAGGTCGTGAAACACGTCGCTCCACCGGCCTGAAGGGCTGACTGGCTGCCCATGAAGTCGTGGCGTTCAGGAAGGAAGCTGCAAACCAGGTCTCCAACACCGGCCCATCGGCGTTGGTTTGGCCGCGACCGGTCGCGCAATGTGCACAAGGTTCGCGAAGAGCTGGAGCGCGAGGGCTACCCCCGGCTCCAGATGTCGCTGATCGTGGCGCTCACCGGTGGCGCCGGTTTTGGTTTTTCCTATGGCTTGCTGCAAGGCGGCGTGCATGCCATGGCGTTGCGCTACCCCGTGGCCTTGGGGCTGGCCTACCTGGTTTTCCTGTTGTTGATTTGGCTCTGGTTGCGAACTTCGGCTTCTGACTGGGTGGACGGCTTCAGCTCATCGGAGCCCAGATTACGGCGACGGTGTGAGCAGCGGTCAAGGCGGTGATTTCGGCGGTGGCGGTGCCTCGGGATCGTTTGACGGGCCAACTGTTAGGGGCTCATCTGATCCGACCGGGAATGCCTTGGGTTCGCTGGATATCGATGGCGGAGACGAACTGGCGATCCCGTTGGCGGTAATCGCGCTGGTTGTGGGCATGGCACTGGCCTCGCTGTATGTGGTCTACGTGGCGCCCGCGTTGCTCGCAGAGGTGCTGGTGGACGGCGCCATTTCCTATGCCCTTTACCGCCGTTTGCGCCATCACGAGCGGCGCCACTGGATCAGGGCTGTTGTGCGTCACACATTTTGGCCATTCCTCGTCACGGCGGTTTTCTTGGCCGGGATGGGCTGGGCAATGGGTCAGTACGCGCCGGGTGCGTTGTCCATTGGGCAAGTCATCGCCCACGAGCGGGCTTTGAAGTAAACAGGCCCTAAATCACACCCTCAAACATCATCACATCGACCATGTCGCCCGGGTTCGTCTGGCCCTGATCGTGGTGCAGCACGATCAGCCCGTTGGCCTGCACCATGGAATTGAGCATGCCTGAGCCTTGAGGGCCTGTGGTGCGAACGCTCAGCTGGCCTTGCGCATCAGGCTGCACGATGCCACGCAGGTATTCCGAGCGGCCAGGCCGCTTGCGCAGGGCTTCGTTGCAGCGCGCGCGCAGCAACACAGGTTCGGGTGCCCGACAGCCCATCAGACGCTGCAAAGCCGGGCGTACAAAGACCAGAAAGGTCACCATCGCAGCCACCGGGTTGCCGGGCAAGCCAAACAGCCAGGTGCCGTTGCCAGCCAATGAACCCAGTTGGCCAAAGGCCATCGGGCGGCCCGGGCGCATGGCGATGCGCCAGAAATCGACCTGGCCCATTTGTTTCATGATGGCGCGCGTGTGGTCGGCATCGCCCATGCTGACGCCGCCGCTGGTGACGATGGCATCGGCCTCGCGGGTGGCGCGCTCGAAAGCGGCTTTCATGGCATCGGGTTGATCGGGCACCACGCCCATGTCGATCACGTCGACACCCATGCGGGCGAGCAGACCGGTCAACGTGAAGCGGTTGCTGTCGTACACGGCACCTTCACGCGGTGGTTCACCCAAGCTCAGGATTTCATCGCCGGTGGAAAAGTAGGCGACGCGCAGGCGACGAAATACGGTGATGCTTTCAAGGCCCAGGCTGGCGAGCAGGCCAAGGGCAGCAGGTGTGACACGTTGACCGGCGCGCAAGGCGGGTTGCCCAGCCATGAGGTCCTCGCCTTTCAGGCGGCGGTTGGCGCCCGTTGAGAGCTTGGATGCCGTCGAACCGCACGGTGTCACCATCGCGTTCGGTGAGCTCCAGCGGCACCACGGTGTCCAGCCCGTTGGGCATGATGGCACCGGTCATGATCTTGACGCACTCGCCCGCGTTCAATGGCTGCGTCCAGCCCCTGCCAGCCAAGACCGTGCCGATCAAGGTCAGCGTGATGAGCTTGCCTTGGGCCAAGCGAGCGCCGTCGAAAGCGTAGCCGTCCATGGCCGAGTTGTCGTGTGGCGGCACGCTGATGGGCGAGATCACGTCTTGTGCCAACACGCGGCCCAGCGCCTTGTGCAGGCCGATGGTTTCGTTCTCCGAGATGGGCAAGATCCTTTGGCGCAGCCGCGCTTGAACCTGCTCAATGCTCAGGTCCGGTGTTGATGGGCTGGTAGCTGTCTTCATGGTGAGGGTTGGCCTTCACTGGCTTCAGCAGCGCGCAGGCTCTCCAAGGTATTGATATTCATGAAGGCCGCGGCGTCATCGTTTGGGCGATCAAAAGCCACCTCTACCGTGCGATGCCCGTTCATCCATTGACCCACTTTGCGCCCCCCGCCGCGAAGGTAAGCATCCAGCTCACATGGCAAGCTGGACCTGTATCAGCGCAAAGACAGGCTGTCGCCGCAAGATCCTGGCTTCGTCGGGCGCGCTGGCCACGGCGATCTCGGTACCGGGCTGTGCAAAGGCCTGTGCCAACCGTTCGGGGAGGTCGGTCGGGAAGTGGGGGGCATCACAGGGAACGGTCAGCAAATGGGTGGTGGCGCAGTTGTGCAGACCGCTCAACACACCGGCGAGCGGTCCTGGTTGTTCGGCCAATGTGTCTGGCCAGATGGGGCAGCCCCAACGAGCGTAGGCCTCCAGGTGCCGATTGGCGTTGATGGCACAGACCGCGATCAACGGGCTGTGGATGCTTTGCAAACGGCGCAGTGCATGCAAGGCCAGAGGCACACCCTGAAAGGTCTGCAGACCCTTGTCGATCCCCCCCATGCGCGTTGCCCGCCCCCCTGCGAGCACGAGGGCGGTGATGCTGCGGGGTTTCAGCGAAGGCTCAGTCACAGGCATTTGCAAAGCAAAGAGCGATTCCATAGGCCCAATGCATGTCAAACAGCGCAGCCGAGGCGTGATGCCTTGTTCCGGCGATTCTGGTGGATCCGGCTTCGCCGGGCCACACGTGATGCCCCCATGGGGGGTGACGCGAAGCGGCGCAGAGGGGTGCCACAGTCAGCCCCCGATGTAACTCATTTCCACCCGTTTGCTGCCACTGGCCGGCCCCGCGTCCGGTGGCAGGCTGGCGCGCAATTCCGAGTAGCGGTCGCTGCGGCCTTGCCATATGCCGGCGATGGCGCTGGCCAGTTCTTCATCGCTGGCGCTGCCGCGCACCAAGGGGCGCAAGTCGTGGCCCTGGTTGGCGAAGAGGCAGAGGTACAACTGGCCTTCTGTGGAGAGGCGGGCGCGGTTGCAATCGCGGCAAAAGGCCTGGGTGACGCTGCTGATCACCCCGATTTCACCTGTGCCATCGGCGTAGCCCCAGCGTTCAGCGGTTTCACCGGGTGCCGATGGGTCGAGCTGCACCAAGGGCATTTCGCTCTGGATCATCTGGACCACTTCGGCGCTGGGTACCACATCGTCCATGCGCCAGCCGTTGGTAGCGCCCACATCCATGTACTCGATAAAACGCAGCACGATGCCCGTGCCCTTGAAATACCGAGCCATGGGCAGGATCTCTTGCTGGTTGGTGCCGCGCTTGACCACCATGTTGACCTTGATCGGGCCCAGTCCCGCTTTTAAAGCCGCATCGATGCCGCGCAGCACGTCGGCCACTGGAAAGTCCACGTCGTTCATGGCGCGAAAAGTGGCATCGTCCAGCCCGTCCAGGCTCACGGTCACGCGCTGAAGGCCAGCGTCTTTCAGCGCCTGGGCCTTGCGCTCGAGCAGTGAGCCGTTGGTGGTCAGCGTGAGGTCCATGGGCTGGCCGTCGACTGTGCGCAGCGCGGCCAGTTGTGCAATCAGGATCTCCACGTTTTTGCGCAGCAGCGGCTCGCCGCCGGTCAGGCGGATCTTCTGCACGCCGTGCGCGGCAAATTGCCTGGCCAGCCGCGTGATTTCTTCAAAACTGAGCAGCGCGCTGTGGGGCAGGTAGGGATAGTCTTTGTCGAAGACATCCTTGGGCATGCAGTAGCTGCAGCGGAAGTTGCAGCGATCGGTCACGCTGATGCGCAGGTCGCGCAGCGGGCGGCGCAAAGTGTCGGTCAGATGGCCTGTGGCGGCAATGGCCTTTGCAGGCAACCTCACCGCTCGCGTGGCGGTGCGTTGATCGACCAGGGGAATGACGCGTTCGGACATGTGCTGATTATGGTGGAGGGCCAGACGCTCGCCCTCATGCCCGGCAGGGTGTTGCGGGCTTTACGCAGCAGCGCCCACGGCTTTGTAGAGATCCCGGTTGTTGGCCAGCCAGCGCTCGGAGAGGTCGCTGGTCTGTTGGTTGGGGTGGAAGTCGGTGCGGAAATATTGCTTCCAGGCGCCATGGCTTTGGCGCAGCAGGCCTTCCTTGCCCAGCAGGTGGCGCCAGCCGCTGGCCCAGGTCGACCAGCGCCACAGCGTGCCGTCACGCCGCAGGTTGTTGGCGGTCTGGCGCAACGCGTCGCTCAAGAAGATCCAGGTGACCCGCCTCATCCACCTGGAACGCCATTGCACACTGCCGCCCAGGGCCTGGTACAGGTCGAAGGCCGTGCTTTTGTGCTCGGCTTCTTCGGCGCTGTGCCATAACCACATGGCTTTCAGGCGTGGCTCGGAACCTTCGAACAGTTCGGGGCGGGCCAGCAACCATTCGGCGAAGAGGGCGGTGAAGTGTTCATTGGCTGCGGTGACTCCCAGCGGGTGGAGTGGATTCACGTCCCCCATCATGGTCAGGCGTTTGCCGGCCCGGCGTTCCCAGGCATTGTCCAGTCCCTGGTTTTTCAGGTGGTTGTTGAACAGGGCGTGAATTCGCCGGTGGGTCGCTTCCTGGCCGATGAAGCCCTGGACTTCGCTTTGAAACTCGGCCTGTTTTTCGGGCGGGAGTGCCTTGAGACCGGTGCGAACCGAGTCGATGAAAAACTGTTCACCGACGGGGAAGCTCATGGAAAGCGCATTGAACCAGGCCGTGAGAAACGCGTCACCGCCACACCAGTGGCGGTCAATGGGTTGCTCAAGGTCGATGAGCAGGCGGCGAACGGTGAGGTCTGTCATGCGGTCTCCAGTTGGGTTGGTACCTATTGGTACCAACTCGCATTGATGTTGCCGTGGCAGAGGCCATGTGTCAAGCGAAGACAGGCTCGCAGAGGCCCTAAGATAGGCAGGCATGAACGAGACCGCCTCATCCACAGCCGCTTCCGAAACCCGGCACGAGCACCCCTCGCGTTTGCTTCAAGCCATGGCCGAGGTGGTGCAGCAAAAGGCCTATGGCGCCATCACCATCGCCGATATCGTGCGAACGGCTGGTGTCTCCAAACGCAGCTTCTACGAGCATTTTGAAAGCAAAGAGGCCTGCTTCCTGGCGCTCTACACGGCAGCCAGCGCGTCGGCCTTGCGCACGTTGAGCGAGGCATTGAACCCAGACCAACCTTGGGAGTACCAGATCGAACACGGCCTGCGTGCCTATTTTGAGCACCTGGCCGCGGGGCCAGGCCTGTTGCGCGCGCTGTTTGTCGATATCCACTTTCTGGGCGACGCGGGTGCAAAAGCCCGTCGGGAGGTGATGCTCGGTCTGTCTCGGTTCATGGAGGAAACGGTGAACCGGCGCCTGGACGACAGCCGCGCGCCGCTGTTGACGCCCACGCGGGCCATGGCGGCCGTGGGTGCCATCAATGAGCTGGTGCTTTTGGCCATCGAGGCGAACGAGGTGGCGCAACTGCCTGAGCTCACCCAGGCGTCCAGCGACCTGGTGCGCCTCTTGACACAGGTGCCTTTGCCGCCTTTGCGCTGATCCCAAAAGAAAACCCCGCGAGGCGAAGACCCGCGGGGTGACGGTTTGGACGCCTTGCGTTTCAGCGGGCGGGTCGACTCAACCCGCCATAGGCAGCAACGGCACGATGAGCAAGGCCACGATGTTGATGATCTTGATCAGCGGGTTGACCGCCGGGCCAGCGGTGTCCTTGTAAGGGTCGCCCACGGTGTCACCCGTCACGGCGGCCTTGTGTGCCTCCGAGCCCTTGCCACCATGGTGACCGTCTTCGATGTACTTCTTGGCGTTGTCCCATGCGCCGCCACCGGTACACATGGAGATCGCCACGAACAGGCCTGTCACGATGGTGCCCATCAGCAAACCGCCCAGCGCTTTCGGACCGAGGAACATGCCCACGAGGATGGGCACGACGACCGGCAGCAAGCTGGGGATCACCATTTCCTTGATGGCCGCCGAGGTCAGCATGTCGACCGCGCGACCGTACTCGGGCTTGGCCGTGCCTTCCATGATGCCTGGGATTTCCTTGAACTGGCGCCGCACCTCGACGACCACCGAACCCGCCGCCCGGCCCACCGCTTCCATGGCCATGGCACCGAACAGGTAGGGGATCAGGCCACCGATGAACAGCCCCACGATCACCATGGGGTCGCTCAGATCGAAGCTCACCTTGTGGCCATAGGTCTCCAGCTTGTGCGTGTAGTCGGCGAACAGAACCAGCGCGGCCAGGCCGGCCGAGCCGATGGCGTAGCCCTTGGTCACCGCCTTGGTGGTGTTGCCCACGGCGTCCAGCGGATCGGTGATGTCGCGCACGCTGCTGGGCAGTTCGGCCATTTCGGCGATGCCGCCGGCGTTGTCGGTGATCGGGCCATAGGCGTCGAGCGCGACCACGATGCCGGCCATGCTGAGCATGGCGGTCGCTGCGATGGCGATACCGTACAGGCCAGCCAGGGAGTAGGCGGCGATGATGGCCACGCAAACGAACAGCACTGGCCAGGCGGTGGAACGCATGGAGACACCCAGGCCGGCAATGATGTTGGTGCCATGGCCTGTAGTGGATGCTTGCGCGATGTGTTGCACGGGGGAGTACTGCGTGCCGGTGTAGAACTCGGTGATCCACACCAGCGCAGCCGTCAAGACCAGGCCGACGGCGCAGGCGCCAAAGAGTCGCATGTGGCTGCCGGTTTCGCTGATGGCGTTGTCGGGCATGACTGCCGTGGTGACGAAGTAAAAGGCGATCAACGAGAGCACGCCCGCGATGGCCAGACCTTTGTAGAGGGCAGGCATCACGTTTTTCATGCCCGGACTGGCCTTGACGAAAAAGCAGCCGATGATGGAGGCGATGATGGATACACCGCCCAGCACGAGCGGGTAGAGCGCCGCTTGCATTGAGGCCGAGTGCACCATCAGGGCGCCCAGCACCATGGTGGCGATCAGGGTCACCGCGTAGGTTTCGAACAGGTCGGCGGCCATGCCGGCGCAGTCGCCCACGTTGTCGCCCACGTTGTCAGCGATCACCGCCGGGTTGCGCGGGTCGTCTTCAGGAATGCCGGCTTCGACCTTGCCCACCAGGTCGGCGCCGACGTCAGCGCCCTTGGTGAAGATGCCACCGCCCAGGCGGGCGAAGATCGAAATCAGCGAGGAGCCGAAGGCAAAGCCGATCAGGGGGTTGAGCAGCTTGGCCAGCTCGGCGCCCGTGCCCGATGGACCGGTGCCCAGCAGGTACCAGAAAAAGCCCGCCACGCCCAGCAGGCCCAGGCCGACCACCAGCATGCCTGTGATGGCACCACCGCGAAACGCCACATCGAGTGCCGGGCCAATGCCTTTGGTGGCGGCTTGTGCGGTGCGCACGTTGGCTCGCACCGAGACGTTCATGCCGATGAAGCCGCAGGCGCCCGAGAGCACCGCGCCGAGCACGAAACCGACACCCGTTTGCACATCCAGAAAGACCGCAATCAAGATGGCCAAAACCACCCCCACGATGCCGATCGTCTTGTATTGCCTCGCCAGGTAGGCCGCTGCGCCAGTTTGAATGGCCCCGGCGATTTCCTGCATCCGGGCATTGCCCGCGTCCTGGGAAAGGATCCAACTTCGGGACCAGAAGCCGTAGGCCACGGCGATGAGTCCACACACGAGCGCAAAAATCAGCGCAGATTGTCCAGTCATAGAAATTTCTCCTGCTTTGTTCGACTTGGAGGGGACAACGCCTGGAGTCTGCCCCCGCTGCGTTGCTTCCTCGAGTCCCGAACCCGTGCGATGAAATCGCAACGAAGCAGGGTGATTGGCCAACGCCACCAATTTAGCCTGTATTGCTGCGCTTGGGCAGACCCTGTAGCGGGTAAGTAAGCCAGGAATCAGTAAAATCAGGGTAAATCCCAGCACGCGCATCGTCCGGTTGCGCCGCGTCAGATGGTTCCTGTCGGTATGCACTGGCAGTTCGATCCGCTTTTTTTCAATCAACTTTCAGAAAAGCCCATGTCTCTCGACAACGTCACCCCCGGCAAGAACGCGCCTGAAGCCTTCAACGTGGTCATCGAAATCCCGATGAATGCGGACCCGATCAAATACGAAGTGGACAAGGAGACCGGTGCAATCTTTGTCGACCGTTTCATGAGCACGGCCATGCATTACCCGACCAACTACGGCTATGTGCCGCAGACGCTGTCGGGCGACGGTGACCCGGTGGACGTGTTGGTGATCACGCCCGTGCCACTGATCCCCGGGGTGGTCGTGCCTTGCCGTCCGATTGGCATCCTGATGATGGAGGACGAAGCTGGTGTGGACGGTAAAGTGCTGGCTGTGCCGATCGACAAAATTCTGTCGATTTACACGCAGTGGCAAAAGCCCGAAGACCTGAACCCCATGCGCCTGAACACGATTCAGCATTTCTTTGAGCACTACAAAGATCTGGAGCCAGGCAAATGGGTGAAGATTCTTGGCTGGGAGGGCAAAGATGCCGCCATCAAGGAAATCACCGACGGTATCGCGGCCTACAACGCTGACAAAGCCAAGAACGGCTGATGGATCAGGTTGGCGCGCCAGACGGCGCGTTGATCAACAGACTGAAAAAGGCCTGCGCGGAGATTCCGCGCAGGCCTTTTGTTTGGGCGGTTGGTAGGCGAAACGGTCAGCTTTGTTCCGCGTCGATATCACCGCGGTATTCGATCTTGCCGCGAACGCGTGCACGGGGGTGCATGTCGATCAGTTCGTCGTAGCTGGCATCGCCCAGCAATGTGGCTGAGCCCGTGATTTCCAGAGCTTTGCGCGCGATCACGGTTCCGGTGACTTTGCCTTCAATGAAGACGTAGTCGGCTTCCAGACGGGTGTTTTCGATCACGCCTGTGGCGCCGACGTGCAAGGTGCCGCCGGTTTCAAAGGTGATGTTGCCTTTGAGCAGGCCATCAACCTTGATGCCCTGGTCGCGGGTGGTGTGGAAGTTGCCCTCAAACACGGCGCCTTCGGCGATCAGGCTGGTGATGGCGGAGAGGCGCTCGGCGGGTACGAGGCGGGTAGAGGTCGGGTTTTGGCTCATGGGGTCAAGGCTCCTTGCTGTGCAACCAGTTTTCGGATATCAGTTGAGGGTTCGGGATCTTGGCAGCGTCAGACAACGCTGCGGAGGATACAGGGCTTTGGTTTGACCCGTTGTTTCGGAGGGTCGGGTCGGTCAAGTTGATTTCGAATGCCAAGGTCATACCCGAAGGCGTGACCACAGCCTTGGGAGGCAATGACGTGAAGGGCAGTGCCGGGCTGTCGGGCGTGGGGGTTGGGGTATCGAGCGATGCAGTCGCTGGCGAATTCTGGGCAGGTTCTGAGGCCACCGGTTGATTGGCCGGACCGGGCGCTTCCAGCCAGGCCATGGTTGCGCTGACGGCAAACCACAGTCCGGCGATCACGCTCAATCCCGCCGCAACTGGCAACGCGTAGCGCTGTGCCCCCCACACCGTCCAGCGCCACCACAGCCGCCGTCGCGCCACCTGTCGATCGCGCTTCCATGTGGCTTGTAAAGCGGCCAGGCGCACGCTTTCCCCCCCCGGCACGGGAGTGGCCGGGCGAGGTGGTTGGGCTTGGGCGGCGTCGTGCCACGGCATGGACGGTGGTCAGGCCCCAGGCTTCTTCACGTTCACGCGTTCCAGCGTGGCGTTCAAATCGGCGCCGTTGACCTGGATTCGTCCGTAGCGAACGAGTCCGTGAACACTGGCGGTATCGTGCAAGGCCACTTCACCTTCGCCCGAGTCGAGGATGCCATCGGTGTGACCCATCACAGAGATTTTTCTCGCCGTGATGTCGCCTTTGACACGCCCGGTTTCCGTGACCACCACGGCGACCACGGCGCCTGGCGCCTGGGTGAGGTTGCCCTCAACCTGACCGGCCACGCTGCAGGGGCCGCACAACTGGGCGTTGCCAACAAAATGCATACCCTCGGCCACCATGCTGCGCAACGGGCTGCCATCGGGCAGCTCAACTGGCGCCTCATTGCCTGAGCCAGACTGCAGCAGCGGCATGTGCGCCGCCTTGGTTGGTGGCATGGGTTTGCCCACATCGACCTCCAGGGCCTGGTTGCTGCTGTCGTTGGTGTTGTCCGGGACAAATCCGTTGTCCCCATCGGGGGCATTGAAGGGGTCTTGGTTGGGGTATTGGTCTTGGTTCTCCATCGGCTGGCTCTCTGGTTTCTTGTCGGCTGGTCGGTGAGTGTTGTTGCGGCGATGCGCTTTCATGGGCAGTTCACTCAAAAAAAGGGTCAACGGGATTCGGTATGCACATCATGCAACACCGGAAGGTTGTCCACGAGTTTGAGTGTCTTGAACGGGCCCTGCAAGTCGGCGCCTTCATAAAGTTGCAACCGTCTGGCCATGAGCGTGCCAGTGGAGATGCCGGTTTTGGAGACATAGGCCATGCCTGTGCATTCCAGGCTGGTGTCTTGAGGGCCGCCGCCCGCATCGCCCAGGCGGCCAAAGATGTAGAGGTCACCCATGACGCGGATGCGCCCACGGACCACGCCGCCCGTCCAGATGATCAGCCGGCCGTTGACCCTCAATTGGCCCGAAATTTCGCCCTGAACCAGCAGCCCACCTTCGAAGAAGTGCTCGCCACTGAGGTGGCTGCCCGCCGCCACACGGCTGACCACGTTCATCGCAATGGGGTCGAGCGTCAGCGTGTCCTGGGGTGTTTTCAGCTCCATTGCAGGACCCCCCAATAGGCAGCGGTGATTGCCAGCGAGGCCAGCCCCAGTATGGCGAGCCACAGGGCGTGGCGCTCAAGCTTGCGGCGCAGAAGGCCGGGGCGTTTGCGGATGCTGCCTGGCGTGTCGTCGGCGTGGCTCAGAACGAACCAGTCGTGCCACATGCTGGTCAGGCGACGCTCGCCGGTGGGGAGGTCGATTTCAAGGCCTTGAAGGCTGCTGTCGTTGGCGCGAAGCCGACGCCCCATCATGACCGTGAGCGGGGCGCCCACAATGGTCTGGGTGAAAAAGGCGTCGGTCGCGTCCATGGGGGCGGATTGTAACAATTTTGTAACTTATGAATACAAACTGACTCGATCGGAATCAAGTTTGTGCGTGAAATACGCCACTTATTGACCCGCCATCAGCGGCAGGCCACCCAAACGCCCAACGCTCACCGATCGGGTTTGCGTCGGAGTGAACGCCGCCGGTGGGCTCTCGGTCGATGGTCACAAGGCGCGGGCAGCGCAGGTCAGGTTTGGCCATCATTGTGCGGCAGTTGAGCGGTGGAGCTTGCAAGCTGTGCGCGGCGCATGGGGTTGCGCTGGCTGAGGTGTTCAAGGTATTGCCCAATGCCTTCGCCCTCTCGCTGCAAAAAGCGGTCCACAGCATCGGCAAAGGCCGGGTGGGCCAGCCAATGGGCGCTGCTGGTTTTGACCGGCATGAGGGCCCGCGCCATTTTGTGTTCACCCTGGGCACCGCCTTCGAATCGCTGAAAGCCATGGTCGATGCACCATGCCAGCGGCTGGTAGTAGCAAGCTTCAAAGTGCAGGCAATCCACGCGCTCCAGCGCACCCCAGTAGCGGCCGTAGGCCACGCCGCGCGCGGCGTCCAGGCCGATCAGGCTGCAGGCCATGGGCCGGCCTTCGCGCTCGGCGATGAAAAGCAGCCAGTTCTCCGGCATGTCCTGGGCCATGCGTTCGAAAAAGGCCGGGCTGAGGTAGGGCGCGTTGCCATGTTCCAGGTAGGTGCGCTCGTAGCAGCGGTAGAAAAACGACCAGTCGCCCGGGGTGATATCGGTTCCGCGCACCCACCGGAAGCTGACACCAGCCTCAGCCACCTTGCGGCGTTCCTGGCGAATCTTCTTGCGCTTTTCCTGTTGCAGGCTGGCCAGGAACTGGTCGAAGTCGCGATACGGCTGCCCTGAGGCATCCAGACCCGACCAATGGAATTGCACTGTGTGGCGCAGCATCAGGCCAGCGGCTTCGCAGGCGGCGATGTCGTGGGGCTGGGCAAACAGCAGGTGCAGCGAAGAGAGGTCTTCCGCGCTGGCGTGTTCAATCAGCGCACTGCACCAGTGCCTCGCGGGCTGTGGCGTCGCGAGCCAACAGCCGCGCACCCGGTACGGGCGTGAATGGCACGGCGACCAGGGCTTTGGGGTAATAGCCCATGCCATGCTGTTCGTAGGCGTTGGCCCAGGCCCAGTCGAACACGTATTCGCCGTAGGAATGGCGCTTGAGGTACATCGGGCAGGCCGCCACCAGTTCCTCGCCTTGCCAGAGGGTGACGAATTGCGCCTGCCAGCCGGTGGCGGCCACGGCAGCGCCCGAACTGTGCATGGCGGCCAGGTATTCGTGGCGCATGAAGGGGCTCGGGTCGGCCTCCAGCGCCAGCAAGGCGTTCCAGGCCTCGGCGCCCACCTCACCGGGCGCGTTCAAAACCCGGGTGACATAATTCGACGCACTCATCCGAGCGCCCTCTGACGACCCATTCGCCACAGCGTTTTCGCTGGCGATTCCAGTGGCCCAGGCGTTGCGCTCGCCCATTCGATATTTGCCAAGACTGCCGATTTCATGACGCTCAAAGTAAGTGTGGCCCAGTTCAATTTCACCGTGGGCGACATGGCGGGCAATGCCCGAAAGATCATCGATGCTGCGCGCAAGGCCCACGCAAGCGGCGCGCAATTGCTTCTCACGCCTGAGCTGGCGATCTGCGGTTACGCCGCCGAGGACCTGTTTTTGCGCCCCGCGTTTCTCGATGCCTGTGATGATGCCTTGAAAACCGTGTGTGACGAGACGGCAGCGTTGAATGGCCTGACGATCGTCGTGGGTCATCCGGCGCGCCATGTGACGGGTGCCGGGCGGCGAGAGCGCAGCGTGTCGGTGTCGGCGCTGTTCAACGCCGCCAGTGTCGTGGTCAGCGGCAAAGTGACGCAAACCTATGCCAAACGTGAGCTGCCCAATTACCAGGTGTTCGACGAGCGGCGGTACTTCGTGCCCGGCGATCAGCCCTGCGTGGTGGACGTGTTGGGCAGCGATGGCGAGACGGTTCGCGTGGGCATTCTGATTTGCGAAGACGCCTGGTTCGATGCACCGGCTGCCGACCTCAAGGTCGCCGGCGCTGACTTGCTGGCAGTGATCAATGCTTCGCCGTTTCACACGGGCAAAGGCGACGAGCGCGAAGTGACCATGCGTGAGCGCGTGCTCGCCGTGGGTCTGCCCATGGTCTATGCCCACATGGTGGGCGGGCAAGATGAGATCGTTTTCGAGGGCCGAAGCTTTGTTCTGGGGGCCGATGGCCAATTGCTGGGCCGCGCCATCAGCTTCGAAGAAACCCAGTTTGACGCGTTGTTGACCCGAACCCCCCAGGGCTGGACCGTGGAAGCGGCGATGGACCGGGCGCACAGCCAGGAGGCCGATCTGTGGCATGCGCTGGTCCTGGGCGTGCGCGACTACATCGGCAAAAACGGCTTTCCCTCGGTGTTGCTCGGCCTCTCCGGCGGTATCGACTCTGCCCTCGTGCTTGCTATTGCAGTCGATGCGCTGGGCAAAGACCGGGTGCGAACGGTGATGATGCCGTCTCCCTACACGGCCGATATTTCCTGGATCGATGCGCGCGACATGGCCGAGCGGCTGGGCGTGCGCTACGACGAAATCGACATCAAGCCGCATTTCGAAGCCTTCAAATCCAGCCTGGCCAGCGAGTTCGCGGGGCTGCCCGAGGACACCACTGAGGAAAACCTGCAGGCCCGCATCCGCGGCACGCTGCTGATGGCGCTGTCCAACAAGTTCGGCGGCATCGTGCTCACCACCGGCAACAAGAGCGAAATGGCCACCGGCTATTGCACCTTGTACGGCGACATGGCGGGCGGTTTCGCGGTGATCAAAGACGTGGCGAAAACGCTGGTGTTCCGCCTGGCCAACTGGCGCAACCAGCACGACCCCTACCGCACAGGGGCGAACCCCATTCCCGAGCGCATCATCACGCGCCCACCCAGCGCCGAGCTGCGCGCCGACCAGAAAGACCAGGACAGCCTGCCCGAATACGAAGTGCTCGACGCCATCATTTCGCGCTACATGGAAAACGACGAAAGCCCGGCCCAGATCGTGGCCGATGGCTATGAGAAGGCCGATGTGGACAAGGTGGTGCGTTTGATTCGCATCAACGAATACAAGCGCCGGCAATCGCCGGTGGGCATTCGCGTGACGCACCGGGGGTTTGGGCGGGACTGGCGGTACCCGATCACGAGCAAGTACCGGGCTTGAATGGGTCTTTGTGCCGTTGCTTTGTCCTGACAAGCCAGATGGTGTTCAGATACCGAATCTTTGAAATACTGAACGTCAAGTTGTTGACTCCGAACTTTGAAGAACCATGACTCAATCAACGAGCACCTTGGCCGAGACGATCCGAACAGCTGCGCACTGAAAAGGGCCTGGCGCAACAGGAGTTGGCCTCACTTGTTGGTGTCACGAACGGCGCGGTGAGCAATTGGGAACAAGGCACCCGAGCCAATATTCGAGGCGACGTGCTGTTCAAGCTCGCAGCAACGCTTGGTGTTGGTCTCGAGCAGCTCCTCGGAGCTCCAACTAGAGGTGAATCATTCCCTGTCGAGGAGTTGCAAGTTGGCCGCGTTCCGTCAACTGACCAAGGAGCGCCAGCAACTCGTGGTTCCGCTACTTAGGTCGCTGAAAGGCGCGCCCAAGCAATTTGCTTGATCGGGTGACATTTGCTCAGCCTATTGCCTGCTACGTTGCCAATGGGTGAGTGCTTAGAGCCCTCGATCTATTGCTAAGGGTTGCGAACCAAAACGGCCGGCAAGGCCCGCATCTATGCAGCCCTTGGCGGCGGCCACCCCTATTGGCATTGACGTTCAGTGAACGTGCGCCGTTTCAGCCAACTGCCCCCGGATGGCACCCGCCGGAAACGCGCTGTTGTGCAGGTTGATGTAGAAGTTCTGCGGATTCTTCAGGATGCGCTGCACGATGCCGGCTTCTTTGGTGGGGAATTTGCCGTCGGTGGCTTCGCTGATGCAGTCGCCGGCTTGGCCGTTTTGCGGCCAGGCGAGGTTGGCGACCACGGGGCCGTTGCTGCCGCGAGCGCCTTCGTGGATGTGGGCTGCGCGGCCGTTGCCGGGCGCCTGGGTCAATTCGGCGAGCTGGCCTTCGACAACGATGGCGTAGCAGAGGGTATTGACGTTGGCTTCGCCGTCGATGCCGAAAACGGTGGCGCGACCACGGGCGTTGGCATCGCCGGCCATCATGCCTTTCTTGCCGGCATCGCTGGCGACTTCTTCCACGCCGACGAGGTGGGTTTCCAGCACCGGGTTCAGGTGGCCGGCGTGGGCAGCGGGCGCCCACATGGCCAGACCGATCAGGCCCGAGCCGGCGATCGCGAAGAGTTGTTGTTTGAGTGCCATGGTGTGATCTCCTGTTTCGTGATTTCAGATGGGTGCCCCATGCAAAACTGAGGGGCCCTGATCTCACTACGCAGCAGATCGCCAAATGGATGCAGATGCTGGAAATTTTTTTCCGAAAGCGCAGATGCCAGCTCTTGCGCGCTATACAGCGCCCGCGCCGAGATTCAGTTGGCGGCGGTTGTGCTGAGCCGCAAGACGCTGCGCATCTCGCCCACCTCAATGCCTGCCGCGTTTTTCATGGGCGGCGGCAACAAGGTGGCCAACACGGCACGGCTCTCCGCGTCGGTCCAGCCCAGCTGATCCAGCGCATCCACCATTGCCACCATCAAGGGCACCAACGATCCGTCGCTGCATTTGGCCGCGATGGCCACGCCGCGGCTGAAGCTGGCGATGGCCTGCACGCCATCGGCCCCGACCTTGCTCACCCAGTCGCCGCGCCCGGCGGTCATCAGCGCCAGATCGTTGCGGCCCCTGCCGCTGACCAGCTCGGGGTGGCGGCTCATGGCGCGGGCCACGCGGTGGGGCGCGCTGCCGTAGACCGGATCGGGCTCGGTCAGCGTGAGTTTCGCGAAACCCAGGGCCAGCGCGGTGAGGGGCATGGCGTAGTTGGGCGCGCTGCAACCGTCAATGCCGCGCACGAGTTGTTCAGCCGGCACGCCGCAGAAATGGCTCACGCTTTGGGCAATCTCGGCCTGCACCGGATGATCGACGCCGAGGTAGCCGCCGAGCGGCTGCCCCAGCGCATGGGCCAGCAGCAGCATGCCGGTGTGTTTGCCCGAGCAGTTGTGTTGCAGTCGGGTGTAGGCTGCCGCCCGGCGGAGGCGTCTGGCCGGTGGCGGCATAAAAGTAGGGCGTGTGGCAACCGCAGGCCAGATCGCGCTCGCTGGCGCCGATCTTGGCCAGCAGGGCCGCGGCACGCTCGGTGTGCATGGGTTCGCCGTTGTGGCTGGCGCAAAGCAGGGCCATGTCTTCGTCGCTCAGGTTCAGCGCGTCGCCGGCCTTGGCGATCAGCGGCATGGCCTGGAACGGCTTGAGCGAGGAGCGGGTGAACATGGGCGAAGCGATGTCGCCTGCGCTGGCGAGCAGCTCGCCTTGGGTGTTGACCACGGCGAAGGAGCCGTAGTGGGTGTTTTCAAGGTGGCCGCCCCGGAAGGTGGCGGCGATGGGGGTGTGTTGGTGAAGGGCGGGCGTGGTCATGGCGGCGATTTCAACACAGCGCCGAATTGTTGCGTCCTGCTGAGCAATGAGGGAGGCCGCGTGATAAAGTTTTGGCTTTACGCCCATTTGGAGTCCCGCGCATGAAGCAGATCACCGCCATCATCAAACCTTTCAAGCTGGAAGAGGTGCGTGAAGCATTGGCAGAGCAGGGCGTGACCGGTTTGACGGTCATCGACGTCAAGGGTTTTGGCCGCCAAAAGGGCCACACCGAGCTTTACCGTGGTGCCGAATACGTGGTCGATTTTCTGCCGAAGGTGAAGCTGGAAGTGGTGGTGAAGTCCGAGCAGGTTGAGATGTGTGTGGACGCCATCGTCAAAGCGGCGCATACCGGCAAAATTGGCGACGGGAAAATTTTCGTGACCGCTGTGGAGCGTGTCGTGCGCATTCGCACCGGTGAGGAAGACGAATCGGCGGTGTGATCCTCCGTTGATCCCCTCAAAGAAAAACGCCACCGGCTGCTCAAGTCGGTGGCGTTTTTCTTTGGGCTGTCAGACGGCGTCCAGCCGATCTTCGGGTGCCAGTCCGGCCGCTTGAATCAGCGCAGGCAACAAACGCTCGGCGATGTCATCGACCTGCATCAGGCCCATTTGCCAATCGCCCATGAACTGCTGCTCGACGCTGTTCTTCAAGAAGCTCATCAGCCCGTCGTAGTACGCCGAGATATTGAGCAGGCCCACGGGTTTGTCGTGGTAGCCCAGCTGGCGCCAGGTCCAGACCTCAAAGAATTCTTCAAAGGTGCCGATGCCACCCGGCAGGGCGAGGAAAGCATTGGCGTGTTCGGCCATGAGGCGCTTGCGCTCGTGCATGGTGTCGACGACGATGAGTTCGGTGCAGCTGTGGTTGGCCCACTCTTTTTCGACCAGTGCTTTGGGGATGATGCCGATCACGCGGCCGCCCGCGTCCAGCGTGGCCTGTGCCACGGTGCCCATGAGCCCGTTGCGGCCACCGCCATAGACGAGCTGGCCGCCGTGCTTACCGATCCATTGGCCCACCTGAATGGCGGCTTCGGTGAACGCAGGGTTGTTGCCCGGCCGGGAGCCGCAGTAGACGCAAAGGGAGAAGCTGGGTGAGGTCATGGATGTTTTTTTAACCGAAACGTGCCCACAGGGCTGCAATCCATATGCCGCTGCATACGATCAGGCTGAGCAGTACAGCGGCACTGCCCATGTCTTTGGCGCGTTTGGACAGTTCATGCCATTCGGGGCCAAAGCGGTCGATGGCCGATTCAATGCCGGTGTTGAGCAGTTCCACCACCATCACCATCACGGCGCTACCGGCCAGCAGCGCCACTTCAACCCAGCCATTGCCCAGCCAGAAAGCGAGCGGCACCATGGCCATCGCTGCCATGGCTTCCTGGCGGAAGGCTGTTTCGCCCCAGCCAGCGCGCAGGCCCGCCATGGAGTAGCCGAAGGCGTGTGCCATGCGCGAAAGACCGGAGCGGTGCTTTTGCGCGTCGGTGGGTTCTTGTTGGGTCATGACTTTTTGAACAGGGGCTTTCGGGTTTTGGCGGGAGCTCCAACGTGGTGGATCAGGCGCGTGCCGGCCAACGCGTCGTGCGGGAATTGGCGCAGGGCGTGAAAGCGCGAGAGCAAGGCCCAGATGGCGATCCAGCCGAGTGTGATGACACCAATTTCCGCGCCATTGAGGTGAAACAGATAGCCCGCCGCCAGCGGCGGCAGAAACCACAGCCAACTCAACATGTAGCGCAGCAAGGCGCGTGCCTGCGTGATCGTCTTGCCCTGGCAATCGACCACCTTGATATGCCAGGTTTTCATGGCCAGCGTCTGCCCTTTGGACCAGAACCAGGCGAAGTAGATGCCGAAGACAACGAACAGAAAGGCTTGTTGCCAGTGGCGGTTGTCCAATGCGTTGCGGGTTTGGGTGAGTGTCGAAAACAGCCAGCCTGCGATGAAAACCACGCCAAACATCAACATGCCTTCATAAAGCCAACAGGCCATGCGGCGGGTCAACGGTGGCGCCATCAAGCCTTGGTCGAGGGAGGGTGGCGAGGGAGGGTTGTGTCATGGAATTGAAGAAAAACGGCTGCAAGGATTGTCGCATCGCAGCAAATCGGGTGAAAAAAGCGCGCTATCTGTTGCAGGCGTTTCGGGATTCCATGTTGCAGTGCGATAATGCGCGTTGCAATTCAACAGGCAAACGGGTCTAAGTCCGGCGGGGTATGTGTCCGCTCATGGCTTCTGGCCTTAAGTCTCAACACCGCTTCACGAGAGTTGGCGTAGAGGCACCCAAGGTATTTCGTCAGAGAAATTCTCGAAAGGTTCATCATGGAAATCAACAAGGCCGAACTGGCCTCAGCAGCGGCTGCCGCATCCGGCTCCGCCCCCCAAGAACTCCGCGGCGCAGAAATCCTCGTCAAGTCTTTGCAGGCTGAAGGGGTCAAGTACATCTGGGGTTATCCCGGCGGTGCGGTTCTGCACATTTACGACGCGTTCTACAAACAAGACACGATTCAGCACGTGCTGGTGCGCCATGAGCAGGCGGCTGTGCACGCGGCCGATGGCTATGCCCGAGCCACTGGCGAAGTGGGCGTGGCCCTGGTCACCTCTGGCCCCGGTGTGACCAATGCCATCACCGGCATCGCCACCGCTTACATGGACAGCATCCCCATGGTGATCGTGACCGGCCAGGTGCCCACGGCCGCCATCGGCCTTGATGCCTTCCAGGAGTGTGACACCGTCGGCATCACCCGCCCCATCGTCAAGCACAACTTCCTGGTCAAGGATGCGGCCGACATGGCCATGGTGATGAAAAAGGCGTTCCATATCGCGCGCAGCGGCCGGCCCGGCCCTGTGGTGGTGGACATTCCGAAAGACGTTTCCTTCAACAAAGTGCCTTACACGGGTTACCCCGAGTCGGTGCACATGCGCTCTTACAACCCGGTGAAAAAGGGCCACGGCGGTCAGATTCGCAAGGCTTTGCAATTGCTGTTGACGGCCAAGCGCCCCTACATTTACACCGGCGGCGGCGTGTTGCTGGGCAATGCCGTGCAGGAGTTGCGCACGCTGACCGACATGCTGGGCTACCCCGTCACCAACACGCTGATGGGCTTGGGCGCTACGCCCGCTTCTGACAAGAAATTCCTGGGCATGCTGGGCATGCACGGCACGGTGGAAGCCAACAACGCGATGCAAAATTGCGATGTGTTGCTCGCCGTTGGCGCGCGTTTTGACGATCGCGTGATCGGCAATCCCAAGCACTTTGCGCAAAACGAACGCAAGATCATCCACATCGACATCGATCCTTCCAGCATCTCCAAGCGTGTGAAGGTCGACATTCCGATCGTCGGCGATGTGAAGGACGTGTTGACCGAGTTGATCAATATGGTGCGCGAGACCACCACACGGGTGGAGCCAGCGGCTTTGGCCAGTTGGTGGGACACCATCGAGGGCTGGCGCGCAACCAAATGCCTGGACTTCGATCTGGGCGATGGCAGCGTGATCAAGCCGCAAAAGGTGATCCAGACGCTGTGCGAGTTGACCAAAGGCGCTGACGCCTATGTCACTTCTGATGTGGGTCAACACCAGATGTGGGCCGCGCAGTACTACGGCTTTGAAGAGCCGCGCCGCTGGATCAATTCTGGCGGCCTGGGCACCATGGGCGTGGGCATTCCCTACGCCATGGGCATCAAGCTGGCCAGGCCCGAGAGCGAAGTGTTTTGCGTCACGGGCGAAGGCTCGGTGCAGATGTGCATCCAGGAACTCTCCACCTGCCTGCAATACAACACGCCCATCAAGATCATGGCGCTGAACAACCGGTACCTCGGCATGGTTCGCCAGTGGCAAGAGCTCGATTACGAAGGCCGCTACAGCCACAGCTACATGGACGCGCTGCCCAATTTCGTGAAGCTGGCCGAGGCCTACGGCCATGTCGGCATGTTGATCGAACGCCCGGAAGATGTGGAGCCTGCCTTGCGCGAAGCGCGCAAGCTCAAGGACCGCACGGTGTTCATGGACTTCCGCACCGACCCCACCGAAAACGTGTTCCCGATGGTCAAGGCGGGCAAGGGCATCAATGAAATGATTTTGAGTTCCGAAGACCTCTGATCGGCGCCCACCATCCAACCTTCGTCTGCGGTGCTCAAGCGCCGCAGGCATCCCTTTGACGAATCTATTTGCAGCCAAGCTTGCGCATTACCGTGCGCATGGGAGGGCTCAGAAAAGAGGAATCCTTTCATCATGAAACACATCATTGCCGTCTTGCTCGAAAACGAAGCGGGTGCACTTTCTCGCGTCGTGGGCCTGTTTTCGGCCCGTGGCTACAACATCGAATCACTCACCGTGGCGCCCACTGAAGATCCGTCGCTCTCGCGCATGACGATCCACACGGCAGGCTCTGACGAGACCATCGAACAAATCACCAAACATCTGAACCGTCTCATTGAGGTGGTGAAAGTGGTGGACCTGACCGAGGGGTCTTACACCGAGCGCGAGCTCATGTTGGTCAAGGTTCGCGCAGTGGGCAAGGAGCGCGAAGAGATGAAGCGCATGGCGGACATCTTCCGCGGCCGCGTGATTGACGTGACCGACAAGAGCTACACCATTGAACTGACTGGTGACCAAGGCAAGAACGACGCTTTCCTGGAGGCCATCGACCGAGCGGCCATTTTGGAGACGGTTCGCACCGGTTCCTGCGGCATCGGCCGAGGTGAGAGAATCCTGCGGGTTTGATTTTTCAAGGCTCGGCCCTTTGCCCGTTCGGGCTGAGCCTGTCGAAGCCCGGCTGTCAACGCGGCCGGCACCTGAAGTCCTTCGACAGGCTCAGGACGAACGGGACGACAACACAACCTTTATTTACTGGAGTACCCCATGAAAGTTTTCTACGACAAAGACTGTGATCTGAGCCTGATCAAGGGCAAGACGGTTGCCATTCTCGGTTACGGCTCGCAAGGCCACGCCCATGCCCAAAACCTGAACGAGAGTGGCGTGAAAGTCGTGGTCGGTCTGCGCAAAGGCGGCGCCTCCTGGGACAAGGTCGTCAAGGCCGGTCTGACCGTGATGGAAGTCGATGACGCAGTGAAAGCCGCTGATGTGGTCATGATCCTGTTGCCCGACGAGAACATCGCTTCGGTTTACAACAACAACGTGGCGCCCAACATCAAGCAAGGCGCTTCCCTGGCCTTCGCCCATGGTTTCAACGTTCACTACAACCAGGTTGTGCCCCGCGCCGATCTGGATGTGTGGATGGTCGCACCCAAGGCCCCAGGTCACACCGTGCGCAACACCTATACGCAAGGTGGTGGCGTGCCCCACCTTGTGGCTGTGCACCAGGACAAGTCCGGCAAGGCCCGTGATCTGGCCCTGAGCTATGCGATGGCCAACGGTGGCGGCAAGGCCGGCATCATCGAGACCAACTTCAAGGAAGAAACCGAAACCGACCTGTTCGGCGAGCAGGCCGTGTTGTGCGGCGGCGCAGTCGAGCTGGTGAAGATGGGTTTCGAGACGCTGGTAGAAGCCGGTTACGCGCCAGAAATGGCGTACTTCGAGTGCCTGCACGAGTTGAAGCTGATTGTTGACCTGATCTATGAGGGCGGCATCGCCAACATGAACTACTCGATCTCGAACAACGCCGAATTTGGCGAGTACGTGACCGGCCCAGAAGTGATCAATGCGGAATCGCGCGAAGCCATGCGCAACGCGCTCAAGCGCATCCAGAACGGTGACTACGCCAAGATGTTCATCCAGGAAGGCCAGCTGAACTACCCCAGCATGACCGCCCGCCGTCGCAATACCGCCGATCACCAGATCGAAGTGGTGGGCGGCAAGCTGCGCGCCATGATGCCCTGGATCGCCAAGAACAAGCTGGTCGACCAGACCCGCAACTGATGTTGTCACTTGCCGGCAGGCCTGGGCTTGCTGGCTGTTGCGACGCGACAAAGGCCACTTCGGTGGCCTTTGCTTTTTGGCTTCAGTCCTTGCCTCTGGCTTACACTGAGGCATCGTGAAAGACCTGACGGACCTGTGTTCGGTTCCCGGTTTGGCACCTACAGAGACCTTTGCATGCAAGACGAAGAAGCATTGAATCCACCTGCACCCGAAGTGCGCAAGCGGGCCAAGGGCATCTACATGGTGCCCAACATGATCACACTCGCGGCCTTGTTTGGCGGCTTCTACGCCATCGTGATGGCCATGAACGGCAGGTTCGAACTTGCGACCGTTGCTATTTTTGTGGCCATGGTGCTCGACAGTCTTGATGGCCGCGTGGCGCGGATGACGAATACCCAAAGCGCCTTTGGCGAACAGATGGATTCATTGTCAGACATGGTTTCGTTTGGCGCTGCGCCAGCCTTGGTGGCCTACATCTGGACGCTCAATGGTCTGGGCCGTTGGGGCTGGATCGCCGCGTTCGTCTACTGTGCTTGTGCAGCGCTTCGTCTCGCACGCTTCAACGTGAACACAGCGGTGGTCGACAAACGCTACTTTCAAGGATTGCCCTCGCCAGCGGCAGCGGCCATGGTGGCCGGATTCATCTGGCTTGCAACCGATGCGGGGTTGTCACCTGCTTCTCTGCGCTGGGTGATGTTCGGTATCACGTTGTTCGCGGGTTTGACCATGGTGACCAACGTTCCGTTCTACAGCTTTAAAGACTTGAGCCTGAAGCGCAGCGTGCCGTTTGCGTCCATCGTGTTGGTGGCCCTGGGCATAGCGGTGATCAACATTGATCCACCGACCGTGTTGTTCGGCCTGTTCGTTGTGTACGGTCTCTCTGGTTATGCCGTGCTGATCTGGCGCAAAGCCAAGGGTCGGCCCTCCAGCCTGATCAGCACCTCCACAGACGAGCCTGAAGAGCGCGGCTTGCACGAATAGCGGGCTTCAATGAATTCGATGCACCCTGGCAATCGTTGCCAGTTCATTGATGTGATACATTGCCATCCATGAAACAGATTTCGTTCTCGCTACTACTGGGTGTCCGTCACGGGCATGCTTGGTAACGCGCGAGCGATTCACCACAACGGCCCGTTTGCATCCGCAGCGGGCCGTTTTGTTTTGTTCTGCGGATTGTTCTAAGTTTTGCCCACGAGGCAGCCCACGGAGAGTGACATGACCGACAAGCTCATTATTTTTGATACCACCTTGCGCGATGGCGAGCAGTCGCCCGGCGCGTCCATGACCAAAGACGAAAAGCTGCGGATCGCTCGCCAGTTGGAGCGTCTCAAGGTGGACGTGATCGAGGCCGGGTTTGCAGCCAGCTCCAACGGCGATTTCGATTGCGTGCAGGCCATTGCCAACACCATCAAGGACTCCACGGTGTGCTCTCTGGCCCGCGCCAACGACCGCGATATTTCGCGCGCAGCCGAGGCGCTCAAAGGCGCCAACAGCGCCCGTATCCACACCTTTATCGCCACCAGTCCTCTGCATATGGAGAAGAAGCTGCGCATGACACCCGATGAGGTGTTTGAGCAGGCCAAGCAGTCTGTGCGCTTTGCGCGCAACCTTGTGGACGACATCGAGTTCAGCCCGGAAGACGGCTACCGCAGCGACATGGACTTCCTTTGCCGCGTGCTGGAAGCGGTGATCAAGGAGGGCGCGACCACGCTCAACATCCCCGACACCGTAGGCTATGCAATTCCGGAGCTGTATGGTGATTTCATCCGCACCTTGCGCGAGCGCATTCCCAACTCAGACAAGGCGATCTGGTCGGTGCATTGCCACAACGATCTCGGGATGGCCGTGGCCAACTCGCTGGCTGGCGTGAAGATTGGCGGCGCAAGGCAAGTGGAATGCACCATCAACGGCTTGGGCGAGCGCGCAGGCAACTGTTCGCTGGAAGAGATTGTGATGGCTGTGCGCACCCGTCGCGACTACTTTCAGCTTGATGTCGGCGTGGACGCCACGCAGATCGTGCCGGCCAGTCGCATGGTCAGCCAGACCACGGGTTTTGTGGTTCAGCCGAACAAGGCGGTGGTGGGGGCGAATGCCTTTGCACACGCCAGCGGCATCCACCAGGACGGTGTTTTGAAGGCACGCGATACCTACGAAATCATGCGGGCAGAAGATGTGGGCTGGTCCGCCAACAAGATTGTGCTGGGCAAGCTGAGCGGGCGCAATGCGTTCAAGCAGCGTCTGCAGGACCTTGGGGTTGAGATGGAGTCGGAGAGCGAAATCAACACCGCTTTCGCGGCGTTCAAAGAGCTGGCCGATCGCAAGAGTGAGATCTTTGACGAGGACATTCTCGCGCTGTGCAGTGACGAGAGCGTGACGGCCGAGAAAGAGCAGTACGGCCTGGTTTCGCTGTCGCAGCGCTCTGAGACCGGTGAGCGCCCCCATGCTGCGGTGGTTTTCACGGTTGACGGCGTGGAACACCAGGCGTCCTCCGACGGCAACGGCCCTGTCGACGCCTCGCTCAAAGCCATCGAAAGCCATGTCAAAAGTGGGGCTGAAATGATGCTGTATTCGGTGAATGCCATCACAAGCGGTTCAACCGAAAGCCAGGGCGAAGTGACGGTTCGTTTACAACACGGTGGACGAATTGTGAACGGGGTGGGCGCGGATCCAGACATCGTGGTGGCATCTGCAAAGGCCTATTTGAGCGCACTCAATAAATTGCAAAGCAAGGTCGATCGGGTGGCTGCACAGGGATAAATTCAATTGAATCAATGACTTGCGGCTATTTGTAACAATTGAAGGCGAGAGATGTGGTCAAAAGCCGCATCATTTCGACCGATCAATGAACAAGTCGCTGCAAGCATTTGATATTGCTAGTTTTTTTGACATCCTCTATACTTCGTCAAAGTCTCTTGTTGAAGGTTGGAGCGGCGTATGAAACTATTTGCAATCAAAACACCCATCTCGTTGCAATGGGCCGTGGGTTCGTTACTGGCTGTTGCTTTGGTTTGGCCGATGGCGGCCCAAGCCGCCAAAGGCAAGGTTGCTCCTGGGAAAACGACGGCAAGCAAGACCTCTGATCGCAAAAAGAGCGTTGCCGCTAAGCGAAGCACCGCAGGCAAGCAGCTTGCCGACAAGAAGCGCAGCAAATCCTCCAAACGCGAACTGGTGGCCAAAAGCGCCAAAGGCAAATCCACCAAACTGAGCCGTGCGCAGGAACGCAAGGCGCAGCGTTTGGCCCGGAGTGCTTCTCCCGCCAAGAAGCGCGTGATGGCCAAAGGTGGCAAGGGCCGCACCGTGGTGGCATCCAGCCGGACCAAGTCGTCGTTCGTTCGCGTTGCGATGACCCCCCGAATTTCCAAAGGCGAGCGCTTGGGCTTGCGCAATTCCGATGACGCGCTCGATTTGAATTCCAGCGTGGCCTTGGTTGTGGACCAGCTCACTGGCGAGGTGTTGTTCAGCAAAAATGATTCGGCGGTGCTGCCAATTGCCTCGTTGACCAAACTGATGACCGGTCTGGTCTTGGCCGATGCGAATCTGCCGATGGACGAGATGATCACCATCACCCGTGACGATGTGGACACGGTCAAGAACAGCCGTTCACGTCTGGCCGTTGGCACCACAGCCAGCAGGGGCGAGTTGATGCATCTGGCTTTGATGTCCAGCGAGAACCGTGCTGCCCACGCTTTGGGCCGAACCTACCCAGGCGGCTTGACCCATTTCATCCGCTTGATGAACGCGAAAGCGCGTGACCTGGGCATGAATGACACGCGTTATGTGGATCCGACCGGACTGATGAGCCAAAACCAGTCAAGCGCTCGTGATCTGGCCACGCTGGTCAGCGCAGCCTATGAGCGTCCGATTCTGCGCGACCTGTCGACCTCGCCCAGCCATGAGCTGGATCTGGGCAACCGCACCTTGCAGTACAACAATTCCAACCGCCTGATTCGCAATCCTGAGTGGGATATTGGTTTGCAAAAAACGGGCTACATCTCTGAAGCGGGTCGCTGTCTGGTGATGCAGGCCAACGTCTCTGGGCGTCAGCTGATCATGGTGTTTCTGGATGCCTCTGGTCGGTCTAGCCGTGCTCAGGACGCCGAGCGTGTGCGCCATTGGGTAGAAGCCCAAGGTTACCGTCGCAGTGCCGCACGCCCTCAAGGTTGAAGATTTCTTCTGAAAGCTGATCCAAAAGAAATGGCCCTCGAAGGGCCATTTTGGTTTTTCTGCTTGAAACTGGTTTGATCAGCGGTAGCCGGGTGAGGGACCTGGTGCTGGGCAGCCCAAGGCCGCAGAGATATCGGCGGCGGTCGTGCGGAGTTTGGGTACCCAGTTTTCGTCAATGCGGTCTGCGGGCGCAGAAATGGACAAACCGGCCACCAGTTTGTTCTGGTCATCATAAATTCCGGCGGCCATGCAACGCACACCCATCTCCAGCTCCTCGTTGTCCCGCGCCATACCCACCTGGCGACACTGTTGCAGTTCGCGTTCCAGCATGGCAAGCTGGGTCAGGCTGTTGCGCGTATTCCCCAGCAAGCCGGTTCGGGTGGCATAGGCACGGACTTTGGGGCTCTCGTCGGCGGCTAGAAATAGCTTGCCCACCGATGTGAGGTGCAGTGGAGCACGCCCACCAATGGCCCGCACCACCTGCATGCCAGAGCGTTCGCTGTACGCGCGCTCCACATATACGATCTCATCACCCTGACGCACACTCAGGTTCACCGGTTGTTGGATGAGTTTGTGCAACTCCCGCATGGGCCCAAGTGCAGCATCGCGCACGCTCAGTCTTGCTTTCACCAAGTTTCCCAGTTCCAGCAGCCGCATACCCAGCCGGTAGCTGCCGGCTTCGGGTCGGTCGACAAAACGCCCGATTGTGAGGTCGTTGAGGATGCGGTGGGCAGTGGAAGGATGCAGCCCGGTTTTCTCGGCGATGTCTTTGAGCGACACCGGATCTTCGCGCGAGGACAGCACCTCCAGCAGATTGAACATGCGTTCGATCACCTGAACAGTCGGGGTGGTGGGCTGGAGGTCGGATCGTTTGGTCATGGTGGCAATGGGTTTGCCAGAATTTTACAAGATGAAATTGCGGCGTGACAGGCCTGACGCGGTCAGCGACTGCCGGACAGCGTCCATACGCCATGGATCAGCTTTTCACAGGGCTGAAAACGGTCCTTGTAGCGCATCTTGGCGCTTTGCTCGATCCAGTAGCCCAGATACATGTTCGGCAAGCCGAGTGCCCGGGCCTGTTCGATTTGCCACAGCACGCTGTAGGTGCCGTAGCTCGCTTCGTCATCGGGTTCGTAAAAGGTGTAGACCGCAGAAATGCCGTCGTTGATCACATCGACAATCGACACCATCTTCAACGCCGCGGGTTGATCGTCGCTGGCCGGTGCCCAGAATTCGATGAGCCGCGAATTGACACGGCTTTGCAGCAGGAACTGGGTGTATTGGTCGATGCTGTCCTGGTCCATGCCGCCCCCTGCGTGGCGGCTGTTCTGGTATCTCAGATAGAGTTGGTAGTGCGCAGGTACGAAACACAGATTGAGGACCCGCGTTTCCAGATGGGCGTGGTCTTTCAGGCAGCGGCGCTGGCTTCGGTTGGGTCGGAAGCTGGCAACGGGAACCCTGAGGGGGATACAGGCCTGGCAACCGTCGCAGTTGGGCCTGTAGGTGAACATGCCACTGCGTCGAAAGCCGCGTTTGACGAGGTCGGAGTAGGCATCGTTGTGGATCAGGTGGCTGGGCGTGGCCACTTGCGAGCGCGCCTGCTGGCCTGCCAGATAGCTGCAGGGGTAGGGGGCCGTTGCATAAAATTGCAACGCTTGAAGCGGTAGTTCTTTGAGATGGGTCACGCTCAAAAACTGTCGTCGGGAAAGAAGTGATTCCAGTATACGGGGTCGAATTTCCACATGGGTGACGGGGGGACTGCGAGCGAGTGAACGCGTTCGCAAAATTTGGCACGCGAGTAGGTTTCGCTGCCCAGTGTGGCCATGTGGGCGGTGTTTTGCTGGCAGTCGATGAGCGGGAGGTGTTGTGCCTGAGCAAAGGCGACCAGGCCCGTCAATGCCAGCTTCGACGCATCCGTTCGGGTGCTGAACATGGATTCGCCGAACACCATGCTTCCGATCGAGACAGCGTACAGGCCGCCCGCGAGCTCGCCATCGATCCAGGTCTCCACGCTGTGGGCGAGTCCGGCGTGGTGCAGCGCCGTATAGGCCGACACCATGCCGGGGACGATCCATGTTCCGTCCTGTTCTTTTCGGGGTGTTCGGGCGCACGCTCGAATCACGCGCTCGAAGTCGTGGTCCATACGCAGCTCAAGCCGCCCATCAATCAGCAGCCGACGCAGGGTTTTGCGCAAAGAGCGGTGCAGTCGGAACGCCTCGGGGCGCAGTACGGTTCGGGGATCAGGACTCCACCAGAGAATCGGCTGGCCCGCGCTGAACCAGGGAAAGATGCCTTGGCTGTAGGCCTCGATCAGCGTAGGCACCGACAAGTCGCCCCCTGCGGCCACCAAGCCTGGCGCAGGGTCTTGATTGCTCCAGGCGCTCGACACGTGCGGGAATGCGTCGCCAGGTTCCAGCCAGGGAAGATAGGGGAGGTTTTTCGCGTTGCTCACGTCGCGATTGTGGCGCAAGGTGGCAACAAGCAATCACGGCGTTGACGGGACCAGCTGGCGCATGGCCACGGCTGCGAGCAAGACACCCACGGCGTCGGCCAGCCAATCCAGGGCATCACCGGTGCGCCATCCGGTGGCCGATTGCGCAACTTCGATGACCACACCGAACACGAGCAGTCCGATGCACAGGCGCAGTGATTGGCGGGGGTAGGCCAACCATCCCAGCACACCGAGGCAAAAGAATCCTGTTGCATGCTGCGCCTTGTCCCACAGGTTCATTGTGATCGGTGGCAAGCTCCGCAACCGGGAGCAGAGACAAGGTGGCGACCGCAACACACGCAAGCCAGAACGCGATGGCAAGGGCCGGGTGCGCGAGGAGTTTGTTCACGGTTGGTACAGGTTCGAATTGATCGCCAGATTCGGTAGCGAACCAGGTTCAAAAGGAAACAAAAAAGGCCTTCCGAAGAAGGCCTTTTTGTATGGATTGGGTGGCTCCCCGACCTGGACTCGAACCAGGGACCTGCGGATTAACAGTCCGTCGCTCTACCAACTGAGCTATCAGGGAACAGCCTCAAATTATAGCGACATTTTTGGCCATTTTTAAGAGCGACTCAGAAAAATCTGCCCTTGCTCGTTGATCGCTTTGAAGATGCAGCGCTTCAAGCGATCAGTCGAAGACGGGCGACTCCACGCCGAGCACCTTGTGCAGCTTGGGGCTGGTGGTGGTGTATTGCAAAAACACCTTCTTCTCTGGATAGATGATGGGCATGGCGCCGAAGGCGGCCAGAGCGCATTCATGGAAGCCGGAAAGGATGAGTTTCTTTTTTCCAGGATAGGTGTTGATGTCGCCCACGGCGAAGATACCGGGAACGTTGGTGGAGAATTTTTCGGTATCGACCACGAGTTGTTTGCGCTCGATCTCCAGGCTCCATTCGGCGATGGGGCCTAGCTTGGGCGAGAGGCCGAAAAACACCAACAAAGCGTCCATGGGGACCACGCGTGTGACGCCATCCGAGCCTGTGACTTTGGCCCCCATGAGCCTGCCATCGCGCTCTTCGATGCCGGTGATCTGGCCCACGATGAACTGCATCTCGTGAGCATCACACAGCGCTCTCATTCGGGCCACGTTGGCGGGCGCGGCCTTGAAGCCGTCGCGGCGGTGGATCAGGATGACGCTCTCAGCCTTGTTCGGACCGTCTGCTGCGAAGTTCAGCGCCCAGTCAATGGCAGAGTCGCCACCGCCCACGATGATGAGATTTTTGCGCGCAAAGTCCGCCGGGTCTTTCACGCGGTAAAAAAGTTGCGAGTCTTCGAATTTCTCCAGGCCTTCGACCTTCAGCGTGCGTGGCTGGAAGGCGCCAACACCGGCCGCAATGAAGATGGTTTTGCTGAGGAACCGGGTGCCCTTGGCCGTTTGCACGAAAAAGCGGCCATCTCCCTGCTTCTGAACGGTGGTGACTTCCTGGCCCAGATGGAAGGTCGCGCCGAAGGGCTGAATCTGCTTCATCAAAGCATCGGTGAGCTCCTGGCCGGTGCACACGGGGATGGCCGGGATGTCGTAAATCGGTTTGTCGGGGTACAACTCCACGGGCTGGCCACCAGGGTAGGCCAGCGCGTCAATCACGTGGGCCCTGACTTCCAGCAGTCCCAGCTCAAAAACCTGAAAAAGGCCCACAGGACCTGCGCCGACGATGACGGCATCGGTTTCGATCGGGCTCTCGCTTGCGGTGGCGGTGCCAATCACGTGTGGGTTCGGATTCAGGCCCATCTTGCGCTGCTTAGCGCAGGAGCTCAGGCAGCTTGCCCGTTTTGTCTTTCCAGTCTTCTGCATCGGGCAAAGGTTCTTTGCGCTTGGTGATGCTTTTCCAGCCGGGCAATTGGGCCAGCTCTTCGTTGAGCTTGGTCATGTGCAGCTGGTCTTTGGGCAGATCTTCTTCCGCGTAGATCGCGCTCACGGGACACTCGGGAATGCACACGGCGCAATCGATGCACTCATCGGGATCGATGGTGAGGAAGTTGGGGCCTTCGCGGAAACAGTCCACGGGGCAGACATCGACGCAATCGGTGTATTTGCAGCGGATGCAGGATTCGGTGACGACGTGGGTCATGGTGTTGTTCTGGGCAAATCGATAAAACCCCCAATTTTAGGGTTTTCCAGAGGACAAGGGCGCCTAAAGCCCTTGGCATTGACATTTGTTAGGGGTTTTGAGTACCCCAGCGTTGGCGATTGCGCCACCAGCAATGCCCCTGCAGTCTTGTGGCTGGCGGTATCGACCAGCACCAGCGATCCCAGCGCGCGGGACTCGGCGAAGGGGCGCGTGGCCAGCGGTTCTTGCAAAGCCAGCTCGATGTGGCCGATGGCGTTGGGCTCCAGCTGGGTGGCGTCCTCTTCGGCCAGCGTGTGGATGTCGAGCTTGTGCACGATGCGCTGCACCTTGGCTTTGACCCAGCGGTGGCCGTGCAGTGCCCAGTACACGCGGCCCGCGACCAGCGGCTCGTCGTCGAGCCAGGCCACGGTGGCGCGGATGGCGCGCTCGGCGGTCAGCGTATCGCCCTCGCCACCGGCGGCCAGCAGCCAGTCGCCGCGCGAGACATCGACTTCGCGGTCGAGCACGATGCCGGCGCTGTGGCCAGCGGCCACCGACTTCGGATTGCGCGCATGGTCCAGCACCTGGGCCACGTTCGCGCTCAGGCCGCTGGGCATGACCTTCACGGCCTGGCCCACGGCCATTTCACCGGTGGCCACACGGCCCCAGAAAACGCGGCGTCCCTGGCTGGTGTCGGCCGAGGAGGAGAACTTCTCCACCCATTGCACCGGGAACGACACCGGCAAGCTCACATCGGCCGGCGTGACCGGCAGGTGCTCCAGCAAGTCGAGCAAGGTCGGGCCGTTGTAGCCGCACCATTGCGCGTCCGCCGCGGCCTCGACCACGTTCCAGCCCTTGAGGGCGGAGACGGGCACGGTGGCGGTCACGGTCAGGCCGGCGGTGGCGGCGAACTCGGTCAGGGCGTTGCGGATGTGGGTGAAGGCCTGCGTCGGGTCCTCGACCGCGTCGAGCTTGTTCACCGCGAAAACGATGGACGGCACGCGCAAGAGCTTGAGCAACAGGCTGTGGCGGCGGGTTTGCGCCAGCAGCTTGAGGTCGGCGTTGCGCCAGTCGAGCTTGGTGGCGTCGACCAGCACCACGGCCGCGTCGGCGCTGGACGCGGCGGTCACCATGTTGCGGGTGTATTGCTCATGGCCCGGCGCGTCGCCGATGATGAATTTGCGGGTTTCGGTGTTGAAGTAGCGGTAGGCCACATCGATGGTGATGCCTTGCTCGCGCTCGGCCGACAGGCCGTCGGTCAACAAGGCGAGATCGGTCTCGCCCTGGCGCTGCACGCCCGCGAGGTGGTCCTGCAGCACGGCCTTGCTGTCAACCAGCAAACGGCCGATCAGGGTGCTCTTGCCATCGTCCACCGAACCGCAGGTGATGAACTTCAGCGCGGGGCGGGTGGCTGTGGATGCAGGAGAGGAAACAGTGGTGTTCATATCAAACTCGATCAAAGAGGTGTCAAAACCCAGGGCGCCGCGGATCCGGCTTTGCCGGTCCGCCAGCGCCGCCCCCCAGTGGGGGGTGACGCGCCGCAGGCGCGGCGCGGGGGGCGTCAAAAATACCCGTCTTTCTTGCGCTTCTCCATCGAAGCGTCGGAGGTCTTGTCGTCCATGCGGGTGGAGCCGCGTTCGCTGACTTCGGCGGTCAGGGTTTCCAGCACGATTTGTTCCGGCGTGGCCGCCGAGCTCTCGACCGGGCAGGTGCAGGTGACGTCGCCCAGGGTGCGAAAGCGCACGTCGCGGCTCTCGACCTTTTCGCCGTCTTTGGCGGGCGTGAGTTCCGTCACCGGCACGAGCAGGCCGCGGCGGTCGACCACGTCGCGCTTGTGCGAGTAGTAGAGCGACGGCAGGGCGATGTTCTCGCGCTCGATGTATTGCCAGACGTCGAGTTCGGTCCAGTTGCTGATCGGGAACACGCGGAAGTGTTCGCCGGGGGCCAGGCGGGTGTTGAACAGGGTCCACAGCTCGGGGCGCTGGGCCTTGGGTTGCCACTGGCCGAAGCTGTCGCGGTGCGAAAAGATGCGTTCCTTGGCGCGGGCCTTTTCTTCGTCGCGGCGGGCGCCGCCGATCAGCGCGTCGAAGCGGAATTCTTCGATGGCTTCGAGCAGCGTCACCGACTGGTGCGCGTTGCGCGGCTCTTCGGGGTGCGCCAGGCGCACGGTGCCGCGCTTCATCGAGTCTTCCACGTTGCGCACGATCAGCTCGGCCTGCAGCTCGGCCGCGCGCAGGTCGCGGAAGGCGGTGACTTCAGGGAAGTTGTGGCCGGTGTCGATCATCAGCAGCGGATAGGGGATGCGGCCCACGCCGAAGGCCTTTTCGGCGCAGCGCAGCATCACCAGCGAGTCCTTGCCGCCCGAAAACAGCAGGGCGGGGCGCTCGAAGGCGGCCGCGACCTCGCGCAGGATGAAGATGGTTTCTTCCTCGAGCGCGTCCAGGTGGGCGTTGCTGAGCTGGTGTTCGGCGGGCTGCAGTGCGGCGGTGTCGATGCGTGCGTTCATGGTGTTCTCGGTTCTTTCGGTTCAGTGGGCCAGGTGCAGGCCGCACTCGCGGTTGTCTTCGCCCTTGGTCGGGTCCACGTAGTCGAAGTTGTTGGGCAGCCCGTGGATCTCGCAGTAGTGGTACAGCTCTTTGGAGGTCCAGTGGAGCAACGGTGCAACCTTGATCAGACCGTCGGGGTTGACGCTCACCGGGTCCATCTGGGCGCGCACGGCGGTGTCGGTGGCCCGCAGCGCGGTGAACCAGACCTTGGGCGCCGTCTCGCGCAGCGCGCGGGCGAAGGGCTCCAGCTTCACCTCTTCGGTGAAGGCGGCGTGGCGCGGATCGTCGAGCGCGGGCGTTGGCGCCGTCCACCGCTTCGCGGTGCGCGCGCGAACGGCGCGGCAGGTAGATCTGCAGGTTCAGCTTGAGCTGGCGGGTCACTTCGTCGGCGAAGCGGTAGGTGGCTTCGGTGTTGTAGCCGTTGTCCATCCAGACCACGGGCACATCCGGGTTCACGCGGGTCACCATGTGGAGGATGACCGCTTCGAAGGGGCGGAAGTTGGTGGTGACGATGGTGGTTTCGCCCAGGCCGAGGGCCCAGCTGACGAGGCCGGGTGCATCGCGGCCCAGGTCGGCATTGATTTTCGCGAGGTCGAGGGGGTGGCTCATGGTGGGGTCTCCAGGGTTCAGACGGTCGCGAAATGGGGGTGGATGGCCACAGCGTCGCCTTGGTAGAAGGCGGTGTAGCGGGCCAGCTGGCGCTCAGCGACCGCGCAGGTCCTGGTCGGCGCGCAGCACGGCCTGGGTGAACCCGCTGCGCTGCATTTGTTGCAACTGGTCCACCAGCACGTCGCCAACAGCGCAGATCGCGCCGGTGAAGCCCAGGCGCCGGCGCAGCAGGAAGGCCTGGCTGAAGGCACGCCCATCGCTGAAGGACGGGAAAGTTCAGGAACACGGTGGTCACACCGCTCAGATCGGCCTCGCGGGGATCGGCATCGTTGGGCAAGGCCAGCGCACCGGGTGCTTCGGCCGAGGTGTCCAGGCTGCCTGCGGGAAAGAGTTGGAAGGGTTGGGTCATGGCAATCAGGCAGCGGCGGTGGGGCGGGCGGTGGCCACGCGCACGGCGTTGGCGGCGGTCTTGAAGGGCTCGGCGCCCACGCGTTTGTAGGTGTTGATGAAGGTTTCGCGCTCGTTGCGGTGTTCGCGGTAGGTGTCGAGCAAGGCTTCGACCACGTCGGCGACTTCGGCCGCGGCGAACGAGGGGCCGATCACTTTGCCAGGCACGGCTTCGCCGGACAGCCGTGTGCCGTCCGATCCGCCCAGCGTCACCTGGTACCACTCCTGGCCGTCCTTGTCGACGCCCAGAATGCCGATGTGGCCGCTGTGGTGGTGGCCGCAGGAGTTGATGCAGCCGCTGATGTGCAGGTCGATCTCGCCCAGGTCGTGCAGCTCGTCGAGGTCCTGGTAGCGCGCCATCAGGGCGCTGGCAATGGGCAGCGAGCGGGCATTGGCCAGGTCGCAGAAGTCGCCGCCGGGGCAGGCGATCATGTCGCTGAGCAGGCCGATGTTGGGCTTGGCCAGACCCAGGCGGCGTGCTTCGCGCCACAGCTCAGGGAGCTGGTCGCAACGCACCCAGGGCAACAACAGGTTTTGCTCGTGGGTGATGCGGGCCTCACCGGCGGAGAAGCGGTCGACCAGATCGGCGGCGCGATCGAGCTGATCGGCCGAGGCATCGCCGGGCGCTGCGCCCAGCCGCTTGAACGACAGGGTCACCGCGCGCAGGTCGGGGTTCTGGTGGGGTTTGACGTTTTGCGTCAGCCAGCGGCTGAACTCCACGTCGTCTTCGGCGGCGGCCTTGAGGATGTGCGCGATCTTGGCGTCGGCGCTCTTGCGATCGCAATTGAGCGCGGGCGCCACAAAAAACGCGCTCACGCGGTCGAGTTCCGACTGGGTGATGGTGTGGGGGGCGCCGTCTTTCTCAACGATGTCGCGGAATTCGGCTTCGACCTGGTCGGTGAAGCTCTGTCCTTCGGCCTTCACCAGGATCTTGATGCGGGCCTTGTATTTGTTGTCGCGGCGACCAAAGCGGTTGTAGGCGCGGACGATGGCTTCCAGGTAGTTCAGGATCTGGTTCCAGGGCAGGAACTCGCGGATCACGCTGCCGATGATGGGCGTGCGGCCCATGCCACCGCCCACGCGGACCTGGAAGCCCAGGTCGCCGTCCACATTGCGCAACAGGCGCAGGCCCACGTCGTGCCACGCGCTGGCCGAGCGGTCCTCGCGGGCGCCGGTGATGGCGATCTTGAACTTGCGTGGCAGGAAGGCGAACTCGGGGTGCAGCGTGGACCACTGGCGCATGATCTCCGCGAAAGGGCGGGGGTCGGCCACTTCGTCCACCGCGATGCCGGCGAGGGCGTCGGTGGTGATGTTGCGGATGCAGTTGCCGCTGGTCTGGATGCCGTGCATGTTGACGCTGGCCAGGAGGTCCATCACATCGGCAGCCCGGTTCAATGGGATCCAGTTGTATTGCACGTTGGAGCGCGTCGTGAAGTGGGCGCAACGGTCCGGCAAGGTGGGCACATCGGCCAGGGCCACCACGGCGTTGGAGATGTCGTGCTCCTCCTTGTGGTCGTAGTCGCGGGCGATTGTGGCCAGCACGCGCAGCTGGTTGCTGGCGATCTCGCCATAGGGCACGGCCACGCGCAGCATGGGCGCGAAACGCTGGACGTACCAGCCGTTCTGAAGGCGCAAGGGCTTGAATTCATCTTCGAGCAGCGTGCCGTTCAAGCGGCGTTCGAGCTGGTCGCGGAATTGCGCCGCGCGCTGCTGCACGAACTGGCGGTCAAAGTCGGAATACTGGTACATGGTTCTTTTCTGGAGCGATCAAAGGGCGATCAGTTTCGTGCCGGCATAGGCGAGCAGGAGCGAGAGAAGGGAGCGCACAAGGCGCTCGGGCGTGTGGCGCATGAGGCGGGTGCCCAGCCAGATGCCGGGCAGGGAGCCCAGCAGCAATTTGCCCAGCAGTGGCCAGTCGACCGAGCCCAGGCTGGCGTGGCCCAGGCCTGCGACGAGGGTGAGGGGCACGGCGTAGGCAATGTCGGCGGCGACGATGCGCGGCAGGGGCAGCAGGGGAAACAGCAACAGCAGCACCGAGACGCCGATGGCGCCCGCGCCCACCGAGGTGAGTGTGACCAGCGTACCGATCACCGCGCCAAACAACACCGGCAGGCTCCAATGGCGGGCGCGGCTGGCGCCGTCAACTTCATGGTCTTGCAGGGTCCGAGGCAGTTGCTTGCCCCGTGCCGCTTTGTAAAGCATGGCTGCGGCGGTGAGCAGCAGCGCGATGCCCAGGGTATGGGTCATGACCGACTGCACGCCTTCGCTGGCCGGGCCCGCATGGTGCAGCACCGCCAAGGTTGCCAGCGCGGCCGGGATGCTGCCTGCGCTGAGCAGGCCAACCACGCGCCAGGGCACCAGCTTCTGCCGGGCCAGACTCAGTGTGCCGCTGCCTTTGGTGACGGCGGCAAACAGCAGATCGGTACCGACCGCCAGATAGGGTTTGACGCCAAAGAAGAACACCAGAATGGGGGTCATGAGCGAGCCACCGCCCACGCCGGTCAGGCCGACGATGAAGCCAACAAAGAAGCCGGCGAGGACGATGGGGATTTCATGCATGCCGGAAATATAGGGTTTACCGCATATATCTCAAAATACAAAATATATATTTCTATATATCCAGATGGAATTTAGAGTGGCAACCTGAGGGTTAACGAGGTGCGTACCTGCGCGTGCACGGAGCGCCTGGCCCAGACCCCGGCGTTAACATCCAGCCCATGCTGCAGCAGCGTATCTATGTAAACGTCGTCGGGTTTTCGGATGTGGAGCGGCATGCGCTCAACACCGTGTTTCGCCTGTCTAAGGACCGGGACGTGAGCTATGCGCCCTGGGTGCCTTCGACCAGCGGGAGTGCGCCCATGCTCATGAACGCCGAGGTGGCCCTGGTGGATGGCGATAGTGCCGAGGCGGTGTTGTCCCATGCCAAGGCCATGCCGGTCGGTCAACGCCTGATCTGGGTCGGCTCCGATGCGCCCGCACACGCCTGGCGCGTCTGGCAAAGACCGATCCAGTGGGCCGATGTGGTCCACGACCTGGATGCCGTTTTCGCGGCCAAGCAGGCCGACTCCGGCTTTCTGGATTTCGACGTCAGCATTCCCCAACCCCTTTTTATGGATTCAGGCGAGCCCGTGCCGGAACCTCGTCGCGCGCTGCTGGCGGGGGCCAAAGGCAAGGATCTGCTGGTATTGAGGACCCACCTGGCCGCAGCTGGCGTCAATGAACTCGACGAAACCGACATCACCGATCACGCCATTGAACTGATTGGGCGCAACCGGTACTGCTGTGGCGTCTTCAATATGGATGACCCCCTTCTCGATGCCTGGGCGCTGGCGCGTCTGTTCGCCGATCGCCACCCACAGGCGATGACGCTGGGCGTCACCGAGCACGCAGGCCCATTGGCCGCCTGGTGGAGCAAGCGCCTCGTGCGCCGCGAAACCCAGAAGGCGGGCGTCAATGCCTTGCTGGGACTTCCCCTTCAGCAAGACAAACTGGCCGAGTGCATGGAGCGTTTGCGCTAGGGCCCGCCCACACCATTTTTCCCACAATGCATTGCGGAAAAAGAAGAGGCCATGCGCACGGCGCCATCCGGGCCTGATGGTGCAGCCGGGGTCTCCCCCCAGCCCGGCTTCGAAACGCGGCGCATGGCCGTTTTCATCCCTTTTTGCACTCGGGAAAACAGTGTGAACAGGCCCTAAAGCGCAGGTGCTGTGGGTTGCTTGCGCGCCAGGCGCCAAGCGAATCTGGCCGGGTCCACGGCGCGTTGCAGATCGGCCTCGAGCGCGCTCGCTTCGCCCGACATGGTCTGGGCCAGCAGTTGAGCCATGGGCCAAGCCAGCGTCAGGCCACGCGAGCCCAGGGCGCTGAGCGTGAAAAGGCCCGGCAGCCGCGGCACTTCGGACAGCGCCACACGCCCGCGCCGGAACCCGGCACTGTCCATCAGCGCTTTGAGCGCAGTCTCTTCGGGCACCGCCCCAGCCAGTGGGAGGCGGTCCAACGACGCGCAGCGCACCTGCGCCCAGCCCATCAACGCACCGCAGGCCTCGGCTTCCTGCATGGCGTTAGCCGCTGCGGGCAGCATCGCTGCCAGGCTTTCTGCGTTGCGGTGATGGGACTCGGCTGTGGTGTGGGTGGTGTTGTTGCCGCGTTCGTAGGTCGAGCCCATGGCCCAGATGCGTGAGGGCCAGTTCGGGGACAGGCCGGTGTCTTCATAGCTGGGCACGAAAACGCCGCTCTGGCGTTGCGGCCGATCGGCCAGTGGTTCGCCGCTGAGTGCGCCCAGGCTCATCTGCCCTTTGACAGGCCGAAGTGGCCAAGACTCGCCGCAGACCCATTCGGGAGCCAGCAATCCATGACCGCCAAAGGCCGCTGCCACGACCACGTTGGGCGCTTCGGCCAGCGTCCGATTGTGGTTGTCCAGGGCTTGCCAGACCGTTTCCCCCGAACGGCTGGTGCGCTTGGCCAGGGCATGCACACGGGCGTTCCAAATGGTATGGCATGTCGCCGTGGTCAGGCTTTCGTGCAGCCAGGCTTGAACCAGTGCGCCCGGTCGCACCAAGGCAGCAGGCCAGCGGCCGGGGTCGTGCTGCAGGTTGTCGACCTCGCAAGTCTGCCAGCCCGCCCCCTGTGGCACGAGCCTCAGCAGTTCTGCCCGTGTGGCCGCCACGCCCAGATCGCACAACCGCGACAGTGGTGTGGGCGAGCGGGTCACATGGGGACTGAGCATGCCCACGGGCAGGGCGGACGCGGCTTGCGCCGGACCAGCGGCCGCATCGAGCAGCGTCACACGCCAGCCTTTTCGGGTCAGGGCTGCACAGGTGGCGGCCCCGGCCAGGCCGGCACCGATCACCAGCGCCTGGCGAGGTTCGGGGTTCAAGGTGGGATAGCGGAGGGCGGGGCGCAGACCCAGTGCATTGGGGACTTGGCCCGCGTCAAGCTGCGCTGCTCAATCCACACACTGGTGGCACCACAGGCGCATCAGGCTGCGGGTGGCACGTAGCCGGCTGCGGCATCGGCACCTTCACCAAAAAAGTGCTTTTCCATCTGGCGAGCGAGGTATTGGCGGGCACGGGCATCGGCCAGGTTCAGGCGGTTTTCGTTGAGCAGCATGGTCTGGTGCTTGAGCCAGGCGGCCCAGGCTTCTTTGCTCACGTTTTCATAGATGCGTTTGCCCAGTTCGCCGGGGTAGGGCGCGAAGTCCAGGCCTTCGGCTTCCTTGCCGAGTTTGATGCAGTTGACGGTACGTGCCATGGAGACTCCTTGTGAGGCGTGAAAACAATCCCTAATTTTGCCTGCTTTGGGAAACCCTTTTGAGGTTTGGTGTTCCAATGCCGGTTGGCCCCTGTGGGCCCTTAACCGAAACCCGTTCTCGCGCTTCCTATGAATCTGTTTTCCCTTACCCGCCAGTGGCTGGCTTTGATCGCTGTGGGCTGTGTCGCCCTGTTGGCTTTTGGCATTTTTTATTTGCAGGAAGTGGTGGGCCTGGAGCCTTGCCCCATGTGCATCGTGCAACGCTATGCGCTGATCCTGGTGGCGCTGGTGGCGGGCGTTTCGGCTTTTTTACCGCGGGGCTTTTGGCAGACGGGCGGTCTGGTCAATATGGGTGTGATCGCCGGGTTCGGCGCCTTTGTGGCCGCTCGGCAAAGTCTGCTGCAGTGGAATCCACCCGAAATCATGAGCTGCGGCCGCGATTTTTACGGAATGATCGAGGCGTTTCCACTCAAGCGCGCGATTCCCATGATTTTCAAGGGCAGCGGTGACTGTTCAGCGGTGGACTGGAGCTTTCTTGGTCTCACGATCGCCAATTGGTCGTTTATTTGTTTCAGTGGCATCTTGGTGGTCGCCGTGCTTCTGCTGGCCAAGAGGGCACCTCTTTCAGCCGACGCCGTTTGATTTGCCAGCGTTCAAAGAAGAAGCCGCCCGAGGGCGGCTTCTTCTTTGGGGGGTGTGAAGGTCAGAGCACCACGCCGCCCGGGTTTTCACCACGCTCGTAGACCACGTGGGCCCGGCCCACGATCAGCGAATCCAGCGTGCCGATGTTCTTGGCTTCCTTGTTGGTGTAAGGGAGTTTTTGCAGCAGGTAGCGCATGGCGTTCAGGCGCGCGCGTTTTTTGCAATCGCTCTTGATGACCGTCCAGGGCGCGTCGGCAGTGTCGGTCTCAAAAAACATGGCTTCTTTGGCCTTGGTGTAGTCGCCCCACTTGTCCAGTGAAGCCAGGTCGATGGGGCTGAGTTTCCATTGCTTGAGTGGATGGGCCTTGCGCTCTTTGAAGCGACGGCGCTGCTCTTCGCGACTGACTGAGAACCAGAACTTCACCAGGTGAATCCCGCTGCGCACCAGTTGACGCTCAAACTGGGGCGCCTGCCGCATGAATTCGGTGTATTCCTCGTCGGTGCAGAAGCCCATGACCCGCTCGACGCCGGCGCGGTTGTACCAACTGCGGTCGAACAGCACGATTTCTCCCGCTGTGGGCAGGTGTTTCACATAGCGCTGGAAATACCATTGGCCGCGCTCCTCTTCGCTGGGCTTTTCCAGCGCCACCACCCTTGCGCCCCGAGGATTCAGATGCTCCATCACGCGCTTGATCGTGCCCCCTTTGCCCGCCGCGTCGCGGCCTTCAAACAGAATCACGATCCGTTGTCCCGTTTCCTTGGCCCAGGCTTGAAGCTTGAGCAGCTCCACTTGCAACAGGTATTTGTTGGCCTCGTAGACGCGGCGCGAGAGCAGGTTCTTGTATGGGTAGGCGCCGCTGCGCCAGTCTTTGGCCAGTTGTTCGTTGGGGTCCAGCGCTTCGGCTTTGGCGCGCGCAGTGGCTTTCGCCTGGCCTTTGAGCAACTGGCGAATGGCCTTGGCGTCATCCGGCGCAGCGCCTTCCAGAATCGCGCGCAATGAATCGGCTTTCTCGGCTTTGGAGTTTTCCTTGCGTGAAAGAATGTCGCGCACGGCGGCCAGTTGTGCGCCTTGACGGGCCTCCACCGATCGGCCCACGCGGTTGCGACGCAGTTTTTGCGGCTCTGTGGTTCCGATGGTGTCGCCCAGGACCACCCTGCGTGGTTTTTCAGCGCTTGCCTGTTTTTTTGCGGGAGCCTTGCGAGGCGCTGCGGTCTTGGTGGCTGCTTTGCGCGCAGGGCGCTTGGTGGCGTCCGGCGTTGAGATCGGGGGGGCGGACGCGGGAGCGGTCTTGGTGGTGCGTTCGGTCATAAGCCTTTTCACGGAAGGATCAACAAACTTTCAGTATGGACCTTCGGGTCTCAACGGGTTTGATTTTTATCAATGTGCCATGGGTTGGAGCGCTCGTTCCGGGAGGATGACGCTTGCGTGTGTCAATGCCCACCATCCCGTCGCCGAAACCGCGAGCAACAAAGCGGGGAATCCGAGCAGGCTCCACCATTGCATGGCCGTTGCGCCCAGCAGCGGTCCGACAACCGCACCCACGGTGTACGCCAATACCATCACCGCGGTGGTTTCGAAGAGGGCTGCGCCGGATTCGCGCTCTCCGATATCGATCACGGTGAGCGTGTAAAGACAGCCGCCAGCGCCGCCCCACACGAACGCCACCACCACCGCCAACCACGGCAAACCTGACAGCCAGGGCATGACCAAGGTGAGCCCCATCACCAGCGCCGTGCACCAGCGCATCAAAACCACCCTGGCCGATGGTGCTTTTTCATTGCCCGAGCGTTTGCGCTGAAGGCTCATATGGTCGACCAGCAGTCCCGCCGGGAGCATCACAACGGCGCTGGCCAACCCGCTGGCGGCCACCAGCCAGGTCGACAACGTCGCGTCGAACCCCAGGCTCAACCCATAAATGGGCAGTACCGTGGACACGCCGCCTTCGAAGAAGCCTCCCACAAAGGCGATCACCACCAGGGCGGCGTTGCGCCGGACAGCATTTGGCAAGCCGCTCAGTGCCACATCGTGGGGCGTGATGGCCTGAGAAGAGCCGGGCACGCTGCCCAAGCAATGGGTGAGGCAAAGCGCCGTGCCCGTCATGATGAGCGCGACCCATGGCACGGCAACACTGCTTGTGCCCAACAAGTTCAGCAGCACCGGGCCCATGAAAAAAGTCGAGCCGACCATGGTCTCGTACAAACCCACACATCGGCCGCACCGCCCAGTGGGCGCGAGTTCGACGACCAGTGCTTCGCCGACCACCCAGCGAAGCCCTGCGGAAATGCTTTCCAGCAAGACGAGCGCGAACCACCACTCCAGTCGAGATGTCAGCAAGATGCCGGCCACGGAGACCGTGCTCAATAAAGATGCGAGCCGCAGCGCCTGCTGGCGCCCAACGCGTTTGACCAATCGACTGGCCAGCGGGGTGATCAGAAGAATGCCGATCCAGCTGCTGGCCGCGAGCGCCCCCGATACCGCCACCGACACGCCATTTTCACTGAGCCGGTACAGCAACCACGGCAGCAGCATGAACCCGGCCACCAGTTGCAGGAAGGTCGAGCCGAAAATGGTGATCAGGGCCATGCGCGTTGGTTTCATGGCAACATGGGGGAGAGTTGTGGTGTGGGGTGCATGGGGGACGGTCCAGACATTGGAACGCGAATCCACAACTCACAACTCATAATTCCCCGTCGGAGGGCAATCCAGGTGGCAGCGGATCTGCTTCAACCCAGTATCTTTGACACGCGCGAAGCCCGCATCCCCCCCGTTGGGTAATTCGTATGGCATCGTCTGTGCCCCTCGGGACGAGGCGAAGGCCGAAGCTGGCGTTCAGCTCAGCTTTTTCATCAACACCTGACTCTTGCGGTCCCAGTTGTACTTGCGCTTGCGCGATTCCGGCAGCCAGTCGGCTGGTACCTGCTGGAAGCCGCGCTTGATGAACCAGTGCATGGTGCGCGTGGTGAGCACGAAAATACTCTGCAGGCCTTGCGCCTTGGCCCGCGTCTCGATGCGCTTGAGCAGCCGTTCGCCGTCGCCCTGGCTTTGCGTGTCTTGAGACACAGTCAGCGCGGCCATTTCGCCGGTGCGTTCGTCGGGGTAAGGGTAAAGCGCTGCGCAGCCGAAGATCACACCGTCGTGTTCGATGATGGTGTAGTAGCCCGCGTCGCGTTCGATCTCGGTGCGGTCACGTTTGACCATGGTGCCGTCTTTCTCAAACGGCTCGATCAGCGCCACGATGGCGCTCACGTCGTCCATGGTCGCCTCGCGCACGCTCTCCAGCTTCTCGTCCACGATCATGGTGCCCACGCCATCGTGGGTGTAGATCTCCAGCAGCAACACGCCGTCCACTGCGAAAGGAAGGATATGGCTGCGTTCCACGCCACCCTCGCAAGCGCGGATGCAATGTTGTAGGTAAAACGCCGTGTCGGTGGGTTGCAGCGCGTTGGGCAAGTCTTTGACCATGCGCTTGGCGTCCGCCAGCGGCAACTCGGTATCCACTTCACTGGCGGGGTCGTTCACATCCACCCGGATTCCGTCGACCTCGGTCAGGAACATCAGTTTGTCGGCCTGCAAGGCCACAGCCACCGAGGTCGCCACGTCTTCCATCGTCAAATTGAACGCCTCGCCGGTTGGCGAAAAGCCGAACGGCGAGAGCAAGACCAGCGCGCCCATGTCCAGACCGCGTTGAATGCCCACGGCGTCGATCTTGCGCACCAGACCCGAGTGCAGAAAGTCCACGCCGTCCATGATGCCCACCGGCCGCGCGGTCACAAAGTTGCCCGAAATCACGCGCACCGTGGCGCCCGCCATCGGCGTGTTCGGCAAGCCCTGGCTGAAAGCCGCCTCAATTTCGTAGCGCAGTTGACCCGCGGCCTCTTGCGCACAATCCAGCGCCACCGAATCGGTGATGCGCATGCCATGGGAGTACTTCGCCTCATGCCCCTTGGCCTTGAGCTGCTCGTTCACCTGTGGTCGAAAGCCGTGCACCAGCACGATTTCCACGCCCATGCTCTGGATCAGGGCCAGATCCTGTGCGATCAACGGCAGCTTGCCCGCCGCAATGGCTTCACCGGCGATGCCCACCACCACGGTGCTGCCGCGCAGCTTGTGGATGTAGGGCGCCACCGAGCGGAACCAGGGGACGAAGGTGAAGTTGAAGACGTTGGACATGGGCTGCTGCAGGGGGCTCGTGGGTGAAGTGGCGGCGAGGAACGGATAATGGTCGGTTGTTGATTTTGACCGAAGTTGTTCCTTGACCACCGCCGCCCTGAAAATCGAGTTTCCCGAGTCCTTGCCCGTCTCCGCCCGCCGGCAGGAGATCGAGAAGGCCATGCGCGAGAACCAGGTGGTGATCGTGTGTGGCGAGACGGGCTCGGGCAAGACCACGCAGTTGCCCAAGATCGCGCTGCTGATGGGGCGGGGCAAGCTCAACGCCAAGCCGGGCCAGCGCGGGCAGTTGATCGGCCACACGCAGCCGCGGCGCATTGCGGCGTCCAGCGTGGCCAAGCGCATTGCCGAAGAGTTGAAGACGCCGCTGGGCGACGTGGTGGGCTACAAGGTGCGGTTCCAGGACCGGCTGTCGAAAGACGCTTCGGTCAAGCTGATGACCGACGGCATCTTGCTGGCCGAGACGCAGACCGACCCCGATCTGCGCAACTACGACACCATCATCATCGACGAGGCCCACGAGCGCAGCCTGAACATCGATTTCCTGCTGGGCTACCTGCGCCAGTTGCTGCCGCGCCGGCCCGATTTGAAGGTGGTGGTGACGTCGGCCACCATCGATGCGGACCGGTTTGCCAAATACTTTGAATCGAAGAAGGGGCCGGCGCCTGTGATCCAGGTGTCCGGCCGTACCTTTCCGGTGGAAGTGCGTTACCGGCCGTTTGAAGAAAGCCGCGAATACGACCTGAACGCCGCCATTGCCGATGGCGTGGACGAGTTGTGGCGTTCGCCCCAGGGCGGTGACATTCTGATTTTTTTGCCCGGCGAACGGGAGATCAGAGAAGCGACGGACCATTTGCGCAAGCACCTGAGCGCACCAGCCGGTGTTCCGCAACGCCGAGGTCCTGCCGCTGTTCGCCCGACTGAGCCAGGCCGAGCAGGACCGGATTTTTCAGGACCACAGCGGGCGGCGCATCGTGCTGGCCACCAACGTGGCGGAAACCTCGCTGACGGTGCCCGGCATCCGCTACGTGATCGACGCGGGCACGGCGCGGGTGAAGCGCTACAGCTTCCGCCAGAAGGTGGAGCAGCTGATGGTGGAGCCCATCAGCCAGGCGGCGGCCAACCAGCGCTCGGGCCGTTGCGGCCGCGTGGCCGATGGCATTGCGATCCGCCTGTACGACGAGGCGGGGTTCAACAGCCGCCCGCGCTTCACCGACCCTGAAATTCTGCGCAGTTCGCTGGCGGGCGTGATCCTGCGCATGAAGGCGCTGCGCCTGGGCGCTGTGGAAGACTTTGCGTTCATCGAGCCGCCGCAGAAGCGCGCCATCGTGGACGGCTACCAGTTGCTCAACGAGCTGGGCGCGGTGGACGACCACAACGAGATCACCCGCATCGGCGAGACGCTTTCTCGCCTGCCGCTGGACCCCAAGGTGGGCCGCATGCTGCTGGAAGCCAAGGAGCGCGGTGCGCTGAACGAGGCGCTGGTGATCGCGTCGGCCTTGAGCGTGCAGGACGTGCGCGACCGGCCGCTGGAGAAGCAGGCGCAGGCCGATCAGGCCCACGCCAAGTTTGACGATGAGAAGAGCGAATTCAGCGGCACGCTCAAGCTCTGGAAGTGGCTGGACGACAGCAAAGGTGGCCACGGCAAAGACCACAAGCTGAGCCACCGGCAGTTCGAAAGCGTCTTGCGCGAGAACTACATCAACGTGCGCCGGCTGCGCGAATGGCGCGACATCCATTCGCAGTTGCACACCGTGGTGGCCGAGCACAAATGGGTCATCAACACCCAGCCAGCCGGCTATGAGCAGTTGCACCTGTCCATGCTGTCGGGTCTGCTGGGCAACATCGGCCAGAAGAACGACGCGGAAGACTGGTACCTGGGCGCGCGCGGCATCAAGTTCTACCGCCACCCCGGCGCCAACCTGAGCAAGAAGCCCGGGCGCTGGATTGTGGCGGCCGAATTGGTGGAAACCACGCGCCTGTTCGGCCGGGGCATTGCGGCCATTGAGCCGCAATGGCTGGAGCAGGTGGGGGCGCACCTGATCAAGAAGCAGTTGCTCGACCCGCATTGGGAGAAGAAGGCCGCGCAGGTCACGGCGCTGGAGCGGGCCACGCTGTACGGCCTGGTGGTGTACCACAACCGCCGCACCGACTACGGCCGCGTGGATCCGGCGGGCGCGCGTGAAATTTTCATTCGCGAAGCCTTGGTGGCCGGCGAGTGGGAGACCCGCCTGCCTTTCCTGGCCGCGAACCAGAAGCTGGTGAAACAGGTGATGGAGCTGGAGCACAAGTCGCGCCGGCAGGACGTGCTGGTGGACGACGAGCTGATTTTTGCGTTCTACGACGCGCAGATCCCGGCCGATGTGTTCAGCGGCGCGAGCTTCGAGCGCTGGTACAAAGACGCGCACAAGCTCAACCCCAAGCTGTTGCTGCTGACCAAAGAAGAGCTGATGCGCCACGAGGCGGCCGGCATCACCACGCAGGCCTTCCCCAAGACCTTGCGGCTGGGCGGCGTGGACTGCGCTTGCGCCTACCTGCATGAGCCGGGCGACGCACGCGATGGCCTTTCGGTCTCGGTGCCGATTTTTGCGCTGAATCAGGTCAGCGAAGAGCGTTGCGAATGGCTGGTGCCGGGCATGTTGAAAGACAAGGTGCAGGCGCTGCTCAAGACGCTGCACCAGCGGCCGCGTTCGCGGCTGGTGCCACTGCCGGCCACGGCCGAGAAGTTCACCGCTGCGCTGACCGACCCGGCGGTGTTCGGCGGCGGCAGCCTGATGGACGCCTTGCTCAAGCTGGTGCGCGATGCCACCAGCCTGGACATTGTTCGCAACGACATCAAGGTCGACATGGTCCCGCCCCACCATTTCATGCATTTGCGTGTGGTGGACGAGCACGGCCGCCAGCTCGGCCAGGGCCGCAACCTGGGCGCCTTGAAGGCAGAGCTGGGCGGGCAGGCGCGCGGGGCGTTTCAGGCACTGGCTTCGATCAAGCTGGAGACCTTGCGGTCCGGACCAGCCGAACCCGAGGCGCCCAAAACAGCGGCCAAACCCGGTGCAGGCAAAGGCATGGCGGTCAAGAAGCCCGCTGGCCCGCCACCTGTCAACGCCAGCCAGAAGCACACCACCTGGGATTTTGGCGAACTGCCGGAGCTGATGGAGATCAACAAAGGTGGCCAGACGCTGATCGGCTTCCCGGCGCTGATCGACCTGGGCGATGCGGTGGCGATCGAGGTGTTTGACGAACCGGAAATCGCTCAGGCCAAACACCGCGAAGGCCTGCGGCGCCTGTTCGCCCTGCAGATCAAGGACGCGCTCAAGTACCTGGAGAAGAACCTGCCTGGCCTGCAGACCATGGCCGCGGCCTACATGCAGGTGGGCAAGACGGACAGCGGCGCCGGCGGCGGCACGCAGGAAGAGCTGCGCAACCAGATCATCGAACTGGCGCTGGACCGGGCCTTCCTGATCGAGCCTTTGCCGACCGACGAGATCGCGTTCAAGAAGCGCATCGACGAAGGGCGGGGGCGGCTCACGCTGATCGCCACCGAGATCGCGCGCCACGCGGGTTCGATCTTGCTGGAGTACGGCGCGGCGGCGCGCAAGCTCAAGGATTTCAAGGGCTCGGCCGACCTGAGCCAACGATGTGTCGCAGCAGCTGCAGCGCCTGGTGCCCAAGCGCTTCCTGGTGACCACGCCCTACGCCCAGTTGCACCACTTCCCGCGCTACCTCAAAGCGGTGCAGGCGCGCATCGACAAGGCGCGCTCTGACCCGGCGCGGGACGCCGCCAAACTGGCGGAACTGCGCCCGCAGGATCAGCGCTTCTGGCGCCTGGTGGCCGAGCGCAAAGGTGTGCAGGACGCGCGCTTGCAAGAGGTGCGCTGGTTGCTGGAGGAGCTGCGGGTGAGCTTCTTTGCGCAGGAGTTGCGCACGCCGCAGCCTGTGAGCCTGAAGCGGCTGGACAAGGCTTGGGCGCAACTCAATTCCTGAGTTGCGCGCTTTTGCGAAAAGGATCTCTGCCCTAAGGCCTGGGCTCTCGAGACCTTCCGGCTTGGGCTTGGCGCGACACCTGAGATGGCTACTGTTCGTCGACGCGGGTGAGCCAGACGGGCAGGTTCCAAGCGCCACCGGGTTCCATCAGTCGGCACATACCGGTCGTGGAAGAGTGGGTATGCACAAAGGCCTCGCCGTTCCAGATCCAGTCATCTAAGGACCAGCAATCGCCGAGTCCTCGGCCTTTCTGCCTTGCACTCATCGATCCGGCTGACACATCGCTTGCCTGGTCGTTGACCAGTTGTGGTCGAAAGGGCGGCGTTGTTTGCACAATCCAACTGGCAGTGGACGAGTTGTAGGCGCCCAGCCAGCAGAGTGAGGAAACCAGCATCTGGGTGTTCGACAGCCTTGTCGCCTCAAGGTGTGGCGTACCCGGCCACTTGTCGGAGAGTGCAGAACAGTCGCTGGATTCGCGAAGCGCGGCCAGAAGTGCCGTTCCGTGGCGGATGGTGAAGGTGTCGTCGCCGGGTTGCGGGGGTGGCAGCCGGGGAGCATGGACGACCGGAATGGCCACTGCGGGGCGAACGGAGCTTTCGCTTTGCTTGCCTGAACGCACCAAGGCCCCGGGCGTCCCAATGCGGCCCTGAAATTCGTCCATCTTCAACAAGGCCGCCGTCGCACCACGATCGGACAGATCCCACCGATCGTCACCATGAACAAAGGCAATGCGGCTGCTGCGCACGAGCGTCGTGAGCAGGGCTGAGACCGCTTCTGCTGACATTTGGGCATGCAGGTCTCTGACCCGGATGGTTGCGACATGCCCACCATTGATTTGCATCGCCAGGTCGAATTCGGGTGGCAGTTTGTCCACCACAGGGTCATCCCCGTACTGCCCAATCTTGAGTTCACCCAGAACTGGGGTGCCAGGGCCTGCAACGCGCGAGAGCAAAACCGAGATCTTCAGATCTTCGTCTTGTGGGGAGTAGCCGGCTGCTCGGCAAGTGCGGGTGTTGTCGCAGGCAATCTCCCAGTCGAGGTGCGAGAAATGGAAGCCCTCGCCGGTGACCGATGGCGTGAGGTAGCCCCGGCTTTCGGCCGTGTCGTTACCAGCAAACAGCAAGGTGGATGTGGCCATCACAGAAGCAGCCAGCACCTGAACGAAAGCGCGCCGCAGCCGATTGCGGCTGCTGAATGACAAAAACATGAGAACTCCCTGAGCGCGGGTGCACCGCGAGTCTCTATTCTCGCCTCAGGCGTTGGGCTGTCTGCCCGCCGTGGTTTCGCTCAGGGGCCCGCTATTGAGCGGCCAGCGCCACCCGTCCGGCAATCACGCCCATGCTGGCATCGCCTTGCAGGCGTTCGAGCACGGCTTGGGCATCGGCTTCAGTGGCGAACTCGTTGATGCGCACCTCGAAGCGATCCAGCTTTCTGCGAACGTCAGCGGGGTAACCGGCGGCCTGCAGTCTTGAGCGCATTTCAGCAGCTTCGCGGGCGGTGGGTAGCAAGCCCGCCACCGTGCGCCAACGGCCGCCTTCGAGCAAGACGCCACTGCCAGGCTTGAGCTCGGCCTGGGCGATGAACTTTTGCAGGGCTTCGGGCGATGCCTGGCCGGCAGCCTGTTCGGGCTGGTTGGTGCGGATCACCCAGAAGGCGCCGGGTTTGTCCAGAAGGATGTCCTCGTGGCTTTCGCGCTGCACGGCCACGCTGCCTTCGAAGAGGCAGACCGCGTCATGCTCGGCATCGGTCATGCTCCAGAAGTCGGTGCCGCGAATACCGACCGTGGCGGTGGTCAGTTGCAGGCTGATGTCGCGCGTGTTGCCCAGGGCTTTGCTGGTGTAGTCGGTGGCGTAGCGGAACACGCCGGTGATCAGGCGCAGCGCCGACTGGGTGTGGGTCGGTTGCGCAATGCCCTTTTGCTGGGTGGCCAGGGTTTCGATGCGGAATTCGGTTTTCTCCCCCAGCTTGATGGTGCTGCGGTCGGGCAGGCGCAGCAACATGCGGGAGGTTTCCGCCGTGACGGCCGTGTCGTTCACGAGCAGTTTGTCGCCCGGCTGGGCTGGGCGGCGCTGCCCGTTGCGTTCGACCCAGGCCGGCAATTGCACCGCCTCGATCACGGCATCTTTGGCAGCGGCCGCATGGGCAGACGGGCTGAGTGCGGCCAGCGCTGAGATCAAGCCCGCGGTGGCCAGGCTGGCGATGCCCATGCGTTTGACGCGTTGGGCTGTGGTGGTCGAAAAGGCGGCGGTTTTGGCTGGCATGGAGATTCCTTCACTTGACGTGCTCATGGCTTATCGACCGGTGACGGCCGCAATTGAGTTACGTTGGGTTGCGAGGAATGGATGCAGGAAAACAGCCCTGGTTGCGCAAAATGGTGATGGCACGGGCCATTTGCGTGAGCGATGTCACAGCTTGGCAAGGCGGCTGAGGGCCGCTTGCAGCGTGTCGTCGCGTTTGGCGAAGCAGAAACGGACCACCTTTTGGTCAAACCCGCTGCCGTAGAACGCGGAGAGCGGGATTGCCGCCACACCGATTTCACGGGTGAGCCATTGGCAAAAATCGGCTTCGGGCAGGTCGCGCTCGGGCACGGCCAGGCTTTCGATGCCCACGCATTGGAAATACGTGCCTTGGCCCGGGAGCATGCGAAAGCGGGTCTGGGCCAGGCCTTCACGGAAAAGGTCGCGTTTGCGCTGGTAGAACGCAGGCAAGTCGCGGTAGGGCGCGGGGTTGGCCATGTAGGCAGCCAGCGCATGTTGCATGGGCGTGTTGACGGTGAACACGTTGAACTGGTGCACCTTGCGAAACTCGGCCATCAAGGACGCGGGCGCGACCACGGTGCCCACTTTCCAGCCGGTCACGTGGTAGGTCTTGCCAAAACTGCTCACGATGAAAGCGCGCGCGGCCAGGCCAGGGAAGCGGGCGGCGCTCTGATGCGGCTCGCCGTCGAACACCATGTGTTCGTAGACCTCGTCGCTGATGAGCAAGACGTTGGTGGGCGACAGCAACTCTTGCAGCGCCAACATGTCGGCCTTGCTCCAGGTCTGTCCGCTGGGGTTGTGCGGGCTGTTGATGATGAGGGCGCGGGTGCGCGGCGTGATGGCCGCGGCGATGGCGGCGAAGTCGGGGCGGAAACTGCCGGGCGAAAGGGGCACACGAACGACCACGCCGCCGGCCAGTTCGATGTTGGGCACATAGCTGTCGTAGCAAGGCTCCAGCACGATGACTTCGTCGCCCGGGTGGACGACGGCCAGGATGGCCGTCAGGATGGCTTGGGTGGCGCCAGCGGTCACCGTGATTTCACTCGCCGGATCGCATTTCAAACCGTACAGCGCCAACATCTTGTCGGCCATCGCCTGCCGCAGCGACGGCACGCCAGGCATGGGGGGGTACTGGTTGTGCCCAGCTTTCATCGCAGCGGTCACCGCGTCGGTCAGTGCCGGATCGCAGTCAAAGTCTGGAAACCCCTGACCCAGGTTCACAGCGCCTGTTTCAGCGGCCAGTGCTGACATGACAGAAAAAATGGTCGTGCCCACATGGGGCAAGCGGGAAGCCACGGCAGGAGTGAACGCAGGTTTGCGAGAGGTCATGTCAAGTCAAAGAGAAATGGTGCGAGCGGGTGTGTGCCGACGCAGGGCGCCGGGGGAGGGTCACAACTCATAGTCATCTGGCGTGCCGCTCATGGCCCGCAAGATGAGGTCGCGCGAGAGCCTGTCGCTGAGCAGCTCGGCAAAACGCAGCACGAACTGGCGCAAATAGGCGCCTCGTTTGAACGCCACGCGGGCCAGATTGGTGCCAAACAAGGCACCCACAGGGCGGGCCACCAGGTCGGTGGTGGGGTTGTTGTCCCCCTGCATGGCCATCTCGGCCACGATGCCCACGCCCATGCCCAGTTTCACGTAGGTCTTGATCACGTCGGAGTCAATGGCTTCGAGCACGATGTTGGGCCGCAGCTGGCGCAGGGCGAAGGCCTGGTCGATCCGGGTACGACCAGTGAAGCTGGGGTGGTAGGTGATCAGCGGCAGGGGCGCCAGGTCTTCCAGCGTGATGCGTTCCTGGTTGGCCAGCGGATGGTCAAAGGGGAGCACAAGAACGTGTTGCCATTCGTAGCAAGGCAGTGTGATCAGCTCGGGGTAGTTGCTGAGCGACTCGGTGGCCACCCCGATTTCGGCCACTTCTTCCATCAGCATCTTGGCCACCTGATCGGGCGAACCCTGGTGCAGCCCGATGTTCACCTTCGGGTACGCCTGGCGCAACTTGGCAACGGGGCCAGGCAACACATATCGCGCCTGTGTGTGGGTCGTGGCGATGGAGAGTGTGCCGCTGTCCTGGGCGGAATACTGCTCGCCGATGCGCTTGAGGTTGTTGACCTCTCGCAGGATGACTTCGATACTTTTGAGCACTTGCTGGCCGGGCTCGGTGACCCGCTTGATGCGTTTGCCATGGCGTGCAAAGATGTCGATGCCCAGTTCTTCTTCCAGCTCGATGATGGATTTCGACACACCAGGTTGCGATGTGTGCAGCGCCTTGGCGGTCTCGGTGAGGTTGAGGTTGCGGCGCACCGCCTCCTGCACAAAGCGGAACTGGTGCAGGTTCATGGCAGGGCTTTGTCCAGCGCCATATCGGCCAGGAGTGCGGTCAGGCGGGGATTCTCGCCCGCTGTTGGGAGCGCTTCCACGGTCACGCCAGGGTGTGCCGATGCGAGGGACTTCAGCAGTTCGGGCAGATCCTCACGCGCGTGTTTGCCCATGCCAAAAAAGAGCGGGAGGATGCGCAGGTGTGTGGCGCCTTTCGCCACCAGCTGTGCTGCGGCTGTGGGCAAATCGGGCTCACACAGCTCGAGGTACGCGCAGCTGACCAATGTGTTTGACCCGGCCGATTGGACCTGTGAGGCCACGGCTTCGATGGGTTTGCGCCACAAAGGGTCGCGCGAACCATGCGCAAAAACAATCACACCCAACATCGCATCACCTTCGAAGGACCAGCCAGCCAAATGCACCGAGCGAAATCACGGAATAAATCAGGGAAGGCGATGCAGCGGCCAACCAGGGTTGCCATTGGTTGAGGTTGCCGATGTAGCCGAACACGTTGTTGAGCAAGAAAAAACTGATGCCGATCATCACGCCACCGAACACATAGCCCGTGATGCCGCCAGAGCGGAAATGCAGGTAGGCGAAGGGCAGGGCGAGCACCACCATCACCAGGCAGCTCATTGGGTAAAACACCTTGCGCCAGAACTCGATTTCATAGCGCTGTGCGGTCTGGCCGTTGGCTTCCAGGTGACTCACGTAGGCGTACAGATCGGTGGTGCGCATGCGATCGGGCTTGAGCAAGGCCACCGACACCATCTCGGCGGAAATCGAGCTGGACCAGCTGTATTCAGGCAAGGTGGAGCGCTCGATTCGGGAGGATTTGAGTTCCTCGGCTCGAAAATTCGGTGCGCTTCACATCCTTCAATTGCCAACTCTCGTCACGCGAAATCTGACCGCTCTTGGCTTCAACAGTGGACATCAACAGCCCTTGGTTGTCGAATTCAAAAATGCGTACCTCACCGAGGCCACCTGTGGGCGATAGCGACCCCACATTGACCGAGTAGTTGTTTCTCGGGTTGGCGTTCCTTCAACCAGGCGCCGGTTTGCCCCAGGCTGATGCGGCCCTGGTAGCGGGCCTTGAGCAGTTGGGCGGTCTTGTCCGCAAGTGGGGCCACGTAGTCGCCCACGGCGAAACGTGATCGCGACGAATACCACGCCAAGGCCGAGCAGGGTGCGCAGAGCACGCCACGGACCCAGTCCGCTGGTGCGCAAGATGGTGTATTCCGACCCTTTGGCCAGCCGAGCCATCACGGCCACCGAACCGATCAGCACGGAAATCGGCAGCAGCTCATAGATGCGGTTCGGTATCAGCAGTCCAACGTAGAGCAGGGCGTGCCGAAGCTCATAGCTCACGCCAGGCTCCAAGCGCGAAACCCGCCCCAGCGAAGGAAGCTCTTCGACGAAATCAAAGAAGAAAAAGAGTGCCAGAAACGCCAGCAGCACGAAGCCGGTGGTCATCAGTATTTCGCCGTAAATCAGGCGACGAATGGTCTTCACGCAGTACCTCCGGCCGCGGCTTCCGCGGAGGGCTTTGCTGGCAACAGCTTGCGCATCCAGGTCCGCAGGCTGATGTTGTTGTGCCGCTTGAGCAACCACAGCAAGCAAACCATGAACACGCCACCGTGCAGAACAATCAGGGAGGCGCTCATGGAGAATCGGCCGGTGCTGACCATGCGCTGGGTGATGTTGAGCAGGTTGAAATACAAAATGAAGGCGAACAAGGTGAACATCATGTTGCCGCTGCGACCGGCCCGGGGATTGCTCACGGTGGTGGCCACGGCCAACAACACAAGATTGATGGCGGTCAGGGCCACACCGACACGCCAGTAAAGCTCGCCTTTGTTGGCGTTTTCGGGCTCATTGATGAGGCGCCACGTCGTGCGCGCCTTGAGTGCATCGACGCCGCTGCGCTGTACGGCTGAAACGCCGATTTGCGCCCCGTACTCTTCAAACTCACTGACCTTGACCCGTTTGTTGTCGGGGTTGGACTCCAGCCTCTGACCGTTTCGCAGCACCAGGAAAGAGCGGTCATCCACTGGTTCAACCTTGCCCGAGGCCGCCGAGGTGACGACTTCGGTGCCGTCGTCTTCAATGCTCGAAATGAAGACGTTGCGGCCTTCGTTGCCATCGGCGGTGTCTTTGTCGATGAAGAAGACTCGGCGCCCGCTCGACGACTCCTGGAACTGACCTGGCGCAACGCGCTCCAGATCGCCACGACTGGTGAAGCGGTCGCGCAGTTCGGCCGTTTGCAGGTTTGTCCAAGGCCAGACGAACAGGACGAGCAAGGTGATGACCACCAGAATCGGCCAGGCGAAACGCAGCACGGGCCAGAGGAATCCAGCCAGCGAACGCCCACTGGCGAACCAGATGATCATTTCGCTGTCGCGGTACATGCGCGCCAGGGTAGAGACGATGGAGATGAACAGAGCGAGCGTCAGGATGGTCTGGGTGTAGCCCAGCACGGTGTAACCCAAAACGAGCATCACCTCCTCGGGGTTGACGCTGCCGCGTGAAGCCGCACCAAGGGTGCGGATCAGCAGCATGGTGAGGATGATGGTGAACAACACCACCAGCGTGGCCCCGAAACTGCGCGCCAGTTCGGTCCGAATGGAAGAATGGAATAACATCGATCAGATACTTTGGATACCTCACATTATGAACTTCGAACTCAAAACCCTTTCACTCACCCAGGCAGACAAAAGCGCGGTCGATGCAATCATCGTGCTGGTCGCCGATGGTTTGGCCTCCAACGCCACGGGCGCCGGCTCTGCCCTTGCCAAACTGGTCGCCCAGGCTCGCAGTGCTGGCGATTTCGAAACTGGCGTGGGCAAGATGCTCTTGGCGTACCGCGTCGATGGCGTGAAGGCCAGTCGCGTTGTACTGGCGGGTGCAGGTGATGCGTCTGCCGGCGCCGTTCGCCGGGCTGTGACAGCGGCCATGGGGGCGGTCAAAGCGAACAAGGCCAAAAATGTGGCTGTGGTGTTGAGTTTGTTGCCAGAGGCGGCAGGGCAGGTGCGCGGTGCCCTGATGGCCAGCGCAGATGCGCTGTACACCTTTACCACCACCAAGCCCTCGGCCAAGGCTGCGACGGTGCAGAGCGTTCAAATTGGCGTGGCCGATGAAAAAGCGGTTCGTGAGGAGTTCGCGATTGCACAGGCGGGTGCTGTCGGTGTGGCGTTTGCCAAAGAGTGGGCCAACCGGCCCGCCAACCATGCCACGCCAGCCCTGCTCGCTGATGCGGCCAAGAAGATCGGTCGCAAGGGCGTGGTCAAAACCACGGTTCTGGGACCCAAAGAGGTGACCGCTCTGGGGATGGGTGCATTCCTCGCCGTCGCGCAAGGGTCGGCTGAGCCCCTGCGCTTCATCGTCATGAATTACCAGGGCGGAGTGAAAAGTGCTGCGCCGGTGGTTTTGGTGGGCAAAGGCATCACTTTTGATACAGGCGGTATCTCCATCAAGCCGGCCGGCGAGATGGACGAGATGAAATTTGACATGGGCGGTGCGGCCAGCGTCCTGGGCACTTTCGCTGCCCTGGCCGAGTTGCGCCCCGCGATCAATGTGGTTGGGCTGATTCCCGCTTGCGAGAACATGCCCGACGGGCGCGCGGTCAAGCCCGGCGATGTGGTGACCAGCATGAGCGGGCAGACCATTGAAATTCTGAACACCGATGCAGAGGGCCGCCTGGTGCTGTGCGATGCCTTGACTTACGCCGAGCGCTTCAAACCCAGGGCCGTCATCGATATCGCCACGCTGACCGGTGCCTGCGTCATCGCCCTGGGCGCCGTGCGCTCGGGTTTGTTCACGGCGTCGGAAGAGCTGGCGCAGGGCTTGGCGGTGGCTGGCGACACCTCGCTCGATCTGTGCTGGCGCATGCCTTTGGATGACGAATACGCTGAAGGGCTGAAATCGAATTTCGCCGACATGGGCAACGTGGCCGGGCGTGCCGGTGGTTCCATCACCGCCGCGAAGTTTTTGCAGAAGTTCACCAAAACCATGCCCTGGGCTCACCTTGATATCGCGGGCACAGCCTGGAAGAGTGGCGCCGCGAAAGGCTCGACCGGGCGCCCTGTGCCTTTGTTGTTGCAGTTTCTTGTGGACCAGGCGCATGCCGCCAAGGCCGAAGTTCCCACTAGGGCCGGCACCAGTGGCAAGAAGCGCAAGGCCCGCAAATCAGCGGGTACTCAGGCCTGAGGGTGCTCAAAATAGGCTGCGCCATTCACCGGTTGCCCGAGTGATTCAGAGGTCCGCATGACCGAAGTCGCTTTTCACGTGAATGTGCCCGATCCGATGGGCCATGCCTGCCGCCTGGTACGCAAGGGGTACTTGCTGGGCATGACGATGCTGGTGGTGGGCGATGCGCGGCAAACGGCGCTGTTGAACAAGCAGCTCTGGGCGCTGCGCAGCGTGGATTTTGTGCCCCACTGCTTGAGCGACGATGCCAGCGCAGTGGTCGAGCGGTCTGCAGTGGTGCTGGCTGCAACCACGGCATCGGTGCCAGTGCGTGCCTTCGACGCGCTGGTCAACCTTGCGCCAGAAATGCCCGCCAGCTTTGCGTCATTTGCCAAAGTCTTTGAAGTGGTCTCATTCGCCGATGCTGAGCTTGCCGCTGCAAGGCAGCGTTGGCGCGCCTATCAGAGGGCTGGGCTCGAGCCCAAGCGGCACGAGATCCAAGGGTGAACCTGCTGCCCATGCCCATTTTCGCTAATGGATCATTCAATAAGTTGATCCAAGCCTTCGGCCGGATGGTAGAAACCCTCGAAAACTGCCCAGCGAGAACTTTTGCTTGGGTCAAGATGTAATTTTCGGGTATCTTATCGGGCGTGGAGTTTCTCTCTCAAAGTTCCCTCCGCGTTCCAACTTTTAATTCCTTTCCGAGGATAGTTATGCATCTGAACATGAAATTGGCCGTCATCGCTGCGGCTGTCGCCTTGGCCGCTTGCGGTAAAAAAGAAGAAGCAATGCCGGCTGAAACCGCAGCTGCTCCTGCGGCCGCCCCAGCTGCTGCTGCCCCAGAAGGTGGCGTGATCAAGATCGGTCACGTCGGCCCAACCAGCGGTGCCATCGCCCACTTGGGTAAGGACAACGAAAACGGCGCCAAAATGGCCATCGAAGAGCTCAACGCTGCTGGTCTGACGATCAACGGCGCGCCTGCCACGTTCGAGTTGCTCGCAGAAGACGATGCCGGCGATCCAAAGCAGGGCACGGCCGCTGCCCAGAAGCTGGTTGACGCCAAAGTGGCTGGCGTGATCGGCCACCTGAACTCCGGTACCACCATTCCAGCTTCACAGATCTACAACGACGCTGGCATCCCTCAAATCTCTCCATCGGCAACCAACCCCAAGTACACCCGCCAGGGTTACGCAGGCGTGTTCCGTATGGTGGCTGACGACGTGCACCTCGGCGGCACCCTCGGCAAGTACGCAGTGGAAAGCCTGAAGGCCATGAACGTTGCTGTGATCGACGATCGCACAGCCTACGGCCAAGGCGTCGCCGATGAGTTCGAAAAAGGCGTGGCCGCAGCTGGCGGTACCGTTGTTGGCCGTGAATTCACGAACGACAAAGCCACCGATTTCAACGCCATCCTGACCACCCTGAAAGCCAAGAAGCCCGATGTTGTGTTCTTTGGCGGCATGGACGCTGTTGCCGGTCCGATGCTCAAGCAGATGAAGGCACTTGGCATCAACGCCAAGTTCATGGGCGGCGATGGTATCTGCTCTGCTTCCCTGCCCAAGCTGGCTGGCGATGGCATGGCCGATGACCAGGTCTACTGCGCGGAAGCCGGTGGTGTCGAAGGTGAAGAAAAGGTGGGCATGGACAAGTTCCGTGCTGACTTCAAGGCCAAGTACGGCGAAGAAGTTCAGGTGTATGCACCTTATGTTTATGACGCAGTCAAGGTCATGGTCAACGCCATGGTTGCAGCGAATTCTTCGGATCCTGTCAAGTACCTGCCTGAGTTGAAGAACACCAACTACAAGGGCGTGACCGGCAATATCGCTTTTGACGAAAAAGGCGACATCAAGAACGGCGCTTTGACGTTGATGACCTACAAGGGCGGTGAGCGCACCACCCTGGCAGTGATTCGCTGATCGAACTGCTGGAAAGGCCCGCGATCCGTTCGCAGGCCTTTTACTGGAAAGGCCGCTCCGTTGAGCGGCCTTTTTTATTTTTTGGTTTTGTGTTCATCCGATTGATGGAGTGCCATGCTTTTCGCCCATGAATTGAGCCGTTGGCTCGAACGACTGCTTCCCACCATGCGTGCAGCGGGGGAATTGGTGATGAAGGTGTACGGAAGTGATTTCCAGGTCGATATCAAAGCGGATGAGTCGCCTGTGACGCTGGCCGATCAAATGGCCGAAGACTTCATCACGCAGGCTTTGATTGAGCTGACGCCGCACATTCCAGTGGTGGGCGAAGAAGCTGCTTCGAGTGGTACGGTGCAGGCCGCCGCAGAGCGGTTCTGGCTGGTGGATCCGTTGGACGGTACACGTGAATTTGTTGACCGCAATGGCGAGTTCACCGTCAATATCGCCTTGATCGACGACGGCAAGCCGGTGCTGGGTCTGGTTTTGCTGCCCGCTCTAGGGCATCTGTATGGTGGTGTGGCGGGCCTGGGCAGTTGGGTAGAGACCGAGGCCGGCCAAAGGCGCCCCATTCATTGCCGTGCATCGCCACCCGAAGGCTTGAGCGTATTGGCCAGCCGTTCGCACAATGATGAAGTGGCTGTCCAAGCGTATCTCGCAGATCGTAAGATTGCCCAGATCGTTCATGCCGGTTCCTCCTTGAAGCTTTGTTTGCTGGCCGATGGACAAGCCGACGTCTACCCCCGATTTGGCCGCACCATGGAGTGGGACATTGCGGCTGGGCAAGCGATTCTCGAGGCCGCGGGTGGCGCGGTCGAGCAATTGGATGGCGCTCCATTGCGCTATGGGAAACCGGGTTTCGAAAACCCCCACTTTGTGGCGTGGGGCCTGCGCTGATGCCTAACGATCAGCCAACCCGTTCAATGCGCTGAACACGCAGGCCGCTGCATAGGCATCGTTGGCGGCATACACCAGCTGGCTCTCACTCAGCTGCCGGGCGGCCCAGTTGGACGTGGCTGCCTTTTTGCTTTTGATGAAGCGCTGATTGAACAGCACCGCCACCGCACCTTTGACGCCCATGTCTTTGCGGTAGCCGCGCTCGCGAAACAGGGTGTTGAGCTCCAGGATGCCCTGGGGCACCACGCCCAGCTTGTGCACGATGCGCTTGTTGTCATCGCCCAGCCCAAAACCGGCCAGGGCGCGCCGCGGTTCGCCCAGCAGCTGCGACACCTGGTCCCGGCAGTCGGGTTCGTGCAACTGAAACACCCAGGCGTGCTGCAGTGTGGCCAGCTGAACGATGTGAGGTCCCTCAGACACCTGGTCTTTGAAAAAAGTGGGTTTGGACTCGGTGTCGAAACCCAGCGCAGCGTGTTCGCGCAAGGCTGCGCAGGCTTCCGCGGCCTGTGTCCGGCGTGTGGACCAGGGTGATCTGTGCAAGGTCAGGCGGGGAAACTCGGGCAATGAAGCGATGGCGTCGGCGTCGGGGATGGGGCGTTGGTTGTGCATGGCGGCGGCGCGAGGCCGAAGAAGATAATGCCTGCATTGTGCCTCTGCACCCCGATCACGCCGCCATGACCTACACACTCAAGCTCTACGTCCCCGATGACACAACGCCCGCGCAGCAAGATGCGGCCACCGGCATTTTTCGGGAAGCGCTGGAGGGGGCGCTGGGTGGTGCTGATCTCGTCTGGCCCATGTTTGTCACCCACCGCGCGCATCGTGCAGCAGTATGGGGAGGCGCCCGATGAGGACGATCTCAACGCCGAGCAGCGCTTGGTGTTCGACGCCTGGCAGCAGGCCGAGGCCGCCGCGCTGGAGGCCGTGTTGGGGCCGTACCGCAATCTGGATGAGGGTGGCTACGAGATTTCACCTCTTTGAGTCCGAGGCAGGTTGGGGCGCGCTGATAATCAACGTCTGCTGTTTGCGTCCTGACTGGGCGAGCCAACCCCTTGAAGGACTGAGAAATGAAGAAGACTTTTGCCTTGCGCCCCGAGGGCAAGAACCCCGATCGCGTGCTGGATGCGATCAAGAATGAGTTGCGCAAGTACATGAAGCGCGAGCGCCGCCGCGATTTGCCCGCCGGTGCCGATTTCTGGGATTTCGACTGCAAGCTGGGTGCTGGACCAGGCCAGTGCTGAAGCGGTGCACCCCAATGCCTTGATGGCGCAGCTGGATGCGCTTGGCCAAGGGCGGCGCCGAGCAGGTCTATGTGGAGTTGCTGGCCAAGCCCGCCGCGCGCCAGCGTTGGGCCGACAGCGGTGAAGCCGCACAGCCGGTCGATTCGGATGCGACGGGCGACGACGCTCGACGATTAGTCGTCGGGTTTTTGCCGCGTTGCGCGCCGCGGCGCGCAGCTTGTCTTTTTTGCTCGGTCGCTTGCCCTTGATGCCGCCCGTGCCTTCCGGGTCATGGATCGCTCGCGGGCGCGTCTTCTGTGGGCTCAAAGCCGGCCAGATGCTCGCGCGGCAGGCTCAGGCCCTGGCGCTTTTCGATCACGCGCCAATGGGCCGCGCTGGCGGCGGTGACAAAGCTGATGGCCAGGCCGCTTTCGCCGGCGCGGCCGGTGCGGCCGATGCGGTGGGTGTAGTCGGTGGCCGAGCGGGGCAGGTCGAAGTTCACCACCACCGGCAGCTGATCGATGTGGATGCCGCGCGCGGCCAGATCGGTGGTCACCAGCACGTCCCAGCGCTTTTCCTTGAATTCCTGCAGGGTCTGCTTGCGCGCGCCCTGGCTCAGGCCGCCGTGAAACGAGGTGGCGAACACGTCGCCTTTGTGCAGCTTGGCCGCCAGGTGCTCGGCCGCGTATTGGCTGGCCACGAAGACCAGCACGCGCTCCCAGCCGTTGTCTTTGATCAGCTGGCGCAGCAGTTGGGCCCGGCGTTTGTCGTCGACCTCAAACACGCGTTGCTCGATCACCGCCGCATCGCTGGCCACGGCAGGCACATCGACCCGCTGGGGGTCGCGCAGCATTTGCTGGGCCAGCGCTTCGACGGCGGGGGCAAAGGTGGCCGAGAAGAACAGGGTCTGCCGCTGGCTGGGCAGCTGGGCCAGGATGCGGCCCAGCTCGTCGGCAAACCCCAGGTCCAGCAGGCGGTCGGCTTCGTCGAGCACCAGGTGCTGCACGCTGCCGAGCTTGAGCGCGTTGTTGTCCATCAGGTCGAGCAGGCGGCCGGGCGTGGCCACCACGATGTCGGCACCGCCGCGCAAGCGACATCATTTGCGGATTGATCGACACGCCGCCGAAGGCGACCACGATCTTGGGCCGTTGCGCCAGCGGCTGGGCCAGGCTGCGAAACACTTCGCCCACCTGGGCCGCGAGTTCGCGCGTGGGCACGAGCACCAGCGTTTGCAAGCGGGCGCGTGCCCGCTGTGGGCGGGTTGGCCAGCCAGCGCTGCAGCAGCGGCAAAGCGAAGGCCGCGGTCTTGCCGGAGCCGGTCTGGGCGGTGGCGAGCAGGTCGGCACCGCTCAAGCACGATGGGCATGGCCTCGGTCTGGATCGGGGTGGGCGCTGTGAAACCGAGTTCGGCGGCGGCTTGGGCGAGGGCGGGCGCGAGGCCTAGGGCGGTGAATGGCATGTGGGGGTTCTTTCCGGCAGTGTACCGGCCATGGGCGTACGATGCCGCCCATGAAAGACAAGTTGATGAGCTGCGGGCCTGGTTTATTCGACCGAATCGGGCCGCATGTGTCCCGATTGCCGCCAGCCGGTGGGCGCCTGCGTGTGCAAGGCGAATGCGCGCGCGGCCGTGCCGGCGGGCGATGGCGTGGTGCGGGTTTCGCGGGAAACCAAGGGGCGGGGCGGCAAGGCGGTGACCCTGGTCAAAGGGCGTGGCGCTGGACGCTGGCCGGGCTGACCGCGCTGGGCAAGGCGCTCAAGGCGGCTTGCGGCACCGGCGGCACGGTCAAGGACGGCGTGATCGAGATTCAGGGCGACCACGTCGAGCGCATCATGGCGGCGTTGCAGGCCAAGGGCCACAAGGTGAAACGCGCGGGCGGTTGAGGATGAAGCCGGGCTCAGAAGGCGTTGGCCCACCACAGGCGCCAGCGCATGCCGATTTCGCTGGTGTAGCCCACCGATGCGCCGCGCAGCTGCCCCTGGGCATCCACACCAGAAACGCGGGCACCGCCTTCACGCCCAAGCGCCCGGGCCAGCGCACCGGTGTCGTCCACCGCCGTGTGCCACGGCATCTGGCGCTGCCTGAGCACCTTGGCCACGGTGTCGGCCGGGCCCGATTGCATGGCGATGGTCAACACCGGGTGGTCGGCCATCAGGCGGTGCACATTGTGTTCTTCCGCTTTGCAGATCGGGCACCATTCGGCCCACACATGAATCGCCACCGGCTGCCCGGGGTATCGGGCACGCCATTGGGACAGCGTGGTCGCGGTGCGCGAGCCGTCGGGCGAGAGCAGGGTGAAGGCCAGGTCTGGCGCCGGGCCCGATGGCATGTCGCGGGTTTGCCAGAGGTGAACGCCGGCGAACACCACCAGCCGCCCAAGCGATGGTGCCCAGGTGAGGACGCAGGCGCCGCCAGAGGCGCTGAAAGCGGGAGATGGTGCGGTGGGGGCAAGGAGTGCCGGGGCGAGGGGCGGGTGGTTGCGTGGTTCGCGCAGCGGCGATTCAGCGCAGCACTTCCAGCAGGCGGTCCAGCCCACCTTCGTTGATCGCCACCATGGCCTGCTCGCGCACCTTGGGTTTGGCGTGGTACGCCACCGACAAGCCCGCGGCACCCATCATGGGCAGGTCGTTGGCACCGTCGCCCATGGCGATGCATTGCGACGGTTCAATGCCCAGCAGCGAGGCCACTTCCAGCAGCGTGCGGCGCTTTTCGGCGCCGTCGCAGATGTCGCCCCAGGCCTGATCGACCAGGCGCGCCGGTGAGCTGGCCGCAGTTGGGACCGCTTTCGATTTCCAGGATGTTGGCGCGGGTGAAATCGATGCCCAGGCGCTCTTTCACGCGTTCGCTGAAAAAGGTGAAGCCACCGGAGACCAGCAACACCTTCATGCCGGCCGCCTTGCAGGCCTGGATCAAGTGCTCGGCCGCCCGGGATTGATGCGCAGGCGCTCCACGTCGCACCCGCTCCATGTCGGCCACGGTGACACCGCGCAGCAGCGCCACGCGGCGGCGCAGGCTCTCCTTGAAGTCGGTGATTTCGCCGCGCATGGCGGCTTCGGTGATGGCGGCCACTTCGGCCTTGCGGCCCACCGCATCGGCGATTTCGTCCACGCATTCGATGTTGATCAGCGTGGAGTCCATGTCGAACGCGATGAGCTTGAAGTCGTTCAAGCGCAAGGGCGGGGCAAAGCCTTGAACGGTGAGGCCGGGGGCAAGTTCGGTGGGGGATGTCATGCGGGAATTATTGCGGATGGTGAGTGCCGCAGTCGAATGGCCGTCAAGGCTTGTGCTGGCTTGGGCGCGAGTCTGGCTATGGTCTGAATCTGTGCGCGCAGATCAGTGCCCACCACGATCTTGCAGGCTTTGCTGGTCGTTTTCGCACCACGTGGCCTTGCGCGGTCAGCTCGGATCTTGAGCGCTTCGGGCGTGGATGCCGAGCACCTGCGCCAGCACCGGCAGCGGGGCCTTGGAGAGCAGGCGCGACCGGCGGTGCAAAGGGCGGGTCTTCACCCGCTCCCCCGGCTGGGATGAAGCTCGAGCGCGAGCACGGCGGCAAACAACGCCACCACTGTCTTGCCCGTGATCTGGGTGAAGTAGCGCTTGAAGGCGTTCAGGTTGAGCAAGATGTGCAGCGACACGCCGATCACCATGGCCCAGCTCAGCCACTCGTGCGCGGTTTTGTTGAGGCCACTGTCGAGGTGAAAAAACATCAGGACACCGGTTACTGCGCTGAGCAGAAAGGCACCGATGACGAGCGGCGTGATCCAGGTGCGGTGAGGCGTTGAGGTTCATGGCGAATGCTTATGGTATATGGTTAGAATAACACGAATTATGCAGACGCCGTATGAACGAATATGGTGCTGCTGAGTCAACCATTTCGTAAAGCTGGACGCTGGGCAGCGTCATGCCTGCCGAAGGGCTGGTCGCTACGCGAGCGGCGGTATGTGAGCAGCCAGGACGCGTTGCTCACATGGCTGCGCAGGTCGCCCGGGTCGTGGGGCAGTGGCTGCGGTCGGCGACAGCGACAAGGCGATCTGTGTGACCGAGTCGCATGGGTCAGCGCCGGCGGCGTTTGCCAGGGAATGACAGGCCAGGCACACTCAGCAGGATCGCGGGCTGTCCAAGGCTTGGTACAGGCGCTGATGCAGACCGGGTCGCCAGCGCAAAGCCAGACCACCGTGGCGATCAAACCGAGCAAGCTTCCCAGGATCAGCCTCCGATAGGGCGTGGGCCTGGAGTTTCAAGGCGCGACAAGGCCAGATGAGCAGCGCGCAGCGAAACCACCGGAACGCCATGGCCATCTTGTGCAGCATGGCAGGCGCTTAGACTGTGGCAATCCGCGCCAATAACGGGTACACCGCAAGGCAGCAAACATGCGCATGGCCGGCATGCAAGCCGGTGAAGTCCAGCTCGCCACGACCGCATGTCCCATGCCATGAAGAGCCACCTTGCTGAAAGTGCGTGAGCGCTGATCGGCTATGGCGAGCAGGAGCCCGGCCCCGTTGTCAAAGGCGAAGCGCGCCGCCACGCGGCTGGCCGCAAAGGTGCAGGCCACGAACAGGAGCAATCAGGTGATCGCCATCGGGCGAGGCAACAGGCTCGGGCCTTGACACCGACGCCTGGACGACAGCGCGGCAAGTCATGGTTTGAGTGCGCTTTGCGGTGTGCGTGTCAGGTGGTGCAGGTGCGGCCACCGTTCACGCGGCTGCCCCAGGTTGCGCAGCACATCGCGCACCAGCAGCACCCGGTCTTTGACCTCGGGCAGCTCGCGCTCGATGCGCAGCTTCTCGTTGCCCGCCAGTTTGATGTGGTGGTTTTTCTGGATCAGCTCGATGATCTTCATCGGGCTCGATCGGGCGGGTTGGGCTTGAAGGTGATGTTGATCACGCCGGGCGCCGCGTCGACCTTGACCACGCCGTAGGGCGCGCTGAGCACCCGCAGGCGGTGCACGTCGATCAGCGTCTGCGCCTGCGCGGGCAGCTTGCCAAAGCGGTCCACGATTTCTTCCAGCAAGCCGTCGACCTGGTCGGTGGTCTTGGCCGTGGCCAGCTTTTTGTAGAAGGACAGGCGCAGGTGCACATCGCCGCAGTAGTCGTTGGGCAGCAGGGCGGGGGCGTGCAGGTTGATGTCGGTGGTGACGCTGCAGCGGGCGAGAGCAGGTCGGGCTCGCGCCCGGCCTTCAAGCGAGGCCACGGCTTCGCTCAGCATCTCGTTGTAGAGCTGGAAGCCCACTTCCAGCATGTTGCCGCTCTGGTTTTCACCCAGCACTTCGCCGGCGCCGCGAATCTCCAGGTCGTGCATGGCGAGGTAAAAGCCGCTGCCCAGTTCTTCCATCTGCTGAATGGCGTCCAGCCGCTGGGCGGCCTGTTTGGTCAGGCCTTCGATGTCGGGCACCATCAGATAGGCATAGGCTTGGTGGTGGCTGCGGCCCACGCGGCCGCGCAACTGGTGCAGCTGCGCCAGGCCAAATTTGTCGGCCCGGCCATCACGATGGTGTTGGCGGTGGGCACGTCGATGCCGGTCTCGATGATGGTGGAGCAGAGCAGCAGGTTGAAGCGCTGCGCCACAAAGTCGCGCATCACGCGCTCCAGCTCGCGCTCGGGCATCTGGCCGTGGGCGATGGCAATGCGCGCTTCGGGCAGGAGTTCTTCCAGCTTTTGCTTGCGGTTCTCGATGGTCTCGACTTCGTTGTGCAGGAAGTAGACCTGGCCGCCGCGCTTCAGTTCGCGCAACACGGCTTCGCGGATCACGCCGTTGCTTTCGGTGCGCACAAAGGTCTTGATGGCCAGGCGGCGCTGCGGCGCGGTGGCGATCACGCTCAGATCGCGCAGGCCTTCCAGCGCCATGCCCAGCGTGCGCGGAATGGGGGTGGCGGTGAGCGTGAGCACGTCCACCTCGGCGCGCAGCTGTTTCATCTGCTCCTTGTGGCGCACGCCAAAGCGGTGCTCTTCGTCGATGATGAGCAGGCCCAGGTCTTTGAACTTGGTTTTTTCGCTGAGCAGCTTGTGGGTGCCGACCACGATGTCCACCGTGCCGTCGGCCACGCCCTTGAGCGCGGCGGTGATTTCCTTTTGGGAGCGGAAGCGGCTCATCTCGGCGATCTTCACCGGCCACTTGGCGAAGCGGTCCACCAGGGTCTGGTAGTGCTGCTCGGCCAGCAGCGTGGTGGGCGCCAGAAAGGCCACCTGCTTGCCGCCGGTGACGGCGACGAAGGCCGCGCGCAAGGCCACCTCGGTCTTGCCAAAGCCCACGTCGCCGCAGACCAGGCGGTCCATGGGTTGCGGGCTGATCATGTCCTGAATCACGGCGTGGATGGCGGCGTTCTGGTCGGCCGTTTCGTCAAAGCCAAAGTCGTTGGCGAAGATTTCGTAGTCTTGCGCCGAGTAGCGGAAGGCATGGCCCTCGCGCGCGGCGCGGCGGGCGTAGATGTTGAGCAGCTCGGCGGCGGCGTCGCGCACCTGTTCGGCGGCCTGGCGCTTGGCTTTTTCCCACTGCCCGCTGCCCAGCTTGTGCAGCGGCGCTTCGTCGGCGCTCACGCCGGTGTAGCGGCCGATCAGTTGCAACTGGCTCACCGGCACGTAGAGCATGGCCTTGTCGGCGTATTCCAGGTGCAGGAACTCCATCAGCGCGGGCGAGCCGTCGGGGTTCTTGTCGCCCATGTCCATGTTGATCAGGCCCCGGTAGCGGCCAATGCCGTGGGCGTTGTGCACCACCGGGTCGCCCACGTTGAGCTCGGACAGGTCCTTGATCAGCGCTTCAACATCGCTGACCTGTTCCTGCTTGCGGCGGCGCCGCGCGGAGGGGCCGGCCGCAAACAGCTCGGTTTCGGTGACGAAGTCGATGCCGTCTTCGACCGAGGAAAAGCCCACCGTCAAGCGCGGCGGTGGCGATGCCGACCTTTTCGGCGCTGTCCTGGAACTCGGCCAGCGAGTCAAAGGCGGGCGGGTTCAGGCCGCTGGCGCGCAGGAAGTCGAGCAGGCTTTCGCGCCGGCCTTCGCTCTCGGCCAGGATCAGCACGCGGTGCGCGGTGTTGCGGATGTGGGCCTGCAGGCGCGCCAGCGGGTCTTCGGCGCCGCGCACCACCGACAGGTCGCCCAGCTTTTGCGCAAACGCGTTGTCGGCCACGTCTTCCAGCGTGCCACCGCGTCGGGCTGCGAACCGCGCGCAGCGGATGGCGCAGCTGCGCGTGGGCGTTGGCCTGGCGTAGAACTGCTCGGCGCTCAGGAACAGCGCTTCGGGCGGCAGGGCCGGGCGCTCCGGGTCGGTGCGCACCAGGCGGTAGCGCTCTTGGGTGTCTTGCCAGAAGCGCTGAAAGGCGGGCTCCAGATCGCCGTGCAGCACCACGGTGGCCGCGTCGCCCAGGTAGTCAAACACGGTGGCGGTTTCTTCAAAGAACAGCGGCAGGTAGTACTCGATGCCGGCGGTGGCCACGCCGTTGCCCACGTCTTTGTAGATGCGGCTCTTGGTCGGGTCACCCTCCAGCAGCTCGCGCCAGCGGCTGCGAAAGTTGGCCCGCGCCGCGTCGTCCATGGGGAATTCGCGGCCGGGCAGCAGGCGCACTTCGGGCACCGGGTACAGGCTGCGCTGGCTGTCGGGGTCGAAGGTGCGGATGCTGTCGATCTCGTCGTCAAACAGGTCGACCCGGAACGGCACCAGCGAGCCCATGGGGAACAGGTCGATCAGGCCGCCGCGCACCGCGTATTCGCCGGGGCTGACCACCTGGGTCACGTGCTGGTAGCCCGCCAGGGTGAGCTGGCTCTTGAGCTTGGCTTCGTCGAGCTTTTGCTTGACCTTGAAGTGAAAGGTGTAGCCGGCCAGAAAGGCGGGCGGCGCCAGCCGGTACAGCGCGGTGGTGGCGGGCACCAGCACCACGTCGGCACTGCCTTCGCTGTGCTCGGCCTGGCCGCGGGTGGATGCGCCACAGCGTGGCCAGGCGCTCGCTGATCAGGTCCTGGTGCGGCGAGAAGGTGTCGTAGGGCAGGGTTTCCCAGTCGGGAAACAGGGCGCAGCGCAGGTCGGGCGCAAAAAACGCCATTTCGTCGATCAGGCGCTGGGCGTCGGTGGCGTCGGAGGTGACGATGGCCGTCAGGCGGCCCTGGGCCTTGTCGCGCAGGGCCAGTTGGGCCAGCAGCAGGGCGTCGGCCGAGCCGCTGGGGCGGGGCAGGGTGAAGCGTTTGCCGGGGTTGAGTTTGGGCAGATCCATGCGGGTGTTCTCGGGTGCGCAGGGTCGCAAGGATGTGCAGGCCAAGACGAAAACCCCCGGTTCAGCTGGAACGGGGGGTGTTGCAGCGCTTGATTTTAGAATGAGGCCCATTCTGACCGCTTGAGACCCACCCATTGACCTCTGATGCCGTGCCCCGTTGTTTTGCCCTGCTGCCTTGCGCCGGCACGCGGTTCCCGCGCGGGCACGGCGCAGCCCAAGCAATACCAGCCGATCGATGGGCATGCCCATGGTGCTGCACACCCTGGCGGCTTTCAGCGCGGTGCAGCGCATCGCGCAGGTTGCTGGTCGTGGTGGCGCCGGGCGACCGGTTTTTGAGCATCGACCACCCGGATGTGCGCGTCTGTGCCCTGCGGAGGCGCGTCCCGGGCCGAGAGCGTGCGCAATGGCTTGCTGGCTTTGCTGCGAAGCCGGCGCCGTGGCGCCCGACTGGGTGCTGGTGCACGACGCGGCGCGCTGCCTGGTCACGCCGGAGCAGATCGACGCCTTGATCGACGCCTGCGAAGACGACGCGGTGGGCGGCCTGCTGGCGCTCAAATTGCCCGACACCTTGAAGGCGGAAACCGATGGCCGCGTGTCCGCCACGCTGGACCGCTCCGACAAATGGCTGGCCCAGACGCCGCAGATGTTTCGCATCGGGCCTTGCTGGAGGCCCTGCAGGCGCAGGCCGGCATCGGGTTTCGCGGCGTGACCGACGAAGCCAGCGCCATGGAGATGGCCGGTTTTGCGCCCAAACTGGTGCCGGGCAGCGCGCAGAATTTCAAGGTCACCTACCCCGAAGACTTTGCGCTTGGCCGAAGCCATCCTGAGGAGCCGCTCATGACGCCAGTCGCCCGTTCTTGCCGTTTCGCGTGGGCGAAGGTTGGGACACCCACATCCTGGTGCCCGGCCGCCCGCTGATGCTGGGCGGCGTGCAGGTGCCGCACAGCATGGGGCTCATGGGCCATTCGGATGCCGATGCGCTTGCTGCATGCCATCACCGATGCCTGCTCGGCGCGGCCGGTCTGGGCGACATCGGGCGGCATTTCCCCGACACCGATCCGGACTTCAAAGGCGCCGACTCGGCCGTGTTGCTGGCCGAGGCGATGAAGCGTGTGCGCGCGGCCGGCTACGAGCTGGGCAACCTCGACGCGACCGTGATCGCCCAGGCGCCCAAGCTGGCGCCCCACATTCCGGCCATGTGCGAGCGCATCGCAGCGGTGCTGGGCGTGGCTCTGGATCAGGTCAACGTCAAGGCCAAGACGGCCGAGAAGCTGGGACCGGTGGGGCAGGGGCTGGCCATGGAGGCGCGGGCGGTGGTGCTTGCTGATGCCGCCCGCGCCCTGAAGGCGCGGCTGCGGTTTCAACGCGCTTTGGCAAGGCGCAGCTTGATGTGGGCCGACAGGCCGCCGGTGCTGCTGTTGGCCAGGGCAAAGCGGCCGCCCATGCGCGCCATGGCGCGCTCCACGATGGCCAGACCCAGTCCGGTGCCGGTGGCCGAGGTGCGCGAGGCGTCGCCCCGGAAAAATGGTTGGGTCAGCTGCTCCAGCATGTCCGGGCTGACGCCTTTGCCGTGGTCGCGCAGTTTGATCAGCACCCAGTCGTTCTTTGATCTTGGCCGCGATCTCGACTGCGCACGACGGCCGTGATCGGGTCTTTGCCGTAGCGCAGGGCGTTTTCCAGCAGGTTGGAAAACACGCGGTGCAACTCCACGGCATCGCCCATGACATGAGTGTCTTCCGGGATGCTGCATGTCACGGTGACATCGGGCGGATTGCCCATGGCAAAGATGGCCGCTTCGATCACCTGGTTGAGGCTGACGCGCTCGGGTTCGAGGTGGTCGGGGCGGGCATAGTCGAGGAACTTGTCGATGATGGCGTTGACCTGTTCGATGTCGGCCGCCATGTGTTCGCGGGCCTCGAGGGTCGGCCACGCTCATCTCGGTTTCCAGACGCAATCGGGCCAGCGGCGTGCGCAGGTCGTGGGAGATGCCGGCCAGCATCAGGGCGCGGTCTTGCTCGATCTTGGACGAGCGCTGCGCCATGCGGTTGAAGCCGATGTTGACCTGGCGGATTTCGCTGGTGGCCACCGATTCGTTGAGCTGGCTGGACGTTGAAATCGCCTTCGCGCACCCGGCTGGCCGCAAACGACAGCTTCTTGAGCGGGCGGTTGATCAGGCGCGCAATCAGCGCAGCACCAGCCAGGGACAGCAGGGCCGCCGTGCCCAGCCAGATCAGCCAGGTGGTGCCGGCGACGAGCTCGATGCGCGAAGGGTCGATTTGCAGCCAGTAGGGATCGTCGTCGATGTTGAAGCCGATCCAGAGACCCTGCCTTGTTGTTCACCTCGCTGCGCAACCACGGTGCCGGCGCCCAGGCGCTGCCTGGAGCAGCTCGGCTGATGCGGCGGCTCAGAGAGTCTGCGTTGTAGGGCCGGTAGGTGTCGGTGGGTTCACGCGGCGCGATGCGCACCGCCTTCCTCGTCGGCCAGGGTCTTGACCAGCGAGACGCGGGCAATGGAGTCGGAGTGCACCAGCGCGGCGCGGCTGAGGTTGACCAGCGAGGCCAGTTGCTGCGCGCTTTGCAGCGAGCGCGGCTCGAACTCCAGCGCCCGAAAGGTCTGCAGCCAGGCCACGATACAGCCCAGCAGCAGCAGGCCAGCAGGAAGAAGGTGCGCCAGAAGAGGCTCAGCTTCGCGCGGCGGGCGGACTCCAGCGACGCTGGCACGGTCTCCAGCGCCGCTGGGCCCGTTTCAAAGGGCGCGCGCGACTCGTCCAGGTCTCGAATCGTGGCTCCCGATCGGTGAATCGTCTGACTCATCAGGCCGCGCCGTCTGGAACAAACACATAGCCCACGCCCCAGACGGTCTGGAGGTAGCGCGGCGAGGCGGCGTCTTCTTCGATCAGTTTGCGCAGGCGCGAGACCTGCACATCCAGGCTGCGGTCGAAGGGCTCAAACTCGCGTCCGCGCGCCAGCTGGGCCAGTTTTTCGCGCGACAGCGGTTGTCGGGGGTGGCGCACCAGCGCCTTGAGCATGGCGAATTCGCCGGTGGTCAAGGGCAGCTCGGCACCGTCTTTGCGCAGGGTGCGCAGGCTGAGGTCAAATTCAAAGGGCCCGAAGGTGACGGTTTCGGCGTCTTGCGAAGGCGCGCCCGGCACTTCGCTCGGCGGGCGGCGGCGCAAGACGGCGTGGATGCGGGCCAGCAGTTCGCGCGGGTTGAAGGGCTTGCCCAGGTAGTCGTCGGCACCCACTTCCAGGCCCACGATGCGGTCCACATCTTCGCTTTTGGCGGTGAGCATGATGATGGGGGTGCGGTCGGCGTTGGCGCGCAGGCGGCGGCAGATGGACAGGCCGTCTTCGCCGGGCATCATCAGATCGAGCACGATCAGGTCCACCGCGTCGCGCTGCAGCACGCGGTTGAGCGCTTTGCCGTCTTCGGCCAGCATGACTTCAAAACCTTCTTGCATGAGGTAGCGGCGCAGCAGGTCCCGGATGCGGACGTCGTCGTCCACGACCAGGATTTTGTTGGGGCGGGCATTGGTTTGTGGCATGACAGCAACTCTCCAGATATGTAACAACGGTCATTGTGGCAGCGCCAAGTGCTTGTCAGGCCTCGTTTTTTGGGGTTTTGACAGTGTGTTACAAATGTTGCCCTAAGGTATTGGAAATCCAGGACCGACGCAGAGAATGTGTAACTTGCTCTTGTGAATTATAAGCCCATGAAGTTGCCTTTCATTTTTTCGTGACCTGACAGCGGCCCGTTACATGGGCTCAGCGTTGTGCCGACCGTGCTCTACCGACTTTGGAACGGTGGCTCAGTCCAGGAGCAGCTTGTGCCGTGAGGTGGCGAGCACCCGTTGCGCGATGCGTTTCAGCTCTGCCAGCAAATCGGAAGAGCCTGCCAAGCCCTATCGCCTGTCTTCAGAGGAGCGCCTGCGGTTGCGCGAGCAGGTGCGGGGGCAGTTCGATTCGAACTGCCCAAGCAGTGATCGCAGGGCTGCCGCGAGTCGCCGCCGTTGGCGTCTGCTGGACTGCGTTGTCCGCTGGGCGCGGCGCAGGCGCAGCCTCGTGATCAAGCGGCTCAGTGCCATCAATGTGGTCAACCTTTCGGCCAGCGGGTTTCTGGAGGTGCCGCAAGACTGGTTGACGCTGCGCATGTCAGTCACCACCGCGAGGGCGAGGATGCCGCGTAGGTGCAATCCCAGTTGCGGACGGCGCTCGACAGCGCCATGGCATTGGCCCGCACGGCGGTGGCACCGAACCAGCAGCTGCAGGCGCGCAGCGGGGCTTTCGGGGTGTATCCACGCTATGACAAGAACGGCAAGATCGCGGCTGGCAGGGCCAGGCTGAGCTGGTGCTGGAAGGGCGGGATTTCACGCGCATCGCCAACACGGCCGGCAAGATGCAGACCCTGACGGTGTCGAACATGGCACTTCTCGCTGTCGCGCGAGGCGCAGCAGCAGCTGGAGTCCGATGTGCAGGCTCTGGCGATTGACCGCTTTCAGCGGCGTGCCGGAGAAGTCGCCAAAGGCTTTGGCTTCAGCGACTTTCGAACTGAAGGAAGTCAGCATTTCATCGGCCGATGACGGCGGTGACAGGCCGATGCGGCCAGGCCATGGCCATGGAGGCCAAGTCGCTTTGCGAGCGGATCGAAAGCCGTGCCGGTCGAGCCGGGCATCAGCCGGGTGACGGTCACCGTGTCGGGTTCGATTCAGCTTGAAGTAGCGGCGGGTCTCTCCCGGTAGATCAAAAAAAGCCCGCAACGCGGGCTTTTTTTACGGAGCCGGTGCGGCGTGCTTACTGGGCCACCCAGCCACCGTCCATGTTCCAGGCCACGCCGCGGATGTTGTCGCCTGCAGGCGAGCAGAAAAAGACCGCCAGCTCGCCCAGTTCTTCGGGCGTGGTGAATTGCTGTGAAGGTTCCTTTTCTCCCAGCAGCTGCTTCTTGGCTTCTTCGTTGGAAATGCCCAGCGCCGCGGCCTTGGCGTCCACCTGTTTCTGCACCAGGGGCGTCAGCACCCAGCCTGGGCAAATGGCGTTGCAGGTGACGCCCGTGGTGGCGTTTTCCAGTGCGGTCACCTTGGTCAGGCCCACCACGCCATGCTTGGCCGCCACATAGGCGGATTTTTCGGCCGAGGCGACCAGGCCGTGCACCGAGGCCACGTTGATGATGCGTCCCCAGTTGGCCTTTTGCATGGCCGGCAGGGCCAGGCGGGTGGCGTGGAAGGCGCTGCTGAGGTTGATCGCCATGATGGCGTCCCACTTCTCGGTCGGGGAAGTCTTCGATGCGGGCCACGTGCTGGATGCCGGCGTTGTTCACCAGGATGTCCACCTGGCCAAAGCGCTCTGCGGCGAAGGCCATCATGGCCTCGATCTCGGCGGGCTTGCTCATGTCGGCGCCGTGGTAGGCCACCTGTGCGCCCAGGGCCGCGATTTCCTTTTGCGGCGTCTCGGCGTCACCAAAGCCGTTCAGCACGATGTTGGCACCTTGGCGCGCCAGCGCTTTGGCGATGCCAAGGCCGATGCCGCTGGTGGATCCGGTGATGAGGGCGGTTTTGTTCTTCAGCATGGGTGATCTCCAGTTCCATTACGATAGGTTGAACGATGCTTTCAGTCATTATCACGGACAGATTATTCATGGACCAAGCCCACCCTCAGCCCACATTGCGCCACATCTCCGTCGGCGGCGCCGCCGCCCGCCAATGGCGGCGATCGCCGCATGGCCTATTGGGACTGGTCTGCGCAGCAGACGCGCGGCGGTGCCGCATGTGGTGATCTGTGTGCATGGGCTCTCGCGCCAGGGGCGGGATTTTGATGCGCTGGCCAGGGCGCTCAGCGCGCGCTCGCGCGTGTCTGGCGGTGGACGTGGCCGGGCGCGGGCACAGCGACTGGCTCGCCGACCCCATGCAATACCAGGTGCCACAGTATGCCGCCGATCTCGCGGCCCTGGTGCTGCAGGTCCAGCGGGAATCGCCCGATGCCGTGATCGACTGGGTGGGCACCAGCATGGGCGGCCTGATCGGCATGGCCATGGCGGCCCAGCCAGAGCCTGGGCATCCGTCGACTGGTGCTCAACGATGTGGGGCCCGTCGATTCAGTGGCAGGCCTTGCTGCGCATCGCGCACCTACCTGGGCCTCAATCCCTCGTTTGACAGCGAAGCAGGCGGCCAGCTGATTACCTGGCGTCCATTTCGACCGGATTTGGCGCCGCACACGCCTGAGCAATGGCTGGCCCTGTCGCGCCCGATGCTGCGCGAGCGGGAAGGGCGCTGGTGGTTGCACTACGACCCGGCGCTGGCCGTGCCGTTCAAGGCCTTGACCGAAGCCAAAGACGGGGAAGCCGCCGCCAAGGCCGGGGAGGCCGCGCTGTGGGGTTTGTACGATGCGATCAAGGCGCCCACCTTGCTGCTTGCGAGGCGCGTCAGTCGGATCTGTTGACCAGGGAGACCGCCGACGGCGATGGCCAGCGCGGCCCCAAGGCGCAGTGCGTCGAGTTTGAGGGGGTGGGGCACGCGCCCACTCTGGTCGCTGCCGATCAGATTGCCGCGGTGCAAGTCCTTCCTGTCTGGGATCATGATGCAAGCGATTGCGATGAAAACCGTTTCCGATCCTGATCGAAACCCTGCGGCGCAGATGCGCCGACGCTGCCGGGCGTGGCAGCCGTCGGCCATCGTGGCTGCCACCGCGAGCAGCCTGCCCCACCAGGTGCAGGCCCTGTCGCGCGCGCGCGCTTTTGCCGAGCCTTTGCTGTCGGCGAAGCAGCTGGACACGGGCGAGAACGTGCTGGAGCACGCCGATGCGGTGGCCGACATCCTGCGCGGCATCGGCGGTTCCGAGGCGATGCAGGCGGCTGCCTATCTGGTGTATGCCTGCCAGCACCTGAACCGGCCGCAGGAGGTCATCACCAAGGCCTTTGGCGAGCATTTTGCCGCGCTGGCGATGGAGACCACCAAGCTGGTGCAGCTGCAGCGACAGGCCCGCATCAAGGCCGCCGCAGTCCAGGCCAAAAAAACCGAAGAGCGTCAGGTGGCCCAGGATCTGGCCTTGCCCGTGCCGGCTCTGGGCAAGGCGCCGGTGTCGGAGCTGGCTGCCAGCCAGACCGAAAACGTGCGCAAGATGCTGCTGGCGTTCTCGCGCGACATGCGGGTGGTGATGCTGCGCCTGGCTTCGCGGCTGCAGACCCTGCGCTATTTCGCGCAGATGCAAGGGCGATCCGGGTGAGGCGCTGGCCAGCGAGTCGCTGCACGTGTTCGCGCCCCTGGCCAACCGCCTGGGCATCTGGCAGATCAAGTGGGAAATGGAAGATCTGGCTTTTCGTTTTCTGGAGCCCCAGACCTACAAGGAGGTGGCCCGCTGGCTCGACGAAAAGCGGGTTGAGCGCGAAGTCGCACGTCGAGCAGGTGCGCCAGGAGCTGGAGCAGGCCTTGCAGCAGCAAGGCATCCAGGCTTCGGTGCAAGGACGTCCCAAGCACATTTACAGCATCGTCAAAAAGATGCGCGGCAAGTCGCTGGACTTTGACCAGGTGTTTGACATCCGTGCGCTGCGGGTGGTGGTGCCCGACACCGATGACTGCTACGGCGTGCTGGCCTGGGCTCATGCGCATTTCACGCCGGTGCCCGAAGAGTTCGACGACTACATCGCCAAACCCAAGGCCAATGGCTACCAGTCGCTGCACACGGTGGTGCGGGACGAGCAGGGCCGGGCGTTTGAAATCCAGATCCGCTCACAGGCCATGCACGACCACGCCGAGCACGGCGTGGCGGCGCACTGGGCCTACAAGGAAGCCGGCGCCAAAGGCTACGCAGGCGTGTCGGCCAGTTCGGAGTACGACGCCAAGATCGCGGTCCTGCGGCAGCTGCTGGCCTGGGAGCGCGATCTGAGCGGCGGTGTCCAGGGCTTGTTCGACGACCGCATCTACGTGCTGACGCCCGATGCGGCCATCGTCGAGTTGCCGCAAGGCGCGACCGCCGGTGGACTTTGCCTACACCGTGCACACCGATCTGGGCCACCGCTGCCGGGGCGCCCGGGTCGATGGCGCCATGGTCACGCTCAACACGCCGCTTCAAAACGGCCAGACCGTCGAGATCACTGCGGCCAAGGAGGGCGGGCCTTCTCGCGACTGGCTCAACAGCGAGCTGGGGTATCTGGTCAGCCACCGGGCCAAGAGCAAGGTGCGCGCCTGGTTCAATGCCCTGGCGCTGGAAGAGACCATGGCGCGCGGCCGCGAAGCGGTGGAAAAACTGCTGCAGCGCGAAGGTCGAACGGCGATCAAGCTGGAGGATCTCGCCACGGCTCATGGGCCTGGACTCGGCCAACGAGCTGTTTGAGCAGGTCGGCAAAGACGAGTTGTCGCTGCGCGCCATCGAGATACCACTTGCGCCCGGCGGAGCCGGCCACGCCGCCTGCCGAGTTGCCCTGGCTGAAGAAGCCCACGCAAGACGCAGCGGCAAACCGGGTGGGGGCGTGCTGGTGGTGGGCGTGGATTCGCTCATGACGCAACTGGCCAAGTGCTGCAAGCCAGCGCCGCCGGATGACATCTGCGGGTTTGTCACGCGTGGCAAGGGTGTCAGCGTGCACCGCAGCGATTGCACGGACTTTGCCCACCTGCAACGCTGCAATCCCGGATCGGGTGATCGAGGTGCAGTGGAGCGATGCGGCTGGACGTGCTGCGCGCGATGGGCAGCAGCCGGTGTATCCCGTGGATGTCGGGGTGGAGGCGCTGGATCGCCAGGGCTTGCTGCGCGACATTTCCGAGGTGTTTGCACGGGAAAAAATGAATGTGATCGGGGTGCAGTCGCAGACCGTCAAGGGCGTGGCCTGGATGACTTTCACCATCGAGCTGACCGATGCCCGCCATGTGGCCAGAGCCATGTCGGTGGTGGGCGATGTGGGTGGCGTGCGTATCTGTTCGAAGAAAATGAAAGCGGCTGGTCAAAACAGCGAAAAATGCTGATATACTGCGAGGCTTCGGACAGTTTGTAGGCGCGTAGCTCAGCTGGTTAGAGCACCACCTTGACATGGTGGGGGTCGTTGGTTCGAGTCCAATCGCGCCTACCAAATTTCGTTCGAAAAAATCAAGGGTCCGGCATTTGCCAGGCCCTTTTTTTTGGCCGTGATGCCTTCTTGCGCGGGCGCTCTGGAAGGCTTCGATTGATACTGCACAGGGTAAGTCCTGCAGACAGTTGCGGGATTCAGCTTTCTAGAATGTGTTGAAATCTGCTTGCATGCGCTCGTCGCGCAAAGCAGATTGTTTTCCACCGAAAGTGTCGTAGTGCAAAAAAGCAAGGCAGATGGCGCCAGCGCCCAGACAGGCGCCGTGCGCGTGATCAAGAAATACCCCAATCGCCGGCTGTACGACACGGATACGTCGTCCTACATCACGCTGGCCGAGGTCAAGACGCTGGTGATGGACAACGAGGTGTTTGTGGTTCGCGATGCCAAGACCAACGACGACCTCACGCGCAGCATTCTTGTTGCAGATCATTCTGGAAGAAGAGACGGCGGGCGTGCCCATCTTCACCGAGCAGGTGTTGGCCAACATCATCCGTTTCTATGGCCATGCCATGCAGGATTTCATGGGTTCCTATCTGGAGAAGAACGTTCAGATCTTCATGGACCTGCAGCACAAGATGACCGAGCAGATCCCAGGGGCTGAGCCCGGAGGTGTGGAACCAGTTCATGAACACCCAGTCGCCCATGATGCAAGGCATGATGGGAACGTACATGGAGCAGTCGCGCACCGCGTTCACCCAGATGCAGGAGCAAATGCAGAAAAACAGCGAGCAGATGCTGGCTGCCCTGGGGCTCAAGCGCTGAGCGCTTTCCCAGGCTGCGCCCTGAGATGTGCTGCATGGTCGCTTTCGGTGTGGTGCCGATGCGGTGCCGGCAGCGGGCGGTGTCGCCCACACCGTCCGGCTCTGAGACAATCGGGCGATGAATCAATCCGTTGTTGCCCCGGGCGCTGCTGCGCCCAAAGTCGGGTTTGTGAGCCTGGGTTGCCCCAAGGCCCTGACCGACTCCGAACTCATCCTCACGCAGCTCAGCGCTGAGGGGTATCAAACCTCCAAGACCTTTGCCGGCGCCGACCTGGTGATCGTGAACACCTGCGGCTTCATTGACGATGCGGTCAAGGAAAGCCTGGACACCATTGGCGAGGCGCTGGCCGAAAACGGCAAGGTGATCGTGACCGGGTGTCTGGGTGCCCGCGAAGGCGAGGGTGGCGGCAACATGGTGCGCAACATCCACCCCAGCGTGCTGGCGGTCACCGGGCCGCATGCCACCCATGAGGTGATGGAGGCGGTGCACACCCACCTGCCCAAGCCCCATGATCCGTTTGTCGATCTGGTGCCGGCGCAGGGCATCAAGCTCACGCCCCGCCATTACGCCTATCTGAAGATCAGCGAAGGCTGCAACCACCGCTGCACGTTCTGCATCATCCCGTCCATGCGCGGTGATCTGGTGAGCCGGCCGATTGGCGATGTGCTGACCGAAGCGCGCAAGCTGTTTGAGTCGGGTGTGAAAGAGTTGCTGGTGGTGAGCCAGGACACGTCGGCCTATGGCGTGGACGTGAAGTACCGCACCGGCTTCTGGGATGGCAAGCCGGTCAAGACGCGCATGCTGGATCTGGTGCAGTCGCTGGGCGAGCTGGCCAAAGGCTTTGGCGCCTGGGTGCGCTTGCACTACGTGTATCCGTACCCTCATGTGGACGATGTGATTCCGCTGATGGCCCAGGGCTTGTGCCTGCCGTATCTGGATGTGCCGCTGCAGCACAGCCATCCCGACGTGCTGCGCCGCATGAAGCGCCCGGCCAGTGGCGAGCGCAACCTGGAGCGCATCGCGCGCTGGCGTGAGCTGTGCCCGGAGATCGTGGTGCGCAGCACCTTCATCGCGGGCTTCCCGGGCGAAACCGAAGCCGAGTTTCAGCACTTGCTGGATTTTGTGCAGGAAGCGCGCATCGATCGCGCGGGTTGTTTTGCCTATTCGCCGGTGAATGGCGCGGCGGCCAATGCACTGGCCGATCCGGTGCCGGCCGAAGTTGCGCGAAGAGCGTCGCGCCCGGTTCATGGCGGTGGCGGAAGCGGTTTCGGCAGACAAGCTGCGTGAGCGCGTGGGTGCGACCATGCAGGTGCTGGTGGATTCGGCGCCGGGCATGGGCAAAAAAGGTGGGGTCGGGCGCAGCTATGCCGATGCGCCCGAGATCGACGGTGTGGTGAAGCTGTTGCCACCCGAGAAGATCAGCAAGACGCTGAAGGTGGGTGAGTTCACCAAGGCGCGCATCGTGGCGGCCGAAGGCCACGATTTGCTGGCGGTTCCGTTTTGACCCTGGCAGGCAACTCGCCACAAGCCCACCGCCATGCAGGCGGTGGTTTTTCAAACCCTGAAGATGTCAGTCGCATGCAGCCGATCACGTTGGGTGATCGTGTGGATGGAATCGGTGTGTGACGCGGCCATGAAAAAAGGGCTTGCAAACACATGTTTGCAAGCCCTTATGATCATGGTGCCCAAGAGAGGACTCGAACCTCCACGCCTCTCGGCGCTAGTACCTGAAACTAGTGCGTCTACCAATTCCGCCACCTGGGCATCTCAGGAAAAACGCTAGTATAGCAGAGAAATTTCAGAGAAATACGTGAACGAAAAAAATAGCCTGTTGGCAGAATTTGAAGGTGTTGTGTCTGGTCATCGTGACGGACATGGCTTTGTGATCCGCGACGATGGACAGGCCGATATTTACCTGCCGTCCAACGAAATGCGGGCGGTGTTGCACAAGGATCGGGTGAAAGCCCGCATCGTGCGAACAGACCGCAAAGGGCCGCCCTGAAGGGCGGGTGACCGAGATTGTGGAGCGCTCCGATGCGCCCATCATCGGTCGCTTGCTGCAGGAAAGCGGCGTGTGGCTGGTGGCGCCTGAAGACAAGCGTTATGGCCAGGATGTGTTGATTCCCAAGACGGCCACTGGGCAGGCCAAGGCCGGGGCAGGTGGTGGTGGTGGAGCTCACCGAGCCGCCTGCGCTGTATGGTCAGCCGGTCGGGCGCGTGAAGGAAGTGCTGGGTGAGATTGATGACCCCGGCATGGAGATCGAAATTGCGGTGCGCAAGTACGGCGTGCCACACGAGTTTTCCGACGCGGCCCTGGCGCAGGCCCGGCATGCTGCCCGACCATGTGCGTTCCTCCGATCACAAGAACCGCGTGGATCTGCGCGACGTGCCGCTGGTCACCATCGATGGCGAAGATGCCCGTGACTTTGACGACGCGGTGTATTGCGAGCCCGCCAAGGTGGGGCGTGGCAAAGGCTGGCGCCTGCTGGTGGCGATTGCCGATGTGAGCCACTATGTGGAGACGGGTGCGGCGATCGATGTGGATGCCTACGACCGCGCCACCTCGGTGTATTTCCCGCGCCGCGTGATTCCCATGCTGCCGGAGAAACTGTCCAATGGACTGTGTTCACTGAACCCGGGCGTCGAGCGACTGTGCATGGTTTGCGACATGCTGGTGAACGCCAAGGGCGAGGTGCATGCTTACCAGTTCTACCCGGCGGTGATGTTCAGCCATGCGCGCTTCACCTACACCGAAGTCGCGGCGATTCTGCAAAACACGCGCGGCCCCGAGGCGGCGCAGCGCAAGCCGCTGGTGCCCTACCTGCTGAATCTGCACGATGTGTACCGCGCTTTGCTGGTGGCGCGCCAGGCGCGCGGCGCGGTGGATTTTGAAACCACCGAGACACAGATCGTTTGCGACGAGTCGGGCCGTATCGAAAAGATCGTCCCGCGCACCCGCAACGATGCCCACAAGCTGATTGAAGAGGCGATGCTCGCGGCCAATGTGTGTTCGGCCGACTTCATCAGCCAGAGCAAGCATGTGGGCCTGTTCCGGGTGCACGAGGGCCCGACGCCCGAGAAGCAGGAGATTTTGCGCAATTACCTGAAGGCCATGGGCATTCCCCAGACCATCAGCGACAACCCGCAACCCTCCGAGTTCCGGCACATCGCCGAAATGACCAAAGACCGGCCGGAGGCGCAACAGATCCACATGATGTTGCTGCGCTCCATGTCGCAGGCGATCTACACGCCGAACAACGAAGGTCACTTTGGCCTCGCGTTTGAGGCCTACACCCACTTCACCAGCCCGATTCGCCGCTACCCCGATTTGCTGGTGCACCGGGTGATCAAGGCGATCTTGCATGCAGCAGCGTTACCAGCTGCCCAACCTGCCCACGCCGGGTGAGGCCCATGCCAAGCTGAGCAAGCGCCTGGCCAGCCGTGTGAAACCGCCGAGCCGACAAGCCGGTGAAAAAGCCTTCGGTGGATACGCTGGCCTGGCAGGCCGCGGGCTTGCATTGCAGCGCCAACGAGCGCCGTGCCGACGAGGCGAGCCGGGATGTCGAGGCCTGGCTCAAGTGCAAGTACATGCGCGAGCACCTGGGCGAGGAGTTCTCGGGCGTGGTGAGTTCGGTGACCAGTTTCGGCTTGTTCGTGACGCTGGACGCCATGTATGTGGAAGGCCTGGTCCACATCACCGAGCTGGGTGGCGAGTATTTCCGGTTCGACGAGGCGCGCCAGGAATTGCGCGGCGAACGCACGGGCATCCGCTACGCCCTGGGTACCAAGGTGAATGTGCAGGTCAGCCGGGTGGATCTCGATGGTCGGCGCATCGATTTCCGCCTGGTGACCGGTGAAGATGAGCTCTTGCTGCGCGCCATGCGCGACAAGACGGGTGGCGCGTCGAAGATGGCGATGGCCTGCGGGGATCCGAGCGCGGGGCAAATCGCGCCGAAAACGGGCGGAGGTGGGAGGGGGCACGTCTCGGCCGGCCAATGGCGCGGCCGCCCAGGTGCTGGAAGTCAAGTCGGCTGTGAAGCGGGCGTGCTGGCAAGAAAGGACCGCGCGGCGGCGATCGCGCCAAGAGCAGCAAGTCCCGCAAGAACCGCCGTTGAGCAGAGGACAACCATGAGGGTCATGCTGTTTTTGCTGGATACCGTGTTTTTCTTTCTCGTGGCTGCCGCGCTGTTGCGCGCCTGGATGAACCATTTGCGTGTGCACATGTCGGCCCAACCGGGTCGATTTGCCATGGCGGTCACCAACTGGCTGGTGCAGCCTGTGCGCCGCATACTGCCCAGGGCCCTGACGCAAAGCCGTTTTGACTGGGGCAGTTTCATGGCCGCGGTCCTGCTGGCGCTTGGCTACGGTGGGCTCTGGCTTGGCGCTGCGTGCACGGGATGACCGCCACGTCGGCTTCGCCGGTGGCCATGGTGGCCGGGATTGCGACGGTGGCGGGCAAGTTTTTGATCCGCGTGGTGCTCCAGGGCTTGATGATTCTGCTGCTGGTCTTCGCGGTGCTGTCCTGGGTTCAGCCGGGCGCGCCGGTCATGGGCACGCTGGACCGTCTGGTTTCGCCACTGCTCAATCCTGTGCGCCAATTCATCCCACGATTGGTGGCGTGGATTTGTCGGTGCTGGTGCTCGTGCTGCTGTTGCAGGTCGCCATGCTGGCAGTGGGCGTTTAAGCCTGCGAATCGCCGCCTATTGCGTCAGTTGGTCTGCGGTCAGGGGTTGTGCGCCGTGGCGCTCGACCCACTGATCGGCGAGTCGGCCATGGTGAAAAACGGCCAGAGCGACAGAGGTGAGAGGCTGTGCGGGTGACGGTGGTCTGGCCAGGGCCGCGCCGATCATGCCGGCCAACACGTCACCCGTGCCCGCTGTGGCCAGCACGCCGTTGCCGCTGCCATTGATGCAGGGGATTTCATGGGGTGCGGTGATCACGGTGCCGGAACCTTTGAGCACGCAACCACCCCCAATCTTTCGCTCAATTGTGCGCAGGCGGCCAGCCGATCTGCCATCACTTCGGACGTGCTGCGCCCCAGCAGCCGGGCCGCTTCCAGCGGATGGGGGGTGACCACGGTGGTCCAGTCCCGGGCTGGCGTCGGATCAGCAGGCTTTGAAGCTGCGCATCGGCGGCAATGGCGTTGAGCGCATCGGCATCGAGCACCAGGCTGCGGGCGCGCGACAAAATGGTCGGCAACAAGGGCACTACAGCCTGGCCGCCACCGCACCCGCACACGACGGTGCTGCGTTCGAGCAGGTCACCTGCGCAGGGCCGATGCCGCGGCTGCGCAACATGAGTTCGGGCTGCTCGGGGTCAAATGCAGGCGGCGTGTCTGAGTGTTGAAGCAGACACAGGTACACCCGACCAGCGCCCGTGCGAATGGCCGCACGCGCGGCCAATACCGCCGCGCCCAATCATGGCCGAACCCCCGTACCCATGCCCTGACCGCCGATCACCAGAACCTCACCGTGGCTGCCCTTTGTGGGTGGCATGGCGCATCAGGGGGCTCGATGAGATCAGGCTGGCGGCCTTGAGCAGTGCGGTCGGACGGAGAGATGGCACTCGGTCAACCCCAAGCTCGTCAAACCAGACTTCGCCTGCCACAGTCGCGCCCTTGCGCAGTGAACAGGCCAGGTTTGAGGGTCAGCAACGAGAGGGTGAAGCGAGGGCCGGGCGAGCGCAGGCTGCCTGGCGCCCAGCAACGCGCCTGTGTCAGCTTCCAGGCCGCTGGGCAGGTCCACGCTCAACACCGGCGCGGGCGCTTGGCCAGGCGGGGCCAGTTGCGTGGCCAGCGCCCCCGTCATGGCGGGCGGGAGGCACCGATGCCCAGCAGGGCGTCGATGGCGAAATCAAAGTCTGTCGGCGCGGCCTCTGCGATCTGCAGGCCGCTGGCCAAGGCCTGTGTCCAGGGCATGCGCTGCATCTGCGGGCAAGCGTTTGGGGTCTCCCGCGAGGGTAGGTGGATCGGCGGGACAGCCCAAGCCTGAGTCGGCTGTCTCGCTGGAGCAGGGTGGCTGCCATCAGGCCGTCTCCACCGTTGTTGCCAGGGCCGCAGGCGATCCAGAGGTTTTGGGCATGCGGCGCCAGCGCCAGTGTCAGCTGGGCGATGGATTGTCCTGCCCGGGCCATGAGCGCATGGGCGGGCAGACATTCGGCCGCTGCGCGCTCGATCTCGCGCGTCGATGCACACTGTGGAGTGGTTCAGGTTGGTGGGAGCCGATGAGTCTCATGTTTTCCTGTCGCTAATCTTGTCTGTGGGCAAAGCGCGTGGTGAACCTGGCGGTGGCAAACGGGTGAGGCTGGCATCGTGGGTGCGTTTGCCGCCGCCGTCAAGTGAGGGTGGCTTTGGCGTCTGGCCGCTGCTATAATCGAAAGGCTTTGCAGGGCGTGAGCGCTGCGAAGTAATCTCAAACCAGCCCAACCGGGTGTTGCTGATGTCTCGTCAGAGAGGTGTCGGTGATCGGGGCTGGATTTAAGTCTTAACCTTTGGAAATCAAGTCATGTCTATTACCATGCGCGAAATGCTGGAAGCCGGTGTCCATTTTGGTCACCAGACCCGCTTCTGGAACCCCAAGATGGCGCCGTACATCTTCGGCCATCGCAACAAAATTCACATCGTCAACCTCGAAAAGACGTTGCCGATGTTCGAAGACGCCGCCAAGTTCGTGCGTCAGCTGACCGCCAACCGTGGCACCATCCTGATGGTGGGTACCAAGCGCACCTCGCGTGAAACCGTGGCCCAGGAAGCCCGCCGCGCAGGCATTCCTTTCGTGGATCAGCGCTGGTTGGGTGGCATGTTGACCAACTTCAAGACGGTCAAGACCTCCATCAAGCGTCTGAAGGACATGCAGGCTCAGCAGGAAGCTGGCCTGGACTCCATGAGCAAAAAAGAGCAGCTGATGTTTGCTCGCGAAATGGAAAAGCTGGAAAAAGACATCGGCGGCATCCAGGACATGACCGCGTTGCCCGATGCCATCTTCCTGATCGACGTGGGCTTCCACAAGATCACCGTGCTGGAAGCGCAGAAGCTGGGCATTCCGCTGGTGGGTGTGGTCGATACCAACCACTCGCCTGTCGGCATCGACTATGTGATTCCTGGCAACGACGACTCGGCTCGCGCCGTGGCTTTGTACGCCCGTGGCATCGCTGATGCCGTGCTGGAAGGCCGCAACGACGCCGTGAGCGGCGTGGTGAAGGCCGTTGCCGCCGAAGGCTCGGACGAATTCGTCGAAGTCAAAGACGGCGCTGCTGCACTAAGCTGGGCCGCCGAGAGAAAGAGGGGCTCCAGTAGCCCCTTTTTCACAAGCAAAACCGATTATTGACCCTCCGCCGCGTGTCGCGGCGGAACAAGGAGAACCACAATGGCAATTACCGCAAGCATGGTCGCAGAACTGCGCGCCAAGACCGACGCTCCCATGATGGAGTGCAAGAAAGCACTGACCGAAGCCGAAGGCGACATGGTCAAAGCCGAAGAGTTGTTGCGCGTCAAGCTCGGCACCAAGGCCGGCAAGGCCGCCAGCCGTGTGACCGCCGAAGGCGTGATCACCAGCTTCATCGATGGCACCACCGGTGGCATGATCGAAGTGAACTGCGAAACCGACTTCGTGACCAAGAACGACAGCTTCCTGGCCTTCGCCAACGCCGCTGCCGAGTTGGTGGCCAAGCACAATCCGGCCGACCTGGAAGCGCTGGGTGCATTGCCTTACAGCCAGGACTCTTTCGGTCCCACGCTGGAAGACGTTCGCAAGGGCCTGATTGGCAAGATCGGCGAGAACATGAGCTTCCGCCGCTTCAAGGCCTACAGCGATGGCGCCAGCTGGTGACCTATGTGCACGGCACGCGCATCGGCGTGATCGTCGAGTTTGAAGGCTCGGAAGTGGCCGCCAAAGACACGGCCATGCACATCGCTGCCATGAAGCCTGTGGCCTTGACCAGCGCCGACGTGCCTGCCGAGTTCATCGAGCGCGAGCGCTCGGTGGCCACGGCCAAGGCCGACGAAGCCAACAAGGAGCTGGTTGCCGCCGGCAAGCCTGAGCAAAGTGCCGAAATCGTGGCCAAGCGCATCGAAGGCGCTGTGCAGAAGTACCTGAAAGAAGTGTCCTTGTTCAACCAGTCTTTCGTCAAGAACGACAAGCAGACGGTTGAGCAGATGCTCAAGGCCGAGGGCACGACGCTCAAAGGCTTCACCATGTACGTGGTGGGCGAGGGCATCGAGAAGAAGGTCGACGATTTTGCCGCTGAAGTGGCCGCTCAGGTGGCCGCTGCCCAGGGCGCGTGATCCGGGGCTGGGCTTTGGCTCGGCCTGTTTCGCCAGACAAGACACACCGGGCCGCAAGGCCCGTTGTTTTGTGTGAGCCGTATTTTTTGCCAGGCTAGCCCGAGTGCTTGCTTGGGCAAAGGTTCTGCGCCTCGCTACACTTGAAGGCTGAGCCTCCGTCATTCGAATCGAGAAAGTTGCCTATGCCAGCCTACAAACGAATCCTGCTGAAACTCTCTGGTGAAGCCCTGATGGGCGACGATGCTTTTGGTATCAACCGCGCGACCATCGCGCGCATGGTGGAAGAGATCGCCGAGGTGACGCGCCTGGGTGTTGAGGTGGCCGTCGTGATCGGCGGGGGCAATATTTTCCGTGGCGTGGCCGGCGGTGCCGTGGGCATGGACCGTGCGACGGCCGATTACATGGGCATGCTGGCCACGGTGATGAACTCGCTCGCACTGGCCGACACCATGGAGAAGGCCGGTTTGGTCGCACGCGTGATGTCTGCCATTGCGATTGAACAGGTGGTGGAGCCCTATGTGCGGCCCAAGGCGCTTCAGTACCTGGAAGAGGGCAAGGTTGTGGTGTTTGCTGCCGGTACCGGCAACCCGTTTTTCACCACCGATACGGCTGCAGCCCTGCGTGGCGCCGAGATCGGCGCTGAAATCGTGCTCAAGGCCACCAAGGTGGATGGGGTGTATTCGGCCGATCCCAACAAGGATCCCAGCGCCACACGCTACACCTCGATTTCATTTGACGAAGCCATGGCCAAGAATCTGCAAGTGATGGATGCGACCGCGTTTGCCCTGTGCCGTGACCAGAAATTGCCCGTGAAGGTGTTTTCGATTTTCAAACCGGGTGCCTTGCGCAACGTCGTGCTGGGCGGTGATGAGGGCACGCTGGTTCACGTTTGAGGATACGACACGAACCGTTGAATTGAGCTGAAAGAGGAATAGTCATGAGCATTGCTGAGATCCAACAAAACGCCGAACACAAGATGGAGCAGTCGCTGGAGTCGTTCAAGGGCAACCTGGCCAAGGTGCGCACCGGTCGCCCCAATCCTGCGTTGCTGGACACGGTGCATGTCGAGTACTACGGCTCCATGCTGCCGTTGTCGCAAGTGGCCAATCTGAGTCTGCTGGATGCGCGCACCATTGGTGTCGCACCCTGGGAGAAGGGCATGGGCGCCAAGATTGAGAAGGCCATTCGCGAGTCGGATCTGGGTCTGAATCCATCGAGCCAGGGCGATCTGATTCGCGTGCCCATGCCGCCCATGACCGAAGAGCGCCGCAAGGAACTCACCAAGGTGGTGCGCAACGAGGGTGAGGCGTCCAAGATTGCCATCCGCAACCTGCGCCGTGATGCCAACGAAGCGGTCAAGCGGCTGGTCAAAGACAAAGAAGCCTCGGAAGATGATGAGCGCCGCTCCCAGGAAGAAGTGCAAAAACTCACCGACAGGATGATCACGGAAGTGGATCGCCTGGTGGCCTCCAAGGAGCAGGACATCCTGGCCGTCTGATGCGGCGGGTGCCTTCTTGTCCCATGTCACTTCTGCAGCCCATTGATGTCCCCGGTTCAACCTGACAGCTCGCCTGCGACCACAGGGTTGCCGCGCCATGTGGCCATCGTCATGGATGGCAATGGTCGCTGGGCCAAGCAGCGCCATTTGCCCCGGGTCGCAGGACACAAGCAAGGGGTGGATGCACTTGCGCCGCACGGTCCGCGCATGTCTGGAGAAGGGGGTGGCGGTGTTGACGGTTTTCGCTTTTTCTTCTGAAAACTGGAGCCGGCCGGTTGAGGAGGTGTCTGGCCTGATGGAGCTGCTGGCGCTGGCGCTCACCCGCGAGGTGCCCAAGCTGCACAAGAATGGCGTGCGGCTGCATTTTCCCGGCGACCGCACGGGCTTGTCGCCCCGGGTGGTGCAGGGCTTGCAGAAAGCCCAGGAAATCACGGCCGGCAATGACCGCCTGGTGCTCAATGTGTGTTTCAACTACGGTGGCCGTTGGGACATTGCCCAGGCAGCGCGCCGGCTGGTGGCCGAGGGGCGCGAGATCACCGAGGCAGCCCTGAACGAAACCACGGCGCTGGCCCATGTGCGGCGATCCCGATCTGTTGATTCGAACCGGTGGCGAGATGCGCATCAGCAACTTCCTGCTGTGGCAGGTCGCCTATGCCGAGCTGTATTTTCTCATCCTGTCTGTGGCCCGATTTTGATGGCGACGAGCTGGATCGGGCCATCGCCGACTTTGCCTCCCGTGAGCGGCGGTTTGGTCAAACCTCGGAGCAGGTGACGCCGCGCTGAAGCTTCGGCGTTGCCCATCGGCGTGGCCCACAGCATGCTTAAGCAGCGCATCATCACCGCGCTGGCCTTGTTGGCGGTGTTGTTGCCCGCCATGTTTTACCCGTTCGACCAGAGCCTTTGTGCTGGTGACGGTATTGCTGCTGGGTGCCGCCGGCTGGGAGTGGGCTCGCCTCAATGGTCGGTACGCCCAGTTGCGCCAGGGCTCTGGGCGTGGGCCTGGGCGTTGTGCTTGCTGGGATTTGCTTGCTGGTGGATTGGTGCGCTGGACCAGTCGTGGCACTCTTGTGGCGGCGGTCGGTCTGATGTGGTTGTTGGTGGCGCCTGTGATGCTGTAGGCGTGGCGTTCCGGCTGGCAGGCTTGGCCCGCCTCAGTGCGTTTGTGGCTGGGTCTGGTTTTGCTGGCTGTGCCTGGCTGGCCTTGGTGCAGGCGCGGAATGATGGGCTTGGGTTTTTTGCTTGTCGGTGCTGACGCTGGTGTGGATGGCCGATGTGTGCCGCCTACGCTGGCGGCAAAACCTTTGGCCGACGCAAGCTGGCTCCCACCTTGAGCCCGGGCAAGAGCTGGGAGGGCGCGATCAGTGGCATGCTGGGTGTTCTGTTGCTGGGTGCTGTCTGGCTGTGGTGGGATCGCAGGCCATGCGGCTGCAGGACAGCCCAGTCTGTTTTCCCGCTTGTGGTCGCATGGACCTGTGTGGGCTTTGCTGGCTGTGTTGGGCTCCTGGGTGCCATGAGCGTGGTCGGTGATTTGCTGGAGTCGCTGGTGAAGCGCAGCGCGGGCATGAAAGATTCCAGCCAGTTGCTGCCTGGTCATGGCGGCGTGCTCGATCGGGTTGACGCTTTGTTGCCCGTTTTGCCTCTGGCCATGTTGCTGGCCACCATTTTGAAACCTATGGATCACGCTTCATGTCAAGACAACGCATCACCATTCTGGGGTCAACCGGATCCATTGGAACCAGCACCCTCGATGTGATCGCGCGCCATCCGGATCGCTATCGAGGTGTTGGCACTGACAGCCGCCACGCAGGTGGAGCTTGATGCTGGCGCAATGCCGGCTGTTTGCACCGCGTGTTGCGGTGATGGCCAGTGATCCACATGCGCGCGCAGTTGGCGGAACGGGTGAAGGCTGAAGGCCTGGCGGTTCAGGTGCTCAGTGGGGAAGCAGGCGCTGTGCAGTGTCAGCATCGACGCCGAGGTGGACACGGTCATGGCGGCCATCGTCGGTGCGGCGGGTCTGGCGCCCAGCCTGGCCGCTGCGCGAGCCGGGAAAAAACTGTTGCTTGGCCAACAAGGAGGCCCTGGTGGTGGGCGGCGACTTCTTCATGTCGGCGGTGCAAGCCGGTCGGGCCACGTTGCTGCCCATCGACAGCGAGCATTCGGCCATTTTTCAGTCGTTGCCCGACGATGCCTCTACCTGGGCCCGGCGGGTGGAAAAGATCATGTCTGACGGCCTCCGGTGGTCCTTTCCGCCAGCGCGATCCGGCGACCTTGTCCACGGTGACGCCGGACGAGGCCTGTGCCCACCCCAACTGGGTGATGGGTCGAAAGATCTCGGTGGACTCGGCCACCATGATGAACAAGGCGCTCGAGGTCATTGAGGCGAGCTACCTGTTTGGACTGAAGCCCGGCGCAGATCGAGGTGGTGATCCACCCGCAGAGCGTGGTGCACTCCATGGTGCAGTACCACGATCGCTCCGTGGTCGCCCAGATGGGCACGCCCGATATGCGGGTACCGATCGCCTATGGTCTGTCCTGGCCCGAGCGGATCGAGTCGGGCGCGCAGGCGCTGGATTTCGCCACGCTGGGCGCTTTGACGTTCGAGCAGACCCGACCATGCGCGGTTTCCCGGTCTTCAGCTGGCCTGGGATGCACTGAATGCGCCCAAGTGGTACCACGGCGGTGCTCAATGCGGCCAACGAAGTGGCCGTGGCGGCCTTCCTGGCGGGGCGCTTGCGTTTTGACCAGATCCATGCGGTCAACCATGCAACTTTGGCGGCGCTGCTTGCCTCCAACACCCGGCAGCCTTCAGGATCTGCTGGCCATCGACGCCGAGGCGCGGGCCGTGGCAGACGCGGTGGTCGCTCGCTACCTGAGCTGAAGGCGTTTCGATTGGCGTGTGGCTGCCAGATCAGGTAGCCTGGCCATGCGATCGTGTGTGCAGGTCGAGTCCGTTTGAGCAGGCTTTAGCACGCCCGTTGTTGGGTGGTCCGGGATATTGATATGTTGACCGTCGTTGCGTTTGTGGTGGCCTTGGGGCTGCTGATCACCGTGCACGAATACGGTCACTACCGTGTGGCTGTGGCCTGCGGGGTGAAGGTCTTGCGCTTTTCGGTGGGCTTTGGAAAACCGCTGCTGCGCTGGCAGCCCAAGGGCAGTCCGACGCGAGTTTGTGCTGTGTGCATTGCCGTTGGGTGGCTATGTGCGCATGCTGGACGAGCGCGAGGCGCCGGTGGATGCCGCCGAACGGCACCTGGCGTTCAACACCCAGCCCCTGAAATCCAGGGCGGCCATCGTGGCGGCCGGCCCGATGGCCAACCTGTTGCTGGCCGTGCTCTTGTACGCGGTGGTGAACTGGTCCGGGGTGGAGGAGCCCAAGCCCGTACTGGCCAGCCCGATCGCCAGCTCCTTGGCCCAGGAGGCGGGCCTGAAAGGCGGCGAGTGGGTGTCGCAGACGGCTGTCGGCGAAGCCGAGCCGGAAGCGGTGGTGTCCTTTGAGGCGCTTGCGCTGGCGATTGACGCAGGCGGCCCTGTCGAAAGAAGACATCACCTTGTGGGTGTCGGCGCAGGAAGGAGGCGCCGACCCGCGCGGTGACCTTGCCCTTGAGCAACCTGGACGTGAGCGAAGCCGATCGCGCAGCTCTACCGCAGCATCGGCATCCTGTCACCCTGGACGGCGCCCGTGCTGGGTGAGATCCTCCCGGACGGTGCGGCCTTGGCCGCCGGGTCTGATGGCAGGGGATCGTGGTCACCCACGTGGATGGGCATGCCGTGGCCGATGGGCACGGCGTTGCGCAGTTTGATTCGTGAGGGCGTTGGCCCCGCCGGCGAGCCGTTGGTCCAGCAATGGGACGCTGCGAGCGGCAGGGGCAGAGCACTGAGCGTTGGCCGTGCAACCCCTGCCTGAGCAGCGTGAGGGCGTCTGGATGGGGCGCATTGGTGCCTATGTGGGTGCGCCACCTGCCATGATGACCGTGCGCTACGGCGTCCTCGATGGTTTGACGCAAGGTGGCCTGGTGCGCACCTGGGAGGTGTCCTGGCTGACCCTCAAGATGATGGGCCGCATGGTGATCGGTGAGGCCTCCCTGAAGAATCTGAGCGGTCCGCTGACCATCGCCGATTACGCCGGAAAGTCGGCCAGCATGGGGTGTGACCTACTACCTGGTCTTTCTGGCTTTGATCAGCGTGAGCCTGGGTGTGCTCAATCTGCTGCCGCTGCCTGTCCTTGATGGGGGGCACCTGATGTATTATCTTTGGGAGGGTGTGACGGGTCGCAGCGTGTCTGCGGTCTGGATGGAGCGCCTGCAGCGCGGGGGCGTCGCCATTTTGCTGGCCCTGATGTCCGTTGCCTTGTTCAATGATGTGGCCCGCTTGGCTGGCTGAACACTTGTTCCCACATGAAATTATTCCCAAACCGTCTGCGTGGCCTGTCAATCACCGCAGCCGCATCTTTGATCTTGACGGCCTTGCCTGCCTGGGCGGTTGATCCGTTCACGCTGAAGGACATTCGGGTTGAGGGCTTGCAGCGGGTGGAGCCGGGTACGGTGTTCGCCTCGCTGCCCTTTCGCATCGGTGAGCAGTACAACGACGAAAAGGGCTCCACGGCGATTCGCTCGCTGTTTGGTCTCGGTCTTTTCACCGATGTGCGCCTGCAGGTGGAAGATGGCGTGCTGGTCGTGATCGTGGAAGAGCGGCCGACCGTCGCCGACGTGAGCTTTTCAGCGGCATCAAGGAGTTTGATGCCGAAGTGCTGAAAAAGACCTTGCGCGACGTTGGTCTGGCCGAAGGCCGTCCCTTTGACAAGGCGTTGGCTGACCGGGCCGAGCAGGAGCTCAAACGCCAGTACATCAACCGCAGCATGTACGCCGCACAGGTGGTGACGACCGTGACGCCGTCGGAGCGCAATCGGGTCAACCTCAATTTCAATGTGATCGAAGGCGACGTGGCCAAGATCAAGGACATCCGCATTGTGGGCAACCAGGCCTTCAGCGAGTCCACGTTGCGCGATCTGTTCGATCTGGACACCGGCGGCTTCATGAGCTGGTACACCAAGTCCGACCGCTATTCCCGCGCCAAGCTCAATGCCGATCTGGAAACGCTGCGCTCGTATTACCTGACGCGCGGCTACCTCGAGTTCAAGGTGGACTCCACCCAGGTCGCGATTTCGCCGGACAAGCAGGACATGTCCATGACGATCAACATCACCGAGGGCAAGCGCTTCGTCGTCTCGTCGGTGGCCTTGCAGGGTGAGTACCTCGGCAAGGAAGATGAATTCAAGACGATGGTGGCCATGCGGCCTGGCGAAGCCTACAACGCCGAAGACGTGTCCAAGACCGTCAAGGCATTCACCGACTATTTTGGCGCTTTCGGCTATGCCTTCGCCCAGGTCGAGGCCACGCCCGAATATCGACCGGGCCAACAATCGCGTGGCCTTTGTGTTGCGTGCCCAGCCTGCCCGCCGCGTGTATGTCCGCCGGATCAACGTCGAAGGCAACAGCCGCACACGCGACGAAGTGATTCGCCGGGAGTTTCGTCAGCTGGAGTCGGCCTGGTACGACAGCGATCGCATCCGTCTGTCGCGCGACCGGGTGGACCGCCTGGGCTATTTCACCGAGGTGGGCATCGGTACCGAAGCCTGTGCCAGGCTCCAACGACCAGGTCGACCTGACCATTTCGGTGGTGGAAAAGCCCACGGGCAATCTCTCCATCGGCGCAGGGTATTCGCAGGCGGACAAGCTGTCGTTCATCGGCAGCATCAAGCAGGAAAACGTGTTTGGCAGCGGCAATTACCTCGGTCTGGACCTGAACACCAGCAAGTACAACCGCCAGTTCGTGCTCAGCACCACCAACCCGTATTTCACGGCAAGACGGTATTTCGCGAACCCTGGACGCCTACTACAAGACGACGCAACCCTACGATGCCCAGGGTGGTGACTACGAGATCGCCACCACCGGTGCGAGCATCAAGTTTGGCGTTCCGTTCACCGAGCGCGACACGGTGTATTTCGGTGTGGGCGGGGAGCGTGTGAAAGTGACCTCGGGCGACGAGTTGCCGGAGGCTTACCTGGACCAGGGTGGTACCTACCTGCCGGCCACGGTTGGATGGGCGCGCGACGAGCGCGACAGTGCCTTGGTGCCGACCTCGGGGCGTTTGCAGCGGCTGAACACCGAGTATGGTCTGGGTGGAACCTGGCAATACGTCAAGCTCAGCTACCAGTTCCAGCAGTACGTGCCTCTGACGCGCCAGTACACGCTGGCCTTCAATACCGAATTTGGAATTGGCAAAGGCTTGGGTGGCAATGACTTCCCGGTGCTGCGCAACTTCTACGGCGGTGGTCTGGGTTCGGTGCGGGGCTTCGAGCAAGGGACCCTGGGCCCCACCTCGGCTGTGATCGGCTCGACCACGGGCGAGACGGTCAACATTGGCGGCGCGCGCAATCTGGTGTTGAATGCCGAGTTCATCGGGCCATTCCCAGGTGCGGGCAACGACCGCACCTTGCGGTGGTTTGCGTTTGCTGATGTGGGCAACGTGTACGGAGAATCCGAAAGCGTTGACCTCAGCAAGCTGCGTGCTTCGGTCGGTGTGGGCTTGAGCTGGATATCCCCGATTGGTCCCCTGCGCTTTGCCTACGGCACGCCCGTGCGCAAATTCGACGGCGACAGCATCCAGAAATTCCAGTTTCAGATCGGAACCTCCTTTTGATGACGATTATTTCCCCTCGTCTTTCGCAACCCGTTGTGGCCACTCGCCTTGGCTGCAAGTGCCTTGGCTCGTCGGCCATGGCGCAGGATTTCCGGATCGGCTTTGTGAGCACCGATCGCATTTTGCGCGAGGCCAACTCAGGCCAAGACGGCGCAGACCAAGCTGGAGCAGGAGTTCTCCAAGCGCGAGAAGGACCTCCAGGCCCAGGCGACCCAGATCTGAAGGCTGCTTCGGAGAAGTTCGAGCGTGAAGCGCCGACCATGGCAGAAGCCCAGCGCGGTCACGCGCCAACGCCAACTGGTGGACCAGGACCGGGATCTTCCAGCGCAAGCAGCGCGAGTTCCAGGAAGACCTGACGCTGCGCAAGAACGAGGAGCTGCAACTGGTGCTGGAGCGGGCCAACCGTGTCATCAAGCAGGTGGCTGAGACCGAGAAGTACGACCTCATTCTGCAAGAGGCGGTCTACATCAATCCCAAGCACGACATCACCGACAAGGTGCTGGGTGGCTTGAACAGCAGCCAAGTAAGGCCGGGACTATCGTGTCAACGACACTGGGCTCGGTGGTCGAGGCCTGGGCGGCGAGTTGCTGGGTGATGAGGCATGCTTGCTATCTCTCGCCTCGCACCCTTGGCCACTGCGTCAGCCGCCGAGATCGCGTTCGTGGCGCAGGCGCGCTACGCACACCAGATTGAGTCCACGCGCGCCGGCGTGCTGATTGTGCCGCCCGCCTTGCAGGCGGGCGCCAGCGCCCGTGGCGCCTGCATCGTCACTGACGATCCCTACCTGTACTTTGCCCGTCTCACCCAGTGGTGGCGAGTGACAGCATGCTGCCAGCTTCGGAGCCTCGCATTCATCCACAGTCTTCGATCGATCCCGGCTGCGATGCTCGGCTCAGGGGTGGATGTGGCGCCTTTCTGTGTGATCGGGCCAGGCGCCCGGATCGAGGCGGGTGCCGCCTGGGCCCCCATTGTGTGGTGGGCGCTGGCGCAGTGGTCGGTGCGGATATCCCGCCTGGCCGCCCATGTCACGCTCGGTGAGGGTTGCTCGCTCGGCCAGCGCTGCATCGTGCACGCCGGCGTGGTCATTGGTGCAGATGGATTTGGCTTTGCGCCCCACAAAGGGCGAATGGGTCAAGATCGAGCAACTCGGCGCTGTGCGCATCGGCAACGATGTCGAGATCGGTGCCAACACCTGCATCGATCGCGGTGCGCTGGACGACACGGTGATCGAAGATGGCGTCAAGCTGGACAACCTGATCCAGATTGGCCACAACGTGCACATCGGTGCCCACTCGGCCATGGCCGGTTGTGTGGGTGTGGCTGGCAGTGCCACACATCGGTGCCCATTGCACGGTGGGTGGTGGCGCGATCGTGCTGGGTCACCTGACGCTTGCCGACGGTGTGAATATTTCTGCTGGCACCGTTGTGACGCGTTCCATCAGCAAGCCAGGGCACTACACCGGCATGTTCCCGATCGACGACAATGCGTCGTGGGAGAAGAACGCCGCTTCTCTCAAACAACTCAACCGCTTGCGAGAGCGCCTCAAGGCGGTCGAGCAGGCCATTGCACAAGCGGCGCCAGCGCCGTCAGAAAACTCCATGATCGATATCCACCAGATTCTCAAGCTCCTGCCCCACCGTTATCCGATTCTCCTGGTGGATCGAGTGCTGGAGATCGAACAGGGCAAGCGCATCAAGGCCATCAAGAATGTCTCGATCAACGAGCCTTATTTTCTCGGGCATTTTCCGCACCGTCCCGTGATGCCGGGTGTGTTGATGCTGGAAGCCATGGCCCAGGCCGCGGCCATTTTGTCGCTTCGACGCCATGGGCAAGACGCTGGACGACAACAGCGTGTATTACTTTGCCGGTATCGATGCGTGCGCGCTTCAAGCGCCCGGTTGAGCCGGGTGATCAGTTGCTCATGGATGTCACCCTGGTGCGCTCCAAGGCGGGCATTTTCAAGTTCAAGGGCACCTGTTATGTGGGCGAGGCCGTGGCTTGTGAGGCTGAGCTGATGTGCACCATGCGCACCATCGCCTGAGCGCGGAGGGCGGAACGTGAGTCGAATTCATGCCACCGCTGTGGTGGACCCCGCGGCCGAGCTGGACAGTTCGGTGACGGTGGGGGCCTACACCGTGGTCGGGCCACATGTGCGCGTCGGGTGCCGGCACCACCATTGGCCCGCACTGTGTGGTCGAAGGCCACACCACCATCGGACGGGACAACCGGATTTTCCAGTTCAACTCCATCGGCGCCATTTCGCAAGACAAGAAATACGCAGGGGAGCCCTGTGAGCTGATCATTGGCGACCGCAACACCATTCGCGAGTTCTGCACGTTCAACATCGGGACGGCGCAAGACGCGGGCGTGACCCGGGTGGGCGACGACAACTGGATCATGGCCTACGTGCACATTGCACACGATTGCCAGCTGGGCAACCAGATCACCATGGCCAACAACGCGACCCTGGGCGGCCATGTGAAGGTGGGCGACTGGGTCACCATCGGCGGGCTCACGGGGATCCTGCAGCGCATGAACATCGGCGCCCACAGCATGATCGGGTTTGCCAGTCATGTGGGGCAGGATGTGCCGCCGTTCATGGTGGTTGACGGCCATCCGCTGGCGGTGCGTGGTGTCAATCTGGTGGGTTTGCGCCGCCGCGACTTTTCGCCCGGCCGCATCACGGCCATCCGCGAAATGCACAAGCTGCTGTACCGCCAGGGCAAGACCTTGGCCGATGCACGTGCAGCCATCGGCCAGCTCGTCGAGACCACGCCCGAGGCCGCCGCCGATGTGGCCTTGATGGACGGCTTCCTGGGCCAGGCCACCAACGGCATTGCGCGCTGAAGCCCGATGGAGCGCATCCGTGGTTGACCGGCCATTTGCCATGGTCGCAGGGGAAACGTCTGGCGATCTTCTGGCTGGCTTGTTGCTCGATGGTTTGAAGGCCCGGTGGCCAGCACTTGCGGACGCAGGGCATTGGTGGCCCTGCCATGCAGGCCCACGGCTTCGAGAGCTGGTGGCCGCAGGAGAAGCTGGCTGTGCGGGGCTACATCGAAGTGTTGCGCCACTACCCTGGAAATCGCTGGCATTCGACGCCAGCTCAAGCAAGCGCCTGATCGAGCAGCCGCCGGCTTTGTTTGTGGGCATCGATGCACCGGATTTCAACCTGGGTCTTGAGGCCGGGCTGCGGGAGCAGGGCATCAAGACGGTGCATTTCATCTGCCCCTCGATCTGGGCCTGGCGCGCCAACCGGATCGAGAAGATCCGCGCGGCTGCCGACCATGTGTTGTGCATCTTTCCGTTTGAGCCCGACTTGCTGGCGCAGCACGGCATTGCGGCCAGCTACGTGGGCCATCCGCTGGCCAACGTGATCCCGATGGAGCCGGACCGGCGCTGCGCGCTCGCCGAAAGCTGGGTCTGGACGACGAGGACACGGTGGTGGCGTTGTTGCCTGGCAGCCGGTCTTCCGAAATCGCCTACATCGGGCAGCGGTTTCTTCGATGCGGCGGCCTTGTTGCTGAAGGAGCGGCCCGGAATGCGCTTTGTCTTGCCGGCGGTGCCCGCCCAGCGGGAGCGTCTGGTGGCCATGGCGCAGGCCAGCGGGTTGGGTGCATCCATCCAGGTGCTGGCGGGCCAGTCGCACGCGGCGTTGGCTGCCTGCGATGTGACCCTGATCGCCAGCGGTACGGCCACGCTGGAAGCCGCCTTGTTCAAGCGCCCCATGGTGATCGCTTACAACATGCATCCTTTGTCGTGGCGCATGATGAAGCGCAAGCAACTGCAGCCTTGGGTGGGCTTGCCCAACATCCTGAGCGGTGAGTTTGTGGTGCCCGAGTTGCTCCAGGACGCTGCCACGCCGCAGGCTTTGGCGCAGGTCCGTGCTCGAATGGCTGGATTCTCCTGAGAGAATCGCTGCTTTGCAGCTTCGCTTTGAAGCGATGCACCACACCTTGAAGCGCGACACCGCCCAATTGGCCACCGATGCGATCGAAAAAGTTCTTGAAAGCTGAGCAAGCCAAGCTGGCCTGGGATGTGCCCGGGCTGGTCGCTGGCGTGGACGAGGCTGGCCGCGGGCCGCTGGCTGGACCTGTGGTGGCTGCGGCCGTGATTCTGGACGACCGGGCGCCGATCAAAGGGTCTGGCGGACTCCAAGGTGCTGACCGCTGCCCGAGCGTGAGCACCTGTACGACGAAATCCGTGCCAAAGCGCTGTGTTGTTCGGTTGCGCTGGCCATCGGTGGAGGAGATCGACCAGCTCAACATTCTGCAGGCCACGATGCTGGCCATGCAGCGCGCGGTCAACGGTCTGCGTTTGAAACCGACCAAGGTTCTGGTGGATGGCAACCGCTTGCCTTCGCTGAATGTGCTTGGCCGAGGCCATTGTTTCAGGCGATGCGCTGGTGCCCGCGATATCGGCGGCCTCGATTCTGGCCAAGGTGACGCGGGACCGGATGCTGGAAGATCTGCATGCCCAGTTCCCCGAGTACGGATTTGACCGCCACAAGGGTTATGGCACGGCCCAGCATCTCAAGGCGCTGCAGGACCATGGGCCGCTTGGCGGCTCACCGGCGCTCGTTTGCGCCTGTGGCCCGCGCATGGGCGGCTCGCTCAGGGGTGCGTGGCATGAGCGATCCCACACCCATCACTTCGCGCGACAACCCGTTGCTGAAGCGCTTGCGGGTGCTGGCGCAGGACAACGCGGCCTACCGCAAGCAAGGGCCAGGTCTGGCTGGAGGGAGATCATTTGTGCCGGGCCTTGCTGGCGCGCCAGCTTCGGCCCAGCCATCGCGCTGTTTGCGGAGTCGGCCTGGGCCACGGCCGACCCGGCGTTGAAGCACGCAGCGCCCAAGGTGCACACCGTCCCCGATGCCTTGATGGCGGGTATCAGTGGGCTGGAGTCGCCAGCTGGCATGGGTTTTGTCTGGGATTTGCCTGCCGATGCAGGGGCTGAAGCCCGGTGTGCCCACGGTGGTGCTGGATCGCTTGCAGGACGCCGGCAATGTGGGCTCCATTTTGCGCAGCGCTGCGGCCATGGGCTTCGCCCAGGTGCTGGCGATCAAGGGCACGGCTGCGCTGTGGTCACCCAAGGTGTCTGCGTGCTGGAATGGGTGCCCACTTCGGCTTGCGCCTGGTCGAGGGCCTGGCGGCAGAAGCGCTGAGCTCGCTGGAGGTGCCGTTGCTGGTGACCAGTTCGCATGAGGGTGAATGGCTGCACCAGACCGATTTGCCCTGGCCCTGCGCCTGGGTCATGGGCCATGAAGGGCAGGGGGTGGGTGCGGCGGTTGCTGCGCTGGCCACCCGGTCGGTGCGCATCATCCAGCCCGGAGGTGAAGAGTCGCTCAATGTGGCGGCCGCTGCGGCGGTGTGTCTGCACGCCAGTGCCTGTGGTGCTCCGCTGCCAGTTGCCAGTCAGGCTCTTCCTAGCGTGGCACACCGGAAATCCGGGGTCGATCGACGCTATAATTCCGAGGTTTACCCGCAATCAGGGCAAACCCTTGTCCTCGCTTCGGGCCACAGCCTTCTTGTGCGGTGCTATTGTGGTGTGTTTTCAGTCAGGCCTGGTGGCGCATCCAGCGCGCAAAGCCATCTCAGTTGTGTGTTCAGGCGATCTGCGGTCGCGCCCCATACCATCTCTGGAGAATCCCGTGCTTCCCGTCCACCCGAAAGCCCTTCTCGCGCTCGCCGATGGCACGGTCTTTACTGGCATCGCCATCGGAGCCACTGGTCAGACCGTGGGCGAAGTGGTGTTCAACACCTCGCTCACCGGCTACCAGGAAATCCTCACCGATCCCAGCTACTGCCAGCAGATCGTCACGCTCACCTACCCGCACATCGGCAACACCGGTGTGAATGCGGAAGACGTGGAGGCCAAGCGCATCCACGCTGCGGGCCTGATCATCAAAGACCTGCCGCTGCTGGCGTCGAACTTCCGCAGCCAGGAAACGCTGTCGCAGTACCTGGTGCGCGAGAACACGGTGGCCATCGCCGACCTCGATACCCGCGCCCTGACCCGCCGCCTGCGCACCCATGGCGCGCAGAACGGCTGCATTCTGGCCTTGCCAGCCGGCGTGGCCATCACCGACGAACACCGCGCTCAGGCCTTGGCCGCAGCGAAGGCTGCGCCCAGCATGGCGGGCCAGGATCTGGCCAAGGTCGTGTCGGCCAGCGAGCCCTACCTGTGGACGCAGACCGAGTGGCAACTGGGTTTTGGCTACGGCGAGCAGATCGCGCCCAAGTTCCATGTGGTGGCCTATGACTTCGGTGTGAAATACAACATCTTGCGCATGTTGGCGCAGCGCGGTTGCAAGGTCACCGTGGTGCCTGCGCAGACGCCTGCGGCCGACGTGATGAAGCTCAAGCCCAACGGCGTGTTCCTTTCCAATGGCCCTGGGGACCCGGAGCCTTGTGACTACGCCATTGCAGCCGCGCGCGAACTGATCGAAAGCGGTGTGCCCACCTTTGGCATTTGCCTGGGTCACCAGATCATGGCGCTGGCCAGCGGCGCCAAGACTTTCAAAATGAAGTTTGGTCACCACGGCGCCAACCACCCGGTCAAAGACATGGACAGCGGCCGCGTCTGCATCACCAGCCAGAACCACGGTTTTGCGGTGGACGAAAAGACCTTGCCCGCCAATCTGCGCGCCACCCACGTGAGCCTGTTCGACGGCACGTTGCAGGGCCTGGCCCGCACCGACAAGCCGGCGTTCTGCTTCCAGGGCCACCCGGAAGCCTCGCCTGGCCCGCACGACATTGGTTACCTGTTTGACCGTTTCATCGGTTGATGGAAAGGCCGCGGCATGAGCTTCTACGGCGTCACCGACATCTGGACCTATGCGATCGGCGCGCTGGGCATCGTTTTGCTGCCCGGGCCCAATTCGTTGTTTGTCCTGTCGGTGGCGACGGCGCGCGGTGTGAAAACCGGCTACCGGGCTGCCATGGGCGTGTTTCTGGGCGACTCCATCCTGCTGCTGCTGACGGCGATGGGTGCGGCCACCTTGCTGCGCACCTACCCGGCCCTGTTTGTGGTGGTGAAGTACGTGGGTGCGGCCTACCTGGCCTGGCTGGGTTTCAATCTGATTCGCAGCGCCTGGAAGCAGGGCTTTGCCAAGCTGGCCGAGGTCAAGGCCGATGCCGATGACGCGCAGAGCCAGGTGGGCACTGCCGATCCGTTTCAGCGTGCGCTGGTGATCAGCTTGCTCAACCCCAAGGCCATCTTGTTTTTGCTGTCGTTTTTCGTGCAGTTCATCGACCCGACCTACGCCACGCCGGCCGTTCCGTTTCTGATTCTGAGCAGCATCGTGATGCTGTTCAGCGCGTTGTACCTGTCGGCTCTGATTTTTGGTGGCGCCCATCTGGCGCAGAGCCTTTCGCAGCCGGCGCCGACTGTCGGCTGGCCTGTCCAGTGGCGTCGGCGCCCTGTTTGTGGGTTTTGGCATCAAGCTGGCCTCGGCCAGCATCGGGTTGATCGTTGAGCGCCGCCTCTTGACTCAGCGACCCAGGAGCACACTCATGAAGCTATTCAGTTTTCCCGTCTTTCGCCGTTGAAAAGGCCATTGCCAAGCGCATGTTGACGCTGGCCGTCTCCTCACAAAGAGTGGTTCGCCCAGCGCTGGGCCCAAAAGCCTTACCGCAAGGCTTTCATTGAGAACAAGGCCATGCCTTTGGTGACGTTGCTCGCCAAGGGTAAAACCTGGGATGACGAAACCTTCAACACCGAAATGGCCGCTTGGGACGCCGTGTTCTATGAAGCCGAAGTTGAAGTGTTGCGCCCCCTGATCGAAGGCGACGGCCTGCTGCAGCTGATGCAGAAAAACGTGCCTGCCGAACGTGTGCAGGCTTTGCTCGACCAAACTGGAAACCCAGCGGCACAGCTGAGCGAAGCGCGCTTCCACGCTGGCTCCGAAGTAGACCCGAACCGACAGACAAGATACCGCCATGCCCAAAAGAACAGATATCCACACCGTCCTCATCATCGGCGCAGGCCCCATCATCATTGGTCAGGCCTGCGAGTTCGACTACTCGGGCGTGCAGGCCTGCAAGGCCTTGCGCGAAGAGGGTTACCGCGTGGTGCTGATCAACAGCAACCCCGCGACCATCATGACCGATCCGGCCACGGCCGATGTGACCTACATCGAGCCCATCACCTGGCAGACGGTCGAGAAAATCATCGCCAAGGAGCGTCCGAACTGCCCTGGTGGCTTTGCCATTTTGCCGACCATGGGCGGTCAGACGGCGCTCAACTGCGCGCTGGATCTCTGGCACAACGGTGTGCTGGAGAAGCACCAGGTCGAGCTGATCGGCGCGACGCCAGAGGCGATCGACAAGGCCGAAGACCGCCTGAAGTTCAAGGACGCCATGACCAAGATCGGTCTGGGTTCGGCGCGCTCGGGCATTGCCCACAGCATGGACGAGGCCTGGACCGTGCAGAAGACGGTGGGTTTCCCCGTGGTGATCCGCCCCAGCTTCACGCTGGGTGGCACCGGCGGCGGCATCGCCTACAACCCGGAAGAGTTCGAGACCATCTGCAAGCGCGGCCTGGAGGCCTCGCCGACCAACGAGCTGCTGATCGAAGAGTCGCTGCTGGGCTGGAAAGAGTACGAGATGGAAGTGGTGCGCGACAAGGCGGACAACTGCATCATCGTCTGCTCGATCGAAAACCTCGACCCCATGGGCGTGCACACCGGTGACTCCATCACGGTGGCACCTGCCCAGACGCTGACCGACAAGGAATACCAGATCCTGCGCAATGCCTCTCTCGGCTGTGTTGCGCGAAATCGGCGTGGACACCGGTGGCTCCAACGTGCAGTTCTCGATCAACCCGAAAGACGGCCGCATGGTCGTGATCGAGATGAACCCGCGCGTGTCGCGTTCGTCGGCACTGGCCTCCAAGGCGACCGGTTTCCCGATCGCCAAGGTGGCGGCCAAGCTGGCCGTGGGTTACACGCTGGACGAGTTGCGCAACGAAATCACCGGCGGCGCAACGCCCGCCAGTCGTTCGAGCCCAGCATCGACTACGTGGTCACCAAGATTCCGCGTTTCGCCTTCGAGAAATTCCCCGCCGCCGACAGCCGCCTGACCACGCAGATGAAGAGCGTGGGCGAGGTCATGGCCATGGGCCGCACCTTCCAGGAGTCGTTCCAGAAAGCCCTGCGCGGCCTGGAAGTGGGCGTGGACGGCATGAACGAAAAGACCCAGGACCGCGAGATCCTGGAGCGCGAGCTGGGCACGCCCGGCCCGGACCGCATCTGGTACGTGGGCGATGCGTTTGCCGCCGGCTGGTCGCTCGACGAAGTGCACCACTTCACCAAGATCGACCTGTGGTTCCTGGTGCAGATCGAAGAGATCGTGAAGATCGAGCTGCAACTGGAGCAAACCACCCTGGAAGCGCTGGATGCAGACACCTTGCGTGGCCTGAAGAAAAAGGGCTTCTCGGATCGCCGCCTGGCCAAGCAGCTCAAGACCACCGACAAGGCGATCCGCGAGCGCCGCATCGCCGACAACATCCGCCCGGTGTACAAGCGCGTGGACACCTGTGCGGCCGAGTTCGCCACCGACACCGCCTACCTGTATTCGACCTACGAAGGCCATGGCGACGGTGAGTGCGAAGCCGAGCCCACCAACAACAAGAAGATCATGGTGCTGGGTGGTGGTCCGAACCGCATCGGGCAGGGCATCGAGTTTGACTACTGCTGCGTGCACGCCGCGCTCGCCATGCGCGAAGACGGCTACGAGACCATCATGGTCAACTGCAACCCCGAGACCGTGTCCACCGACTACGACACCAGCGACCGCCTGTACTTCGAGCCGCTGACGCTGGAAGACGTGCTGGAAATCGTGGACAAGGAAAAGCCGGTCGGCGTGATCGTGCAATACGGTGGCCAGACGCCCTTGAAGCTGGCGCTGGGCCTGGAGGCCGCTGGCGTGCCCATCATCGGCACCAGCCCCGACATGATCGACGCGGCCGAAGACCGCGAGCGTTTCCAGAAACTGTTGAACGATCTGGGCCTGCGCCAGCCGCCCAACGCCACGGCCCGCACCGAAGCGGCTGCGCTGGAAAAGGCCGCCGCCCTGGGTTACCCGCTGGTGGTGCGCCCCAGCTATGTGCTGGGCGGTCGTGCCATGGAAATCGTGCACGAGCAGCGCGATCTGGAGCGCTACATGCGCGAAGCGGTCAAGGTCAGCCACGACTCGCCCGGTGTTGCTGGACCGCTTCCTGAACGACGCCATCGAGTGCGATGTGGACGCGATCCGCGATGCCACCGGTCGTGTGTTCATCGGCGGCGTGATGGAGCACATCGAGCAGGCCGGCGTGCACAGCGGTGACTCGGCTTGTTCGCTGCCGCCTTACTACCTGTCCAAGGAGACGGTGGACGAGCTCAAGCGCCAGACCGCGGCCATGGCCGAAGGCCTGAACGTGGTGGGTCTGATGAACGTGCAGTTCGCGATCCAGGAAGTGGACGCAGACGGCGCCAAGAAGGATGTGATCTTCGTGCTGGAGGTGAATCCCCGCGCGTCGCGCACCGTGCCCTTCGTCTCCAAGGCCACCGGCATTCAGCTGGCCAAGGTGGCGGCACGCTGCATGGCCGGCCAGATCGCTGGACAGCCAGGGCATTGGTGCCGAGGTGACACCGCCGTACTTCAGCGTCAAGGAGGCGGTGTTCCCGTTCGTGAAGTTCCCGGGCGTGGACACGATTCTCGGCCCCGAGATGAAGTCCACCGGCGAAGTCATGGGCGTGGGCAAGACCTTTGGCGAAGCTTTCGTGAAGAGCCAGCTGGGCGCCGGCACCCACCTGCCCCGCGCCAAGAAGGCCGATGGATCGCCTTCGGGCAAGGTGTTCCTGACCGTCAAGAACAGCGACAAGCCCCGCGCGGTGGAGATCGCCCGCCAGCTGGTGGCCATGGGCTTTGAGCTGGTGGCGACCCGTGGCACGGCAGCGGCCATTGCTGCCGCTGGTGTGGCCGTGGAGACGGTGAACAAGGTGACCGAAGGTCGCCCGCACATCGTGGACATGATCAAGAGCGATGGCATCGTGCTGGTGATCAACACGGTGGAAGAGCGCCGCAACGCCATCGCCGACTCGGGTGCCATCCGCACCTCGGCGCTGCTGGCCCGCGTGACCACCTACACCACCATCGCCGGCGCCGAAGCGGCGGTGGAGGGCATGGCCTACATGGACAGCCTGGGTGTCATTTCGGTGCAGGAAATGCACGCGCAACTGACCGCCTGACGCGCCGCTGCATGCCTGGGCCGGGCCTCGCAGGGCTTGCGTTCGAGGTATGCATAATGTGGGTCTGAATCACCGCCGACCGGTCACGCTCGGCGGTTTCCTTTTTTTCGGCGCCGCCGATGCGCGATGGCGCTCACGACAAGTTTGCTGGAGAGACACGATGTCCACGATTCCGATCACCCTGCGCGGCGCAGAAAAACTCAAGGCCGAGTTGCACCAGCTCAAGACCGTGGACCGCCCCTGGGTCATCAACGCCATCGCCGAAGCCCGCGCGCAGGGCGATCTGAGCGAGAACGCCGAATACGAAGCCGCCAAGGACCGCCAGGGCTTCATCGAAGGCCGCATCGCCGAAGTGGAGGGCAAGCTGTCGGCCGCGCAGATCATCGACCCGACCACGCTGGACGCCGTCGGGCAAGGTGGTGTTTGGCGCCACGGTGGATCTGGAAGACGAAGACAGCGGCGCCAAGGTGACCTACCAGATCGTGGGTGAAGACGAGGCCGACATCAAGAAGGGGCTGGTCAACATCAGCAGCCCGATCGCGCGCTCGCTGATCGGCAAGGAAGAGGGCGACGTGGCCGAGGTGCAGGCGCCAGGTGGCGTTCGCCGCTACGAGATCGTGGCGGTGCGCTACGAGTGAAGCGCCAAGCGGGCTTGATGGCGGTGATGCCGCATGACGTTGAAGCGCCTGTCTGTGATGGTCGCTGCCCTGTGGTGGGGCGCGTCTGTCGGGCATCAGTTTCGTGGCGGTGCCGCTGCATGTTTGCCAAGCTGGGCGCCCGCCGTGGCAGGGCCGGTGGCGGCCAAGCTGTTTTCAGCTGCAATGCTGGATGGGGCTGGGTCTGGGCTTGGCGCTGCTGCTGATCCTTCGGCGCGAGCGCGAATCGGCCCTGGGCTGCGCTGCGGCAATGCGCCAGCCTCGGCCGAAGGCCTGGCCGACATGCAGACTGCGTCTGGCAACCATGGGCTTCGTGGTGCTGGCGATGCTGTTGGCCCTGGTGCAGGAGTTTGGCGTGGCCCAGAAGATCGTCACCGCCCGCGCCAGTGGCGGCAACCTGCGGCTGTGGCATTCGGTGGGCAGCTGCTGGTGCTGGGTCAGTGGCTGTGCGCCGGCAGCGTGTTGTGGCGCGTGTCAAAAAATAATCTGGTTGGATAGGCAGTACAGGCTCGGGGAGGGCATTCAATGAATTCCAAAAATTTGGGTTGGATGGGCAAGTGGGTCGTTTTCCTGATCCTGTTGTTCATTGCGCTGGTCATGCTGAATCCTGTGAGCATCGTCCAGTCGGGCACTCGCGGGGTTTTGACGACGTTCGGCAAAGTGGACCCTGTGCCATTGGATGAGGGCATTCACTTTGTGATGCCCATGGTCAGCCGAGTGCACATGATCGATGTTCGGTTGCAGAAGACCGAAGGCAAAGGTGTGGCCGCTTCCCGCGATCTGCAGCAGGTTCAGATCGCTGCCGCGTTGAACTGGCGCCTGGACGCTGCTCTGGTGGCCGACACATTCCAGAAAATCGGCAATCAGGACGCGGTGGCTTCGCGCGTGATCGAGCCTGCTGCCCAGGAAGCCACCAAGGCGGTTTCGGCACAATACACCGCCGAGGAACTGGTCACCAAACGCATCGAGGTGAGCCAGAAGATCCGGGAGGCGTTGGAGCTGCGACTCAAGCGCCACGGCGTCATCGTCGACACCTTGGCCGCTGTCAACTACGACTTCTCACCGGTATTCGATAAAGCGATCGAGGACAAAGTTGAGGCCGAGCAAAAGAAGCTGACCGCAGAGCGCGATCTGGAGCGCATCAAGGTCGAAGCGGAGCAGGCCCTGGCCAAGGCCCGTGGTGAAGCCGAGGCCCTCAAGGCCAAACGCCTGGAGATCACGCCCGACCTGCTGCAATTGAAGCGTCTGGAAAACGAAGCCGACGCGATCAAGAAATGGAACGGGCAAATGCCGCAAGTCACAGGCGGTGCCACGCCGTTCGTGCAGATCAAACCCTGAGCCCGGTCCGTGAGTGGGTTTATGAGGTTGACCAGAAGCTAAGAGGAGCCTGCCCCGCTGGCGGGGGGCGGACGGGACCATGTTGTTCTGAGTGCCAAAACCGGGGAAGGCCGCATGCTCTCAGGGCACCGCGGAACTGGCTTCGCCGGGCCGCCAGTGCCGCTCCCCAAGGGGTGACGCCGAAGGCGGCGCAGGGGGGTCACACCCTTTCAGCAGATTCCAGCGTGTTGACCATCAACATGGTGATGGTCATGGGGCCCACGCCACCGGGCACGGGGGTGATGTAGCCCGCCACTTCTTTGACACCGGCAAAGTCGACGTCGCCACACAGCTTGCCTTCGTCGTTGCGGTTCATGCCCACGTCGAGCACGACGGCGCCGGGTTTGACCATGTCGGCGGTGAGCACGTTGCGCTTGCCGACGGCGGCCACGATCACGTCGGCCTGCAGCGTCATGGCCTTGAGGTCTTTGGTGCCGCTGTGGCAGACGGTGACGGTGGCGTTCTTTTGCAGCAGCATCAGTGGCCATGGGCTTGCCCACGATGTTGCTGCGACCGATCACGACGGCATGTTTGCCCTTGAGGTCGTAGCCGATCGATTCCAGCATTTTCATGCAGCCATAGGGTGTGCAAGGCCAGAAGCCAGGCAGGCCGGTCATCAGTGCGCCGGCGCTGGCGATGTGGAAACCGTCCACGTCTTTGGCAGGCGAGATGGCTTCGATCACTTTTTGGGCGTCGATGTGGGCGGGCAACGGCAGTTGAACCAGGATGCCGTGGATGTTGGTGTCGTTGTTCAGCGCGTCCACCCGTGCCAGCAGGTCGGCCTCGCTCATGTCGGCTGGCCAGTTTTCCAGCACGGAGTGCATGCCGGTGTCTTCGCAGGCCTTGACCTTGTTGCGCACATACACCTGCGAGGCGGCGTTTTCGCCGACCAGGATCACGGCCAGACCAGGCGTGATGACCGCGGGCCTTGAGCGCAGACACACGGGCAGCGACATCGGTGCGGAGTTGGCGGGAGAGGGCGTTGCCGTCGATCAGTTGGGCGGTCATGTGCTGGGAGGAATTAGAGTCTTGAAACGAAAACGCCCACCGAGATCAGTCGGTAGGCGTTGGGACGGGCGGGGTGGAAGATCAGACCTTGGCGGTGGTTTGGCCCAGCGCGATCTTGAGCAGGTCGGCCACGGTGTTGGCGCCCAGCTTTTCCATGATGTTGGCACGGTGGGCTTCGACTGTCTTGATGCTGATGCCCAGGTCGTCGGCGATCTGCTTGTTGAGGCGACCGGCGACGATGCGTTCGAGCACCTGAGCTTCTCGACCGGTCAGCTTGGACAGCAGGGCGTCGCGGCTGGCGGCTTGCTGGTGGGTGGCAAACGCATCTTTGGCCGTTTCCAGCATGCGTTCAACCAGCGAGAGCAGCTGGTCTTCCTTGAAGGGTTTCTGGATGAAATCCAGTGCGCCCTTTTTCATGGAGTCCACCGCCATGGGCACGTCGCCGTGGCCGGTGATGAACACGATGGGCAGGGGTGACTGCCGTTCGATCAAGCGCTCCTGCAGTTCCATGCCCGACATGCCGCCCATGCGGATATCGGCGATGAGGCAGGCCACTTCGCGTGCATCGTAGCGGCTGAGGAAAGCTTCTGCCGATTCGAAGCATCGAACCCGGTAGTCTTTGCCTTCCAACAACCATTGCAGAGAATCTCTAACCGCTTCGTCATCGTCGACAACGTATACAGTGCCTTTTTTGGGAATCAAACTCATCTCGTGCTTTCAGTGTCCGTCAACGACGTGGATGGCTTGGATCGCTGTCTCGCCCTAAGGCGGGACACCACTGGAATCCAGAAGCTGAAGCAGCAACCCACGACCTCGCTGCCATTGTAGATGTTCTCGACTTGCATTCGCCCGTGGTGTGATTCCACGATGCTGCGGCACAGCTTGAGACCAATGCCCATGCCTTCGCTCTTGGTGGTGTAGAAGGCTTCGTAGATGCGTTCGATCATTTCGTCAGGCACACCGATGCCCGAATCGCGCACCGAGAACTCGATCACTTCCTGGTCGCCTTCGCGTCTGGGTCCCACGCGCAGTTCGACGTAGCGCTCGCCGGGCGCGCGTCCGGCCTGGGCAATGGCTTCGCCGGCGTTCTTCAGGAGGTTGATCAAGACCTGCTCGATCAGGATCGGGTCGACCATCAGGCTGGGCAGGCGCGCGGCCACATAGGGGGTCAGCCGGACTTGCTGGCGGCGCAGTTCGATGTCAGCGAGTTCGATCGCGTTGCTCACCATTTGCGCCACGTCCGATGGGCAGGGATTGGGTTCGCTGCGTTTCACGAAGGCGCGAATGCGGTGGATGATCTGGCCGGCGCGTTGGGCTTGGCGCGCTGTTTTGTCCAGGGCGGCCAGCAGTTCTTCGTTGCGTGATGCGTTCATCCTTGACGCGCGAGATCATGCCGTTGCAGTAGTTGCTGATGGCCGTCAGCGGCTGGTTGAGTTCGTGGGCCACGCTGGAGGCCATCTCGCCCATGGTGATCAGGCGGCTGGCGGATTGGGCGCGTTCGGCTTGCAGCGGCGGCTTGAACCTCAGCATTGCGGCGGGTGGTGATGTCGCTGGCGATGACCATCTGCGCCAGGCGACCGTCGACCCAGGTGAGGTAGCGGGTGCGCACCTCGAGCCAGCGGTCCAGGTCTTCGACGAATACCTCGGCGTTTTCGGCGCCAGCGTCGGTCAGCGCTTCGGTGGGCATGCCGGCAAAGGCGTCGACGGCGTCGTCGTCGATCGGACATCGGGTTGGGCTGGCGGCCGGCCAGGTCGACCAGGCGCCGGTGACCGATGCCCTCGGGTGCCGAACCACAGGCGGTACATCTTGTTGGCGAACAGCATTTCGTCGCTGCCCAGGGGCGCCACGGATACCGCCGAGTCCAGGCTTTCCAGCACGGTGGTGAAGCGCTCGTAGGAAGCCGACAGCTCTTCTCGGATGCGTTTGGGCTCGGTGATGTCGGTCATCGAGGTCATCCAGCCGGTCTGGTGTCCGTTGGGATCGATCAGGGGTGAGACGTACATGCGCGCGTCGAAGATGCTGCCGTCTCTGCGCTGCACGCGGACTTCAAACCCGCCCGGCGTCGAGCGTCCATTGAGTTCGTCTTCGAGGCGCGACATCAGCTGGTCGTGGTCGTCGTCGGGCCAGTAGGGGAAGGGAGCGGTTCGGCCCACCAGCTCAGTCTCCGTCCAGCCTGTCATGGAGCAAAAGGCGGGGTTCACGTAGGTGATGCGACCTTGCATGTCCAGTGCGCGCATGCCGGTGAGCATGGAGTTTTCCATGGCCCGGCGAAAGTTGGTCTCGGCGACCAAGGCCTGCTGTGCCTGAACGCGCCGGCGGGTGTGGCGCCAGGTGCCGATCAACATCCAGACGGTGAGGGCGCTCAGCGCGCCGATGACCCAGAAGAAGCCGTTGCCGACGATGTCTTGCGAGGTGCGGTAGCCCTGGGCTTTGAGCAGCAGTCCATTGCCGACGGGCGAAACCGGCACTTCGTGCTCCAGCGGTGGCTCGGACCAGGGCAGCAGGCGTGTGCACCGTGCTGGGAGATCTGCAGGCTGCCCGCGAGCACCCGGTTCGCGGTCGTCCACCAGGGCCACCGCGTAGCGAGACATGATCTCTGGCGGCATTCCGAAGCGCATCAGACCGTCGATGGAGTATTCGCCCATGATGGTGCCGGCAAAGCGTCCCTGTTCGCTCAGCGGCACCTGGATCATGAGGGTGGACTGGCGCGCCTCTTCTCCCATCGGGCGCGAGTAGATGGGTTGGCGCAGGTCGCGGGCGAGTTCAAACGATCCGTCGGTTTCGTTGGGTTCCAGCGCGGAGCCACGTGCGCATTTGTGAAGCCAGCGGTGCGCTGGGCGACGCGTAGGTGGCCAGCACGTTGCGCCGGGCGTCGACCCAGGTGACGGCCATCAACTCCGGGAACTGGCTGATCAGCGATTCGACCTGGAATTCGAATTCGTCGGTGGCGATTTCCTTGTTGTCGACGTCGCGCGCCAGGCGCATCAGCTGCTCCTGTCGCTCCAGCAGGCGAAGGCGCAAGCGTTGTTGCGCGTATTCGACATCCCGGGTGACCGCTTCCTGTTCGCGCTCCAGTTCTTCGTATCGCAGGTAGGAGATGGCCACGACGATGGCTGACAGGAACAGCAGGACGGCGAGCAGCGGCCCCAGCGTGGCAAAACGGTCCTGGCGCGAAGGGGGCAGGCGCGCCACCAGCGTTTCCACCAAGCGGAGGACCCGGGCTTGGCTTGTTGGGTGGCAGGGTGTCGTGAGGTCATGGACCCGAAGTCTACGTGAGGAGGCTGTGTGGCTGGAAGTGTTCGTTTCGTGAGCGCTGGCGCAATTGCTATCGATTTTCGAATATAATTTCACAATATAAAATTGAAAAGCACATATTGAAAAATCAAGAAAAATGTGGAAAAATTCGTGACACAGCGCGAAAGCCCGCTTTAAGCTCGTTTCAAACAACCAACAGGAGACAAACATGGCAGCGTGAAACGCTCTCGATGGCCGCGGAAGACCCGATCTGGACAGCCAGGAAACCCGCGAGTGGATGGAGGCGCTGTCCGCCGTGATTCAGCGTGAGGGCCCTGAGCGCGCCCACTATCTTGCTGGAGCAATTGCTGGAAGAGGCGCGCCAAAACAGCGTCGACCTGCCGTTTTCGGCCAACACGGGTTATGTGAACACCATCGAGCCCGGCCAGGAAGCCCGCTCGCCCGGCAACCTGGAGATTGAGCAGCGCCTGCGCGCCTACATGCGCTGGAACGCCATGGCCATGGTGGTCAAGGCCAACCGCCACAACCCGGCAGACGGCGGTGACCTGGGTGGCCACATCGGTTCGTTTGCCTCGCTGGCCAGCCTGTTTGGCGCCGGCTTCAACCATTTCTGGCATGCCGAGAGCGAAAACCACGGCGGCGACTGCCTGTTCATTCAGGGCCACGTGTCACCCGGCGTTTACGCCCGCGCCTACATGGAAGGCCGCCTGACCGAAGAGCAGTTGCTCAACTTCCGCCAGGAAGTGGATGGCAAGGGCCTGTCCAGCTACCCGCATCCCAAGCTGATGCCCAATTTCTGGCAGTTCCCCACGGTGTCCATGGGCCTGGGCCCGTTGATAGGCCATTTACCAGGCGCGCTTCCTGAAATACCTGCATGCCCGTGGCATTGCCAACACCGAAAACCGCAAGGTCTGGGTGTTCTGCGGCGACGGCGAGATGGACGAAGTGGAGTCGCTGGGCGCCATCGGCCTGGCCGCACGCGAAAAGCTCGACAACCTGATCTTCGTGATCAACTGCAACCTGCAGCGCCTGGACGGCCCGGTGCGCGGCAACGGCAAGATCATCCAGGAGCTCGAAGGCGAATTCCGCGGCTCCGGCTGGAACGTGATCAAGCTGATCTGGGGCAGCCAGTGGGATCCGCTGCTGGCCGCCGACAAGGACGGCGCGCTGCGCAAGATCATGATGGAATGCAACGACGGCGACTACCAGGCCTTCAAGGCCAACGACGGCGCCTATGTGCGCAAGCATTTCTTCGGCCGCGATCCGCGCACGCTGGAAATGGTCGCCCACATGACCGACGACGAAATCGGCGACCTGCGCCGTGGCGGTCACGATTCCAAGAAGGTCTATGCCGCGTTTGACGCGGCGGTGAAAACCACACGGCCAGCCGACCGTGTTGCTGATCAAGACCGTCAAGGGTTTTGGCATGGGCAAGAGTGGGCGAGGGCAAGAACACCGTTCACCAGACCAAGAAGCTCAGCGACGAAGACATCAAGTTCTTCCGCGACCGCTTCAACATCCCGATTCCCGACAGCCAGATTGGCCGAACTGCCGTTCTACAAGCCGGCCGACGACACGCCGGAGATGAAGTACCTGCACGAGCGCCGCAAGGCGCTGGGCGGCTACCTGCCGCACCGCCGCATCAAGGCCGACGAGCAGCTTCACCGTGCCACCGCTGGAGACCTTCAAGGCGGTGATCGAGCCCACCGCCGAAGGCCGCGAGATTTCCACCACGCAGGCCTATGTGCGTTTCCTGACGCAGTTGCTGCGCGAAAAGGAGATCGGCCCCCGCGTGGTGCCCATTCTGGTGGACGAAGCCCGTACCTTCGGTATGGAAGGCCTGTTCCGCCAGATCGGTATCTACAACCCGGCAGGCCAGCAGTACACCCCGGTCGACAAAGACCAGGTCATGTACTACAAGGAAGACAAAGCGGGCCAGATCCTGCAAGAAGGCATCAACGAAGCCGGCGGCATGAGCAGCTGGATCGCAGCGGCCACCAGCTACAGCACCAGCAACCGCATCATGATGCCGTTCTACGTGTACTACTCGATGTTCGGCTTCCAGCGCATTGGCGATCTGGCCTGGGCGGCGGGCGACATGCAGGCGCGCGGCTTCTTGCTGGGCGGCACCTCGGGGCGCACCACGCTGAACGGCGAAGGCCTGCAGCACGAAGACGGCCACAGCCACATCCTGGCCAACACCATTCCCAACTGCGTCAGCTACGACCCGACCTTTGCGCACGAAGTGGGCGTGATCCTGCACCACGGCTTGAAGCGCATGGTGGAAAAGCAGGACAACGTGTATCTACTACCTCACGCTGCTGAACGAAAACTACGCCATGCCCGGCCTCACGCGCCGGCACCGAAGAGCAGATCATCAAGGGCATGTACCTGTGCAAGAGGGCGCCAAGCTGCACGCCGCGCGTGCAGTTGCTGGGTTCGGGCACCATTCTGCGCGAGTCGATCGCGGCGCAGGAGCTGCTGGAGAAAGACTGGGGCGTGGCCGCCAACGTCTGGAGCTGCCCAAGCTTCAACGAGCTGACCCGCGATGGCCAGGACTGCCGAGCGCTAGAACCTGTTGCACCCGCTGGAGACGCCGCGCGTGTCGTTCGTGGGCCAGCAACTGGAAAAGCACACCGGCCCCGTGGTGGCGTCGACCGACTACATGAAGGCCTATGCCGAGCAGATTCGCCCGTTCATTCCCAAGGGCCGCACCTACAAGGTGCTGGGCACCGACGGTTTTGGCCGCAGCGACTTCCGCAGCAAGCTGCGCGAGCACTTCGAGATCAACCGCCACTACATCGTGGTCGCCGCCCTGAAGGCGCTGAGCGAAGAGGGCACGGTGCCGGTGGCCAAGGTGGCCGAGGCGATCAAGAAGTACGGCATCAGACGGACAAGATCAACCCGCTGTACGCATGAGCTCTCCCCGCGCAGCGCCTTCGGCGCTACCCCCAAGGGGGCGAAGCCGGCCGACTGGCAAAGCCAGATCGGCGGTTTCCTGGGTTGAAGAATCGCGCTTAGCGCACTGAATATCTGATTGGAGACAAACATGGCATTGGTAGAAGTAAAGGTCCCGGATATCGGTGACTTCGATGAAGTGACGGTGATTGAATTGATGGTCAAGGTGGGCGACACCGTCGCGCGTCGAGCAGTCGCTGATCACGGTCGAGTCCGACAAGGCCTCGATGGAAATCCCGTCGAGCACGCCGGCGTGGTGAAAGAACTGCGCGTGGCCATGGGCGACAAGGTCAAAGAAGGCTCGGTGGTGCTGATGGTGGAGGCGGCTGGCGACGCCGCGGCCGCGCTGCGCCAGCTCCGGCCGCAGCGCCTGCCGCCGCTGCACCGGCGCCAGCTGCCGCTCCTGCTCGCCGCTGCTGCTACGCCGGCCGCGAGCGGCCCGGTGAACGTGATGGTGCCCGACATCGGCGACTTCAAGGACGTGGCCGTGATCGAGGTCTTCGTCAAGCCGGGCGACACCATCAAGGTCGGAGCAAAGCCTGATCACGGTCGAGTCCGACAAGGCCTCGATGGAGATTCCTTCGAGCCACGCCGGCGTGTTGAAAGAGCTCAAGGTCAAGGTGGGCGACACGGTCAACATCGGTGACCTGCTGGCTGTGCTGGAAGGCGTGCGCCGGCTGCTGCCGCGCCTGCTGCTGCGCCCGCGCTGCAGCGGCGCCAGCTGCTGCGCCAGCGCCGGCGCCAGCGCCTGCCGCTGCGGCAGCCCTGCTGCCGCCAGCGTTGCCGCGCCGGCCCACAACCCCACCGCAACGCCCTGCCGTGGGCCTGCCCCACGCTTCGCCTTCGGTGCGCAAGTTCGCCCGCGAACTGGGTGTGCCCTTGGCCGAAGTCAAAGGCTCCGGCCTCAAGGGCCGCATCACGGCGCTGGACATCCAGGAATTCACCCAATCCGTCATGAGCGGCGCGGCGCAGACCGGCGGCCGCAGGCCGCCAAAGCGCCCGCTGGCGGCGGTGGCGGTTCCGAGCTGGGCCTGATCCCTTGGCCCAAGGTGGACTTCACCAAGTTCGGCCCGATCGAGCGCAAGGAGATGGGCCGCATCAAGAAGATCAGCGGTGCCAACCTGTTGCGCAACGCGATCATGATTCCGGCCGTCACCAACCACGACGACTGCCGACATCACCGATCTCGAAGCCTTCCGCGTGTCCACCAACAAGGAAAACGAGAAGAGCGGCGTCAAGGTCACCATGCTGGCTTTCCTGATCAAGGCCTGCGTGTCCGCGCTCAAGAAGTTCCCCGAGTTCAACAGCTCGCTGGACGGCGATGCGCTGATCTACAAGCAGTACTTCCACATCGGTTTTGCCGCCGACACGCCCAACGGCCTGATGGTCCCGGTGATCAAGGACGCCGACAAAAAAGGCGTCATGCAGATCAGCCAGGAAATGGGCGAACTGGCCAAGAAGGCGCGCGACGGCAAGCTGAGCCCGGCCGACATGACCGGCGCCTGCTTCACGATCTCCGTCCTGGGCGGCATTGGTGGGCGTTATTTCACGCCCATCATCAACGCGCCCGAAGTGGCCATTCTCGGCGTGTGCCGCAGCAACATGGAGCCGGTGTGGGACGGCAAGGCCTTCGTGCCGCGCCTGATGCTGCCGCTGTCGCTGACCTGGGACCACCGCGTGATCGACGGCGCTGCTGCTGCGCGCTTCAACGCCTATCTCGGCCAGATCCTCAGCGACTTCCGTCGCGTCTTGCTGTAAAGGAGCGGAACGATGGCAATCATGGATATTCAAGTTCCCGACATTGGCGACTTCGACGAAGTCACGGTGATCGAGCTGCTGGTCAAGCGTGGGCGACACGGTCAAGGTGGAGCAAAGCCTGATCACCGTGGAGAGCGACAAAGCCTCGATGGAGATTCCTTCCAGTCGCACGCCGGCGTGGTGAAAGCGATCAAGGTCAAGGTGGGCGACAAGGTCAAAGAAGGCTCGGTGGTGTTGTCGCTGGAAGCCGCGGGCGAGGGCGCTGCTGCGCCAGCGCCTGCTCCAGCAGCGCCGCACCCGCTGCGGCCCCGCTGCGGCTACCAAGCCGCAGCACCGTGGCTGGCGCCCGCCGCATCCAGCTTTGGCGGCAGCGCCGATGTGGAGTGCGATCTGCTGGTGCTCGGCGGTGGCCCTGGTGGTTACTCCGCGGCCTTCCGCGCGGCCGATCTGGGCCTCAAGGTGGTGCTGGTGGAGCGCTACGCGCACAATCGGTGGCGTCTGCCTGAACGTGGGTTGCATCCCGTCCAAAGCGCTGCTGCACGTGGCGGCGGTGATGGACGAGGTGAGCCACATGGCCGCTCTGGGCGTGGACTTTGGCGCACCCAAGGTCGACATCGACAAGCTGCGCACCCACAAAGAAAAGGTCATCGGCAAGCTGACCGGCGGCCTGGCCGCCATGGCCAAGATGCGCAAGGTCACCATCGTGCGCGGCTACGGCTCGTTCGTGGGCGCCAACCACCTCGAGGTGGAAGAAACCACCGGCACGGCCCAGGAAAAAACCGGCAAGAAGCAGGTCGTGGCGTTCAAGAAAGCCATCATCGCCGCCGGCTCGCAGGCCGTGCGCCTGCCCTTCATGCCCGACGATCCGCGCGTGGTCGACTCCACCGGCGCGCTGGCAGCTCAAGGAAGTGCCCAAGCGCATGCTGATTCTGGGCGGCGGCATCATCGGCCTGGAAATGGGCACGGTCTACAGCACGCTGGGCGCCCGCCTGGACGTGGTGGAAATGATGGACGGCCTGATGCAGGGCGCTGACCGCGATCTGGTCAAGATCTGGCAGAAGATGAACGCCAAGCGCTTCGACAACATCATGCTCAAGACCAAGACGGTGGGGGCCAAGGCCACGCCCGAAGGTATTGAGGTGTCGTTTGAAAGCGCCGAGCCGGGCGGCAAAGCGCCCGAGCCACAGGTGTACGACCTGGTGCTTGCAAGCCGTGGGCCGCACGCCCAATGGCAAGAAGATCGCGCGCCGACAAGGCCGGCGTGGCCGTGACCGACCGCGGCTTCATCGACGTCGACATCCAGATGCGCACCAACGTGCCCCACATCTTCGCCATCGGCGACATCGTGGGCCAGCCCATGCTGGCGCACAAGGCGGTGCACGAGGCGCATGTGGCGGCGGAAGTGATTGCCGGTGAACTGCAAGGCAACAAAGAGCTGGCAGCCGCCGCGTTCAACGCCCGCGTGATCCCCAGCGTGGCCTACACCGACCCCGAAGTGGCCTGGGTGGGCCTCACCGAAGACCAGGCCAAGGCGCAAGGCATCAAGGTCAAGAAGGGCCTGTTCCCCTGGACCGCCTCAGGCCGCGCCATTGCCAACGGCCGCGACGAAGGCGTCACCAAACTGCTGTTCGACGATTCCCCCGAGGCCCACGGCCACGGCAAGATCCTGGGCGGCGGCATGGTCGGCACGCACGCGGGCGACATGATCGGCGAAGTGGCTCTGGCCATCGAGATGGGCGCCGACGCGGTCGACATCGGCAAGACCATCCACCCGCACCCCACGCTGGGCGAGAGCATCGGCATGGCGGCGGAAGTGGCGCACGGGTCTTGTACCGATTTGCCGCCGAGCAAGAAGTAAATCTGCGTTGTTGTCGACGATCAAAAAGCCCGAACCGGCAACGGATCGGGCTTTTTTGCTGTCGGGGCTGCTTCTCGCTTTCAGGCGTGACGGCAGTCGGTGCAAACAAGATGGCTGTGAGGAGCCATCCCGTGGAGTCGATACATTCGGCACAATCGTCAGAGATTCCAGTTAGGCAAACGTGTGTCTGGAACGGGTGTCGTCGACCGTCTAGAGGCTGTTTTCATCTCATCCGACTGGGATTGACCGGCAGAACAATGGTGTTGTCACGCCTGAGACTTTGAGGCCGAAACGCTCGACCTCATTCGAAATTCGATGTTTCCTGGCGTGACATACTGGTGCCGGAATATTGATGCAGTGGCCAGTTTCCAGGTCACGCTCGCCCACCCGCTGTTGAAGTCAGGACACATTCAACCGCTCACCCCCGATTCACTGAAATTCACATGAGCGCTCTCTTTACGCCCCTTGCCCTCGGCCCGCTGAGCTTGCCAAACCGCATCGTCATCGCGCCGATGTGCCAATACAGCGCGGTCGACGGCTGCGCCACCGATTGGCATCTGGTTCATCTGGGCCAACTGGCCTTGTCGGGTGCGGGTCTGTTGATCATTGAGGCCACTGGCGTCACGCCCGAGGGCCGCATCACGCCCGGTTGCCTGGGTCTGTACGACGACGCCACGGAAGCGGCGCTGGCCCGGGTGTTGCAAACCGTGCGCGCCCTTTCGCCCATGCCGGTGGCCATCCAGCTCTCGCACGCTGGTCGCAAGGCCAGCAGCCGTGCGCCTTGGGACGGCGGGCAGTTGATCGAGCCGGCAGAGGGTGGCTGGACCACTTTGGCGCCCTCGGCGCTGCCGCACGCAGAAGGCGAAACGCCGCCCGCTGCGCTGGACGCCGCTGGCTTGCAGCAGATCGTGGCGGGTTTTGTGGACGCGGCGCGGCGCTCTGTACGCCTTGGGTTGCAGGCCATCGAGCTGCATGCTGCGCACGGTTATCTGTTGCACCAGTTCCTCTCGCCTATCGCCAATCAGCGCACCGATGAGTTCGGTGGCAGTATCGAAAACCGCATGCGCTTCCCGCTGGCGGTGTTTGACGCCGTGCGCGCGGCCGTGCCCCCCAGCGTGGCGCTGGGCATGCGCCTGTCGGCCACGGACTGGGTCGACGGCGGCTGGGACCTGCCGCAGAGCGTGCAGTTCGCCCAAGCGCTGAAGGCGCGCGGGGCCGATTTCATTCACGTCAGCAGCGGCGGCGTGTCACCGCAACAGCAAATTCCGGTGGGCCCTGGCTACCAGGTGCATCTGGCCGAAACCATCCGTCGCGAAAGCGGGTTGCTCACCATGGCCGTTGGCTTGATCACCGAACCGCAGCAGGCCGAAGACATCCTCGTCAATGGGCAGGCCGATGCGGTGGCGATGGCCCGAGGGATTCTCTATGACCCCCATTGGCCTTGGCATGCCGCTGCCGCGCTGGGTGCGCAGGTTCAGGCGCCCAAGCAATACTGGCGCAGCCAGCCGCGCGGCATGAGCCAGCTGTTTGGGGATGTGCACATCGGCATGCGTTGAGCAGCCTGCGGGCCAGGCGTCGTCGCTGAAACATGCTGGTGCGATCGGCTTGCTTCTGCAAAGCAAGTAAGCTACGTCAGATAAAGGGGCCCGGACAGGGAACGGTCCGGGCCCTTTCTTGTCTACCTGCCAGTCGTGGCGGGCTCACGCTCTTCTATTGAGGCGGTCCTACGGTCCACAACGCCCCATCCATTTATTTTGAATTGACCATTGACATGTTGCGCACCCTTTTTCCTCTTCTGTTGGTGGGTTCGCTGTTGGCGGGCTGCGGTGAGCCCGAAGACACACGTCCCGGGCAACCAGTCAAGACCCGGCAGGAGGCTTTCAAGGCCATACTTCGTGCCTACGAGCCCATGACCAAGATGGTCAAGGATGACAACATCGATCCTGAAAAGTTTGCGGTGTTGTCTGCGGCTTTCATGACCAAACGGGATGGGCCCTGGTCGCATTTCGGGCCGGACACCAACTATCCACCCACCAAGGCAAAGCCTGGGGTCTGGGAAAAGGCGGCTGAATTCGATCAGGCCAAAAGCGAGTTCATGGCCGCAACCGACGCCATGCATGCGGCGGCGCAAACCGGTGACAAATCGAAGATCGTGGACGCCTATGGGCGGGTTTTCCAGTCTTGCAAAGCCTGTCACGACAGTTTTCGCGGGTCTTGAGAAATCGAAAAACCTTGGCCGATCTCTCAGCGCCCGAACCCTTGCCGGTTCGGGCGCTTTTCTTTGGGGCGTTCCAGGCTTGCTCCCGTGGCGATGGGTGGTGTGCATGGGCATGTTTCTCCCATTCGCTCCCGCTGCCTGTTTTTTAGGCGCCGCCTGCAACGTCAATGGTTGTGCGGCCTGGCAGGGTTGTTCACGGGCTTATCCACATGGTGGTGCACATTCGGCGGGCACAACTCTTTGCCCTCGGTTTGTCATCGACAATGCCACTTGCAGCAAAGCTGCTGCGGTGTCCGTTTTGATCTCTGCGCCTGTGAAAACCTTGCAGGCCCATCACCCTGTTGAAAGCGTCTGCTTGTGTTGAAAGGTATTGCCGCATCTGTTCTGGCTTCGGTCCTGTTTGGCGCCATCTATTACTTGTCACCCTTGCTGATGCCATTGGACGGTGAACAGATCTTTGGCTGGCGCGTGGCGCTGACCTGGCCATTCACAACCGCGCTGTTGTTGTGGCGCGGGCAAGGAGGCAGGGTGGTCACTTTGCTGGCGCAGGCCCGCGTGAACTGGGCCTATGGGCTCATGCTGCTGGCGTGTGCGGCTTTGCTGGGATTGCAACTTTGGCTCTTCATGTGGGCGCCACTGCACGGCCGGGCATTGCCGGTGTCGCTGGGCTACTTCCTGCTGCCACTGGTGATGGTGCTGACCGGGCGCATGGTCTTTCGCGAGCGCCTGTCGGTGGGGCAGAAGCTGGCAACGGCATTGGCTGCGGCGGGCGTGGGCCACGAACTCTGGCGCGTCGGGGGACTGTCTTGGGAGACTGCGGTGGTGTCCGTGGGCTACCCTGTGTATTTCCTTTTGCGCCGTCGCCTGGGGGCGGATCATCTGGGCGGCCATTGGCTGGACATGAGCTTGCTGGTACCGGTCGCCCTGTGGTTCATGCTGCGCGCGCCCTCCAGCCTGGCGTACCTGGATGCACATCCGATGTTGCTTGCCTTGCTGCCTTTGCTGGGCGTTTTGAGCGCGATGGCATTGGCCTTGTACATGGCGGCCAGTCGCTGGTTACCGTTGGGCTTGTTCGGCCTGTTGACTTATGTGGAGCCGGTGTTGCTGGTGATGGTGGCCTTGCTGCTGGGCGAGCGCCTCGCGCCTGAGCAGGGGTGGACTTATGGCCTGGTGTTTGCTGCGGTAGGGGTGTTGGTGATCGAGGGCCTTCGCCAGGTGATCAAGGAGCGCATGCCGTCGCCGACGGGATGAGTGGCCACCACGGAGCCAATGGCATCGGAGCAATGTTGCGGTGCACAATATGGGCCGGGCCGTTGAGGTTGAAACAGCTTCATTCACTTGCAAGCGTTGCGCGGGTAAACAATGACAGGTTCTCGAGGAAAACGGGCTTGGGGCCTGCTGGGCTTCAAGCTCACATTGGCTTTGCTGGTGGCTGGCTTGCTAGCGGGCGTTGCGTGGCTGGTCGCCGAAGAGGTGCGCACGTCGGCCTACCAGGCCCGGTACTTCTCGCGCCTGGCCAGCAAAGCACAGTTTGCGATGGGTGAGGGCGCGAGTCCTGCCATCCGGTTTCCGGCAGGCGCGCCGTTTGACAACCGAATGGGCTATGCAAAGTTGCCGGTGTTCCTGGACCGGTTGAACCAGCGCGGCTTCGACATTCGGCAACAGGCCCGGATGTCACCGGGCATGCTGGAGGTGGTGGATCAGGGCTTCTTTGCGCCCTACGAGGAAAAGCTGCAGGGTGGGCTGAGCATTCAGGACTGCCGAGGTGAAACGCTGTTTTCGCAGCGCCAGCCTCGAGCGTGTGATCGAGCGGTTCGATGACTTGCCACCCGACTGGGTGGCAACCTTGTTGTTCATCGAAAACCGCGAACTGCTGGACCCCACCGAGCCCACGCGCAACCCGGCCGTGGAATGGGACCGTTTCGCGCTGGCGGTGTTCAGCATGCTCAAGCCGGGCGGAGCGCGATGCGGGCGGATCGCCGGGCGGCAGCACGCTGGCCACCCAGATCGAAAAGTACCGGCACTCTCCCAACGGGCGCACAGCCTCCATTCGCGACAAGCTGCAGCAAATGGCATCGGCCAGCCTGCGGGCCTACCGCCTGGGCGAAGACACCACGGAAGCGCGCCGCAAACTGGTGGTGACTTACCTCAACACCATGCCATTGTCGGCCAAGTCCGGCTTTGGAGAGGTACACGGCATTGGTGACGGATTGTGGGCCTGGTACGGACGCGATTTCGCCGAGGTGCAGCGCACCTTGAGGTCGGCGAAGAGCCCTCTTCGGATGCCCGGGCCGTGGCACTGCTCTACAAGCAGGTGCTGAGCTTGCTGATTTCCCAACGGCGTCCTTCGCATTACCTGAATGCGCCCATCAACGCGCTGGAAAAGATCACCAACCAGCATTTGCGATTGCTGGCAAATGCGGGTGTGATCACGGCCTCGATGCGCGACGCAGCGCTGGCGATCCCTCTGGTACGGCGTGCTGGGTCGGGTACCTTTGGGCGACGGTGACTTCAGCCCAAAAGGCCGCCAATGCGGTGCGCACGCAGCTGGCCGGATTGCTGGGCAACAGCCTTTACGAGCTGGACCGTCTGGACCTGCGGGTGGAGAGCAGTTTTGATGGGAGTGTGCAAAAGGAGGTCACCCAGTTTCTGCGCGGACTGCGCGATCCCGAGCAGGTCAAGGCATTGGGCTTGGACCGCAAGCAGATGCTTGGCCAAGGGCGATCCGAACGACGTGGTTTACAGCTTCAATCTGTACGAACAGGTTGATGGGCGCAATCTGTTGCGGGTGCAGACAGACAACCTTGACCAGCCGCTGAACATCAACGATGGCAGCAAGCTGGACCTGGGTTCGACCGCCAAGCTGCGCACCTTGGTGACCTACCTGGATGTGATCGATCAGCTGCACCGGCGACTGTCGACGCTGGACAGCGCGCAGTTGCGCGAACAGCGCTTTGACCGCAAGGACGTGCTGGCACTTTGGGCTGTGGACTATTTGCTGCAAGACCGATGACAAGTCTTTGCGCCGCCATGCTGGATGCGGCCTTGCAGCGACAGTATTCGGCCAACCCGAACGAGGTCTTTTTCACCGGAGGGGGCGAGCACCGTTTCAACAATTTCAGCCGCAGCGACAACAACAAGGTGATGTCGGTGCAAGAGGCGTTGCGCAACTCGGTCAACCTGGTGTTCGTCCGACTGATGCGCGACGTCGTGAACCACAACATGTTCCTGGTGCCCGGGTCGTCAGCCCAGATTCTGCGCGACGCGGACGATCCCAGACGGGCGAAGTACCTGGAGCGCTTTGCCGATCAGGAAGGACAGATTTTCATCCGGCGCTTTCTGGCCAAGTACAAGGGCAAGAGCCCGAAAGAGCGGGAGCTTTGCTGCTCAGCGGGTTGCGCACCACGACATCTCGGCTGGCCGCCATTCACCGCACCATTGCGCCCCAGGCGACGCTGACCGAGTTCAAGGCGTTCATCGAAAGTGCGCTGCCCCAGGACAGGGAGGCCAGCGACAAGCGCCTGGACCACCTGTACGAGCAGTACGCACCAGACACCATGTCGCTCGCCGATCGCGGCTACCTGGCAGGCGTGCATCCGCTGGAACTGTGGTTGGTCGGGTTACTGGCCGAACCATCCGCAGGCCACGCAAAGCCAGGTGATGGAAGCCAGCGTCGATCAACGACAGGCGGTTTACGCATGGTTGTTCAAGACGAGTCGGAAAGGTGCACAGGACCGGCGCATACAGACCTTGCTGGAGGGGGAGGGCTTTCTGGAAATGCACCGCCAGTGGGCCAGCATGGGTTACCCCTTCGGTTCGCTGGTGGCGTCTTATGCCACCGCGCTCGGCGCGTCCGCCGATCGGCCGGGGGCCTTGGCCGAGTTGATGGGCATCCTGGTCAACGATGGCATTCGGCGCCCCAACACCCGCATCCGGAGCCTGCATTTCGCGCAAGGAACGCCTTACGAGACATTGCTGCAATCGCGCCCGGTGGCGGGCGAGCGGGTTCTTTCGCCCGAGGTGGCCCAGGCGGTTCGAGGCGCCATCAGAGGTGTGGTGGAAGAGGGTACCGCCCGTCGCGCGCTCAACGCCTTTGTCCGTGCCGATGGCACCAGCATTCCGGTGAGTGGCAAAACCGGGACGGGCGATCAGCGCTTCAACACCTATGGAGACAACGGGCGGCTGCTCAACTCGCGGGTGGTCAACCGGTCGGCCACCTTTGCGTTCGCGATCGGCGAGCGCTTCTACGGCACCATCACCGCATTCGTCCCCGGCGAAAAGGCCGCCCACTACGACTTCACCAGCGGTTTGCCAGTGCAACTGCTCAAACAGATGGCGCCCATGTTGATGCCCTTGCTGGATCCCCCGCCCGAGGGAAGCGCTGGCGCGCAGCTGTGTCGCGGTTGAAGCGCCGGCGCTTCGGCGGGGGCCAGCCGCTCCGCTTCGTTGCATGCCCGATGTCCGCTCATTGGCAAGGCTGATGTTGCCTGGGGGAGAACACAACGCAGCGTTGTGCGAGACTGGCGCTGACCGTTCTCTTCGCCCATTTCATCCCATCTCTTTACCCCCCCATCCATGTCTATCACCTCACTGGACAAAAGCAAAATCAGGTTTCTCTTGCTCGAAGGCGTTCACCCTTCTGCGCTGGATCTGTTGCGATCGGCGGGCTATACGCAGATCGAGTCGCTGTCCGGTGCATTGGGTGACGAAGAGCTCAAGCACAAGATCGCGGATGTGCACTTCCTGGGCATCCGCTCGCGCACCCAGCTCACGGCCGAAGTGCTGGCTCATGCGCACAAGCTGGTCGCGGTGGGATGCTTTTGTATCGGGACCAACCAGGTCGACCTGAATGCGGCGCGCGAGCACGGCGTAGCGGTGTTCAACGCGCCGTATTCCAACACGCGTTCGGTGGCCGAACTGGTGTTGGCCGAGGCGATTCTGTTGCTGCGGGGCATTCCCGAGAAGAACGCGGTGGCCCATCGTGGCGGGTGGATCAAGTCCGCCGAAGGCTCGTACGAGATCCGAGGCAAGATGTTGGGCATCGTCGGCTATGGCTCGATCGGAACGCAGCTGTCGGTGTTGGCCGAGTCCCTGGGCATGCAGGTGATCTTTCATGATGTGGTCAGCAAGCTGCCGCTGGGCAATGCGCGTCAGGTGGCGCGGCTGCCCGACCTGCTGGCCCAAAGCGATATCGTGAGCCTGCACGTGCCCGAGTTGCCATCGACCCAGTGGATGATCGGCGCCGACGAGATCGCCGCCATGAAGCCGGGCGGCATGTTGATCAACGCCGCGCGTGGCACGGTGGTCGACATCGAGCCACTGGCCGGCGCCTTGAAAGCACGCAGATTGCTGGGCGCTGCGATCGACGTGTTTCCGGTAGAGCCACGCGGCAATCAGGATGAGTTTCAGTCGCCGCTGCGAGGGCTGGACAACGTGATCCTGACGCCGCATATGGGCGGCTCCACCATGGAGGCGCAGGCCAACATCGGGCTGGAGGTGGCGGAAAAGCTCGTGAAGTACAGCGACAACGGCACCACGACCTCATCGGTGAACTTCCCTGAAGTGGCGTTGCCACCCCACCCGGGCAAGCACCGCTTGCTGCACATTCACCGCAACGTGCCCGGCGTGTTGTCCAAGATCAACGGCATCCTCTCCGACCACCAGGTCAACATCGCCGCCCAGTATCTGCAGACCAACGAGGACGTGGGCTATGTGGTGATCGATCTGGACACGGCTTCATCCGACCTGGCGCTGGAAAAGCTGGCGCAGGTGCCTGGCACCATCCGGTCGCGCGTGCTGTTTTGATCCGGTCGCCATGGGCTGCCGCTTTTGCAGGGCAGGGTTGCGTCGGTTGCAAACATCGAAGGATGGCCGACCCAGGTGCCCCCAAAGCCCTTTCCAGGCGCGCTATCCGTCTTTTGGCGCCAAGCGCCGAGCGTGGTGAAGCCACCGCTCCAAGTCGAGCTGGCGCTCATGCACCACCCGCTGACCCCAAGGGCAAAAACAACAGCAGCAGGCCTGCAGCACCCGTGGCCACGCCAGTGAACCAGTGTCGCGCAGCGATCAGGCCATACGAGACCATGGCCAAAGCAGCGCCCACCTTGAGCATGGAGAGCAATGCCCAGTACGGATGCGTATCGAGGGCAATGAGATCGGGGTTGGCGATCATGCCCAAGGGGATGAGGTAGAGGCCGATGCCCAGCTTCATGGCCGTGCCGGCCACCTTCAGCCAGTTTTCTTCCACCATGCCCGCGGCGATGAACACGGCGCCGCAGACCGGTGGCGTGATGGTGGAGAGCAGTGCAAACCAGAAGACGAACAAGTGGGTTTGCAGGGGCTCCAGGCCCAGGCTGGTAAGGGCAGGGCCAGCAACCGAGACGCAGATCACATAGGCCGCGGTGGTGGGGACCTCCATGCCGAGCAGCATGCAGGCCAGTGCTGTCAGCAGCAAGGCGGGCCACAGCGATTCCCCCGAGAGGCTGAGGATCACCGAAGTGACCTTTACCCCCAAGCCCGTCATGCCCAGCACACCCACGATGATGGAGGCACACAGGATGATCGAGGCGATCACGGCAATTTGCTGCCCGGCGGTGCGCATGGCCGAGACCATGCGGGCTCCCGTTCGCTTGGCATCGAGGCGCAGATCGGCGCCGGTCAGCAGCAGCAGGGCGCCGACCAGGATGGCCAGGCAGGCAGCGTATTGCGGGGTATGGTCAGAGACGAACATGCCCCACAGCAGCATGGCAAAAGGGAAAACGAAGAAGCTGGTGGTCAGGGCCACCGCCTTGAAAGTAGGGCGCTGATCGACGGGCAGTGCCGCCAGGCCCAGGCGCGCCGCGTAGGCGTCGATACCGATCCAGACGGCGGCAAAATACAGAATGGCGGGCAGCAATGCGGCGGTCATGATGGCCGTGTAAGGCACGCCAGTCAGCTCCACCATCACGAAGGCGCCCGCGCCCATGAGCGGCGGCATGATCTGGCCACCACTGGAGGCCACAGCTTCGATGGCTCCGGCCAGGCGGCGCGGGTAGCCCAGTCGGGTCATGGCGGGCAGGGTGATCGCACCCGTGGAGGCCACGTTGGCCGACGCGGAGCCTGAGATCGAACCAAACAGGGCCGATGAAATCACCGAAACCTTGCCTGCGCCACCACGCAGATGGCCCGCAGCAGCAGAGGCCAGGTTCATGAAGCCTTGGCCGGCTTCACCGGCGTTGAGCACCGCACCGAAGATGACGAAGATCGCCACGATGCTCACCGAGACGCCGGTCAACGAACCCCAGATGCCGCCCTCGGCAATCGTGAGCGTGCCCAGAAAACTGTTCAGCGGCATGCCCGCGTAGCCGAACTCCCCTGGAACGTGTTCGCCCAACAGCCCATAGGCCAGGGCGATGGCCGCCACCATGGGCAGCGGCCAGCCGATGGAGCGGCGCGCCATTTCCAGAACGCACACCAGCAGCACCACCGCCACGACGACCTGGCCAACACCCTCCAGCGCACCGTATTGGTCACCCAGTCGGCTTTCATTGAAGACGATCCAGGCGGCAGCGGCCAGCCCGGCGGCACCGAGCATCCAGCCGCTCACCGTCAGCAGCCTGGAGCGCCCGGGCGCCATCAGGATCCAGGGCACCGCCAGCATCAAATGGATCGGACGGCTGACCAGGTTGGGCACCAGGCCGGAGAACACCAGCCAGAGGTGAAAGGCGATGGAAATCAGGCCGAGCAGGGGCCAGATACTGTCGAAGCGCGAAGGCTTGTCGGATGGGGTGGGCTGCATGGAGGGCAAAGCAAAAACAGCAGGGAGCCAGCGCTGGCTGGCTCCCTGCCGGGTGGCGGCACGGGCCGCAAGAAGCGAGGAGCGGTCGGATCAGCGTTGCTGATCGCTCACGGTCATCTTGGCCTCGGTGTAATAGCGCAGGGCACCGGGGTGGATCTTGCCCTCAATGTTGGCCAGCATCTCGCCTGTCACACCCTTCCACCATGGCGCGCTGGCGGCCATGCGGTCGCGCTGGGTCCAGAAGGCTTTGGTCAGTGCATAAGCGGTGTCGTCGTTCATCTCGGTGGAAGCATAGGCCACCACGGGCAGTGAGGTGGTGACCACGTCGGCCTTCTGGCCCGAGTAAGTGCCAGCGGGAATCACCAGGCGGGTGCGACCCGTGGCCTTGACCTGGTCTTCGCTCAGCGACAGCAGCGACACGCCGCTGCCGGCTGCAGCTTCAATCACGTTGGGGGCTGGGTAAGAGCCCGCGGTCACAAAACCGTCGATTTGCTTGTTTTTCAAGGCCGCAACCGCGTTGTTGAGTTCGGCGTTGGAGAGCGTGACTTTGTCTTTCAGGCCGAACAGCTCGAGGTATTTGGCACCTTCGCTGGCCCCAAAGCTGCCCTTGCCGATCAACAGGTTTTTGCCGGCGAGGTCCGTGAAATTCTTGACGCCGCTGTCGTCGCGCATCACGAAGTGCATGGTCAGCGACGGAATCGGGAAGAGGGCACGGATGTTGGCGAATTTCGGATTGGGCTTGTCTTTGAAAGGGCCGCTGGCGGTTTGCGCGCTGCCAACCAAGGCGGGTGGGGTCGTGAACACGTAGTTGCCACCGCGCGTGGCCGACTCGGCCACGTTTTGCACCGAACCCTGGCTCTCTTCGATGGTGACGATGATCTTGCCCTCGGAGGCGGCTTTCACCGCCTCGGCGATCTCCACGCCCATCTGGTAATAGGAGGAGCCTGTTTTGGCCGATTTGTATGTCACCCGGGTCTGGGCCGAGGCCTGGGTGGTGCCAAGGGCCAGGCACAGGCCGGCGGCGATAAGGGTCAAGCGATGCTTCATGGGAGGGTTCCGTGGATCGGGTTGCAGAAAATAAAGCTGACGGCCCCGCCGAGGAGGGGGGCGATAGCGCGATGGCAGAACCGTTTGTGAGCCGGTATCTGGTTTGAAGGTAGCCGATTGTGCCGCCCGGCGCCTTGGTGTTTGCACCAAGCGTGATGGCCAGGTGACAACCGTCGCCGTGGTTGCCTCAAGGGGTTGTTCAAAAGAATTACTTGTAAGCGCGTGTATTTTTTCTCAAGCCACCCGTTTTCCGGTCGAAAGATCAAAGGTCTTCCTCGTTGAAGGCGCTTGTTGAAGATCTCACCACTCTGATCGTCGCACTTACCCTAAGGGAACATCATGAAAAAAAATTGCAGCCAACTCTTTTTGCTCCTCGCCGTGGCCAGCCTGGCCGCCTGTTCGACGACCGTTCCCACGCCCCAGGTCAAGGCCCCGGTTGCCAAGCCTGTGGTCAGCATCACGCAGTACGCCGACACTGCGGTCAACGAGGCCGCAGGTGCGTACGTGTCGCTGTACAAGGAAACCATTGAGAAGAGTGTGCAGGAACACCGTTACATCGGCGAGCTTGCCTATCGCCACCTGAGCGCAGAAGCCTGCTTTGAAAGCCGGGCCAACCGCTTGCTGGACCGCGTCTTGTCAACGCAGGAAAAAGAAGAGCTGGTGTTGTCTCAGGTGTCTGCCGAAAAGCTCAAAACATACAAGGCTCTGGCGACGGGGTATTTCCCGCGCATCAATGGGCTTGAGTTGTTCACCTGCGATCATGCGGGCTTGCGCATTGCGCAGAACACGGCGAAGTACTGACCGATTTCCCCCCACTTTGTGAAGAAGAGCCTGGCCTGTGCGGCCAGGCTTTTTTGCTTTGGCGCCAGGGGTTCAAACGCTTGGCCTGCGCGCCTCCTTGCGCTCTGGATGGCCCAGTTACAGGTCGTGACAAGTGAAACCAAGGCCTGGGCTACAGTGCCCTCGCGCCTTGCATCTTGTTGCAGCTTTCGGGCGCTTCAACTATCACAGGAGTCATTCATGGGGGCAGTCGATTTGAAGGGCCGCAAGGCGTTGGTAACGGGCGGTGCCCGTGGTTTGGGCGCCGGCATGGCCAAAGCCTTGAGCGAGGCGGGCGCTCATGTGATGCTGGCAGACGTGCTCGTGGACGCCGGGCGTGAAACGGCGCGCCAGCTGTCGGCCAGTGGGGCCAAGGTAGGGTTTGTGGAGCTGGATGTGACGGACGATGCCCAATGGGCCAAGGCCGTCGAGGCGACGGTGGCCGAGCTGGGTGGCTTCGACATATTGGTGAACAACGCCGGCATCGAGGTCACTGCCCTGGTGGTCGATATCGATGCGGCCGAGTTGCGCAAGATGCTGGACGTGAACGTGGTGGGTTCTGCCTTGGGCATGAAGCACGCGTTTCGGGCCATGCGCCCTGGCGGCTCAGCCGGCCAAGGGGGCGCGGTGGTCAATGTGGCCTCGGTGGCCGCCACCATTGCGTTTCCTGCCATCGCTGGCTATTCGGCCAGCAAGTCTGCTATCGATCGGCTGACCCGCGTGGGTGCAATGGAGTCTGGCAAGCTGGGTTATGGCGTCCGGGTGAACTGCGTCTACCCAGGGCTGGTGCCCACCGATATGGGCATGAAGCTGGCCGGTGATGTGGTCGCTGCCGGCTTGTTTGCTTCGCCCGAAGCGGCTGTGGGCACCATCGTTGAGCAGACACCAATGGGGCGTTTGGGCACGGTCGAGGACATGGCCGATGCGGTGGCATTTTTGTGCTCCGATGCGGCACGCTTCATCACCGGTGCAGGCTTGCCGGTGGACGGCGGAATGGGTATGTGACGGGGCGGGGCCCAACCGGTCGGCACAGCCTGGCGCCGGATGGTCCGCGCTTCAACGCGCTGAGATTTCGGCCCCATCGCGGGCCAGCGGTACGCGCCGGGCACCGTTGAAGCGCGTGTTCCAGTAAGAGGTCCGCATGTCTTCGATGCGAACCTGTGCGCCGGTGCGGGGCGCATGAATGAATTTGCCCTCGCCGACGTAAATGCCCACATGACTGAACGCTTTGCGCATGGTGTTGAAGAACACCAGATCGCCAGGCTTCAGTTCGCTGCGGTCGATGGTATCGGTGGCGGCGGCTTGATCGGCCGCGCGGCGTGGCAGCACCTTGCCCAAGGTCTCTTCGTAGACGAGCCGAACCAGACCGCTGCAATCGAGGCCTGAGTCAGGGTCATTCCCGCCGTATTTGTAGGGCACGCCCAGAAGGCCCATGGCGCTGGCGACCAGTTCCGAGGCGCGGTTGCTGACGCTGTCGCGCGCCTGGTTCAAGCGGGAGCCAATCGATGAAATGAGCCCGCGTTCGACGAGCAAATGTTCCATGGCCGCATAGTCGGGCTGCGTTGGAGCGGCATGCGCCCAAGCGCAAACGCTCAGCAAAACAATGGATACACTTTTTTTCATCGAGGGAGAGATTATCGGCGAGTTTTGATGAAGTCAAGCGAAGAAATCGATGCAAAACATTGATTTTTAGAAAGTTTTCCTGAATTCAAGCAATGTGTCTGGATGTGAATATGGAGCGGGCGCGGACCATCTGAGCCGTTACCTGTTTGGATCGTGGTGTGGATGGGCGGGCCTTCGCTTTGAATGCTTGGGTACATGGGAGTGGCTGCGATGTGTGTTCTTCCAGCTTCGCCATTTCCAGATTTCCGCGATGACTCTCGGCATTGCTCTCCGAGCAGCAGCAACCGTTGCCTGTTTTTCATCGGACGGATCTGTTGAGTGGCACACCATGGGCTGGCGGGTCGGGTGTTGTCGCCAGTCGATTGACAGCTGAAGCGCAGTTCAAATGAAAGAATGACACTGATATTTATCAGACTGTCATATTTGAATTGAACGTTGTTCATTAAAATAATGCAGGTTGAAATTTGTTCGCCTGAATTGATCCGGCCGCACCACTTTTAGAAGCCATGACTGGACCCTTTGATGCCATCACACCCGTGCCAGGGCCCGCAGCGCGTGACAAAGCCGCTGCTGTTTTGCAAGGGCGGCGAGAGCGACAGCAGCGGGCTGCGCAGACGCGGCGCAGGTCTTTGCTGGATGCGGCATGGGTGCTGCTGAATGAGGTGGGGCCGCATGCGCTCAACATGCGGGATCTCGGCGCCCGGGCCGGTTATACGGCAGGCGCGCTCTACAGTTACTTTCCAAGCCGGGACCACTTGATTGCCGAGCTCCGTCAACGGTTGCTCGACTCACTCACTGCGCGCGTTGACCGGGCTGTCAGGCCGGGCAAAAAGGCAGCGCTCCCGGATTCGGCAGCTTCAAGCATGGCGCGGGATGCTTTCGAGCACGGCACGCTGGCCTGGTGGCAGGCACTTGCCACTCAACCCAATGCATTGGCCTTGCTGTTGACGGAGCCAGCAGCTCTCTCGCCTGAAGGAGAGGGTGCAGATCTACTGGTCAAACTGGCCGGCGCCACCCGGGCTTGTGCCCAGGCGCTTGAAGACGCGGGCCTGGGAAACGAAGCTGCGGCGCGGCTTCATGGCCAGGTGATTTGCTTTGGGCTGGGCATGTTGGTCGCGCACGCCGCAAGCCTGGGCTCTGCAGCAGGGCGCAAGGTGGTGGCGCTTCGATTTGCCGAGATGGTGCGCCTTTGGCGCAGCGCAGCAGTGGGCAACGACAATGGGGTCACCGAGCCACTGGACGATAGCGCGGCGGTGCAGGTGGATTTGTTTGGACAATAGGCATCTGGTGCTGCACAGGCCCTGGTTGTTTTGACCGTTCAGCGGTGTTTGCGCCTATTGGTATTTGTTTTTTGAAAGATGGTCATGTTGCTTGATGTTTCCGATTCCCAGTTGGTGCTGGTGGATTACCAGGAGCGACTGATGCCGGCGATCCACGACGGCGTTCAGGTGCTGGCCAATGCCGTGCGCCTGGCCCAGGCTGCGCAAATGCTGCAGTGTGCCTGTGTGGGGCACCGAGCAGAACCCCGACAAGCTCGGCGCCCAACGATGCAGCGATGCGGGCAGCCTGTGCCAGAAAACCCTGGCCAAGATGAGCTTCAGCGCCGTGGAAGAAGGTTTGCTGGAGTGGTTGCGCCCACCGGCTCGGCCTGCGGGTGGCAATGCGCGCAGCCTGCCCAAGCATTTGCAGAAGGCCGCCGGCAGCCAGCCGGAGCGCAGCACGGTGGTGCTCGCCGGTTGCGAGGCCCATGTCTGCCTGCTGCAGACCGCGTTGGAGCTGATGGAGCAGGAGGTGGATGTGTGGGTGGTCACCGATGCCTGTGGTTCGCGCACCGAGCGCAACCGCGATGCCGCTTTTGACCGCCTGGCCGGTGCGGGTGCCGAGCTGGTGACCACCGAAATGGTGCTTGTTTGAATGGCTGCGCACCGCAGAACACCCTGCTTTCGCGAAGTGCAGGCCCTGATCAAGTAGCGGCACTTGCCGGCAGATGTGCCGGCGCGGCTGCGGATGCTTGGTGGGGCTTTGCGTCAGTCTGGCGCAAGCCTGATTCTCATAATTATGAATTCAGTTTGAGGCACCCAGCATCGCGACCACAGCGAGCGGGCAGAGCCCACGCTACCCGCACCACCACCCGAGGAGACATCCCATGAGCACAACCGCCAAGCCTACGCCGACTTCCACCGCCGCTCCATCGAAGACCGCGATGCCTTCTGGACCGAACAGGCCCAGCTCGTCGATTGGCACAAACCGTTTGACCGGGTCTGCAACTACGACAACCCGCCGTTTGCCCGCTGGTTTGAGGGTGGCCTGACCAACCTGTGCCACAACGCGGTGGACCGGCACCTCAAAGACCGCGCCGACCAGAACGCGCTGATCTTTGTCTCCACCGAAACCGACGTCGAGAAGACCTACAGCTTTGGCCAGCTGCACGCCGAGGTGCAACGCATGGCCGCGGTCTTGATGGCCCAGGGCGTGAAGAAGGGCGATCGGGTCCTGATTTACATGCCCATGATCCCCGAGGCCGCCTTTGCCATGCTGGCCTGTGCACGCCTGGGGGCCATCCATTCGGTGGTGTTTGGTGGCTTTGCCAGCCATTCGCTGGCCAGCCGCATCGAAGACGCGTCTCCCGTGGCCATCGTGAGCGCCGATGCGGGCTCCCGTGGCGGCAAGGTGGTGCCCTACAAGCCTTTGCTGGACGAAGCCATTGCTCTGTCCAGCCACAAGCCGGCGCATGTGGTCATGGTGGACCGTGGTCTGGTGGCGTTCAACGCGTACCGAAGGGCGCGATGTGGACTACGCCAGCGCACGGGCCCAGGTGATGGACCAGCTGGTGCCCTGCGAGTGGGTCGATGCCACCCACCCCAGCTACACGCTCTACACCAGCGGCACCACGGGCAAGCCCAAAGGCGTGCAGCGGGACACGGGTGGCTATGCCGTGGCGCTGGCCGCCAGCATGAAGCACATCTACATGGGCGAGCCGGGCGAAACCTACTTCTCCACCAGCGACATCGGCTGGGTGGTGGGCCACAGCTACATCATCTACGGCCCGCTGATCGGTGGCATGGCCACCATCATGTACGAGGGTCTGCCGATCCGCCCCGATGCCGGCATCTGGTGGAGCCTGGTCGAGCGGTACAAGGTGTCGGTGATGTTCAGCGCGCCCACCGCCGTGCGCGTGCTCAAGAAGTACGACTCTTCCTTCATCAAGAAATACGACCTCTCCAGCCTCAAGGCGCTGTTCCTGGCGGGCGAGCCGCTGGACGAGCCCACGGCCCAGTGGATTTCGACCGAGCTGGGCAAGCCCATCATCGACAACTACTGGCAGACCGAAACGGGCTGGCCCATCCTGTCGCTGTGCAACGGTGTCGAAGCGGCCGACAGCAAGTTCGGCTCGCCCGGCAAGGCCGTCTACGGCTACAACGTGAAGCTGCTGGACGACCAGACCGGCGAAGAGCTCCAGGGCGCCAACCAGAAAGGCGTGGTCGCCGTTGAAGGGCCCTTGCCGCCAGGCTGCATGCAGACGGTCTGGCAGGACGACGAGCGTTTCGTCAACACCTACTGGTCCAGCGTGCCGGGCAAGATGGTCTACAGCACCTTCGACTGGGGTATTCGCGATGCCGATGGTTACTACTTCATCCTGGGTCGAACCGACGATGTGATCAACGTGGCCGGACACCGCCTGGGCACCCGCGAAATCGAAGAGAGCATCTCCAGCCATCCCAAGATCGCCGAGGTGGCGGTCGTGGGTGTGGCCGACCAGCTCAAGGGGCAGGTGGCCATGGCCTTTGCCGTGCTGAAGGATGCTTCGTTGCTGACCGACGATGCGGCGCGGCTCAAGCTCGAAGGCGAGGTGATGAAGCTGGTGGACGATCAGCTGGGCGCTGTGGCCCGGCCGTCCCGCGTGCAAGTTTGTGAGCGTCTTGCCCAAGACCCGCAGCGGCAAGCTGTTGCGCCGCGCCATTCAGGCGGTCTGCGAAGGCCGGGATCCGGTGACCTGACCACCATGGACGATCCCGCCGCACTGCAGCAGATCAAGGACTCCCAGGGCAAGGCTTGAGTTCGCTGCACTCCGTGGCAGGTGCGCGGACGCCGGAGTGCGTGTTTGGTGGGCGCGCTCAAGGGCGCCTCTGAGGCTTTCCGCCGCTGAGGGTGTACGGGCGGCAGCTTTGTCAGTATGATGCATGCTTATATTGTCAAAGCATGGTGCACGATGGAGCAACTGATCGGATCAGAAGCCAGTCGTGGAAAAGGCCCGGGTGTTTGAACTCGCGGCCGAATTGTTCGGCGTGCTGGCCACACCCATGCGTTTGCGCATCCTCAGTGCCTTGTGCGACAAGGAAAAATCGGTCTCCCAGTTGCTGCAGGAAATCGAAACCACCCAGCCCAATCTGTCTCAGCACCTCAACCTGCTGTACCGCGCCGGTGTGCTGGCCAAGCGCAAAGACGGCACCCAGGTGATCTACCGGGTGCAGAGCGAAAAGGCGGTCACCCTGTGCCGCACGGTGTGCACCCAGATCGCCATCGAGATGGGCGAACCCAGCGCCGTGCCGGCCTCCGAGCGCCTGTCGCCGCGCATCGTTTCGTATGACCCGCTCGCCGCATTCCCGCAGCCTGCGTTCCGGCTTTGAGTCCGAGGTTGCGATCTGACGCCTCAAATCGGTGCAAAACGCACTGATTGCGTGCGCAAGCGGTCTTTTCTTCCACGATGTGCCTCACAGTGGCACAATCGAGGATTGCAGTCACGTCCTTCCACAGTCACTGTCGCATCCGCCAACCGGTCAAGCCGTGTCGCGGAAGGTTTCCTTAACCAACTTATGTTTCCCCGAGGGAAACGGAGGTCAGCGGATTTATGAGCGATTCCTCATCCGGCAACGTTTACGTCGCCTATCAAAATAACTCGTACCTGTTCGGCGGCAATGCGCCCTATGTCGAAGAGATGTACGAAAACTACCTGGCCAACCCGGGTAGCGTGTCAGAGTCCTGGCGCGAGTATTTCGATGCACTGCAAAACGTGCCCGCGGTTGACGGATCCGATGCCCGCGACGTCCCCCATCTTCCCGTTGTCAATGCCTTCGCCCAGCGCGCCAAGCAAGGCGGTACCCGTGTTGTCGTGGCCGCAGGTGCCGACTCCGACCTGGGTCGCAAGCGCGTTGCTGTTCAGCAACTGATCGCCGCCTACCGCAATGTCGGCGCCCGCTGGGCCGACCTGGATCCGCTCAAGCGCGACGAGCGCGACAACATTCCCGAGCTGGAGCCGTCTTTCTACGGTTTCACCGACTCCGATTTCGAGACCGTGTTCAACACCAGCAACACGTTCTTCGGCAAAGAAGTCATGTCGCTGCGCGACCTGCTCAATGCCCTGCGCGAAACCTATTGCGGCACGGTGGGTGTCGAGTACATGTACACCTCCGACCAGCGCGAAAAGCGCTGGTGGCAGGAGCAGCTGGAGAGCAAGCGCAGCAAGCCCGGTTTACGACGCCGAGAAGAAGAAGGAAATCCTGAAGCAGCTGACCGCTGCCGAAGGCCTTGAGCGTTACCTGCACACCAAATACGTGGGCCAGAAGCGCTTCTCGCTGGAAGGCGGCGAGAGTTTCATCGCCTGCATGCACGAGCTGGTGCAGCTGTCCGGCTCGCGCGGCGTGCAGGAAGTCGTGATCGGCATGGCCCACCGTGGCCGCCTCAACGTGCTGGTCAACACCCTGGGCAAGACGCCTGCGGGCCTGTTTGCCGAATTCGACCACACCGCCGTGGAAGACCTGCCCGCTGGTGACGTGAAATACCACCAGGGTTTCAGCTCCGACATCGCCACCCCCGGTGGCCCTGTGCACCTGACGCTGGCGTTCAACCCGTCTCACCTGGAAATCGTGAACCCGGTCGTCGAAGGCTCGGTGCGTTCGCGCCAGGAGCGCCGCAAGGACACGGACGGCGACAGCGTGTTGCCCATTCTGGTGCACGGCGATGCCGCCTTCGCTGGCCAGGGCGTGGTCATGGAGACGCTGGCGCTGTCGCAGACCCGTGGTTATTACACGGGTGGCACGGTGCACGTGGTGATCAACAACCAGATCGGTTTCACCACCAGCGACCCGCGCGACACCCGCTCCACGCTGTATTGCACCGACGTGGTCAAGATGGTGGAAGCCCCGGTGTTGCACGTCAACGGTGACGATCCGGAAGCGGTGGTGTTCTGCACCCAGCTGGCGCTGGACTACCGCCAGGAGTTCAACAAGGACGTGGTGATCGACATCATCTGCTTCCGCAAACTGGGTCACAACGAGCAAGACACGCCAGCGCTGACGCAGCCGCTGATGTACAAGAAGATTGCGCAGCACCCCGGTACGCGCAAGCTGTACGCCGATCGCCTGGCCGCACAAGGCCTGGGCGACACGCTGGGCGACGAAATGGTCAAGGCCTATCGCCTGGCCATGGACGAAGGCCGTCACGCCAAAGAATTCACCATCACCAACGCCCACAACAAGTTTGTGGTGGACTGGTCGCCTTACCTCAAGGCGAAGTGGACCGACAACAGCGACACCAGCCTGCCCGAAAAAGAGTGGAAGCGCATCGCCGAGAAGCTGACCACCATTCCCGGCAACGTGACGGCGCACAACCTGGTCAAGAAGGTTTACGACGACCGCGCGGCCATGGGCCGCGGCGAAGTCAATGTGGACTGGGGCATGGGCGAGCACATGGCTTTCGCCACCCTGGTGGGCGCCGGCTACGGCATTCGTCTGTCGGGCGAAGACTGCGGCCGCGGTACCTTCACCCACCGCCACGCTGTGATCCACGACCAGAACCGTGAGAAGTGGGACGGTGGCACCTATGTGCCGCTGCAAGAACATCGCGCCGACCAAGGCCAGTTCACCGTCATCGACTCGATGCTGTCGGAAGAGGCCGTGCTGGGTTTTGAATACGGTTTTGCCAGCAACGACCCCAACACCCTGGTGATCTGGGAAGCCCAGTTCGGCGACTTCCTGAACGGCGCCCAGGTGGTGGTCGATCAGTTCATCGCCAGCGGTGAGGTGAAGTGGGGCCGTCTGAACGGCATCACGCTGATGCTGCCCCACGGCTACGAAGGCCAGGGTCCTGAGCACAGCTCGGCCCGCATCGAGCGCTTCATGCAGCTCGCCGCCGACACCAACATGCAGATCGTGCAGCCCACCTCGGCCAGCCAGATCTTCCACGTGTTGCGCCGCCAGATGATCCGTCCGCTGCGCAAGCCGCTGATCATCTTCACGCCCAAGTCTCTGCTGCGCAACAAGGACGCCACCTCGCCTCTGTCCGAGTTCACCAAAGGCCAGTTCCAGACGGTGATCCCGGAGCAAAACGCGGCCGTGGTGAAGAAGGCCGACAAGGTCAAGCGCATCATTTGCTGCTCGGGCAAGGTCTACTACGACCTGGTCAAGAAGCGCGAAGAAATGGGCGCAGACGATGTGGTCATTCTGCGTGTGGAACAGCTCTATCCCTTCCCGCACAAGGTGTTCGCGGCCGAGGTCAAGAAGTACCCGAACGCGACCGACATCGTGTGGTGCCAGGACGAGCCACAAAACCAGGGCGCCTGGTTCTTCGTGCAGCACTACATCCACGAGAACATGCTCGATGGTCAGAAGCTGGGTTATGCCGGTCGCGCGGCTTCGGCTTCGCCTGCAGTGGGTTATGCCCACCTGCATCAGGAGCAGCAAAAGAACCTGATCGAAGCCGCTTTCGCCAAGTTGAAGGGCTTTGTCCTGACGAAATGATGCGATGACCGAATGAACCTGCAGGTTGCGCCGATGTTCGCTGCGCGGCCCTGGGCCAGCCGCGGTGCGGCGTCATCAACCCCAAACCAAAAAATTCTGAATCGAGATATCCCATGGCAATCGTAGAAGTCAAAGTTCCGCAGCTCTCAGAGTCGGTGGCCGAAGCCACGCTGCTGCAGTGGAAAAAGAAGGCCGGTGAGGCCGTCGCAGTCGATGAAATCCTGATCGAGATCGAGACCGACAAAGTGGTGCTGGAAGTGCCGGCGCCGTCGGCCGGCGTGCTGGTGGAAATCGTGCAGGCCGATGGCGCCACCGTGGCGTGCCGAGCAGTTGATCGCCCGTATCGACACCGAAGCCACCGCCGGTGCAGCGGCCCCAGCCGCAGCGCCAGCGCCTGCAGCCGCCGCAGCGGCGCCTGCGCACCCGCGGCTGCTGCTGCCGCAACCGGTGGCAGCAAGGCCGGCGTGGCCATGCCGGCCGCCGCCAAGCTGATGGCCGACAACAACCTGGCAGCCGGCAGCGTCGCCGGCTCGGGCAAAGACGGCCGCGTGACCAAGGGCGACGTGCTGGCCGCTGTGGCCGGTGGCGGCGCCAAGTCGGTGGCCGCTCCGGTGGCCATTCCCACGGGTGCACCCACCAAGGTGTTGCCGCAGGTGCCCATGGTGTCGCCCGATCTGGGCGACCGCCCGGAAGAGCGTGTGCCCATGACGCGTCTGCGTGCCCGCGTGGCCGAGCGTCTGCTGCAGTCGCAGGCCACCAACGCCATCCTGACCACGTTCAACGAAATCAACATGGCGCCCGGTCATGGAGATGCGCAAGCGCATGCAGGAGCGCTTCGAGAAGGAACACGGCGTGAAGCTGGGCTTCATGAGCTTCTTCGTCAAGGCCGCTGTGCACGCGCTGAAGAAATTCCCGGTGCTCAACGCTTCGGTGGACGGCAACGACATCGTGTACCACGGCTACTTCGACATCGGTATCGCGGTGGGTTCGCCCCGTGGTCTGGTGGTGCCCATCTTGCGCAATGCCGACCAGATGAGCTTTGCCGACATCGAAAAGAAGATCGCTGAATTTGGCCAGAAAGCCAAAGAAGGCAAGATCACGCCTGGACGACATGACCGGCGGCACCTTCTCGATCTCCAACGGCGGCACCTTCGGCTCCATGATGTCCACCCCCATCATCAACCCGCCCCAGTCGGCCATCCTGGGCGTGCACGCGACCAAGGAGCGTGCCATGGTGGAAAACGGCCAGGTGGTGGTTCGCCCGATGAACTACTTCGCCATGTCTTACGACCACCGCATCATCGACGGCCGCGAAGCCGTGCTGGGCCTGGTGGCCATGAAGGAAGCGCTGGAAGATCCAGCCCGCCTGCTGTTCGACATCTGATCGAACCCGTGCGAACTTGCAAACGCCCCTTCGGGGGCGTTTGTCCAACCTCATTCAGAAAGCAAGAACATGTCTCAAGCATTTGACGTCGTCGTGATCGGCGCAGGCCCCGGCGGCTACATCGCCGCCATTCGCGCAGCCCAGCTGGGCTTCAAGGTCGCGTGTATCGACGAGTGGAAAAACGCCGCCGGTGGCCCCGCGCCCGGCGGCACCTGCACCAACGTGGGTTGCATCCCTTCCAAGGCGTTGCTGCAGTCGTCCGAACACTTCGACCATGCCAACCACCACTTTGCCGAGCACGGCATCAGCACCGGCGCGGTGAAGATGGATGTGGCCAAGATGGTGGGCCGCAAGGACACCGTGGTGAAGCAGAACAACGACGGCATCCTGTACCTGTTCAAGAAGAACAAGGTCACCTTCTTCCACGGCCGTGGCTCGTTTGCGCAAGCCAACGCCGAGGGCTACGACATCCTGGTCAAAGGCGACAAGGAAGAGACCATCAAGGCCACGCAGGTGATCGTCGCCACCGGCTCCAATGCCCGTGCATTGCCCGGTGCGGATTTCGACGAAACGCAGATCCTGTCCAACGACGGCGCGCTGCGCATCGGCGCGGTGCCCAAGAAGCTGGGCCTGATCGGCGCTGGCGTGATCGGTCTGGAGATGGGCTCGGTGTGGCGCCGTCTGGGTGCGGAAGTGACCGTGCTGGAAGGCCTGCCCACGTTCCTGGGTGCCGTGGACCAGCAGATCGCCAAAGAAGCCAAGAAGGCCTTCGACAAGCAGGGCCTGAAGATCGAGATGGGCGTCAAGGTCGGCGAGATCAAGACCAGCAAAAAGGGCGTGAGCGTGGCCTACACCACCGCCAAGGGCGAAGAGGTCAAGCTCGATGTGGACAAGCTCATCGTGTCGATCGGCCGCGTGCCCAACACCAACGGCCTGAACGCCGAAGCCGTCAAGCTCAAGCTCGACGATCGTGGCGCGATCGTGGTGGACGACGAGTGCCGCACCAACCTCAAGGGCGTCTGGGCGGTGGGCGATGTGGTGCGTGGCCCCATGCTGGCGCACAAGGCCGAAGAAGAGGGCGTTGCCGTGGCCGAGCGCATCGCCGGCCAGCACGGTCATGTCAACTTCAACACCATTCCCTGGGTCATCTACACCAGCCCCGAGATCGCCTGGGTGGGCCGCACGGAAGAGCAGCTCAAGGCCGACGGCGTGGCCTACAAGGCGGGTACCTTCCCGTTCCTGGCCAACGGCCGCGCTCGCGCCCTGGGCGACACGACCGGCATGGTCAAGTTCCTGGCCGATGCCACGACCGATGAAATCCTGGGCGTGCACATCGTGGGCCCGATGGCTTCCGAGCTGATTTCCGAAGCGGTGGTGGCGATGGAGTTCAAGGCCAGCGCCGAAGACATCGCGCGCATTTGCCACGCCCATCCTTCGTTGTCGGAAGCGACGAAAGAAGCGGCCCTGGCCGTGGACAAGCGCACGCTGAACTTCTGAAGCACTTCTGAACCACCCCCGCGCCGCGCTGGCGCGCGTCACCCCCTCCAGGGGGCCATCCCTGTGGCCTGGCAAAGCCGGTTCCACGGGATGCCTGAAAGGGGACACGCTGGCGGCCGCGACATTCGCACCGCACCATGTCTGTTCGCCAAACCTACGAAGCCGCGCTGAAAGAGCGCGGCTACACCAGCGATCCTGCCCAGGAGCGCGCCATCGACGCGCTGGAGCGGTGCGCGGCCGAGTGGACGGTCTACAAGCAGCGCCGCTCCAATTCGTTGAAGAAGCTGTTTGTGAACCCCGAGATTCCGCGCGGGGTTTACATGTTTGGCGGGGTGGGGCGCGGCAAGAGCTTTCTGATGGATTGCTTTTTCAATGCGGTGCCCATCCGCCGCAAGACGCGCCTGCATTTTCACGAGTTCATGCGCGAGGTGCACCGGGAACTGCAACGACATGCAGGGCACGGTCAATCCGCTGACCGAGCTGGGTCGGCGCATGGCCAAGCGCTACAAGCTGATCTGCTTTGATGAGTTCCACGTGGCGGACGTGACCGACGCCATGATTCTTCACCGCCTGCTGGCCGCGCTGTTTGATGCAGGCGTGGGCTTTGTGACCACTTCCAACTTCCATCCGGACGGCCTGTACCCCGATGGCTTGCACCGCGACCGCATCCTGCCCGCCATCGAGTTGCTCAAGGGCCGGCTGGAGGTGATCAACGTGGACAACGGCACCGACTACCGGCAGCAAACGCTGGCCCAGGTGGATCTGTACAAGACGCCGCTCGGGCCGCGAAGCCGACGCGGCCATGAAAGACGCGTTTGAGAAACTGGCCGAGGCGGCGGATCAGGAACCGGTGATGCAGCTGGCCTCCCGCAAGATTCCAGCGGTGCGGCGCGCGGGCGGCGTGATCTGGTTTGAATTCCGTGCACTCTGCCAGGGCGCGCTGGCGCAAAACGACTACCTCGAAATCGCCACGCAGTTCCACACGGTGCTGCTGTCCAACGTGCCGCAGATGGCGGTGCGGCAGGCCTCGGAGGCGCGTCGGTTCACCTGGCTGGTCGATGTGCTCTACGACCGCCGCGTCAAGCTCATCATGTCGGCGGCGGTGCCGCCCGACGAACTGTATGTGGAGGGGCCGATGTCGCACGAGTTCCCGCGCACGGTCTCGCGTTTGAGCGAAATGCAGTCGGCGGAGTTTCTGGCGCTGGAACACCGTTTGGTGGACACGGCGTTGACCTGAGCAGCCCGGCAGCCGTCCGCGGTCTACCAGGTTGGCTGACTCGGCGGCGGCCGGTCGTGTCGACGGTGGCAGCTCAGCCCAGGGGTCAAATTTGACGATCACCATGGAGAGGTTGTCGCCCATGCCTTTGGCGCGGGTGCGGGCTTTCTGGATCAGAAATTCGCAGGCTTCGCGAGGCGAGAGCATGGTCACGGTGCTGGCCAGTTCCTCGGGCGTGAAGTAGTGCCAGACACCGTCGCTGCAAGCGAGCAAGCACGTCGCCTGCGGTCAGGTTGCGTGCCACGTGGATGTCCACCGGAGGATCGTTTTCGGTGCCCAGGCAACCCATCAGAATGTTGGAGTGGGGGTGGTCGAGCGCGTCTTCTTCGCTGATCTCGCCTTGGTTGACCAGCGTCTGGACGTAGGAATGGTCCATGGTGCGGAACACCATCTTGCTGTTGCGGAAATGGTAGATGCGGGAGTCGCCCGCGTGGATCCAGTGGCTGTCACCGCCCGGGTTGATCAGAAAGGCTGCGATGGTGCTGTGGGGTTCCTGCTCAGCCGAGACCGCCGTCAGTTTGATGACCAGGTGCGACTCTTCGCACGATCTGGCGCAACAACGGCGGAGGGATCGTCGACCTGGGGGTCGAAGCGGTCAAACAGCTGGCGGGTGGTCAGCATGACCTGATCCGAGGCCTTGCGCCCGCCGCTGCGTCCACCCATGCCGTCGGCGACCACGCCCAGCAGGCAGCCATCGATGCGGGCATGATGCAACAAGCAGACTTGGTCTTGCTGGTAGTCACGATCGCCCCGGTGGATGCCGGTGGATGCGTGTATGCGATAGCCTTTGGACATGTAGGGATCAGACAGAGTGAAACAATTGTGACGATTGGCGGCGGCGTGCACACAGATAGTAACCATGAATCGCTACTTGCCAGAGACTATCACCAATTTGAGCACTTTTGACGTGCGTTCAATCTGCGGTGCAGCCTTCGATGAGCAAGGCTGACCGCCGCAGCGCCTGGCCGGTCGCTTCGAGAGCAGCGTTCTGAGCACGCTTGGCGGCTCGGTCAGGCGGCGTTTTCCGCCGTGGGGGGGACGGCGCTGGCCACCGGCCGCGCAGATGACCATGGCAGAGGCGGTGGCCGAGACCCTGGAGATCTTGCGGCCGTGCTGGTGGTCGAGGCGGGCACCGGCGTGGGCAAGACCTTTGCCTATCTGGCGCCCCTGTTGCTGGGAGGGCGGCGCGCCTGTGTTGTCGACAGCGACGCAGGCGCTGCAAGACCAGCTGTTTCACCGCGACATTCCGGCGCTGACCGCCTGGCTGGGATTGCCGGTGCGGGCCGCGATGCTCAAGGGGCGCAGCAGCTACGTGTGTGTCCATCGCGTGGATCTGGCGCGGCCGGGGCGGAATGGCCGGCGCCAGCTGGATCCCGCCCAGGCCGTCGGCGCTTGAGCACGTGCACCGCTGGGCTGGTCATCGGTTCAGGGCGATCTGGCCGAGCTGCCGGGCCTGGACGAACGCTCACCCTTGCGCCCGTGGATCACGATCGACCCGCGACAACTGCCTGGGCAGCCAGTTGTCCCCGCGTATGCCGATTGCCATGTGAATCGCGCCCGCGCCAGACGCGCTGGCAGGCCGACTGGGTGGTGGTCAATCACCACCTGTTTTTTGCGGATCACCTGGTGCAGTCGGAGAGGCTTGCCGAGCTGTTGCCCGGGCGTCGATGCCGTGGTGCTGGACGAAGCGCACCGGGTCAACGACATCGGCTGCAGGTCTCTGGGCCTCTCGGTGGGCGCACGCGATCTTCAGGTGCTCGCTCGCGAACTGCGCACGCAGGGCGAACAGTGGGCCAGGGGCATGCAGCCCTGGGCACACTGCGCCTTGTTGCTGGAGCAGGCCGGCTGGCGCTGGAGCACCTGTTGCCGCCGGTGCTAGCGCCTGCGGCCGGGTGCGCTGGGCCGGGGTCGCACCACAAGGGGTAGACCCTTTGGCTTGGTCCAGGGATGTGCTGGCGCTGAGCGCAGGCCTGGCGCATGCTGAGCGGCGTCTGTCGTCGGCTGCGGATGCCGCTGAGCCCTTGCGGCGCCTGCTCGACGTCTTGCCTCAGTTGGGCCAGCAATGGCGGGCGCTGGGTCAGATCGACGCGGACGGTGCCGAGGGCGTGCGCTGGGTCGACAGCGATGGGCCGGATGGGCCCTGGCGGCTGCGGGTGGTTCGCTCACGGATGCCGCCCATGCCTTTCACAGCCTGTTCGAAGCCCGGCCGGATTCGCTGGCCTGGGTCTTCACCTCGGCCACCCTGGGTCATGAGACCGGTCTGCGCTGGTTCACGGAGCCACTGCGTCTGGCCGAAGACCACGACCCGTGCCTTCGCCTTGGGCATTGCCGAGCCCTTGGACCATGCCGCGCTGGGCCGGCTGTACGTTCCCGACGGCCTGCCGCGAGCCCGCTGATGCCCAGCACAGCAGCGCTGGCCGTGGCTCCGTGTCGCGCGATGGGCTGAGCGCCTGGGTGGGAGCACGCTGGTGCTCACCACCATCCTGAAGGCCATGCAGGTGATTGGGGAAGGCTTGCAGCGGAGTGTGGCCAAGGACGCAGCGGCCCTTGCAGGTGCTGGTGCAGGGGCAGATGTCCAAACGCGGCTTTGCTGGCCGGTTTCGGGCGGCCGGGCGAAGACGGCGGACCAGGGGCCGTGCTGGTGGCCTCGATGTCGTTTTGGGAGGGCGTTGACCTGCGTGGGGGACAGCTGCAATTGCTGGTGATCGACAAGCTGCCTTTTCCTTCGCCCGACGATCCGCTGCATGGCCTGAGGGCGCGTGCTCGCGCCGGAGGGCTGGACGCGTTTCAGGTCCTGTCACTTGCCGCAGGCCGCCATGGCGCTCAAGCAGGGGGCTGGCCGGCTGATCCGCAGCGAAACCGACCAAGGGGTGCTGGTGGTCGCGGACGATCGCTTGCTGACCCGATCCTATGGCCAGTGCTTTGCTGGCCGCTTGCCGCCCTGTCCATGCTTGACAGCGAGGCCGACATGCGGGGCGCTGGAGCTCGCGACCAGCCTGAGGAGCTTACCAGAGCTTCCACCAAGGCCCGTCGGGTGTCTTGACGCCCGTCGGTGAGGAACCTGCTGTTGGGGTAGTTGGCCTGCATGACGCGCTGGGCGTCGTCCCGCAGCTGGGTCATGCCGAGCGCGTCGTAGCTTTTCATGAGGATGTAGAGCGCTTCTTCCAGGGCGGGCGCGTTGGCGTAGTCGGTCAAGGCGACCTGCGCGCGGTTGATGGCCGCCAGGTAGGCGCCTCGCTTGTAGTAGTAGCGGGCAACATGCACTTCGAATTGGCCAGCGAGTTCACGATGTAGGTCATGCGCTCGCGCGAGTCGGGCGCGTATTTGGAGTCGGGGAAGCGCGTCACGACCTCGCGGAACGATTCGAAAGAGGCTTTCGCCGCTTTCTGGTCGCGCTCGGACAGGTCTTGCTGGGCCAAGTGAGCCAAACAGCCCGAGGTTGTCGTTGAAGTTGACCAGGCCCTTGAGGTAGATCGCGTAGTCCAGGGCAGGGCTGGCGGGGTGCAGGCGCATGAAGCGGTCCAGCACGGCCAGAGCCTGCGCCTGCTCGTTGCCTTGTAGTAGGTGTAGGCTTTTTCCAGTTCGGCCTGCTGCGCCAGCGGCGTGCCGGCGGCTCGGCCTTCGAGCTTTTCGTAGAGCGAAATCGCTTTGTCGAAGTTGCCCACGCTGCGCTCTTCGCGCGCTTCGCTGTAAATCTTCTCTGGGCTCCAGCCCATGGTTTCGTCCACGGGCGTGGTGTTGCAGGCCGTCAGGGCCAGCACGGTGGCCAGTGTGCACTAAAGACACAGCCGATAATCTGAACCAAAGCATCTCGCTCACACCTTTACAACGGAAAGACAGGTCTTGGCAGCTGAAATTATATCGACGGGGGACGCCTCTCGGACGAGGAGTCGCCGGAGCGAGCAGGGCGGACAGGAGGCTGCTCGAGGTGGAGACGCGGCGCTACGACATTCCCGTGCGAATGCATGGCTAGCGAATTGATCGTGCGCTGGCGGCCCTGATCCCGGAGTTTTCCCGCTCGTACCTGCAGCAGCTGATGGCCGATGGCGCGGTGTTGCTGCGACGGTGCAGTGCCGCGAAAGGCTTCGGTCAAGGTCCAGGTGGGCGATCTGCTCGGGTGGAGCTGCGTCCGACACAGCAAGCCATGGCCTTTGTGCCCGAGGCCATGGCGCTGGACGTGGTCTTCGAAGACGAGCATTTGCTGGTGCTCAACAAACCGGCAGGGCTGGTCGTGCATCCGGCGGCCGGGCATTGGAGCGGGACCTTGCTCAACGGCTTGCTGGCCCACCACGCGGGCGCGGCCAGCCTGCCGCGGGCGGGCATCGTGCACCGGCTGGACAAAGACACCTCGGGCCTGATGCTGGTGGGCAAGATCCGGCAGGCGGTGGAGGCCCTGGTGCGCGCCATCGCCGCTCGAGAGGTGAAGCGGGAATACCTGGCGCATGGCGCATGGGCGTGGAAGGGCGGGGCAACGGTCATGGTGGATCAGCCCATCGGGCGCGATGCGCACAACCGGTTGCGCATGGCGGTGGTCCGCCAGAGTGCTCGGTGCTGGCAAGCCCGCCCAGACCACGATCCGCCCTGCTGGACAGCAACGGAGCCAGGTGTGCCTGGTGCATTGCAAGCTGCACACCGGGCGAACCCATCAGATTCGGGTGCACATGGCCTGGCTGGGCCACCCTTTGCTGGGCGACACGCTGTACGGCGGCAAGGTTGCGCTGGGCATGGAGCGCCAGGCGTTGCATGCCGCGCGCCTGCGCTGGCGCATCCGGTTTCCGGCGAGCCCTTGACGTTTGACTCGACTACCGCCAGCCGATTGGATGGCCGCACTCGATCAGGCCGGGCTCCATTACAATCGGGGGTCATCGGAATGAGGTCATTCCGTTCATCCCCATGACTCAGCGCCGGACCTTGGCAGCAATGCCACCGAGGTCGCCGCATGGCCGCCGGTTTGCCAGCGTCTCGAGCTTGCCTTGATCTGCCGCCGCTGCGCTGTGCTGACGCAGGCCAGAAAGCAGCTTTTGCATCTGCTCCCCGGCGCCCTTGGCCCGGCCAAGTCTGACACCAACGATGAACACCACGGATGCCCGACGCGTCCTCGAGACGGCCCTGATTTGCGCCTCCCAGCCGCTCACGGTGCGTGAGCTGGGGGTGTTGTTTGACTGGCGAGCTTGTCCGCCGACACGATCAAGACGATGCTGGCCGACCTGCAAATGGAGTGGACCGGGCGGGGCGTCGAGCTGGTGCAGGTGGCGTCTGGCTGGCGGTTTCAGAGCCGCCCCGACATGCGCCCGTTTCTGGACCGGTTGCACCCGGAAAAGCCGCCCAAATACACCCGTGCGGTCATGGAAACCCTGGCGATCATTGCCTACCGCCAGCCGGTGACGCGCGGCGACATGGAAGACATCCGTGGCGTGACCATCAACTCGCTGATCATCAAGCAGCTGGAAGACCGCGGCTGGGTCGAGGTGATCGGGCACCGGGAAACGGTGGGTCGCCCCGCCTTGTTTGCCACCACCCGCCAGTTTCTCGACGATCTGGGTCTGTCTTCGCTGGACCAGTTGCCGCCGCTGGATGGCAGCGATGTCCAGGAGTCTGCGCTGGATCGGCTGGATTTTGAGAGCCTTTCGGCGTGCCAGATGCCGATGTGCAGGAGAGCCTGCTGGAATCGCCACCAGAGGCGAGCCCGAAGCCCGCGAGTCTCGATGATCCCAGCACCGAATGACTGCCGCTGCAGCTGCCCAGCACAGGCGCAACAGCTCGTATCGAGGCGACTTCGATCCCCACGCTTTGAACGGCGCAGCCCGATCGATGACCCACAGGAAACCATGACACCGGATCCGACCCAGAAACCCCAAGCCTGACGCCCACGCAAGAGGCGCCGAAAGGATCCTTCGCCTGGGAGCCGCGCCGCGCCCGTGCAGCGGCGGCGACCCTGATCACGGAGATGCGATGCGCTGCGTTTTGACGATGTGATCAGCGGCGTCTTCGATGCGGAGCAGGAGCAGGAGCTGCCCCTGCCCACCAAGCGGGTGCTGCAGCCGCAGCCCGAGTCGCCCAAGCTGCACAAAGTCCTGGCGCAGGCGGGCATGGGCTCGCGCCTGGAGATGGAGCAGCTGATCCTGGAGGGCCGTATTTCGGTCAACGGAGAGCCGGCCCACGTGGGTCAGCGCATCCAGTACAACGATGTCATCAAGGTCAATGGCAAGCCGGTGCGCGTGCGCATGACGCCGCCGCCGCCCGCGTGTTCTGGCCTACCACAAGCCGGCTGGCGAAGTGGTTTCGCACGACGATCCGCAAAACCGCCCAACCGTGTTTCGCCGCTTGCCCAAGCTGTACCAGGGCAAGTGGCAGTCTGTGGGGCGGCTGGATCTGAACACCGAGGGCTTGCTGCTGCTGACCAGTTCCGGTGAGCTGGCCAACCGGCTGATGCATCCGCGCTTTGGCTTGCAGCGCGAGTACGCGGTGCGGGTGCTGGGCGCTCTGTCCAACGAAGAAAAGCAGCGCTTGCTCGACGGTGTTCGCCTCGACGACGGCATGGCCCAGTTCGCCAGCATCGAAGACGGTGGCGGCGAGGGCGCCAACTGCTGGTACCGCGTGACCATCGGCGAAGGCCGCAACCGCGAAGTGCGGCGCATGTTCGAGGCGGTGGGTCATGCGGTGAGCCGTCTGATCCGCATCCGCTACGGCGCCATGATGCTGCCGCGCGGGCTGAAGCGCGGCGTGTGGGTGGAGCTGGATGAGCTCGATATCGCCAAGCTGACCGCGGCGGCGGGCATGGAGCGCATCGAAGAGCCGGCTCCGCGAGGGCGCCGCCCAGCGGGCCGTGGCAATGAGGCCACCGGCGGGCGCAATTTTGGCCACACGCCGCAGCAGCCGGGGTGAAGCGCCGACGGGCATTCGGCGCAGCAGCATGTTTGCGCCCCAATCCAAGCCCGACAGCGAGGCGGGAAAGCCAGGCGGCAAGCCGGGCAAAGGCCGCTCCGGCCAGGGCGGGCAGCCCGATCCGCATGAAAACGTCGCTTGGCTATATTGGCCAGGATGCGCTGCAGCGCAGCCGTGAGCAAGACGCCATGCGGGGCAAGAGCGGCCCGGCGCGCCGCAAGCCCGGTGGTGGCGGTGGTGGCCGAAAGGGCGGTCGCTGAGCCGTGCCTGACAGCCCTGCCGATGTAGAATCAGCGGCTTTGCTGAAGCAGCAAAAATCGCATTCTTTTTTATCTCGTTATACTCCAGGAAAATCCATGGCCATCGAACGCACCCTCTCCATCATCAAGCCCGACGCCGTTGCCAAAAACGTCATCGGCCAGATCTACGCCCGTTTTGAAGCCGCTGGCTTGAAGGTCGTGGCTGCTCGCATGGCCCACCTGTCGCGCGGCGAAGCCGAAGCTTTCTACGCTGTGCACAAAGAGCGTCCTTTCTTCAAGGATCTGGTCGACTTCATGATCTCCGGCCCTGTGATGATCCAGGCACTGGAAGGCGAAGGCGCCATCGCCAAGAACCGCGACCTGATGGGCGCTACCGACCCCAAGAAAGCCGATGCCGGTACCATCCGCGCCGACTTCGCTGACAGCATCGACGCCAACGCCGTGCACGGCTCCGACGCGCCTGAGACCGCTGCCGTCGGAAATCGCCTTCTTCTTCGCCGGCATGAACGTTTACTCGCGCTGAGATCGTTCGATTGCGCATGACCCTCTCCATCCTTTCACCGGTGCGCTGATCGCCAGCGGGGGCGCCGCTGGGTTGGAGAGGCCAGATGAGGAGGGCGTGCGATGAAAACCGAATCTGCTTGAGTTTGATCTGGCCGGCTTGTCGGCCTTTTGCGAGCAGCTGGGTGAAAAGCGTTTTCGCGCTGTTCAGCTGTTTCGCTGGATCCACCAAAAGGGCGCAGCCCGACTTCGATGACATGACCGATCTCGCGCGCAGCCTGCGCGAGAAGTTGCCATCGGTCTGTGCCAGGTGGTGGATCTGCCGGTGCTGTCCCGTCAGGATTCGACCGACGGCACCATCAAATGGTTGTTCGACGTCGGTGGTGGCAATGCGGTGGAGACCGTGTTCATTCCCGAAGACGACCGGGGCACCCTTTGTGTTTCGTCCCAGGCCGGTTGTGCGGTGGGTTGCCGCTTTTGCTCCACCGGGCATCAGGGCTTTTCACGCAACCTGACCACGGGTGAAATTCTGGCGCAGCTCTGGCATGCCGAGCATTTCCTGCGCAAACACCTGAAGACCAGCGAGCGGGTGATCTCCAACGTGGTCATGATGGGCATGGGCGAGCCCTTGCAAAACTACGCGCGCGTTGGTGCCGGCCCTGCGGGTGATGCTGGACGACCATGGTTATGGACTGTCGCGCCGTCGCGTGACGGTGTCGACCTCGGGTGTGGTGCCGATGATCGATCGCCTGGCCAGGATGTGCCTGTGGCGTTGGCGGTTTCGTTGCATGCGCCCACCGACGCGCTGCGCGATTCGCTGGTGCCGCTGAACCGGAAGTACCCCATCGCCGAGCTGATGGATGCCTGCCTGCGCTTACCTCCCTGCGGCGCCGCGCGATTTCATCACTTTCGAATACTGCATGCTCGATGGCGTCAACGACCAGCCCGAGCATGCCGCAGCGCTTTGCTGGACCTTGGTGAAGACCCACGGGGGCCGGGGTGTGCCCTGCAAGATCAACCTGATTCCGTTCAATCCGTTTCCGGATTCGGGCCTCAAATGTTCACCGAACCCGGTGGTTCAGCGTTTCGCCCAGATTCTGCATGGATGGCGGTCTTGTGACCACGGTGCGCAAGACCCGGGGCGACGACATCGACGCCGCCTGTGGACAACTGGCTGGCGATGTGCTGGACCGCACCGATGCGGCCCGCCGCCTGGCCCAGCGCCGAGGGCTCGGTGGATGCCACGCCTCGCAGCCCATCCGGTTTGTGAAAAAATATCAAGGAGCAACAGGCATGAAGCTGTCCCGTGAACGCGATAGGTCCGTCCCTCGCCAACCTACTTCGCCGCGAAAACGGCTCGTTTGCAAGTTTGGCTGGCAGGGCCTTCATGGGTGCGGCACTGGTGGCGACCACCAGCCTGTTGTCGGGCTGCGCCGGCGCACGCAGGTGTGTCGGGCACATCGCAGCCGAACCCATGACGGAGTCGGACGAACCCGAGATCCGCAAACGCGCACGCCTTCGCACGACTTTGGCGACCAGCTATTTCGACCAAGGGCAAGACAAGGTCGCCCTGGATGAGATCAAGCAGGCCTTGGCCGCAGATCCCAATTACGGTCCAGCCTATGTGCTTGCGCGGCCTTGTTTACATGCGTCTCAACGATCCGCAGCTGACGAGGAAAGCTTCCGCGCGCTTGCAGATCAACGCCAGAGACGCCGACGCCCTGCACAACTACGGCTGGTTTCTGTGCGGCGTGAAGCGCGAAAAGGAAGCGGTGGAGCTTTTTGACACGTGCGGTGGCCAATCCCACCTATGGCGGCCAGGCCAAGACGCTGATGACCAAAGGTGTTTGTGAAATCCGGGCCGGTTTGGTCAAAGACGCGGAGGCCAGCTTTGCTCGCTCCTATCAGCTGGATGCCACCAACCCGATCGCAGGCTACAACCTCGCCGCGCTGCTGTTCAAGCGTGGGGAGTACGAGCGTGCCCAGTTTTATATTCGTCGCCTGAACGCGACCGAGTTGGCCAACGCAGAGACACTGTGGCTGGGCATCAAGATCGAGAAACAGTTGAAAAACCCAGTGGTTGCCGATCAGTTGGCCCAGCAACTCCAGCGCCGGTTCCCCGATTCCAGCGAGTTGAGGCCTATCGACGTGGAGCGTTTTATGAGTGAAGGATGGGAAACGCTGGATGGTGGCGACCAACAGGCTGAGCAACCGGCTCAGCAGCCCTATCACCAGCCCATGGCTGCGCCAGATCCGTGAGGCGACGGGTTTGCACATCGCCGCGCTCGCTGCCTCGCTGAAGGTGCCTGTGAACAAGCTCGAGGCACTGGAAGCGGGCCGGTATGACGAGCTGCCCGACCTGACGTTTGCCCGCGCGCTGGCGTCCAGCGCCTGTCGCCAGCTCAAGGTGGATCCGCCCAGGTTCTCGACCAGATTCCGTATGCACATGCCCCAGCTGGGTGGTGCAGCGGCGAGCGTCAACACGCCGTTCAAACCCGATCAGGGCGGTCAGCATCGCTCTGCCATTGTTCTGCACGATTGAAGACGCCCAGCCGTGTGGATAGCGGTCTGCTCTTGCTGGCTGCACTGGGTTTGGCGTTTTTGCCCGACTGGAGCCAATGGCCGGGCAAAGACCTGATCGCCAAGGGTGAGGCCTGGATCGACGGCATCTCTCAAGTCCCGAAACCGGTATTTCCGAGAGCAGAAATTGTGCTTCCTGTTGCAACGCAGGCGAACGCTGAACTGTCCGAAGCGACGCCTGCAGACGACACTGGTGGCTGTGCTGATGGTGCCGTGGTCGACACCAAGCCTGCCACGCTCAAGAGCGCGACGGGCTTGGGCGAGAGCCGGCACCTGCGCTCGCTTCGGGCAGCGTTCTGCATCTGGAGGCCACTGGACGATTCCTGGGTCGAGGTGATGGATGGTGCGGGAAAAGTGCAGATTCAGCGCGTGATGAAAAAGGGCGATGTGATGGACTTTTCCGCAACGCCGCCTTATTCGGTGGTGTTGGGCCGGACGGATGCAGTGGAGGTTCAGGTGCGTGGCCAGGCATTTGATGTGGCGCCCTTTGCGCGCAACAGCGTGGCCAGATTTCAGGTGAAGTGATCAACATGGATGCAGCAGCGATCCCATTGGCCGGCGCTTTGCCGCGCCGCTCCCGCCAAGGCGTGGTGGCCTGGGGCGACAACCGGGTCACCGTCGGCGGCGACGCGCCGGTGCGCGTGCAGTCCATGACCAACACCGACACGGCCGATGCCGTGGGTACGGCGATCCAGGTCAAGGAACTGGCCCTGGCAGGCTCTGAGTTGGTGCGCATCACGGTCAACAACGACGAGGCGGCGAAGGCGGTTCCTTACATCCGTGAGCAGCTTGACCGCATGGGTGTCAATGTGCCTCTGGTGGGCGACTTTCACTACAACGGCCACAAGCTTTTGACCGATCACCCGGCTTGCGCCGAAGCGCTTGTCGAAGTACCGCATCAACCCCGGCAACGTCGGGCGGGGCGACAAGGGCGATCGCCAGTTTGCTCAGATGGTCGAAATCGCTGCGCGGCTCGACAAAGCGGTGCGCATCGGTGTCAACTGGGGCAGCCTGGATCAGGATCTGCTGGCCCGCCTGATGGATCAAAATGCCAGCCGGGCCCAGCCCTGGGAGGCCCGCCAGGTGATGTACGAAGCCCTGATCACTTCGGCGCTGGATTCTGCCGCCAAGGCCGAGTCCATCGGATTGAACGGCAACAATATCTTCCTGTCCTGCAAGGTCAGCGGCGTGCAGGACCTGATTGCGGTGTACCAGGCGCTGGCACAGCGCTGCGACTACGCCTTGCATCTGGGTTTGACCGAGGCCGGCATGGGTACCAAAGGCACGGTGGCGTCGACCGCGGCGCTGTCGGTGCTGCTGCAGCAAGGCATTGGCGACACCATTCGGGTGTCGCTCACGCCGCAGCCCGGTGAAGCGCGCACCCAGGAAGTGGTGATTGCTTCTGAAATCCTGCAGTCGCTGGGTTTGCGTGTCTTTGTGCCCAGCGTCACGGCCTGCCCGGGCTGTGGCCGCACCACCAGCACCACCTTCCAGGAACTCGCCAAGCAGATCGACGACTACCTGCGCGCCTCCATGCCAGTGTGGCGCGCGCGCTACCCAGGTGTTGAAAACCTGAAAGTGGCGGTGATGGGTTGCATTGTCAACGGGCCGGGTGAGAGCAAACATGCCGACATCGGCATCAGCTTGCCCGGTACTGGCGAAGCGCCGGCAGCGCCTGTGTTCATTGATGGCGAAAAGGCACTGACGTTGCGCGGAACAGGCATTGCCACCGAGTTCCAGCAGATTGTGGACAACTACATTGAGAAGAGGTTTGGCGCGACGGCTTGATCCCTGAGCGGCCAGCCGCTCGCTCAACCGCACCGAAGCCAAGATCAACATGGCAGCACAGAAAATCTCCGCCGTTAAAGGCATGAACGACATCGCGCCTCCCGTGTCCGCACACTGGGAGTGGCTCGAGGAGCATCTGCGCAGCTTGATGCGTGGTTATGGCTACCGCAACTTGCGCACCCCCATCGTGGAGCCCACGGCGCTGTTCGTGCGCGGTTTGGGCGAGGTGACCGACATCGTCGAGAAGGAGATGTACTCCTTCGAAGACCGGCTCAATGGTGAACAGCTTACGTTGCGCCCTGAAAACACGGCCGGCGTGGTGCGCGCCGTGGTCGAGAGCAACATGCTCTACGAGGGCGGCAAGCGCCTCTATTACATGGGCCCCATGTTCCGGCATGAGCGGCCACAGCGCGGTCGTTACCGTCAGTTCCACCAGTTTGGCGCCGAGGCGCTGGGTTTTGCTGGCCCTGATGTGGACGCTGAGCTGATCGTCATGGCCAATGACCTGTGGGGCAAGCTGGGCCTGCAGGGCATTGCGCTGGAAATCAACAGTCTGGGCCAACCCGAAGAGCGCATGGCCCACCGTCAAGCCTTGATCGCTCACCTGGAGGCCAACATCGACACGTTGGACGAAGAAGCACGCCGACGCTTGCACAGCAATCCGCTGCGCATTCTCGACACCAAGAACCCTGCCATGCAGGCTGTGGTCAACGCCGCACCTCGTCTGATGGATTTCCTCGGAGAAGCTTCGTTGGCCCACTTCAATCGGCTGCGTGATTTGCTGGATGCCCATGGCATCGAATACACCATCAACCCGCGTCTGGTGCGGGGCATGGATTACTACAACCTCAGCGTGTTTGAGTTCGTAACCACGCAGCTGGGCGCTCAGGGAACGGTGTGCGCCGGTGGTCGATACGATGGCCTGATTGAGCAAATCGGTGGTAAAGCCGCGCCCGCCGTGGGCTGGGCCCTGGGCATGGAGCGCATTCTCGAGTTGCTCAAAGAACAAAATTTGCTGCCCGAAGTGGCTGGCCCAGATGTTTATGCGGTGGTGCCTGATGTCGCCAGTGTGCCGATGGTGATGCCTGTTTTGCGCGCCTTGCGCCAAGCCGGTGTGGCGGTGCAGATGCATGCCGGCAGTCTGGAAGGTATGGGCAGCATGAAGTCCCAGTTCAAGAAGGCCGATGCGAGCGGTGCCCGTTTTGCCCTGATTTTTGGTGCCGATGAATTGGCCCAAGGACAGGTGGCGCTGAAGCCCCTGCGCGGAGATCGCACGCAGGAACCGGCAGCCCAAAGTCTTCTACCGCTGATTGGGGTGGCCGAATGGGCGCCGGTCTTGCTCGCAGCCTGATGCGCCACCCAGCCCCCTACAATCCTGTCTACCCTATTTTCCGAACACCATGGCCAAACACCTCGACCTCGAAGAACAAGAACAGCTTGATCAGATCAAGCATTTCTGGGCCCAGTGGGGCAACCTGATCACCTGGGTGCTGATCGTGGTGTTTGGTGCCATGGCCGCATGGAACGGCTGGAACTACTGGCAGCGCAGCCAGGCCGCCAAGGCTTCGGCACTGTATGAAGTTTTGCAGCGTGCCGCAATGGCTGGTGACGCAGATAAAATTGAACGTGCCTTCAACGACATGAAAGACGGCTTTGGAGGCACCACTTTTGCTGCGCAGGGTGCCGTCTTGGCAGGCAAAGCGCTGTTTGACGCGAAGAAGCCAGACGCCGCGCGCGCCGCACTGACCTGGGCCATGAACGACGCCAGCGAGCCGGCCTACCAGGGCCTTGCACGTCTGCGGCTGGCGGGCATGGACATCGATGCCAAAGCCTACGACCAGGCGCTCAAGCTTCTGGACACGACCTTTCCCGCAGCTTTGCAACCGCTCGCTATGGATCGCAAGGGTGATGTGCTGGCATTGCAAGGCAAGACCGAAGAAGCCAAATCGCTCTATGAGCAGGCCTGGAAGGCCATGTCAGAGCGTGTGGAGTACCGTCAATTGATCGAGGTGAAACTTGCCTCGCTGGGCGTGGACGCTGCAACTTTGGCCAAACCTGTGGAGGTGACCCCTTGAAGATTCGCACACTCGCACAGGCGCTCGGCTTGGCCGGCGTCTTGATGCTGGCCTTGTCCGGCTGCAGCTCCACGCCCGAGAAGCTGAAACCCGCGCCGTTGACCGCCCCGGCGACTGTGCTGGGTGCCACGCAGATTTGGACCGCCAATATCGGTGAATCACGAGAGCCGCTCCGCCCAGTGGTGGTGGGCGGTCGCGTTTTTGTGGCCAATGCCAAGGGCACCGTGGCGGCTCTAGATGCCGACACTGGCCGTGATGTCTGGCGCGTCAGCGTGGGCGGCGAGTTGGGCGCTGGCGTGGGTGCGGACGGGCAATCGGCCGCCGTGATCACCCGCGACAACGAACTCGTGAACCTTCGCGATGGTCGGGAACAATGGCGGGTGAGGCTGCCTGCACGTTCGTTCACCGCGCCTTTGGTGGCTGGTGGACGTGTGTTCGTGCTGATGGCTGACCGCAGCGTGGGCGCCTATGATGGCAGCCACCGGCGCGCGCCTGTGGACCCAGAGCCGCCCGGGCGAGCCGCTGGTTCTGGGCGAGGGCGGGGTGCTTCTCGCGGTCGGTAATACCTTGGTGGCCGGGCTGTCTGCTCGCTTGACCGGCCTCGATCCGTCCAATGGCAACGTGCAATGGCAGGCGTTGTTGGCCAGTTCGCGCGGCACCAATGAAGTTGAGCGCCTGGTCGATCTGGTGGGCACCGTGAGCCGAGAGGGTGGAAGCGTATGTGCCCGCGCCTTCAGCGCTGCCGTGGGCTGCGTGGACACGGAGCGTGGCACTGTCGCCTGGAGCAAGCCGGCAAAGGGCAGCACTGGGCTGAGTGGCGACGCCACCCGTGTCTTCGGTACCGAGTCTGACGGAACGGTTCAGGCCTGGCAGCGGGCCAACGGCGAAGCCGCCTGGCGCGTCGATCGGTTCAAGTTCCGTGAGCTCACTGCGCCCCTGGCCGTTGGCCGCGTGGTGGTCGTGGGCGACAACGAAGGCAACGTGCATGTCCTCTCGCGTGAAGATGGCAGCGACATGGCGCGCTTTGCAACCGACGGCTCCGCCATTCTGGGGGCACCGGTGCTGGCAGGGCAGGTCTTGATTGTCCAGACCCAAAAGGGTGGCGTCTACGCCTGGAGACCTCAGTAAAGAGGTCGATTGTTTTTGCCTGACCTGCGTCGGGCTGCGAATGTTTGGCCGTGAGGCCATGAATAGCGAAAACCACCGAGCGGAACGCCGGTGGTTTTTGCACTTGAAAGGTAACGCTTGTGAAACCCGTCATCGCTCTGGTGGGGCGCCCCAATGTGGGCAAATCTACCCTGTTCAACCGCTTGACGAGTTCTCGCGATGCCATCGTCGCCGACTTCGCCGGCTTGACTCGGGATCGCCACTACGGAAGCGGTCGTCAGGGGCGGCGCGAGTACATCGTGATCGACACCGGAGGCTTCGAGCCTGATGCCGGTGAAGGCAGTATCTACCGCGAAATGGCCAAACAGACCCGCCAGGCCGTGGCAGAGTCGGATGTGGTGATCTTTGTGGTCGATGCACGAGGTGGCATCAGCGCGCAAGATTATGAGATTGGGCAATACCTGCGCCGCTTGGGCAAACCCACCATTCTGGTCGCCAACAAGGCCGAGGGCATGACCCAGGGCCTGCAGCTCGTGGAGTTCTATGAGCTTGGGCTGGGCGAAGTCGTTCCGGTTTCCGGCGCACACGGGCAGGGTATTCGCACCATGCTCGACATGGCGCTCGAAGCCATTCCTGGCCTGCCGCCCGAAGACGAAGAAGAGCCGGAAATCGACACCAGCGTGATCCGCCTGGCCGTCGCTGGGCGGCCCAATGTGGGCAAGTCCACGCTGATCAACGTGTGGCTGGGTGAGGAGCGACTGGTGGCGTTTGACATGCCTGGCACCACCCGGGATGCGATTTCCGTGCCTTTTGAGCGGGACGGCCAGAAATTTGAACTGATCGATACCGCTGGTCTGCGGCGCAAAGGGAAGGTGTTCGAGGCCATCGAGAAATTTTCGGTGGTCAAAACACTGCAAGCCATCGAAAGCGCCCACGTGGTGTTGCTGCTGCTCGACGCAGAACAGGGTGTGACCGACCAGGATGCGCACATTGCCGGATTTATTCTTGAGAGCGGGCGTGCAGTGGTGCTGGCGATCAACAAGTGGGATGCGGTGGATGCATATCAACGCGAGCAGATCGAGCGCCAGATCGAAACCCGGCTGGCTTTTCTGAAATTCGCTTCGCTGCACCTGATCTCGGCGAAAAAGCGCCAGGGTCTGGGCCCGGTCTGGAAATCCATCGTATTGGCCCAGAAATCGGCCATGCGCAAAATGACCACGCCCGTGTTGACCCGATTGCTGATGGAGGCGACGGCCTTCCAGGCGCCGCAACGCAGCGGCATGTTCCGCCCGAAAATGCGCTACGCACACCAGGGTGGCATGAATCCGCCGGTCATCGTGATTCACGGCAATTCGCTCGACAAGGTGCCCGACGCCTACAAGCGTTTTCTGGAAGGACGTTTCCGAAAGGCTTTCGATTTGGTCGGGACCCCCTTGAGAATCGAGTTCAAGACCTCAGATAACCCTTACAAAGACTGATCAAACCTCAGTTTTCATGGGCTTGTTGCGCATCACGGTGTGGTAAGGTCCGACTCCTATCAACTTCTTTTGAACACGGAGCATATCGTGAGCAATAACAAAGGCCAGCTCTTGCAAGATCCTTTCCTGAACCAGCTTCGCCGGGAACACGTACCCGTGTCGATCTACCTGGTCAATGGCATCAAACTGCAAGGCCAGATCGAGTCGTTTGACCAGTACGTGGTGCTGCTGCGCAATACCGTCACTCAGATGGTCTACAAACACGCGATTTCCACCATCGTTCCCGGTCGCCCGGTGCAATTCTCTGCAGCCCCTGCAGAAGAAGCAGCCCCCGCGCCTTGATTCACTTTTTGAATCCTGCCGTGCTCACCACGGTCGCGGCGATGCCCTCGCCGTGAACGCGCCCATCCCTTCACAAGCTAAAGCTCCCTCGGTCATTCTGGTCGGGGTGGACTTTGGCCATGCACATTTCGATGGCGATTTGCTCGAGCTCGGTCTTGCTGGCGCAGACGGCAGGCTTTGCCGTCGCCGATCGCGTGAGCTGCAAGCGCCGCGCACCCGATCCTGCGCTGTTCGTCGGATCAGGCAAGGCCGAAGAGATCAAGATGCTGGCGCAGTCAACGGGCGCCACCGAAGTGCTGTTTGACCAGTCGCTCAGCCCGGCGCAGCAGCGCAATCTGGAGCGCACGCTGGAGTTGCCGGTCAATGACCGCACGCTGTTGATCCTTCAGATTTTTGCCCAGCGCGCCCGCAGCCATGAGGGCAAGTTGCAGGTCGAGCTGGCACGATTGCAATACTTGCAGACCCGTTTGGTCCGCCGCTGGTCGCACCTGGAACGCCAGAGTGGCGGTATCGGCATGCGCGGCGGTCCGGGCGAGACACAGATCGAGCTGGACCGACGCATGATTGGCGAATCGATCAAACGCACCAAAGAGCGTCTGGAGAAGGTCAAGAAGCAACGCGCCACCCAGCGCCGACAGCGCGAGCGTCGCGATGCATACATGATTTCCCTGGTGGGTTACACCAACGCGGGCAAGTCCTCCCTCTTCAACAGCCTGGTCAAAGCCCGCGCTTACGCGGCCGATCAGCTGTTCGCCACGCTCGACACCACCACCCGCCAGCTCTATCTGGGCGAGGCCGGGCGTTCGGTGTCACTGTCCGACACGGTCGGCTTCATTCGAGACTTGCCCCACGGTCTCGTTGATGCGTTTGCAGCCACGCTGCAAGAGGCAGCGGAGGCCGATTTGCTGTTGCATGTGGTCGATGCCTCCAACCCGGCCCATCTGGAGCAAATTCAGTCGGTGCAGGGCGTTTTGCGCGACATTGGTGCGGCCGATGTGCCCCAGGTGCTGGTGTTCAACAAGCTGGACGCCATGGATCCCGCTTCCTTGCCCCGCGAATTGAGCGATGTCATGGAACTGGATGGGGAAAGCGTGTCTCGTACCTTTGTCAGTGCACATACCGGGCAGGGCATGTCCGAATTGCGTGCTTTGTTGGCCCAGCGGGTGATGGCCACCCATCCAAACCAAGGCCCTGAAGAACTCGGGGACTTGGATGAATCTGAAAACCCCGTGTCCTGATTGGGCACAATGCGGAATCCAACCTTGAATCGAGCGAACCAGCCATGGATGTGAATTTGCAAGACCCTAGTCGCGGCCCACTGCCCGCGAACAAGCATGCCCCCAGCGCCAAGCAGCGACTGCTCGGCATGTTCAATTTGAACGATCCACGCTGGGGTCGAGATGACAACGAATCTTCGGGCGGTGAAAAGCCTCCCCATGCGGACAACGAAGAGCCTCCTCGCCAGCCGCCGCGTCAGCCACGGCCACAGTCGAACGGGAACCAGGGCCCGCCTGATCTGGACGAGCTGTGGCGCGATTTCAACCGCAAGCTCGGTGGCCTGCTGGGCGGCAAAGGCGGCAACAACGGCGGCCGGGGCGGCTCCGACAATGGCGGCGGGTTCAACCCAAGCCCCAAGTCCACGGGCATCGGCATTGGCTTGATCGCAGGCGTAGCCGCGCTGATTTGGGTGGGTACCGGCATCTTCATCGTGCAAGAAGGTGAACAGGCGGTGATCACACAGTTCGGCAAGTACAACCGAACGGTGGGCGCTGGCTTCAACATGCGCATGCCATACCCCATCGAGCGCCACGAAACTGTGTCGGTCACCCGGATCCGCTCGGTGGACGTGGGTCGTGACAACATCGTGCCGGCCACCGGTCTGCGCGAGTCGGCCATGCTGACGGCCGATGAAAACATCGTCGAGATCAAGTTCGCTGTTCAGTACCGTTTGAACGACGCGCGCGCCTTCCTGTTTGAGAGCCGCGATCCCGATGCCTCGGTGGTGAAAGTGGCTGAAACGGCGTTGCGCGAGGTCATCGGCAAGATGAAGATGGACGCTGCGCTGGCCGAAGAGCGTGACCAGATCGCGCCCCGCGTGCGCACGCTGATGCAGAACATGCTGGACCGGTACAAGGTCGGTATCGAGGTGGTGGCCATCAACTTGCAGCAAGACGGTGTGCGCCCGCCCGAGCAGGTTCAGGCCGCGTTTGACGATGTGCTCAAGGCTGGCCAGGAGCGCGAGCGCGCCAAGAACGAAGCACAGGCCTATGCCAATGACGTGGTGCCACGCGCTCGCGGTGCGGCCTCTCGCCTGACCGAGGAGGCTGAAGGTTACCGCGCCCGTATCGTGGCGCAGGCTGAGGGTGATGCCAACCGCTTCAGCTCGGTGCTGGCCGAATACCAGAAGGCACCGCAGGTGACCCGCGACCGCATGTATGTGGACACCATGCAGCAGATTTACAGCAACGTGACCAAGGTCATGGTCGACAGCAAGTCGGGCTCCAACCTGTTGTATTTGCCGCTGGACAAGATCATGCAGATGACGGGCCAGTCGAGCACCCCAACCGCGGCGACCAGCAGCGCGCCCGTGGCGGCGTCGACTGCCCAGCAACGCACTGCCAACGACAGTGACAACCCAGCCCGCTCCCGCGAACGTGAGTCCCGTTGATTCCGTTGGCTGACTCGTGATTCGAACGCATCCCTATTTGAGAGCATTCACATGAACAAAATGGGTTTTGTCCTGACTTCGCTTGCGGTGGCCTTGGCCATTGGCAGCTCCATGCTGTTTGTGGTCGATCAGCGCCAGTTTGGCGTGGTGTTCCAGCTCGGCCAGATCAAGCAGGTGGTCACCGAGCCGGGTCTGAATTTCAAGCTGCCACCGCCGTTCCAGAACGTGTCCTACATCGACAAGCGCCTGCTGACGCTGGAGAGCACCGATTCCGAGCCCACGCTGACGGCCGAGAAGCAGCGTGTGGTGATCGACTGGTATGTGCGCTGGCGCATCAGCGAGCCAGAGCAGTACATCCGAAACGTGGGTGTGAACGAAGGTGCAGGCGCGGTGCAGCTCAACCGCGTGGTGCGCAACTCGTTCCAGCAGGAAGTGAACAAGCGCACCGTGAGTGAGTTGCTGTCGACCCGCCGTGAAGAGCTGATGGCCGATGTGAAAACGTCAGGTGTTGGCCGCTGTTCGTGGCGCCGACAAGCCTTGGGGCATGGACGTGGTGGATGTGCGCATCACCCGTGTGGACTATGCCCAGAGCATCACCAAATCGGTCTACGACCGCATGGAGGCCGAGCGCAAGCGGGTGGCCAACGACTTGCGTGCTCCACGGGTTTTGCTGAAGGCGAAAAGATCCGCGCCGATGCCGACCGCCAGCGTGAAGTGATCGTGGCCAATGCATTCCGCGATGCCCAGAAGGTCAAGGGTGATGGCGACGGCAAGGCCGCAGCCATCTATGCCGAGGCTTTTGGCCGCGATCCTTCGTTTGCCCAGTTCTACCGCAGCCTGGATGCCTACAAGAGCAGTTTTGCCAGCAAGTCGGATGTGCTGGTGGTCGACCCCAGCTCGGATTTCTTCAAGGCCATGCGCAGCAGCGACGTGCGCGCAAGTAGAGGCGCGCGGTTGTCTGACACCTTCTGGGCCGCTCTGGCCCTCTTCCTGATCCTCGAAGGGCTTGTTGCCCTTCATCTCACCCGGTGCTCTGGCGCCGGGTTTTTTCTGAAATGCTGCAAATGCGCGATGGGCAAATCCGCTTTTTCGGCTTGATTTGCCTGGCGCCTGGGCGTGGCGATCTGGTGGCTGGATCGACTGAATCTGAACCGATTCGCTGGACGGCTCGTGAGCCGCGGCGCTGATCGCAGAAGCGGCTTCGCGAGCCCGGTAAAATCCCTGTTTTAACAGCCTGCCCAACATGCCCATGTCTGCCTGGGTCCTTCCGGATCACATTGCCGATGTCCTGCCGTCCGAGGCCCGGCACATCGAAGAACTTCGCCGGGGTTTGCTGGACACAGCCCGCAGCTATGGCTACGAGCTGGTCATGCCGCCTCTGCTGGAACACCTGGAGTCTTTGCTCACAGGTACCGGCGAAGCCCTCGATCTGCAGACCTTCAAACTGGTGGATCAGCTCTCTGGGCGCACGCTGGGCCTGCGCGCCGACAGCACGCCTCAGGTGGCCCGCATCGACGCCCACTTGCTCAACCGCCAGGGTGTGGCCCGTCTGAGTTACTGCGGCCCCGTGGTGCACACCCGCGTCGACCGCCCATTGGCCAGCCGTGAGCCGCTGCAGTTTGGCGCCGAGATTTACGGCCATGCCGGCCTGGAGGCCGATCTGGAAGTGATTGAACTGGCGCAGGCCAGCCTGAAGCGGGCGGGTGTCGGGCGATTTGCTGCTGGATCTGGCCGATGTGCGCGTGATTGACGCGGTGTTGGCGCCGGTGCAATTGACCGAAGTCCACACTGACGCAGATTCACGCTGCGTTGGCCGCCAAGGACGTGGCCGAGCTCAAGGCTTTGTCCAAAGACTTGCCTGCTGCCGTGCGCGCCGATTTGTGTGCGTTGCCCACCCTGTTTGGCGGCGTGGACGTGCTGGACGAAGCACGCACGCGTGCTCCAGCCATCGCCCGAACTGCACGACGCACTCGACAGCCTGGCCTGGCTGGCCTCGCAGGTGCAGGGCATGGAGGTGTCCATTGACCTGGCCGATCTGCGCGGCTATGCCTATTACACCGGCATGCGATTTGCCATGTTCAGCCACAGCCCGCAGGGCGAGGCGGTGGAGCTGGCGCGCGGTGGCCGTTACGACGAAGTGGGTGCGGTGTTTGGGCGCAACCGCCCGGCGGTGGGCTTCAGCCTGGATGTGAAAGAACTGGTCAGCGCTGTGGCACCGCGGCCCGCTGGTGGCCGCTGTGCGTGCGCCCTGGGGCATGGATGCAGGCTTGCGCGAGGCCATTGCCGGCTTGCGCGCGCAGGGCCAGACGGTGGTGTGCGCCTTGCCCGGCCATGGGCATGAAGTGGATGAATTCCATTGCGATCGCGAGCTGGTGCAAGACCCGGCCAACAGCGGCGCATGGATCGTAAAGACTCTTTGATCGGAAAACAGCAGATGATGAACAGCAACAGCGCCGTGGTACCTGGGCGCAACGTGGTCGTGGTGGGCACCCAGTGGGGTGACGAGGGCAAGGGCAAGCTGGTCGACTGGCTGACCGAAACCGCCAGGGCGTGGTGCGCTTTCAGGGCGGTCACAACGCCGGCCACACCTTGGTGATCAACGGCGTGAAAACCGCGCTTGCACCTGATTCCCAGCGGCATCATGCGCGCCGGCGTGAAGTGCTACATCGGCAACGGTGTGGTGCTGTCGGTGGGCAAGCTGTTCGAAGAAATTGCAGGTCTGGAAAAGGCCGGCGTGGAGGTGCGTTCGCGCCTGCGCGTGTCCGAGGCCTGCCCGTTGATCCTGCCGTTCCATGCGGCCATCGACATCGCACGCGAAGCCGCCAAGGACAAAGCGGGTACCGAAAAGATCGGCACCACCGGCCGCGGCATCGGCCCGGCCTACGAAGACAAGATCGCGCGCCGTGCGCTGCGCGTGCAGGACCTGAAGTACCCCGAGCGTTTCGCGACCAAGCTGCGCGAGTTGCTGGATCTGCACAACCATGTGCTCGACCGACCTAGCTGCACTCGGCCGACATGGTGCTGGGACGACAAAGATCGCTGCCTACATGAAAGATGGCGCGATCCAGTTCGAGCCGGTGTACGCTGAAGCCATGGCGCAGGCCGAGCAGCTCAAGCCCATGATCGCCGACGTGTCGCGCGAACTCAACGAGGCACACGGCAGGGTGCCAACCTGTTGTTTGAAGGCGCCCAGGGCACGCTGCTCGACATCGACCACGGCACCTACCCCTTTGTGACGTCCAGCAACTGCGTGGCCGGCAATGCGGCCGCGGGTGCTGGCGTGGGCCCGGGCTTGCTGCACTACGTGCTGGGCATCACCAAGGCCTATTGCACCCGCGTGGGCGGTGGCCCGTTCCCGACCGAACTGGATTGGGAGAAAGAGGGCACACCCGGCTGGCACATGGCCACCGTGGGCGCTGAAAAGGGCGTGACCACCGGTCGCAGCCGCCGTTGCGGCTGGTTCGATGCGGCTTTGCTCAAGCGCTCGGCCCAGGTCAACGGCCTGACCGGCCTGTGCATCACCAAGCTCGACGTGCTCGATGGTCTGAAAGAGCTGATGCTGTGCACCGGTTACGAGCTCGACGGCGAAACCATCGACATCCTGCCCATGGGGGCCGACGACATTGCGCGCTGCAAGCCCATCTATGAAGTGATGCCTGGCTGGACCGACACTTCGGTCGGCGTGACCGAATACGACAAGTTGCCTGAAAATGCGCGCCGCTACCTGAAGCGCATCGAAGAGACCACCGGCGTGCCGGTGCATGTGGTGTCGACCAGCCCGGACCGCGATCACACCATTCTGTTGCGCCACCCCTACCACGCCGCTTGATGATGCACCGATTCGCGCAGAATCCCCCAATCGCATCCCACCTGGAGCTCCCCATGCTGACCGAAGACGGCAAACACCTCTACGTCTCTTACGACGAGTACCACAACCTGATCGAAAAACTGGCGCTCAAGGTGTACCAGTCGGGCTGGGAATTCGACACCATTCTGTGTCTGGCGCGCGGCGGCATGCGCCCGGGCGACATGCTTTCGCGCATTTTTGATGTGCCGCTGGCCATCATGTCCACCAGCTCCTACCGCGCCAACGCCGGCACCGAGCAGGGCAACCTGGACATCGCCCACTACATCACCACGCCCAAGGGCGAAATCGCGGGCAAGGTGTTGCTGGTGGACGATCTGGCCGACTCGGGCCACACGCTCAAGGCGGTGATCGACCAGCTGAAGAACAACTACCCGCCGATCACCGAAATGCGCAGCGCCGTGATCTGGACCAAAGAGCTGTCCACCTTCACGCCCGATTATTCGGTCGAGTTTCTGCCCACCAACCCGTGGATTCACCAGCCCTTCGAGAGCTACGACAGCCTGCGCCCAGCGGAGTTGCTGGAGAAGTGGAAGCTTTGATCAGGGTCGTCGAACGCCCAATTTTTCTGCGTTGTTCCTCATGCGGTAGGCTTCAGGGTGGTCACGACCCATTGAAAACCTCCCATTCATGAGCGAACTCTCTACCCAACTCATTCACCACCCCTACCGCGCTCCTGCGGGTTTTGACGCTGTCGCACCGGGCGTTCACAAAGCGTCTACGGTCATTTTCCCCAATGTGCATGCCTTGCGCACGCAGGAATGGGTCGACAAAAGCGGCTACACCTACGGGCTGCACGGCACGCCCACCACCTTTGTGCTGGAAGAGCGCATTGCCACCGCTGGAGGGCGGGTCGTATTGTGTGCTGGCGCCCAGTGGCCTGTCGGCGGTGTCCCTGGTGGACATGGCGTTTCTGCGCCAGGGCGACGAGCTGCTGATTCCCGACAACGCCTACGGCCCCAACAAGTCGTTTGCCAGCGGTGAGCTGGCGGCCTGGGGCATCACGCACCGCTTTTACGATGCGCAAGAACCCGCAAGATCTGGCCGCCAAGATCGGGCGATACCACCCGCCTGGTCTGGCTGGAAGCCCCGGGATCCATCACCCTGGAATACCCGGATCTGCCGGCCCTGGTGGCGGTGGTGCAACGACGCCAACGCGCAAGCGGCCGAGGGCACGCGCGCCATCGTGACGGCGCTGGACAACACCTGGGGCGCGGGCATCGCCTTCGATGCCTTCGAGCTGGGCGTGGATGTGTCCATGCAGGCCCTGACCAAATACCCCAGTGGCGGTGCCGATGTGCTGATGGGCTCGGTGGTCACGCGCGATGAGCGCCTGCACCGCCAGTTGCTCATGACCCACATGCGGCTGGGCCTGGGCGTGAGCGGCAACGACACCGAACTGGTGTTGCGCGGCCTGCCCAGCATGGCTCTGCGCTACCAGGCGCAGGACGCGAGCACGCGCGCGCTTGCCACCTGGATGCAAAGCCAGCCGGGCGTGGTCCAGGTGCTTGCACCCGGCCTTGCAGGATTCACCCGGTCACGAAACTTGGGCCCGCGACGCCAAGGGCGCGGCCTGCCTGTTCAGCGTGGTCTTTGACGAGCGCTTTGACCAGGCCCAGATCGATGCGTTTTGCGACAGCCTGCAGTCTGTTCAAGCTGGGCTGGAGCTGGGCCGGGCCCATCAGCCTGTGTGCTCCCTATGATGTGCGCTCCATGCGCAAAAGCCATGGCCCCACAAAGGCGGGCTGGTTCGTTTCGCGGTCGGCCTGGAAGCCGTCGGCCGACTTGCAGGCCGATCTGGCGCAAGCCTCTGGCCGGCTCAACGCCTGACATTTCTTTTCTCACCACCACCATTTACCCACTCAAGAAAGACTGTTTTGGCCACTCCCAATTACGGATACGAAAAACGCCAGCGCGAGCTCGCCAAGAAAAAGAAGAAAGAAGAAAAGGCCCGCGCCAAAGCTGCGGGCAAGCCCTACGACGATGGGCAAGAAGAAGTGATTGAAAACCCCATGGCACCGCCACCGCCCACGCCTGGGGAAGAGCCAGCTGGCAGTTGAGACTGTTGGCAAGGGTGATGGTGCCTGGCCGGAAGTGCCACTGACGCTCTCAATCCGCTGGGTTCGCGGCATCCGTCCGCTTGGGCTGGCTGCAAAGCGGATTGCTTCCGCCAGCGCAGCCAGGTGAACAATTGCGTGTTTACCGCACAGTCTCCGTCCGGCTGGCGCCGGGTGTTCAAAAAGAGCGTGCCCAGAATGGCGTCGCAAGATGGCATTCTCAAGCGGACGCGAGCCGCCCATTGCAGCGATCCACGACAGCCGCGTCCAGCCTGGTGGCGCAGGGCAAGTCCAGAGCGGGGCGCTGGAGCCTGCCGATGAAGGCCGTCAGACGAGCTGCTTGGCCAGTTGCTCCAGCGCCTTCACTGAACGGTCGCTCAGCACAGCCGGTACGGCCTGCCCATACTGCTTGAAGTTGCGCTTGATCGAAGCCGAGTACATCGGGTCGTAGTGCTGCGTCAGCAGTTCCAGCACCACCTCAGGCGTTTTGCCTGCGGCCACTTTCTCCACCCAGCCATCGACCACCGCTTTGCCGCGCAGCTCAACCAGGGCTTGCAGGCGGTCGCAGAAATGCACCGGGTCGGTGACGAAGAAGTCGTAGTCTTCCAGCAGCAGGGCCACGCGCTCTTCGTCGGGCAGTTGCAGGTCGATGCAGGGGCTTTCGCGCATGCGTTCGATGAGCGCGTCGGGCACGCGCACGTTGCCCACCTTTTTGCTTTCGCTTTCCACAAACACGGGGCGCGCCGGGTCGAATTGGCGCAGGGCGTCCCAGATCAGGCTGTCGAAGCGTTTCTGGCTGGGCTGGGGCAGGCCGGGGATGTGGCCGAGCACGGAGCTGCGGTGGTTGGCCAGGGCTTCGAGATCGAGCACCTGGGCGCCCTGTGCGGCCAGGGCTTGCAGCAAACGGGTCTTGCCGCTGCCGGTGGGGCCGCAGACCACACGGTATTGCAGGCGCTGGGCCTGGGGCGTGAGGTCTTCGACCAGGGCGGCGCGCCAGGCTTTGTAGCCACCTTCGATGAGGGTCACGTGGAAGCCGATCGCGCCGAGGATGGTGGCCAGCGAGCCGCTGCGGTTGCCGCCGCGCCAGCAATAGACCAGGGGTTTCCAGCTCGCGTGGCTTGTCGATGACTTCGCGTTCGATGTGGGCCGCGATGTTGCGCGCGGCGATGGCTGCACCGCGCTTTTTGGCCTCAAAGGCGTTGACCTGCTTGTACATCGTGCCGATGGTGATGCGCTCGGCGTTGTTCAGCGTGGGCCAGTTGAGGGCACCAGGAACATGGTCGAGCGCGTGCTCGTCTTCGCTGCGCGCATCGATGACGGTTTCAAATTGGTCGAGCTGGCGCAGGGCTTCGGCGGCGGGCAGGGTGTGTACAGGCATGCGGGATTATCGCAACCCAAAGCCGCCCACGGAGTCAGTCATGAGACCGGGTTGGGTCAGCTTTTGCGCAGCAGTTTTTGCAGGGCGGGCCAGACGTTGTCGGCCAGGATGGGTTGCGCGCTTTCGTTGGGGTGGATGCGGTCGCTCTGGAACAGGGTGAGCGCATCGGGCCGGTCGGCCACGCCGGCCAGCAGGAAAGGCACCAGCGCCGGTGCTTTCGCTGTCGGCCACCGTTCTTGAAGAGCTCGCGAAACTCCTGCGTGTAGCGCGCACCGTAGTTGGGCGGCATTTCCATGCCCACCAGCAACACCTCGGCGCCCGCGGCTCTGCGACTGGCGCGGGCCATGGCGACCAGGTTGGCCTGGGTGGTGGACAGGGGCATGCCGCGCAGGGCGTCGTTGCCGCCGAGCTCGATGATGACGACGCTGGGTTGGTGCTGGCGCAGCAGGGCCGGCAGGCGGGAGCGGCCACCGGCCGTGGTGTCGCCGCTGATGCCGGCGTTGACCATGCACTCTCGGGCGATTGGCGGCCATCAGTTTTTCTTGCAGCAGCGAGACCCAGCCGGTGCCGCGCTTGCACGCCATATTCGGCGCTCAGCGAGTCGCCCACGACCAGAATGATGGGCGCTTTGGCCTGCGCCAATGCGCTGGGGCAGTGCAGCCAATGACCCCAGCGACGAGGCCGAGAGAGAGCAGGGCGTTAAAGTGACGTCGTTTCAACTTGCGAAGCCTTTACTGGCCAAAGCCATGTCAGATGTGATGATTGCGGTGCAACACGTGTTCAAGTCGGTGACCGACTCCACGGGTACACTGACCATTTTGCGCGATATCGATTTCTCCTTGCAGGCCGGGGAGACTGCGGCCATCGTGGGCGCTTCGGGTTCGGGCAAAAGCACCTTGCTGTCCATCATTGCGGGCCTGGACACGCCCAGCCAGGGCACGGTGCAGATCGGTGGCGTGGACCTTTACCAGCGCACCGAAGACGAGCGCGCCGCTTTGCGGGCCGAAAAGGTGGGCTTCGTGTTTCAGAGCTTCCAGTTGCTGGCCAATCTGACGGCGCTGGAAAACGTGATGCTGCCGCTGGAGCTGGCCGGGCGCAGCGATGCGCGGGCCGCGGCCACGCCAGATGCTGCAGCGCGTGGGCCTGGGCGAGCGGCTCAACAGCTACCCCAAGGTGCTGTCTGGTGGCGAGCAGCAACGGGTGGCGCTGGCCCGGGCCTTTGTGGTGCGCCCGGCCGTGTTGCTGGCCGATGAGCCCACTGGCAGCCTGGATTTCGCCACCGGCGCCAAGGTGATGGAGCTGATGTTTGAGTTGAACCGCGAGCTGGGCACCACGCTGGTGCTGGTGACCCATGATCTGGCGATCGCCCAGCGCTGCGAGCGGCGCATCACGATCGAGGCAGGCGAGTTGGTGGGCAATGAGCGTGAAAGCGAGGCTGTCGTCCAACCAGCTTGAGCACTGCGTGCGGCAGGATCGGAGCGTGGGGCGATAATTCCACCATGTCATCCCCCAAAGTGCTTTTCGGCTTCCACGCCGTCGGCGTGCGCCTGAAAACGGCGCCGCAATCCATTGTTGAAATTTATTTCGAGCCCACGCGCCGCGATGCGCGCATGCGCCAGTTCCTGGACCGCGCGAAAGAGGCCAATGTGCGGCTGATCGAGGCCGATGGCATGCGCCTGGCCAAACTGGCTGGCAGCCATGGCCACCAGGGCGTGGCGGCGCGGGTGCAGGACATGGAGCAGATCCACTCGCTGGACGAGTTGCTGGAAGGGCTGGAGGCCGAGGGCGTGGCGCCTTTGCTGCTGGTGCTCGACGGCATCACCGACCCGCACAACCTGGGCGCCTGCCTGCGCGTGGCCGATGGCGCGGGCGCCCATGCCGTGATCGCACCCAAGGACCATGCCGCCGGCATCAACGCCACGGTGGCCAAGGTGGCCAGCGGAGCGGCCGAGACCATGCCGTATTTCATGGTGACCAACCTGGCGCGCACCCTGAACGAGCTCAAGGAGCGCAACATCTGGATCGTGGGCACCAGCGACGACGCGCCCAAAACGCTGTACCAGGCCGATTTCAAGGGCCCGACAGCGCTGGTGCTGGGCGCCGAAGGGCAGGGCATGCGCCAGCTCACGCGCAAGACCTGCGACGAGCTGGTGAGCATTCCCATGGCGGGGGCGGTGGAGAGCCTGAACGTGTCGGTGGCCAGCGGCGTGTGCCTGTACGAGGCGCTGCGCCAGCGGGGTCTGTGATGCCTGTCGGGCGCGACACGGTTCGCGCCTGGGTGGGCGAGGCGCGCCATGTGGCCGTGCTGACCGGCGCGGGCGTGAGCGCGGAATCGGGCGTGCCGACCTTTCGCGATGCGCAGACCGGGCTTTGGGCCCGGTTCGATCCTCAGGAGCTGGCCACCGAAGCCGCCTACCGCGCCCATCCCGAGCGGGTCTGGGACTGGTACCAGCACCGCCGGGCCATGCTCAGCAAGGCCCAACCCAATGCCGGTCACTGGCGTTGGCGGCTTTTGCCCGGCCAACCCGGGCCGCCTGACGCCTGATCACCCAAAACGTGGACGGCCTGCACCAGCGCGCTGGCCAGCCCGAGACGATCGCCTTGCACGGCGCGTTGGTGGAAGACCGCTGGCTGGATGCGCCGCGCGCCTGTTGCGAGGCCGAAGCGCCCAAGGACGGTCGTCCGCCGGTGTGCGCCGACTTGCGGCAATCTGCGCCGCCCGGCCGTGGTGTGGTTTGGTGAAAACCTGCCGGCGGATGCGTTGGCTGCGGCCGAACAGGCCGTCGCCGACTGTGATCTGATGCTGGTGGTGGGCACTTCGGGGCAGGTGTATCCCGCTGCCGGTCTGGCGTTTGCGGCCCACCAGCAGGGCGCTCGCGTGGTGGTGATCAACCCCGAAGCCACCGAGCTGGACCGCATCGCCGATGCTTGCCTGCGCGAGCCTTCGGCGGTTTGTTTGCCTTTTCTATTTGGAGTCTGTATGAATGCATTGATTCGCGTGTCTGTCACTGGGCTTGCTGGCCGTATCGCTGGTTGGCCTGGCCGCCTGCACCCAGGAGCAGCAGAACAAGATCAGCCGCGATATCCAGAACTGGACCGGCACCAACGGTGTGCTGGAGGTGTACGCCGGGTGACAAGGTGGTGCGCCGCTTTCATGAAGGTGGACAAGATCAGCACCGCCCTGGGCACCGATGACGGCACGCCTCGCCACTACCGCTACGGCTACGGCGTGCTGGATGAAAACCTGAACATGCAGGTCGATCCGGGCGAGAAGAAGGTGTATTTCGAGGTCAGCGACTACACCAACGTGGTGTTCTTCGAAAACCCGCGCTGAGCCTGCTGCGTGCCGGCGGGCGTGCCGGTCGCATCGTGTGCCGTGATTCGCGCACTTTGACTTGTTGCTGGTCATCCATCACGCTGGACATAATGCCGAAGACAAGCAGTTTGCCTCACAGGAGTCCCCCATGAATCTCGTTCAGCGCGTTCAAGACATTTTGCTCAAGCCCAAAGAGACCTGGCCGGTCATTGCGGGCGAGTCGGGCGATGTGAAGGCGATTTACACCAGCTACCTGGTGTACCTGGCGGCGATTCCGGCTGTTGCCACGTTTCATCGGCATGAGCGTGTTTGGCATGAGCTTCTTCGGCACCACGATCCGTGTGCCGTTCATGTCCGGTCTGGTGAACATGGTGGTGGGCTACGTGATGTCGCTGGTGATGGTCTATGTGTTGGCGCTGATCGCCAATGCACTGGCGCCCACCTTCAAGGGCGAGAAAAACCTGCCCAGTGCGGTCAAGCTGGTGGCCTATGGCGCCACAGCGGGCATGGTGGGCGGGCGTTTTCAGTTTGCTGCCCATGCTGTCGATGCTGGGCATGCTGGCGGCGCTGTATTCGATCTACCTGATCTACACCGGTATTCCGGTCCTGATGAAAGCGCCTGACAGACAAGGCCGTGGGCTACACGGCGGTGCTGGTGGTGTGCGGTGTGGTCGCCGGGCTGATTCTGGGCGCGGTCAGCGCCATGTTCTCGGGCATCGGGCCAGAGGCCAGCATGATGGGCGGCGCCGGCGGCGAAGATGCGCAACATGTCGATCAAGGTGCCCGGTACCGAAATTTCCATCGACACGGCCAAGCTGGAAGAAGCGAGCAAAAAGATGGAAGACGCCAGCAAGCAGATGGAGGCCGCGCAGGCCAGCGGCGATCAGGAAGCGGCCAGCAAGGCCATGGGCGCCATGCTGGGCGCGGCCATGGGCGGTGGCGGCGACACAAAACCGTTTGCGCCCTGAAAAGCTGCAAACCTTCGTGCCCGAAAAACTGGGCGGTATGCCCCGCACCTCGATCGAAGCGCGCACCGACAGCGCCATGGGCTTGAGCTTTTCCAGCGTCGAGGCGCTGTACAGCAAAGACAACCAGTCGATCAACGTGAAGGTGCAAGACATCGGCGCGGTGAAGGTGCTGGCCATGGGCATGGCGGCCTGGGCTTCTTCCACGGTGAACCGCGAGACGCCAGGACGAGGTGGAACGCGTTTACAAGAAAGACGGCGATTTCTTACAAAGAGGAGTACCGCAAAGACGGCAGCCACGCCGATTTCGGCATCATGCTGCCCAACGGCCTGATGGTCGACGCGACCGCCAATGGCGTGGACATGGACACGCTCAAATCGGCGGTGAACAGCATGGACATGGCGGCCTTGGGCGCTTTGACCCGCGAGAAGTGATCGAGGGCCCAGGCGGGCTATACCCAGCCTGCTGCACCGATCAGGGCACCGGCCCCGATCAGCCAGAGCAGGTGGATTTTGGTCCGCCAGACCAGCAAGGTGGCCACGGCGGTGAGCAGCCACAGGGGCCAGTCTTTGGCCGGCTGATCGTGGGCTGCCATCAGCAGCCAGCCAGTGGCGATCAGCAAGGCGATCACGATCGGCGCCATGCCCGCCTTGAAGGCGCGCACCGAGCGCAGTTGACGGTTGGCATGGGCCCAGCGGGTGGCGGTGTAGCTGACGATCGATGAGGGCAGCATGATGGCCACCATGGCGACCAGGATGCCCAGCATCGCCAGTCACCCAGGCCATGCCGCCCACCTGCGGGCCGCCGCCGGCATTGAGGCCGACATTCCAGCCCAGCAGCGCCACGAACAAGACATTGGGGCCCGGCGCGGCCTGGGACAAAGCGATGGACGAGGTGAACTGCGTTTCGGTGAGCCAGCCCTGTTCGGTCACCAGGTAGCGGTGCATGTCGGGCGCGGTGGTGATGGCGCCACCAATGGCCAGCAGGGAGAGCGAGGCGAAATGGGTGAAGAGATCGACCCAGTGGCCAACGGAAGACACCATGCTCATGACTGTGCCCCTGATGCAGCGCGTTCCCGCAACCACAGCAGCCGGTAGGTCCAAAGGCAGGCGCCGCCGCCGATGCCCAGCAGCACCCAGACCAGCGGCCAGCGCAAGATGGCGATGGCCACAAAAGTCAGCGCGGCAATGCCGATGCAAACGGCCATGCCCATGGGGTTTTTGTCCAGCGCGGCGATGAGCTTGATGCCGGTGGCGGTGATCAGGCCGGAAGCGACGGCGCCCATGCCGCGCAAAGCGCCTTGGGCGATCGGCGTTTCGGCGACGTTGCCGTAGAGCACGGCCAGCAACAATACGATGGCCAAAGGCGCGAGCAACATGCCGAACAGGGCAGCGAGCGCGCCGCCCAGCCCATGGTGGCGCCCACCGATCATCATGGCCAGGTTGACCACATTGGGACCGGGAAGTATCTGGGCCACGGCCCAGTCTTCGACGAACTCGTCCCGCGTCAGCCAGCGCTTCTTTTCGACCAGCTCGCGCTGAACGACCGCCAGCACGCCGCCAAAACCCTGCAGGGCCAGCCAGTTGAAGGAGAGGAAGAGGTCGGTCTTGGAGCTCGGGTGGTTCGTGAGACTGGCCGAGGTGAGGTCCGGGGACTGAACGGTGGCGTCGTGTGGTGGCATCACCGAATTATCGGTGCGACCGGATTCAGTCTTGGGGCTGCGCCAGCAACTTCTTGACCATCTCAACGCTCAGCGGCTTGGTCACAAAATCATTGATGATTTCCATCGATTCGGCGCGTTTCCGGTCGACGGGCGAGCCAGAAGAAGTCAGCATCACCAGCACCACCGTCGGTTTGTCTTCGAGCAATGGCGTCGCTTTCTCGGCCATTTCGAATCCGTCCATCATGGGCATGTTGATGTCGAGAAACACGCAGGTTGGCGACCAGTCGTGCTCCGCTTCGAACCAGTCCAGCGCATCCACACCGTTTTCAAAGATCATGATTTCGCCTTTGAACCCGGCGCGCCGGATCATGATTTCGTGGAAAACGTTGTCTGCTTCGTTGTCGTCGATCAAAACAAAGCGTTCAAAGGTGTTCATGACCATCTTTCTCTTCGGATTCACCGGGGTGCATCGGCAATGACAAGGTGAAACAGCTGCCCTCGCCGAGCACGGACGTCACTGACACATGGCCTTCGTGCAGTTCGGCAATGCGCCGGCAGATGGACAGACCAATGCCAGTCCCGGGGTATTGTTTGCGGCTGTGCAGGCGCTTGAACATCTGAAAAATCTTCTCGGTCTGGTCGCTGGCCATGCCGATGCCGTTGTCTCGGACCGTGATCAAAATGTGCCCGTCTTCGATACGGGCCCCAATTCGCACCACCGGTTTCACGCCTTTGGCGGTGAACTTCAAACCGTTGGACACCAGGTTTTGCAGCGCAATGCGCAGCAACGACCGATCGCCGAAGGCCTTGGGCAGGTGGCCAAATTCGATTCGGCCATCGGTCTTGAGCAGTGCAGCATGGAGGTCTTCGCGCACAGCGGAGGCCAGGTGTGTCAAATCCAGGTCCTGCTTTTCGACCGCGTGGTTCTCCAGGTGCAGAAAATCGAGCAGGTCGTCGACCAGCGCCTTCATGCGCTCGCCCCCGGCTTGAACATATTCGAGATAGCGCCTGGCCGTGTCCGGCAAGACCAGGTCCTCATCGGTGGTGAGCAGCGAAGCGAAGTTGTTGATGGTGTTGATCGGCTCGCGCAGGTCGTGGGAAATGATGTGGATGAAGCGGTCTTGCTCCAGGGTCTTGTGCTCCAGCATGGCCACGGTCTGGCGCAACCTGAGCTCATGTTCCTTGCGCCGCTGGATGTCGTGAGCCCGCACGACCACGCCGATGATGTTGCCTTCGTCGTCATGGGCTGGCAGGTAGAAGACCTCGATATGGCGGTGCCCCATGACGGGGAACACCAACTCCGTTTCATAGTTCACCACGTGACCCGCCAAAGCGCGGTCGAAATGCGGCCGGATGGTGTTTTCGAACAAATCGGCGCCCATCAAATCGCTGACCGACCGGCCCACGATCTCGTCCACCTCCCGCCCCCAGTACCGAAGGTAGGCGGGGTTGACGAACCGGTAGACATAGTCGCGGTCGATAAACGACTTGAGATCCAGCGATTCGGTGACCATGGCGGTCAGGATCTGGTTGTCTGTTTTCGCCTGAGAGATCTTGTGCTGTTCGGTTTTTCGGGCCAGTCTCTCGTGGGTCATCAGATTGCTCACCAGACTGGACAACGAGCGCAGCGAAGCTTCCTGGGACGGTGTCAACGTTCGGGTTTGTGTGTCAATCACGCAGACCGTGCCCAATGGGTAACCCTCGGGCGAGACGATCGGTGCGCCCGCGTAGAAACGGATGTTCGGGTCGCCAAGGACCAATTCATTGCTTTGGAAGCGCACATCCCGCAACGCATCGGGCACGACCATGACCTCAGCGGGTTGCAGAATCGCATGACCGCAAAACGCGACGTCGCGCGAGGTTTCAGCCGCCTCCAGACCCACTTTGGATTTGAACCATTGCCGGTCTTCGTCCACCAGCGAGATCACAGCGATCGGCGTGCCGCAGATCGTGGAGGCGAGTGCTGTGATGTCGTCAAAGGCCTTTTGCGGCAGGGTGTCCAAAATCGCGAAACTGCGCAGATTGGCAAGTCTCTGAATTTCGTCAGGAGGGAGGGGGGCTTTGGCCATGGCGTGCCATTCTAGAGGGGAGATTTCTTTGCGATAGATCAATAAGCAGTCAGTTGCCTGGGTATTTTGAGCGTCTCACGGTGCATCTCCCCGGGTTGCGCCGGCTGCCAGCATGCCGGGTGTGAATTTTGATCACGAATGGCGCTGAAAACCGACGCTTTGGGGCACCATCACACCGACATGCCCCCTGAGACCTCGATCACCGCGCCATTGATGTAGCTGGCCTCGTCGCTCGCAAGAAAGGCGTAGACATTGGCGATCTCTTCGGCCTTGCCCAAGCGGCGCAGTGGCACGCGGCTTTCCATTTCCTGAATCACCTTGTCGGGAATGGTGCTGAGGATGGGCGTGGAGATGAAGCCCGGGGCCACGGCGTTGACCCGCACACCTTTGGGGCCCAGCTCGCGGCTCCAGGTTTTGGTGAAACCGATCACGCCGAATTTGCTCGCCGCGTAGTTGGTCTGGCCGAAGTTGCCGTAGATGCCGACCACCGACGAGGCGTTGAGGATGACGCCGCTGCCTTGCGCGGTCATGGTGTCGGCCACGGCCTGGGCGCAATGGAACACGCCGCGCAGGTTCACATCGATCACTTTGTCGAACTGCTCCAGCGTCATCTTTTGCAGGCGCGCGTCTTGCGTGATGCCGGCGTTGTTCACCAAGGTGTCGATGCGACCAAAGCGCTCTTTCACCTGGGCCACGACGGCATCGACCATGTCGCGCTGGGTCACGTCCATCACGAAGCCCACTGCGGTGGCGCCCAGCGACTTCGCACTGTTTCACCGCATCGTCCACCGCTGCCTGTTTCACGTCGCAAACGATGACCGTGGCGCCTTCTGCGGCGAATTTGAGGGCGGTGGCGAGACCGATGCCTTGCGCGGCGCCGGTGATGAGACTGATTTTTCCTTCAAGACGTTTCATGGTGGAGGGGCAATGGTGGGTTGACGAAAAAAAAGGCCGCCGGGCGGGATGAACACCGGCGGTCTTGAGTGTAGGGGCGCTGATTGGCGCGCTGCTTGCAGGCCCTCAATAGCTGGGCTGGTGGTGCCGAAGGCTTTGAATCACCTCTGCGCTCAACGCAAACCCCGGGCCAAAGGTGGTCGCTCAGCTCAGCGCAGCGCTGTGCGAACGCATCGACGCCCATGGCGTAGATGAACTGAAGTGCGCCGCCGGTCTAGGCCGGGAAGCCGATGCCGAAGATGGAGCCGATGTTGCCGTCGTGCACGGTGGTGAGCACGCCTTCGGCCAGGCAGCGCGCGGTTTCCACCGCCTGGCGGTAGAGCAGGCGGTCCTTGATTTCCTGCAGGTCCCACTTGGCTTCGGCCTTTTCAAAACGGATTTTGAGCTCTGGCCACAGCTGTTTTTTGCCGCCCTCGGGGTAGTCGTAAAAGCCGCCACCACCGGCGCGGCCCGGCCGTTTGAATTCTTTCACCATGCGTTCCACCAGCAGCTCGCCGGGCGTGGCGGTGTAGGTTTGGCCGCTGGCTTGCAGGTCAGCGCGGGTCTGGTCCAGCACATGCACCGACAGCGACAACGCGGTTTCATCCAGCACGGCCAAGCGGCCCCACGGGCATGCCGGCCTGCATGGCCGCGTTTTCGATCACTGGCGCCGGAATGCCTTCGCCCAGCATCGCCGCGCCTTCCATCACGAAGGTGCCGAAGGTGCGGCTGGTGTAGAAGCCGCGCGAGTCGTTGACCACGATGGGCAGCTTGCCCAGGGCCTGCACATAGTCAAATGCGCGGGCGATGGTTTCATCGTCGGTGTCTTTGCCGCGGATGATTTCCACCAGCTTCATCTTGTCGACCGGGCTGAAGAAATGGATGCCCACGAACTTGGAGGGTTGGGCACTGGCCGTGGCCAGGCCCGAGATGGGCAGGGTGGAGGTGTTGCTGGCGAAGAAGCCGCCGTCGGCCAGCATGGGCTCGGCCTCCTGTGTGACCTGGGCCTTGAGTTCGCGATTGTTCGAACACGGCTTCGATGATCAGGTCGCAGCCTTTCAGGTCGGCAGCGTTGTCGGTGGGTGTGATCAGCGCCAGCAGGGCTTGCTGTTTCTCGGCGCTCATCTGCTGCTTGTCCACGCGCTTTTGTGTCAATTTGGCGCTGTAGCTTTTGCCCTTCTCGGCATTGGCCAGGCTGACGTCTTTCAACACCGTGGCGATGCCGCGCGAGGCCTGGGCATAGGCGATGCCCGCGCCCATCATGCCGGCGCCCAGAATGCCCACCTTCTTCGGCTGGTAGCGCGGCGCGTCGCCAGGGCGGCTGCGCCCGCTGCGGATGGCGCCCATGTTGAAGAAGAAGGTGTTGACCATGTTTTTCGCCACCTGGCCGACCGCGATCTTGCGCCAGGTAGCGCGACTCGATGCGGGTCGCCGTGTCGTAGTCCACCAGCGCGCCTTCGACCATGGCGGCCAGCGCGGCTTCGGGCGCAGGGTAGAGGCCTCGCGTGGTTTTCTTCAACATGGCCGGCGCCACGGTCAGCGCGGCGGCGATCTTGGGGTTGCTCGGGTGTGCCGCCAGGCATCTTGTAGGTCTTGTCGTCCCAGGGCTGAACGGATGTCGGGTGGGCGGCGATCCAGGCCAGCGCCTTGGCGCGCAGCTCGCTGGCATCGGCCACCAGTTCGTGCACCAGGCCCAGCGCCAGCGCCTGCTTGGGGTTGAACAGCTTGCTTTCCAGAATGTAGGGCTGCGCGCCCATCAGGCCGAGCAGGCGTGTCATTTTGGTGATGCCGGTGGCGCCCGGGATCAGGCCCAGTGTGATCTCCGGCAGGCCGAGCTGGATCTTGGGGTTGTCCACGGCAATGCGGTGGTGGCCCACCAGCGCCACTTCCCAGCCGCCGCCCAGCGCGGAGCCGTTGATGCAACTCACCACCGGCACGCCCAGGGTTTCCAGCGTGCGGAAGTTGCGCTTCATCTGCTCGATCTCGTTGAACAAGGCCGCTGCGTCCACCGACTTGTGGCGCATCAGGCCCTTGAGGTCGGCACCGGCAAAGAAGGTGGTCTTCTTGGCCGATGCCAGCACGATGCCCTTGATCTGCGCCTTGTCCTTGCACCACCTGGGCCGTCGCCTCGGTCAGATCGGTCTGCCATTGTGCGCACATGGTGTTGACGGCGGAGTCGGGCTCGTCAAAGGTGAGGGTGGCGATGCCGTCGGCGAGTTCGTAGCGGATGGTTTTCATGGTGGGTCAATCCTCAATGCATTGTCTGGACAGAGGGTGTCCGGAGCAAGATGTCTTCATCCAAGGACCCCGCGGAACCGGCTTTGCCGGGCCGCCAGGGTCGCCCCCTCGCAGGGGGTGACGCGCGAAGCGCGGCGCGGGGGTGCGCGTTACACGCGCTCCACAATCGTTGCGATGCCCATGCCGCCGCCGACGCACAGCGTGGCCAGCCCGTAGCGTTTGCCGGTGCGGTGCAGTTCGTCGATCAACGTGCCCAGAATCATGGCGCCGGTGGCGCCCAGCGGGTGGCCCATGGCAATGGCGCCGCCGTTCACGTTGACCTTGTCGTGTGGCACACCCATTTCCTGCATGAACTTCATGGGCACGGTGGCAAAGGCTTCGTTCACTTCAAACAGGTCGATCTGGTCGATGGTGAGCCCGGCCTTGGCCAGCGCCTTGCGCGCGGCGGGCATGGGGCCGGTGAGCATGATGGTCGGGTCGTCGCCCGAGAGCGCCACCGACACGATGCGCGCGCGGGCCTTCAGGCCATGGGCCTTGCCAGCGGCTTCCGAGCCGATCAGCACCGCCGCTGCGCCGTCCACGATGCCCGACGAATTGCCGGCGTGGTGCACGTGGTGGATGCGCTCCACCTGTGGGTAGCGCTGCAGCGCCACGGCGTCGAAGCCCATGGCGCCCAGCTGCTCAAACGCGGGTTTGAGCCCGGCCAGGCCCTCCAGCGTGGTGTTGGGTTTGATGAACTCGTCTTCGGCCAGGATGGTCTGGCCCAGAAAGTCTTTCACCGCCACGATGGACCCGGCGAAACGGCCCTCGGCGCGGGCGCGGGTGGCGCGCTGTTGGGATTCGAGCGCGAAGGCATCCACATCTTGCCGGGTGAAGCCGGCCATGGTCGCGATCAGGTCGGCGCCAACGCCTTGCGGCACAAACAGCGTTTCGCTGTTGGTCTCCGGGTCTTGCGCCCAGGCGCCGCCATCGGAGCCGATGGGCACACGGCTCATGCATTCCACGCCGCCGGCGACCACCAGATCTTCCCAACCGCTGCGAACCTTCATGGCGGCCATGTTCACGGCCTCCAGGCCCGAGGCGCAGAAGCGGTTGAGCTGCACGCCCGAGCAACGCCAGTCCCAGCCCGCCTTGAGCGCGGCCACCTTGGGCAGCACCGAGCCCTGCTCGCCGATCGGGCGAGACCACGCCCATCACGATGTCGTCCACCGCAGCGGTGTCGAAGCCGTTGCGCGCTTGCAGATCGCGCAACACGCCGGCCAGCAGGTTGATGGGTTTGACCTCGTGCAGGCTGCCGTCTTTCTTGCCTTTGCCGCGGGGCGTGCGGATGGCGTCGTAAACAAATGCTTCTGACATGGGTGTCTCCTCAGGGGCGTGACGGGGGGATCGGATCAGTATAGACTTTTGCCAAGCAAACGCTTTGTATAAATCCCTCCAGCCAGTCAAGAAAGTGACAACCCCATGATTGAACGAACCCTCTTCAACGCCGACCACGAAGCCTTTCGAGACAGCTTTCGCCGCTTCATGGACAAGGAAATCGCGCCCTTTCCACGAAGCCTGGGAAGAGCAGGGCTATGTGGACCGCGAGGTCTGGCGCAAGGCCGGGCAAAACGGTTTTCTCTGCATGACCATGCCCGAGGCCTATGGCGGATCGGATGCCGACAAGCTGTACTCGGTGGTGCAGATGGAAGAGCTGGCGCGCGCCGGTTTCAGCGGCATCGGTTACGGACTGCACAGCGAAATCGTGGCACCGTACATCCTGCATTACGGCACCGATGCACAGAAAGCCAAATATCTGCCATTGCTGGCGACGGGCGAGATGGTCGGTGCCATCGCCATGAGCGAGCCCGCGGCTGGCAGCGATTTGCAAGGGCGTGAAGACGACCGCGCTCAAGCAGGCCGACGGCAGCTACCTGCTGAACGGCAGCAAGACCTTCATCACCAACGGCTGGCACGCCGATCTGGTGATCGTGGTCGCCAAAACCAACCCGGCGGCGGGCGGCAAGGGCACCAGCCTGTTTCTGGTGGAGCGTGGCACACCGGGGTTCGAGAAGGGCAAACGCCTGAAGAAACTGGGTTTGAAAGCGCAGGACACCAGCGAACTGTTTTTCGACAACGTCGAGCTCGCGCCTGAACAATTGCTCGGCGGCGAATCGCAGGAAAACCGCGGCTTCATTTGTCTGATGGAACAGTTGCCCTGGGAGCGACTGCAGATCGCGATCGGCGCTGTGTCGGCAGCGCAAGCCGCCATCGACTGGACGGTCGACTATGTGAAAGAGCGCAAGGTGTTTGGCACCACGGTGGGTGCGATGCAGAACACGCGCTACAAGCTGGCCGAGATGCAAACCGAGGTGCAGGTGGCGCGGGTGTTTGTCGACAAATGTTGCGAGCTGATCGTGAAGGACCAGCTCGACACCGCGACGGCCAGCATGGCCAAGTACTGGTGCAGCGACCTGCAATGCAAGGTGATGGACGAATGCGTGCAGCTGTTTGGTGGCTACGGCTACATGTGGGAATACCCGATCACGCGGGCCTACGCCGATGCGCGGGTGCAGCGCATTTACGGCGGCACCAACGAAATCATGAAAGAAGTGATTTCGCGCGGCATGGGGTTGGGCGGCCGTTGAGGCGCATCACCGCAGGCTCAGTCGAACGCAATATCTTTCTTTTTCGAACATTTGCTCCTTGCTTTTGCTGTAAAAACGGAAAGTTTGCGGCGCCTGCCGTGACGCTCACCTCTTACAACAGAAGGAAGAAACACATGCGCATTTCCCAATGGACCCAAGTCAGCTGTCTGGCTGTTGCCGCTTTGGCATTGACCGCTTGCGGTGGTGGCAAAGACGACCCTGTGGTGGCAGATACCTCCGCCGACGCGGTCGCCAAATACGTGGGCTCCTGGGAGAGTGAGTGTTATGCCGACTCGGGCGCTTCTGCCGAGATTCGCGCCGATCTCACCAAGGCGGCTGCAGACACGCTGGGCGGCAAGGTGGTGATTTACTACTACATTGGCAGCTCGTGTTCAGGCCCGGTCGTCAAGGACGACAAGGTCTTGAGCAACGTGTCGCTCAAACTCGCGGGCAGCAAAGCCGTTGGTGGCGTGCAAGCCGACAAGTTCAGTGGCGGCTCCGATCAGGGCAGCAAGCAAGTGCTGCTGTACGTGAATGGCGATACGCTCCAGATCGGCGACCCCGACGGGACGCAGGACGCGGAAGGCTATCCGAACAGCTTCTTTGAATACGCCATGAAGCGCATCTGATCCAGGCGCCCAGTCAACGGGCGTAAAGTGTGGCGGTCGTAGGGGGGCGCTGAGCCGCCCTCACATTGCCATGCATCATTCAGAACCCCCACCACCCTTACAGAAGCCACGCTCGCCGGGAAAATCCCTGCGCCTGGCCTGGATTGCCCTCGCTCTGGGCATTTGCCTGGTGGTTGCTTTTGGTTGGCGGGCCTGGAAAAAGTTCGAGTACATCCAGCGCGTCGAAAGCGGTGAAGTCGCCGTCGAAACGCTGCGCGGCTGGATGACCCTGCCCTATATCGAAAAGGTCTATGGCGTTCCTCAAGCGCAAGCTCGGGCGGCGCTGGGATTGCCAGCCTCCGGCCATGACGAGCGCAGCCTGCGCGATTGGTTCGAACAGGTCGGGATGGCGCCTGAGGCGGGTCGAAGAACGGTGGAGCAACTGATCGTGGCCCGCCAATCCTTGACCGAAGGTGGTCAGGCGCGGTGAGCGAAATCACCGATTTACTGCTCACCGGGTTGCTCAACCAAGGCGGCCTGTTGCTGGGGACGGTCTTGTTTTTCGCTGCCCTTGGGGTGCCATTGCCGGCCACCGTGATGCTGCTGGCCGCCGGAGCCTTCGCCCAGCAAGGTCTGCTGTCGGGGACCGTGCTTTGGAGCATCGCGGTGTTGGCAGCCACGGCGGGCGATTTGTGCAGTTACGGGCTGGGACGTTTCGGCCTTGCCTTGCTGCCGCCCAAGTGGCAAACCTCTGGCGTGTGGAAGCGCGCATCGCATGGGTTCGCCCACTGGGGGCTGTGGAGCGTCTTCTTCAGCCGTTTTTTGTTCACGCCACTGGCGCTGCCAGTGAACCTGCTGGCCGGTTCGACCCGTTATCCCTTCCCGCGTTTCATGTTGCCAGTGGCCGTTGGCGAGGTGATCTGGGTGGGCCTGTACGGCGGCTTGGGTTACCTGTTTGCCGACAGTTGGGAAATGCTTGGCGATCAGGCAGGCAATTTGGCGGGCATTCTGATCGGGCTGCTTTTGCTCGGGGTAGGCGGCTATTTGCTCCTGGTGCGGCTGCGCAAAACGCAAACCGCACCTTTTTGAGCTGTGCAGCGCTTATTGTGGCAAGAAGCCCTCGACCGACAGATAGCGCTCACCGGTGTCGTAATTGAAACCCAGCACCACCGCGTCTGGCGCCAGCTCAGGCAACTTCTGGGCAATGGCCGCCAACGTGGCGCCTGAAGAGATGCCCACCAGCAAGCCTTCTTCGCGCGCGCAGCGCCGGGCCATCTCACGCGCCGGTTCGGCATCCACCTGGATCACACCGTCGAGCAACCCGGTGTTCAGGTTGCCCGGAATGAATCCGGCACCAATGCCCTGAATGGGGTGGGGCGCGGGCGAGCCGCCAGAAATCACAGGCGAAGCCACAGGTTCCACCGCATACACCTTGAGCTTGGGCCATTTGGCTTTCAGCAGTTGGGCGCAACCGCTGAGGTGGCCGCCGGTGCCCACGCCGGTGATCAACGCGTCGATGCCCTCGGGAAAGTCTGCGAGGATTTCTTCCGCCGTGGTGCGCACATGCACCGCCGTGTTGGCGGGATTGTTGAATTGCTGCGGCATCCAGGCGCCGGGCGTCGCGGCAACGATCTCTTCGGCGCGGGCAATGGCACCCTTCATGCCTTTTTCTTTGGGCGTCAGATCGAAGCTGGCGCCGTAAGCCAACATGAGGCGGCGGCGCTCAATGGACATGCTGTCGGGCATCACCAGGATCAGCTTGTAGCCCTTGACCGCGGCCACCATCGCCAGGCCCACACCGGTGTTGCCCGAAGTGGGTTCCACGATGGTGCCACCGGGTTTCAGCACGCCAGACTTCTCAGCGTCCTCCACCATGGCCAAGGCAATGCGGTCTTTGATGGAGCCGCCGGGGTTGCTGCGCTCGGACTTGATCCACACCTGCTGTGAAGCGCCGGCGAAGAGGCGGTTCATGCGGATATGAGGCGTGTGACCGATGGTTTGCAGGACGTTGTGGGCTTTCATGGAGGTTCCTTTTGTTTTTCAGACGCAAATCCCAAGTATCCCCCGTTCGCCTTTTCCCCTAGGCCAGCCGGGTTTGACAACGGTCAAAACCCTGCTGACGGCATGTGCCTAAGGTGCAGGGGTGAGCAAACGGTTTCCCATCCATCCGGCCAATCCCCATCGCTTGTGCTGGGGTTGCGACCGCTATTGCCCGGCCGACGCCATGGCTTGCGGCAACGGCGCCGACCGCACCCAGCACCCCGAAGAACTTTTTGGTCCCGACTGGCACACCTGGGGCCTGGACGCGTTCACGCCGTCCGAGCCCGAGGCGGTCGAAGCCCCTGAAGTCACCAAGCCCTGATCACATCGACGCCTGCAGCATGGCCCGGTACTCCTGCGGCGTGGCAATGCGCGGATTGGTTTTGTGGCAATGGTCGGCCATCGCGCCTTCAATCACCTTGTCGAACATGTCGGGCGTGACACCCATGGCCGCCAAACCCGTGGGCAAGCCCAGGCGGGCGTTCATCGCTTTGATGGCGTCGGGCACGTCGTTGCCACTGCTCAACCCCATGGCGTGGGCCATGCGGTCCAGACGGCGTTCTTTCTTCATCGACTCGGCTTCGGCGTTGAAGCGGATCACGGCCGGCAGGAACATGGCGTTCAACGTACCGTGGTGCAGGCGCGGGTTCACGCCGCCGAGGCTGTGGCTGAGCGAATGCACGCAACCCAGCCCCTTCTGAAAGGCCATGGCGCCTTGCATGCTGGCGCTCATCATGTTCAGGCGCGCTTCTCGGTCACTACCGTCTTGGGTGGCACGTTCGATGTGGGCCCAGCCACGGGTGAGGCCGTCCAGCGCGATGCCATCGGCTGGCGGGTTGAAGGGCGGTGCCATGAAGGTTTCCATGCAGTGGGCGATGGCGTCCATGCCCGTGGCCGCCGTGAGCATGGGCGGCAGGCCCAGCGTGAGTTCGGGGTCAAGAATGGCGGTTTTGGGCACCAGGTGCCAACTGTGGAAACCCAGCTTGCGGCCGTCGTCGACGATCACGATGGCGCCACGCGCCACCTCGCTGCCGGTGCCGGCGGTGGTGGGCACGGCAATCAGCGGCGGCACGGCGTCGGTGATTCTGGGCGAGCCACCTTCGATGGTCGCGTAGGTCTTGAGCGGACCTTCGTGGGTACAGGCAATGGCCGCGCCTTTGGCGCAATCGATGGCGCTGCCGCCGCCCAGCGCGATCAGGCCATCGCACTGGTGGTCTTGGTAAACCGCCACCGCGCCGCGAACGGCCGCTTCGGTGGGGTTCGAAGGCGTGTCTGCGAACACCGCAGGTTTCAGGTCGGGCAGGGCCGCTTCCACTTTTGCCAGCAGGCCGGCAGCTTTCACCCCTGCATCGGTCACGATCAACGGGCGCCGAATGCCCACGCGCTCGCATTCAGCCTGCAACTGCGCAAGCACGCCGAAATCGATCAGGATGTTGGTGATGTACAGAATCTGTGCCATGGGTCTTGTCTCGCTTTGTGATTTTCGGGTGGGCAAACTATACGGTCGCATGTGTGCTCAGGCCACCCGTGTTCACCCGCGGGCGGTCGCAGAAACGACAATGCGATGCCCACCGCGCCGCTAGAAAGAGCCTTATGTCCAAACACCCCAATCCCCGCGCCTTGCTGACACCCGCCATGCGCAGCCTGCTGGATCGCGTCGCCCGTGCAGGTCATCCGCCGATGCACATGCTCACTGCCGCCATGGCGAAACAGGCGTATGAAGCGGGCGCTGGTGTGTTGGACATTCCAGCCCACAAGATGGCCCGCGTTGAAGATTTGACGATTGCCACCCGGGACGGTTTTGACCTGAAAGCCCGCCTGTATGCACCTGCATCAGAGGAAGCCTTGCCGACATTGCTGTATTTCCACGGCGGCGGCTTCACTGTGGGCAGCGTGGCCACCCACGAACCCCTGTGCCGCCATCTCGCCCACCTGGCCCATTGCGCGGTGATTTCGGTCGACTACCGGCTCGCACCCGAATGGAAATTCCCCACCGCTGTGGAAGACGCCTGGGACAGCCTGCAATGGTTGCGCGATCAGGCCATGACCCTGCGGCTGGATGGCACGCGCATCGCCGTGGGCGGTGACAGCGCAGGCGGCACGCTGGCAGCTGTCACCGCCATTGCCGCGCGAGACGCGGGCGTGCCGTTGGCGCTGCAAATGCTGTTTTACCCGGGCACCGCTGGCCACCAGTCGAGCGCCACCCACAAGACCTTCGCTCACGGCTTCATGCTGGAGGAGGCCCATATCAACTACTTTTTTGGTCACTACCTGCGCGGCGAAGCCGACCGCAATGATTGGCGGTTCGCACCGCTGGATGGTGTGGACGACAGCGGCGATGTGCGCGACCTGGACGGCGTGGCGCCGGCCTGGATCGGCCTGGCCGAGTGCGATCCCTTGACGGACGAAGGCATTGCTTATGCCGATCGGCTGCGGCTGGCCGGTGTGGCGGTGGATCTGGAGATCTATTCAGGTGTGGTGCATGGCTTCATCCAGTTTGGTCGCGCCATTCCCCAGGCCAGCACCAGCCACATGGACGCCGCCCGCGCTCTGCGCCACGCTTTTGGTGCCGCGTAGAGGTCAGGTTCAGTGCGCCAACACGGCGCCTTCTGAGCGCCCATGGCCAGTGCGCTGATCGTAGGCGCGGCCCTCGCTTCGCGCCTCGTCCAGCACGCGTTCGCCCATCTGGTTGGCAGCCTGGTTGAGTGCGTTGCAGGTGGGCATGGTGGGCAGTTGCCAGATGCGCTCGTCAATGGCCTGCGCCGCTTTTCGGGCAATGGCCAGATGGCGCAACTCGTGTTCATGCAGCGCCTGGCTGAATGTCTCGAATGCTTTTTCGGCACGCCCATCGCCAGGCGCTCGCTGGGGCAGGGTGATGGTGGCCTGGAGATGGGTGTGCAAGCGGTCCAGCGTGCAGCGGCCACCCGCGTCTGAGCGCCAATGCAAGTTCCATCGCACGTGCCAGCTTGTGTGGCCCAGATAGGCCTGGCCGTTTTCCCGGATCGGTGAGGCTTTGAGCAGGCTGCTGTAAAGCGTTTGCTGGGGCTCGATGGGTGCGGTGTAGTAGCGGTAGCTCACAGCTTCGGACACATCGGCCGCGGCAGGGCGTGCGAACGCCAACAGGACAATGGGCAGGGCGGCGCAGGCGAACTTCATTCCACCATTGTCAGACAAGCGGGTGACCCGCCGCAGGCCGGTTCACCACTATGCTCGGGTCATGGGGGACTGCACAAAGCTTCCCCGGAACCTGAAACTGGAGACAACATGACGCTCAAACGCAGCGATTTCCGCTTTTTTCACCGCCTGCGCGTGCGCTGGGCCGAGGTGGACATGCAGAAAATCGTGTTCAACGCCCATTACCTGATGTATTTCGACACCGCGATCGCCGACTACTGGCGCGCGCTGGCGCTGCCGTACCAGGACGCGATGGATGCGCTGGAAGGCGATCTGTACGTGGTCAAGGCCACCGTGGAGTTTCATGCCTCGGCCAGGGTGGACGATCAGGTCGAAGTGGCCATGAAGTGCAGCCGCATTGGCTCATCGTCCATGGTGTTCACAGGCGCCATCTTCCGTGGTGAGGAGCATTTGATTTCGGGAGAAATCGTTTATGTGTTCGCCGATCCGGCCACGCAGAAGTCGCGGCCCGTACCCGATATCCTGCGAAATATTCTGTCGAGCTACGAGGCGGGCGGATCGGTGGTGAGCGTGAAAGTCGGCGACTGGGCAACGCTGGGGCCAGACGCCCAGGCCATCCGCAGCGAGGTGTTTGTCAACGAGCAACGCATTCCCAAGGAGCTCGAATGGGACGCGGCCGATGCCCAGGCCGTTCATGCCGTGGCCTACAACCCCATGGGGCTGGCGGTGGCCACAGGGCGCCTGTTGCCTGGCGAGAAACCTGGTGAAGCCAAAATCGGGCGCATGGCCGTGAACCGCGTCTTGCGGGGCGGCCAATTGGGCCGTCAGGTGCTGGATGCATTGCTGGACACGGCCCGCGGTCGCGGCGACCAGCGCGTGGTCTTGCATGCCCAGCGCAGCGCCGAGGGGTTTTATGACCGCCTGGGTTTCATTCGCGAGGGCCTGCCCTTTGAGGAAGCGGGCATTCCGCACGTCACCATGTCATTGGCGCTCAACTGAGCCGCCTACCAATGGATGGTTTCGCAGCGGCGCTGGTCGCCGCGCCAGACGGCCCGGTCTTCGGGCCGGATGCCGTGCGTCCACTCATCGAGCGTCAGTTGCCAGCCCAGCGCAGCCTCGCGGGCTGGCGGCTTTTGGGCAACCCGCACCAGCAAACTGCTGCGCGTGCCGTAGCCGCGCTCGGGCATGTCGACAAAAGGGCTGGACAGGCGCTGCTCCCAATCGAGCGGCACGCCGGTCGAGGGCAATGCGTCGCCGTCAACATGGGCCTGGGTGCCCAGTGCATGCAACAACCGGGTTTCCTGATGCGCTTCGAAAGGGTTGTGCAATGCCTCTTTCAGCGCCTCTTTCAGCAACAGGGTTTTGGGCCAGCCAGTGTCCAGCGTGGCATTGGACAGGCCGTACAGGCCCGCTGACAGCAAGCGGCTGAACAGCTGAGGCGCCGCATCGCCATGGGGGTTGGCCGGGTCACGGTTCGACATCCAGCCCCAGATGTCTGCCATGGCATCGCCGACCACCAGGTTGAACCCCCCGAAGTCGGCCGGGTCGATGCCGCAGAGCAACTCTGCCCACCCCAGATCGCCAGCCAGCCAACGGTTGGCCAATGCACCCCGGCTGCGCGCGGCGCTCGGCATGTGGGCCGAGCGAACATTGGTCAACATCGCCACGCGGCCCTGCGTGCTCACGCCCAGCCAGGTGCCGCCGTCGCGCTGATCGCGTCCACCCACAACCTCGCGGCCATTGGGCAGCGCCCAGCGGTGCAGCGGCAGGGTGGGGCGGTCAAAGAACTCGTCGCGGTTGCTGGCAATCAACAGCGGCACCTCCGGGTGGGCGCCGATGGCGAAGGCAATCAGGCACATGGCGCTGTTCCGAAAAAGTCAGATGTCCTCGAGCAGCGGGTAGGGCAGGGGCAGGGGCACCACCACTGGGCCAACGCCGCTGCCGGCACGCAGTTCACCGCCCATTGCCGCGCTCACTTGCATGGAGACCACCGCATTCCAGCCACCGGCCGGTGAGGGGGCTGCGGCGGCCACCGTGCCACAGGGCTGCTCGGCGTCGCTGACATGGAACACCTCCTGCCCCACCGTCAGTGGGCCCTCGCTGGCCACGATGTAGGCGCGCCGTTTGAGCGTGCCGCGAAACTGGCTGCGCGCCACCACCTCCTGGCCGGGATAGCAGCCTTTCTTGAAATTCACGCCGTCCACCGATTCATGGTTCAGCATCTGGGGCACGAAGGCTTCGAAGATCGGCTGGGTGATGCCCACCACGCCGCTCATCACCTCCAGCCACTGCCAATCGCTGATGGTCAGCAGCTTCTCCGTGGTCGCAGGCGCCGCCATGGGCGCCACACGCAGGGCGCGTGCCACGCCTTGTCCCGGGTACAGGCGCACCCAGTCGCTGCCATCCTGGGCGTGCATGAGGCTCCAGGGGGCGGCGGGCAAGTCGCTGGCAACCGCCGAACCCGCATGGCCCCAGACGCACAGCTCATGGCTGGCATCGCTCAACTTGGCTTTGGCGCGCATCACAAACATGCTCAGGCGTTTGAGCGTGGTGGCGAGCAGGTCGCGCGAACACACCAGCAAGATGGCGCCATCGGGCCGCTTGAAGCCCACGAAACTGGCCTGCATGCGGCCTTTGGGGGAGCAAAACGAGGCCAGCCGGGCATGTTGGCTGTCGAGCAAGACGAAGTCGTGGGTCAATTGACCATGCAGAAATTTCGCCGCGTCTTCGCCCTCGACCCGGATAACACCCAGGTGATCGCACATCACTGCGCCATACGGGGCGGGTTGGGTCGAACTTGGCGTGGGGGAGGGATGGGTCATGGCAGGCAGGGAAGAGTCGTAGGCAGGGACATGAGGCAGGCGTTGGAGAACCGCCGAGCCGCGGGCGCAGCCCAGTTCAACTCACTCGGGCCGCCTGGGCCTGTGGATTATCATGCTCCGCCGGGCCCAACGCCGCTCGCTGGCGCTGTACCCCTGTCTGTATCCACTGTATTGTCTGCTCTTGAAACGCCTGTTTGTTGTCTTGATTTTGCTGCCCGCCATGGCCCTCATTGCCCTGGTGGCGTCCGGCTGGTGGTGGGTGCAGCAACCTTTGGTGGCCCAGGGGGGCGCTCGCATCGAAGCGCCACTGGCGTTGGAGGTTGCGCCTGGCAGCTCCTCGCGGGCAGTGGCCCGAGCGGTGGCGCGGGCGGGTGTGGATGTGTCGCCCACGGTGCTGTACGCCTGGTTCCGTGCCTCGGGGCGGGGCGCAGACATCAAGGCGGGTTTCTACGAAATCGAACCCGGGGCCACGCCCTTGAGCTTGCTCGACCAGATGGTGCGCGGTGAACAGGCCCTTCGCAGCATCACGCTGCTCGAAGGCTGGAACAGCCGCGAAACCTTTGCGGCTTTGCGCGCGAGCAAAGAGCTGAAACAAGACCTGGAAGGCCTGAACGACGAGGCCATCATGGCGCTGATCGGTCTGCCCGGGCGGCACCCTGAAGGCCAGTTCTTCCCCGACACCTACCGCGTGGCGCGCAACGCGCCCGCCTCCAGCGTGTTGAAGCAAGCTGCGCAGGCCATGCAGGCGCGCCTGGCCGAAGCCTGGGCACAAAAGAGCCCTGCTTCGGTATTGAAGTCACCTGAAGAGGCGCTGATTCTCGCCAGCATCATCGAGAAAGAGACCGGTGCAGAGGAAGACCGCGCCATGATCGGTGGCGTGTTCAACAACCGGCTTCGCATCGGCATGCGCCTGCAAACCGACCCCACAGTGATCTACGGGCTCGGGGAACGGTTTGATGGCAACCTGCGCCGCCGCGACCTCCAGACCGACACCCCCTACAACAGCTACACCCGTGCGGGCCTGCCGCCCACGCCCATCTCCATGCCTGGTTGGAACTCGCTGCTGGCCGCGGTGCAGCCCGCGGACACGCAGGCCCTGTATTTCGTGGCCCGTGGGGACGGCAGCAGCCACTTCAGTGGTTCGCTCCAAGAACACAACTCCGCGGTGCGCCGCTACATCCTGAACCGTTGAAGCCCATGAACCCGACGCCCACGGCCCCCGCTGGCCTGTTCATTTCCTTTGAAGGCATCGATGGCGCGGGCAAGTCCACCCACATCGCCGGCCTGGCCGACGCGTTCAAGGCGCAAGGTCGCAACGTCACCCTGACCCGCGAACCCGGCGGCACCCCCCTGGCCGAAAAGCTCCGCGCCATGGTGCTGAACGACGCCATGGACCCGCTCACCGAATCGCTGCTGGTGTTCGCCGCCCGCCGCGACCACTTGTTGACGGTCATCGAGCCCGCGCTGGCACGCGGCGACGTGGTGCTGTGTGACCGCTTCACCGACGCCACCTTTGCCTACCAGGGAGGGGGCAGGGGATTTGATCTGGCGGTGCTGACGACGCTGGAGCAATGGGTGCAAACCACGCCTGCGCTTCAAGGGGGGGCACTGCGCCAGCCCGATCTCACCGTGTGGTTCGACATCGCGCCCGAAGTGGCCGCAGCCCGGTTGGCCGACGCCCGCACGCCCGACCGCTTCGAAGCACAGCCGGTGGCGTTTTTCCGTGCCGTGGCCAACGGCTACTCGGCCCGAGCCATGGCAGCGCCTGAACGCTTTGCCCGCCTCAACGCCGAGCAGCCACGCGAGGCGGTTTGGGGCGACCTGTTGGCCCAGTTTGATCAGCGCGGCTGGCTGAAGCGATGAGCAAGCCCGACACCCTGGCCCCCTGGCTGCAAACCCAATTGGCCCATTTGCTGCGTCAGCGCGGCCACGCCTGGCACCTGGAAGGGCCTTCGGGTCTGGGTCAGTACGCATTGGGCCTGGCGCTGGTTCAGGCCTGGTTGTGCGAGGCGCCCAGCGAGGCAGGCGCTTGCGGCGAGTGCCGCAGCTGCCATCTGGTCGACACCCGTGCACACCCTGATTTGTCGGTGCTGATGCCCGAAACCGTGGCGCTGGAGCTCGGCTGGCCGCTGTCGGAGAAGGCGCAGAAAGACATCGACGACAAGAGCCGCAAGCCCAGCAAGGAGATCCGCGTGGATGCCATGCGTGAAACGGTTGGTTTTGCACAGCGCACCAGCGCGCGCGGACGCGGTATGGCCGTGCTTGGTCTACCCGGCCGAGCGCATGAACACCGAGACGGCCAACACCCTGCTCAAGACGCTGGAAGAACCGGCGGGCGACACGCGCCTGGTTCTGGCCTGCGAGGCCACCCATCAACTGCTGCCCACGGTGCGCAGCCGCTGCCAGTCGCACGCCATGGTCTGGCCGGCAGAAGCCGATGCGCTGCACTGGATCAAGCAAGCACTGGGTGCCAAATCGCCCACCGACGATGCGCTGCGAACCTGTCTTCGCGCGGTCGGTGGCAGGCCAGAGCAAGCCCTGAGCTGGCTGCGCACGGGCTGGGATCCCAAGCAGTGGGACGCTTTACCCGCCGCCATGGCCCGTGGCGACTGGAGTTTGCTGGCCAAGTGGGCGCCCGATCAACAGCTCGATGTGATGCAAAAGCTTTGCCACGACCTGATGGCCCTGGCCTCTCAGGCCCCACCGCGCTTTTTTGCCGTGGACAGCTTGCCGCCGGTCGCCCCCCGCTGGGGCGTTCTGGCACGTTGGTCGCGCGATTTGATGCAGGCAGCGCGATCGGTCGAGCACCCTTATTCTGCCGGTTTGATGCAGGAAGCCTGGGCTGCGCGAACCCGCGAAGTGCTCGCCCCTGAAAAACGAGCCGCTTGAACAAGCCGTTTGCCGCTAAACTTGAGTCTCATGAGCACCCATCCAGCCGCCGCGAGCCCTACGGCACGCCCCAGTGTCATCCAGCTGTCCATCAAGGAAAAAGCGGCACTTTACGCGGCTTACATTCCTTTGTTCTGCCGACGGTGGAATTTTCATTCCCTCCTCGCGGGACTACCGGCTTGGCGACGATGTCTACGTTTTGCTCAGCCTGCCCGATGATCCGCAGCGCTACCCGGTGGCCGGCAAAGTGGCCTGGGTCACGCCCCCCAAAGCTGCCGCCGGTCGAACCCAGGGCGTGGGGATTCGATTTCCTGCCGACGACAAATCCCGCCAGCTCAAACTCAAGATCGAAGAACTGCTCGGTTCGGCCTTGGGTTCCGACCGCCCAACCCAGACCATCTGAGGCACTGCCTTCCGGGGCAGTCATTGGCGGGCACCAACCAGCAGGCTCAACGCCTGGTCGATCCATGTTTACCGACTCCCATTGCCACCTGAGTTTTCCCGAACTGCGCGCGCAGCTGCCCTCGATCCTTGAAAAGATGGCCGAGGCCCAGGTCAGCAGGGCCCTGTGTATCTGCACCACACTGGAAGAGTTCGCCGATGTGCACGCGCTGGCCACGGGCAACGCCCAGCTGTGGTCCACCGTGGGGGTGCACCCCGACAACGAAGGCGTTCAGGAGCCTACGCTCGACGATTTGCTGACCCGCGCCGCCTTGCCACGGGTGGTGGGCATCGGTGAGACCGGCCTTGACTACTACCGCTTGAATGGCCGCTCTGTGGCCGACATGGAGTGGCAACGCCAGCGCTACCGTACCCATATCGATGCGGGTCGACAAACGGATTTGCCGCTGGTCATCCACACCCGCAGCGCCTCAGACGATACGCTGGCCATCCTGCGTGAGCAGGGCGGCTTCGGCAGCCAGAGCGGCTCTGAACACCCGCGGTCGCGTGGCGTGTTTCATTGCTTCACAGAGACCGAAGCCGTGGCCCGCGCGGCGCTGGATCTGGATTTCTACATTTCTTTTTCGGGCATTCTGACGTTCAAGAGCGCCAGCGACATCCGCGATGTGGCCAGGTTTGTGCCACTCGACCGTCTGCTGATCGAGACCGACAGCCCTTACCTTGCCCCAGTGCCGCACCGCGGAAAAACGAACTCGCCAGCCTATGTGCCCCATGTGGCGCGGCAAATTGCCGAGATCAAGGGCTTGAGCGTGGAAGCGGTGGCCGAGGCCACGGCGGCGAACGTCGATGTGTTGTTCTCCCGGGTTTTGGAGGCCTGAGCATGTTCTACAGAGCGGTTCGATCGGTTGTTGTTGCGTGCTTGGTCGCTGCGGGGGTCATGGCCTGGCCATCGACGGGCTTTGCCGAAACCCGCAATGATTTGTTTCGCGCCGCCGCTATGGACGATGAATCCGCGGTCGTGACCATGGTGCTAAAGGGTCTCAATGTGGGCGCTCGAGACGAAGATGGCCAGACAGCACTGCTGATCGCTGCGAAGGAAGGTTCGCTGAAGGTGGCGAGGTTTTTGATGAAACAGCGCAGCGTCGAGATCGAGGCCCGAAACAAAAATGGCGAGAGCCCGCTGATGATGGCAGCGCTCAAGGGACATCTGGCGCTTGCGCGCGAGCTGATCGAGCGCAATGCGGAGGTCAACAAGCCCGGCTGGACACCTCTGCACTACGCCTGCTCCAATGGCGAGCCCGAGAGCAAAGCCATGGTCGCCTTGCTGCTGGAACACCATGCCTATATCGATGCAGAGTCGCCCAACAGAACCACGCCTTTGATGATGGCGGCGCGTTACGGCCATGCCGATGCCGTTCGTTTGTTGCTGGAGGAGGGCGCCGACCCCAGCCTGCGCAACGAACAGGGCCTGACCGCTGTGGATTTCGCGCGCAGCGCAGGGCGCAACGATCAGGCCGATCTGATCGCGTCGTTCATGCGGGCCAAAACCAGCAATGGGCGCTGGTAAGGTTTGTGAGCGCTTTCCAGACCGCTGCGGCACTGGTGCGCGACAAGGGGTGTCAATGGCACTGAAGAACACCCAGGACTTTTACGCTGGCCTGTTGTTTTGCACGTGGGCGGCGCCTTCGCGTGGGGTGCGACCAACTACGACATCGGTAGCGGCAGCCCAGATGGGGCCAGGCTACTTTCCTTTGGTACTGGGCTTGCTTTTGGTGGGCCTGGGTGTTGCCATCACGGCCAATGCGTTTGGCCATCCAAATGCCGAGCTGCGAATGATCGGTCCATGGGCGTGGCGTCCCCTGATTTGCATCGTGTTGGCCAACGTGTTGTTCGGCGTCTTGCTGGTGGGTTTGCCCTCCATTGGGCTGCCTGCCATGGGCATGTGGGTGGCGATCGTGGTGATGACCGTGGTGGCCAGCATGGCGCGCAAAGGCTTCAGCTGGACGGAGGCGCTGGTGCAGGGGTGGTTCTGGCGATGGGCAGCTACCTGGTGTTCGTGCTCGGCCTGAACCTGCAGTTCCCGGTGTGGCCTGCGTTCATGCACCGCTTGAGGGCGTGCACTTGGCAATGGACCTGATCAACCATTTGTCGCTTGGTTTTGGCGCCGCGTTCACGCTGCAAAACCTGCTTTACGCATTGGTCGGGCTGCCTGCTGGGCACCTTGATCGGCATCTTGCCCGGCATCGGCCCGCTGGCCACCATCGCCATGCTGCTGCCCGTCACCTATGGGCTCGATCCGCTTGGCCGCGTTGATCATGTTGGCCGGCATCTATTACGGCGCACAGTACGGCGGCTCCACCACTGCGATTCTGGTCAATCTGCCCGGGGAGGCGTCGTCGGTGGTCACCGTGATCGACGGCTACCAGATGGCGCGCAAGGGCAGGGCAGGTCCCGCGCTGGCTGCCGCAGGGCTGGGCTCGTTCTTTGCCGGGTGCGTGGGCACCTTGATCCTGGCGGCTTTTGCCGCCCCGCTGACCGAGTTGGCGCATCCAGTTCGGCCCTGTCAGAGTATTTCTCCTTGATGGTCGTGGGTTTGATCGGCGCGGTGGTGCTGGCATCTGGTTCTTTGCTCAAAGCGCTGGCCATGGTTGTGCTGGGTCTGTTGCTGGGCATGATGGGCACCGACGTGAACTCCGGCGTGGTGCGCTTCAGCTTCGATGTGCCCGAACTGACCGACCGGCATCAGCTTCCTGGCCATTGCCATGGGCCTGTTCGGTTACGGCGAAATCATCAGCAACCTGTCCACGGCCCGATGACGAGCGCCAGGTGTTCACGGGCGAGGTGAAAGGCATCATGCCCACCGCAGACCGACTTCAAGCGCATGATTCCAGCGGTGTTGCGTGGTACCGCGCTGGGCTCGGTATTGGGCGTGTCTACCCGGCGGTGGTGCACTCCTGTCGGCCTTCACGGCCTACACCATTGAAAAAAAGACCAAGTTGCATCCCGGCGAAGTACCTTTTGGAGAAGGCAATATCCGCGGCGTGGCCTCGCCCGAGGCTGCCAACAACGCTGGCGCCCAGACCTCGTTCATTCCGTTGCTGACACTGGGCATTCCGCCCAACGCGGTGATGGCGCTGATGGTCGGCGCCATGACCATTCACAACATCCAGCCTGGGCCGCAGGTCATGACCAGCAACCCGGAACTGTTCTGGGGACTGGTGGCGTCGATGTGGATCGGCAATGCCATGCTGGTGGTGCTGAACCTGCCGTTGATCGGCCTGTGGGTGAAGTTGCTCAAAGTGCCATACCGGCTGCTGTTCCCAGCCATCGTGTTGTTTTGTGCGGTGGGTGTCTATTCGACGAACAACAACAGCTTCGACATCTGGATGGTCGCGGCGCTTCGGTTTTATTGGCTACCTGTTCATCAAACTGGGCTGTGAGCCAGCGCCGCTGTTGCTGGGGTTGATCCTGGGCCCATTGATGGAAGAAAACCTGCGCCGTGCGTTGTTGATCGCACGCGGCGATTGGACCGTCTTCGTGACCCGACCGATGTCGGCGACGTTGCTGCTGATCGCGGCTGATCTGCTGCTGGTGGTCTTGTTGCCGTCGATCAAGACGCAAGCGTGAAGAAGCGTTTGTGGAGGATTGAGGTGCATCCGGTGGCATGGCACCCGAAGGCCTTGTCGGTTTGTTTGTGAATTCTACGATGTATATTATGTTAAGTTAAATACAGGCAGTCCCGAATGGCCAAAGCTGGTCACAGCGCCATCCACCTCAAACCTTCCCACCCCACCTGTTGACCTTTGCATCCAGCGCTGCCAGGCACGGCACAAGAATTGCAGCCACTGAGGTGGCGTATGCGGGGAAACACCAGCATGCACCAAGTTGGAACCCGTGATGTCAGACCTACAATCAACCACCCCGGTGGGAACCTTGGCGTACCTGCCGATCCCATTCCCTTTTCCTTCGAGGATTTCATGAAGCACTGTTTCTCACTTTGAGCCTGATCGGCGCCGCCAGCCTGGTGGCATGCGGAAAGACCGAAGCGCCAGCCGCACCGGCAGCCGAAACCGCAACCGCAGCAGCCCCTGCTGCAGCACCAGCGGCCAGCCAGTGGCCTGAACTGCGTGTGGCCATCGATGCCACCTACAAGCCTTTCACCTACAAGACCGATGCGGGCGAACCTGCCGGCTTCGACGTGGACGTGGCCAAGGCACTGTGCGAAGAGCTCAAGAGCAAGTGCGTGTTTCGTCGAGCAGGCATGGGACGGCATGATTCCTGGCCTGCAAGCCAAGAAGTACGACGTCATCATTTCCTCGATGTCGATCACCGAAGAGCGCAAGCAGGCGGTGGACTTCACGGGCAAGTACTACAACACGCCTTCGTGCGTGGTCGTGAAGGCCGACCTGAACCTGGGCGCAGAAGCCGCCAACTTCAAGGGCAAGAAGCTGGGCGTGCTCAAGGCCTCGACCCAGGAGAAGTACGCCATGGGTGAACTGCAGCCCGCAGGCGCCACCATCGTGCCTTACGACGCCCAGGATCAGGTCTACCTCGACATCAAATCGGGCCGTCTGGACGGCACCGTGGCCGACGTGGTTGAAGTCAACGGCGGCTTCCTGTCGACGCCAGATGGCGAAGGCTACGCCTGTGCTGGCGCACGCATTCCGGTGGAATTTGACGCCAAGTACTTCGGCGCTGGCGCCGGTGTGGCGTTGCGCAAGGAAGACACGGCATTGCGCGATGCGCTGGACGCAGGCATCAAGGCCATCCGCGACAACGGCAAATGGCAAGCCATTGCTGAAAAGCACGTGCCAGGCGTGGACCTCTGGGGTTCCTGATCGCTGGTCAGCTTCCAAGTTCAGGGGAGCGGGCGTTCAAGCGCTTGCCCCCTGCCCTTCAGTCAGTGATTCGTTAGAGAACCGTTGGCCATTTTTTGAGGGTGTCGGCCAGGCGAAATGTCTGGCCGGTATCGAATCCACACCTGGAAAACAGTGACTTCAACCTCTCGATGACCACCTACTTTCTGAACATCCTCCAGGGCCTCATGGTCACCATTGGCGTGGCACTGGGCGCCCTGGTGTTTCGCTTCGGTCCTGGGTTTGCTCGGGTGCGGCTGCCAAGCTTTCGCCGTACCGTTTGCTCAACTGGATCGGCGACATTTATTCCACGGTGATCCGGGGCGTGCCGGATCTGGTGTGGATGCTGCTCTTGTATTTTGGTGGCCAGATTCTGGTCAATGACATTGCCGAGGCGCTCGGTTACCGCAGCGGCCCGCAGATCAACCCCTTTGTCGCCGGGGTCCTGACCATCGGTTTCGTCTATGGCGCCTACATGACCGAGACGTTTCGCGGCGCCATCATGAGCGTGCCCAAAGGCCAGTCGGAGGCCGGCTGGGCTTACGGCATGAGCCGTTTTTACACATTCCGTCGAATGGTGCTGCCGCAGATGGTGCGGTTCGCGCTGCCCAGCTTCACCAACAACTGGCTGGTATTGCTCAAGTCGACCGCGCTGGTCTCGGTGATCGGCCTGGCCGATATCACCAACCTGGCCAAACAGGCGGGTGCAGCAGCGCGCGGCGAGATTCCGGGCGCGGCCATCATCTTCATGGCCTTTGCCGGCTTTCTCTACTTGATGATTTCTTCCGTCAGCCTGCTGCTGCTGCGCAAGGCTGAGGCACGTTACTCGGTCGGGGTCAAGCGAGGCAACTTCTGATGGACAAGTTCGCCATCATCTTCGAGCCGCAGAACCTGCATCTGTATTGGGTGGGCTTCTGGGCCACGATGGAGTTGCTGGCCGTGAGCCTGGTTGCAGGCGGCTTGCTGACCTTGCCGCTCGACGCTCATGCGGGTTTCCAGCAGCCGCTGGGTGTCTGGCCCGGTCTGGTTGTTCACCTATGTGATCCGCGGCACGCCACTGCTGATTCAGGTGTATTTCATTTACTACGGCATTGCCCAGCTCGAATGGGTGCAGGCGCTGTGGGACACCACCTGGCCCTTGACCTGGTTCAAGGAACCGTTCTTCTGCGCCGTTCTGGCCTTCACATTGAACACCAGCGCCTACACCATCGAGATGCTGGCCGGCGCCATCAAGGAAACGCCTGCCGGTGAAATCGAGGCCGCTCAGGCCGCAGGTTTCGGCAAGTGGAACATGATGTTTCGCCTGGTGTTGCCCAGTGCGCTGCGCCGCACCCTGCCCGGCTACTCCAACGAAGTGGTCATGATGCTGCACGCCACCTCGCTTGCCAGCGTGGTGCCGGCTTTGTACGATTTGACGAACGCGGCCTATGCGATCTACAAGACCTACTACCTGGCGTTCCAGCCGTTCATCGCGGTGGCGGTGCTGTATTTCATTCTGACTTTCGCCCTGGTGTATGTGTTCCGCCTGCTTGAGCGCCGCTTCCTGGCCTACCTGAAGCCACGCGCCCATTGAAGCCTTTGCGCTTCAGCAATGAAGGCCCTGTTCTCGATGCAAACCCATTTTCACCCCCTCCTCTCCCCTGCTCTGGGCACCCAGCGCACGCTCACCAGCCTGCACTTTGGACACGCCGGCGCGGGGCGAAAAAGCCTATGTGCAGGCCAGTCTGCACGCCGATGAATTGCCGGGCATGCTGGTGGCCCACCACCTTCGCGGCCTGCTGGAAGCCGCCGAGGCGCGTGGTGAGATCGCTGGGCGAAGTGGTGCTTGTGCCGTTGGCCAATCCCATCGGCCTGAACCAGACCACCATGCACTACCAGCTGGGCCGGTTTCGAGCTGGCCAGCATGGAGAACTTCAACCGCAACTACCCCGATTTTTTCGAGCTGGTGAAAGACAAGATCGAACCGTTCACTGGGGCACGACGCAGACGCCAACAAGCGGACCATCCGCCAGGCCATGCGCGAAGCCTTGATGGCCGAGGTGCCGGCCACGGAGCTGCAAAGCCTGCGCAACACGCTGATGCTGCTGTCCCACGACGCCGATGTGGTGCTCGATCTGCATTGCGACTTTGAAGCCGCGCTGCACATGTACGTCGAGCAGCCATGCTCGACCAGATGATGCCGCTGGCCGCTACCTGGGCGCCCAGGCGGTGCTGTGGGCCAAAGGCTCAGGCGGTGGTCCATTTCGTTTGACGAAGCGCTTGTCGGGCCCCTGGTGGCGCCTGCAGAACACTTTGGCTCGACGCTCCCCGTGCCGATGGCCTGCGCCAGCACGACCGTGGAGCTGCGTGGCCAGCTCGATGTGTCGAGCGCCCTGGCCGCGCAGGATGCACAGGCCATCTTCCAGTTTCCTGCAACACCGCGGCATCGTCGCCGGCACTGCGCCACCGCTGCCAGACGCCGTTGTGCGAGGCCACGCCGCTGACCGGTACCGAATCGCTGCATGCGCCCCACCCTGGCGTGATCGGCTTTCTCGTCAAGCCAGGTGACCACGTGGTTGCGGGGCAAGACGCTGGCCCATGTGGTCGACCCCTTGACCAACCGCTCGACACCGGTGATGGCCTCCATCGACGGTGTTGCTCTACGCACGCCACAGCCTGCGCTGGGCCACGGCCAACCTGGAGCTGTGCCGCGTGGCGGGCACAAACGCCCATCCGCGCTGGCAATCTGCTCAGCCCTTGAACTGTCGAAACGCTCGAACAACCATCTGCCCATGACCACCAAACTCGAAGCCATCGACATCCGCAAGAGCTACGGCTCGCACGAAGTGATCAAGGGCATGTCGCTCACCGCCAAGGCCGGCGACGTGATCAGCATCATTGGCTCTTCGGGCTCAGGCAAATCCACTTTTTTGCGCTGCATGAACCTGCTGGAGCGTCCACAGCAAGGCCGCTTGATCGTCGCCGGTGAAGAGCTCAGGCTGGTCACCGCCAAAGACGGCATGCTCAAGGCCGCCGATGACAAGCAGCTCCAGCGCGCGCGCGCCAAGCTGGCCATGGTGTTTCAGCACTTCAATCTCTGGTCGCACCTGACTGTGCTGGAAAACGTGATCGAAGCACCCATGCATGTCCTGGGCAAGAGCAAAGACGAAGCCGTTGCCGTGGCGCGCAAGTACCTCGACAAAGTGGGCCTGAAAGACGTGGAAGGCAAGTACCCGGCCCACATGTCGGGCGGTCAGCAGCAGCGCGTGGCCATCGCCCGCGCCCTGGCGATGGAGCCCGAGGTGATGCTGTTCGACGAGCCCACCAGCGCGCTCGACCCCGAGCTGGTCACCGAGGTGCTGCGGGTGATGCGCACCCTGGCCGAAGAAGGCCGCACCATGGTGGTGGTGACGCACGAAATGGGCTTTGCCCGCGAGGTGTCGAACCACCTGATCTTTCTGCACCAGGGACGGATCGAAGAGCAAGGCGTGCCCACCGAGGTGCTGTCGCATCCCAAGAGCGAGCGCCTCGCCCAGTTCCTCTCGGGTAATCTCAAGTAAGGCGCCGCAAACGGCTGGAAAAAGCCGGGTACTTTGGCCGTTGTTGCCGCGCTTGCTGCGCCGCCTTTTCTCAGCACCATAGGGGCACGTGGCTTCCCGCCCTTCCCTTCGCCTCGTTGAAAAGGAACCACCATGACCACCACCGAATCGACCAGCAGCAACAACTTCGCTGGCATCTTTTCGCCCCTCGCGCTGTCGCAGCCAACTACCTGCAGGACAAGATGCACAAGAAAATGGACACCGACGCCGATGGCATGGTGGGCAAGAGCGAGTTCCAGTCGGCGCTGGAGCAAGTGGGCGCCAAGCTGGGTGTGGATTCGGGCAACAATGCCGACGCGATGTTCGCCGCGTGGACGCTGACGGCAACGGTTCATTGACAGGCAGCGAAGTCGGTCAGATGTTGCAGAACATGTTTTCGGGTGGCAGCAACACAGACGCCTTCGTGCAGACCCGCGGCGACTGAAAGCGTTTCGCCGAACTGGATGTCGACGGTGACGGCAACATTTCCATGGCAGAGTTTGGCATTTCGGCTGGCAGCAGCGAGTCTGCGGAGACCACGCTGGCAAGCGATTCCACCGACTCCACCGATCAGGCTGTGGCCATGGCAGATACCAGCGCCACCGGTCCATTGAACGAAGACGCCATGCAGGCCTTGCTGGGCACGGTCGACAGCGATGCCAACGGCCAGCTCAGCGACACCGAGATCACCGCTTTTGCGAAGCAATTCAGCACCCAAATGGGCAGCGCCTCAAAGCTCTACAGCGACACGGCCATCGCCAGCTTCAGCTCCAACCAGTTGAACAGAGCGGCCTGATCGCCCCCGGGCGTCTTGTGATCAAGTCGCTCGCATCCGGCGATTCGAATGGCGTCTGCTCCCTTGTCAGGGGGTGAACATCAGGCTGTGCGCCATTCGTTCCGGCTGCATCTGCAGTGCCCGGTATTGCACGGCGGCCCAACCATCGCTCATGTCGCGGTAGCGGGGTGACAGCACATTGCCGTCTTGCCCCGTCTGGTACATGAACACCGACTGCTCGGGGTCGGCCAGGTCGTAGATGGCTCTCAGGCTGGCCGCATGGCGGTTGGCAAAAGGCGCATCGCCTTGTCCAGGTGGTACTGGCCCACATTGACCGTGAACGGATCACCGCCAGTGGGTATGCGCACCTCAAACAAGCGGCGCCAGCGCACCCACGTTGCTGAACGGCCGGTGAATCGAAATCGCCGGATGGGCCTCGCCCCAGCGCCAGGCGGCAACGTCATCGCCTTGCATGACCTTCAAACGGTCCAGCGCACGGTCCAGCGCCGCGGTGCTGGCAGGGCAGCAACCGCCAGAGCCACACCAGGCGGCGTCGTCGCGCTCCAGAATGTCTTCCACCGCGTTGCGAAACAGGCGCTTGCCGTACAGCGCCTCAAACCGTGCCTGCCCCAGCCGCCCGCCAATCACGCCGCGGGTGAACTCGTCGACCCAGGCCGTGTAAATCAAGGGCGCCGCGCTGTCCTGGCCATGATCGCCGTCAAAATCGGCCAGCGCTTTTTGCGCCGCCGCGGCGAGCGGATGGTCGACGACGGGGTCTTCTGCAGATACGGCAACAAGCGCAGCGTGGCGATGCGAAGTCTGATCCCCGTGCATCGGCCTGGAAAGTCGCGAGGGTGTGCTTGGGGCGTTTGCGCCAGCAGGCTGTCGATGCGCTCCTTGCGGTAAGGCGGCGCCCAGTCCTGGGTCACGAAAGTGGGGGTAGTCCGGCCCGTGGATGCGCTGGTTGGCCGTGGCGATCCAGCCCTGGCTGCCGTCGTCTTCGGGCGTCTCCTCGTAGGGCAACCAGCCCTGTCCAGTCGTAGCGCGCCTCCCAGCCCGGGCGCAGGTGCCACGCCGCGGATGTCGTTGTCTGGCGCACGCAATGGCATCATGCCCACGGCCTTGTAGGCGATGCGCCCGGTGCGGTCGGCCATGACCACGTTTTGCATCGGCGCGTAAAAATGGCTGAAAGCCTGCGATCAGTTCGTCCACCGACCGCACCCGGTTCGACTCCAGCGAGGCCTGGACGTTGTGGTTGTCCGGATCGAGCGCGGTCCAGCGCAGGGCCAGCGCGTAGCGGCTGCTGTCGATCAGATCTTGGGTGCGGCCGGCACGTCGCTGATCACCGGTCCATGGCGCGATGGTGCGCACCGTCATCTGTCTCGTCGGCCTGGCCCTTGACGCGGATGGTCTCGGTGCGGGTTTCGAAATCGGCCCAGGCCAGGCTCCTGGCCCTCGGTGAGGGCACCCGGTACTGGCTGGGGTTGCCGGGATTGCATCTGCTCCAGGATACAGGTCCTGCACATCGGGGCCGGTGTTGGTGAAGCCCCAGGCCACTTCGGGCGTGCGACCGAGCACCACGAAAGGCGTGCCCGGCAACGTCGCGCCGATGGCGTCCATGCCCTTCAGTCCACTCCACATCGGGCGCCTGCAGGTGGGCAAAGTACCAGATGGCCGGCGCGCTCAGACCCAGGTGCGGGTCGTTGGCCAGCAAGGGCTTGCCGCTGACAGTGCGCGAGCCGTCGACCACCCAGTTGTTGGAGCCCTTGCCTTCGACGTTGCCCAGCTCGCGCGTCCAGGCCTCGCATGGCTTGGCCGATGCTTGCGCCAGCGACTGGCCTTGTCGTCGGCTGGCGCCATCGATGCGGTGGGCTGCGGCTGTCGGGCGGAAGACCCCGAGCTCGCGGTAGAGCTTGGCCAGATCGGCTGTGGCCGCCGGCGTTTCGCCCGGATAGGGTGGAAAGAGCTGCCCAGAGCGCGGGCGTGTCCAGCACCTGCAAGGCGGTCAGTCGGGCCACCTCGTTGCCCCAGTTGCCGCCCGAGATCCAGCGCCATCATCAGCGACCAGGCCGCGCTGTCCACCGGCTCCCAATAGCTGCCCGGCGGCCGCTGCTTCACGGGGGTCGATGCCCAAGCACCTGGAACTCCGGCGACAAGGCCTGCGGCGGTTGGCGAAGAATGCGTTCACCCCGTCGCTGTAGGCTTGCAAGGCGATGCGCGCTTCTGTCGGTGGCCCCTGCCAGCTGTGCGCCTGGCGGCCTGGTGAATACCCAGGGCGCGCAAGGTGCGGTCGGTGTCCAGCGTGGCCGGACCGAACACTTCCGAGAGGGTGCCGCGCATGATGCGGCGGTTGAACTCCAGCTGCCAGCCCCGCTCCTGGGCATGCACATAGCCCATGGCCATCCAGGCGTCGCGGGGATCGCTGGCCAGGATGTGGGTCACATCGCTCGCATCCCGCTTCACCTCGACGGCACCCCGCAAGCCCGAGATGCGGCAGCGTCACCGTCAACGACGGCCTGGCTGCGGTAGACATAAACCCCCAGCGGCGATCGCCATCGCGACCAGCAACAGCCAGCACAACTCCAGGAAAACCTGGTCAGAATCCGTCGCATGTATGTCTCCTCATTGGCTCGCATATTGCCATCGTGGAAACCCCAGTGTCTGTCGACGGGCCTGCGGATCGCGCGACGCTGCGGGTCGAATGCAGACAACCAGCTCAGCGATCAGTCGCGAAGTGGGCCATGGCCCAGCTTCACATGGCCATCCACCAGCCTGAAGCTCACGGTGGGTGCGCTGAAGTCGGTGAACGGTGCGCCCATGGAAAACTCACCGTCGCTGTGCAGCAGGCATTCCTGGCGCCGCAAGGTGATGACATTCTTGTTGCGCAGCAAACCGGACCCAGGTGCCGTAGCTGCTGGTGTCTTCGATCATGTAGTTGCCCGACCGGATGTCGATGCTCGCATGCAGGCGGGAGACGCGCGGATCGTTGATGACGAAGTCTGCTTCGGGCACGCGCCCGATCTTCACCGGCAGATCGGTCAGGTTGAACGAATGGCTCGCGTCCAGCCAGCCCAGTTCGATGCCACCATACACCGATTCCGTGGTTGTGCTCAAGGTGTGCAAATCGCCCGGCAATGTCAGGAACTCGGAGAGCATTTCACTCTGCCATTCGATGCGGAAACACCTCGCAGGATTTCAACCCGCCCCTTGATGCGCATGGGCCCCAGGCTGCGGCTGCGCACCCCGTTGCGGGCACCCAGCTTGCGGATAACGACTGTCGTTGACCAGAATCTGTTCGGGCCCGGCCAGATCGCTGAGGCGCGAAGCCACATTGACGGCATCGCCAAAACAGTCTCCGTCCACCTGCACCACCTGCCCGCGCGCCATGCCAATCTGCATCAGCAGCTTGAGCCGTTTCGGCCAGCGGGCCACGCGTTCGGAATGCTCCTGCTGGATATGGCTCATGCACTCGACCGCCAGGCGGTTGTTCTTGAACGAAAGCAACACGCCATCGCCCAGCATTTTGACAACCGTTGCCACCGTGCTCAAGCCCGACGCGAGCCAATCCATTGGGTCAATCGGGTCACGGCCCTGGCGGCGCGGTCATTGCCCAGCGTTTCGAAATACCGACACACTGCCGGTCAAATCAACAAATGCAATCGTCAGTTCAGCCATGGTGTGTTGTACATCTTGCGATGGATTACAACACAAGCGTTAGCGCACTTCCTAACACGGCGGTCAAACGCCTCGGTTGCGATGTTCGTGACGCATATCACACAATGCGTGCGATACACAAGGGAAAAACCCAGTCTCACGCCGGTATGTCGCTGTCTTAACCGCATTCAGCGGCGGTCATTTCCATTAAGGTTCACATCGCTGGCAAGCCTTTCAGCGACCGCTTTACTATGAACAAGGTACTCATGTTTCAATGCAAGGTCTCAAGGTACGGCAGGTAAGTGACTGATTTCTCCTGTGGTATTTTTGGACTCACGTCGCGAAGCATTGCCCTGGGGCGCCACCTGGCGTACTTCTGATCGACCTACAAGACATCAAGTCGTTGAGGAAACACCCATGCGTTGGATCAAACCCGGATTGCGTAACAGCATCTCCGCGCTGCTGGGCTCGAAGCTGCGCAAGCACTCGCCTGAAGCACTGGAGCCGGTTCGTCAGGCCATGCTCAGGCATTTGGGGCCGGATGGCGCCGAGTCTCAACCCCAGACTCAAGCAGCGCCTGCTGTACCTGCACGACGCCCACGCGCTCTGGTATGCACGTTCGGAAATGGTGGCCGTGCTCAGCAGCCTGCATGGCGAGGTTCAGGCCGTGTCAAACGGTTCGCGACCTGTCCCCGCGTTTCGCGGGCCTGCTGCCCAAAAGCATGCTGGACGCCTGCCGCGGCCAGCGCTGAACCGGCCGACCACCCACCTTTCGCCGCGCTCTCGGGCTCAGCCCCAGAACATCAGGGCATCGCGCCCCTGCACCATCAGTTCGATCTTCTCGCCCCACCGGCAGCATCACCTTGGTGGGCACATGACCAAAAGGCAGCCCCGTCGAGCACCGGCGTCTTCGTTTTGCTGCGCAACCAGTCCACCACCGTTTGCAGCTTGAACCCTTTGTCGTGCGGGCTGGCCTTGTAGCGGTTGAACGCGCCCAGCACCACGGCTTTCTGCCGGTCGATGAATGCCCGCGTGTGCATCAATTGGGTCAGTTGCCGCTCGATGCGGTAGGGATGTTCGTTCACGTCCTCCAGGAACAGCACGCCGCCTTTGATCTCGGGCAACCAGGGCGTGCCCACCATGGAACACATCACCGTGAGGTTGCCACCCCACAGGCAGGCGTTGCGCACCGCCAGCTCGGAGATCGCCGGTCTGGCGAGCCGCGCCTGCAAGCTAGCGCTCATCCGCCTTTGGGCAGACGCCAGCCCGAGCCCTCCCCCTGGCCACAGAGCCATGTCGTCGAAACAGGCTTCCATGATGTCGTCGGGCGTACCTTCGGCAGTTCCAAAGTCCTCACCCAGCGCGGGGCCCGCCCAGGTGCAGGCGCCCGGTTTTGCTCAGCAAGGCGCAGTTGCAGGGCCGTGAAATCGCTCAAACCCACAAACTGCGTGCCCTTTTCGATCGATCTGGCCAATGGCCTTGTAGGGCAGGTCGGGCAGCAAGCGGGTCAGTCCGTAGCCACCGCGCGAAATCAGGGCCACATCGGCACCACTCGCCGCAGCCCGCGAGATCGCGGCCAGGCGCGTGGCATCGTCACCGGCAAAGCGGGTGTGGCTGCGACAGCGCGTCTGCGTCCACCTCCACCTCGTGCCCCAGAGTTTCTGCAGGCGTTTGACACCGCGCCGGAAAGCCGCTTTGTCGCGCACGGCACTGGAGGGGGAGAAAATGTAGATGTGACTCATAGGATTCGATCATCGCCGAAAAATGCGACCGCTTGCTCGGCGATCTGCTTCACCGTGTTCCTGCACAAAATGGCCCGCTTCGGGCAACAACATGGGTTCACCGCAGCCCGCGCAAATCGCCGGCCAGCGCTCTCATCACCGGCTCACCCAGCACCGGGTCCTGTTGCCCGATCGCCATCAAGGTTTTGCCCTGCCAGTCGGTCGCGGAAAAAGCCGCGGGCCCGGCGCGAAATGTCGGCACCCTCATCGTCCGGCAGCTCAGGCACCATGGCGGGAAACCGGCGCAACGCGGCACGGTGCCCCTTGTCGGGAAACGGCGCGTTGTAGGCAGCACATTCCTCCGGGCTCATGTGCGGGTTGCCGCGCGCAAACAGGCGCGCCACATCGAATTCGGGGTTTTTGGCGCACATTTCTCGCCAGGCGAGAAAGCCCGGCGACAGCGGCACATCACCCGTGGCCAGCGTGGTGTTCATCACCAGCAGACCCTGGTAGCGCTCGGGCGCCTCCATCGGCAGCGTCAGACCCAGCAGGCCGCCCCAGTCCTGCACCACCAGCACCACGCGTTGCAGGTCGAGGCGCTCGATGAATTCCAGCAACACTTGCCGGTGCCAGGAAAAGTGTGTGCGCACCGTCCTTCTTGGGCTTGTCGCTTTTGCCAAAACCGATCAGGTCGGGCGCGATGACGCGTCCACCAGCCTGCAAGAAACACGGGAATCATCTTGCGGTACAGGTAGCTCCAGGCCGGGTTGCCGTGCAGGCACAGCCAGGTGACGGGGCGTCGACCGGGCCTTCGTCGAGGTAGTGCATGCGCCAGCCGTCCAGCGCTGGGCAGGTCGCTGATGTAGTGGGGCGCCCAGGGGTAGTCGGGCAGGCCCGAGAAACCGGGCGTCGGGTGTGCGCAAGGCGTCTTCACGCAAGGGATGGGGGTTCACGCGGCGCTCCTTGAAAAAGATCTTTGAGCAGCTGCGCGCCCTCCTCTGCCATCACACCGCCCACCACCTCGGTCTGGTGGTTCAGCTGGGGCTGGGCAAAGAGGTTCACCACCGATCCCGCCGCACCGGTTTTGGGGTCGGCTGCACCGAACACCACCCGCTTGAGCCGCGCGTGCAGCATCGCCCCGCTGCACATGGCGCAGGGCTCCAGCGTGACGAACAGCTCACAGTCGTCCAGCCGGTAGTTGCCCAGCGCCTGGGCCGCAGCGCGCAGAGCCACGATCTCGGCATGGGCCTGGGGTCGTGGTCTGCCACCGGCGCGTTGCGCCCGTGGCAATGACTCGCCCTTGGTGCACCACCACCGCGCCCACGGGCACCTCGCCCGATTGGCGGCAGCCCGGCTTGCTCCAGCGCCAGGCCCATGAAGCTGCGGTCATCGTGCGAAGCGTCGCTCATTCTTCAGGCATGCGCGAGCGCGCAGCGTCCATGGCGTCTTCCAGCGCTTTCTTGTACTGTTGTTCAATCTGCTTGGGATGGATGCGCCTGGGTCGTGCCATCGGGCATCGGCACAGACACAGGCGTCGCTAACCGCCTCCACCTGGGTGCGGGCTAGCCAGCTGACAAAGCCCAGCACCACCAACAAGACTCAGGACACCAAAAACGATGCGCATGGCGTTACTCCCGTGCTGCGCTGTTCAGGCGCCGCATCCAGTGGGCCACTGCCCGGCTCTGCTCATCACCCGCCGTCATAGGCCTGCCAGCATGGCATCAAACGCCTCAGGGCGGTGCTGGTTCAGCTTGAGCTTGCATTGCAATTCGACAGCGTCAGTTCGAAGGCCACGATGCCTTTGAGCATCTTGTCGGCAAATTCAGTGCCCAGATCGCGCCATTGTTGGGCGTAGGCTGGCTCGTGGTCCCCGATCAAGGCTTTGAGCAAGGCGTCTTTTTCATCCGGGTCATGGATCACCCGGGCTTCCACCGTGGCGTGCACCGCGACGTAGTTCCAGGTCGGCACCCGTGCCAGATCGGGATAGACCTGGGGTGACAAGTAAGCGTGGGGCCCAAGAAAGGTGACCACGGCTTGAGGCCGCGCTTCCAGGTAGCGCCAATGGGGATTGGGTCTGGCACAATGACCGAGCAGATGCCAGGGCCGATCTTCCTCGGCGACCAGATGCAGCGGCAGATGGGTGACAAAAGGCAGACCCTCGTCGTCGTTCGAAATCAGCGAAGCAAAGGGATGCGCGCGCATCAGTTCGCGCGCATGGATCAGGTGCTTGTCGGCGAAATGAGGTGGCAGGTACATATGGAAGCTGCTCCGGCCCGCACTGCCCCGTTATTCCCACTCAATGGTGGCGGGCGGCTTGCTCGACACGTCGTAGGTCACGCGGTTGATGCCGCGCACTTCATTGATGATGCGGCTACTGACTTTCTTGAGCAGCGCGTAAGGCAACTCGGCCCAGTCGGCGGTCATGAAATCGCTGGTTTGCACCGCACGCAGCGCCACCACGTAGTCATAGGTGCGGCCATCGCCCATCACGCCCACGCTCTTGACCGGCAGGAACACGGTGAAGGCCTGGCTGGTCAGGTCGTACCAGCTCTTGCCCGAGTTGTGGTCGATGGTGGAGCGCAGCTCCTCGATGAAGATGGCGTCGGCCTGGCGCAGCAGGTCGGCATATTCCTTTTTCACTTCGCCCAGAATGCGCACACCCAGGCCCGGCCCGGGGAACGGGTGGCGGTAGACCATGTCGTGCGGCAAACCCAGCGCCACGCCGAGTTCGCGCACCTCATCCTTGAACAGGTCGCGCAGCGGCTCCAGCAATTTGAGGCCCAGCTGTTCGGGCAAACCGCCCACGTTGTGGTGGCTCTTGATGGTCACGGCTTTCTTGCTCTTGGCCCCACCTGACTCGATCACATCAGGATAAATAGTGCCTTGTGCCAACCACTTGGCGCCTTTTGTTGATGCACCACTTGAAATCAGTTTGGCGGCTTCGGCCTTGAAAACCTCGACGAATTCACGGCCAATGATCTTGCGCTTGGCTTCCGGCTCGTTCACGCCGGCCAGATGACCCAGGAACTGATCAGCCGCATCCACGCGGATCACCTTGGCGTGCAACTTGCCGACGAACATGTCCATCACCATGTCGCCTTCGTTCAGGCGCAAGCAGACCGTGGTCCACGAACACGCAGGTCAACTGGTCGCCGATGGCCCGGTGGATCAGCGCTGCGGCCACGGATGAATCCACACCGCCCGACAGGCCCAGAATCACCTCTTCGTCGCCCACCTGCTCCTTGATCAGCGCCACCGCTTCGGCGATGTGGTCGCGCATGATCCAGTCGGGATTGACCTGGCAGATATCGAGCACGAAGCGCTCCAGCATCGCCTTGCCCTGCACCGTGTGGGTGACTTCGGGGTGGAACTGCACCGCGTAGTAGCCGCGGTCCTCGTCGGCCATGCCGGCGATCGGGCAGCCATCGGTGCTGGCCATGAGCTTGAACCCGGGCGGCAACTCGGTGACCTTGTCGCCGTGGCTCATCCAGACTTTGAGCATGCCATGGCCTTCAGGCGTGTGGAAGTCGGCGATATCCTTGAGCAGGGCGGTGTGGCCACGCGCGCGCACCTCTGCATAGCCGAATTCGCGGGTGGTGCCCGCCTCCACCTTGCCGCCCAGTTGCTGGGCCATGGTCTGCATGCCATAGCAAATGCCCAGCACCGGCAAGCCGAGCTCAAACACCGCATCAGGCGCCTTGTCGTCCACCTCGTACACACTGGCGTGGCTGCCTGACAGGATGATGCCCTTGAGCTGGCCATCGGCGGCGAATTCCCGCACCCACTCACTGCTCACATCGCAAGGGTGCACTTCGCAATACACATGGGCCTCGCGCACGCGCCGGGCGATCAGCTGGGTCACTTGTGAACCGAAATCGAGGATGAGGATTTTCTGGTGCTGCATGGAGAGAACGCGGATGGAATTCAGAAACAAAAAGGGCCGTCAGAAGCGACAGCCCAAGAACGAGAGGGGCCAAACCCAGGGCACCGCGGAACCGGCTTCGCCGGGCCGCCAGCGCCGCCCCCGGGGGGTGACGCCGAAGGCGGCGCGGGGGGAGCCGATCAATCCGCCCGGTAGTTGGGCGCCTCTTTGGTGATCTGCACATCGTGCACATGGCTCTCGCGAATGCCCGCCGAGGTGATCTCGACGAACTCCGCCTTGTTGCGCATGTGCTCAATGGTCGGGCAGCCACAGTAGCCCATGGAAGCGCGAATGCCACCAGCCATCTGGAAGATGATCGCCACTACCGAGCCTTTGTAAGGGACGCGGCCTTCAATGCCTTCGGGCACCAGCTTGTCGGCATTGGGATTGCCGGTGCTGGACTCCTGGAAATAACGGTCCGCGCTGCCCTGCTGCATGGCACCAATGGAGCCCATGCCGCGGTAGCTCTTGTAGCTGCGGCCCTGGTACAACACGATTTCGCCCGGCGACTCTTCGGTACCGGCGAACATGCCGCCCATCATCACGGTGTTGGCGCCCGCAGCAATGGCCTTGGCGATGTCACCGCTGTAGCGGATGCCGCCGTCGGCAATCATGGGCACGCCCGTGCCCTGCAGAGCAGTTGCCACATTGTCGATGGCCATGATTTGCGGCACGCCCACGCCTGCGACGATGCGGGTGGTGCAAATGGAACCTGGACCAATGCCCACCTTCACACCATCGGCACCGGCTTCCACGAGGGCCATGGCCGCGCTGCCGGTGGCAATGTTTCCACCAATGACATCGACTTGCGGGTAGTTCTCCTTGACCCAGCGCACGCGATCGATCACACCTTTGCTGTGGCCGTGCGCCGTATCGACCACGATGGCGTCCACACCGGCCTTCACCAGTGCCTCGACGCGCTCTTCAGTGCCTTCACCCACGCCCACCGCAGCACCTACACGCAGCTTGCCAGAAGCATCGCGAGCGGCATTCGGAAAGTTGAGCTGTTTGGTGATGTCCTTGACGGTGATCAGGCCTTTGAGCTCGAAGGCATCGTTGACCAGCAGCAGGCGCTCCAGCTTGTGCTTGTTGAGCAATGTCTTTGCTTCGGCAGGCGTCGTGCCATCGGGCATGGTGACCAGACGCTCCCTGGGGGTCATGATTTCACTGACAGGCAGATCGAAGCGCGTCTCAAAACGCAAATCACGCCCTGTCACGATACCCACCACTTTGCCGGCATCCACCACCGGGAAGCCGGAAACACCGAGCTCGTCCGAAAGCTGCATCACCTGTCGAATGGTGGTTGTCGGCGTGATCACCACCGGATCACGCAGCACACCCGACTCGTAGCGCTTGACCTTGGCCACATGGGCAGCCTGCTCTTGCGGGCTGAGGTTCTTGTGAATGATGCCAATGCCACCTTCCTGCGCAATGGCAATGGCCAGGCGGGCTTCGGTGACGGTGTCCATCGCCGCAGAAACCAGCGGCATGTTCAGCTGGATATTGCGGGAAAACTGGGTGGCGAGAGAGGTGTCCTTTGGCAGGACTTGGGAGTACGCGGGGACCAGCAACACGTCGTCGAAGGTCAGCGCTTTGCCGAGTAGGCGCATGGGGAAAGCTCCAAAAACACTATTGTACTCGGGCAAAGAAGCCTGCTTCCTGGTCGGCTGAGCGGTCCCAGTGAGGCCACGATCCTGTGGTCAACCTGCACGCGATGGCGCCAACCTGTGACAAGTTCAGCGTTTTTCACGCCAGAACGATGCCGAACCGATGGGTGAGGTTTAAACTTATCTTCATGAATGCCTCGATCAATTCACCCAAGAGCCCCATGCGCCATCTTTTCATCGCTGCCCTGTGTGCCTTGGCCTGTGGCAGTGCCCTGGCCCAATGGCAGTGGGTGGATGCCACTGGCCGCAAGGTCTACAGCGATACAGCGCCGCCGAGCAACATCCCAGAAAAAAATATCCTGAAACGACCCGGCGCGTCTGCACCTCAAGCAGTCCAAGAATCGACATCCCAGGGTGAGCCCGTTGCCGCGGACAAGGCCGCCCCAGTGATCCAAACACCTAAAGTCGACCCAAGGTTGGAGGCGAAGCGATTGGAAGCTGAAAAGGCCGAGGCAGCACGCAAGAAGGCCGAAGAAGAAAAACGCAATCAGGCCCGCGCAGACAATTGCGAGCGCGCCAAACGATCGCTGGCCACGATGAATTCGGGGGTGCGCATTCGCACCACCAATGCGAAGGGCGAGTCAGAGATCATGGACGACACTGCTCGGGCAGCAGAGACCCGACGCGTGGAAGAGATCGTAAGCAGAGACTGCGGTCTGTGCCGCTGCGCCCGTCAACAGGCAGCGCGCAGGCTCGGTTCCTTGAAACGCTTCGCTTGAAGTTCGGCGGTCAGGCGTGGGGCTTGCCTCAGTACCCTGCCTTTGAGCCCGGTCTGCGCTGAGCAAACAGCCCGGTGCCTCGAGCGCCCTGCCCCACGAACCGCTCCCGCCTGGCCACTTTCGGATCGACCCGCAGTGCGCGGCAAAACTCTAGGCGATCACCCTCGCGCAGCACCGCGTCACCGTCGACCTTTCGGCCCCAAACACTCATGAACACCAAAGGCCCATTGATTTCCGGGTAGCGTTTCGCCCAGTCAGTCAGCGCCACCGCCTCTTTCGCCGTGCACCCTTCGGCCACCAAACACTTCAATTCGACCACCACGCGTGGCGCAGGTGCGTAGAGCAAAGTGACATTCATGAGGCGCCGTAGACCTCGTCGGCACGTTTCACGAAAGCTTCCACCAAGCTGCCTGCAATTTTGTCGAAAACGGGCCCCACGAGCCGAGCAAGTGTCTGGCTGGAGAAGCCGTAGGTCAATCGGAACTCCACCTTGCAAGCCGACTCGCTGCCGTCGCCCAGTGGTGTGAAGTCCCATTGCCCATCGAGGTGAGAAAACGGGCCGTCGACAAGCTTCATCAGCACCTGCCGGTCATCCACGTGCGCATTGCGTGTGGTGAAACTCTGTCGCAGGCCGCCGATGGACATGCCCACCCTGGCCAGCATGGCATGGTCATCTTGCTCGATCACTTCGCTTTGATCGCACCAGGGCAGAAACGCGGGGTAGTGCTGAACATCGGTCACCAGCGCAAACATTTCGTGCGCGCTGTGCATCAGCAGGACGGACTTTTGAATGGTTTTCATACAATCGAAGGCTTTTCCAGCGGCGTTCATCCCGACGGGCGCTCTGTTCGGGGAAGCTCCTAGCCTCCCATTGTATGGGTCGATTCCGGCCCCACCTGAGTTCCCATGGTCACCAAATCAAGCAAGAGCCCCAAAGTACAAACGGGACAAAGCCGCATCGCTGACAACAAGAAAGCGATGTTCAACTACGCCATCGAAGAGCGCTTCGAGGCGGGGATGGTGCTGCAAGGCTGGGAGGTCAAGGCACTGCGGGAAGGCAAGGTGCAGTTGACCGATGGCTACGTGGTGATCCGAGAGGGCGAATTGTTCCTGATTGGTTGCCAGATCAACCCGCTCAATACTGCCTCCTCTCATGTCAGCCCGGATTCGGTTCGTACCAAAAAACTGCTGCTCAACAAGGACGAGATTCGCCGTCTGATCGGCAAAGTTGAGCAAAAGGGCTTCACGCTTGTGCCACTCAACCTGCATTGGAAAAACGGCAAGGTGAAGTGCGAGGTGGCGTTGGCCAAAGGCAAGGCCGAGCACGACAAACGCGACACGATCAAGGACCGCGAAGGCAAGCGCGAGGTCGAGCGCGCCATGAAATCACGCAGCCGCTGAACGATCAGTTTGCCCTGGGTTGCAAGAGCCCCTTCACTGCAGCCATTGAGACAGGCCGATCACATCGTCCTCGACCAAGGCCCCTGCGCTGGCTTTGAGGCGAAGGCCTGCCAGCAAGGCCGACACGTGAGACCTGATCAGGTCGCGGCGCACCGCAAACAGCTGTTGTTGTGCCCCGAGGATGTCTGAATTGATCCGCACACCCGCCTGGTAACCCATCTGGTTCGACTTCAGCGCCACCTCACCCGAACGCTCGGCCGCCCTGAGGGCGCTGGCCTCTGCAAAGAATCCCTGTGCTTCCAGATAGGCGGTCTCCGCGGCCAGAGCAGCCTCGGCTTTGACACGCTGCAAATCCAACGTTTTCTGGTCCTGCAGCGCCAGTGCTTCGCGGACTTTGCTGTTGCTCAGCCCCCCGTCGTACAGCGGGATGTTGAGGCGCAAGCCAACATAGGCATCGACTTGTTTCGACAGGGTCCGGCTGTTGCTCGCTGGGCGATAGGTGTTGGACTGGATCGCTTCGGTGCTGCTCGACTGAACCGTGCTGCTGGTGAACGTGCTGCTCGATCCGGAAACGGTCTCACCCTCCCGTGTGGAAGTGGTGTTCGTCTGAGCATCCGCTGTCGATTGCGAGGGCTCGTTTCGCTGGGCATTTTCCGTGACCGCAGAAGCGATTTCAGACCGGCTGCGCTGCATCCGGCGCCCGGTCCCCAGGCTGGCGACGAAGTCCAATGAGGGTTTGTAGACGGCCTCCTGACGAGCCACCTCTTTTTCGGCCGCGGCCAGTCCCAACGTTTCAAACAGCACCTGGTGTGAGCGGTTCTGGGCGCGGTCCACCCAGTCAAGCAGGCTGCCCAAGGCCGGCGGCATGCGCAGCAATTCGCTGACCCGAAGCGTTTGAACCGCCGAGGCCCGTTCGCCGATCAAAGCTTGCAAACTGGTCTGCCGGATCTGCAGGCGGTTGCGCTGAGCGACCTCCTGGGCTTGCACGATGTCCCATTTGGCCTGCGCCTCGCTCACATCGGCAATCGTGGTCTCGCCCTCCTTGAAGCTTTGCTCGGCCACCTTCAGCTGCGCCTCGATCGCGGCCTTCTCAGCGGTGGTGGCGCGCAGCTCCTCATCACTCAGAATCACGTCGAAGTAGGCCTTGGTCAGGCGCAGCACCACGTCTTGCCGGGCCGCCTGTAACTGCACCTCGGCCTGCGCCACACGAATCTGGCTCAGTTCCAGCTGGCGCTCCATGCCGGGGCGGTAGATCGTCCAGCGCATGCTCAGCTCGGCGCTGGCGACCCAGCCCCGGGTGTTTTGGGAAGTGCTTTGCCAACTGCTGGTTTCCAGGTTTTCCAACGACTGTTCGGTGAGATTGGACTGGGAAGAGGTCGTGCTGCTGGAAAGCGTGTCCGTGGCCGCGCTCGGCAAACCGTCCTGCCGGGTGCTGACCTGGGATTGCGACTGGGCCGTGGAATCGGTGGCCAGCGTGCTGTCGGTGTAGGTCTCGGCCAGCTCTTCGGTTCGGGTGCGCGATGACGGTCTGCCATTGGAGGCGCCCATGGTGCCATTGAGAGAAAGCTGAGGCCTGAACGCGGAGCGGGCCTGTGGCACTTGTTCTTGAGCGGCCCGAAACGCTGCAAGCGATGCTGCGTACCGAAGGTCTTTCTGCAATGCCAGACCCAAGGCCGAGCTCAGGCTCAGGGGCGCCGCCTTGGGCGCCTGAGCCAGTTTGGCCAACACAGAAGGCGGCAAAGCAGCCAATGCGTGGCTCATCTTCAGCACTTGGGCCTGCGCCATGCCTGAAGCGAGGCACAGCACCGCCATTGCGGTGGGGCGCACAAACAGAAACGGGCTTTGACGGGCACTCATGGGCATTTGGGGAGGCATCGCAGCCGCTATCGAGAGAGAAAGCGACTTCGTGTGGCTGATGCCAACAAGTATGGTCATTTGACCTGCTGCCAGAGGCCGCAAATGCCCCGGTTTCTTGCCCTTGTTTCAAGGCTGGCCCCTCCCAACGGCCGCGTCAATTGCCCAAAAAGTGTTTTCGGTAGCGCGCTGGCAAGTCGTCCAGGCGCATCATCAACGGCAGGTCGGCGGCGTTGAAATCCGGGTCCCAGGCCGGTGGGCCCAAAACCTTGGAGCCCAGGCGCAGATAGCCTTTGATCAGCGCCGGAGGTTCCACATCCAGCGTACCGTCAAGCCGTTCGATGGGCAATGGCATGCGCGGTCGAACATGAAACTCGATCGGTGCAAGGTGCTTCTCCTTGACCTGGCGCCAGATGCTCGCGGCCGCATGGCCCCCCCCTACCCGCCCGTGCGGCCCATCCATTTGCATCGGGATGCTCGCGCAGCCGAGCATGGTGTCGAGCTGGTTGCGGACCATGAACGCGCCCAGAGCGCCCCACAGCGCCATGATCACGCCGCCATGGCGATGATCGGGATGCACGCAACTGCGGCCCAGCTCCACCATGCGTTCGCGCATGGAGCGCAGCCGGGTCAGGTCAAACTCGGTATCGCTGTAGGTGCTGCCCACGCGGCGCGCCTGCGCAGGCGTGAGCACCCGATAGGTGCCGATCACCTCGCGGCTGGCCGCATCCCGCACCAACAAATGTTCACAAAAGTCATCGAACAGATCGACGTCATGGCCGGGCACGGTCTTGGGCAACACCGCCCCCATCTCGCCGGCAAACACCGCATGGCGCAAGCGCTGCGCTTCGCGAACTTCGTCCAGATGGCGCGCCCAGCCAACCTCGATACCCGCGCGTTCGGGCGCAGTGACCGGCGCAGGCATCACCGACGCAGCCACGGCTGCGGCGTCAGCGATCGGGGTGCGTGAGCGCCACTTGAGCGGTGCGCCCATGGGGGAAAGGTCCAGCGTTGGGGTGGGCAGTTCTTTCATCGTTTGCTCCTTCGGTCGTTCACTGTGTGTGCGTTCAACTGTGCAACAGCGATGTGACCTGTCCGTGGCATTCACATGACGTTTTGATGGCGAAACCAACCCGACCCCACCATGGCGGTCTGCGAGAATAGCCAGCTGTGAACCCTGCCAAGCACGCCGCCTCCCCCCAGAACCAGATTGACTTGGTGTGCCACCCGGCCACGCCCTGCACCGCGCCCATCGCGGTTCAGGTCCAGTGGGCGGTGGCGCCTTCGGATGGCGGCTGGGCGCTTCGATTGATCTACGCCCTTTCCGGTGACGTGCATCGATTTCGGTTGCCCGCGGTCACCGCGTCTGGCGCTGCCGACGGCCTATGGGCCCACACCTGCTTCGAAGCGTTTGTATCGGAGCCCGGGTCTGCCGCCTACCGCGAACTGAACTTCTCACCCTCGACACAGTGGGCGCACTACCGCTTTACCGAAGAGCGCGTGCGTGATCAAGGGTTTGTCGATCGCGCCCCCCTGGTTTCAGCACACGCTTCGGCTCAAGACCCATGGGTTCTGGTGGCCACAGTTGCTGTGACACCGCTAGCCCCCAACGTGCCCGACAACCTGTTTGCACCCACCGCCGTGCTCGAATCCGACGATGGCCAACTGTCGTACTGGGCAGCGAAGCATCCCTCTGCGAAACCTGACTTCCATACCCGCGCCGGCTGGGCCATGCCCTTGGCCTGGTCCATCGCCTGATCCATTGTTCACCCCCTCCAGCCCCATGAAATTTGGTATCGAACGCCTGTTGGAAGACGCCTCACTGCGTGCACCGTTAAAAGGCCGCCGCGTCGCCCTGCTCGCCCACCCCGCTTCGGTCACCCGCAACCTGACCCACAGCCTGGATGCGCTGGCTGCTTTGCCAGACATCGAACTCAGCGCAGCATTCGGCCCACAGCATGGCCTGCGCGGGGACAAGCAGGACAACATGGTCGAGTCGGCCGACTACCTCGACCCGCGCCACGGCATTCCGGTGTTCAGCCTCTATGGCGAAGTGCGCCGCCCGACCGACGCCATGATGGAACGCTTCGACGTCTTGCTGGTGGACCTGCAAGACCTGGGCTGCCGCATCTACACCTTCATCACCACGCTGCGCTACGTTTTGGAAGCCGCTGAAAAACACGGCAAAACCGTCTGGGTGCTCGATCGCCCCAACCCCGCTGGCCGACCCGTGGAGGGCCTCACCCTGCGCGAGGGCTGGGAAAGCTTCGTGGGGGCAGGTCCCATGCCCATGCGCCACGGCATGACCATGGGGGAGCTTGGCCACTGGTTCATTCGGCAACTGGGCCTGACCGTGGACTACCGCGTCATCACCATGGAAGGCTGGTTGCCCGAACAGGGCCCCGGCTTCGGCTGGCCCACAGAGCGCACCTGGGTCAACCCCAGCCCCAACGCCGCCAACCTCAGCATGGCCCGCGCCTATGCAGGCACTGTGATGCTGGAAGGAACCACCCTCAGCGAAGGGCGCGGCACCACGCGTCCGCTGGAGCTGTTCGGTGCGCCGGCTATCGATATTCCCCGCCTGCTGGCTGATATGCGGACATTTGCCCCGCAATGGTTGCAAGGCTGCGTATTGCGTGAGTGCTTTTTTGAACCCACCTTCCACAAACACAAAGGCCAGCTGTGCCAAGGTGTGCAAATCCACGTCGAAGACCCGACCCACTACGACCACACCGCCTTCAAGCCCTGGCGCCTTCAGGCGCTGGCCTTCAAGGCCGTGCGCATGCAATCGCCCGACTACCCGCTGTGGCGCGACTTTGCTTACGAGTACGAGCACGATCGCCTGGCCATTGATTTGATCAACGGCGGGCCGCAGTTGCGGGAATGGGTCGACGACCCCGCTTCAACGCCCGAAGCGCTGGACGCCATCGCCCGAGCCGACGAAGCGGCCTGGCTCGAAGCCCGCCAGCCGTATCTGCTTTATTGAGCCGAGGTTGCGGGCAACAACTTCTGCATGAAGATCGCGGTGCCCATGGACGGGTCGAGCTGGTAGCCGGCATACCCCAGGCGCTGATAGAACGCGAGAGCGGGCTTGTTGCCCGACAACACTTCCAGCGTCATCTTGACCGCGCCGCGCTGGCGCGCGATTTCCTCAGCGAGGCCAACATCTTTGCCGCCACGCCTTGGCCGCGATGGCTGGCCAAAACAGCCACATCGTGCACATTGACGAGCGGTTTGCAGGCGAAGGTTGAAAAGCCTTCGATACAGTTGACCAAGCCCACTGGGGCAGCACCATCGAAGGCCAGAATCGAATACACCTGCGGCCGCGCAGCCAGCTCTCGCACCAGGTTGGCCATGGTGAATGCGCTCAGCGCCTCGCCACCGCCAGCGATGTCCTGCGCATAGGCATTCAGCAGGCTTACCACCGCCTCGGCGTGGGCTGGCAGACCGTAGTCGGCTTGAACAATGGTCAACGTGCTCATGCCACCATCCCTTCGGCCTTCACAGCATCGACCAGGCGTTGGGCGCAAGCCAGCGCCTGCGCCGCATCCTGCGCCTCGACCATGACGCGCAGCAAAGGCTCGGTGCCACTGGCGCGAATCAACACCCGGCCCGTTTCGCCCAGCTCGGCTTGCACGTGCCGGGTCTCGTCGGCCAAGCGCTGGCTGTCTTTCCAGCTGACCCCAGCCCTGGTGCGCACATTGAGCAGCGTTTGCGGAAACAGCACCACATCGGCCAGCAACTGCGCCATGGTCTGGCCGCTGGCCACGCAGGCGTTCAAAACCTGCAAGGCCGAAACCAGGCCGTCGCCGGTGGTGTGGCGGTCCAGGACCAGCAGGTGGCCCGAACCTTCGCCACCCAGAATCCAGCCCTGGTTTTCAAGTTCTTCCAAAACATAACGGTCGCCCACGGCAGAACGCTTGAACACCACGCCGCGCCGCTTGAACGCCAGCTCGACGGCCATGTTGGTCATCAAGGTGCCCACCACGCCCGGCACCGCTTCGCCCTTGCGCAAGCGGTCAGAGGCGATCAGATACAGCAGCTCGTCGCCGTTGAACAAACGGCCGGTCGAATCCACCATTTGCAAGCGGTCGGCATCGCCATCGAGTGCAATGCCGTAGTCGGCGCCGTGTTCTTTCACTGCCGCCAACAGGGCTTTGGGCTGGGTTGCGCCAACACCGTCGTTGATGTTCAAGCCGTTGGGGGAGCAGCCGATCTTGACCACTTCGGCCCCCAGCTCGTGGAACACATCGGGTGCGATCTGGTAGGCCGCACCATTGGCACCATCGACCACAATCTTCAGCCCTTTGAGCGTGAACGCATGGGGGCAGGTGCTTTTGCAAAACTCGATGTAGCGGCCCGATGCATCATCCATGCGCCTGGCTTTGCCCAGGGCTGCGGAGTCGGCCCAAACAGGCGGCTCTTCCATCGCCGCTTCCACGGCGCGCTCCCAATCATCGGGCAACTTGGTGCCCTGGGCGCTGAAGAATTTGATGCCGTTGTCAGGAAAGGCATTGTGGCTGGCCGAGATCACCACGCCCAGGCTCGCTCGCTGGGCACGGGTCAGGTAGGCCACGGCCGGGGTGGGGATGGGACCCAGCAACACCACGTCCACGCCCGCCGAGTTGAAGCCCGACTCCAAAGCGCTTTCCAGCATGTAGCCGGAAATGCGCGTGTCTTTGCCGATCAACACAGTCGGTCGGTCTTCTTTGGACTTGAGCACGCGCCCCACGGCATGGGCCAGTTTGAGGATGAAGTCTGGCGTGATGACGCCCTGCCCCACCGTGCCGCGAATGCCGTCGGTGCCAAAGTATTTGCGTGTCATAGGTAAGGAGTTGAAAGGTCGGGAATACGCCGGCCGGAACGCGAAGCCGCTGACGTTCCGCTCAGTCGGCCATGGATTTTAAGGCTTGGGGTTTCACCCGCTCAGCAGACAGACGCTGGGCCAAGGTTGCCGCAGCGTGCTGCAAGAAGCCGATGGCACCAGCGCTATTGGGGTGCAACCCTGTTCGCAGCGCCATCGAGTTCAGATTGCAGTCCGGCCAGGCCTGAGTACTCACGCGGCGGGGTGGGCTGCGCCTCGCGGTGTCGCGCCTCCTGATGCTCCACCGCCGCCGCCGCATCAAGTATCGAAGCAGCGTTGCGCTCCGAAGCGCTCATTTGCAAGGCGGAAAACTTGGAGGTGGCCACATCGCCGCGCCCGTTGGCGTTACCGTCCAACGCCTTTTGTTGCGCCTGCTGTGGCGCACCCGGTGCCTGGGCCACCCGGTCACCCGGCAACACAATGGCCGGGATATCGACTTTGGGCAACAGGCGGTCTTTGAATGCCGCTTCCTTGTAATAGCGAATTTTGGTCGACATCACCGGGTGCGCCATGCCTTCGACCAGCAGGATCTGTTTGTCGTCACCCATGGCTTTGAGCTCTTGGGGCAACATCAGAGCGCGTCGTTCGTCGCTCTCGCTGCGGGTGTAACTGCTCTCGCGTGATCGGCTGCGGCTCACACTGTCTTTGCGCATGCTGGTGTACCCCAGCATCTCACTGTATTCATTCGCGTCTTGTTGTTCGCGCGGCGCGAAAATCACGCGCAGCGCATGGTTGGTCATGATGGTGCGCGCTGTCTCCCGGCCATAGGTGGCTTCGAGTTGCGACATGCTTTGAATGATCGGCATCAGGCGCAGGTTGTAGCCCGCCATGAAGCTCACCGCGCTGGCAATGATGTCAACCCGGCCAATGCTGGTGAACTCGTCGAGCAACAACAAACACTGATGCTTCAGCGCAGGATTCGCCTGCGGCAGTTCCCGGGTGTTCTGGTTGATCAGCTGGCTGAAGAACAGGTTGAGAATCAGGCGGCTCTCGGCCAGTTTGTTGGGCTGGATCGCCACGTAAATCGACATGCGCTTCTTGCGCACATCGCGCAAGTCAAAGTCATCGGCGCTGGTGGCCGCATCCACCACCGGGTTCAGCCAGGGATTGAGGGGCTCCTTGAACGTGCCCATGATGCTGGCAAACGTCTCATTGGCCTGGCCCAACAAGGTGGCAAATGCCGTGCGCGCGCTGGGGCTCAGGTGTGGCCAGGCCGCCAGTTCGGTCAGATAGGCCTTGATGTCCTGGCCCTGGCGCCCCGAGGCAAGGCGGTACAAACCGCCCATCGTGGGAGGCGCATAAGGCGCACCAAAATTGTTCTCCAGATACGCCGCTTGCTCGAACGCATACAGCGCAAACGCCACAAAAGCGTTTTGCGCCTGGTTGGACCAGAACGGGTCTTTCATCGATTCACCCACCGGATACAGCATCGCCGCGATGCTCTGCACATCGCTGATGCGAAAGCTCGCGTCGGTGGACACGTAAGACAACGGGTTCCAGCGGTGCGTTTTCCGATCCTCCGCAAACGGATTGAACATGAACACTTCCTGCCCATGGCGCGCACGAAAGCCGCTGGTCAGGTCAAAGTTCTCTTGCTTGATGTCGAGTACCACCACCGAACCCTGGTAACTCAACAGGTTCGGAATCACGATGCCCACACCCTTGCCCGAGCGCGTGGGCGCGGCCACCATGGCGAACTGTTGGCCGTTGAAGTAAATGAACTGGCCGTTCTTTTTGCCCACCACCAAGGCGGTGTCTTCCGCTTTCAGCATTTTGCGACCGTTCAAATCGCTCATTGAGGCAAAACGTGCCTCGCCATAGAGGTTGGGCTTCTTGCGGAACAACACCAGAACGGCAATGGCGAGGAACCCCAGCAATGGCAAACCAAAGCCAACCGCTCCACTGCTCTTGATCAAGGCCGCATAGGCCGGCTTGTCGGCATAGGCCGACCAGTAGCGCCAATAATCCAGCCAACCCAAGCTGCTCCATGGCTGGTCAATGCGCCAATAAAGCACCATACCGCTCAGGTACAGGCCGGCGCCCAGCGCCAGCACCAGCAGCACCAACAAAAACAACAGCTTGGTTCGAATCATGGGTGTTATCGGTCGTCCGTCAGGCGCGCAACCTGCTCCTCATAGCGGCGCAGTTGATCTCGGGTCCAGTCGTACCGGCACAACGCGGTGGCGGCTGGCAGGTCCTTGGGCGAAAGCGCCTGCTCACGGACTTGCACGGCGCAGCGCGCGTCGCGGTAGCGGCGCCAGCTCAAGTGGTCCCAGTCGAAAGTCTTTGCGTAAGCTTCGGCATAGCCTTTGCCCTGGTCCTTTTGCAAGGCCTTCTTTTTGCCCGAACGGTATTCGCGCATGAGCTTCTGAAGTCGAGCTTCTGCTTCGGTACGGGCCAATTGGCAAGCTTTCAGACTGGGCGCCAGTGGGTCGCACTGCTGAGCGCTTTGAGCGCGCGCAGCCTGGTCTCTGCTCACTCCCGGTTTGGAAAACACCCATTTGTCGCTCGCTGTGGCGAAGCAAAGAGATTCCTGTTTGGCGGCGCCGTCGGCCGTCAACAGGTCCAACCCCACACAGCCTGGCGTGGTCACGCTGACCCTGCCCACACCAGACAATGCCTCGACCAGTGCAAAAGTGCCCGACGCCCGATCAAACTGGTACACGCTCTCCAGGGGCAACTGGCCCTTGGCCGTTGCCGCGCGGGCAACCTTGAAATCCATGAATCCGTCGCGGTTGAAATCGGCGAATTCAAGCCAGGCCTTGGCATCCAGCTCGCTGGGCTGCATCTCGAACACGTGTGGAAGCGCTTGCAGTTCTTTGTCATCGCGAAGCACCACGATGTAACCAGAACCCACCTGGCCATCCTCTTTGTCGGCCTTGTTGTCGAGCTCGAAGGCAAACGCCAGCGTGCCGGCGCCGCGCCCGATGTCTTGCGTCAATTTCTCAGGCGGTGTGGTGTCGGCCGGGCGAAAGCTGAGCGACTCGGTCAGCGCAGAAAACTGGGCGCAACCTGCGAGGGCGCCAACCAAAGCCAAAGCGCCGGCCTTGCGCGAGAGCGCGAAAAATCGTGTGTTCATACATCCTCCTCCTTCGTCGTTGTCACCGCTCTGCACGTCGGTGCTGAATGCCATTTTGTGAAAAGCTCCGAGTGCGCCATAGGGCGAACCATGGGTCTCACCGCCCGGTGGTCAATACCCGCATCGCAAAAAAACCGTTGTATCCACCACCTCGTCCAGCTTCTCACTCACGCGCCGGGTGGACCACATCAGTTCGTTTTTGCGAACCTCGATCACATAGGTTTCCAGCACTTTGGGCGCCTCATACGGCGGCATATCGACCAGCGCCTGCACGCGCCATGTGTTGCTGCGGCGAGGACGAACATCGGTCAAAAAACGCACGGCGGTCGGACCGTGGTCGTTCCACTGCACCATCTGCTTCTCGCTCACCACCAGCGCGCCATCGCCTGGCTCCACCGGGTCGCGGCTCAGAAAGTTGGCGCATTTGGCCTCGCTCGCCTCGCTTTTCGGGTACCACAAACCGCGCATTTCGACCGGTGCCAAACCAGCGATGGGCTGGGCCGCTTGCGCCACCGATGCAAAACCCAGAACCAGCGTTGCGCCAAGAACAATGCGGGAAAAAACGAGAGCCATGGTCACCTCACTCGGGTTCAAGATTCAAGCGCCAGCTTGCGCTGCGGGTCAAAGTCGATGCCGGTGATGTAGCGCTGGCCTGCGTGGGCCTTGATGTGCACCACCACATCGATCGTCAACATCAACAGGCGTTTGATTTCCGGAAAGGCCAAGCCAGAGCCCTCGGGGGACGCTTTCACCATCAGAGCCATCTGGTCCCAGGTCTGGCTGGTGCTGCCCGCATGGCAACTGGTGATCGAGCCTGGGTGGCCCGAGGCGCAGTTGCGGATGTAATAGAACGACTCGTCGCCGCGAATCTCGGCCAAGATGATGCGATCGGGCTTCATCCGCAAACAGGCCTCCATACAGGCCTTCGCACTCACATTGGCCGTGCCCTGCCCGCCGCGCGAGTAGATCAAATGCACACGGTTCGACTGTTCGATGAACAGCTCGCGCGCATCTTCGATCGTGATCAGTCGCTCATCGTCGGGAATATGGGTCACCAGCGATTTCATGAACGTCGTCTTGCCGCTGCCGGTGGCGCCTGACACCACGATGTTCTTCTTGTAGTGCACGGCACGGCTGAAGAAGCCGTGGTAATCGCGCGCCTTCTTCAAAGCCAGCAATTCCGCATCCATCTCGCTGATCTCGCCAGCATCTTCAAGAATGCGGTCAAAAAACCCGTCTTCCTGGTACTGGTTCAGCGTCTTGGTGTAACGCGAAGGCAGGCGGATCGTGATCGACACATGGTCCGCAGGCACGGCCGGTGGCAACACGAACTGGGCGCGCTGCCCGGTCGGAAAAGTCAACGAGACAACCGGATCGACCTGGGTGATCCGCTGGCCGGTCTTGCTCTCGTTGACCACCGTGGTGCAAAACTGGCGCGCCCTGTCAAAGGTCAAACCGGGCACCTCGATGCGCTGCCACCCTTCCACCGTTTCGAGAAACACCTCCCCGGGCCGGTTGATGCAAATTTCTGTGACTTTGGGATCGTTCAGGAAATTCGTGATCCCCAGCACGTGGTACTGGTACTCCAGAAACTCCGTTGAAATGTTGGCGATCGGCTCGTCGTGAGAGGGCTCCATCATGGGTGGCAAATCAAAACACCCTTCAACGCATCACGCTCGAGAAATCGACATCACGAGCGGCAAAAATATTCACCACCGTGCCATTGAGTACCGTCACCGTGGCTTTGCGGTTCGCAGAGCGGGCGAGCATGTCGTTGGCCGCCTTCTTGGCGGTCGATGCCGTGGCCGATTCCCAAGGGTCGACGCGCTCCTGAATTACACCACCGCCATAGGTGGTCGTTTGTGTGCCACGAATGTCGTTGTCATTGGCAAACTTCTGGGCTCCGGCATCGATACCGTCGGCCAGCAAACTCACCAGCAAGGCCGCGCCGATGCGCTCACCCCAGTGGCCGTGGTATTCGCCCGGAACACCCGCACCGCCCAGCGCGTCGGTGCCCGCGCTGTCGATACGCACGTCCAGACCCGTGGTCGTCAAGACCCGCGTCCACACAATGCCAATGCGGTCGTAGTTCTCATCGGCGTATTTGTATTCGCCCGTGACCTTGGAGCCCTTGTCGATCAGCAAGTGGCTGCCATTCATCGAGTAGATGGGCTCGGTGACGATGCACGATGTCATGCCTGGCAAGGTCGACACCACCTTGGTCTCCAGCGAGCAGCGAATGAAGGTGCCGCGTGTCAGCGTGAAATCGGCATTGGCCAGCTTTTCCACCGCGCCCCGTTTCACCGCAGAGAACTCGTCTTCAAACAGTGGGTTCTTTTTGCCCTTTTCCGAAGCCGCAACCAGGTTGTTTTCGCTGGCCATGCGGCGCTGCATGAGGTCATCGTTCTGGGATGCGTTGCAGGCTGCGCCGTGGCAGGCATCGGCGGAAGCTTGCGCGGTTCGGCCCTTGCGACCACCTGATCCACCTCGGGCGGCGGAAGCCTCAATTGCGGCTTCTCAGGCACCGTCACCTCTTCAAAGGTGACTTTCTTTTTCTCATGGTCGTTGGCAGAGAAGGCATTGTTGGCCACCCAAAGGGTCGCGCCGATGGCGGCCACCGACACCAGGCCAATGTAGACCACCGCCGTCTTGTTCACACCACGGGTCAGACCCGAGGAAAGCTTGGGCATGTTGTCAGACAACACAGGAGGCTGCCCGCCGCCATTGGGAAATTGCATGCTCATTTGTTTCTCCTTAGACCCACAACGTCATTGCCCAAACGCATCACCAGATAGGGGTACACGCCCAACACCACCATCACGTCTTTTTCGCTCTTGGTGTTCACCAGAAACTCTTCGCCGTTGCGCTCATTGCGGCCAAAAACGGCCGGGAAGTTCGCCATTGGCGGCAGGTGGATGTAGGTGAACTGCTGGTTGTCATAGACCCGGGTCGGCACGATGGTCGAATCGTCGCGCAGGGTCGAATAGTCGTAATTCAGGTGGTAGTTGCCCTGGGAATTCAGCGCGCTGGGCGTGGGTGACAACACCGCATTGGTCGCTGCCAACGGGCTGGCCTTGTCGGGGTCGGAGCTCCCATACACGTATCGAACCTTGTAAAAAACGCCTGCCCGTTTCGCGTCTTCCAGCGTGCGCCACTTTGGTCGCGGACACTTTTAAATCCAGCAAATACGAACGCATGTTCGTGCGGATGTACATGTTGGTGTCCACGTCCACATTCTTTGGGCGCAGGTAGAAGATGTTGTCGCGCCGCACCAGCTCCCAACCGTCGCTGAAGCCGGTGCCAAAGTCCTTCACCTGCTCTTGCGGGCTGATTTCGACTTGGGTTGCAATGCCCAAAGCCGTGTTCACCTGGACCACCTGATCGGGCTGGTAAGCCACTTCGCGCACTTCCTGTGCGAAAACAGCGCCTTGCCACAGGGAGCCAGCCACGAGCAACGCCGCCCATAGTCCGCGCCTGCAAACTGTCTTGTTGGTCATAGTTGTGTATCCCCCGTCCGTTCGAAAAAAATCGTTGAAATCGAAAACATTAGTTACTGGCCCAGTGTTGGCGTCGCTGGTGCGCCGGGCAAATTGGGTTGATGCCGTCTGGGTGATGGTTGCGTACCGCGGGCGAATCAGCGCCACGGAACGTCACGCCCTCTTCCTCGTTCAGCAACGGAATGCTCTTGTCTTCCGTGCCCTGCTTGAATACCGGAGCGTTGAATTCGTCGTCTACTTTGTACGCCGTCACTTGGAAACCCAGCGGGTTGCGCAACCGCAATTCATCGCTCATCTTGAGGTTGGTTTTGTACTCATACCGCAGCGTGGCCACATGGCTGGTCAGGTAGGTGCTTTGGCCAGTGGTTTTGTCAAACTTCCATTTTTCGAAGCGAACGGTCGCGCCTGTGGGGCGTGCACCACGCTCTTCGTCCAGACCATTGAACACAATGCTGTTGACCTTGATGCGTATGGCGTTGTCGCGCCCCCAGCGTTTTTCAGGGCTGTTGGGTGTGCCGTCAAACTGTTTCACGAACAGGCCCTTGACCTGATCGTTTGACATCGACGCCACGTACTCCCAATCGTGTTCGTTGATGGTGTCGTAGTCATAGCCCTCGCGCGACTGCACAAATCGCGCCACCTGGCTGCGGTTGAGCGCCTCGCTGGCGTAAATGCCCGTTGCCGCGATGTTGTCGCGCAAGGTGCGAGACCGTGCTCGTGCTGCGCTTCAGATCCACGCGTCACCAAATAGGGAATCTTTTCTTTCAACGGCAGCATGTAGGCGATGCCCGCCACCAGGCACACCGTCACCCCCATCGAACACATCGCCACGATCCAGGCCCTGCGCTCGCTGCGCTTGACCATGGTCACCACGGTGGTTTCAAAATCCACCGATTTCTTGAGAATCTGCTGCGAAGCTTCAGAAAGCTCGCGCTTGAACAATGCCATATCAGCCCTGAAAAACCATTGAATCCGTACCTGCCAACATCAAAGCTCACTCAAGGCAGCTTGGTCACCAGCATCGACTTGTTCGGCGACACCTGCACCCGCACCTTTTGCGCTGCATAGGTGCGGCGCACCACGCCCAAAGCGCGCTGCAGGTTGTTGTCCTTGATGGCCGACAATCCGCTGACCAGCGTCAAATCGGCCGGGTATTGCCAGTCGAGGCTGCCGTCGCTCTCTTTGGCCCAGCGTTCGAGCATGTTGCGCAGGCTCGTGTCGGTGGGCAGCATCTGGTACTTGTGCAGCACCGCCTCTTCTTTCAGCGGGATCTCTTGCGGTTCGGAGTCCAGGCTGTTGACTGGCTTCCAGTTGTCGGCAATGTCGGCGGCAACCGGCGGAGCCACGCAGGCCTGCATCAACACCGCACAACCCAAAATTGTTGCGACGCGACCCACGGCATGAGAAAGAGAAACGTGCGGCAGAAAGGACTTGTTTGGCATCTGGGCTGGACCGATAAGGGAGTCAAAAAAATATGGCGAAGCTGGATCTACGAGAGAGAAATGCCACAAAAGCATCAAAAAAGAATGTTGGAATCCTAGGATTTGCGGCTTTGCTGACCGTAAGGCAATGAAGCCGCATTGCCTGCGTAACGGCCAGCAGAGCCGGCTTGCCCTCGCGGTGCACTGTGCGTTGGTGTCTCGGCCGTCGCCGACGAGGACGCTCCCGAAGCATTGCCCGAGTTAGACCCATCATTGCCAACGCCCGGCGCTGGCGCTGCCGCCGTTTTGGATGGCGCATTGAGTGGCACCTGGCTACCCACCGAAGGTGCAGCGCCACTCACGCCCAAATGGCCGCCCCTGCCCAGAGAGGAATCACTTTTGATGCGAGCATCTTCAATCGTGCCGTCAGTCCCGGAATTGCTGGCGTACTTTGAACCGCCTTGGCTGGAAACTTGGCTCCCATCGCGCAACTCGCTGGTCATATTCGCCTGTCTCGTTTGCACGCTGGCAAACTGGTTGCCCTGGTTCGCCAACCCTTGGGAGCCCTGGGGCCTTGAGCTGAAACCTGCATCTGCGCCCTGACCTGATTTGCTCAGGGCCTGAATCACCGACTGGCTGCCAAGATTCTGGTTGGCGCCAGGCGCACCTGAATAACCAACGCCTGGTTGGCCCGAAGCTCCGCTGGCACCGTTCATGCCGCTGGCACCCAAAGCGCCCTGCCCGCCGTTGGCTCCAGACTGCCCACTCATCGCGTTCATCAAGCCTGCGGCCCCCGCTCCTGCCGCTCCACCCCCCACCATGCCCATCATGGCCCCTGCGGCGAAGGAAGCGCCTGAGTTGAAAAACTGCATGATCAAGGGCGGAATCATGATCAGCAAAGCCGTTGACAACGAGCCCAATGCCGCCAGTTGCATGGCACTGCCGCTGATGTCAAAACTGATAAAACCCACGCCTGCCGCGGCCAGCGCACCGTTGGCATAGAACGCCGCAATCACGGCGGCACCGTAGCGCATCATCATGTCGAGCAAAATGCTCGAAAGCAGGGTCAACAAAGCAAAAGACACCATGGTGCCCAGCAAAAACTTGGCCCAAGTGGTGAACATGCCAGCCGTTTGCTTGAACAACAAAAAGAAGATGAACAGCGGCGCCAGCATGATGGCCAAGGTAATGGAAATCTCGGCCATGATCGCCATGATCGAAACCAGCACCGCTGGGCCGGTTTGCCCGATGACGCCAGCCATTTTGGTGAGGGTGTTTCCATCGGCGCCAGATTGTTGTCCGCCCACCAAGCCCTCAATCACGGCATTAAATATTTGCGACACCGCCAAGTTCATGTCGACGATTTGGTAAATATCGGTGCCCGCGCCCACAATGGCCGCCGTGATCAAACCCTGAACCCCGAGCACCATTTCAGCTATCCAAGGCGAACTGCCGGCCAATATGGACACCACGGTCAAGATGGCCACCAACTTGATGGTCTGAAACAGCAGCGAAACGATCGGCGTTTTGTTGCTGCCCGAAATGATCATGAAGCCCTGAATCATGACCCAGGCCGTCACGATGGCGGTCGACAAATAACCCAGCGCTTTGGCCAATTGCCCGGCCACCAACTCGCGGTAGGTTCCGATCAACATGTCGTCGATCAAGTAGCCGCGCGTATTGCACATGAAAACGGCCTTGTTGATCAACGTCAAATAGTTGGTGTCGATATTGGGCCCCAGCGCCAGTGTCAATGCAGCGGGAATGGATATGTCGGCGCAAGGCATTTGAGTTGCTTCTGTTCAACGGGCGTTGTGGTTATTGCACAGCCAGAGATGGGATAAATGGATTAGGCCGCGCCACAGCACCGCAGATCAATGTTACTTTCCGGGGAACGGCACAGGCAGCGTGATCTTCAACCCGCCAGGCCCTGCTGGGGCGCGGGTATCGGTGGCTCGACGGGCTTCGGCCATTTGCATTTCGTACATGGTCTCGCGCTGCTTGTAGCCATAGCGAAGGGCTTCCAGCTCCATGGCGTCGTTTTGCATATGGGCTTGAAGGCCTTGAAGCACAAATTGTTGATTTTGCAATGCACCCGCGTTTTTGGCGCCGGTGCCGATGATCAACCGTCGTTTTGATTTCTCCACGTCGATCTTGCATTTTCTTCACGAATGTCTGTAGTTTGCTCCAAAGTCTTTAACCTAAGGTTGCGCAAACCCAAGCATGCGTTATAGTGATTTACGTTAATTTTTTTATCGCCGCAATCCGCCACTGTTCCAATGTAGTCCTCGGGTTTGGCTACGGATATTGCCTCGAATTTTGCAGTTCAATTCGGACTGACGGTCAAAGGTGGATAGAGCTTTTCCCAGACCCATCTACTTTATTTATTGATCAACGAGTTTTCGAGACCTCTTCATCCAATACCGCCCATTGCGCAGATGCAACTCCAGAGACGGCAAAAAGACCAAGTGCAAGAATTAGTTTTCGCATATCGTCATCCTAAACGAGCATATCATTCAACAAAAAATACTGCGAATATCCCGACCATTGACCATGATAGCCAGCGCTGCCAAATATTGAACGTCAGAAGCCTGTCCTGAGGTCAAGGAGCAATCCAACAGATACCCAGAGTCAGACCAAGCATCGATCACCTTCATTGGGCTCCCACCCCACTGCCGCCTTGGCTTCTTCCCAAGTCATTCCATGCTTCGAGTCTGTTCTAAGCCGCCACCAGATCTTTCGGATTATCGGAGCTATCGCTGCCCCCTCCACCCCCACAAGCCGACAACACCAGCGCCGCAGCGCCACCCAACACCACCTGCCCCATCAGCCGGCGGCGGCTCAGCACTGTCGGGGTGCCTGTTGTTTGCGCGGTGCTGTGTTGTTGCGGCTGCTTCATGTGGTCTTTCCTTCCGTGGGTGCTTCGTTTGAATGCTGAAGCGGTTAGAGAGGGTGAAAAAGTGGGCTGGGGACTGGACCAAAACGCTCCAAGTGCACGGCAGCCACCCGATCTGAATAACCCTGAGAGCATAGCTATTTTTGCGTTCAAAAGACTTACTTGGTCTCACATTTGAACATCAATTCATGACAATTTGTAAGCCAACAACAACTTTGGCATTGACTCTCCGCGTGGCGCAGGATCTGCGCCCTTGGTACCGCCACGTTCCGGAACGAACGCCTCGTCAAGCGGGTTTACGACCAGCCTTGGCATTGGCTGGAAAACAACAGATCACCACCCGCACAACGCTCACATGGACCGAACCATGGGCTCTGGCGCGTAAGCCTGTTGTTGGTGCTGCTGTTCCACCGCCTGCGCACCGTGCCCGCTGGCAAGGTTTTGACCTTGTTGCTGTTGTAGATCCAGCTGCGCCAGCCGCTCCAGCGATTCGGCCATGGGCTGGTTGGCCACCTGGCGGGCGTCCAAAACGCCGTCTTTGAGCATGGCGCCATCGAGCTGGCCGTAGCGAATTTGCCCGTCGGCCACGCGAAACAGGTTGATGTCGCTCATGCCCTGCCCTCTGGCGCTGGCGGCGATGGCGTGGGCGGTGTTGCTCAGGCCCGTGTTCCACGGCAAGCCGTGTTGTTCGGCCACCTGGCGCACATGGCGTTCGCTGGATTCGAGCAGGTTTTGGGAGACGGGCGAGAGTGGTGTGGCTGACTGGGCGCCCCGTTCGGGCCTTCGGGCGCAGGGGCTGCGCGGCTCGACGGTGGTGTAGCTGTTACCGCTGTGCCAGGCTCGGTCTTCTGCGGTGGGCTTTTCGGGGTATTGGGCACTGTGGCCCTGTTCCACATTGGGCTTGATGGCGCGGGTGTGTCGCTTTCTTTGAGCTCAGGGGTTTCGGGCGCTTTGATCGATGGCAGTTTGACAGGATCGGCTTTGGGTTGACCGTTGACAAATTCCTGGCGGGTGACTTCGAAGTCTGCGAATCCATATGTTTTCCCTCGCTCTTCCGGCGCAGGCTTGACCTTGGTAAGTAGTTTCGGACTCGATTTGGTCACCGCTGTAGACCGTTCGAACCAGCTTCATTGCTCTTTTGGTTGTACCAAATCGTTAACATGCTTTCCATCAATATTGCCCTCCGCGGTAAATACGTCGGCATTCTTTGGGTCACGTTGTGGAACAAGAATTCGATGGGAATCGTCTCGATGAGCTTCGGGGTAGTCATGATCCCTTTGCACAGGGTTGAGTGGGTCGATGTGTTTGGGTTGATATGGGTATTGAACAGCAGCGCTGCCTGGGTGTTGACGCCGCTGGTCGATAGCGCTTCCATGCCGGTGCTGGTGTAGGTGGCGCCTGCGTGAACCAGGCTGGGCAGGCTCCATTGGGCGCGCCCGCTCTCGCTGGCGTTCAAGGCCGGAAACTTGGGGTCGATACCCGCCAGATCGCGGTTCCATTCACTGACCACGTCCACCGCTGGCCGGTAGCTCATGTCGGCCTTGGCCACAAAGGCCTTGATGGCGGCATCGCGGTATTGGCCCTCAAGCCAGTTGGTGGGCTGGTAGCTGAGCATGTTGCCCAGCATTTCCTTGTCGGCTTGCCACAGCGCCTGGTTGCGCTCTGCGCTACTCGCTGGGTCGTTGCCTTGGTAGACCTTTTCGATGTAGGTGTAGTTGATGTCGTGGTTGCGGGTCACGTCGTCCAGAAAGCCCACTGGGTCGCACTTGCCAGTCTTGTGCGGTGGGCAATCGTCTTGCACGCAACGCTCGGCCACCTGCGTAGTTGGGGCCGGCGTACATGCCAAAGCGGGGCACAACGCCGCTGGAGCTCTGCGGCGGTGGGGCGAGTGGTCTCGCTCATGTTGTTTCCTCCCGTTGCTTTTCTTTCTTCTCAATATCGCAACTGCATTCTTTACGGCTTCAAACTCTCCACGTTGGGCCATTGCACGGCCCTCACTTCGCGGCTTTGTATGTGTACCAAGGAAAACACGGGCGCGGTCCGCTCCCGTTTCGCAGCTCCTCGGTGCTCGTCCGCCCATAAGCCAATAGTCGCGCTCGGAACGCCCTGGCGCCCACTCATCATGGACTGAATGCCCGACAAAGCCTACTGCCCATACGCCCGCCTGATCGATATCGGCGTCGGACACCTGAGTACGACTCTGGTGAAAAGAATGCCACGCGCGTTGCATGGGGTGGCTTAGGGTCTACCAAGCGCAGGTTGCCCGCTCCCGCCAAGATGCCTTGAGTGGGGTGCTCGGCATAGACCCGGCCAAGCCCTTCGGCAACCCGTTGAATGTCCCGATCCACAGGGCGAGCCCGTTTTGACGTTGTAGTCCACATCCACGATGCCCACACCCACGGCTCTCTAAGTCTTTCGCCCAGAAACCATCGTCCAATGCGGTGAAGCGAATCACGCTTCCATCCAGCGAATACCGCGGCCCGGACAGCGCGGTGATGAAATGCACCTTGGCCGTATCGGTGTGCAGCCCTGGCACCAGGTTGGCTTCTTCGTCGGTGGCGGGTTTGTAGCCGAACACCGAGATGCTGCCGATGTTGCGCCCGCTGGCCAGGCGGCTTTGGTGGTGGCTGCGCCAGTACAAAATTTGTTGCCCGTCGGGGCTGAAGTTGGGGCGGCTGATGCCGGCCACGGGCAGCAACTTGAGCGGGCCGTACACCGTGTCGGACCCTGCGGCGGCCTGCACGGCCATGGTGGCCAGCTGGCCGTAGCCGCTGTTTTCTTTGCAGTCGGGTTGTTCGCAGGTGGCCACGCCGAAGACCAGCGTTTTGCCATCGGCGGAATAGCTGGGGTATTGGTAGCTCTTGCCCTCTTCCTGCCCGGGCAGCAGGCGCCAGCGCTGGTCGGCCCAGCGGTATTCGACCATGCGGCAGTAATAGATGGCGCCGCGGCGGTTGCTGCACAGGTTCACGACCATGTGATCGCCATTGGGGTGGAACCGCGCCTGCACCGGCGTCCAGCAAATGGACGTGGGCTGGGCGACGGCGCAGATGTCATCGCTGGCGGGTTGGGCCTGGGCAGACGGCGCTGCAACCGGCCCGCCGAAGTTGCCAAAGCGCGGGGCGGTGGGCGCACAGGCCGACAGCACAAGCGCCGCCGCAACACAACCCGCGACACGGTGAAATTGAGAGGTGAACTGCAATGTGAAAACTTGTTTGAACATGGCGTCTCTGTGAACGAAAGATTCGGGCCAACCCCTCAGACTGGCGCCCGTACCCTGAGTGAGCCCATTCTGAGAGCACCACAGGCGCTCATTGCAACATGGCGCCTGCGAGCCAACATCCAGAATGCGGCAATGATTTCCAATGCAGTTCTGTATTAAAACGAAACCATGGACTCGAAGCAGAACAACCGAATTATTTCAACTCGTCATGCATTGACGTTAGACGCCAGGCATTGGATCGCAGACATCTGAGAAGTGATTGCCAAAGACTCAGTCAGAAAGAAGTTTCCGATAAGGCGAAAAGGCAAGACCTGACCCCGTCTATCGTCTACGGCCCTGAGCATGAGCAGATGTAGGCTGACGAACAAGAATAATGTGCAAACGTGAATTATTTTCATAATTCAAAATTCATCGATTGAACTTTTCTCCAATCCTGGGTTAGCAGCCAACTTTAATCAGCGTTGCAGATGCAATCACTGTTAGATTCCCGGTACGAAACGAAATCGACTCGAGAAAACTACATCACCAACCACCCATACCAAGCAGTGATCGGAATCGTCTACGTCGTTCGCAGGAAACCCAACCAAGCGCCTCAACATCCGTCCAGACCATGCCCTCTTCCAGCTTGTCGTAGGCAGCAATGCAGCTTGGCTTCTTGGCCCGACGTGCCATCGCCGGAGCTGTCGCTGCTCCCCCCACCCCCACAAGCCGACAACACCAGCGCCGCAGCGCCACCCAACACCACCTGCCCCATGAGCCGGCGGCGGCTCAGCGCTGGCGGGGTGTCTGTTGTTTGCGGGGTGAAGAGTTGTTGGGCTGTTTCATGTGGTCTTTCCTTCCTTGGGTGCTTTGTTTGAATGTTGAAGCGGTTAGAGGGGGTGAAAAAGTGGGCTGGGGACTGGACCAGAAACGCTCCAAGTGCACGTCAGCCACCTGATCTGAATAACCCTGAGAGCATAGCTATTTTTGCGTTCAAAAGAATTACTTGGCCTCACATTTGAACATCAATTCATCGACAATTTGTAAGCCAACAACAACTTTGGCATTGACTCTCCGCGTGGCGCAGGATCTGCGCGCCTTGGTACCGCCACGTTCCGGAGCGAACGCCTCGTCAAGCGGGTTTCATGACCAGCCTTGGCATTGGCTGGAAAACAACCGATCACCACCCGCACAACGCTCACATGGACCGAACCATGGGCTCTGGCGCGTAAGCCTGTTGTTGGTGCTGCTGTTCCACGGCCTGCGCATCGTGCCCGCTGGCAAGGCTTTGACCTTGTTGCTGTTGTTGATCGAGCTGCGCCAGCCGCTCCAGCGATTCGGCCATGGGCTGGTTGGCCGCCTGACGGGCGTCCAAAACGCCGTCTTTGAGCATGGCGCCATCGAGCTGGCCGTAGCGAATTTGCCCGTCGGCCACGCGAAAGAGGTTGATGTCGCTCATGCCCTGCCCTCTGGCGCTGGCGGCGATGGCGTGGGCGGTGTTGCTCAGGCCCGTGTTCCACGGCAAGCCGTGTTGCTCGGCCACCTGGCGCACATGGCGTTCGCTGGATTCGAGCAGGCTTTGGGAGGTGGGCGAGAGCGTGCGGGAGGTTGAGCCTGCGCCAGAACGCTCAAGAGTTGGCGAGTGGCTGTTGCTGCCCAGCTCCTCGCGCCGCGCGGGTTCGCCCGGCGGCAGTGGGCCACGAATGGCGTTGACGCCGTCGATCACGCTTTCGACCGGGTTGCGGCTCACGGCGGTGAGTCACACCGCGCGTGCTCCGCACGTTGCCGCGGTATTCGTTGATGGCCGTGGCATTGGTTTGGGCGCGTTCGCGGCGGCGGGGTCGTTGAGCACGGAGCGGTCGGGCTGGCCTGCGCCATCGACGTTGACGAAGTTGTGCATCAGGTGGCTGTTGCCGACCATGCTGAAGGCCGCACCAACGGTGTTGGGCGGTGTGGTACCGGTGGCGAAGTTGATGGGGCTGTAGCCCCGCAATGGGTCTGTCCAATGGGTGGTGTTGTCGAAGCCGTTGGCGGCCAGCGTGGCGATTTCCTGGGGCGCGGCGTACACCTTGACCTGGCCATAGTGTCCACTGGCAGCGCTCACCATGTCGCCAGCCATCACATGGTTGGTGACTGCGTTGCCACCCTCGGGAATGCGCAGGCCCAGGCTGTTGGCGCCGTAGGCGTTGAAGGTTTCGCCTTTGAGATCGAAATGGTGGGCGGTGACCTGGGCCAGGGTGCCGCCGAGGGAGTGGCCGGTGACGGTGACGGGGGGCTGGACGCCGCCAAAGTCGGTGACAGTTGCGAGCTGGCAGATATGCAAAGCTTCTTCTGGTCAGCTCGATGGCATCGGGCACTTGCAGGTTCGATCGATTGAAGACCATGCCTCCATCGGCCAGCAGCCCGTCTTTCAAGGCCTCGCGGTCGAACTCGGTGCCCCGATGCGCGACGATTATCTCGCCAGTGTCTACTCTCTGGTAAATCGTGCCTTGGTAGCCGGTTCGCGGGATTGTCGTAATGCTCGAGAACTTTGTATTCATGTTCGCCAATGGTGACCGATTGATCCCGCTGGTAACTCGACCTGTCCTCATAAGAATCGCGTGCCAAATCAGCGTAGTCTTGGCTGCTCAACTGTCATGGTTGCACCTTTTTGGATTCAAGCTCCATCGAGAAGATCTGATCTCGCGATGCGGCCCCAAAGATATTGACATCCTCCTGCCCAAATCGCGACCCTTGAAGATCTGCTGGTTCATCGCTCGCTCAGGTGCTTAGGCCCGTACAACTGCTTTGAGGTAGTACAACGACATGGGCTGCTCAGCTGAATCGGTGCTGCCAGATCTGAGCATCGGCATTGAAAGTGGTCTCATCAGATGCCCCGGTTGGCAGTTCCTCTCGGCCCCATGCTCGTCAATTTCCACTTGCAAACCCCATTGCCGTAATAGTCTTCATCCAGCATCGCATCGAGGTACACCGTGGCCACGTAGCTGCCATCGGCCTGTTCCTTGAAAGGCAGCTCGAGCACCTTCTCGGGCTCGCCACGAACGCCGGCCCATTCATTGACGACGTAGTTGCAGCCCTTGGCCTGGTACATCGCGCTCCACCGGATTTGCTTGAACGGCCCCGGCGCGTTTTCGATCTTCAACGTGACTTCGTAGCCCTCTTGGGGCGCCGGGTTCAGGCGGTACAGCTCCGTCTGTGCGCTCTTGTCGTTTTTGGCAGAAGCTGAAGCCGTGTGGGTGTTGGCGTTGGTATCGCTCGCGCTCGAAGAGTTGTTCATAGATGAAGAAGGCATCGACCCGGTGGGTTGGCAAGCGGCAAGCCCCATCAACAGCCCCAGGCCGAGGCAGTGGGCGATCAGAGAAGCGTGTTTGGTGAGCATGATGGCGGCGGCAAACGTTGGGTTGCAGGCTTGCGAAAGTAGCAGTCTAGCGCTGCGCTGGAAGCTGGCGTTCGATTCGGTTGACCGACCTTCCCGACATGGGCATCGGGATCAGAAGAATCCGAAGACGCTGCCCAAGCCAAACCATTTGCCGCCCGATTTTTCACAACTTTTGCGGCTCTTGATCCATTCGAACAGGTTTTGCGGGGTGTAGTGGTAATGGTTGCTGACGGTGATGCTGCCGTCTTTGCTGCCACCCTTGGCGCCCACACAGGTACCCAGCGAAGCTTTGGGGCAAATTGGCAGGACGACTGAGGTGTAACCAGGATCGACAAGCTTCATGGGCTCCAGCTTGTCTGTGCAGGCTTCTTGCAATGCGGAGGTGGTGGCCTTGCCGATGGGGATTGTCTCGCTGCAGGTGATCAGGGGCAAAGAGGGCCGCTTGATGTCGAGTTTGCCTTTTTGCAGGCAAGACACCGGGAGCCCAGGAGCGGAGCCAGGCGAAGGCATCTCGAAACCGTCGGGCAGCTTGGGTAGCTTGATCGAGTCCGGAAGCAAGTCGGCCGGATCGACGTGTTCAGGCAGCTCGGGCATTTCACCCAGACTGATGGTGGGAAGATCGAGTGAAAGGGCTTGGGCAGGCAAGGCCAAGAGCAAGCCCGACAAGGCGCTTGCGGCACCCAAGACGATTGTTTTGCTGATTCGATTCACTGATTCCTCCACTTTTTAAATTTTTGATTACCGCTCGATGTGAGCGCCTCCGCGAGCCGTTCGTTGCGCGCTGGCCCGCCTGAAACGGGCGGCCTGAAGCCGAGCCATTCGGCTCAGGCGAGCACTCCTCATTGCTCCATCAAATGCTCACACTGCTCCAGTCCATCTGGGGCACCGGCCTTGCCCTTGTAGCTGAAAGGCATTTTTCCCTGGCCTTTCCAGGTACCAACAGACTTTGCTTTTGGGCAGACCTCTTCATAGGTTGAAGTCCATTTGGGGTTGAAGCAATATTGGTTCACGATCTTCCAGGTTCCCGAAATGGGCTCCACGCCCACCCAGCAATGCGGTGGGTAGCCGTAGGCGCAAAAGGAAAAGACGTCTTGGCCTGCTGGCAGGTCATTGTTGAAATACGCGCCCCCCGTATCTGTGCCAGACGGTGCCAAGCCTCCGCATTTGGACTCCCCCGCGCCAGCCATGACACTTGTCGCCCCGCACACCAGTGCAAGGCCCAAAATCCACTTCATTGTTTTCATCGTGACTCCCTAAAAATCGTCAACGCCATTCGCTCAGGGTCTGCGGCAACGCCCCCATTCAAGGCCCAGAGATCGCGCACGGGCAGCCCTAGACCTCACCGGGAACCAAGTCGGTGGGCGCGTGGCGCAGGAACTCGTTGTTGTTGGTGTGCCCAGGCCTGCGGTTGGCGCGCGTGCCTTTGCGCCTGACGTGAAACTCAGCCAGCCATGTGTCGGGTTGGTCGGGCGTGGGATGCTCTCTGAGCAGCTCGGTGAGCACTTCCACGTTGTCGCTGGAACCTGAGAGCACAGCGAGCTCGTCGTCCATGCCATTGAGGTTGAGCTGGCAGAGAACAGCGTTGTGGCCCTGCTTGACCAGGAAGCAGCGGCTGCGTTCGTCAAGCCCCACCACCAGCTCGAACTCGGCCTGGGTCAGCTTGAGACCTTCCAGGTAATCTTTGGCATCGGCATTCGGGTTGGGCAGCAGGATCAGCGTGGCCGTCTGTTCGATCAGGGCAGCGGAGATGTCGCTGTTGAGGGCGTCTTGCGGGCTTTGCGTGGCGAAGATGCCCAGGCCGTTTTGTTTTCGAATGGTCTTTTGCTTGTTCTTGGCGAAGTCTTTGAGGCCGCCCTTGCCTTCCAGAACCTTCCAGAACTCGTCCATCACATAAATGAATGGGCGCCCATCGATCAGGCTCTCCATGCGGTGAAGCAGGTACTGGATGATGGGCTCGCGGGTCTTGCTGTCTTCGATCACCTCGGTGTAATCAAAGCCGATGATCTTGGCGCCTTCGAGATCGATATTGTCGGTAGGGTTGTCGAACACCCAGGCCGCAGGACCGCCTTTGCACCAGATGGAGATCGCTTCAAAGAGGCTGTTTTCCCCCATGTTGGGCAGGCTCTTTTGCAGGTTGGTCATGGTGCGCAAGTGCATGGGCGTGTCGAGAATCGCGCGCACGGCACGGATCAGGTCTTCTTGCTCGGAAGGTGCGTACTTCTCTTTGCCACACAAGGTTTCAATCAGCTCAACAAGGAATTGCTCGTTCTCGGGCGTGTTCTCACACTGCAGAGGATTGAAGCCCGTTGGACGCCCTTTTTCGAGAGTGAAATAGCGCCCGCCGCAGGCACGAATAAAAATCTCGGCGCCCCGGTCTTTGTCGAAGAAGAAGACCGTGGGTTCGGGTTGAATTTTCTGAACCTGTGCCAGGAGAAAATTGATCAGCGCGGTCTTACCGGTACCCGATTTACCGATCACCATGGTGTTGGCAATGGCTTTTTCACCCAACGAGTACTCGTGTGGCCGGGTCGCGTGGAAATTGAAATGGTAGGCCTGGTTGTTCAGCGTTTGCAAAATGCTGACCGAGGGCCCCCAGGGATTGAAGTTGGGCTTGCCGGTGGCAAAGTTGTGCAGCGGGCTCAAACCGAGAAAATTGAGCGAGCTCAAGTTGGCAATGCGAGGGCGGAAACGCCAGTTGCACGGCAATTGCGCATAGAAGGCCGCTGGAATGGCGACATCTTCCTTGACCGTCACGAAACTTGCGCCAGACAGCTGCGCACGCGCTTGAGCAACGTTGTTGTACAGCTCTTCTTGATCGGCTGCAAAAATGGCCATATTGAAATGGTATTGCCCCAGCACGAAATTGCCAGAAGCCAGCTGATCCATCGCAAAATCAAGCTCTACGATTTGACTGACAGCCTTGTCTTCCGAAGACAGCATGGCGCCTTTGGTGCGTTCCAGCGCTTTCATGGAATCGTAGCGACTCATGGGCGTGAACGAGTGCGTCACGATGTATTCGAATTCCAGGTACTTCAAGCCATTCAGAATACCGGGCCAGGAACTGTCGGCATATTCCTTGATATTGAGAATGGCGCCATAGAAGTTGTCGCCATTGGAGCTGCGAATCGCGAAATCACCACTGCCCGTTGAAAACATGTGTTTGCTGGTGGGCAAATAATCGTAAATCGGGGCGGGCAGAACCGGGACAGGCTCATCCACATGGTTGATCAGGTATCCAAAGAACTCGAGGTTTTCGGAAAAAACCTGTTTGTTGATGCTTTCATACAGGCCCAACCGGTAAGGCGAGTAGTCTTGCAAAAGCGCCTCTACGTTACCGACCAATTCGTAGATCTTTTCAAGGTAGGCTTTTTCTTCTCTACGCAGCACCTCAACATCTGTCGAAATGGCCGCAAACCGCTTTCCACTGACCACCGGGCGGTAGATCATGGTCAAGTACAGTTCGTTTTGCATCAAATGCTTGCTCGACAACCGCTCCATGTAGGTGTCGTGCAGCTGCTGACTGAAGCGGTGCGGAAAGCGCCCTTCTGTCTTGATGGGCCGCCGCCGCCGCACATCGTGCGCCCAGAAGGCAATGTTCTCAAAGTCGGGCGCCCGAAGACTTTGCAATAGGCTGTTGAACGTTTTGTGCCGGTGCTCAAGCTCCCAGTCCTCCCGCCCTACAAAGGGAAACCCGCTCAGGAGCCAGGTGATGATGTAATCACCTTCACGCGTCTTCACCACATGAGCGTCTACATGCGAGCTAAAGGGGATGAAGTTTGCGTAGTTGGCGTCTGGAGAAACATGAGTGACATCTTGAGTGAACTTTCAAATTCTGCGGATGAGCAATTCAATAGTCATTCATCATATCCGCGAATTTTTCTGCTTTTTGAATATCTTTGACGGCCCAAATACCCAAGCACCCCCATAGTCTGAGACGATTCCTCGGAAGGAATCGAAAGACCAAATTTAGACCCAACCAGACGAAATATCATTTCATCTCTCTTTGTCATCAGTCTCATGTAAAAATATAATTGGAACCAGTATAGCAACAAGATGTAGAGTGAGAAATACATCGCCAGCAACAACGGGCCACCGGCGCCGACCAAGAATGGAACATAGGGCACACCCAAAATCATAGGGGGCCTTGTGCATCCTCGAAAAAGGATGTCTTTGTGCATGATCGATGCGAAAGTACTGTTACTCAGTACCACCAGAGGAGCAATCGGCGACATAGTTGTCTCCACCACGCGACCCGCCTCCAAATCGCCAACGAACCAACCTGCGATAGTTGCTGCACCACCAATCAACAAGCCTCCAATCAAAACAGGAGCAACGTCTGAAAGCCTCTTGTGTGCAAATGCAATTTGATACCCTGCAAAGACAACTGCAATGGTTACAATAGATATGGATGCCACCCTCAATATCGTTTCAAATCTTGCAAAAAATCCTGTGACTTTATTGCAAGCATCGGCAAAATCATCTGCCAATAGGGTCGGCGCATAGGTCATCAGCAGAAAACCAGCAGATGCAATGGCAAGAATCTTCAAATCAGAATTTGAGATGCGATATTGATTGGATTGCATTTTTGTATTAAATATTAGTTAAAAAACAAACGAACTATCCGGCTTTCCAGATGTTTCGGTACGCTGGGAAGCGGCATCGGGCTGCATGCCCTTCGCCGTGTTTTCAGGCCCCCCTGAAGACTCTGTTGAGTGCACCAAGCTGCCGCCTTTGCGGGCGGTCATGGTCTTGGTGGCACTGGATTCTTGCGCTTTGCGCGTTGTATTTGTTGCCGCTGGCGGCACCGACATTGCGTCGGGGTTGGGCAGCGGCAATTGGTTCGCAGGCAGTCCCGCGGTCGGAGCGGGCTGGACGATCCGGGTTTTGTAGGGGTCGCCATTCACGCCAACCACCTGGGTCGGTATCTGGCTGAGCGCGCTTGCCGACGTTTGGGGTGCCTCGGGCATCAAAGCGCCAGGGCCGGGAACCGGGATGGCTGGGCGGCTTTCGGCGGTTTCCGCTGCGGGCGGCGAATCGGTACCTTGGGCGGCAACGCTTGCAAAGGCTGCTGCCGTCACGGACAGCGGCGTTGACGGCAGGAACTTGCGGATGGCGTAGGGTTCCGGGTAGCTATCGATCTGCGGCGGCTGATGGCAATACCGATGCAGTAACCTGCAGGAGCCACCAGCGGCACGCTGTCTGGCTTGGCCAGTTTGCGCGGCTTGTTGCTGTCGTAGGGGATGATCCGAACGCTCGCTTTGGGCTCGGTCACGCTGTATTGGGCTTTTCGTATGGAGGCGAAAATTTTTTGAACGTAGCCGTGTTCAAAGCCGGTGGCGAAATTGCCGGAGTAATAGCAGCTGAACGCTTTGCCCCAGTCTTGCGCCCTGTCGTAACACTCTCGCAAGATACGCGAGCCGGCCCTCAGGTTGGAACAGACATCGAAGGCTTCCGCGTATGTGGACAGACCGTATTTCGCCAGGTTGTAGCGGTTGACCTGGGAGATGCCCACCGAAAAGTTGTAACCCTCTTCTTTCAGTTGGCGAATGGCCGCCAGCGCCTCATCCAGGTTGGTGGGCTGGCGCGCCAGATAACCGCCCACCACGCCGATGGCGAAGGGGTTGCGTGAGGACTCGACGTGAACCACGTGTTGCATCACTTCTCTGGGCACCGCGAGGTCGGGACAATCGAGCATTGTCCCGCCTCAACGATGAGCAGGCCGTGCGCTTTTTGCCGGCGCAGTCGCAGCAAAAACAGTCCAGTTGCGAGAGGCAGAAGCGGGCATGACGTGACCAAGACGCGGACAAAAGTTGTACTCGCGGGATTGTAGCTTACAACCTAATCTTGTCGCCAAACGTAATGCCATTGAACGCCTGAAAGTGGTTTTTTTCAGACCAATGAACTACGAAGTGTTACGAGTATGCTCTGGACCTGTTCATTGAAGACCCTTCGTCTTGGCAGCCCTGAATACCGCGAGGGCCTCCACCGTTGGGCCTACATCGTGCACCCGCAGCAAATGAGCGCCGCTTGCTGCGGCCAACAACGCCGCGGCCACACTGGCGGTTGTTCGCGCAGAGGGATCGGCAACGCCTGTGACAGCGCCCAAGGACGATTTTCTGGACCAACCCACAAGCAAGGGATAGCCAAGTTTCAGGAATTCCGCTTGCTCCGAAAGCAGTGAAAAGTTCTGGGCCACTGTTTTGCCAAAGCCAACACCCGGGTCCAGCGCGATTCTGGACCGCTGCACGCCCAGTTTCTCCAGGGCACTGGCACGTTGGCTGAGAAAGGACGCCACTTCGCCGACGATCGCGCCTTCCATGGGGGACACTTGCATCGATTGCGGATCGCGGTGCATGTGCATCAAACACACACCACACGAAGGATGCCCGGCCACCGCTGCCTCGGCGCCAGGCTGTCTGAGCGCCCAGATGTCGTTGATGATGTCAACGCCCAAGTCCAGCACCGCCTGCATGAGCTCTGGCTTGTAGGTGTCGACCGAAATCGGAACACCGAGCTTTACCAGTTCCCGGGCAAGGGGAAGCACCCGCTCCCGTTCGGTCTCGAGAGGCACAGGCGGAGACCCTGGGCGCGTTGACTCGCCGCCCACATCCAACATGTCGGCACCCTCTTTCACCAGTTGCTCCGCGTGGCGCAGCGCCTGGCCCAACGATGCATGGGCGCCACCATCGGAGAACGAGTCGGGTGTGACATTGACGATGCCCATGACGCGGGGCTGCGACAGGTCAATTTGGAATCGGGAGGTTTGCCAGATCATGGAGTGGGAGCACAGTTGTCACACAATCCGACACGTTAGCAGACAGCGCCCATAAAAAAACGGGGCGCTGGGGCCCCGTTTCGCTTTTTCTCGGCTGAGCCGATCAGGCTGCCGTTGGCGCCGGATCGGTGGTCACCGCAGGGGTGCCGCCGCTGCCGTCTCCGCCACCCACGCTGGGGTTGCGGGGCGTCCAGTCTTTGGGCGGACGCGGAGGCTTGCCGTCCATGATGTCGTCGATCTGGTCGGCATCGATGGTTTCCCATTCGAGCAAAGCCTTGGCCATCGCGTGCATCTTGTCGCTGTGCTCTTCGATCAGGTCGCGGGCCAGTTTGTATTGCACGTCGATGATGCTGCGCACCTCGGCGTCGACCTTTTGCATGGTCTGCTCGCTCATGTTGGTGGTCTTGGTCACCGAGCGGCCCAGGAACACTTCGCCTTCGTTTTCGGCATAGACCATGGGGCCCAATGCATCGGTCATGCCATAGCGCATCACCATGTCGCGGGCGATGGAGGTCGCACGCTCGAAATCGTTGGAAGCACCTGTGGTCATCTGGTGCATGAAGACTTCTTCAGCGATACGGCCACCGAACAACATGCTGATCTGGTTCAGCATGTATTCCTTGTCGTAGCTGTAGCGGTCTTGCGCTGGCAGGCTCATGGTCACGCCCAGTGCACGGCCGCGCGGGATGATGGTCACTTTGTGCACCGGATCGCACTTGGGCAACAGCTTGCCGATCAGGGCGTGGCCAGCTTCGTGGTAGGCCGTGTTGCGGCGCTCCTCTTCGGGCATGACCATGCTCTTGCGCTCGGGGCCCATGAAGATCTTGTCTTTGGCTTTCTCGAAGTCTTGCATTTCGACCACGCGGGCGTTGCGGCGCGCGGCCATCAAGGCGGCTTCGTTGCAAAGGTTGGCCAGATCGGCACCGCTCATGCCGGGCGTGCCGCGAGCGATCACGCTCGGGTTCACGTCTGTGCCGAGCGGCACTTTGCGCATGTGCACATTCAGAATCTGCTCGCGGCCGCGGATGTCGGGCAGCGTCACATACACCTGACGGTCAAACCGGCCTGGTCGCAGCAAAGCGGCATCCAGGATGTCGGGGCGGTTCGTCGCAGCGACCACGATCACACCCAGATTGGTCTCAAAACCGTCCATCTCGACCAGCATCTGGTTCAGGGTTTGCTCGCGTTCATCGTTGCCACCGCCCAGACCAGCGCCACGCTGGCGACCGACGGCGTCGATTTCGTCGATGAAGATGATGCAAGGCGCATTCTTCTTGGCGTTTTCGAACATGTCGCGAACCCGGGCAGCGCCCACGCCAACAAACATTTCCACGAAATCCGAACCCGAAATGCTGAAGAACGGCACCTTGGCCTCGCCGGCAATGCCTTTGGCCAACAGGGTTTTACCCGTGCCAGGAGGGCCCACCAACAGCAAACCACGCGGAATGCGACCGCCCAGTTTCTGGAATTTGGCAGGGTCTTTCAGGAAATCGACAACTTCCTTGACCTCTTCCTTGGCTTCGTCGCAACCGGCCACGTCGGCAAAGGTCACGGCGTTGTTGTTTTCATCGAGCATGCGGGCTTTGCTTTTTCCGAAGCTGAATGCTCCGCCCTTGCCGCCGCCCTGCATCTGGCGCATGAAATACACCCAGACGCCGATCAGCAGCAGCATTGGCCCCCAACTGATCAGAATGCTCATCAACAGGCCTTGTTCTTCGCGCTGACGCACGTCGAACTTGACGTTGTTGTTGATCAGATCGCCCACCAAACCGCGGTCGAGGTAGGTGGCGGTGGTGCGAATGCGGCGCTCATCTTGCGTGATGGCGACGATTTCCGTACCGCCTGGCGCTTCCTGGATGGTGGCGGCCTTGATCTGGCCGGTTTTCACCTGCTGGAGGAAGTCTGAATAACCCACCGTGCTGGCGCCTGCCGCGACGCGGCCGTCGAATTTCTGGAAAACGACGAACAACACCATGGCGATGACCATCCACACGGCGATTTTCGAGAACCACTGGTTGTTCAAATCCGGCTCCTGGCTATAACTTTGTCGAGAATTGACATATGGGCTTCATTTTAGAGCTTTCAAGAAGCCCTGCCATTGATGAATGACATGGCTATCGCTATCGGCTCCATAGATTGCGGCTCCATCACTTGCTGGTTTTGAGACCCATGCCGACCAAAAAGGTTTCCGACGACCTGTCGCGCGAAGCCTTGGGCTTCATGGACTTGACGACTTTGAAGGTCTGGCGGAACAGCGCCACCATGGGATCGTAGGCCCCGCCGTGGAAAAGCTTGACCACCAGACTGCCTTCGGGCTTGAGGTGGTTCACGCTGAAGTCCACCGCCAGCTCAATCAGGTCGGTGATACGGGCCGCGTCGGCCGAGCCAATGCCCGACAGGTTCGGCGCCATATCGGACACCACCACGTCAACGGCTTTGACGCCGCGTTTGGCGAGGGTGTTTTCAAGCTCGCGCAACACCGCCTCTTCACGGAAATCACCCAGAATGAAATGCACGTCTTCAATCGGGTCCATGGGCAACATGTCGAGGGCGATGATCTGGCCGTTCAGTTGGCCTGACGGCCGCGCCGTCCGGATTCAGGCGCCGGCGCAGATACTGGCTCCACGCCCCAGGCGTTGAGCCCAGGTCAACCACCGTCTGGCCCGGCTTGATCAGCCCCAGGGTTTCATCGATTTCCTTGAGCTTGTAGGCAGCGCGGGCACGGTAGCCATCTCGCTTGGCGAGGATCACATAGGGGTCGTTCACGTGTTGGTTGAGCCACGCTTTGTTGACCTTCTTGCTCTGCGTCTTGACTTTCATGCCCATCTGGGACTTTCTGTGCGGTGTAAACAACGATAATTGTCCCATGCCCCAGATTCAACTCACCACCGCCCAGCGCAAAGCCCACCGCGCCGATGCCCATCATCTCGACCCCGTCGTGCTCATTGGAGGCGACGGACTCAGCCCGTCGGTCAAGAAAGAGATCGATGCCGCGCTCAACGCTCACGGCCTGATCAAGGTTCGCGTTTTCAGCGATGACCGCTCAGCCCGTGAGGCCATGTTCCAGACCATTGCCGAAGAGCTCAATGCCGCTCCGATCCAGCACATCGGCAAGCTGCTGGTGCTGTGGCGCCCCATTCCTGAAAAAGAGAAAGTCGTTGACGAAGACCGCATGCCCGGTCCGCGCGATGTCAAGGTACTGAAATTCAGCAAACGCGGCGGTCAGCGGCCTGAAATGAAGGTGGTTCGGGTCCTGGGCAACCAGCGCTTGACACCCGGCGGCCAGGTCAAGCGCGCCAAGGTGCTCAAAAAGAGCATCAAGAAATCTGCGCCCTGAGCCGATGCTTCTGAAGGCAGGCGCGTTCGCAGGCGTTCGCCCGGCTTGAAACTTCGTGCCTTTAATTTTGTCCATCTGGCACCACCTGAATCCGCATGAATTCCAACTCCGCCGCCAATCCCCTGCTCGACACCGCCGGCCTGCCGCATTTCGACACCATCGCCCCGGCCCATGTGGCCCCTGCGATCGATGAACTGCTCAAGGCGGCCAGCGAAGCGCTCGAAACCGTTACGCAACCCGAATTCCCCGCCAGCTGGACCACCATGGCCGCCACGCTGGATGTGGCCACCGAAAAGCTGGGCCTCGCATGGGGCGCCGTAAGCCACCTCAACGGGGTGGCCGATACGCCCGAGCTGCGCGCGGCCTACAACGAGGCCCTGCCCCGGGTCACCGAGTTCTACACCCGCATGGGGGCCGACGAGCGTCTCTACGCCAAATACAAAGCCATGGACGTGGCCCAGCTCACCGATGAGCAGCGCCAGGCCCATAAAAACGCCATGCGTGGCTTCGTGTTGGGCGGCGCCGAATTGCAAGGCGCGGCCCGCGAGCGCTTCGCCTGGCTGCAGGAGCGCCAGGCCGAACTCACGCAGAAGTTCAGCGAAAACGCCCTCGACGCGACCGACGCATTCGCGCTTTATGTGGCGTCTGACGAACTCGCCGGCGTGCCCGATGACGTGTTGAAAGCCACGGCCGCTGCGGCCAAGGCCGATGGCAAGACCGGCCACAAGCTCACTTTGAAGATGCCGGTGTATCTGCCCGTGATGCAGTTCGCCGTGAGCAGCGGCCTGCGCGAGCAGCTCTACCGCGCCTATGTGACCCGGGCCAGCGACCAGGCGCCCGAAACGGCCAAGGCCTGGGACAACACCGCCGTCATGACCGAATTGCTGGCGCTGCGCCAGGAAGAAGCCCAGCTGCTGGGCCACCGTCACTTCGCCGATGTGTCGCTGGTGCCCAAGATGGCCGAGTCGCCCGAGCAGGTGGTGAGTTTTCTGCGCGAGCTGGCCGTCAAGGCCAAGCCCTATGGCGAAAAAGACCTGGCCGACCTGAAAGCCTTTGCAGCCAGCGAACTGAAGCTGACCGACCCACAGCCTTGGGACTGGCCATATGTCAGCGAGAAGCTGAAAGAAGCCCGCTACGCCTTCAGCGAACAGGAAGTCAAACCCTATTTCCCGCTCGACAAAGTGCTCGCCGGTCTGTTCCAGATCGTGGAGACGCTGTTTGAAGTGGCGATTCGCCCGGACCAGGCCGCTGTCTGGCACCCGAGCGTGCGCTTCTACCGCATCGAGCGCCACACCGATCAGGGCGCCGAGCTCGTGGGCCAGTTCTACCTCGACCCCTCCGCCCGCAACGGCAAGCGTGGCGGCGCGTGGATGGACGATGTGCGCGCGCGCTGGCTGCGCCCCGATACCGGCCAACTGCAAACCCCGGTGGCCCACCTGGTGTGCAACTTCGCCGAAGGGTTCGATGGCAAGCCCGCGCTGTTGACCCACGACGATGTGATCACCATGTTCCACGAGTTTGGTCATGGCCTGCACCACATGCTCACCCAGGTGAACGAACACGACGTTTCGGGCATCAGCGGCGTGGAATGGGATGCGGTCGAGTTGCCCAGCCAGTTCATGGAGAACTTCTGCTGGGAGTGGGATGTGCTGAAACACATGACCGCCCATGTGGACACCGGCGCTCCCCTGCCCCGCGAACTGTTCGACAAGATGCTCGCCGCCAAGAATTACCAGAGCGGCTGGCAAACCCTGCGCCAAGTGGAGTTTTCGCTGTTTGACATGCTGTTGCACAGCCAGCCCACGCCCCCTGCCAGCGGCGAGGCCATACTGGCTTTGCACCAGCAGGTGCGCGACGAGGTGGCGGTGTTGATGCCACCTGCCTACAGCCGAACCGCCCACACCTTCAGCCATATCTTTGCTGGCGGCTATTCGGCCGGCTACTACAGTTACAAATGGGCCGAGGTGCTCTCGGCCGATGCGTATGCAGCCTTCGAAGAAGCGGGCAAAATCTCGGGCCAGGGTACGCTGGACGTGGCCACTGGTCGCCGCTACCGTGAAGCCATTCTGGAAGCTGGCGGCAGCCGCCCGGCCATGGAGTCTTTCAAGGCATTCCGCGGGCGAGAGCCTGGCATCGATGCCTTGCTGCGCCATCAGGGCATGGCCTGAGGCAGGCCCGCAGACCCCTTTCGTGTGAACGGTATTGCAAGAAAGAAGCTGATATGAACCGAGTTCCTTCCCGTCTTGAACTGAATCGCGCTGCGCGGCGTGCAACCGCCTGCGGCATCGTTCTGTGTGCGGCCGTGGGTGCGCTGGCACAGGCCCAGTCGGTCTACCGCATCGTCGGCCCGGATGGCAAGGTCACTTTCTCCGATCAACCCCCACCAGCTGCCGCCAAAGCCGCCGCGCCTGTGGCCACGGCCGCCAGCAACGACAGCGCGGCAGCTTCGGGCGCTCGCCTGCCGCTGGAACTGCGCAAGGTGGCCAGCCAGTTCCCGGTGGTGCTGTACACCGGCAAAGACTGCGTGCCGTGCAACAGCGGGCGCAACATGTTGACCAACCGGGGCATTCCCTTTACCGAAAAAACGGTGGACAACGCCGAGTCGGCTGCCGCGCTGAAACAGCTCAGCGGCCAGTCATCGATTCCGTTGCTCACCATCGGCGCGCCAGCAGCTCAAAGGTTATTCCGACACCACCTGGAGCCAGTACCTCAACGCGGCCGGTTATCCCAAAGAATCCGCACTGCCCCGTGGCTACCGCAATCCTGGCGCTTCACCTTTGGCTGAAGCCAAACAGGCTGTGGCCCCTGCAGGCAATGCGCCCGCCGCCGAAGCGCCAACCGAGGCAACTGCGCCCGAGCGCGAAGTGCCCGTGGCACCGCCGAACTCGGGCATCCGCTTCTGAGCCAGCAGAACCAGCAAAACAAAACAAAAGGCGCCCTCGGCGCCTTTTTCTTGGCTGGTTGAACACCTCAGAACGTCAGCGTCTTGACCCCTGAAGGCGTGCCCAACAGGCACACCTGCGCCCGCTGGTGCGCAAACACGCCCACCGTCACCACGCCCGGCCACTGGTTCACTTCGCTCTCAAACGCCAGCGGATCGGCGATCTGCAGGCCGGTCACGTCCAGGATGTGTTGCCCGTTGTCGGTCACCAGCGGCGCGCCGTCTTTCAGCCGCAGTCTTGGCTTGAGCGCCCTTGGCCGCAAACTGGCGCGCGATGCGGGCCGCCGCCATGGGAATCACCTCCACCGGCAGCGGAAACGCGCCCAGCGCCTTCACCATCTTGGATTCGTCGGCGATGCACACGAAGCGCTTCGATTGCGCCGCCACGATTTTTTCGCGGGTCAGCGCGGCGCCGCCGCCCTTGACCATGTTGCCCTGGGCGTCAATTTCATCGGCGCCATCGATGTACACCGACAGCTCGGCCACGTCCGCCGCTTCCAGCACCGGGATGCCCAGCGCCTTCAAACGCGCCGTCGATGCCTCCGAGCTCGACACCGCGCCAGGGATCTGGTCTTTCATGGTCGCCAGGGCGTCGATGAACTTGTTCACGGTGGAGCCGGTGCCCACGCCCACGATCTCGCCGGGGGTCACATACGCCAGGGCCGCTTGGCCCACCAGGGTTTTCAATTCGTCTTGGGTCATTTGCGACAATCAGAGGTCAAAACCCAATTATCGCCATGTCCCTGCTCCCCTACTCCCTCGCCCGCCCCTTTCTCTTCAGCATGGACCCCGAAGCGGCACACGAGGTCACCCTCGGCGGCCTGGCCGCCATCCAGCGCTCGCCGCTGACCTGCCTCTACGGCGAAAACCGCGTCGACGACCCGGCAACGGTCGCGGGCCTTGCGTTCCCCAACCGGGTCGGCCTGGCCGCCGGGCTCGACAAAAACGCCCGCTGCATCGACGGCCTGGCCGCCATGGGCTTTGGCTTCGTGGAAGTCGGCACCGTGACGCCGCTGGCCCAGCCCGGCAACCCCAAGCCGCGCATGTTCCGCCTGCCCAAGGCCAACGCCCTGATCAACCGCCTGGGCTTCAACAACGAAGGCCTGCAGGCGTTTTTGACCAACGTGCAGCAGGCGCGCTTTCGCAAGCAAGGCGGCGGCGCATCGCCCATGCTGCTCGGCCTGAACATCGGCAAAAACGCCGCCACCCCCATCGAGCGCGCCACCGAAGACTATTTGACCTGCCTCGACGGCGTGTACCCGCATGCCGACTACGTCACCGTCAACATCTCCAGCCCCAACACGCAAAACCTGCGCAGCCTGCAAAGCGACGAAGCGCTGGACGCGCTGCTCGGCGCCGTGACCGAGCGCCGCGAGCAGCTCGCGCAACGCCACGGCAAGCGCATCCCCATCTTCGTGAAAATCGCCCCCGATCTGGACGGCGCGCAGATCGACGTGGTCGCCGCCACCCTGCAGCGCTACGGCTGCGACAGCGCCGGCCAGCCCAACAACGCCTGGGGCGTGATCGCCACCAACACCACGCTCAGCCGCGATGCCGTTCAAGGCATGCCCCACGCCACCGAGACCGGCGGCCTCTCGGGCGCGCCGGTGCTGGCCATGAGCAACAAGGTGATCGCGCAACTGCGCGGCAAGCTGGGCGCGGGCTTTCCCATCGTGGGCGTGGGCGGCGTGATGAGCGCGGCCGATGCGGTGAGCAAGATGCAGGCGGGCGCGGATCTGGTGCAGATCTACACCGGCCTGATCTACAAAGGCCCTGCCCTGGTGCGCGAATCGGCCCAGGCGATCAAGGCGTTCAAGCGCTGATCAGGTTCGCCACGTGGTCGCCCAAGGCCAGCGAGCTGGTCAGGCCGGGCGACTCGATGCCAAACATATTGACCAAACCCGCCACGCCATGCGCGGCCGGGCCGTCGATGCGGAAATCGGCCGCAGGCTCGTTCGGCCCGCTGATCTTGGGGCGAATGCCCGCGTAGCCCGGCTGCAGCGAACCGGCGGGCAAACCCGGCCAGTAGCAACGCACGGCGGCCTCAAACTCGGCCGCCCGCGACGCATCGGCCTGGAAATCGTCAGGGCCGTCCACCCACTGCACATCCGGGCCAAACTTGGCCTGCCCGCCCAGATCCACCGTGAGGTGAATGCCCAGGCCCGCCAGATGCGCCTGAGGATCGGGCGCCGGGTAAATCAGGCGTTCAAACGGCGAGCGGCCCGACAAAGTGAAGTAATTGCCCTTGGCGAAATAGGCTTTGGGAATGTGTTCCGGTGCCAGCCCTTCGGTGCGCTGCGCGATCGCCACCGCGTGCAACCCCGCCGCGTTGACCACCGTCTTGGCCTGCAAACGCGTGCCATCCGCCGTTTCCACCAACACGCCATCGGCATTCGCTTGCAGCCGCACCACCTCGGTATGGCAAGCCACCATGCCGCCCGCGTTTTCCAGATCACCCTGCAAAGCCAGCATCAAACCGTGGCTGTCCACGATGCCGGTGGACGGTGACAACAACGCCGCCACGCATTCCAGCGCCGGCTCCAAAGCCAACGCTTCCTCGCGGCTCAGCAAGCGCATGTCGTCCACGCCATTGCGGGTCGCCTTGTCCAGAATCGCCGGCAAACCCGCCGCCTGCGCGGCGTTCGTCGCCACGATCAGCTTGCCGCAGGCCTTGTGGGCAATGCCCCGCTCGGCGCAATAGGCGTAAAGCGCCTTGCGCCCTTCCACGCACAGCCGCGCCTTCAACGAGCCATCGGGGTAATAAATGCCCGCATGAATCACCTCGCTGTTGCGCGAACTCGTGCCCATGCCGATGCCCGCTTCGCGCTCCAGCACCATGACTTCGCGGCCTTGCAGGGCCAAGGCCCGCGCCACGGCAAGGCCCACGACGCCCGCGCCGATGACGATGGTGTTGACTTGTTCGATGTCGCTCATTCTGTTTGCTTCTTGATTCGGCTTTGATTTTTCGACACGCTGATTTTGCGGGAAGTCGGCGCAGTCATGCCGATGGGTGCTTCAACGACAATCGCAAGCCAATGCTGAAGGATTGAAGAACAAACGCCAGCAGGGAATACGCCATGGAATCCAATGTTTCAATCTATTTAAACCACTTTGTTTGGGCCCCCTATTTCAAAGAGGGCAAACGCCAGTTGGGCCTGGGTCTTGAGGAGATCGGCGACGAGCTGATGCTGATGGACGCCTTTCCGGAGCCGGTCTTGGTCAAAAAGTGCCTTGCATGGCGCGGCAGGTTGATCCACCGCCTGATGCAGGCCTTGCCCTGGCAAACCCATGGCGAGGCCTTGTGGGTGGACGGTGACCCAGCGCTGCGGCACCAACAGTGGGGGGGGCCCGGTTTTGATCTGCTGGTGCCCGCGAGCCGGCTCGACGAGGTGATGCGCGTTTTGTTGCCACTGGTGCGGCAGCTTCGTGCGCACGTGATGGTGCCTTCGCGCCGATTTTGGTTCATCTCCAAGGAAACCACCAGCGCGGACTCGCAAGCTCTGCTCAACGCCTGGGATCCGGCTTGGCAGACGCCGCCCATGACGGACGCGGCGCGGCGCTCGATGGTGATCGCCGGGCTGAAAGCCCGGATCGAACCCTTGGGTTTTGCGTTTGCGTCGGAGTCGGAAGAGTGGTTTCGTTTCACCAGGCCGTTGAAGCTGGGCGGCGGCTACCAGATTGTTGGGCCAGCGCTAACTTCCGTTGGGTCTTAAAGGCCGTCAGCGAACGAGCGCATCAAATCGACATACAGAGGGGAGCAGTGCCGGAAGGTGACGACATTGGACTTGCAAAGGCCCGAACGGCATGGTCGTGTTGCAGGACATGGAAAGGGTCAGTGATTACCCTTTTGACACCATCGCCTACCAAGAAGACGCCGACTGGTACTTCGAGGCGTTTGAACGCCTGTTTCTGCCCGCTCTTGAGCATTTGCAATCTGCGAAGGCTTTGTACGAGTGGTATTGGGACGAGCGCTGGAGGCCTTATTGCCCAAGCAAGAGGGTATGTTTCAGCATTTACGCTGCCCGGTTCCTTCCGGACGCGGAGCTTCTTCCGCGCCGTGGACGGCTTCTTGGAAAAGCACCCCAAAGGTCCCGGTGGCTGACTATGCGCGCTTCATGCGCACCCAGCCGATGTTTTCGGACGACCGGCTATGAACCGGCTATTCCATGCGGCCTTGGCCCTGGCTCTGACCGGCATCACCACGGCGCTCTTCGCGCAGACCTCGAACGACCCGGCCAGTTTGCAGCAAGCGCAGTCCATCGGCACGGCTCTTGGCAAACCGCTGGGCATGTTGTTGTTTGGCTATGTGGCGTTGCGGTCGTTCAATCGACCGCGTGATGGGGAGGAGTACACCGGAAAGCCCTGGCGCATCGGGGCCTTGTCGGCGGTCTTGTTGTTCATGGTGGGTTTGAGGTGTGCGTAAGGTGCTGCCCTGAAGGAAAGCATGTGGCTGCAATTCGTGGTTTGGTTTTTGCCTGTTTAAACTCGAAAGGCCAGAACCCAACCTGAGAAGCCCATGCCCCTGACGACGCGACTGCCCGACCCGATCACCGCCATGATCGCCGTTGCACTGGCGGTGGGCATCGCGTGGTGTTGCACGCGGTGGTGTTCAGGCTCATGAAACGCATTGCCCAGCGCAGCGACAGCGCGAGTGACAGCGTGTTGATCAACCGTTTGTCGAGCCCGACTCGGGTTTCGCTGGTGGCGCTGGCGCTGGTGTTGGTGGCCCGAGAGGTGCCGATGCTGTCGGCGGTCTGGGCCAAGGTGGCGAGCTTTGTGATGCCGATTCTGGTGGGGTGGATGGTGTTGGCCATCTTGCGCGCCCTGATCGAGTCGATGAAGTTGCGGGCCGACATCACGGTTGAGGACAACCTCAAGGCCCGGCGCAAGCGCACCAAGCTGACCATGCTGAACCGGTTGGTGACTTTCATCGTGGTGTTCGTTGTGATCGGGCTGGTGTTGCTGTCGATTCCCGGTGTGCGCGACATTGGCGTGACGCTGGTGGCTTCGGCGGGGTTGGCTGGTCTGGCGGTGGGCGCAGCAGCGCAACCCGCGCTCAAGTCGTTGATCGCGGGCGTGCAGATGGCTTTGACCGAGCCGATCAACATCGACGACGTGGTGATCGTGGAAGGCGAATGGGGCTGGATTGAAGACATTCACACGACCTATGTGGTGGTGAAGATCTGGGACGAGCGGCGCCTGATCGTGCCCACCACCTACTTTCTCGAAAAGCCGTTCCAGAACTGGACCAAGTCCACCGCGCAACTGCTCGGCGCCGTGAAGCTCTACCTCGACCCCGCCACCCGTATCGAACCGATTCGCCAGGAATTCGAGCGCCTGATCAAGGCCCACCGGTTATGGGATGGTCGCTATCAGGCCGCTCAGGTGACGGGCGCCGAGCGCGATGCGATTGAACTGCGCCTGCTGATGAGCGCCAAAGATTCGCTGGTGCTGTTCGATTTGCGTTGCGAAATCCGCGAAGCCATGCTGGCCTGGCTGGCGGTCAATCAGCCAGAAGCCTTCGCCCGCACCCGTCTGGCAAGCCCGGACGGGATTTCCATCACGGTAGACGGGCAAGAGGCCGTTTGAACCAGCCAGTGAACAGCGCGTCTTTTGAAGGCTTCGGCTCCGTGCAGAAAGCGAAGGCTCGTCGGCTAGCGTTACAGAGTCTGTTTCAAGGGAGAAAGCAATGACACCCAAACAATGGCTCGGCCAAGCGTTGCTCGCCGCACTGGTTTTAGCCAGCCCAGCCGCGTCTGCTCAGTCGTCTCAAACAGCTGAAGCTGCCACAACGCTTTCCTTTCGCGACGTGGGTATCTGCACCGGTGGTCGAAAGACGGTCAGCACGAATTCACGCCGGAAGGCCAGTCGGACCTGCAAGCGTGGACGGACATGGTGATCGTCAACGTGCACCCCGTTGTAACCACCGAAGAGCAACTGGCTGACCTGGCGAACGCCGTGCTGGGCAACTACCAAAACGCAGGAAAAATTCTCAAGACCGGCTCCAAACCCAAAACCCCAGACCGGCTCGCCGAGCATCTTGCGGTTGCCGTGCTGGGTGCCCCTGGCTTGCTGGAGGCCACCTTCGCCCGCTTCGTTCTGGTTGATGGTGTGGGAACTGTGGTTTCATATTCGCACCGCGCCTACGGCAACGCTGTGGGACCAGCCATGAACGACTGGCTGAAGGCCAACGGCGCCCAGGTGGAAGGCGCTCTGATGGGTTGGAGGAACGTGCCTGGGCCAGTTGCGCTGGGAAAGCTCCCTCAAAGCCGTTGACGCTTTCAGGCAGTGCGCTGGTTTGGCAAAGCCAAGGGCCACAGCAGCAATCACTTGCGAGCCGGCGCCGCCTCTCACCCCTCCGCCAACACCGACCGCATGTGCCCCAACAGCCGGTACAGCTCTTCCTGCTCCGGCTGCCCCAGGCCGGCAAACATCGTGTTGAGCCATTCTTCGTGCTCGGCCGCCATCTTCTTGAAAGTGCTGAACGCCGGCCGGCGTCAGGCGCACCACCAGCGCGCGGCGGTCGTCGGGGTCTTCCTCCCGTTGCACCCAGCCTTCTGAGACCAGTTGATCGGTCAGGCCGGTCACGTTGCCGCCGGTGACCATCAGGTAGCGCGACAGCACCTTCATGCGCAGGCCGTTGGGGTGGCGGTTGAGTTGGGCGAGGTAGTCGAAGCGGGCCAGCGTGGTGCCGAAGCGGGTGCGCAGGCGCTGGCTGATCTGTTGTTCGATCTGGGTGCTGCAGGCCAGCAGGCGCAGCCAGAGGCGAATGGCCTGGTGGTCGTCGCCTGAGACGCCCGCTTCCTTGCCGATGTGGGCATCGCTCAGGGCGGGGGCATTGGCTCGGTCGTGGGGCTGTTTCATGGGCATTGTGGTCAATGTAAAGCGCCAGGGCTGCTGCGCGTCAGGGCGCGCGCGCTCAGGGTTATCCCTGTTTTTGCGCTATTTAGTTTAGCTCTAAACTATTTATACCTAAACACGACATTACCAGGCAGCGCATGAAGATCGTCTGTATCGGTGGCGGCCCGGCCGGCCTGTATTTCGCGCTTGCTGATGAAGAAACACAACCCGCGCCACGACATCACCGTGGTCGAGCGCAACAAGCCTTACGACACCTTCGGCTGGGGCGTGGTGTTTTCCGACGCCACCATGGACAACATGCGCGACTGGGACCCGGAAACGGCCGACGAGATCCAGGCAGGCCTTCAACCACTGGGACGACATCGAGCTGTGTTCAAGGGCCGAACGCATCCGCTCGGGCGGCCACGGTTTCGTGGGCATTGGCCGCAAGAAGCTGCTCAACATCCTGCAGGCGCGCTGCGAAGCGGCTGGGCGTGAAGCTGGTGTTCGAGACCGATGCGGAGAGTGACGCCGACTACCCCGACGCCGACCTGATCATCGCCAGCGACGGCATCAATTCGCGCATCCGCAGCCAGCACGCCGAGGTGTTCAAGCCCGACATCGTCGACCCGCCCCAACCGCTTCATCTGGCTGGGCACCAACAAGCTGTACGACGCCTTCACCTTCGATTTCGAGCAAACCGAACACGGCTGGTTCCAGGCCCACATCTACAAGTTCGACGACAACACGACCACCTTCATCGTCGAATGCACCGAAGCCACCTGGCTGGCCCACGGGCTGGATCAAAGCCGATCAGGACGCACTCGATTGCCTTTTGCGAAAAGGTGTTTGCCGACAACCTGCAAGGCGAAAAGCTGATGACCAACGCGCGCCACCTGCGCGGCTCGGCCTGGCTCAACTTCCAGCGCGTGAAGTGCGAGCAATGGTCGTTTAACAACGAACAACGGCAGCCATGTGGTGCTTGATGGGCGACGCGGTGCACACCGCGCACTTCGCCATCGGCTCGGGCACCAAGCTCGCCATCGAAGACGCCATCGAGCTGACCCGCCAGTTCCAGCTGACACGGCGACGACGCCGATCAGAGATTGGCGAGGTGCTCGACACCTACCAGGAGCTGCGCCACGTCGAAACGCTGCGGCTGCAAAACGCCGCCTGGAACGCCATGGAGTGGTTCGAGGTGTGTGGCCAGCGCTATTGCGACCAGTTGCCGCCCGAGCAGTTCATGTATTCCATGCTCACCCGCAGCCAGCGCATCAGCCACGAAAACCTGCGCCTGCGCGATGCGGCATGGCTGGGCGGCTACGAGCGCTGGTTCGCCGAGCAAGCCGGGCTGCGCATTCCCGGCCGACCAGGCCGCGCCGCCGCCGATGTTCACGCCCTACACCCTGCGCGGCGTGACGCTGAAGAACCGCGTCGTGGTCTCGCCCATGGCGCAGTATTCGGCCGTCGACGGCGTGGCGGGCGACTACCACCTGGTGCACCTGGGCGCCCGCGCCATGGGCGGCGCCGGCCTGGTGTTCGCCGAGATGACCTGCGTGAGCGCCGCAAGGCCGCATCACCCCCGGCTGCCCCGGCCTCTACACGCCCGAACACACCGCCGCCTGGAAACGCATCGCCGACTGGATTCACACCAACACCGACGCCAAGTTCGCCATGCAGATCGGCCACGCCGGCGCCAAGGCCTCGACCCGCGTGGCCTGGGAAGGCACCGACCAGCCGCTTGATGAAGGCAACTGGCCGATCATTTCGGCTTCGCCCCAGCAATACCTCGAAGGCGTGAGCCAGACCTCCAGCGCCATGACCCGCGCCGACATGGACCGGGTCACGGCCGAGTTCGTGGCGTCGCACGCAGGCCGCCGCCGAAATCGGCGCCGACTGGCTGGAACTGCACTGCGCCCACGGCTACCTGCTCTCCAGCTTCATCTCCCCGCTCACCAACCAGCGCACCGACGACTACGGCGGCAGCCTGGACAACCGCCTGCGCTACCCGCTGGAAGTGTTTGCCGCCGTGCGCGCCGTCTGGCCCGAGCGACCTGCCGATGTCGGTGCGCATCTCGGCACACGACTGGGTGGAAGGCGGCATCACGCCGGAAGACGCGGTCGAGATCGCCAAGGCCTTCAAGGCCGCCGGCGCCGACCTGATCGACTGCTCCTCGGGCCAGGTGAGCAAGCAAGAAAAGCCGGTCTATGGCCGCATGTTCCAGACCCCGTTCGCCGACCGCATCCGCCAGGAAGCCGGCATCCCGACCATCGCGGTGGGCGCCATCAGCGAGGCCGATCACGCCAACCGCATCATCGCCGCGGGCCGCGCCGACCTGTGCGCCGTCGCCCGCCCTCATCTGGCCAACCCCGCCTGGACGCTGACCGAAGCCGCCAAGATCGGCTACACGCCCATCGCCTGGCCCAAGCCGTACTGTCGCCGGCAAGGCGCAGATGGAGGCCATCTTCGCCCGCGAAAAAGCGCATGGCCGCCACATCCTCGCAGAGCGGCCGAGGCGATGATGTCAGACCCAAACCACCCTCCGCCTCGCCACGCCCTGGTCACCGGCGGCGGCCAAGGCATCGGCGCGGCCATCGCGCAAGCGCTGGTGCAACAAGGCGCCGGGTCACGGTGCTGGGCCGCCGGCTCGACGTGCTGCAAGCGCTGGCGGCTGCAGCACCCCGAGCAGATGCACGCCGTGGCCGCCGACGTGAGCGACGCCGACCAGGTGGCCCAGGCGTTTGAAGCCGCCCGCCAGCGGTTTGGCCCGGTGCACATGCTGATCAACAACGCCGGCCAAGCGGCCAGCGCGCCCTTTCTGAAAACCGATCTGGCCCTGTGGAACCAGATGCTGGCGGTGAACCTGACCGGCACCATGCTCTGCACCCAGGCCGCCCTGCCCGACATGCTGGCGGCGGGCTGGGGCCGCGTGGTCAACGTGGCGAGCACGGCCGGGCTAACCGGCTACGCCTATGTGTGCGGCCTACTGCGCCGCCAAACATGGGGTGATCGGCCTGACCCGGTCGCTGGCGCTGGAGCTGGCGAAAAAGGGCATCACGGTCAACGCCGTCTGCCCTGGCTACACCGACACCGACATCGCTCACCGACCAGCATCGCACGACATCGTGGCCAAGACCGGCCGCAGCGAGGCCGAGCCCGCGCCGAATTTCGTGCAAGCCAACCCGCAAGGGCCGTCTGGTGCAGCCCGATGAGGTGGCCAACGCCGTCGCCTGGCTCTGCGGCCCCTCGGCCGCCGCCGTGACCGGCCAGGCCATTGCGGTCGCCGGCGGCGAAGTGATGTAACCCTTTTCAAAGAACCTGGAACCTGAGCATGACCGTCAACCACATCGACCCCACCCTGCTGGCCGGCAACCGCAAGCCGCTGGCGAATTACCAGGCGACCCACTTCCTCTGGGAAGTGAAAGACAAGGTCGGCACCATCACGCTGAACCGCCCGGAGCGCAAGAACCCGCTCACCTTCGACAGCTACGCCGAACTGCGCGACCTGTTTCACCAGCTCAAATGGGCCGACGACGTGAAGGCCATCGTGGTCACCGGCGCCGGCGGCAACTTCTGCTCGGGCGGCGATGTGCACGAAATCATCGGCCCGCTGGTGGCGCTTGAAAGCGCCGGAGCTGCTGATGTTCACCCGCATGACCGGCGAGCTGGTGAAGACCATGCGCGCCTGCCCGCAGCCCATCGTGGCCGCGATCGACGGCGTGTGCGCCGGCGCCGGCGCCATCGTCGCGATGGCGTCCGACCTGCGCCTGCGGCACCGCGCGCAGCAAGACCGCCTTCCTCTTCAACCGCGTCGGCCTGGCCGGCTGCGACATGGGCGCCTGCGCCATCCTGCCGCGCCTCATCGGCCAGGGGCGCGCCAGCGAGCTGCTCTACACCGGCCGCTCGATCGGTGGCGAAGAAGGCGAGCGCTGGGGCTTCTTCAACCGCCTGTGCGAGCCCGAAGCCTTGGTGAGCGAAGCCCAGAAGATGGCCGCCGACCTGGCCGCGGGCCCCACCTTTGCCAACGGCATCACCAAGACCATGCTGCACCAGGAATGGGCCATGACCATCGAACAGGCGATCGAAGCCGAAGCCCAGGCGCAGGCCATCTGCATGCTGACCGAAGACTTCACCCGCGCCTATGAAGCCTTCGTGGCCAAGCAAAAGCCGGTGTTCCAGGGCAACTGATTTCGAAAGCAACGCCATGAGCGATACCTCCTACCTTCAGTGGCCCTTCTTTGAACCACACCACGCCGAACTGGCCAAACAGCTCGACGCCTGGGCCAGCGCCAACATCTCGCAGGCCCACGGCAGCGATGTCGACGCCGAATGCATCGCCCTGGTGAAGTCGCTTGGCAAAGCCGGTTGGCTGCGCCACGCGGTGGCCGGCATGACGCGGGCGGCGCGTTGGAGGCGATCGACACCCGCGCCATCTGCCTGATCCGCGAAACCCTGGCGCGCCACAGCGGCCTGGCCGACTTCGCCTTCGCCATGCAAGGCCTGGGCTCCGGCGCCATCTCGCTGCACGGCACGCCCGAGCAGCGCGCCAAATACCTGACCCGCGTGGCCAGCGGCGAAGCCATTTCGGCCTTTGCCCTGTCCGAGCCCGATGCCGGATCGGACGTGGCGGCGATGGCCTGTTCCGCAACGGCCGATGGCGACGGCTATGTGCTCAACGGCGAAAAGACCTGGATCTCCAACGGCGGCATCGCCGACTTCTACGTGGTCTTTGCGCGCACCGGCGAAGCGCCCGGCGCGCGCGGCATTTCCGCCTTCATCGTCGATGCCGACACCCCCGGCTTCAGCATCGCCGAACGCATCCACGTGATCGCGCCGCACCCGCTGGCCCGCCTGCGTTTCGAGAATTGCCGCGTGCCGGCCGCCCAGCGCGTGGGCGCCGCCGGCGAAGGTTTCAAGGTCGCGATGCGCACGCTCGACGTCTTCCGCACCTCGGTGGCCGCCGCCTCGCTGGGCTTTGCCCGCCGCGCCATGGACGAAGCGCTGCAGCGCGCCACCACCCGCAAGATGTTCAACGGCGTGCTGGCCGATTTCCAGCTGACGCAGGCCAAGCTGGCCCAGATGGCCACCGCCATCGACAGCGCCGCCCTGCTCACCTACCGCGCCGCCTGGCTGCGCGATCAGGGCCAAAACGTCACCCGCGAAGCCGCCATGGCCAAGATGACCGCCACCGAAAACGCGCAACAGGTGATCGACGCGGCGGTGCAGATCTGGGGCGGCATGGGCGTGGTCAGCGAAGTGCCGGTCGAGCGGCTGTACCGCGAGATCCGCGCGCTGCGCATCTACGAAGGCGCGACCGAAGTGCAGCAACTGATCATCGGCCGCGACCTGCTGAAAAACCCGCTCGCCTGAACGACAAGAAGTAGGAGCCCGCCATGCCCTCTGCCCATGTTGACACCTTCGCCCGCGACAACCTGCCGCCGGTCGAAGACCAGCCGCAATACGTCTTTGACCTGCCCGAGCTGCAATTCCCCGAGCAGCTCAATTGCGCCGACCGAACTGCTGGACAAGCATGTCACCGAGGGGCGCGGCGAGCGCCTGTGCATCCGCGCGCCGGGCCTGAGCTGGACCTACGCCGAGCTGCAAGACAAGGCCAACCGCATCGCCAACGTGCTGGTGAACGACATGGGCCTGGTGCCCGGCCAGCGCGTGTTGCTGCGCGCGCCGAACAACCCCATGCTCGCGGCCTGCTGGTTCGCGGTGATGAAGGCCGGCGGCATCGCGGTGGCCACCATGCCCTTGCTGCGCGCCAAAGAGCTCAAGGCCATCGTGGACATCGGGCAAGTGAACATGGTGCTGTGCGACGAGGCGCTGGCCGAGGAATGGCGGCTCTGCGCTGGCGATACTCGGCGCGGCCGATACCGGTGCGCTACTTCAACAGCCAGGCCGCCGACGGTCTGGAGGCGGCCATGGCGCAGGCCATCCGCCGCGTTCGACCAACGTCAACACCGCGGCCGACGACACCTGCATCTTCGGCTTCACCTCGGGCACCACCGGCGTGCCCAAGGCCACCATGCACTTCCACCGCGATGTGATGGCCATCTGCGCCTGCTGGCCGCCGCACATGCTGCGCCCCGCGCCCGACGACGTGTTCATCGGCAGCCCGCCGCTGGCCTTCACCTTCGGCCTCGGTGGCTTGCTGCTGTTTCCCATGGCCGTCGGCGCGTCCACCGTCTTGCTGGAGAAAGCCAGCCCGCCGCAACTGATCGAGGCGATTGCGCAATTCGGCGCCACCGTGCTGTTCACCGCGCCCGACCTCCTACCGCGCCATGGCCGCCCACGGCGAAGCCCTGCGCCAGACCCGGCTGCGCAAATGCGTCTCGGCCGGCGAAGCCCTGCCCGCGGCGACCCGCGCGCTCTGGAAGGAAGCCACCGGCATCGAGCTGATCGACGGCATCGGCGCCACCGAGCTGCTGCACATCTTCATCTCTCACGACGAAGCCAACGCCCGCCCCGGCGCCACCGGCAAAGCCGGTGCCCGGCTACCGGGCCAAGGTGGTGGACGACGCCGGGCGAGGAAGTGCCGCCCGGCACCGTGGGCAAGCTCATGGTGCAAGGCCCGACCGGCTGCCGCTACCTCAACGACCCGCGCCAGAAAAACTACGTGCAAGGACGGCTGGAACCTCACCGGCGACGCCTACCTGATGGACGCCGACGGCTACTTCCATCTACCAGGCCCGGCTCGACGACATGATCATTTCGGCCGGCTACAACATCGCCGCGCCCGAGGTGGAAGACGCCCTGCTGGCCGCACCCGGCGGTGGCCGAATGCGCCGTGATCGGCGTGCCCGATGCCGAGCGCGGCCAGATCGTGAAGGCCTTTGTGGTCTTGAAGGCCGGCGAAGCGGGCAGCGATGCCATGGCTCAGACGCTGCAGGACTTCGTGAAGCAGACAGTGGCGCCCTACAAATACCCGCGCGCGGTCGCCTTTGTCGACCAGCTTCCCCGCACCCAGACCGGCAAGCTGCAGCGCTTCAAGTTGCACGAAACCAACTGACCCGCACCCGCGCCTTTCCACCGATCACCCATTTCCAAGACAGGAGACCCTTTCATGCAAGTTTTGCTCCCCCCCGGCTGGCCCCGCCCGCGCGGCTATGCCAATGGCGTCACCACCCGCGGTCAACAGGTTTTCGTGGCCGGCATGATCGGCTGGGACGCCCAGGGCGTCTTCCATACCGACGACATGGCCGGCCAGACGCGACAGGCGCTGGAGAACGTGGTCGCCGTGCTGAAGGAAGCCGGCGCGAAGCCCGAACACATCGTGCGCATGACCTGGTACATCACCAGCAAACAGGAATACCTCGATGCGGGCAAAGCGATTGGCGCGGCGTTCAAGGAACTGATCGGCAGCTTCAACGCCGCCATGACGGCGGTCGAGGTCAGCGCCTTGATCGAAGACCGGGCCAAGGTCGAGATCGAGGTGACCGCCGTCATTCCCGATTGAGCCCGTTTCGGAAACGGCATCGGGGCACCGTCGCCGGGTTTTCCACTACCGCCAACCTGCTTTTTATGCACTATAGTGCATCATTGTTTCAGCATTTTGGTTCCTGATTTGACCTTTGCGCTCCCCACCCAAGTCACCGCAGAGCCGGTGTTCTCACGGCAAAACCGGGGGAAGTCACTATTCCCTTCCCTGCTCTCACCCCGCTAGCATCATTCCCAACCACAACAGGAGATAGAACATGACCACACGCCGCACCGTCCTTGCCCACAGCGCCGCCGCCATTGGCGCGGTTTCTTCCGGGCTGCTCTTGCCATCGCTTGCCCGGGCCCAGTCGGACAAGCTTCGGGTCGGGTTCATGCTGCCCTACACCGGGACCTACGCGCAGCTCGGCGTGTCCATCGAAAAAGGCTTTCTGATGGCGCTCAACGAGCAAGGCGGCAAGCTCGGCGGGCGCGAGGTGGAGTTCTTCAAGGTCGACGACGAATCCAACCCGGCCAAAGGCGTTGAAAACGCCAACCTGCTGGTGCAGCGCGACAAGGTCGACGTGTTGGTCGGTACGGTGCACTCCGGCGTACAAATGGGTATCCAGAAAGTGGCCCGTGAAAGCGGCGTGCTGAGCCTGATTCCCAACGCCGGTGTGCACGCCGCCACCCGCGCCCTGTGCGCTCCCAACGTTTACCGCACCTCCTTCTCCAACTCCCAGCCCACGCTCGCGCTGGGCAAGGCCATGATGGACCGGGGCCACAAAAAGGCCGTCTGGATCACCTGGAACTACTCGGCTGGCGCAGAAGCCTTCGAAGGCTTCGAAGCGGGCTACACCGCCGCCGGCGGCACCATCGTTGAAAAACTGGCCGTGCCCTTCCCCAGCGTGGAGTTCCAGGCCCTGCTGACCCAGATCGCGGCGGCCAAGCCCGATGCCGTGGCCTGCTTCTTCGCCGGCGGCGGCGCGGCCAAGTTCCTGCGCGATTTCCATGCCGCTGGCCTGAGCAAGACCATCCAGCTGTACGGCTCGGGCTTCCTGACCGAGGGCGTATTGGAAGCCGCCGGACCGGCCGCCGAGGGCGTGCTGACCACCATGCACTACAGCGATGCGCTGGACACGCCGCGCAACAAGAACTTCCGCCTGGAATACGCCAAGGCCTTCAAGTCCCAGCCCGATGTGTATTCGGTGCAGGGCTATGACGCCGGTCAGCTGCTGATTCTCGGTGCCAACGCCGTCAAGGGCGACCTGTCCAACAAGAAGGCGCTGTACGCTGCGATGGACGGCGTGACCATCGACAGCCCGCGCGGCAAGTGGAAGATGAGCGCGGCCCACAACCCGATCCAGGACATGTACCTGCGCCAGGTCGTCAAGGGTGAAAACAAGGTGATCGGCATCGCCGGCAAGGCCGTGGCCGACTCCGGCGCCGGCTGCAGGATGGGCTGAGCCCCCCGCGCTGCCTTCGGCATCACCCCCCAGGGGGGCGATCGCTGCCCGACCGGCCGAGCCGGATCGACGCCATCCCCGGCTATACGGACTGCCATGGACTTCGCCAACTTTCTGATCCAGCTGCTCAATGGCGTGCAATACGGCTTGCTGCTGTTCATGCTCGCCGCCGGCCTCACCCTGATCTTCGGCATCATGGGCGTGGTCAACCTGGCCCACGGCACCTTCTACATGCTGGGCGCCTACCTGGCCTGGTTCTTCACCTCGCAGTTCGACAACCTGCTGATCGCCATCGTGCTGGGCGCGGTGCTGGCGGTGGCGTTTGGCTGGGCACTGGAGTGGCTGCTGATTCGGCACTTCTACAAGCGCGACCACCTCGACCAGGTCCTGCTCACCTTCGGCCTGATCTACATCTTTCAGGAAGCCCGCTCGATTCTCTGGGGCGACGATGTGCACTCGGTCGCCGTGCCGGCCATGTTCAACGGCGCCATCCAGCTGACCGACAACCTCTCGTACCCGGTCTACCGGCTGGTGGTCTCGGCGGTCTGCGCCGGGCTGGCGCTGGGCCTGTACCTGCTGATTTCCAAAACCCGCCTGGGCATGAAGATCCGCGCCGGCGCCTTCAACCGGGAAATGACCGAGTCGCTCGGCATCAACATCCGCTTCATCCACGCCATCGTCTTCGCCCTGGGCGTGGGCCTGGCCGCTGTGGCCGGCATGGTCGCCGCGCCGATCTCCAGCGTCTACCCCGGCATGGGCAGCTCGGTGCTGATCATGTGCTTCGTGGTCGTCGTGATCGGCGGCATCGGCTCGGTGCGCGGCGCGCTGGTGGCGGCCCTGATGGTCGGGCTGGTCGATACCTTCTGCAAGGTGCTGATTCCGCAGATCGCGGGCATGGCGGTGTACATGCTGATGGCGGCCGTGTTGCTGTTCAAGCCAGAAGGACTCTTCAAATCATGAACGCAGCCAGACCGCTCCAAGGCGTTCAAGCCCCACAGGTTTCGCTTGGGGGCAACGCAGATCACGACGTGACAAGCGTGGGGGGCACCCACCCATGAGCGTCGCCAAAGCCCAACTCGAAATCCTGCCGCGCAGCATCCAGGTGCTGCTCGCCGCGGGCGCCATCGCCCTGGCCGCCTTCCCGCTGATCCCGCTGGAAAGCTCCGGCTTCTACATCCAGTTGCTCTCGCAAATGATGATCCTGGCCATCTTCGCCATGAGCCTCGATTTGCTGCAGGGCGTGACCGGGCTGGTCTCGCTCGGCCATGCCGCCTACTTCGGCCTGGCCGGCTACGCGCTGGCTTTCCTGACGCCGGCCGATGTGCCGGTGAACCTCTGGTGGTCGCTGCCGGTGGCCGCCCTGGGCACCGGGCTGGCCGCGCTGGTGATCGGCTTTTTCGTGGTCCGCACCCACGGCATCTACTTCATCATGGTCACCATGGCGTTTGCCCAGATGGTGTTCTACCTCTTCTTCGACAACGCCGACCTCGGCGGCTCCGACGGCCTCTACGTCTATTTCCGCCCCGATGCCACGCTCTTTGGCTGGCAACCCTTCGACCTGGAAAACAAAACCACCTTCTTCTACTTCACGCTGGTGCTGCTGATCGCGGTCTACGCCTTCCTGCGCCGCCTGCTGTTCTCGCCCTTCGGCCGCGCGCTCTCGGGCATCCGCGTCAACGAACACCGCATGCGCGCCGTGGGCTACGGCAGCTTTGGCTACAAGCTCACCGCGTTCACGCTGGCCGGCGCGCTCGCGGGCGTGGCCGGCTACCTCTGGGCCGCGCAGACCGGCTATGTGAACCCCGAGCTGATGGGCTTTCACCTCAGCGCCCACGCGATCATGATGGTCATCCTCGGCGGCATGGGCAACTTCGCCGGCGCCATCGTGGGCGCCTTCGCCTTCGAATGGGTGATGCACTTCTTCAAAGACCTGACCAAGCATTGGCAGTTGCTGATGGGCAGCTTCATCGTGCTGGTGGTCCTGTTTGCGCCGCGCGGCCTGCTCGGCCTGATCGAGCGACTCACTGGCAAAAGCCAGGCCGGCAAGGAGGCGCCATGAGTGAACTGCCTTCTCAGCGCCAGCCAACTCACCAAGCGATTCGGCGGGCTGGCCGCCGTCAACGAAGTCTCGGTCGACCTGTTTCGCGACCGCATTCATGCCGTTATCGGCCCCAACGGTGCGGGCAAATCCACGTTGACCAACCTGCTCTCGGGCGACCTGCCGCCCACCTCGGGCAGCATTCGCCTGGGCCAGAGCGACATCGCGGGCAAAAGCCCGGAGCGCATTTCGCGCCTGGGCCTGGGCCGCAGCTACCAGAAGACCAACATCTTCCTGCCCTTCACCGTGTGGGACAACGTGCGCCTGGCCGCCCAATCGGTCGAGCGCCACGCGCCCTGGAACCCCGTGCACTGGTTGAGCAAGGCCCGCAAAGACCGCACCGTCAACCTGCGCTGCGAACGCGCCCTGGAACTCGCCGGCCTCACCCTGCGCGCCCACACCGTGGCCGGCAACACCAGCCACGGCGAGCAACGCCAGCTCGAAATCGCCATGACGCTGGCCACCGAGCCCAGCGTCTTGCTGCTCGACGAACCGCTCGCCGGCATGGGCCAGGCCGAAGCCGAAAGCATGATCGAGCTGCTGCAAAAGCTCAAAAAGGACCACGCCATGATGCTGGTGGAACACGACATGGACGCCGTGTTCGCCCTGGCCGACCAGCTCACCGTGATGGTCAACGGCCAGGTGATCGCCACGGGCACGCCGGCAGAAGTGCGCGCTGATGCGAACGTGCAAGCGGCCTATCTGGGTGAGGAGCACGTATGAGTGACACGCCTCTGATCCAGGCCAAAGGCCTCAACACCCATTACGGCGCCAGCCACATCCTGCGCGGCATCGACTTCACCGTGAACCCCGGCGAAACCATCGGCCTGATGGGCCGCAACGGCATGGGCAAAACCACGCTGCTCAAATCCATCATGGGCATCGTCAAGCCCAGCGGCGGCAGCGTCAGCATCAAAGGCCAGCCCATGACCGGCGCGGCCACCTTCGAGATCGCCCGCCAGGGCATCGCCTACGTGCCCGAAGGCCGGGGCATCTTTGGCAACCTCAGCGTCAAGGAAAACCTCAACATGGCGGCCCGCGCCGGCACGCAAAGGCCAGCGCGACTGGACCTACGACCGCGTGCTCGAAACCTTCCCCCGCCTCGCCGAACGCCTCAACCACGGCGGCCAGCAGCTCAGCGGCGGCGAACAACAAATGCTCACCATCGGCCGCGCCCTCATGACCAACCCCGACGTGCTCATCCTCGATGAAGCCACCGAAGGCCTGGCCCCGCTGATCGCCCGCGAAATCTGGCGCATCTGCGGCGTGATCCGCGAAAGCGGCATCAGCAGCGTGATCGTCGACAAGAACTGGAAACACATCACCCAGATCGCCGACCGCTGCACCATCCTGGTCAAAGGTGAAGTGGCGTTTGAAGGCAGTTCGGATGAGTTGCTGGCGAAGCCGGAGTTGCTGGAACAGTACCTCGGGGTATAGCTGCAGAAGCTCACCGAAATTTGGACTACCTCTCATCGGATAGACAACTTGTACCTATGATCAGAGCTTAGGGGCAGTTACGAGAACACCCAGATTTACCCACGGAGTTCAAGGAAGATGCATTCAAGCAAGTCATGGGGCGCGGTTCCTCCGTAACCGGAGTTGCCGCCTACACACGC
>CAVORS010000017.1:0-167554 GCA_963698635.1 uncultured beta proteobacterium
CGCGGGCCGCGGGAGAGGAGGGCGTGGGTCGCGACAAGGGGCGTTCTTATACCACGACCCGAAGGCTGCGCCTTCCGATCGAGATGGTCCCATCGAGTAGGATCTTCGTTAGCACGTCCGTCGCCGCCCGGATCGAAGAGCGGGGTGTAGACTACGGCGAGAGGAGCCATACTTTCGCCCTTTCCGGCATGGACCCGTGGCTCGAACAGCCGGATCTCTGGCCAGACGTCCACAACAGCCTGATCGCCGCGATCCGAGACGTCCTGGCCCCCCGCCTGCGCCCTCGCTACGTCGTGATCCTCGAAGAGCGGGTCTTCGTCGAAGACCGGCGGGGCCTGAGCCTCGTCGGTCGGCCGGATCTCGCGATCGTAGGCGCGGAGCGTCTCGCGGGAAGTCGGACCGCTCGCTCGGCGACCACGGTGGTCGAGGTCGAGGTGCCGGTCTTGACCGATCGCGTCCGCAAGACCTACCTCGAGGTGCGCCGCCGGCGGCTGCGGCATCGGCATTGACCGTTTGATGATGCTGTTGACCGACAGCCCCAGCATCCGCGATGTGATTCTGTTCCCTGCGTTGCGCCGCGAGGCCTGATCAACATCCCGTGTTGAGTTCGCGCACCATCGAGTTTTTTGGTCTTGGCGATTGTTCGCCGTGGCTTTGGTGGTGTCGCTGGGCGTGAGCTGGTCGGACTCCCGCAACGCTGGCACACGCCGGGATATTGGCTGCGCAATCTGATCATGTACTGGCTCTACTTGGTCGCCTAGACTGGCCGGAGTGTTCATGTTGACCGGGTTTGTGAGCCGGGCCTGGAACACGCGTGGCGGGCGTCGCTTGCTGGCGATGCTGATGAGTGTGGGTGTGATGATTGGTCTGTGGTCGTCCCTGGTCGAGCCTCAGCAACTGCAAGTGCGCGAAACCGTGCTCACCGGCCTGCCCGAAGGTGCCGAGCCGGTGCGCCTAGCCGGTGATCTCGGATGTGCACATGGGGCCTCTTCTTTCGCGGCAGTCAGCTCCAAGGTCTGGTCGACAAACTCAATACGCTGGAAGTCGATGCCGTTCTCGTTGCTGGTGACTTCGAACAGCCACCACTGATATCAAAACCGGTCTGGCACCTCTCGCGAGCATTCGCCACCCGGTGTACGGGGTGATGGGCGCCACGATGTTGAGGCCCCGGGGCCGCCACTACCGAAGCTCTGCGGGAAGCCCTGAAAGCCAACGGCGTTCAAATGCTGGAAGGGCGCATGGTGACCTGGAAAGGTTGGGAGCTGGTTGGTCTGGACGATCAATGGGGCGGCTCGCCAGGGCCACAAGTGGCGGCTTTGTGGCCCAATGAGCGCGGCCACGATCGGACACTGCCCTCCAGAAGAATCGTGCTCGCGCACCAGCCGGACACGCTGGCCTTGTTGCCCGAGCAGGGCGCGTTTTTGGCCATCGCCGGCCATACCCATGGTGGACAGATCTGGATTCCCGGGCTCACACCCTGGTGGCTTCGCAACACCAACAGTGAGCGATCTTGGTGGAATGGTTTGTATTTTACGCGTGTCGGCCCCGTTTTCGTGACACCGGGTGTGGGAACCGTTGGCTTGCCCGCCCGCCTGGCGGTGCCCCCCACGATCGATGTGATCGAGTTGCGTTGAACCAGTCAGGCGCCCTGAATGCGCCTCAGGAGCAGACAGCCATCGGGTGCAACCCTTCTGATGCGGGTTTAAAACCCATGTGCCATAGTCAACGTGGATGCGAGGCTGGCAGCAAGAGGTCTTTTGTTCAGTGACCAACCATCAGGAGCGCTCGCCGGTATTTCGCAGGGAGTTGATCAACGTGGCCGTGCGTGTTGATGGCTTCTATATTGGATGGCGGGACTTGTTTCGGGTGCGGGCTTGCCCTATTTGTGAACAGAAGAGATCAAAGGCCGGCGCGGTGCATTCAAGAACAGGATTTATTGAGAAGGTGGTGACGAAAATGCAAAAAGAGGAAGCCCTGCTTGTTCAGGAAAAAGATTATTTCGTCACGCGCGGCGACAAGCGCTACGCGGGCGTTCACCTGCTGATCGACCTGCATGGCGCGTCGCACCTCAGCGACATTGCGTACATTGAGAAGACCATGCGCCAGTGCGTCGAGGCATCGCGCGCCACACTCTTGCACATTCACCTGCACCGCTTCGAGCCCGATGGCGTGAGCGGTGTGGCGGTGCTCGCCGAAAGCCATATCTCGGTGCACACCTGGCCTGAAAGCCGCTTCGCCGCTTTTGATGTGTTCATGTGTGGCGACACCCAGTCCGGAGGTTTGCATCGACATCATGCGCGAGGCTTTTGAGGCCGAGCGGGTCGATGTGCAAGAAATTCTGAGAGGCGAAGTCCATGAGTGAATTCAAATGGTGGCACGAACGCTCTGACGGGCACGGCATCACCACCTCGGTGGAAGTGAAGCTGTTGCATTCCGAGCAAAGCCCGTACCAGCTCATCGAAATCTACGACCACCAGTCCTTTGGCCGGTTGCTGGTGCTCGATGGCTATATCCAGGCCAGCCAGGCCGATGAGTTCATCTACCATGAGATGGCGGTGCACGTGCCGCTGCTGGGGCGCGAGCGCAAAGACGCCTCGGTGCTCGTCATTGGTGGCGGCGAAGGCGGCATCGTGCGTGAAAGCCTCAAACACGATTTTGTGACCAGTGTCACCATGGTCGAGATCGACCAGCGGGTGGTGGACCTGGCGAGGAGTACCTGGCCGTCAATGGCGACTACAACGATCCCCGCGTCACGCTCATCATCGACAACGCGGCCAATTTTGTCAGCCAGGCCGTGAAAGACGGCAAACGTTACGACCTCATCGTGCTCGACCTCACCGAGCCCGTGGGCCCGTCGTCATGCCTGTTCACGGAAAAATTCCTGACGGAAGTGGTTTCCCTGGTGTCGGAAACGGGCGTGATTCTGGATTCCGACAGCATCTACCTGTCAAAGACCGGCGGCGACTTCTTGCAAGAAGTCAGCGGCGATGGCGACAACCTCGTCACCGTGATGCAGCGCACCAAGATCTTGCCGCACATCGACGTGTACCACACCAACATTCCGCTGTACCCCGGCGCTGATTTTGGGTTTTTCCTCTACAGCCGCGACGGGGTTTCCTTGCGAAAGCCGGTGAAAGCCGTTTGAGGGCAAACACTACAACGCCGAGGTGCACGAGGCCTCTTTTGCCTTGCCCAACTGGCAGAAAGCCTGGTTGATGCCCAAGGTTCGATTCAGCCAGTTGACTGCCGGTTTGATAAAGGCTGCCCTCGGTCATAGGGGCAGCCTTTTGCGGGTGTGTGGTCTCCCACGCCTCAGCTTTGGCAAGGCGTTCAGGCGCTCAAACCCCCAGGTAGCGCCCCGGCCGGTGGTTGAGCGTGAGGATGGCCCCGATGGCCACGGCGCCCACCACCGATTGCGCCACGCGCTCGGGCGGCACGACCGTCAGTGCGGTGAGCACGACCACGGTGTCCACCGACATCTGCACCTTGCCGGCGCTGAAGCCCTTGGCCTGCTGCAGCCATTGCGCCAGGATGTTGACGCCGCCCACGCTGGCGTGGTGGCGCAGCAGGGCGAGCAGGCCGAAGCCGATCAGGAAGCCGCCCAGCACCGAGGCGAGCCAGGGGTTGATGAATTCAAAGCGCACCACTTTGGGCGCCACGGCGGTGCACACCGAGACCAGCGCCACGGCGAAGAAGCTTTTGAAGGTGAATGCCTTGCCCAGCCGGAACCACGACAGGCCGAAGAACGGCAGGCTGAAGAGGAAGAAGAACAGGCCGAAGTTGAGGCCGGTGGCGTAGCTGGCCGAGAAAGGCCACGCCCGCCACACCGCCGGTGAGCAGCCCGGCGTGGGCAAACATGGTCATGCCGAGCGCCACGAAGAGCGAGCCGGCAATGAGCGCATGGGCGTCTTCCAGCCAGGAGTGCCGGGCGTGGGGATCGGCGTGGTCGAGGCGGGCGCTGGCGCTGGCGCGCGAAGCGGGGTCTGAGGCAGGGGCGCGGGCATGGGAGCGGCGTGGTTTGCCGCTGCGAAGGCCGGGCGCCCGCCTTTTGAGCGAGGGGTACGGTGTGGGCCATGCGGCGACATGCACAGAGCGTGCCGCCCTGTTGTGGTGCCTGGCCCGGGCAGGTCTGGTCAACAGTGCACAACCAGTCGATAGGGGTGACGCTTGCTGAGTTGAAGGGGCAACAGTTCTTCGGCCCGGATGCCGCCCTCCATCAGGCCCGAACGCCGGGTCGCTCAAGGTCTCAAGCCAAGCCCTGCGCCAGCGCCTCGAACACCACCCGGATCCGCCGCGAGGTGCGCAGTTCGCGGTGGGTGACCAGCCAGATCGGGAAGCGCACGGGCGGCACGTCGTCGAGCACTCGGACGATGCCCGGGGTGTCGCGGGCGATCTCGTCCATCATGACGCCGATGCCCATGCCCTGGCGCACCAGGGCCCAGTGGGCCATCGAGTGGTCGCAGTAGCAGCTGAAGTTCGCCTCGCTGAGCGGCAGGCCATGCTGGCGCAGGTAGGCCAGGAACTGGCCTGAGCGATCGGAGCCGACGAAGGGCAGCCGGGCGGCTTCTTCGGCGGGGCGCGGATGGCCGTGGACCTTCACCCAGTCTTCGGACGCGTAGAAGTTGGCCGCTGCCTCGCGGATCAACCGGGCGATCAGATCCGGCTGCTCGGGCTTGACATGGCGGATGGCGATGTCCGCCTCGCGACGCAGCAGGTCGCTGAGCGCATTGGACGCAGATCACCTCGATGGCAATGCCCGGTTCCTGCTCGCGCAGTTGCCGCACCAGCGGGGGCAGCAGGTGGGCGGCCACCGCGTCGGTGGCCGAGACCGAGACCACGCCGCCCACGGCCTGCGAGCGGCCGGTGGCCGCCAGCCGCAGGGCCTCGGCGGCTGCGCCCATGGCGCGTGCATGTTCCAGCAGGTCCAGCCCGGTGGGCGTGAGCGCCATGGCCTTGCCCACCCGCTCGAACAGGGTCACGCCCATGCGCTGCTCGATGGCGGCCACCTGGCGGCTCAGCGTGGGCTGGGTCAGGCCCAGCTTGCGGGCGGCAGCCGACAGCGAGCCGGTTTCGGCGGTTTCCAGAAACGCCTTGAGCTGGTTCCAGTCGAGGTTATCCATACGCAGATGTATATGTTCACTGCAATTTACCGCAGTTCCCTGCAGATCGCGCATGGATAGCATCAGGCACTGCGCTTGAACGGGCCTCCGTTCTGCCCATGCCAGTCTTCCCCATCGCCCCTCTCGCCGACGCCTCGCCACCCGCCCATGCGAGGCCGGCCGGCCGCCCGCAAGGCCCGTTTCTGGGACCGCATCGCCGTCAAGTACGCGGCCGACCCGATCGCCGACATGGCCGGCTACGAGGCCACGCTGCGGCGCGTGCAAGGCCTGCTGTCTGCGGAGCAGGACGTGCTGGAGATCGGCTGCGGCACCGGCACCACCGCGTTGCGCCTGGCGCCCTTCACCCGACGCCTGCTGGCAACCGATGTCTCGGCCGGCATGATCGCCATCGCCCGCGAGAAGCTGGCTGCCCAGCCGATGCCGCAGCTGAACTTCGCGGTGGCCGACGCCGACGCACCAGCGGCCGGTCAAGGCGAGTACGACGTGGTGCTGGCCTTCAACGTGCTGCACCTGGTGACCGATCTCGACCGTGCGCTGGAAGCTGGCGGTGCAGGCCTTGCGGCCGGGCGGCCTGCTGATCTCCAAGACGGCCTGCATCGCCGAGATGAACCCGCTGATTCCCTACCTCGCACTGCCCTTGATGCGCGCCATCGGCAAGGCACCCCATGTGCTGTGCTTCGACGCGCACGCGCTGCAGTCGGCCATCACCCGCCAGGGCATGGAGATCGTGTCGGTCGAGCGACACGGCACCCGGGGCAAGGACATCCGGGTCTTCATCGTGGCCCGCAAGCCGGCCTGACGCGCGCCGCCGAGCCTGTCGATGTCAGACAATCCGTCGCATGAAAGACCAAGCTGACTCGATCAAGGCGCCTCGCCGAAAACTGGTGATTTTTGAAGGGATCATGGGCTCGGGCAAGTCAACCTCGACCCGTTGGCTGGCGCAGCGTCTCGCGGCTCAGGGCATCGAGGCCCGTATCCAGGTTGAACGACAGTATCCGCATCCGTTGCGGGCAACCGATTTCGCCGCCGATTGGTTCAAGCCTTGGCTGGGACATGCCGGCCGAGGAACTGGCGAACCGCCGGTTGCGCTGTGGAGAAAATTCGTGGAGGAAGCCCAGGGGTCAGAGGCTGTTCACGTGGTCGATGGCCAGTTGTTCCACGGGGACCTGACGAACATGTTTCTCATGAACATGCCGCCTGAAGCCATCGCTCAGAATGTGCAGGCCCTGGCCAGGATCATCCGGCCGATGCGTCCGCTGTTGGTCGATTTCTACCAGTCTGACGTTGACCGAGCCATCCGCTTGACGGCGGCCGAGCGCGGAGATGAGCTTGGCGTGCGCTACCAGGTGGACTGGAAACTCGACTACGCCTATGCGGTCGACCGTGGTCTCGAAGGTTTGGATGGACTGTCCAGCCTATACGTTGACTATCGGCGGCTGACAGACAGGCTGTTTGAGGAACTCACCATCGACAAAATCGCCCTGGAGAACTCGGGCCGTGACTGGGCGACGTACCATGCCCGTATCGAAGACGCTCTTGGTTTCTGACGCCAGTGGTGCATGGCGCGAAGGCCATCGTTCATTCACCCTGCCTCAGGATCAGGCAGCGGGTATTGGGGGGGGCCTGCCTTTTGCCCCTGTCGCTGGCGGTTCGTGGCCAGAGGGCCCATCTTCGTCCCAACCTCAAGCAACCGCCGCAGGGCTGGCGGACAACATGCCCCGCGTTTCGATGAACCGCACCACGTCGTCCAGGCCCTCAAGCGTCTTGAGGTTGGTCATGACCCAGGGGCGGCGCTCGGCGTCGGGGCGCATGCGGTCGGTGTCGGCGCGCATCACGTCGAGGTTGGCGCCCACATGCGGTGCGAGGTCGGTTTTGTTGATCACGAAGAGGTCGCTCTTGGTGATGCCGGGGCCGCCTTTGCGCGGGATTTTTTCGCCGGCGGCCACGTCGATCACGTAGATCGTCAGATCGCTCAGCTCGGGGCTGAAGGTGGCGGCGAGGTTGTCGCCGCCGGATTCGATGAAGACGATGTCGGCGTTGGGATGCTCCTTGAGCATGCGGTCGATGGCTTCCAGGTTGATGGAGCAGTCTTCGCGGATGGCGGTGTGCGGGCAGCCGCCGGTCTCCACACCCATGATGCGTTCGGCGGGCAGGGCGCCGCTGACGGTGAGCAGGCGCTGGTCTTCCTTGGTGTAGATGTCGTTGGTGATGGCGATCAGGTCGTACTGCTCGCGCATGGCTTTGCAGAGCATTTCGAGCAGGGTGGTTTTGCCGGAGCCGACCGGGCCGCCGATGCCCACGCGCAGCGGGGGCAGGGATTTGGTGCGGTTCGGAACATTGTGAAGTGCAGTCATGATGGTGAAGAGCTTGGGGTTGGGAGAGGTCCATCAGCGCGCGCCGTGGAACCGGCTTTGCCGGGCCACTGGCGTGGTCCCCCTTTCAGGGGGAAGACGCGAAGCGGCGCAGGGGGTTGTTTTTCTACGATCTGAACAGTCTCGAGTATTGGGTTTCGTGTTGCGCGGAAAGAATGGCGAGCATGGGCGTGAAGGCCTGGCGGGTGTCGTCGGTGAGGCTCAGGGCCTGGTGCACGGCGGCGGGCATGGCCTGGGCCAGTCGGGCCAGCATGCGCTGGCCGGCGCTTTGGCCCAGGGGCACCGATTTGATGGCGGCCTGCACCATGTTTTCGGCCCAGCCGAAGCCATAGGTCAGCAGGGCGTCGTGCAGCGCTGGCGTCGCTGTGGGCGATGGCGCAGGCCATGGCCACGGGGTAGGTGGGCGGGTCGAGTTCGGCGCTCTTCAGCTGCTCGTAGATGCCTTCGCCCGAGTTCGCCCAGGCGAGCGCGCCCATTCCTGCAGGGAGCGGCCCATCTGCTCGGTTTGCAGGCGGAATTCCTGGGTCTCGCGGGTGTGCAGAATCCAGTCGTTGAGGGCGTGGATGCGCGCCAGATCGCCGGCGCGCCAGGCGGGAATGGCCTGCGCCACCACGGCCATGTCGCTGCGGGCCAGGCCGAGGTGCAGCTGGTCGAGCACCCAGTCGGCGGCGCTGGCTTCGTCGCTCACCAGGCCGCTGTCCACCGCGGCTTCCAGGCCTTCGGAGTACGAGAAGCCGCCGACGGGCAGGGTGGGCGAGGCCAGCCAGAGCAGGTGCAGCAGGCCGGCGCTGCCCCTTGGCGTGGCCTGCGTTGCCGGGCCGTGTTCGATGCTGGCTGCTCAGCCATGCCGTGCTGTGCCCGTGGTCGTGGTGACCGTGAGCGTGTCCGTGGCTGTGGGAGTTGGCCTGGCCGTAGGCGCCGGACTCGGGCTCGAAGGTGGCGCGCACTTCTTCCACGTTGAGGTGCATGGCGCGCAGCATGTCGGCCAGCACGTGGTCGGGCTCGATCTTCAGGTGGTCGGGCTTGAGCTCGATGGGCACATGGCGGTTGCCCAGGTGGTAGGCGGCGCGCATGAGGTCGAAGGCGCCGTTGTGCGCGTGGCCATGGTCGTGGCTGTGGTCGGTGCAGGCGGTGATGCGCAACACGGCTTGCGGCGCGGCGATCACGCGGATGAAGGTGCCGGCGGTGGTGATCAGCACATCGCCGCCGCGGATCACGGTGCCGCGCGGCAGGAACACGCCCACGCTGCTGCCCTTCGGAAGTGGTGGCATCGAAGCGGCTCTTCTGGCGCAGGTCCCAGTCGAGCTCCAGACTGGGCGCGCGGTTGACGATCACGGCGGCCAGGCCTTGGCCTTGGGGGATGAGTTTGGAGACTTGTAGCATGCAGGCGGTGAAGCAGTGCTTCAGAACAGGAAGTAGCGTTGGGCCAGCGGGCAGCTGGGTGGCGGGCTCGCAGGTGAGCAACACGCCATCGGCGCGCACGGTGTAGCGCTGCGGGTCGATTTCCATCTTGGGCAGGTAGCTGTTGTGCACCATGCTGGCCTTGGTCACGCTGCGGCAGTCTTTCACCGCCACCGTGGCTTTGCGCAGCCCGTAGCGCTCGGCCACGCCCGCGGCCTGCGCGGCTTGCGACACGAAGGTCAGGCTGCCGCGCGCCAGCGAGCTGCCGAGGCTGCCGAACATGGGGCGGTAGTGCACCGGCTGCGGTGTGGGGATCGAGGCGTTGGGGTCGCCCATGGCGGCGAGCGAAATGGTGCCGCCTTGCAACACCAGCGCGGGCTTGACGCCGAAGAAGGCGGGCTTCCAGATCACGATGTCGGCCCATTTGCCGACTTCCAGCGAACCCACGGTGTGGGCGATGCCGTGGGCGATGGCCGGGTTGATGGTGTATTTGGCGATGTAGCGTTTGACGCGGAAGTTGTCGTTGCGGCTGCTGTCTTCGGGCAGCGTGCCGCGCTGGCTTTTCATCTTGTCGGCCGCTCTGCCAGGTGCGGATGATGACCTCGCCCACGCGGCCCATGGCCTGGCTGTCGCTGCTCATGATGCTGATGGCGCCCATGTCGTGCAGGATGTCTTCGGCGGCGATGGTTTCGCGGCGGATGCGGCTTTCGGCAAAGGCCAGGTCTTCGGGGATGGACGCGTCGAGGTGGTGGCAGACCATGAGCATGTCCACGTGCTCGTCGAGCGTGTTGACCGTGTAGGGCATGGTCGGGTTGGTGGAGGAGGGCAGGAAGTTGGCCTCGCCCACCACGCGGATGATGTCGGGCGCATGGCCGCCGCCGGCGCCTTCGGTGTGGAAGGCGCAGAGGGTGCGGCCCTTGGTGGCGGCGATGGTGTCTTCGACGAAGCCGGACTCGTTGAGCGTGTCGCTGTGGATGGCCACTTGCGTGTCGGTTTCTTCGGCCACGTCGAGGCAGTTGCTGATGGCCGAGGGCGTGGTGCCCCAGTCTTCGTGCAGCTTCAGGCCGATGACGCCGGCGTTGACCTGTTCGCGCAGCGGCGCGGGCTGGCTGGCGTTGCCCTTGCCCAGAAAGCCCAGGTTCATGGACAGGCCGTCGGCGGCTTGCAGCATGCGCTCGATGTGCCAGGGGCCGGGGGTGCAGGTGGTGGCGAAGGTGCCGGTGGCCGGGCCGGTGCCGCCGCCGAGCATGGTGGTGATGCCGGAGGCCAGGGCTTCGTCGACCTGCTGCGGGCAGATGAAGTGGATGTGGCTGTCGATGCCGCCGGCGGTGACGATGTTGCCTTCGCAGCTGATGATTTCGGTGCCGGGGCCGATGATGATGTCGACGCCCGGCATGGTGTCGGGGTTGCCGGCTTTGCCGATGGCGGCGATGCGGCCGTCTTTCAGGCCGATGTCGGCCTTGACGATGCCCCAGTGGTCGATGATGAGGGCGTTGGTGAGCACGGTGTCCATCGCGCCCTCGGCGCGCGTGCGCTGGCTTTGCGCCATGCCGTCGCGGATGGTTTTGCCGCCGCCGAATTTCACTTCTTCGCCGTAGCCGCCGGCGCCGAGCGTGAAGTCTTTTTCCACTTCGACGATCAGGCCGGTGTCGGCCAGGCGCACGCGGTCGCCCATGGTGGGGCCGAACATGTCGGCATAGGCGCTTCTTGGGATGCTGGCCATTTCAGAGCTTCCCTTGAATGAGGCCGCGAAAGCCGATGACGATGCGGTCACCGGCGTAGTCCACCAGTTCCACGGTGCGCTGCTGACCGGGCTCGAAGCGCACGGCGGTGCCGCTGGCGATGTTGAGCCGCATGCCCTGGGCCGCTTCGCGGTCGAAGCTCAGCGCGGCGTTGGTTTCGGCAAAGTGGTAGTGCGAGCCGACCTGCACCGGGCGGTCGGCGGCGTTTTGCACCACCAGCGTGAGCGTGCGCCGGCCGGGGTTGAGGGCGTGTTCGCCCGCGTCGGTGAAGAGTTCGCCGGGGATCATGGGTGCGCCTCCTCATTTGCCACGGCCCGAGAACCACACCAGCAAGCGCGACCACGCCGCCCGCCGCCACAAAACCCAGCACATCGGTGGCGTGCCAGTGGCTGCCGAACAGGCCATGGCCGTCGTGGGCCAGGGCGGGAAGGCGATCAAGGCGGCGGTAAGTGCAGCAAGCGATTTCATGTCAAAGTCTCCTGAGAGGTTCTAGAAATGTGCCCGGAGCGCAGTGTCTTAGCCCAGGGCGCCGCGGATCCGGCTTTGCCGGTCCGCCAGCGCCGCCCCCTGGGGGGTGACGCCGCAGCGCGGCGCAGGGGGGTCACAGTGATCGGTTGATGCACCGTCACCAGCTTGGTGCCGTCGGGAAAGGTGGCTTCGACCTGGATGTCGGGAATCATCTCGGCGATGCCGTCCATCACGTCGTCGCGGGTCAGCACGTTGCGGCCCTCGCTCATGAGCTCGGCCACGGTCTTGCCGTCGCGCGCGCCTTCCATCACGGCCGCGCTGATCAGCGCCACGGCTTCGGGGTAGTTGAGCTTCAGGCCGCGCGCCTTGCGCCGCTCGGCCAGCAGGGCGGCGGTGAAGATCAGCAGCTTGTCTTTTTCGCGGGGTGTGAGTTCCATGCGTTGTGCGCTCGGGTTGGGAGCAGGCGCAGGGCCCTGTCGGTTGAGAATGGAGCAAATACCGTGCCCCGTTGCGCTGGGCGCCCGCGCAGCGGCACAGGTTCGGCCGCAAACCGCCCGCCCACCGGCTCAGCGGTGTGGCATGAAATCTGCGGCAAGCGGGGTGTGAACTCCGAATCCGCCTCCACCGCCGGTTAGCCGCCCGGCGCGCCCGGCCCCGAATGGGCGGGCGAGGGCGCCGGTGCCGCGCCCCAGCGCATCATCAAGGTGCGCCGCGACTACAACAGCTGGGTGGGCAGCGAGACGCATGGAGGACTACGCGCTGCGCTTCACGCCGCAGCGCTTTCGCCAGTGGAGCGAATGGCGGGTGGCCAACACCGCGTTTGGCGCGGCGTCCTTCCTGATTCTGGAGGCGGTGGGCGCCACGCTGCTGGTGCAGTACGGCTTCATCAACGCCTTCTGGGCCATCCTGGCCACCGGGCTGATCATCTTCCTGGCCGGCCTGCCGATCAGCGTGTACGCCGCGCGCTACGGCGTGGACATGGACTTGCTCACCCGCGGCGCGGGCTTTGGCTACATCGGCTCCACCATCACCTCGCTGATCTACGCCTCGTTCACCTTCATCTTCTTCGCGCTGGAGGCGGCGGTGATGGCCTACGCGCTGGAGCTGGCGCTCGACATCCCGCCGGTCTGGGGCTACCTGATCTGCGCGCTGGTGGTGATTCCGCTGGTGACCCACGGCGTGTCGGCGATCAGCCGCTTGCAGGTCTGGACCCAGCCGCTGTGGCTGGTGATGATGGTGGTGCCCTTTGTGGCGGTCTGGCTGGCCGATCCGGCGGTGTTCTCCAAAGTGGTGCACTACGGCGGCCGAATCTGGTGCGGGCAGCGCGTTTGATTGGCACCTGTTTGGTGCAGCGCTGACGGTCGGCATCGCGCTGATCACCCAGATGGGCGAGCAGGCCGACTACCTGCGCTTCATGCCCGCGCGCGATCCGGAGCGCCCTGCGCGCTGGTGGCTGGGCGTGCTGGTCGGCGGGCCGGGCTGGGTGGTGCTGGGCGTGCTCAAGATGCTGGGCGGCGCCTTGCTGGCCTACCTGGCCATCAGCCACATGGTGCCGCCCGAGCGCGCGGTCGACCCCAACCAGATGTACCTGGCGGCCTACGAGTACGTGTTTCCGAACTACGGCTGGGCGGTGGCCGCCACGGCGCTGTTTGTGGTGGTGTCGCAGCTCAAGATCAACGTCACCAACGCCTACGCCGGCTCGCTGGCCTGGAGCAACTTCTTTTCGCGCCTGACCCACAGCCACCCGGGCCGCGTGGTGTGGGTGGTGTTCAACACGCTGATCGCGTTCATGCTGATGGAGATGAACGTGTTCCAGGCGCTGGGCGAGGTGCTGGGCCTGTACTCCAACATCGCCATCGCCTGGATCATGGCGGTGGTGGCCGATCTGGTGATCAACAAGCCGCTGGGCTGGAGCCCCAAGGGCATCGAGTTCAAGCGCGCCCACCTGTACGACATCAACCCGGTGGGCGTGGGCGCCATGGGCCTGGCTTCGGCGCTGTCGATCGCGGCCCATCTGGGCTTGATGGGCGAGCTGGCGCAGGCCTTTTCGGCCGTGATCGCGATGGTGACGGCGCTTCGTGGCCGCGCCGCTGATCGCCTGGGCCACCCAGGGCCGCTACTACATCGCAAGAACCGATACCGAAGCCCTGCCGCCGCGCGGGTCTGGCGCCGCAGCCGCCGACCCCGGGCAGGCCGAAGCGCCCTGCAACGGTTGCGCGGAGCACGGTGCTGCGCGCTACACCGTGCAGACCTGCGTGATCTGCGAGCGCGAGTACGAGGCGCCCGACATGGCGCATTGCCCGGCCTACCAGGGCGCGATCTGTTCGCTGTGCTGCACGCTGGACGCGCGCTGCGGCGACCTGTGCAAGCCCCACGCGCGGCTGTCGGAGCAATGGCAGTCGGCGCTTGCGCTGGGTGCTTGCCGCGGCGCGTCTGGCCGTTTCTCGACGGCGGGTCTGGCGCACTACCTGTTGCTGATGCTGGTGATGGCGCCGGTGCTGGCGGCGGTGCTGGCGCTTGCTGTACCGGCAGCAGGCCGCGGGCTCTGGACGCCGGGCTGGAGACGCATGGCCGATGCCGGTTTGCTCGACGCGGCGCTTGCGCTCGGGCTTTGTGCGGGTCTACGCGGTGCTGCTGCTGATCGCCGGCACGGTGGCCTGGTGGCTGGTGCTGGCGCACAAGACGCCGCGAGGTGGCGCAGGAAGAGTCCAACCGCCAGACCCATTTGCTGATGCAGGAGATCGCCTCGCACCAGCGCACCGACGAGGAGCTGCAGCGCGCCCGGCAGGCCGCCGACCAGGCCAACCAGGCCAAGACCCGCTACATCAGCACCATCAGCCACGAGCTGCGCACGCCGCTCAACAGCATCCTGGGCTATGCGCAGCTGCTGCAGGAAGACGCCGGCATGGCGCCGCACCGCGCGCAGGCGATTCGCGTGATCCACCGCGGCGGCGAGCACCTGCTGTCGCTGATCGAGGGCACGCTGGACATCGCGCGCATCGAATCGGGCAAGCTCACGCTGGATGTCAAGCCCATGCCGTTTGCCCAGACGCATGCAGGAGATGGCGGGCATGTTCGAGCTGCAGGCGGCGGCCAAGGGCTTGCGCTTCGTGCTCGACACCAGCGGACCACCGGCCCTTGCCGCAAACGGTGCGCGCCGACGAAAAGCGGCTGCGCCAGATCCTGATCAACCTGCTGGGCAACGCGGTGAAGTTCACCCGCGCGGGCGAGGTGCGCCTGCGGGTGAGCCATGCGCGCGAGATGGCGCAGTTCGAGGTGCACGACACCGGCCCCGGCATGGAGCGCGAGGAGCTGGAGCGGGTGTTCGAGCCCTTCGCGCGCGGGGCGCAGGGCGTGAGCGCGCAGGCGCCGCAGGCGCAGGGCGCGGCGCGGGTGGCACCGGCCTGGGCCTGACCATCGCCAAGATGCTGACCGACCTCATGGGCGGCGAAATGAAGGTGCGCAGCACGCCGGGCGAGGGCACGGTGTTCACCGTGCGCCTGCTGCTGTCCGAGGTGCATGGCGCGGTGGCGCCGCAAGCTGCCGCTGCCGCCGGTGTTCACTGGCTACGAGGGGCCGCGCCGGCGGGTGCTGGTGGTGGACAACGAAGAGGCCGACCGCGAGCTGCTGCAGCGCTGGCTGCAGCCGCTGGGCTTTGAGGTGCAGCTGGCCACCAGCGGCCACGATGCGCTGGCGCTGCTGGAGGCGCTGAAGCCCGGCGAGCGAGCCGGCGCCCGATGCGGTGTTTCTGGACCTGGCCATGCCCGGCATCGACGGCTGGGAAACGCTGCGCCGTCTGCGCGCACGTGGGCTGGGGCGGCTTGCCGCTGGCCATTGTGTCGGCCAACGCCTTCGACAAGGGCCTGGCGGCCGACACGAGGGCGCGCCGGTGCACAGCCCGCCCGATTTTTTCGTCAAGCCGGTGCGCCGCGACGACCTGCTGATGTGGCTGGGCCAGGTGCTTGGCGCTGACGTGGACGGAGGCCTCGCCTGATCGCGGCGCCCTTGACCGTGCGCCGGCGCATGCCTGCCGGTGGCACGCCAGCGCAGCGGCCGCATGCCATCGCGCCCGACGAACTGCTGCCGCTGCTGGAGCTGGTGCGCCTGGGCTACTACCGGGGCATCGTGCAATGGCTGGACCATTGGGTGGCCCAGCGCCCCGAGCACAGCCGACTTTGCCCAGGGCCTGCGCACGCTGGCCCGCGAATTCCGCTTTGAAGCCATCGAGCAGCGGCTGCTGCCGCTGTGCCCCGCCGCGCTGCCCGCTGAACCCCCAGCCATGAACACCATCTGTCACCGCCCGCAGTCCCCATCCCGAAGCCGCCGCGCCTCTGGGCGTGAGCGGCGAGGCGCTGGTGGTGCTGATCGTGGACGACGTGCCCGACAACGTGGCGCCGCTGCACGACGCGCTCGACGAGGCGGGCTACACCGTGCTGGTGGCGCTGGACGGCGAGAGCGCCATCCGCCGCGCGCAGCAGGCCTGCCCGATGTGATCCTGCTCGACGCGGTGATGCCCGGCATCGACGGCTTCGAGGTGGCGCGCCGGCTCAAGGCCGACCCCGACACCACGCTCATCCCCATCATCTTCATGACCGGCCTGACCGAGACCGAGCACCTGGTGGCGGCGCTGGAGGCCGGCGGCGTGCGACTACGTGACCAAGCCGATCAAGCCGCGCGAGGTGATGGCGCGCATGGGCGTGCACCTGCGCACCGCGCAGCATGTGAAGGCCGGCGCGGTCGAGCGCAGCCAGGCGCGCAACGCGCTCGATGCCTTTGGCTACGCCTCGATCACCGTGCGCGCCAGCGACGGCAAGCTGATGTGGCAGACGCCGCTGGCGCGCGACCTGCTGCAGCGCTATTGCGGCACCCAGGCGCCGCAAACACCGCCCGCCGTGCTGCAATGGCTGCGCCGCCACCTGGGCGATGCCCAGGCGCAGCGCGAACCGCCCCGCCTCACGCTGGAAAGCGGCCCGCGCCGGCTGACCTTCCGCCTGCACCAGCAGGTGGGCGACCAGGACGGCTCCGAGCTGGAAGAGGCCAGCGACGGCGACTGGCTCATCGTGATGCAGGAAACCTCGGACGCCGCGGTGCTCGAGTCGCTGGCACAGGCCTTTGGCCTGACCGCGCGGGAGGCCGAGGTGCTGTACTGGGTGGTCAAGGGCAAGATCAACCGCGACATCGGCGACATCCTGGGCACCAGCCCGGCCACGGTGAAGAAACACCTGGAGCGCGTCCACGCCAAGATGGGCGTGGAGACGCGCACGGCGGCCGCGGCGATGGCGATCAACCGGGTGCCGCTGCTGCAGCATCCGGGTCAGTCCGCCTGAGGCTTGACCAGTCCCGCTGAGCGTTGCGGTCGCTGCAATTCGATGGACCGGAAGGCACGCCTGGAGTCGTGAGATGAGACTTGCAGTGATGGTCGACAATCTGAAACGGGGCCAACGCGCTGCCGCATTGGCCCCATTCCTTTGCTCAAGGCTTCCGCCGTTGTGCGTCGCATCCCCATCACCGAATCCCCTGTCCGTTCAAAGCCGGCCCGGGTCTGACCCGGTTGGTCCCGCGAGGGCGGTCAACCTTTGGCGGCTTGGCCGCCGGAGGCTCAGAAGCGGTGTCGAACGCCCAACGAGTAGCTGTGGCCGCTGGACAGCCCGTCAATCTTGTCGCTCATGCCCACGGCGTAGAGCTCGGTGCGTTTGGACAGGTTGTGCAGGTAGCCGAACGACAGGGTGTCGCGGTCGGCACCGGTGTCGGGCGACAAGTTGCCATACTGGGCCACCAGTGCCCCCGCGCCCAGTGGCACTCTGGCGCCCAGGCCTGCGATGCTGTAACTGTTGGTGGTGGTCAGGTTTTTCACCTTGCCCACCTGGCCGAAAAGCTTGACGGCGGTGAAGTCGTAGGCCGCGCCCAGTTGGGTGGTGCGCGTGTCGTCCAGCGCTCCAACCGCGCTGTCTTTCTTGACCTGTTGGAAGGCCAGGCCAGCGGAGATCGGACCGCTGCGGTAGCTCACATTGGCGCCCACATTGCCGCCATTGCCGGTTTTGGTGGTGGCCGCGAAGCCCGCGCGGACGCCGGCAAAAGTCGGACTGCTGTAGGCAATGGAGTTGCTCCATGCCGTGTCACCGGTGACGGTGCCGCTGGTGAAGTAGTGGCGGATCGAAGGTGAGTAGCCAAACGAATCGCCAAAGGCGTTGAACAACAGCGTGTTGACGAAAAGGGCTGTGGTGTTGCGGCCCAGGGTGAGCGTGCCTGCCGATTTGCTGCTCAACCCAACCGAGGAGGTGCGTGCCCATGTGGCGTCCGCATCGAAGCGACCTTGGGCGCCCGTATCGGCGCGCATGAAGCCTTCGATCCGGAAGACGGCCGAGAGGCCACTGCCCAGGTCTTCAGACCCTGAAAAACCAAGATAGGAAGTGGTCATCTTGCCGCTGTCCAGCGTCGTGGAAGAGGAGCCCCCAGGCGCCTTGCTGGAGCCGACGCTCAGGTCCACCAGGCCGTAGATGCTGACCGAACTTTGCGCGTGTGCGCCGTAAGCGAAGAGTGACAACAAGATGGCCGTCGCCATTTTGTGGGCGGGAATGTGGATGGGCTTCATGCGGTGCGTTCCTGAAAAGTTGAATGGAGGGCGTTGGAGAGTGACAGGCAAGCGAGCGTGCTGCGCGCAGCACACCCCGCCTCGATAGAGCAAGCAATATGCCATCCATGATGTGCGCTTGAAGGCATCATTTGAGGGCGTTGCTTGCTGCATGCGCGGTCTTGAATGCGCAACTGCATCCCGGATGCGGTGCGTTGCGACACATCTCGGTGCACGGGATTGATCGGAATGCCAACCAGCTTGTGTGGCCCCGGCCTTCTGGACGCGAGGCAGCCCAGCATGGGAGGACGGCACCCCCACCCACAGACCCCTTGAGGCAAGGCAAGGCAAGGCTCGGTCACCTCCGGAGGGAGGCCTTTCCGGTCGTTTGGGCTCACACGTACGCCACCCGGCGTACATACGCCTTTGAGGGTTCTCCCTAGTATCCAGCTGTCCCCCGCGAATGCCTTCAAAAGCACCCAGCGGTGGCCAGAGCTACCCCTTCCACTGGATGTATTTCAAAACTGGAGAGATCCCCATGATGCAACGTCGATTCACCCTCAAAGCCCTGTCGGTCGCCACCGCCCTGGGCGCTTTCGGCCTTTCGGCCCACGCCGCCGACACGATCAAGGTCGGTGTGCTGCACAGCCTGTCGGGCACGATGGCCATTTCCGAGACCGTGCTGAAAGACGTGGCCTTGATGACCATCGACGAGATCAACGCCAAGGGCGGCGTGCTGGGCAAGAAGCTCGAGCCCGTGGTGGTGGACCCGGCTTCCAACTGGCCGCTGTTCGCCGAAAAAGCCAAGCAGTTGATCGACAACGACAAGGTGGCCGTGACCTTTGGTTGCTGGACCTCGGTGAGCCGCAAGTCGGTGTTGCCGGTGTTCGAAGAGAAGAACTCGCTGTTGTTCTACCCCGTGCAGTACGAGGGCGAAGAGCTGAGCAAGAACGTGTTCTACACCGGCGCGGCGCCCAACCAGCAGGCCATTCCTGCGGTGGAATACCTGATGAGCAAAGACGGCGGCATCGGCCAAGCGCTTTGTGCTGCTGGGCACCGACTACGTGTACCCCCGCACCACCAACAAGATCCTGCGCGCCTTCCTGAAGGCCAAGGGCGTGGCCGACGCCGACATCATGGAGGAGTACACCCCCTTCGGCCATTCCGACTACCAGACCATCATCGCCAACATCAAGAAGTTCGCGGCCGGTGGCAAGAAGACGGCCGTGGTGTCGACCATCAACGGCGACTCCAACGTGCCTTTCTACAAAGAGCTGGGCAACGCAGGGCCTGAAGGCAACCGATGTGCCGGTGGTGGCCTTCTCGGTGGGTGAAGAAGAGCTGCGCGGTGTGGACACCAAGCCGCTGGTGGGCCACCTGGCCGCCTGGAACTACTTCATGTCGATCAAGAACCCGACCAACGCGGCTTTCATCAAGCAGTGGAGCGACTACGCCAAGGCCAAGAACATCCCCGGCCACAAAGACAAGCCGCTGACCAACGACCCGATGGAAGCCACCTACATCGGCATCCACATGTGGGCGCAGGCGGTTGAGAAGGCCAAGACCACCGACACCGACAAGGTGATCGCGGCCATGGCCGGCCAGACCTTCAAGGCGCCGGGCGGTTTCGTGTCCACCATGGACAAGGAAAACCACCACCTGCACAAGCCGGTGTTCATCGGCGAAGTGAAGGCCGACGGCCAGTTCAACGTGGTGTGGAAGACGCCAGGCCCGGTGGTCGCCGACCCATGGAGCGACTACATCGCCGAGAACAAGGGCAAGAAGAACGTGCCCGCGATGAAGTGATGGTGGTGATCCAGCAGGCCCGCCCTTTCGCTGGGGCGGGCTTGTGTCCGGATCGAGCCTTCGACAGAAAAGACCAACAAGCCGTCGAGGCGCAACAGATGCGAAAAACGGCTCCGTTTCGCAGTAGCCGCACGGCCTTGGCTCCGGCGGCCCTGCCACACCGAATTGAAAGACGGACCCATGCGGCCCACACCCCTATTTCCTGGTTGACGCGATGGCTGGTCTGTGCCTGTGCTGGCTTGTTCGCTCAGCGACGGCGGCCCAGGCGCTGAGCCCGGCAGATGCCCTGCCGCTGGTCAGCGGCGGCAGCGACGAGCGCATTGCCACGCTCGAACCGCCTGGCCACCGCCAAGGACGAGCAAGGCCGCTGCGCTGATCCGCGCGCTGGCCGATGAAGCGGTGCGCGTGGAGGGCGAGCAGGTGCTGATCTTGCAGGCCGATGGTTCGGCGAAGAACGCCGTGACCGGCGAAGCCGGTCGCGCTTGCCGAATACGCCGAAGAGCCCATGCTCAACAACCGCCTGCGCGGCGCGCTGGCCACGGCGCTGGCCGGCATGGAGCTGGTGGGTGGCGATGCGGCGCGCCAGCGCGAGGCGGCGCTGATTCTGCAGCGCGGCAGTTTTGACGAACCCGACGCCGAGCAGTTGCCGGTGATCGAATCGGCCCTGGCCACGGCGAGCTGGACGCCGACGCGCGCCAGATGCTGGAGCTGGCGCAGGCCGCGATGTTGCTGGCCAGCGACGACCCGGCGCAAGCGGCTGGAGGCGGCCGAAAAGCTGGGCGAGGCGCGCAAGGCCATCGTGCGCCCGCTGCTGCAGCAGCGCATGGAGACCGAGCCCGATGCGGCGGTGAAGGCCGCGCTCAAGGCCTCGCTGGCAGGTCTGGAGCGCTCGCTGGCGATTTCCAGCGGGCTGGCCGAGGCCTTCACCGGCGTGAGCCTGGGCAGCATCCTGCTGCTCGCCGCGCTGGGCCTGGCCATCACCTACGGGCTCATGGGCGTGATCAACATGGCCCACGGCGAGCTGATCATGATCGGCGCCTACGCCACCTGGCTGGTGCAGTCGTTTTTCCGAGACGTCGTTGCCGGGCCTGTTTGACTGGTACCTGCTGGCTGCCGTGCCGCTGGCCTTCCTGGCTTCGGCGCTGGTGGGCGCGGTGATGGAGCGCACGGTGATCCGCTTTCTCTATGGCCGCCCGCTGGAGACGCTGCTGGCCACCTGGGGCATCAGCCTGGTGCTGATGCAGGGTGTGCGCAGCATCTTTGGCGCGCAGAACGTGGGCGTGGAGAACCCGAGCTGGATGAGCGGCAGCCTGCTCCTGATGGGCAACCTCAGCCTGCCCTGGAACCGCATCATCATCATCGGCTTTGCGGTGGCGGTGCTGGTGGGCGTGGCCTGCTGATCGGCACGCACGCGGCTGGGCCTGTTCGTGCGCGGTGTGACGCAGAACCGCCCGATCGCTTCGTGCATGGGCGTGAACACCGCCCGCATCGACACCTACGCCTTTGCCCTGGGCTCGGGCATCGCCGGACTGGCCGGCTGCGCGCTGAGCCAGATCGGCAACGTGGGCCCCGACCTGGGCCAGAGCTACATCGTGGACTCGTTCATGGTGGTGGTGCTCGGCGGCGTGGGCCAGCTGGCCGGCACGGTGTACGCCGCGCTGGGCCTGGGCATTCTCAACAAATTGCTCGAGGGCTGGGCGGGCGCCGTGCTGGCCAAGATCGCGGTGCTGGTGTTCATCATCGTGTTCATCCAGAAGCGTCCGCAGGGCATCTTTGCCATGAAAGGCGAGAGGAGATGCACGTGACCACCCCCGTCGCTTCGCTCCGCCCCTCAAGGGGCAATGCTGGCGGCCCGGCAAAGCCGGTTCCACGGCGTTCTCGGTTTCAGACACGCCAGCTCCGTCGAGATTGTTTATGACTTCTACATCTGTTTCATTGCCCCCCAAAGGGCCTTTGCTCACCCGCTGCCGGGTGGAGCAGCATTCTGGTGGCGCTGCTGGTGGTCTGCGCGGTGGCGCCGGCGCTCAACCTGCTGATGCCCGAGAGCAGTGCGTTTCACCTGAGCGACTACATGGTGGGCCTGCTGGGCAAGATCATGTGTTACGCCATCTGCGCGCTGGCCATGGACCTGATCTGGGGCTACACCGGCATCCTGAGCCTGGGCCACGGCCTGTTCTTCGCGCTGGGCGGTTATGTGATGGGCATGTACCTGATGCGCCAGATCGGGCGCGACGGCCAGTACCAGAGCGACTTGCCCGACTTCATGGTGTTCCTCGACTGGAAAGAGCTGCCCTGGCACTGGGCGCTGTCGGACAGCTTCATCGCCACGCTGCTGCTGATCGTGCTGGTGCCGGGCCTGGTGGCCTTCGTGTTCGGCTACTTCGCCTTCCGCTCGCGCATCAAGGGCGTGTATTTCTCCATCATCACCCAGGCACTCACCTTTGCGGCCCTGCTGCTGTTCTTCCGCAACGAGACCGGCTTTGGCGGCAACAACGGTTTCACCGATTTCAAGCGCATTCTGGGCATGCCGCTGGCCACGCAGGGCATGCGCATGACGCTGTTCGTGATGACCGGCCTCACGCTGCTGGGCTTCTTCCTCTGGGCGCGCTGGCTGGTGAACAGCAAGTTCGGCCGCGTGCTGCAGGCGGTGCGCGATGCCGAGAGCCGCGTCATGTTCTGCGGCTACAACCCGCTGCCCTACAAGCTCACCATCTGGACGATCTCGGCGGTGATGTGCGGCGTGGCCGGGGCTTTGTATGTGCCCCAGGTCGGCATCATCAACCCCGGTGAGATGAGCACGGCGGCGAGCATCGAGATCGCGGTGTGGGCGGCGGTGGGCGGGCGCGCCACGCCTGATCGGGCCCGATCGTGGGCGCCTTCATCGTCAACGGCGCCAAGAGCTGGCTGACGGTGACGTTTCCCGAGTTCTGGCTGTATTTCCTGGGCGCGTTGTTCATCGCGGTGACCTTGTGGCTGCCGCAGGGCGTGGTGGGTCTGGTGAAGAAATTGCGCGGCAACGGCAAAGGAGCATCAGGCATGACACCCGATCTGATGGAAGCCGGCGCCCAGCGTCTGGAAGCCCGGGGTCTCGCGCCGTTGGCGGGGCAGACCGAGTCGGGCGGGCGCAGCGCCAGCTATGGCCGTGTGCACACGCCAGGCGAGGTGGACACCACCCACGGCCGCATCCTGTACCTTGAAGATGTGCACGTGAGCTTTGACGGCTTCAAGGCCATCAACGGTCTGTCGCTGGACATCGCGCCCGGCGAGTTGCGCTGCATCATCGGCCCCAACGGCGCTGGCAAGACCACGATGATGGACATCATCACCGGCAAGACCCGGCCCGATGCGGGTCAGGTGTTCTTCGGCAGCACCATCGATTTGCTGCGCTACCGCGAAGCCGAGATTGCCTCGCTGGGCATTGGCCGCAAGTTCCAGAAGCCCACGGTGTTTGAGCAGTTGAGCGTGTTTGAAAACCTGGAGCTGGCGCTGGCCACCGACAAGCGCGTGCGCCGCAGCATGGTGTTCGCGCTGACGGGCGAAGAGAAGGACCGCCTGAGCGAAGTGCTTGCTGACCATCCACCTGGCCGACAGCGCGGCGCGCCCGGCCGGCAATCTGAGCCACGGTCAGAAGCAATGGCTGGAGATCGGCATGTTGCTGATGCAGGACCCCAAGCTGCTGTTGCTCGACGAGCCGGTGGCGGGCATGACCGATGAAGAAACGGAGCGCACGGCCCAGCTGTTTCTGACGCTTGAAGGGCAAACATTCGCTGATGGTGGTGGAGCACGACATGAGCTTTATCCGCACGATTTCGGAGAAGGTGACGGTGTTGTGTGAGGGGTCGGTTTTGGCTGAGGGGACTTTGGATGAGGTTCAAGCCGATGAGCGGGTGATTGAGGTTTACCTTGGTCGATGAATGGCGCCTCCCCGCCGCGCTTTGCGCGACCCCCCACCGGGGCAACATCTGCGGCCCGGCGAAGCCGGTTCCGCGATGTTCCGGACTGGTCGATTCCATCTCATGGGGTGTCGCGCCAGTTGACATGGATTTGGTTGCGAAGCGTGCCGGGTCTCGGCCCGGCGGCCGACTTACTTTCTTTTGCTTCGCCAAAAGAAAGTAAGCAAAGAAAAGGCGAGCCGAAGTCCGGGCCGCTGCGCGGTGCCTTGCGCTGCTCGCGTCGAGCGGGGTCGGGCTGAACTCGCCTTCGGCTCAAACAACGCCCGCCCTGATCCGCCGCCGCTGCGCTGCTCAGCCCGGCCACACGGCAGGAGTCGGGAGCGGGATCGGGACACCCTCTCCGGAGCGCGCGCATTCAACCGAGAACGCCGCTGATCTGGCTCGCCAGTCCGCCAGCGTTGCCCCTGGGGGGTGACGCGCCGAAGGCGCGGCGCGGGGTGTGTCCGCTATTTCGCCGTCATGCGCTGGCGAGTAGCGCAGGGCCAGGCGGATCAGGGCGGGCGTTGTTTGAGCGAAGCGAGTTCAGCCCGACCCCGGCTGGACCGAGCAACGCAGCGAACCCGAAGGGCAGCGCATTCGGCTCGCCTTTTCTTTGGGTACTTTCTTTTGGCGAAGCAAAAGAAAGTACCTCGGCCGCCGGGCCGAGACCCGGCCTACACCGCTCGCAAGACACCCAACAGAGGAAAACAACATGAGCCTCCTGCAAGTCAAAGAAGTCAACCAGTACTACGGCGGCAGCCACATCCTGCGCAACGTCAACCTGCACGCCGAGCTGGGCCAGGTCACCGTGGTGCTGGGCCGCAACGGCGTGGGCAAGACCACGCTGCTGAAATCGCTCATGGGCCTGGTGCCCGATCAAGAGCGGCAGCATCGAGCTCGATGGCGTCAGACCATCGGCCAAGGCCACGCCCTACGAGCGGGCGCGCGTGGGCGTGGGCTATGTGCCGCAGGGGCGGGAGATCTTCGGGCGGCTGACGGTGGAAGAAAACCTGCTGATGGGGCTGGCCTACAAGAAGGGCAGCACCCCGGTGCCCGCCGAGCTGTTCGAGCTGTTTCCGGTGCTCAAGGAGATGCTGCACCGCCGCGGCGGCGACCTCTCCGGCGGACAGCAGCAACAGCTGGCCATTGCCCGCGCGCTGGCCGCCGGGCCCAAGCTGCTGATCCTGGACGAGCCCACCGAAGGCATTCAGCCCAACATCATCAAGGACATCGGCCGCGTGATCCGCATGCTGGCCGACCGGGGCAACATGGCCATCGTGCTGGTGGAGCAGTACTACGACTTCGCCGAAGAGCTGGCCGACCAGCTATGTGGTGATGGAGCGCGGCGAGGTGATCGCCAGCGGACCGGGCAGCGAGATGCAGGCCAAAGGCGTGCGCCAGCTGGTGGCGATCTGACGCCGCCCCGGTTCAACCGGGACTCGACGCACCGATGTGGGCGCCGGGCGCCTGGATTCACAACTTTGGTGCGTGCCTGGGGCCCCGGAGCGACCGCGGCTCTGGCATCGATATTGCTCAACAGCATTCACCCACACAGGGTCCTTCGCCCGGATCCGCAGTGCAACCCCATTGGCCCACGGAGCATTCCATTCATGAACAAGCGTCACGCCCTATCCACCCTCGCCGCACTGGTGTCCTTTGCCGCTCTCGGCAGCGTCGCCCATGCCGAAACCCCGATCAAGTTCCAGCTCGACTGGCGTTTTGAAGGGCCTTCAGCGTTGTTTCTGCAGCCCGAGGCCAAGGGCTATTTCAAGGCGGCGGGACTGGACGTGACGGTGGATTCGGGCAACGGCTCGGGCGGCACCGTCACCCGCGTGGCATCCGGTTCCTACGACATGGGTTTTGCCGACATGGCTGCCCTGATGGAATTCCATGCCAACAACCCCGATGCACCGAACAAGCCGGTGGCGGTGATGATGGTCTACAACAACACGCCGGCGGCGGTGATGGCCTTGAAGAAAAGCGGTATCACCAAGCCCGCCGACCTGAACGGCAAAAAGCTGGGTGCGCCGGTGTTTGACGCGGGGCGCAAGGCATTTCCGATTTTTCAGAAAGCCAACAACGTGGCCAATGTGGCCTGGACTTCGATGGACCCGCCGCTGCGCGAAACCATGCTGGTGCGCGGTGACATCGATGCCATCACCGGTTTTGGCTTCACTTCGCTGCTGAATCTGGAAGCCCGCGGCGTGAAGGCCAGCGATGTGGTGATGATGAATTACGCCGATTACGGCGTGAAGCTTTACGGCAACGCCATCATCGCCAGCCCCAAGCTGATCAAGGAGAACCCGGCCGCTGTGAAGGCATTTTTGGTGGCCTTCACCAAGGGTGCGAAAGAAGTGATGGCCAATCCGGCGGTTGCCATCGAAAGCGTGAAAGCGCGTGACGGTATCGTCAACGTGCCACTGGAAACCCGGCGCTTGCAGCTCGCCGTTGATACGGTGCTGGCCACGCCGGATGCCCGCAAAGAGGGCTTTGGCCAGGTGGTGCCTGCGCGCCTGGCGTTGATGGCTTCTCAGGTTTCTGACGCCTACAACACCAAGGCCCGCATCGATCCCAAGGCGGTCTGGGATGGGTCCATGCTGCCGACGGCGGCCGAACTGAACGTGCTTGCCTCCAGCGAAGAAGTGAAGGCTGGCGCCGCTGCAGGGTGGCGTTGAACAAATTCTCGCCGCATCGACCTGGGCCGGCTCTGATCTCGAGCGCTGGCCCTTGTTTTCAGGGCGGGCGCTGTCATGCCCGTCAGCTCCGGATCGCCGAAACCACCGCAAGATTCTCCGTCGCTGACACACCTTTTGTCGACTTTGACCAGGTCTGGCTGGCCTACAACGACGAGTTGCTGGCCAAGAATGTTTTCGCGGTCGAAGACATCAACCTCAAGGTCAAGCGCGGTGAGTTCATTGCCATCGTCGGGCCGTCGGGCTGCGGCAAGTCCACCTTCATGAAGCTGACCACAGGTTTGCGCATGCCCAGCATGGGCAAGATCCGCATCGATGGACAGCCGGTGACAGGCCCGTTGAAGATTTCGGGCATGGCGTTTCAGGCGCCGTCGCTGCTGCCCTGGCGCACCACGCTGGACAACGTGTTGTTGCCGCTGGAAATCGTGGAGCCCTTTCGCAGCCAGTTCAAGGACCGCAAGCGCGAGTTCGAAGAGCGCGCCAGCAAGCTGCTGGAAAGCGTCGGGTCTGGCGGGCATGGAGAAGAAGTTTCCCTGGGAGCTTTCGGGCGGCATGCAGCAGCGCGCGAGCATTTGCCGCGCGCTGATCCACGAACCCAAGATGCTGTTGCTCGACGAGCCGTTTGGCGCGCTCGATGCGTTCACACGCGAGGAGCTGTGGTGCACCTTGCGCGATTTGTGGGAGGCGCAGCAGTTCAACGTCATTCTGGTCACCCACGATTTGCGCGAGTCGGTGTTTCTGGCCGATACGGTGTACTGCATGAGCAAGAGCCCCGGACGGTTTGTGGTGCAGCGTGAGATCGATATTCCGAGAACCCGGGATTTGGAAGTGACTTACACGCCCGGGTTCACCGACATCGTTCATGAACTTCGCGGCCACATTGGCGCCATGCGAGAGGCTGGCGCCGCGATCAATCAATGACCCTCTCGCGCTGGCTGGCCTGACGGCCTTCGTCCGCAGGGTGGCGACGTTGGCGGCCTGGCAGAGCCTGTGCCGCGCTGCACTGGGTTGAAGACACTTCGCTGGCTGTCGCACCTTGGTGCCGAACTGGAGAAACAAGCATGAACAACAAACAACTCGAACGCTGGTCACCGCTGCTGCTGCTGATTGCCATCGTGGTGATCTGGGAGGTCATCACGAGTGGCTTTGGTGTGTCGGAGTTCATTTTTCCCAGCCCCTCGCGCATCTGGGAGCAGACGCTGGAATACAAGGAGGTCATTCTGGGGCATGCCTGGCGCACCTACTGGGTGACGATGGTGGGCTTCGGCATTGCCATCGTGGTGGGCGTGCTGGGCGGTTTCCTGATCGGCAGTTCGCGGCTGGCCTATGTGGCGATCTACCCGCTGATGACGGCCTTCAATGCCTTGCCCAAGGCGGCGTTCGTGCCCATTCTGGTGGTGTGGTTCGGGATCGGGGTGGGCCCTGCGGTGCTGACGGCGTTTCTCATCAGCTTCTTCCCCATCATGGTCAACATCGCCACCGGCCTGGCCACGCTGGAGCCCGAGCTGGAAGATGTGTTGCGGGTGCTGGGCGCCAAGCGCTGGGACGTGCTGACCAAGGTGGGCCTGCCGCGCTCCATGCCTTACTTCTTTGGCTCGCTCAAGGTGGCCATCACGCTGGCTTTCGTTGGGACCACGGTGTCGGAGATGAGCGCGTCCAACGAAGGCATCGGCTACCTGCTGATTTCAGCCGGCAGCTCCATGCAGATGGGCCTGGCGTTCAGCGGCCTGCTGGTGGTGGGCCTGATGGCCATGGCGATGTACGAGCTCTTCAGCTACATCGAGAAGCACACGACCGGCTGGGCACACCGGGGCAGCCAACACTGAACGCCGCCCGCGCTGCGCTTTCAGCGCGTCGTTCCCCAGGGGGCGACAGTGGTGGTCTGGCGCAGCCCATTCCGATGTGTCCAGGCTTGGGGGCCTGGGCACGCCGGCCACATTCTCTTTTCGTCACAATCTTGTCCATGAACGCTGATCAGATTCAAAAGCATTTGCTGCGCGCCAATGATGTGGCCCGGCGGGCGGCGGCCATGGGGCGGCACCCCTTCGGGGCCTTGCTCGTGGCGCCGGATGGTGAAACGGTGTTGGCCGAGCAGGGCAATATCGACACGGTGAACCACGCCGAGTCGACCCTGGCCCGGCACGCGGCGGACAACTGGCCCGGTGAGTACCTCGGGCGCTGCACATTGGTGACCACCTTCGAGCCCTGCGCCATGTGCACGGGCACCCTGTACTGGGCCAATATTGGGCGGGTTGTCTATGGGGCTAGTGAAGAGGCTTTGCTGGCGCTCACCGGTGACCACCCTGAGAACCCCACGCTGTCATTGCCTTGTCGCGAGTTGCTGGCGCGCGGACAGAAAAGCGTGGAAGTGATCGGGCCCGTTCCAGAGGTGAGTGAGGACATGTTGGCGCCTCACCGCGATTTTTGGGCGCAGCGCTGATGCCCTGGCAAGCGAATTTGTCGCTCGAGTACCGGGCCGAGCAAGAGCGCACCGTCTTGCGCCATCAGCATGATGGGCCGCTGCGCATTCTGAAAAGTCTCTACCCGGAAGGCGATGCGATTTGCCACAATGTGATCGTGCACCCGCCGGGCGGGCTGGTGGGCGGCGACACGCTGGACATCCGGGTGCGAGTGGGGGAGGGCGCACACGGTCTGATCAGCACGCCGGGCGCCACGCGTTTTTACGCTTCCGACGGCCTGCCCACGACACAACAGGTGGCATTGACGCTGGCACCGGGCGCGCGCCTGGAGTGGTTGCCGCTGGAAGCCATTGCCTACCCGGGCTGCGAAGCCTTCAACACCTTGACGGCCACGCTCGCCGAGGGCGCAGAAATGATGGCCTGGGATGTCACTGCGCTGGGTCTGCCCAGCGCGGGGCAGCCGTTTTCGAAGGGTCGATTTGCGCAGCGGCTGAACATCCCGGGCTTGTGGTTGGAGCAGGCCCACCTGGACGCTCAGGATCAGCGATTGCTCGATTCGCCGCTCGGACTCGGCGGCTTGCGCTGCATGGGCACCTTGGTGTTCGCCTGCGGAAACGACCTCGCGCGTGAGCGACGGGAATTGCTGCTGGCAGCGGTGCGCGAAGCACTCGCTGGCGCGCCGGCCGATGTGCGCGCAGGCGCCACCTGTCCCAACGATCGCATGCTGGTGGTCAGGACCATGGCACCGCTGGTGGAGCATTTGATGGTGGCGCTGCAAGCCGTGTGGCGCAGCCTGCGGCCCGCGGCTTGGGGTCTGAAAGGCGAGGCCCCACGCATCTGGCGGGTGTGATGCCCGTGTGACAGTTTCTGGGCGTTTCGCGGAAAGTGCCACTGGCTGCTTGCGCTGGGGTGCGCCAAGATGCGCGTGGTGGTAGCGCCACCGTTTGCCGGGTGAATCCGAAACCACGCAGGAGACCGCTGGTGACATCCCGGACCACCACACCAGCTCAACCACTGGGTGCCGCCGAATCCGGTCCCGTCGCCATGGGCTGTATGCGGGGCTCCCCGCCGCCGCCCGACAAATGGTGCGTTTCGCCGCTATGGGCTGTTGCCGCATTCCCAAGACCCGGCGGTCTTTTGCGAATTTTCGCAAGCTGGTGCTTGCGAGCAATATTTCGCGCGGGCAGCACCGCCGTGCTGCCGTTGCCAAGTGGCGCGCTTTGGCGAAATGATGGCCTGGATGGGCGCTTCAATGGCCAGCAGATCGTGCCCAGGGCGGTGGTGAACGCCATCCGTTTCAATGGCAGTCACGAGGCCTTTGCGCAAGGCGGCAATTTTCCTGCGCTCGAAACTGGTCATACCGCAATATGTGGTGGGTCGCAAACAATGAGCACGGTGCCTTCGCCGCGCGCGGCGTGCATGGCCAGGTGATCTGCATCGATCCCACGGCCGAGCTGGTGATCGCACGCTTCGGCGCCCATCCTTGTGCAGGCAATCCCCATTCCGGTCCGACTTCGCTGCCTGCTTTTCACGCGCTGGCGAAACACCTGATGGCGGGCGCGTGACTTGGGCACATTCAGACGCCGCCAGCCGGATGGGTGGGGTCGATCCACAGCACGTGTTCTGGCTTTTCGACCGGTTCAATATCCAGATTCACGGCCACGGCCTGGCCATCGCTGCGGCACAAGACGCACTCCAGCACCTCGGTGGCGCTGGCGTTGATTTCCTGGTGGGGCACGAAGGGCGGCACATAAATGAAATCACCAGGCCCCGCTTCGGCGGTGAATTCCAGATGCTCACCCCAGCGCATGCGCGCGCGGCCTTTGACCACGTAGATCACGCTTTCCAGCGGCCCATGGTGATGGGCGCCGGTCTTGGCGTCGGGGTGGATGGTCACCGTGCCAGCCCAGAGCTTTTGCGCGCCCACCCGCGCGAAGTTGATCGCTGCTTTGCGGTCCATGCCTGGCGTGCTGGGCACATTGCCGTCGAGCTGGTTGCCGGGCACCACGCGCACGCCGTCGTGCTTCCAGGCGGCATCGGATGCCTTTTCGTGGTGGTGGTCGTGATCGTGTGGATGTTCATGAGACATGGTGTGGATCTCTGAAGTGGGTCGGTTGTCTGCATGGTAGCGACAAACCATACCGCTGGAGCAAGGAACGGCGCAGGCCCTTTGTAGGGTGCGACAGCCTTTTGGCCCATTTGCGGTTAGCCTTGCCGCCATGTCTTCGGAACCCACCGCGCCGTCCCAACCTCCCTCCCAGTGGCTGTTGGTCAACCTGCTTTGCCAACTGGCTTTTGGCTTGCTGGCCATGACCATGAACCTGCCTTCCATGCAGGAGTGGGGCGAATTGCTCAATGGCAGCCCGGCGGAGGTTCAACTCACCTTCAGTGCTTACCTGGTGAGCTACGGGCTTTTCCAGCTCGTGTATGGTCCGCTGTCCGATCAGATGGGACGCAAGCCCACGCTGCTGTTGGGCCTGAGCATTGCGGTGGCGGGTTCTGTGTGGGCTTCTCTGGCGACCAGTTTGCCCATGTTGATCGCGGCACGGGCTGTGCAGGGGGCGGGCTGCGCAGCTGGCATGGTGGTCGGCCGAGCGATGGTGCAGGATTTGTATCAGGGACCGCAACGCACCCGGGTGATGGCCTATGTGGGCATGGTGATGGGCCTTTGCCCGCCGCTGGCCACGGTGATCGGCGGGCAACTGCACGTGCGCTTCGGATGGCAAGCCAATTTTGTGGTGATGGCCTTGGTCGCGGCTGGTTTGTGGGTGGCGGCATGGCGCGGTCTGCCCAGCCATGTGAAGAGCGAGCAGGTGAAGCCGCACTGGTTCGGCACGATGGTGTCGTCGTACGCGCAGTTGGCCCGAGAGCCCTCGTTTTTATTGTTCGTGGTGGTGCTGTCCATGATGAGTGCCACCTTTTACGCGTTCCTGGCCGCCGCGCCCGGCGTATTGGGTACGTACAACGTGGGGCCTGACGGTGTGGGTTTCTACATCATGCTGGTGCCGCTGTCGTACATCGTCGGCAACTTCCTGACTTCGCGGCTCGCGCACCGCGACAACGATCGCGGCATGATGTTCTGGGGGCAGGTGCTGGCGTTGATGGGCATTGTCTTGATGGGTCTGCTGGCCTGGGCAGGCCCTCAGACACCATTGGCGTTTGCCATGCCCTTGATGTTGCTGGGGCTGGGCAACGGTCTGCTGGTGCCTCCCACCTTGGCGGGTACGGTGGGGCTGGTGCCCGCCCTGGCAGGTTCGGCCGCTGCGGTTGCGGGTTTGATGCAGCAGCTCATGGGTGCCTTGGGTGGCTTCACGGTGGGCTTGTTGCCTCAAACCAGTGCTTTGCCATTGGCCGGACTCATGCTTTGCCTGGCGGGGGCAGGCGCGCTGGCGCAGTGGGTCTTGTTCCAGCGTGCAGCACCCAAGCCGCCCGGACCGGTGCGGCAGTAAATCTTCGTCTCTTGTGTGTTCGGCGGTGCGCCTGGGGGGCAACCCATGTTTCAGTTGGCGCAACCTGTAGACGCTGGCTCGTGGGCGCGCTCCGATTCCAGCGTGGACTCTGGCAGTGGCCATGTTTTTGCATATGCGTTCTCAGGCGGGTTACCCGCTGTGACGCAGTCACCGAACAAATGCGAACCGGGTCAGCGCCTCCCTGCGACAACAGGGCGGGGTGTTGTTGGCAGAGGCGCTGGAACGAATGCCGGCGCGCTCAGCACAGGCGGCGCGCCTTCTACCGGTCGGCGCCATCTGTGCACAACGTTGGCGAAGACATGGCGGCCACAACCCGGCGGTAGTCGTGGCGCACGTCTGGGTGCAAATTGGCCAAAGCTTCCATCGCCGGTTCCTGCTCTGCCTTGTCGTCTGCCTGGGTATGCGGGTTTTCGACGTCCCGTCGTCTCGCCAGCTCCAAATCGATGCAGTACAGCTCGGGTTCGTAGCCGGGCATCTCGACGAACGCGTGGCTTGAAAAAACATCGATCGGTGAACCGTCTTTGCGTTGGAGGGTGAGATTTCCTTCGGGAATGGCCTTGCCGGTACGGATCATGCGAGTCACTTCGGCCAGCACGCCATCGTGCATGTGCTCGGGAATGATCAGGTCGAGCAGGTTGCGCCCAATGGCTTCTTTGGCGGTGAAACCATAAAGGCGCTCTGAAGCCTTGTTCCAGTAGCGGGTGGTGAGGTCCATGCCATAGCCTTGGACCGATACGTTGGAAATGCCGTCGAGCATCTGGCGAAAGCGCTCGTTGTTGTCGCGCAGATGGTTGTCTACCCGCCGACTTTCGGTGACATCAATGGTGAAAACATGCCATAAGACAGCACCTTGCGCCGCGGATATGGGACGTCCCCTGCTGTGCATCCACCGGGCCTTGCCGTTTGGCGTATCGATGCGCCATTCGAAGGCCAAGTCCTTGAGTGTTCTGGCTGACTGCGTGATCGACTCTCGAAAATACGGCAGATCACGCGGGTCCACCACTGCCCAGAAGGCATCGATGTCGCTTTCGATGGCGTGGTTGCTCACATCCCAAAGGGCTTTGCAGCCACCACCCATCTGGTCGATGCGGTCTTTGCCATTGGCATCGAGCCGGTATCGAAAAAATGCGCCTGGCAGGTGGTTGGCCAACGACTGCATGGGTGTGATCTTGTTCGCCTGTGTCGGCTCGTCATGGAACTGCACTAGGGACTCCTGAAAACGCGCCGGGCATGTTTGCCCGGGCTATGTGCCACTCGGGCGGCATTATCCTTTGTCGGAAGGGCATTGCCGGGACTTGATCGGGAGCGGAGCTCAAATGAACATTGGGCAACTCCGTGCACGGCCATTCGCCGCCTTAGGCACGGGAGCTTGTGGGCAAGCAGGGGCACGGTACACGCCCCCTCGTTTCGACAGGCATCAATTCGGGCTTGCGATCCACACTTTCCCGCAAGCACATTCAGGCAAGGCGCGTTGAATACGGCCGCTTTCTATGGGCCGGTGGCGGAGGCAGTGTGCCCGATGCGGTCGTGGCACTGCAAACGTTCTGCGTGCGATGCCTGTTGGGTGTACAGCGCGCTCACCCAGAGGAGGGCGCCTTGCCGGGAATGCTGTTCGCGAGGCGGTCCACTGTGACCAAGATGTCCTGAACACGGTCGGGCTTGTAGATGAGTTCTTCGACGCCGATTTTGGCCGCCCCGCTGCGCAAGGCGTCTGACAAGTTGCCCGATGCGATGGCCACTGGCGTTGACGGCGACCGGGCTTTGATGGCGCTGGCGAAATCCAGACCGTTGAAGCCGTGCATGTTGTAGTCGGTGATGACCAGATCGAACAGCTCCGGGGCCTTGCAAAACGCACGCATGGCGCTGTTGGCGTCGTTGTAAATGCTGATGCGGTAGTTGCGCTTTTCCATCAGCCTTTGCATGAACGAGGTCATGAGCTCGTCGTCATCGACGAACATGATGTGAACCATGGCTTGCTCGTGAACTTCTTCTGTCAGTTCGAGCGGCCCCAGTTCGCTGATCAGCGGCGCTGGCGCGCTGATCAGCGATTCGGTGTCGTGAATATCGGCCGGGAAGTAGACCGAAAAAATCGAGCCTTCGCCTGGTGTGCTTTGAACGTCCAGAATCGCCTGGTGTTCGGACAGAATGCCGTGCACCACCGCCAGACCAAGGCCGGTGCCAGAGCCTGGCCGCTTGGTGGTGAAAAAAGGTTCGAAGATGCGCGCGCGCGTGGCTTTGCTCATGCCCTCGCCGTTGTCGCTGACGGTGATGCAGGCCCAGGTGTGGGTTTGCGCTTCTTCCAGGTTCAGGCTGGCCAAGAGCTGTGCATCGGCGTTGGGCGGCAGGCCATGGTAGGTCTCCAGCGAAACCTGGATGAGGCCCTGGCGGCCCATTGGAATCGCCTGCCACGCGTTGGTCAGCAGGTTGAGCAGTACCTGTTCGATCTTGGTGGGGTCGGCCAGCACGCGCGGTGTGTGCATCTCGCAAAACAGGCGCATCTCGAAACCTTTTGGCATGTTGGTGCGCACCATGTTGGCGGTTTCTTCCAGCACATGGCGCAGCCGCATGCCTTTGCGTTCGACATGTTGGCGCCGGCTGAACGCCAGAATCTGCTGCACCAGTTCCTTGGCCCTTTTGCTGGCGGTCCGGATTTCCAGCACGCTGGTGCGCGCAGGGTGATCGGTTTCGAGGTCGTTCAGAGCCAGCAGCACGTTGCCCGAAATGGCGGCCACAATGTTGTTGAAGTCGTGCGCGATGCCGCCAGCCAGGGTGCCCAGGGCCTCCATTTTTTGGCCCTCGCCGGTCTTGGCATCGAGCTGGGCGCGCAAGTGTCTCGGCTTCTCGCCGTTCGGTCAGGTCGAAGTCGATGCAATACAGCTCGGGCTCGTAGCCAGGCATCTCGACATAGGCATGGCTGGAAAAGACCTCGATGGGCGTGCCGTCCTTGCGTTTGAGTGTGAGGTCGCCCTCTGGAATCGCCTTTGCCTGTGCGGATCATGCGCGTCACCTCGGCCAGCACGCCGTCGTGCATGTGCTCGGGGATGATCAGGTCAAGCAAATTTCGGCCAATCGCCTCCTTGGCCGTGAAGCCGTAGAGGCGCTCCGAAGCTTTGTTCCAGTAGCGGGTGGTGAGGTCCATGCCATAGCCTTGGACCGACACGTTGGAAATGCCGTCGAGCATCTGGCGAAAGCGCTCGTTGTTGTCGCGCAAGTGGGTGTCAACGCGGCGACTGGCGGTGATGTCGATGATGAACACGTTCCAGGCGACGCCACCGCTGGCAAGGGCCTGGGGGCGCCCCACGCCATGGAGCCACTTGAGCTTGCCTGATGGCGTGATGATGCGCCACTCGAAAGACCAGTCCTTGAGGCTGCGCGCTGAGGCTTCGATCGATTCGAAGAATGGCGTGAGATCACGGGGGTCGACCATCATCCACAGGGCATCTGTGTTGCTCTCAATGGATGGGTTGCTCACCTCCCACAAGGCGCTGCAGCCGCCACTCATCCGGGACACACGCTCGCGACCCTGCGCATCGCGCTCATAGCGCAAGAAGGCGCCCGGCAAGCTGTCTGCCATGGCATGCAGTGGCGGGACCTGGGCATTGCGCGCCAGATCGTCGGGGGGTAGCACTCGCTTCTCCTCAAAGCCGTCAAGCCACTTTGCCTGAACGGGGTGCATCTCGCGCACCATTATCCGGTGTTGTGTAATAAGTTCACATTATTGGGTAAACGTTTGCATGTCAAACCAAGCAACTGCGGACATTCTCCCGGGCAGTTCGTCGCCTTTGGCGCAGCTGGCCAAGAGCGCTTCAGGGAGAATCAGCCCACTTAGCTTCAACCTGACAGGTCACACCTTGCCACTACCAGCACCACAACCCCGCAAGCTCATGCACACGCGGCGCGTCGAATACCGCGGGTTCCACCGCGAGGACGGGCTGTGGGATATCGAGGGTGAAATGCTCGACACCAAGCCTCATGGCATGTTGATTGAAGGGGAGCGCGAATGGGCGCCCAATGAGCCGATTCACCACATGCACATCCGCGTGACGCTGAACGATGCCTTCATTGTTCAGGCCATCGAAGTGGCCATGGACGCTTTCCCCCACAACCCCTGCCCGCAGGCGCAGGCGCCGATGCAACGCCTGGTGGGTGAATCGCTGGGTCGGGGCTGGCGCAAAACCATCGAGCGCCACCTGGGCGGTGTCGAAGGCTGCACCCATTTGCGAGAGCTGCTGTTCAACCTCGCCACCGCTGCGTTTCAAACCCGCTCGGCTTCTTTTGCCACTGCCGCCCGATGGCCGTCCGCCCATGCATTTGGGCCAGTGCCTCGCCTGGGATTTCAACGGGCCGGTGGTGGAGAAGGTTTACCCGATGTTTTTCCGCTGGCAGCCACCGGCCAAGACTTGAGCGGGTTTCAGTCCGCCAGCGTGGCGTAGGCCAGGTTGCGAAACAGGTGGCGAATCGGGTCGCGCTGGTTGGGCGCCTGCGTCATCAGGATGCCGAAAAAATCTTCGATCGGGTCCACAAAAAACGTGGTGCCTGCGATGCCACCCCAGTGGTAGGTGCCCACCGAGCCGGGCATGGTGGACACACCCGCCTGTGTGCGCACAGCGAACCCCAATCCAAAGCCATGGCCAGGCGGCAGCAGGTCTTCCAGGCTGGGGATGTTGCCCAGGTGGTCGGCCGTCATGTAGTCAACCGTATGGGAACCGAGCAGGCGGGTGCCGTTGAGCTCACCGCGGTTGAGCATGCATTGCAGAAAGCGTGCGTAATCGTCGGTGGTGGACATGAGGCCACCGCCGCCCGCCTCCATGGCCGGCACCTCGCGCGGATCGAGCACCCGCATGGGAATGCCGCCATCGGGGTCATGGGCAAATGGCTCGGCGATGCGGTGGTGGTCTTTCTCTGGCACTGAAAAGCCCGTGTCGGGCATGCCCAGCGGGTCAAAGATGGCCTGTTTCAGGTGCACACCGAGCGGCTGGCCGGTGATCACTTCCACCAGTCGGCCCAGCACATCGGTGGCGCGGCTGTAGGCCCAGTGGGTGCCGGGCGCATGCAACAGCGGCAGCGTGGCAAGGATCTGGCTGAATTCGGCGTTGCTGCGCCCTCGGCTGCCGATCTGGGCCTTGGCGTACAGGCGCTGCGCATGGGCCGTGCCCATGAATTCGTAGGTCAGGCCCGCGGTGTGGCGCAGCAGGTCTTGCACGGTGGCGGGCTGGGCCACGGCTTGCAGCACCGCACCCTCGGGCGTTTCCATGGCAATTTTTTGGTCAGCAAATTCGGGCAGGTACTTGCTGACGGGCTCGTTGATCATCAGGCGCCCCTGCTCCACCAGCATCATGATGGCCACCGACACCACCGGCTTGGTCATGGAGTAGATGCGAAAAATGTCGCTGGTGAGCATGGCGGTACCCGTTGCCGGGTCGCGCTGGCCCAGGGCCGTATGCAGCGCCACCGAACCGTGGCGGGCCAGCATCACCACCGCGCCGGGAATGTAGCCGCGGTCCACTTCGCGCTGCAGCACATCGATCAGGCGCTGCGTGCGATCTGGGCTCAGGCCCAGGTTGGCAGGGTCGTTGGACGGGAGGTGGCGCGCGTTGTCTGGCATGGTGGTCGATCGGTTGGTTGGGTGGAAACCGATCTTAGGGCGTGGCGCGCGGACTGAATGACGCGTTCGCGTCGCGAGGCACAATTGCCGCCTGATGCAACTCGCGCCCCGCACCCGAAGAATTGTTCAAGCCGTTCTCTATGAAACCCTGGCGGTGGGTTTTGTCGCCCCCGTCTTGAGCCTGGTGTACGGGCAGGCGCCTTTGTCGGCTTTGGGGCTCACGCTGACCATGTCCCTGATCGCGCTGGCCTGGAACTATGGGTTCAACGCGGTGTTCGAGCGATGGGAGGCGCGCCAGACCGTCAAGGGCCGCTCCTGGCGCCGACGCGTGGCCCACGGCACTTTGTTTGAAGGCGGCCTGGCGTTGATCCTGGTCCCGGTGATGGCCTTGTGGCTGGATGTGTCCATGTGGGAGGCCTTCGTGGCCGACATTGGCATCCTGCTCTTCTTTCTGGTCTACACCGTGGTTTTCACCTGGGTGTTCGATCGCGTGTTCGGCCTGCCCAGCGCTGCGCGCCATGCCTGACGCCATGCCCCCATTCAGCGCTCGAACTGGCGCTGCGTTTCCAGTTCGCGCAGTTTGAAGCGCTGAATCTTGCCGGTGGCGGTCTTGGGCAGCTCGGCCACGAACTCGATGAACCGGGGGTACTTGTAGGGCGCCAGCTTTTCTTTGACGAAGGCCTGCAGTTCGCTGCTCGGTGGCCTGTGCGCCCGCTTTGAGCACCACATAGGCCTTGGTCTTGGTCAGGCCCTCCGCATCCTGTTTGCCGATCACGGCCGCCTCCAGCACCGCCGGGTGCTGCACCAGGGTGGCCTCCACTTCAAACGGGCTGACATAGATGCCGCTCACCTTGAGCATGTCGTCGTTGCGCCCGGCATAGGTGTAGTAGCCGTCGGGATCGCGGGTGTACTTGTCGCCGCTCTTGGTCCAGGGGCCCTGAAAGGTGTCGCGGGATCTTGGCGCGGTTGTTCCAGTACAGCAGGGCGGCGCTGGGGCCGGCGATGTAGAGGTCGCCGATGCGGTTGGCGCCCTGTGATGACGCTGCCGTCTTCGTCGCGCAACTGCACCTCGTAGCCGGGCACGGGCTGGCCCGTGGTGCCGTAGCGCACATCGCCCGGCGCGGTTGGACAGGAAGATGTGCAGCATTTCGGTGCTGCCGATGCCGTCGATGATTTCGCAGCCAAAGCGCGCGGTCCAGCGCTCGCCGATGTCGCTGGGCAAGGCTTCGCCGGCCGATGAGCACAGGCGCAGCGCCACCTGCGTCTCGTTCGGGCAGATCGGGGCTGGGCCAGCATGCCGCCGTAGCCGGTGGGCGCGCCGTAAAACACGGTGGGCCGCTGCTCCACCAGGCGTTTGAAGACGGCCTGCGGTGTCGGCCGCTCGGCCATCAGGATCACGGTGGCACCCACGCTCAGGGGGAACGACAGGGCGTTGCCCAGGCCATAGGCGAAGAACAGTTTGGCGGCGGAAAACACCGTGTCGCTTTCGCGCAGTTCGAGCACGCCCTTGCCGTACAGCTCTGCCGTCCAGTAGAGGCTGGACTGGGTGTGCACCGTGCCTTTGGGCGCGCCGGTTGAGCCGCTGGAGTACAGCCAGAAGGCGGGTTCGTCGCCGTGGGTGTCGGCGGCAACGGCGTCGGGGCCTGGGCGGCAAGGCAGGCCGCCAGGTCGAGGGCGCCTGTCCGGGCAGGGTCTCTCTGGGCGTGCGAGACGATCAGGTGCCGAACTTCGTGGGCGCTGCTTGTCCATGGCGGTTTGCAGCACGGGCAGCAATGCCGCGGACACCAGGGCCGCCTGGGCGCGGCTGTTGGCGAGCATGTAGCCATAGTCTTCTGGCGGTGAGCAGGGTGTTGACACACACCGGAACCACGCCCGCGTGCAAGGCGCCCAGAAAGCTCACCACCCAGTCGCTGCAGTCGTGCATCAGCAGCAGCACCCGGTCTTCGCGCCGCAGGCCCAGCGCCTAGAGCGCTGCCGCCATGCGCTGCACCTGCTCGGCCAGTTGGCCGTAGGTGAGTGTGCCGGCGTCGTCGATCAGGGCGGTTTTGTCGGCCCGGCCTGTCGTTGGCTGCCAGCAGGTGGCGGGCGAAGTTGAAATGCTCGGGCGGGTGGCGATGGTGTCGCTCATGGGGTGTCTCCTCGTGCTTCGGGGGCGCGTATGGGTTTTCTTGTTCAGAGGGTGAATGGTGTGGCAGTTTGGGCCAGGATGTCCAGTGCCGCCACGCTGGCCTGTACGGCGCTGCGGCGGTGGTAGAAGCCCAGCGCGCGCAGGCCGCCGAGCTCTTCACCGCCGCCGGCGCGGCCGGGCCGCCGTGCAGGCTCATGGGCATCACGTTGCCGTGGCCGCTTTGCACCGCGGCCACATCGGGCGAAATCGCGTGCACGCGGCCGTGGCTGTCGGCCAGCGCCAGCGTGGCGCGGGCGGTGAAGGCCGGGTCGGCGCTGTAGAGCGAACACGACCAGCGAGCCTTCGCCGCGGCGGATCAGCGTCATAGGCCTGGGCTTCGTCGTCGTAGGCCATCAGCGTGGCCACCGGGCCGAACACCTCCACTTCGTGCAATACCCGGGCGTTCACGGGGTCGCGTCGAGCCCAGCAACACCGGCGCCACGCAGGCGCGCCACGCTCGCATCCGCGTCGACCAGAGGCGTCTCGCTGCCGTCAAACAACACCTCGGCCTCGCGTCTTGAGTTGAGCGATGCCGGCGGTCACCGCTGTCGAACTGCTCGCGGCTCACCAGCGCACCCATGCGCACCGACTCGTTGCGCGGATCGCCGACAGTGTATTTCGCCAGCTTGGCGCCGATGGCTTCGGCGGCGGCAGCGTAGAGCGCGCGCGGTACAAACACGCGGCGGATCGCGGTGCACTTCTGGCCGCTCTTGACCGTCATCTCGCGCGCCACTTCGCTCACCAGCAGGTCGAAGGCTTCGTCGCCCTCGGCGGCGGTCGGGGTCGAGCAGGGCGCTGTTGAGGCTGTCGGCCTCGATGTTGCAGCGCACCGATCTTTCGCGCCACGGCCGGGTGGCTGCGGATGATCCTGGCGGTTTCGGCCGAGCCGGTGAAGCTCACCACGTCAAACGGCTTGCAGCTGGTCCATCAAGCCGGCGGACGAACCGCAGACGATGGACAGCGCGCCCGCGGGCAGCATGCCGGCGTCGACCACGTCTTTCACCATGCGCTGCGTGAGCCAGGCGGTGGCGGTGGCCGGCTTGACGATCACCGGTACGCCAGACAGCAGCGCGGCGCGGCCTTTTCCCACAAGCCCCAGCTCGGGAAGTTGAAGGCGTTGATGAACAGCGCCACGCCGCGCGTGGGGCTCATGACGTGTTGCGTCTGAAACACCGGGTCTTTGCGCCATGCGGATGCGCGCGCCGTCGAGCAGGCAGGTGGCGTCGCCCAGGGCGTCGCCTTGTTTGGCGTAAAAGCCCAGCGTGAAGATGGCGCCGTCGATGTCCACGGCGGAATCTTTGGTGACCGTGCCGCAGTTGGCGGTGGCGATCTCGTAGTAGGCATCGCGGTTGCGCCTGCAAGACCTTCACGATCGTCGCCCAGCAAGGTGGCGCGTTGTCGGTAGGTCATGGCGCGCAAAGCGTCGCCACCCTGTGTGCGGGCGAAAGCGAAGCCCTCGGCCAGGTCCAGGCCCGCGCGGCCCACGCGCACCAGCTGGCGTACCTATTGACCGGGTCGAGCAGCGGGGTGCCTTCGTCGGTGGCGGTCTGCCAGCGGCCGGCGAAGTGGTTGGGAAGCAGGGGGCAATCGCTCATGAGGGATCCTTTGGGAGGTCGGTTTCAGGGTTCGGGGGCTGGTCGGGGCGGGTGAATCGCGCTATAAATGCACTATTTGCTCATGTCGAGTTGATGCATTAAAGTGCATGTTTTGAGTGCAAAACAAGCCCTCCTAGGGTTTTCACCCGGATCTGGTCGCACCCATGAAAGCCCGCTGTGATTCTGGAAACCACGCCGCTGCCGCGCCCACCGCCGAAGCGCCGCCGACGACGCCGAGCGCCACCCGTTTCTGGTGGCGCTTGGGCGAGCGTGTGCGCACCCTGCGCTCGCGCCGTGGCATGACCCGCAAGGCCGTGGCCCATGGCGGCCGATGTCTCCGAGCGCCACCTGGCCAATCTCGAATACGGCACCGGCAATGCCTCCATTCTGGTGCTGCTGCAGGTGGCGCGGCGCCTTGCATTGTTCGCTCACCGAGTTGCTGGGCGATGTCACGACATCGTCGCCCGAATGGCTGCTGATCCGGGAGTTGCTGGAGCACCGCAACGATGCGGATCTGCGCCGCGCCCGCATGGCGATTGGCAGCCTGTTCGATGGCGCTGCAGCGCCGGAGGCGGACGCCGACAACGGCAGCACCCGCATCGCGCTGGTGGGCTTGCGCGGCGCCGGCAAGTCTACGCTGGGCCAGCGCCTGGCCGACGACCTGGGGTTTCGCGTTCATCGAACTCAGCCGCGAGATCGAACAGTTTGCCGGCTGCAGCATCCATGAAATCCACGCGCTGTATGGCACGCCGGCCTACCGGCGCTACGAGCGCCGCGCGCTGGAAGAGACGATCCAGCTGTACCCCGAGGTGGTGATCGCCACGCCGGGCGGCCTGGTGTCCGACGCGGCCAACTTCAACCTGTTGCTGGGCCATTGCCGCACCGTCTGGCTGCAGGCCGATCCGGCCGATCACATGGCGCGCGTGGCGGCGCAGGGCGACATGCGCCCCATGGCGGCCAGCCGCGGAGGCCATGGAAGACCTCAAGCGCATTCTGGCGGGGCGTTCGGCGTTTTACGCCAAGGCCGATCTCAGTTTCAACACCAGCGGCCAGACCGAAGCCGAGGCGCATTCGAAGGGCTGCAGACCCTGGTTCGGGAGAAGTCTGATGCAATCGCAGCGGAGATGCATAAAAATGCACATTCTGTCGAAAATATGCATTATTATTCATGTTCGCACAGAGAGGACACGGCCAGACCGGTTCTGTCGACCGGCGCACTCAGGCGGCTCTGGCTCAGTCCAGGGCGCCCAGGCACAACAGGAGACACCGATGACCCCGAGACCGTTGATTACCGCACCGATCCCAGCCAGTACCACCACTGGAAGCTCAGCGTCGATGGCCCCGTGGCCACACTGGCGGTGGACATCGACGAAGACGCCGGCATCCGCCCCGGCTACAAGCTCAAGCTCAACAGCTACGACCTGGGCGTGGACATCGAGCTGCACGACGCGCTCAACCGCATCCGCTTTGAACACCCGGCGTGCGCACCGTGGTGGTCACCAGCCTGAAAGACCGCGTGTTCTGCTCGGGCGCCAACATTTTCATGCTGGGCCTTTCGACCCACGCCTGGAAGGTGAACTTCTGCAAGTTCACCAACGAAACCCGCAACGGCATCGAAGACAGCAGCCAGCATTCGGGCCTGAAGTTCCTGGCCGCGCTCAACGGCGCCTGCGCCGGCGGCGGCTACGAGCTGGCGCTGGCCTGCGATGAAATCCTGCTGGTGGATGACCGCTCCGTCTGCCGTGAGCCTGCCCGAAGTGCCGCTGCTGGGCGTGTTGCCCGGTACCGGTGGGCTCACCCGCGTGACCGACAAGCGCCATGTGCGCCACGATCTGGCCGACATTTTTTGCACCACCAGCGAAGGCGTGCGCGGCAAGAAGGCCGTGGACTGGCGCCTGGTGGATGCGGTGGTCAAGCCGCAGCAGTTCGCCGCCGCCGTGCAGGAGCGCGCATTGCAGCTGGCCGAAAAGAGCACCCGCCCGGCCGACGGCAAAGGCGTGGCCTTGCCGCGCCTCGAGCGCACCGACAGCGCCGACGGCATCGCCTACCAGCATGTGAACGTGGTCATCGACCGCAGCCAAGCGCAACGCCACGATCACCGTCAAGGCGCCCGCGGCGCACAGCCCACCGACATCGCCGGCATCGAAGCCGCAGGCGCCGCCTGGTACCCGCTGCAAATGGCCCGCGAACTGGACGACGCCATCCTGTGCCTGCGCACCAACGAACTGGACATGGGCACCTGGTTGCTCAAGACCGAAGGCGATGCGGCTGCGGTGCTGGCCAACGATGCCTTGATGGTGGCGAACAAAGACCACTGGCTGGTCAACGAAACCATCGGCCTGATGCGCCGCACTTTTGCACGCCTGGATGTGTCTTCGCGCAGCCTGTTTGCCCTGATCGAACAGGGCTCCTGCTTCGCGGGTTCGCTGGCCGAGCTGGCCTTTTGCGCCGACCGCGCCTACATGCTCGCGCTGCCCGACGATCCCGAGCAGGCGCCCAAGATGCAGCTGAGCGAGTTCAACCTGGGCCTGTTGCCCATGGTGAACAACCAGTCGCGCCTGCAGCGCCGCTTTTACGAAGAAGCGGCGCCCATGGAGGCGGTGCGCGCAGCCGTGGGCAAGGTGCTGGATGCCGACGCCGCGTTCGAGCTGGGCCTGGTCACCGCCGCGCCCGACGACATCGACTGGGACGACGAAATCCGCATGGCGCTGGAAGAGCGCGCCGCCATGTCGCCCGATGCGCTCACCGGCCTGGAGGCCAACCTGCGTTTCGCCCAAAAGGAAAACATGGCCACCCGCATCTTTGGCCGCCTCACCGCCTGGCAAAACTGGATCTTCCAGCGCCCCAACGCGGTGGGTGAAAAGGGTGCACTGAAGGTTTACGGCAAGGGCGAAAAAGCCGCTTTCGACATGAACAGAGTCTGAGCTCCCCCTGCGCCGCGCTTCGCGCGTCACCCCCCAGGGGGCGGCGCTGGTGGCCCGGCAAAGCCGGTTCCACGGCGCCCTCGATCGAATGACCTCGCTCACCTCAACTCTAGTTCCACCCACAGGAGACCCGCATGTCAGGCATCAACTACAGCGACAAGATTCCCAACAACGTCAACCTGAGCGAAGACCGCACCTTGCAGCGCGCGCTCGAACACTGGCAGCCCAACTACCTGCAGTGGTGGCAGGACATGGGCCCCGAGGGCTCGCAAAACTTTGATGTCTACCTGCGCACGGCGGTCAGCGTCGACCCGCAGGGCTGGGCGCAGTTTGGCCATGTGAAGATGCCCGACTACCGCTGGGGCATCTTCCTGAACCCGGCCGAGCAAGACCGCAAGATCCATTTTGGTGACCACAAAGGCGAAAGCGCCTGGCAAGACATGCCCGGCGAACACCGCGCCAACCTGCGCCGCATCATCGTCACCCAGGGCGACACCGAGCCGGCATCGGTCGAGCAACAGCGCCACCTGGGCCTGACCGCGCCCAGCCAGTACGACCTGCGCAACCTGTTCCAGGTCAACGTGGAAGAAGGTCGCCACCTGTGGGCCATGGTGTATCTGCTGCACAAGCACTTCGGCAAAGACGGCCGCGAAGAAGCCGAGGCCCTGCTGGAGCGCAACAGCGGCAACGCCGACAACCCGCGCATCCTGCAGGCCTTCAACGAGAAGACGCCCGACTGGCTGAGCTTCTTCATGTTCACCTACTTCACCGACCGCGACGGCAAGTTCCAGCTCTGCGCCCTGGCCGAATCCAGCTTCGATCCGCTGGCGCGCACGACCAAGTTCATGCTGACCGAAGAAGCCCACCACATGTTTGTGGGCGAGAGCGGCGTGGGCCGCGTGATCAGCCGCACCTGTGCGGCCATGAACGAGTTGAAGACCGACGACGTGGGCAAGCTGCGCACCGCGGGCGTGATCGATCTGCCCACCCTCCAGCGCTACATCAACTTCCACTTCAGCGTCACCATCGACCTGTTTGGCGCCGACGAGTCGAGCAATGCGGCCACCTTCTATTCCACCGGCCTCAAGGGCCGCTACGAAGAAGGCAAGCGCACCGACGACCACGTGCTCAAGGGCGAGACCTACAAGGTGCTCAACATCGTGGACGGCAAGCTGGTGGAAAAAGAGGTGCCCATGCTCAACGCCTTGAACGAAGTGCTGCGCGACGACTACATCAAGGACAGCGTGGGCGGCGTGGACCGCTGGAACCGGCTGATCGAGAAGGCGGGCATCGACTTCCGCCTGAGCGTGCCCCACAAGGCCTTCCACCGCAACATCGGCGCCCTGTCGGGCGCCAAGGTGTCGCCCGATGGCCGCGTGGTGAGCGAGCAGGAATGGAGCCAGCGCAAGGACGAATGGCTGCCCAGCGATGCCGACCGCGCCTACGTGGGTTCGCTCATGGGCCGCGTGGTCGAGCCAGGCAAGTTCGCCAACTGGATCGCGCCACCGGTCATGGGCATCAACCGCCAGCCGGTGGATTTTGATTACGTCCGATTCGGATAACCCCCCTGCGCCGCTGCGCGGCTTCGCCCCTTTCTGGCGCGCCGTCGGCGCTCGAAGGGGGCGATGCCTGCGGGCCGGGAGACCCGGACCCGCGGCATCCTGGGTTGGGGCACGCGCTCCGGATGAGTCAGCTGGTGTTCGTGTTCTTCTGCTGGCTTGCCCTGAGAGCATGGTTGAGGTGACTGACGCAGTGAGGTCAAGGAGGAGCCGGCCGCAGGCCGGCGGGGGACACGAACGGAGTCAATCACCCCAGCCCATGCGGCGCCACGAAGTCACGAGAAGCCAGACAATAGAGCCTTCACGAACAGAAGCACCGGAGACCCGAGATGAACGCCCCCGCTGAAACCGCTGTGATCAAGCAGCATTTGATCGATCCCGAAATCTGCATCCGGTGCAACACCTGCGAGTCGATTTGCCCGGTGGGGGCGATCACGCACGATTCGCGCAACTACGTGGTCGACGCCGACCAAGTGCAACTGGTGCAACGACTGCATTTCGCCTTGCCCCACCGGGTCCATCGACAACTACCGCAAGGTCGTGCGCGTCAAGGCCTATTCCATCGAAGAGCAGTTGGGCTGGGACGAGTTGCCGGCCGAAATCCCCAGCGCCGAACTGGCCGCCATGGCGGGCGACGGCGCCGCAGTCGAGGCGGTGGCGGTCGAAGCCAGTCTGCCAGCGACCGGCGGCGCCTGCAGGCCACCGGCGAAGAGGTGTTCAATTCAGCGGCCTTCGGCGCCACGCTGCCGCCCTGGAGCGCGGCCCACGCCTACACCAACCTCTATGGCCCCAAGGCCGCGCAAAAGACCATCACCGCCACCGTGACCGGCAATGTGCGCGTCACCGAGGTGGGCCACGAATACGACACCCACCACATCGTGCTGGACTTCGGCACCATGCCCTTCCCGGTGCTGGAAGGGCAGAGCATTGGCGTGGTGCCGCCCGGGCACTGACGACAAGGGCAAGCCGCACTTCGCCCGGCAGTACAGCATCGCCAGCCCGCGCAATGGCGAGCGGCCGGGCTACAACAACCTGTCGCTCACCATCAAGCGCGTGCTCGAAGACCACCAGGGGCAGCCTGTGCGAGGCGTGGCCAGCAACTTCATGTGCGACCTGAAGGTGGGCGACAAGGTGGAGGTGATCGGGCCGTTTGGCGCCAGCTTCCTGATGCCCAACCACCCGCGTTCCAACATCGTGATGATCTGCACCGGAACCGGCAGCGCACCCATGCGCGCCATGACCGAGTGGCGCCGCCGCCTGCGGGCCTCGGGCAAGTTCGAGTCGGGCAAGCTGATGCTCTTTTTTGGTGCCCGCACGCAGGAAGAGCTGCCCTATTTCGGGCCGCTGCAAAGCCTGCCCAAAGACTTCATCGACACCAACTTCGCTTTCAGCCGAACGCCGGGCGCGCCCAAGCGCTACGTGCAAGATGCCATGCGCGAGCGCGCCGCCGATCTGGCCGTGTTGCTGCAAGACCGCAACACCTACTTCTACGTGTGTGGCCTCAAGAGCATGGAAGAGGGCGTGGTGCTGGCGCTGCGCGACGTGGCCATCAAGGCCGGGTTGAGCTGGAACACCCTGAGCGCATCGCTCAAGAACGAAGGCCGCCTGCATCTGGAAACCTACTGATCGGGTTCGGCACGAGCTCGTGGCGGGCAGCGCAGGCGGCTGCCAAAGCGTGCGAGCGGCCATGTGCCAGAGGATCTGTGCGTGCAAGCGGGTGGCGGACCGCCTAAACTCGGGGCATGCTGGAAGCGATCCGATGCCGCCCGGGCTGGCACAAGGCTTCCCGAACCCTGATTCTTCTTTGAAAGCACGCCCGTCCATGACCCGCGAAGTCCACATCATCGACCACCCCCTGGTGCAGCACAAGCTCACGCTGATGCGCCGCAAAGACACCAGCACCAAGAGCTTTCGCGAGCTGGTGCACGAGCTCAGCGCCTTGCTGGCCTACGAGATCACCCGCGACATGCCCATGCAGGAGATCGAGATCGAGACCCCGCTGGAGAAGATGAAGTCGCGCGTGATCGACGGCAAGAAGGTGGTGCTGGCCTCCATCCTGCGCGCCGGCAACGGCTTTCTCGACGGCATGCTGCAAGTGATTCCCGGCGCCCGCGTGGGCCATGTGGGCCTGTACCGCGATCCCAAGACCCTGCAGGCGGTCGAGTACTACTTCAAGATGCCCAGCGAAATGGAAGAGCGCGATGTGATCGTGCTCGACCCCATGCTGGCCACCGGCAACTCCGCCGTGGCCGCCGTGGACCGCCTGAAACAGACCAAACCCCGCTCGATCCGCTTCGTGTGCCTGGTCACCTGCCCGGAAGGCTTGAAGACCTTCCACGATGCCCACCCGGATGTGCCGGTCTACACGCCCGTCCGTGGACCGGGGCCTGAACGAGCACGGTTACATCGTGCCGGGCCTGGGCGATGCGGGTGACCGCATTTTTGGCACGAAGTAAATAGCGCCCGCTGCGCCGCGCCGGCGGCGCGTCACCCTGCAGCAAGACGGTGTTGGTGGGCCGGCAAACCGGCAAATTGAACCATCCCATCGCGACACACTGTGTGTGTCGCTCAGCCCCTCAATGGGCAACGCTGACAGATCGGCCGGACCCACGGCGCTCCCCCTCGAACCCATTTCACCCCGATCGGTGCATCCGCCGTGTGACCACAGGTGTTGGCCGTTTGGTATGAAGCCCTGGCCGTGGACGTCTTGGTCTTCGTGCTGGTTCTCTTCTTTTGGTCAGGCGCCGGCCTCGGCCATGGCGCTGGTTATGGCCATGTCGCGGGGATCACCTTGTTTTGGCAATGCGGCTTTAACGCGGTCTTTCAGCGCTGAGAAGCGAAACAACCGGGTCAAAGGGCGTTTGTGGACACGCCGCATCGCCCACGGTCTCTCGTTTGAGGGTGGGTGTGGAAGGTTGTGGTCACTCCGAGGGCGCCTTTCCGCGTTGAGAATGGCTTTGACGGGTCGAAGTGGGTGGTGTACGTGCACCTTTTCTCGCTCAAGTTTTGGGCTCTCTTGCCGATACTCCCTCTGATCTTCGAGCTATTCGCGTGCATTTGTAGCGCGCTCAATGGAGTGTCTTCATGCTGCCTCATCGTCCATCCGCGCTCAATCGGGCCCGTACCTCCGCTTTGCGTGGGGTTCGCTTGTCTGACCGCCCAGTGGGTGCCCGGCGCTTGGGGCGCTGTGGCGCCCAGCCTTGGCCAGCCCAGTTGGCACGAGGCGGCCGCGCCGTGCGAATTGCCTCGAATGATTGATCTTGGGCCAGCACACATTGACGCGTATCGGTTTCGGTCTTTTCGACGTACCGAGACCGGAAATGGGTTGTGTCTACGGCGCCCGCCACCTTCTAAACCTCTTGCAGACATTCAGCGATGAACACCCAAAATCTCACCGACGTTTCGCGCAGTTTCTTGGGTGGCGAAGCGCACCGGTTGCAGAAACCCCCCTTTCAGTGGAGCCCGCAGCGGCGAGCCTGGGCAGGGCATGCTCTCGCTGGTTCTGGCGGGCTCGGCCTGGGGGGCCGCACCGACCACAGGCACCTGGATGTCGCTGGAAGAGCTGATGGTGATCGAGATCAGCTCGGCGGCCAAAAAGCCGCAGCGCCTGACCGATGCCGCCACCGCCATTTATGTGTTGGGCCAAGACGAAATTCGCCGCTCTGGCGCCACCAATGTGCCCGAACTCTTGCGCTCCGTGCCGGGTGTGCAGGTGTCGCGCATCGATGGCAGCCGCTACGCGGTCAGCATTCGAGGCTTCAGCAGCCGCTACAGCGGCAAGCTGCTGGTGTTGCAAGACGGCCGCACCCTGTATTCGCCCCTTCTCAGTGGCACCTTGTGGGAATCGCAGGATGTGATGCTCGAAGACGTGGAGCGCATCGAAATCATCCGGGGGCCGGGCGGCACGCTTTGGGGCGCCAACGCCATGAACGGCGTCATCAACATCATCACCAAGCAGGCCCAGGACACGCAAGGCACCGTTGCACAGACCAAAGCCGGCAGCCTGGAGAGCGGTGCTTCCGTGCGCCATGGCGGCCGCCTGGGTGAGAGCGGCCACTTCCGCCTGTATGCGAAGGTGGACGAACACCAAGACATGGAAACCGACACCGGCGCCGACGCGCACGACGCCTGGCGCCAGCAGCGGGCCGGCTTCCGTGCCGACTTCACGCCCGATGCGCGCGACACCATCACCCTGCAGGGCGATGTGTACGACACCAAGGCACAGTCCACCACGCTGTATACCGCCTTGGTGCCGCCGACGACGGCGTACCTGCCTGACACCTCGAAGCTGTCGGGCGCCAATGTGCTGTTCCGCTGGAGGCGCGATGTTGACGCCACACAAGACTGGCAGTTCCAGGCCTACTTCGATCGAACCGAAGCAGCTGAGAGGGCATTCGACGCGCGCGTTGACACCACCGATCTGGATTGGCAGCACCGATTCCGTTTGACGCCTTCGCAAGAGCTGACCTGGGGCGCGGGTTACCGCCAGGTGTCCGACGAGATCAAGGGCAGTTTCACCATTGGCTTTCCCAAGAGCGCGGCCAAGAGCCAGATCTACAGCGCGTTTTTGCAAGACGAGATCCAGTTGAACGAAGCATGGCGCCTGACGCTGGGCAGCAAGCTCGAGCACAACGACATCACTGGGCTGGAGCCCCAGCCCAGTGCCCGCTTGTTGTGGAACGCATCGCCCACCGACACTTTCTGGACTTCGCTGTCGCGCGCCGTGCAGACGCCCACACGGTCCACGCTGGACAGCCAGGTGAACTACGCCGTCGGGCCCTATCCACCTTTCGCGACGGCGGTCTTGGGCATTTATGGCAACCCCAACCTCGATTCGCAAGAGATGCTGTCACGGGAAGTCGGTTATCGCGGCCAGTTTGGTCCACGGTTGACGGTGGACGCGGCGGTGTTTTACAACACCTATGACAACCTGATTTCGAATGAACCACAAGCGTTGGCCTTTGTCCCCTACCCGTTGTCCGTTGAACGGTTTGACAACGGCCTGAAGGGCAAGGTCTACGGGTTCGAGGTATCGGGCAACTGGCAGGCCACGCCCGACTGGCGCCTCAAGGCCAGTTACAGCCGCGCGAAGATGTCCCTCACCAACAAGCCTGGCTACACGGGTTTGAGCGCCTTCGGGCGCATTGGCAGCACACCCACGCAACATGGCGCAATTGCAGTCGTCTCACCGGCTGAGCCATCAGATCGAACTGGATGCCTTTCTGAACTACTCCGACGCCCTGCCGAGCCTGGAGGTCGCCGCGCTATCACGCGCCTGGACCTGCGTCTGGGCTGGCGTCCTACGTGCGGATTTTGAGTTGAGCGTGACAGGCCGCAATCTGCTGCAGAGGCGCCACAAGGAGTACACCAGCTCCGACGTCGCGCCCAGCCTGACGCCCCGCAGCGTGTTGGTTCAGGCGCGCTGGAAATTCTGAAAATGTCCCGACATGGGTCTGCACGCTGGGCGCTGCCCGGGCGGCTGCTGGCCGCTGCGTGTCTGCTCGTGCTCGCGGCCCCCGCCGGATCGCAGTCGACCGGCGAGCAATCGGTCAAAGTGGCCTTTGTGTTCAATTTCGTCAAGTTCACGCAATGGCCCCATGCGCGCGAGAACTTGCTGTTTTGCACGCAAGGGGCGCAGCCACTGGACTGGCAATTCGGGCAGTTCAAAGGGCAAGTGGTCAACGGGCGCACCCTGGATGTTCGGCACAACGTGCCCTCGGGTGAATGGCGCACTTGCGACGTCCTCTTTCTTTCGAAATCCGACGCCGCAGTGGTGGATTCGGTGCAGCGCATCCTGGGAACCTCGCCCACGCTCACCATTGGTGACTTGCCAGACTATGTCCGAGAACGGCGGCATGATCGCGCTGCGTGTCGAAGGAAGCCGCCTTCGCTTTGATGTCAACCAGGCGGCTGTCCAGCGTGCAGGCCTGGTGCTCAGCGGCCAAATGGTGAAGCTGGCGGGAAAGGTGTTGCAGTGAACACGAGTCAACCTGTCCATCGTCCAGAAGCTGGGGCTGCTGTTGGCGGTCAATACGGTGATCGCCGTGGCCATGATTGCCCTGGTTTTTCGGTGGGAACCGGCATTTCGCGCTACCGGGATTCACAGCAACAAATCGAGGCGCTGGCCAAGGTCGTCGGTGAAAACAGCCGCGCTTCGCTGGCTTTCGGTGACGCCGAGGGCGCCAGGGCAACGCTGGACGGCTTGCGCGTTCGAGCGGACATCGACATTCGCCCGGCTGCTGGATGCCCAAGGGAGTGACCTTTGCCCAGGCAGATTTTCACGGCTGTACACAAGGGTCGAGGCCTGTTGTCCGAGGCTGCCATGGAAGCCATCCTTCCGGTCAAGCTGACGGTGAGCCAGATCATTCAGGACAACGGGCGCACCGATAGGCCGCATTGAACTTGACGTCGAACTGCACGATCTCTGGGCCGATTTGATCGAGCAGATGGCCGTGATGGCGCTGATCGCCGTCGCGCTGTCTTCGCTCGTGCGTGTACTTCGCGCTGCGCCTGCGTCGCATCATCACCGACCCCATCCTGGGGCTGACGAGGGTGGCGCATCAGGTTTCGCGCGAGCAAGACTATTCGCTTCGGGCGGTCAAGGCCGGGAACGACGAAATCGCGGAACTGGTGGACCATTTCAACCACATGCTGGCCGAGATCCAGTCGCGCGACGAAGCACTGAGCCAGGAGCGAGAGGCGCTGGTGCAACTCAGCAGCGAAATGAAACTGACCATGGAAGCGGCTGAAAGCGCCAACCGGGTGAAGTCGGAGTTTCTCTCGACGGTGAGCCATGAGCTGCGCACCCCTCTGACGGCCATCGGCGGGTCGCTGGGCCTGCTCGTAGGCGGTGTGTTCGGCGAAATGCCAGCCCAGGCCAGCCAGATGCTGCAGATCGCGAACAAGAACAGCCAACGCCTGAGTTACCTGATCAACGACTTGCTGGACATGGAGAAGCTCGTTGCAGGCAAGCTGGACTTTGACATGCAACCACAGGAACTGATGGCGCTGGTGCGGCAGGCGCTGATCGACAACGAGACGTATGCCGGTCAGTTCCAGGTGAGCTATGAGGTCAGCCAGGCCGCAGACAACGCCTGGGTGCTGGTGGACGCGCAGCGTCTGCAGCAGGTGATGGCCAACCTGCTTTCCAATGCCGCCAAGTTTTCGCCCGCAGGATCCAAGGTGCGCATTGCGGTGTGGCAAAGCCAGCGCGGGGCGGTGGTGGAGGTGCGGGACCAAGGCAGTGGCATATCGCCTGATTTCCACGACCGGATTTTTCAGCGTTTCTCGCAGGGCGATGCTTCCGACACTCGGCAAAAGGGCGGTACCGGCTTGGGGTTGGCCATCACGCGCGAACTGGTGGAGCGCATGGGTGGACACATCGGCTTCGAGTCGATGCCGGGTCGCGGCACTTGCTTCTATTTTGAACTGCCGCTCTGGACAGAGGCGACTTCGCGCCCTGTGCCAATCGAGCCGCCCCCATCGGAAACCCAGTTGCCGGGTGTGCTTGTGGTGGTGCAAGACGCCGTCATGGCTCCCCTGATCTCGCGCACGCTCAACCTGGCAGGCTACGGGGCAGACATTGCCGAATCTGGTGCGAAAGCGCTTGAGTTGGCGACGCACAAAGAATACGTCGCCGTGATAGTGGAACTGACGTTGCCCGACATGGATGGCCTGCGTCTGGTCGAGCGGTTGCGAGCGGATTCGTCTCGCAGGTGTTTGCCCGTCGTCATGATGGCAGCCACTGCCAAAGAAGCCCAGCCAGACATGGAGTGGCTGACCAAACCCATCGATCTGTCCAAGCTTCTGGCATCGATCGAGCGGTTGACTGCTGTTGCGAACACCGCCCAGACGCGGGTTTTGCATGTAGAGGACGACCTTGAAATGCACCAATTGGTGCGTGCACTGGCCGGCGAAAGTTTCGACTTTGAGCTGGCCACCACCCTGCGCGAAGCGAGAGCCCGTGTCGCCCTTGATCGGTTCGACGTGGTGATTCTGGATCTGACGCTGCCCGACGAATCCGGCTGGGACCTCTTGCCGTACATCCGTGCCCGACAGCCGGATGCAAGGGTGGTGGTCTTGAGCAATTCCGAACTTTCGCCGGAGCAGGTGCAGCAGGTGGACATGGTTCTGCGCAAGTCTGAGGTCTTGCCGCGCCAATTGATGAGCGCCATCACCGCCCGTGAGCGAACAGCACCCCGAGAAAACGCCGCCGCGTGAACAAGCCGCAGCGCATTTCCTTAAGTTGAAGAGCCGCCAGCAATTCAAGCGTTGGCGCGAATTGGGCCGGAAACCGTGGTGGGGCTCAAGCGCAAGGTTTGCCCGTCTGGCAAAGTGGCTTTGGGTGAGGTCGTCGCATTCGACCCCTTGCTTGCAGCGGCAACTCGGTATTTGCTGTGGTGGACCGCCTCAAGCCAACCCAACCGCGCTCGATCCGCTTCGTCTGCCTGGCCACTTGCCCAGAAGGTTGGAAGACCCCTCACAATCCGCACCCCGACGTGCTGGCTTGTTGATCCGCGGCCGGTGGATGTCGGCGACCCCTTGTGTCGGCGGATGTTCCGGCTCCCAGGTTGAACCTCTGGGCGCAATCTCGCTCCGATATTGAGCCTGCATCCGCAGGCCCATTGCACTTGCGCTATCGTTCACCCCATGACTTCACAAGCCCCTTCTTTCTGGCACATCGGCTGGCGTTCGTTGACGCGTGACTGGCGGGCGGGCGAGTTGCGCCTGTTGTTGCTGGCGGTGACGCTGGCGGTGGCGGCGCTCACGTCGGTGGGATTTTTTGCCGATCGCCTGCAGGGCGGTCTGTCGCGCGACGCCAAGGCCTTGATCGGTGGCGATGCGGTGTTGAGCAGCGACAACGCCACGCCAGAGGCCTTCATCGAGCGGGCCCGGCAGGAAGGCCTGCGCAGCACGCAGACCTTGAGTTTCCCGACCATGGGTCGGGCGCCCGACGAGCTGGGTGGCGCGGCCAAGCTGGTGGCGCTGAAGGTGGTGGACGCCGGGTACCCGCTGCGCGGCAGCCTGCGGGTGAGCGAGGCGCCCGATGCGCCCGATGCGCCCACGCGCGACATTCCCGCACCCGGCACCGCCTGGGTGGATGCCGCTTTGCTGGTGGCGCTCGATCTGAAAATCGGCCAGCCGTTGATGCTGGGCGACACCCAGCTCAACGTGGCGCGCATCATCACGGTGGAGTCCGATCGGGGCGCGGGCTTCATGAGCTTTGCCCCGCGCGTGATGATCAACCAGGCCGATCTGGCCGCCACCGCGCTGGTGCAGCCCGCCAGCCGCTTGAACTACCGCCTGGCGGTGGCGGGCGACAACGTGGCCGCGGTCAAGCGCTATGTGGACTGGGCCAAGGCCGAGGTGGAGAAGCCGGGCGTGCGCGGCATGCGGCTGGAGTCGCTGGAAGGCGGCCAGCCCGCCATGCAGCAAACGCTGGAGCGGGCCGAGAAATTCCTGAACCTGGTGGCCTTGCTGGCGGCACTGCTGTCGGCCGTGGCCGTGGCGATTGCGGCGCGCGGGTTTGCGCAGCGCCACCTGGACGATTGCGCCATGCTGCGCGTGCTGGGCCTGTCGCAGGCCACCATGACGCGGGCCTACACGCTGGAGTTTGTGCTGGTCGGGCCTGGGCGCCAGCGCGCTGGGCGTGGCGCTGGGTTTTGGCCTGCACTACGTGTTTGTTTTGTTGCTGGCGGGTCTGGTGGAGTCGGCCTTGCCGGCGGCCACCATCTGGCCGGTGCTTGCTGGGCCTGGGCATGGGGCTGACGCTGATGCTGGCGTTTGGCCTGCCGCCGGTGTTGCAACTGGCGCAGGTGCCGCCGCTGCGGGTGATCCGGCGCGATGTGGGGCAGTTGAAGCCGGCGACCCTGGCGGTGCTGGGCCTGGGCGTGGCGGGTTTTGGCGCGCTTGTTGCTCGCGGCCAGCCGCGATCTGACCCTGGGCGCTCATCGCCGTGGGCGGCTTTGCGGCTGCCGTGGCGGTGTTTGCGTTGGCCAGCCTGGGCGCCGTCAAGCTGCTGCGCAAGAGCGTGAACGAAACCACCGCGCCGCGCGCGCTGGTGCTGGCCACGCGCCAGCTCTCGGCGCGCCCGGCCTATGCCGTGGTGCAGATCAGTTCGCTGGCCGTGGGCCTGCTGGCGCTGGTGCTGCTGGTGTTGCTGCGCACCGATCTGATCGCCAGCTGGCGCAATGCCACGCCGCCCGATGCGCCCAACCGCTTTGTGATCAATGTGCAGCCCGATCAGGGCGACAGCTTTCAACAGGCTTTGCGCGATGGTGGCGTGAAGAACTTCGACTGGTTTCCCATGATCCGTGGGCCGGCTGGTCGCCGGTGAATGGCCAGCCAGTCACCTCTGACAACTACGAATCGGACCGCGCCAAGCGCCTGGTCGACCGCGAGTTCAACCTCTCGCACACCGCCGAGCGCCCCGAACACAATGAGATCGTGCAGGGCCAATGGGTCAACGACGAGCCCGATGCGGTGAGCGTGGAAGAGGGCCTGGCCGAAGAGCTGGGCCTGAAGCTGGGCGACCGGCTGGGCTTTGACATCGCGGGCCAGCGGTCGAGAGGGCCGCATCACCAACCTGCGCAAGGTCGACTGGGGTTCGATGCGGGTGAACTTCTTTGTGCTGTTCCCGCTGGCCGACATGCCCGATGTGCCCGCCACCTACATCAGCGCCTTCCAGGCGCCCACGGGCAATGTGCAGTTCGACAACCAGCTGGTGCGCCAGTTTCCCAACATCACCAACGTGGACATGAGCCAGACCATCGCGCAGGTGCAGCGCGTGCTCGGGCCAGGTGATCCGCGCGGTGGAGTTTCTGTTTGCCTTCGCGCTGGCCGCTGGCCTGATCGTGTTGCTCGCCACCATCACCGCCACGCGCGGCGAGCGCGAGCGCGAATTCGCCGTGTTGCGCGCGGTGGGTGCGGGCTCGACCTTGCTGCGCAACGTGCAGCGCATCGAGCTGGCTGGGTGTGGGCATGCTGGCCGGGTTTCTGGCTTCGGTGGTGGCCATGGCCGTGGGCTGGGCGCTGGCCAAATACGCCTTCCAGTTCAGCTGGCAGCCTTCCGTCTGGGTGCCGCTGCTGGGCAGCGCCGCAGGCGGGGTGCTGGCGCTGATGGCGGGCTGGTGGGGTTTGCGCAGCATCTTGCGCACGCCGGTGGTGGAAACGCTGCGGCGGGCGAGCTGTTTGACTCCCCCTGCGCCGCGCTGACGCGCGTCACCCCCCAGGGGGCGATGCTGGCCGACCGGCAGAGCCGGATCGGCGGCATCCTGGCTGGGAGACTCGCGCTCCCGAGGCGCTGTGGCGGTTGGGATCAGAATCGAGCTGATCTGACTTTTTTGAGCTTTGAACATGAACACACCTGAAGACACTCCGGCAACCACCGTCACCCCGTTTGAATGGATCGGCGGCGAGCCCAAGGTCCAGGCCCTGGTCGACCGCTTTTACGACCTGATGGACATCGAGCCCGGCTACGCCGAACTGCGCGCTGTGCACGGCACCACGCTGGACAGACGCGCGGCAGAAGCTGTTCTGGTTTCTCTGCGGCTGGCTGGGCGGCCCGACCACTACCAGGAGCGCTTCGGCCACCCCCGCCTGCGCATGCGCCACATGCCGTTCGCCATCGGCATTCAGGAGCGCGACCAGTGGGTGGCCTGCATGGACCAGGCCATGGGCGAGACGGATGTGCCCGCCGATTTGCGGGCACGGCTCAAGGAGAGCTTCTTCGGCACCGCCGACTGGATGCGCAATACGCCGCGGTAACTGAGCGGTTGCCATCGGCCGGGAGCGAGAGTCCCGGCGCGTGCAATGACGGTGGTCTCACACGTGATGGCAACGGACAGCGCTGGCGGCACATGCTGCGCTTGGTTTTCTGTTGCTGACCATCCCGGCACTTGCCTGAGGCTTCCCGGCAGCGCATCAAAGGCCACTTGGTAGCGCCTGCGCGCAGGCCTGGCGGCAAGTTCGTGCGCGTTGGCCTTGGCGTCCGGCGCTCCAGCAACCTTCAGCAATTCTGTCTCGATGAAGCGGCATCACGCATGCGCGCTCTTGGTCTCACGCTGCCGGTGGCAACGCAGCGGCTGTCTGGTGGCCAACAGCGGGATCTGGGCGCCCATCCCTCCATGCACCTAGGTGAAAGTCCCTAGATGAGAGCTGGTGACCTTGTGATGTACTCATCATACCAGTTGACGAAACCCTCTCTGTCGTCGACGGCACTTAATGGAGTCACCACAATGAATTTACCCACCATCGCTTTGTTCGGTGCGGGCGGCAAGATGGGGGCGCGCCTGGCGCGCAACCTGCAGCGCAGCGACTACGTCGTGCGCCATGTAGAGGTCAGCGAAGTCGGGCAAAAGCGCCTGAAAGACGAATTGGGTATCACCTGCGTCGATGTGGACACGGCGCTGGCCGATGTGGATGCGGTCATCCTCGCGGTGCCCGATACCGTCATCGGCAAGATCGCCGCCTCGATTTCGCCCAAGCTCAAGTCGGGCGTGATGGTCATCACGCTGGACGCCGCAGCGCCGTTTGCGGGCCACCTGCCCGACCGGCCAGACCTGACCTACTTTGTCACCCACCCCTGCCACCCGTCCATCTTCAATTACGAGGAGGGCGACGAGGCACGCCGCGACCACTTCGGCGGTCTGGCCGCGCCGCAATCGATCGTGAACTCCCTGATGCAGGGACCTGCCGAGCACTACGACATGGGCGAAGCCATCGCGCGCACCATCTACGCACCCATCCTGCGCTCCTACCCCATGACGGTGGAGCAGATGGCGCTGCTGGAGCCGGGCCTGTCGGAAACCGTTTGCGCCACGTTGCTGGCGGTGATGCGCGACGGCATGGACGAAGTGGTCAAACGCGGCGTGCCCAAAGAAGCAGCACGCGACTTCCTGCTGGGCCACATGAACATCCTGGCCGCGGTGATCTTTGAAGAGATCCCTGGCGCCTTCTCCGATGCCTGCAACAAGGCCATCGAGTTCGGCAAACCCCGATTGATGCGAGACGACTGGCTGGATATCTTCAAGCCTGCCGAAATCGCCGACAGCATTAAGCGTATTACCTGATCCAACACGCTTATTCGAGGCGGACCCCGTCCGCCAAATCCCCTGGCAAGAAAAGAAAGTAGAGGCAAACATGTTCCCTTCCCGCAAGCTCCTGGCCGCCATCCCGGCCGCCCTGGTCCTGAGTTTTGGCATCGCTTCCACAGCCAGCGCCAAAGACCTGATCGCCATCATCACGCCGTCGCACGACAACCCGTTCTTCAAGGCCGAAGCACAGGGCGCCGAGGCCCGCGCCAAGGCCCTGGGCTACGACACCCTGGTGCTGGTGCACGACGACGATGCGAACAAGCAGAACCAGTTGTTCGACACCGCCATCGCCCGCAAGGCCAAGGCCATCATCCTGGACAACGCCGGCTCGGAAGCCTCGGTCGCGGCCGTGAAAAAAGCCAAGGACGCCGGTATTCCCTCCTTCCTGATCGACCGCGAAATCAACGCCACCGGCATTGCCGTGAGCCAGATCGTGTCCAACAACTACCAGGGTGCACAGCTCGGGGCTGAAGAGTTCGTGAAGCTCATGAAGGAAAAAGGCAAGTACGTTGAGCTGGTCGGACGCGAAGCCGACATCAATGCCGGCGTGCGCTCCAAGGGCTACCACGACGTGATCGACAAGTACAAAGGTCTTGAAATGGTGGCGCGCCAGTCGGCCAACTGGAGCCAGCCGGAAGCCTTCAAGAAAATGGAAAGCATCTTGCAGGCCAACCCGGACATCAAGGGCGTGATTTCCGGCAACGACACCATGGCCATGGGTGCCTGGGCTGCGCTGGTCGCGGCCAAGCGCACCGATGTGATCGTGGTCGGCTTCGACGGCAGCAACGACGTGCGGGACTCCATCCTGAAGGGCGGCATCAAGGCCACCGTCTTGCAGCCAGCCTACCGACAGGCCGAAGTGGCGGTTGAGCAGGCCGACAAGTTCTTGAAGACCGGCTCCACCGGTCTGCCCGAGAAGCAGCTGATGGACTGCGTGCTGATCAACAGCAAGAACGCAGGCAAGCTGGAAACCTTCACGCTGGCCAAATAAGCCCGCTGTGAATGCCGCCGCGCAGCAACGACGCTGCCCGGCGGCCAGACAAACTCTGCCTGCGGGCACTTCCCCATCTTCCAGGTCCGCCCGGGCCGCGCGTTCATGACTTCCAATCCCGTGATCCGAACCCTGTCGATCGTCCTGCTGCTCGGCGTCACCGGGTTGGCCTTGACGGCCTGCAAGATCGAGCACAAAGCCGAAGCCGATCAAAAGGCTGGCGCATCGGCGGCCGGCAGCTTCGAAAACACGTCCTTTGATCCCAAGGCGGAAGTGGCCGCCATGTGGGACAGCCAAGCTCATTCCGGCCCTCGACAAGATGGCGGTCGACTACCCGGCCCTGAAAACCGCGATGCAGAGCAACCTGGACGCAGGCCGGCGCACAACACGGTTACCGGGAAAAGGGCGACAGCGGACCGTGGAACATGGCGGTCCGTGTCGACCGGCAAGGTGGTGGCGGCCGAGACCGAACTCAGCGCGGGCACCGCCGACATCGATGTCGATGGCGATGGCAAGGCCGATGTGCAGGTCCAGATCGGCCCGGTGATCCGCGGCACCGCCATCCGCGATGCCATGCCCTTCATCTCATTCACCAACTACACCAACCAGATCGACTTCGCCCAGCTCGCGAACGCCTTCAACGACCATGCCTATGAAGGCGCACTGAAAGACGTGGACCGCAGCAAGCTGATCGGACAGCAGGTCGAATTGCGGGGCGTCTTCACCGCCGACGGCAGCGATGACATGCCGGTCATCACGGTGATCGCATTCAAGGTGGTTGCCATGAGCGCCGCGCCGGGCCGTTCCCAAGCAAGCGCGCACCGAGCCGCAGGGCGAAGCACCGTGAGCGCCACGCCTGAAGCAGACGGTCTGCATCCGGTGGTCCTGCGACTCGAAGGGGTCAGCAAGGTCTACCCCGGCACCATGGCGCTCAAGAGCGTGGACTTCGACCTGCGCGCCGGCGCGGTGAACGTGCTGGTCGGCGAAAACGGCGCCGGCAAGTCGACCATGATGAAGATCATTGCCGGCGTGGAGCAGCCCAGCGAAGGCCGCATCCTGCTGGATGGCAAGCCGGTGCAGCTCGGCAGCACCGAGCAGGCGAGCGCGCAGCGGCATCGGCATCGTGTTCCAGGAACTCAACCTGTTCCCCAACATGAGCATCGCCGAGAACCTGTTCATCGGCCGGGAAGCGACCACGCGCTGGGGTGCCATTGACAAGCGGATTCACCGCGAAAAAGCGCAGGCGCTGCTGCGCGAACTCGAACACGATCTGGATCCCGACCTGCTGGTCGGCGAGCTGCGCATCGGCCAGCAGCAGATCATCGAAATCGCCAAGGCGATGGCGCAGAACGCGCGCATCCTGATCCTGGACGAGCCCACCTCGGCGCTCAGCGCACCCGAGGTCGAGATTCTGTTTCGCGTCATCAACGATCTGAAGTCGCGCGGCGTGGCCATCGTCTACATCTCGCACCGGCTGGAAGAACTGATCCGCATCGGCGACTACATCACCGTGCTGCGCGACGGCAACATCACGGGCTCGGCCCGGATGTCCGAGGTCGACGTGCCCTGGATCGTGCAAGCAGATGGTCGGCGCGAGCACGCGCAACTTCGCGCGCGCGGATGACCACACCTTTGGCGACACCGTGCTCGAAGTCAGCAACGTCTTCTTGCCTCGCTCCGGTGCGCCAGGCTACCTGGTGGACGACATGAGCCTGAACCTGCGCGCTGGCGAGATCGTCGGCATCTACGGCCTGATGGGCGCCGGGCGCACCGAGCTGTTCGAGTGCATCTTCGGCTGCCATCCCGATCGCGCCCGAGGCAGCGTCAAGCTGCAGGGCAAGGAGCTGATCGGCAAGGATGTGACGGCCTGCATCGACAGCGGGCTGGCGCTGATTCCCGAAGACCGCAAGGCCGACGGCCTGGTGCACTCGCATGTCGATCTCGGAGAACCTGACGCTGGCCAACCTGTGGCGCATGGCCACGCGGGGGCACCTCAGCCCGCAAGGTGGAAAGCGCGCAAACCCAGCGCTTCATCCAGTCGTTGTCCATCAAAGCCAAGCGACCCGACCTCGAGATCGGCTCGCTCTCGGGCGGCAACCAGCAAAAGGTGGTGATCGGCCGCGCGCTGATGACCGACCCCAAGGTGTTGCTGATGGACGAGCCCAGCCGGGGCATCGACATCGGCGCCAAGGCCGACGTGTTCAAGGTCATGCGCGATCTCGCCAAAGCGGGCCTGGGCATTCTTTTCGTGACCTCCGATCTGGAAGAGGTCATGGCCTTGTCCGACCGCATCGTCGTCATGTCCAACGGCCGCCTCGCCGCCCAGTTCGGCCTGGGCGAGGCCACCGAAGACGCGGTCGTTCTGGCCTCCAACAGCGGCCAGTTGCTGGCCGCCTGAACCCAATCCATTCAGCACCACATCACCATGACCGCCACCGTCCTCAACCCATCCCCGACGTCGCCAGCGACCTCCTCCGGCGACAGCGCCTTGCTGCTGATCCTGCGACTGCGCACATTCATCGCGCTGTTCCTGGTGGCAGGCTTTTTCGCCTTCATGGCGCCCAACTTCGTCAGCGCCGCCAACGCGCTGATCATGTCCAAGCACGTGGCCCTCAACGCCTTGCTGGCCATCGGCATGACCTACGTCATCGTGAGCGGCGGCATCGACCTTTCGGTGGGCTCCATCGTCGGCCTGACCGGCATGGTGGCCGGCGGTCTGATCCTGCATGGGCTCTCGGTCGGCGACTACGTGATCTATTTCAATGTGTTCGAAATCATCCTGATCTCGCTTGGTGCGTGGGGGTGCTGGTCGGCGCCATCAACGGTGTGCTGATCACCATGCTGAACGTGGCGCCCTTCATCGCCACCCTGGGCACGCTGTATGTGGCGCGCGGCATCGCGCTGCTGTCTTCCGATGGCGCCACCTTTCCCAACCTGGAAGGCATCGGCGGAACACGGCACCACCGGTTTCCCGCTGCTCGGGACGCTGAATTTTCTGGGCGTTCCGCTGGTGATCTGGCTGCTGATCGCGGTGGGCGTGGGCGCGGCCTACCTGGGCGCGCGCACGCCGCTGGGTCGCCACATCTACGCCGTGGGCGGCAACGAGCGCGCCGCCATGCTCTCGGGTGTGAAGGTCAAGCAGATCAAGTTCTTCGTCTACATGTTCTCCGGCCTGTGCGCTTCCATCGTCGGCCTGATCATCTCGTCCGAGCTGGTGGCTTCGCACCCGATGACGGGCGAAACCTTCGAACTCAATGCCATCGCGGCAGCCGTCCTGGGCGGCACCTCGATGACCGGCGGGCGCGGCAAGATCGGCGGCACCATCATCGGCGCGTTCGTGATCGGCATCCTGTCCGACGGCCTGGTGATGATGGGTGTGAGCTCGTTCTGGCAGACCGTGATCAAGGGTCTGGTCATCATCGCCGCGGTGGTGGTCGACCAGTTCCAGCAGCGCATGCAACAGCGCATGGCCCTGCAGATGCGCGCCGAGGCATGAACATGGACCAGCCCGTGAACATCCGCAAAGGCGCCCTCATCGGCTGCGGTTTCTTTTCCAAAAACCATTTGCACGCCTGGCAGCAACTGGAAGGGGTCGAGATCGTGGCCCTGTGCGATGCCAATGCACAACGCCTGCAAGAAGCCTCCACCGAGTTCGGCATCGCCAAGGTCTACGCCTCGGCCGAAGCGCTGTTGGCCAGCGAAGCGCTGGACTTTGTCGACATCGCCACCACGGCGGCCAGCCACCGCAGCCTGGTCGAGATGGCGGCGCGCCACGGCGTGCCCTGCATCTGCCAGAAGCCGTTCGCCAACACGCTGGACGATGCCGTGGCCATGGTTCAAGCCTGCCGCAAGGCGGGCGTGCCGTTGATGGTGCACGAGAACTTCCGCTGGCAGAGCTCGATCCAGGCGGTGCGCAAGGCGCTGGACGAAGGCCACATCGGCCAGCCCTTCTGGGGCCGCGTGAGCTTTCGTTCGGCCTACGACGTGTTTTCCGGCCAGCCCTACCTGGCCACCGAAGACCGCTTCATCCTGCAGGACCTGGGCATTCACATCATCGATATCGCCCGCTTCCTGTTCGGCGAAGTCGACACCCTGAGCGCCAGCACCACGCGCATCAACCCGAAGATCCGTGGCGAAGACGTGGCCACCCTGCTGATGAAACACCACAGCGGCCTCACCAGCGTGGTGGACTGCAGCTACGCCACGGCCAACACCCAGGAGCTGTTTCCGCAAACGCTGATCGAGATCGACGGCGCGCTGGGCACCCTGCGCCTGAGGCGCCGACTACCAGCTCACCATCCACGTCAAGGGCGGCGCCACCCAGGTGGTTGACTGCGCGCCGCCGCTGCACGGCTGGGCGCAACGCCCCTGGCACAACATCCAGGACAGCGTGCTCAACATCCAGGCCCATTGGCTGCAGTGCCTGGCCGATGGCCGCGAGCCACAGACCTCGGGCGCCGACAACCTGAACACGCTCGTGCTGGTCGAGATGGCCTACGAATCGGCCGCTCACCAGCAGGCCACCATCGACATCCAGAAGGCAACGCCACCATGCTGAAAGGCCTGCCTTCCTGGATGTCCGCCGATCTGCTGTGGGTGTTGGCGGCCATGGGCCATGGCGATCGCCTCGCCGTGGTCGACCGCAATTACCCGGCGTTCGCCACCGCGAAGCACACCACCAGCGGCCGGCATGTTGAGCTCAACGGCACCGATGTGGTGGAAGCCGTTCGCGGCATCCTGACCTTGTTTCCGCTGGATTCCTTTGTTCCTTTCCCGCTGAACTGCATGGATCCGGTGGACCAGTCTGGTGTGTTGCTGCCGGTTCAATCGGAGGTGCTGTCGGTCTGCGAGCTGGCAGAAGACCGGCCGATGCCCATGCTGCCACTGGAGCGCTATGCGTTCTATGAGGCTGCAAAGCAGTGCTTTGCGGTGGTTCACACCACCGAATCGCGCCCCTATGGCTGTTTTCTGCTGACCAAAGGCGTGGTGTTCGACGCTTGAAAGGAGTCCCATGCCAGGCCAAGTCTTCTGGGCGCTGCCCAATGGTCTGTGCTGCCAGTTTGAAGGCCCGTAAACTTGATCTATTTTTCGGCCCGCCACTCGGAAGACCACTCATGTCATCAGGACCCATTCAACGTCGAAAGCTCTACCAGGAGGTACAAGACCGGCTGCTGGAGCGTATCCGCAGTGGCGAAATCCCGTCTGGCGAGCAGCTGCCCTCCGAGCGCGAGCTGATGGACGAATACCAGGTCGGTCGACCGGCCATCCGCGAGGCGCTTGCAAGCGCTGGAGCGCTCCGGCATCGTGTCCATCAGCCATGGCGAGCGGGCGCGGGTGGCGGTGCCCACCGCCGAATCGCTGGTGGAGCAGATCACCAGCGGCGCGCAGCACCTGCTGCGCTCCGATCCCGGTTCGCTGGAACACCTGAAAGAGGTGCGCGTTTTTCTGGAGTGCGGCATGGCCCGCATGGCCGCCGAACGCTCCGACCCGGCCAGCATGAAGCTGCTGCGCCAGCGTCTGGCAGAGCACCACCAGATGACCGAATCGCCACAGCATTTTGTGGAAGGCGACATGGGCTTTCACACCCAGATCGCGGTCATGAGCGGCAACCCCATCTTCCCGGTGATCCTGGAAGCCATGCTGCGCTGGCTTGGCGAGTACTACCAGTCGCTGGTGCGCGCGCCGGGCGCCGAAGAGCTCACGCTGGCCGAGCACGACCGCATCGTGGATGCCATCGAGGCGCACGATGCCCCGGCGCCGAGCAGGCGATGCGGGAGCACCTGACCCGCGCCAACGCGCTGTACCAGCGCCTGGTGCGGCCCGAGGGCGAGACGGAGGCCGAAATCGGCTGATACACCGTGACTGCCCGAGATGCCCGATCCCCCGGTCCGATGCGAAGCGATGCGCTTGCGCATTTGGGGAACCGCATCAGCCTGCTGCGCCCAGTCGGCTGCTGTCGGCGGGCGATCTGAGTTGCGAATGGAGCGAAGGCGGTATGCGCAACCTGCGCTGGCGCGGCGTGGAAGTGATCCGTGGCATTGCCTACTTGTTGCGTGACGCGTCATGGGGGACTGCACCCTGCAAGGTGGATGGCTTTGAGCTCGATCAGGCGCCCGACCAGTTCGTTGCCGCGCTTTGTTTTGACCATGCGGTTGGGCGAAGGCACACTGCGGGCCACCGCCACCGTGCATGGCGATGCCAGCGGGCACTTCAGTTTCAAAGTGGATGCCGCGACCGATGTGGCCATGTCGACCAACCGCTGCGGTCTGGTGGTGTTGCACCCGGCGTCGGCAGCGGGCGTGCGCCGCTTGACATCGAGCACACCGATGGCGCCATCGAAGACATCGCGCTTTCCGGCCCACATCAGCCCGGGCCAGGTGGCCTTCAACATTCGGCGCCTGCGCCATGAGCCCCTGCCAGGGCTGAGCGTGGACTGTCGGCTGGAGGCCGAGTTGCCGCACGACCCCTTGGGCAAGTTCGAGATGGAAGACCAGCGCAACTGGTCGGATGCCTCTTTCAAAACCTACGTGGCCTCGTTGCTGGATCCCTGGCCCTATGTGCTGGAGGCGCAAAGGCATTTTTTTCAGCAGGTCACGGTGACGGTGATCGACACCGAGCGGTGTGGACGGCGGCGTACCGACTGGCGACCAGCACCGAGCGCGTGTGCACTTGGGCCCAGCAACCGGGCAACGGATGCCGGCGATCGGTCTGGGTGTCCCGTTGGGGCTTCAGCGCATCACCCCGCACGGAATCCGGCGCGGTATTGGCCTTGAAACCGTCATGGCTGGTGGCCGAGGCCGATGCCTCTGACGCGCCGGGCTTGCAAGCCCAATGGCAGAGCTCCAGCAGCTGGCGCAGGACATGCAAGGCGCAGGTTCAGCTGGACGTGATTTGCCCAGCCGATGAAAAGCCCGAGGTGGTGGCGGCCCGCGTGGTGGTGGCCTGCCAGCTCGCCGGACTTGGCGCCAGCCGCTGTGCGGGCCTGCCCAGCGCCGTATCTGAAGAGCTACCAGCCTTCAGACCACTGGCCAGAGGGGCCAGGGCTCGAGGCCTACGCAGCCGCTTTTGCCCAGGCGTTTCCCCACGCCCGCGTGGGTGGCGGCATGCTGACCTATTTCACCGAGCTCAACCGCAAGCGCCAGGCGCCGGCTTCACTCGAGTTCGTCGGCCACACCACCACGCCCCTGGTGCACGCTGCCGACGATGTTTCGGTGATGCAGACCCACGAAGCCTTGGCCAGCATCACGGCCAGCGTGCGCGCCATCTGGCCCGACCTCGCCTACCGCCTCGGCCCCGTGACCATCGGCATGCACCGCAATCCCTATGGCGCACACACCGCCGACAACCCCGCGCGCCAGCGCGTGGCGATGGCGCCAGACGACCCGCGCCATCAGGCGGCCTTTGGCGCGGCTTGGCTGGTGGGCTATGCGGCGGCCGTGCAGCACGCGGGCATTGAAGTGCTGAGTTTGCTCCATGCTCACGGCGTCAGCGGCCCGACTTTGCGCGAGCACATGCCCGACTGGGAACCCGGCGCCTGCGTGCCAGCCTGGCGCGTGCTGCATCAGCTGTTGAGAGCGTCAGGCTACGCCTTGCACAGCTTGAGCGGTTTGCCCGATCAACTGGCGGGGCTGGCCTGGGTCACTCGCCAATGGAACCCGGCACATGTTGCTGGCCAACCTGGCGCAGAGCCTGTTCGTGCAAGCCTTGATGGCGCGCTGGATGGTCAGCGACCTGAGCACAGCCTTGCACGGCGCAGACGCTTGACAGCGCCAGCCCATCCCATGACGATGGCCTCCAGCACGCTCCATTTTTCGGCCTACCAAGTCCTTGTCGCTGACCCAGTGACCTCCAACCTTTGCCACTTTTTTTTGCCCCAACTGGTCTGATGACTATGCCAAACAACGACACGCTTTCTCCACGCCGCAGCACCATCGATGGCCGCATCCGCGCCACCTACTGGGTCGAAACGCCGTTCCCGCTGGAGGCGGCTGTCGCCGTGCTGGCGGGCGAACAGTCTTGCGGCACCTTCGCTCGGCTGCCGGGCGAAACCGACGCATTGCGCGAAGCCGCTGGCGCCGTCGTCGAGCGGATCACGCCGCTCGACAGGGGCCGATTCGCCTTCGCTGCCGATCCGCGCGCTGCCCTCGAAACTGGGCGCGAACCCCACGTTTCAGCGCGCAGAGATCGAGGTGTCGTGGCCTTTCGACAACCTGGGCGCTTCGCTGCCCAACCTGCTGGCCACCGTCGCCGGCAACCTGTTCGAACTGCGCGAGTTCTCCGGCCTGCGCCTGCTCGACCTGCAGCTGCCGCCCAGCTTTGCGCAGCGCTACCAGGGCCCGCAGTTCGGCATTCAGGGCACGCGAAAGCTGCTCGGCATCGACGGCCGCCCGCTGATCGGCACCATCATCAAGCCCAGCGTGGGCCTGAGCCCGAAGAGACGGCAGCGCTGGTGAAGCAACTGGTGGACGCCGGCATCGACTTCATCAAGGACGACGAGCTCCAGGCCAACGGCCCGCACAGCCCGCTGCGCGCGCGCGTCGACGCGATCATGCCGGTGTTGCAAGACGCACGACCGAGCGCACCGGGCACAAGGTGATGTACGCCTTCAACATCACCGACGAGCTCGACGTGATGCGCGCAGAACCACGACTACGTGCTGGCCGCCGGCGGCAACTGCATCATGGTCACCGTGGCCGCCGTCGGCCTGCCGGGCCTGGTCTGGCTGCGCAAACACAGCCAGCTCGCCGATCCACGGCCACCGCGCCGGCTGGGGCATGCTCAGCCGCTCGCCCTACATCGGCATGGACTACCGCGCCTACCAGCAGTTCTGGCGCCTGGCCGGCGTCGACCACCTGCATGTCAACGGCCTGCGCAACAAGTTCAGCGAAGCCGACGCCTCGGTGATCCGCTCGGCCCAGGCTTGCGTGCGCGCCCATGTTTGATGCGCCGGCGCCCGGCTGCGAAGTGATGCCGGTGTTTTCGTCCGGGCCAGACCGCCGAGCAGGTGGCCGACACCTACAAGGCGCTGGGCAGCACCGATCTCATTTACTGCTGCGGCGGCGGCATCATGGCCCACCCTGGCGGCGTGCCCGGCGGGGTGCAGAGCTTGCGCGAAGCCTGGGAAGCGGCGGTGCAAGGGGCCGATCTCGACACCTATGCCCAAAGCCATCCCGCGCTTGGCCCAGGCCATCGCCGCCTTTCGAGCCTGACCCATGAGCCATGACACGATCTGCTGCTGAGCTATTACGGCGACGACCTCACCGGCTCCACCGACGCCATGGAGGCGCTCACCCTCGCCGGCGTGCGCACCGCCCTGTTTCTGCGACCTGCCACCGACGCGCAACTCGACACGCTGACCCGAAACGGCCCCTTGCAGGCGATCGGCCTGGCCGGTACCAGCCGCAGCGAAACACCCGCAGTGGATGGATCAGCACCTGCCGCCGGCCTTCGACTGGCTCAAGCGCCAGGGCGCGGCCATTTGCCACTACAAGGTTTGCTCGACCTTCGACAGCGCGCCCGCAGGTGGGCAACATCGGGCGCGCCCTGGAAATCGGTGCGCGCCACCTTTGAACAAGCCGTGGTGCCCATCGTCGTCGGCGTGCCGCAGCTGCGCCGCTACACCGTGTTCGGCAACCTCTTCGCCACCATCGCTGGCGAGACCTACCGCATCGACCGCCACCCGGTGATGAGCCGCCACCCCGTCACACCCATGCACGAGGCCGACCTGCGCCTGCACCTGGCGGCGCAAACCACCGCGCCTGTGGGCCTGGTCGACGGGCTCACCCTGCAATCGCCCGAGGCTGATGCGGCGGTCGACCAAGGCATGCGAAAGCGACGGAGCCCCCGTGCGCGCGCTGTTGCTCGACGTGGCCGACACCACCACCCAGACGCTCGTGGGCCAACAACTCTGGCGCCACCGCCGGGAGAACACCGGCCTGTTCACGGTCGGCTCATCCGGCGTCGAGTACGCGCTGGTCAAAGCCTGGCAGGCGTCCGGCTTGCTGACCGGCGACGTGGCCACGCCCAGCGACGTGGGCGCCGTGGACCGCATCGCCGTGGTCTCGGGCAGTTGCTCGGCCATCACCGCGCAGCAGATTCGCCACGCCGGCGAACAGGGTTTTGCCCTGATCGCCGTGAACGCTGCGCGCCTCGCCTCGCGCTCCCGGGGCGATGCCGAGCAGGCGGCGGTGTTGGCGCAGGCCTGCGCGGCGCTGGACGCCGGGCGCAGCGTCATCGCCTACACGGCGCTCGGGCCAGACACCGCGGCCGAACGTTTCGACGACGCCGAGCCCCACGCCATTGGGCAGCGGCTGGGCCGTTTGCTGCGCGACATGATTGAGCACGGCGGTTTGAAGCGCGCCATCGTGGCGGGTGGCGACACGTCCAGCCATGCGTTGCGCGAGCTTGATGTTTTTGCACTCACCGTGGCCATGCCCTTGCCGCGCACACCCGGCTCACCACTGTGTTTTGCCCACAGCGAAAACCCCGCGCTGAACGGCACGCAGGTTGCCCTCAAAGGCGGCCAGGTCGGCGCCATCGATTATTTCGAAGCGATTCGGGACGGTCGCCGGTGACACCTGGTGCTGCCGACTCAGCGCAGAATCTGGTGCCGTGTACCCCGTATTTCGATCCCAAATACCTTGCTTAAATGACCATGTCGCCATCCATCGCCGTGCTGGGCAGCCTCCATCTGGACATCGTCGTTCACGCCCCCAGACTGCCCCTGCTGGGCGAAACGCTGATGGGCAACCGCTGGGAGCCCATTGCCGGGGGAAAGGGTCTCAACCAGGCGGTGGCCTGCGCTCGAACCGGCGTGGCCACGCGCATGCTCGGCGCCACCGGAACCGATGATTTTGCGGCGCCCTTGTTGGCCCATCTGCGGCAACACCAGGTCGACGCCAGCGGGGTCAAGCAAGTCACCGGTGCACGCTCCGGCATGTGCGTGGTCACCACCGAAAGCGGTGGCGATTATTCGGCGGTGGTGGTGTCTGGCGTCAACGCCAGTTTGACGACGACCGATGTGACCGGCTGGGCGCAAGCGCTCGCTTCCTCATCGGCACTGGTGCTTCAAAACGAAGTGCCGGTCGCGGTCAATGCCGCTGCAGCGCGTTTGATGGCCCAGTTGAACCGGCCTGTGATCTTGAACGCAGCCCCATTCCGTGCGCTTGATGCGAAGGATCTCGAAGGCGTGAGCCTGTTGGTGGTGAACGCTGTTGAAGCGGAAATGATGGGGGCGTTGCCTGTGGTCGACCTGCAGAGCGCGGAGCACGCCAGTCTGCACCTTCACAGCATCTTGCATGTCACCGTGGTGGTCACGGCTGGACCCCACGGCGTAGCGTGGACACAGGCCCAGGGCGTATCCAGGCAAATGGCTGGCAAGCCCGTAGAAGTGATTTCAACGCTGGGCGCGGGCGATACCTTTGTGGGGCATCTGGCCGCCGCTCTGGTCACAGGAGCCGATTTGGACACCGCTGTGAGCTCGGCCAATGCGGCGGCGGCAAAGTTTGTCAGCACGCCAAGATAGAAATGTGCACCCGGAGCGCGCCGCTGTGCTGCATGCAGGAGCGCACCTTATGGTCACAAAAGGTGGGGGCGTTGAGACAAAAGGTGCCAAACCCTCCCCTTGTTGGGTGCGAGCCCCGGTTCCGTATCGGCAGGCAGATCCAACCGGTCATTGCTGGCGCTGACCGTCTGTCAACGGTGGATCACAAGCCAAGGCTCAGCCAGGTCGCAGCAGCACCACCAATGCCCCAGCACCACCTTCTGCTGGGCGCGCTTGTACAAAGGCGAGCACTTCCTTTTTTTGCACCAGCCAGCGCAGCACCCGGCCTTTGAGCACCGGTGCGCGGCCTGGCGAGCCCAATCCCTTGCCATGGACGATCCGCACGCAGCGCACGCCTTGGGAATGTGTTTCACGGATGAAGCGGCCCAGGGCTTCGCGGGCTTCGTCGGTGCGAAGGCCATGCAGGTCGATGTGGCGCTGGATGCTCCAGCGGCCCTCGCGCAGCTTGCGCACCACGTCCAACCCCAACCCTGGCGTGCGGTAGCTCAGCAGGTCGTCGGTGTGCAGCAGGGTTTCGACGTCGAACTCGTCTGACAGCGCTTCTTGCATCACCGACTTTTCATCGGCCTGACGCTGCAAAGGTTCTGGTTCAATGGGCACGGGAGGGTGGCTCACGCGCTCAGGTGCATTGAGGGGTTGAACCGGGCCGATGGTCAGCTCGAACAGGCGGCGTTCGCGGTCGTCCCGAATGGCCTTGAGGCGGGCCGCTTCGCGCGCGGCGGTCTCGGCGGCGGCGCGGTCTGCCAGCGCCTGACGCAGAGGCTTCAAATCGGCAAAGGCGCGCACGGGTTCCATGCGGTGCATTGTCCCGTAGCTTGCGGGGTGGCGTCAGATCAGGCCCATTTCTGCCATCGATGCGGCCTGATCTCGGGTGACGATGAAATGGTCGAGCACGCGCACGTCCACCAGCGCCAGCGCCGCCTTCAGTGACTGGGTGAGCGCTTCGTCGGCGCGCGAGGGATGTGCGGTGCCGCTGGGGTGGTTGTGGGCCAGCACGACAGCGGCAGCGTGGTGGTGCAAAGCGCGCAACACCACTTCTCTGGGGTACACGCTGGTCTGGCTCAGGGTGCCGCGAAACAGTTCTTCCAGGGCGATCAGTCGGTTCTGGCTGTCCAGGAACAGCACGGCGAACACTTCGTGTTGTTTGGCGCCCAGCTGCAGCTGCAGGTATTCGCGCACGGCCTTGGGGCTGTCGAACAAGCGCCTTTTCTTGCAGCACCTGCGCCAGTGCACGCCGAGCCAGTTCAAGAACCGCCACCACTTCGGCCCGTTTGGCGGGCCCCAGGCCCTTGATCGCTTTCAGGCCGTCGGCGCTGGTGTGCAGCAGGCCGCCGATGCCGCAAAGGTATCGAGCAGTTCCTGCGCCATGTGCAGCACGCCTTTGCCGGCTATGCCGGTGCGCAGAAGGATGGCGAGCAATTCGGCGTCGCTGAGCGCCGAAGGCCCGCGGGCCAGCAGCTTTTCGCGCGGACGCGCGTCGGAGGGCAGGCTCTTGAGGCCGCCGTTGGTCTTGCCTTGCATGGCTTTTCTCCCTGATTTTCGGTGTGTGACGCCGTCTTTTTACAATAGAGGCTTCCGTGCGGTTCCAACCTGAGCGGCCAAACGCCGAATTGCTCACCCTCTCGGCCCCACTTTCACCCACCCCATCGCCCGCGACCTCTATGTCTCAAGTCCAAGAAGGCTCATTTCTCACGCTGCATTACCGGATGTCCGGCCCCGGCGGTCAGGTGATCATCAACACGTTCGATGGCCAGCCGGCCACGCTCAGCCTGGGCACGGGCGAGCTTTCGCCTGCCATCGAGCAACACCTGATGGGTCTGGAGGAGGGCACCCAGACGGTGATCGAACTCGAGCCCGGCGAGGCCTTTGGTGACCGGCAGCCCGATATGGTGCAGTGGGTGGCGCGCAAGCTGCTGAACGAGCTGGGCGATCCCCACGAGCAGTACAAAGAAGGCGATGTGGTGCAGTTCCCCACACCCGATGGGCTGGGCAGCTACGCTGGTGCGGCCATCGAGGTGCGCGAGGACGGCGCGGTGCTGTTCGATTTCAACCATCCGCTGGCGGGCCAGCCGGTGACGTTTGAAGTGCAACTGATCGGAGTGCTCTGATGGCAAATTTTCTGGAGCCTTCGCAAGAAATCCTGCTGGCCGAGCCGCGCGGATTTTGCGCCGGTGTGGACCGCGCGATCGAGATCGTGGAGCGCGCGCTGGCCAAGTTTGGCCGGCCGATTTACGTGCGTCACGAGATCGTGCACAACACCTATGTGGTCAACGATCTGAAAAACAAGGGTGCGATCTTCATCGAAGAGCTGTCCGACGTGCCTCCCGGCGCCACGCTGGTGTTCTCCGCCCATGGCGTGAGCCGCGCTGTGCAGGAAGAGGCCAAGGCGCGCGGCTTCAACATTTTCGATGCCACCTGCCCACTGGTGACCAAGGTGCATGTGGAAGTGGCCAAGTTGCACCGCGAAGGCTATGAATTCTTGATGATTGGTCACAAGGGCCACCCCGAGGTCGAAGGCACCATGGGCCAGCTCGACAGCGGCATCCATCTGGTGGAAGACATCGACGATGTGGCACGGGTGTCGCCCGCTTCAAACCGAAAAGCTTGCGGTGGTCACGCAGACCACGCTCTCGGTGGACGACACGGTGGACATCCTGGCCGCCGTGAAAGCGCGCTTTCCCATGGTGCGCGAGCCCAAGCAGCAAGACATTTGCTACGCCACGCAAAACCGCCAGGACGCGGTGAAGCTGCTGAGCCCGCAGGTGGATGTGGTGATCGTGGTGGGCAGCCCCACCAGCTCCAACAGCAACCGCCTGCGCGAAGTGGCCTTCAAGCTGGGGACGCCCGCTCACATGGTGGACAGTGCAGAGGAACTGCAAGCCGAGTGGTTCGAAGACCGCGCGCGCGTGGGCCTGACGGCCGGCGCTTCGGCGCCCGAAATTCTGGTGCAGCAGGTGATCGACCGGCTGAAAGCGCTGGGGGCGATCTCGGTGCGCAAGATGGACGGTCTGGTGGAAACGGTGAAGTTCCCTTTGCCCAAGGGTCTCAAAATCGAAGGCGACGACGGCGCGCCATCGTGCATTTGCACTGAGTCTGGCGCCTTGCATCGAACCTACAATCGCCACACCATGCTAGACATCAATACCCTCCGCAAAGACCTCGATGCCACGATCGCCCGGCTCGAAACCCGCAAGAAACCTCAGGCGTTTCTGAACGTGGACGCGTTCAAAGACCTGGAGTCCGAGCGCAAGAAGATCCAGACCCGCACCGAAGAGCTGCAAAGCCAGCGCAACACGCTGTCCAAGCAGATCGGCAGCTCAAAGCCAAGGGGGAGAGCGTGGAGCCGGTGATGGTTGCCGTGGGTGAAATCAAGGTGGAGCTGGAAGCCTCGGCCGCGCGGCTGGAGGTGATTCAGGCCGAGTTGCAGGCACTTTTGCTCGCGGTGCCGAATTTGCCGCACGAGAGCGTGCCTGTGGGTGCGGGTGAAGAGGGCAATGTGGAGGTGCGCCGTTGGGGCGTGGTGCGCGCCTTTGATTTCGCGGTGCGCGACCATGTGGAGATTGGTGAAAAGCTCGGGCTGGATTTCGACACCGGCGTCAAGCTTTCCGGTTCCCGTTTCACCTTCATGCGCGGTCCGATCGCGCGCCTGCACCGGGCATTGGCGCAGTTCATGCTCGATGTGCAGACCGAGGAACACGGCTACACCGAGTGCTACACGCCCTACATCGTCAACGCCGATACGCTGCGCGGCACAGGCCAGTTGCCCAAGTTCGAGGCCGATCTGTTTGCCGCCAACAAGGGTGGCCAAGATGGCAGCGAAGCCAGAACCAGGCGCTGTACCTGATTCCCACCAGCGAAGTCACGCTGACCAACACGGTGCGCGACACGGTGCTGGCAGAGAACGATCTGCCCATTCGGCTGACCGCCCACACGCCTTGCTTTCGCTCGGAGGCGGGCAGTGCCGGGCGCGACACGCGCGGCCTGATCCGCCAGCACCAGTTCGACAAGGTCGAAATGGTGCAGATCGTGCATCCCGAGAAGAGCTACGAAGCGCTGGAGGCCATGACGGGCCATGCCGAAGCCGTGCTGCAGAAACTGGGCTTGCCTTACCGGGTGATGAGCCTGTGCACCGGCGACATGGGTTTTGGCGCCACCAAAACCTACGACCTGGAGGTGTGGGTGCCCGCGCAGGCGGTGTACCGCGAGATCAGCTCGGTGTCGAACTGCGAGGCCTTTCAGGCGCGGCGCTTGCAGGCGCGTTTCAAAAATGCGCAGGGCAAAAACGAGCTGGTGCACACGCTCAACGGCTCCGGCCTGGCCGTGGGCCGGGCGCTGGTCGCTGTGCTCGAGAACTACCAGCAACGCCGATGGCAGCGTGACCGTGCCTGAAGTGCTGCGGCCTTACATGGGTGGCGTTGAGAAACTGGTGCCTTAAAGCACGAGCTTTTGGGCGTAGCCGGTCATCTCCAGATACCCACGCCCCAGGCGCTGCCCTGTGGCATCGAGCAAATCGCTCAGGCCTTCCCAGTACACCGTGCCGGTGCTTTGCCGGCTGTCGAGTTCCTGGTTGTCCAGCAGGGCTTGCACCTTGAATTCGCCTGCAGGCGTGAGCACCCGCCAAACCACGGGATACCGCGCTTTCGTTGATGGGCTGATCCAATAACGCAGCGGTTCAAACCGCACCTCGTCGTGGCCAAAAATCCGTGCGCCGAGCGGGTCGTTGCCGGTGGCGGCCGATCGCCAGGAGCCGCCCGCCCACAGTGCCGAGCCATCGGCGCGTCGCAGGCGAAAGGCGGTGAGGCTGTCGCCGTTGTCCAGGTTCATGCCAATCCAGTCCCAGCCTACGGCCTCTGGGTGCAGCAGCGCTTCGCTCCATTCGTGGTCCAGCCAGGCGCGACCTTGCCGCAATTCGACCGAACGGCCCTGAACCACCAAGCGGCCGCTCACCGCCAGCTGAGGTTGGCTCACATAGAAACTGCTTTGCTCGGCATCGGGGCCCTTGCGCGAAAAGCCTTGCTGGCCTTGTAGCAAGATGTTCTGCGTGGGGGTGGCTTCGAGTTCAATCTGGAAATCGGCGGCTTTCACGCGGGCGGCGTAAATACCGTTGGGCAATCGGTGCAGTGACCAATCGCGCAGTGCGACGCCTGTGTCGTTTTCCAGCGCGAATACCGCGCCGGGGCTGTGGCGCTCGGCTTCGTTGATCGGTTGTTCGCCGTTCCAGCGGGCGATGCGCTGGTCGTGCCAAAGCTTTTGGCCTTTCACATCGGTGATGGCGGCGTGGGCGAACAGCAACTGTTTGGCGGCGAGGCGGCTTTGCAGGGCCTCGGTACCGTCCACCCGGCTGCGAAAGAACGTGACCTGAAAGCCATACAGCTGGCCATCTTTGCCGGCGGTGTGACCGGTGAGGTACCACCACTCGGTCTGGGTGGTGTTGTGGGTACCGTGGTCGCGCGGGAAGTTCAGTTTGCGCGGCTGCAAGACCTTGCCCCAGGCGGGAAGTGCCAGGGCTGCAGGAACCAGCAGCAGATGACGCCGTTGCATGAAAAAGCCCTTCACCAGTCCTCCTTCACAGCTTGCACCGCATCACGCCCGGCCGCGGCGCGGCCGGCCAGCCAGGCGGTGACCGTTCCAGCGAACACCACGGCCGCGCACAGCGCCAGCAAGCGCAGCCAGGGCAGGGCGAGGTCCATGGTCCAGTGGAAGCTTTGCGGGTTCACCACATCCACCAGCACCACGCTCACCGCCAGGCCCAGCGCCAGCCCGGCCAAAGCGCCCAGGGTGGTCCAGGCCAGACCTTCGAGCGCGACCACGCTGAGGATTTGCCGGCGCGTCAGACCCAGGTGGGCCAGCAATCCGAACTCCTTGCGCCGCGCCAGCACCTGCGCGCTGAAGCTCGCCGCCACGCCGAACAGGCCGATGCCAATGGCCACGGCCTGCAGCCAGTAGGTGACGGCGAAGCTGCGGTCAAAAATGCGCAGCGAGGTGGCGCGAATTTCGCTGGCCGAGGCGAACTCGATCAGGTTTTCGGCCCCCATGGACGCGGCGAGCTGGCGGATGGCCGTTTGAACCTCGGCTTCGTTCGCGTTCGGCGCCAGATGCAGCGCCAGATCGTTGACACGCGGGTCGCCCGAGAGGCGCACGAAATCGCTTCGATCCATGACCACGCTGCCATGCTGCCGCGCGTAGTCGCGCCACACGCCAGCGACGAAGAAGCGGGTGTTCATGGCGCTTGGGCCAAACGCCAATGCAAGGGTGGGCAAGTCCTCGCCCACCTCGGCCCCATGCAGATCCACCATGGCTTCGCTCACGTACACGGCAACAATGTGTTCGCCCTGGTGAGGCAGCGGTATAGCCACAGGGCCTTTGACGAGTGGCAGGCTTTGCCCGGCGTGCGAGCCATCGGTCTGTGCCAAGGGGCGCGAGAGCAAGGTCACGGGTGGCAGGGCTTCGTTCATCAGAAAAGGCGTGGCCCGCAAGGGCGCCACCCGCTGCACGCCCGCCACATCTTTCACCGCGTTCACAAAGGCTTCAGGTAGCGTGTTGCTCTCGCCCGACATGGCGCCCGCGCGCACGTAGAGCTGCGCGGGCAATACGCCATCGAGCCATTGCGTGACCGAATCGCGAAAGCTCGCCACCATCACAGTCAACGCCACCGACAGCGCCAGGCTTGCCACCACCCCGCTGGTCGCCACGGCAGCCGTCTCGCGCAGGCGCCTTGAGCGCTCAACGGCCAGCAAGGGCAGGGCATGGTTGATCACCAGCGGCGCCACGAAGTTCAGCAGCGCGCCCACGGCCAGCGGCAAAGCGGCGATGCCGCCGACCAACATCAGCCCCACGGCGAAATAGGCTGCCAATGGAATGCCTGCGATGGGGGGCGCCCAGGCGAGTGCAACGGCCAATGCCATCAGGCCCAGCGCCAAGGCATGGGCACGTTTGCCTGGCGCGCTGCCACCGCCCAAGCCCTTGAGCGCCAGCGCGGGCGCGATTTGCGCGGTGGCCCGGGCGGGCCACCAGCCGCCCACCACCGACGCCACCACGCCCAGCCCGCCATAAAGCCATGCCGCGCCCGCGCTCCAGCGCAGCGGCGGCGCCTCGCCTGAAAAGTAGCCGCCGCCCAAGTCGCCGCCGAGGATGTGCAAAGCCAGCGCCGCCAGGCCAGTGCCCAAGGCCACGCCCAGCGCACTGCCCAGCAAGCCCAACAAGGCCGATTCGGCGAGGACCAGTTTGAGCCGCTCTGGCGCGGAGAGGCCCAAGACGCCCAGCAAAGCGAACTGCTGTTGCCGCCGCGCCACCGAGAGTGAGAGCACCGAAAACACCAGAAATGCGCCCGTGAACAGGGCCACCAAGGCCAATACGGTGAGGTTGACCCGGTAGGCGCGCGACAAATTGCTGGCCTGTTCCCCTGCTTGCTCGGGCCGCCGGGCCAGGATCTCGGGCGGCAGGTTCATGGCAGCGATCACTGTGTCGGCATCGCTGCCAGGGGCCATTCGCAAGTCGATGCGGCTGAGCGAGCCCACTTGCTCCATGAGTTGCTGAGCGGCGGCAATGTCCATCACCACCAAAGGTGCACCGGGCGCGTTGACCGTGCCCGCGATCCGCAGCTGCTGCCATGCCAGACCGCTTTGGACTTGTACGGTGGTGGCGTCTGCTCCGATCGCCAGGCGGGCTGCGGCATTGAGAAACACCGCATCGGGTGCAAACAGGTCCATGCGCCCGGCGGTCTTGGACGGTATGGGCATGAGCGCGGGCGAGACGGCGGCCACGCTCAGCGCGTCCACTCCCATCACCTCCGCAGCAACGCGTTGCCCGGAGCCATCCAGCACATGACTGCGCAAAGACAGCACTGGGCTGGCCTGTGCCACGCCGGGCTGGGCCAGGGCTCTGGGCAGCCATTGGTCACTCAGCAAACCCTGGCGCGCCCGCAGCTCCCGGTCGGGCTGGCCGTTGACCGCGCTGACCGCACTTGCGAATTCGGCCAGCGCCGAAGCGTTGATCAGGTGTACCGCAAGCGCCAGTGCCACGCCCAGCATCACTGCCGCCACAGCCGACGCGTTGCGCCAGGGATGGTGGCGCAATTCCTGCCATGAAAAAGTGGTGAGCAGCGCGCGCATGGGGCTGAGCTTAGCCCGTCTCTGGAACGCAGGCCCGGCCTGTGGTCCAATAGGGGGTTTTCAACCTTTCTCTCTGGAACTGTCATGGGCAACAAAATCGTCACCGAAGCTGACCGCAAGCGCACCCCTCGTCCAACGCCGCTCAACGGCATGCCCCTCGCCACGCCTGGCCGTGGCCAGCGCATCAGCCTGGAGCGTGGTGTCGCGACCCGTTCGAAAAAGAACCCCGGCAAGCGCCCTCACCAGGGTTGATTCCGACCAGGGCACTGGTTGCCCTTGTTGAAAAGGCCCCATCGGGGCCTTTTTTTCGGCTGCAGCGCTGGGGCTGACGCTGCAATGCCCTACAGGGATCGGTTCAAATTCATTGACATGAAAACAATTGCCTAGGCATATCAATTCGTGTGATCCTGATTTTTGAATGCGGTCTTTCGCCATGTCCAGACCACCAACCGTCTGGCCTCGGTGGACCTCACCAGTGCCCGATGGGTGCCTTTGTAGCGTATGCGGGAGCAGGGGAAGGCGACCGTTGCCGATCTGGCGCGTTGCGCCAACACCGATGCTGGCGCCATGACGCGCTTGCTCGACAGGCTGGTGAAAAAGGGCTTTTGTGCGCGCGAGCGTTCGCTGGATGATCGCCGCGTGGTGCTGGTGAGCCTCACACCCGAGGGCGAGACGGCGGTGGCCAATGTGCCAGCGGTGTTGGCCGAGGTCATGAACCTGCACCTCAAAGGCTTCATGGAAGCCGAATGGTTGACCCTCAAGGGCCTGCTCAACCGCATGGCCGAAACCGGCGACACCCTTCGCGACATGGCTTGAGCCTGCCTCAGGTGTGTCAATTTTTCGCTCAATTGACTGCCTAAGCAAATGAAGCCATAGCAGGCAAGAATGCCAGGGGCACATTGTGTGCCTCAATGGTGGCTGACCGCTGTGGCCATCCGGGTTGGGAAAGCCGCGCGGCCCTGCACCGTGCGCAACTCTCGGAAGCCATCAACGACGGCAGCGCCACAGCGGTGGCCACCTTGGCGCAATTGATGGCCAGCGACATGGCGCGCGAGCAGGCCCAGAGCAGGGTCGACCGCATGATCAACCAGCAGGCCTACACCATGGCGGTCACCGATGTGTTTTCCCTGTCGGCGGTGCTGTTCTTCGCGCTGGTGGCCATGGTCTGGCTGTCCAAGCCCACGTTGGGCGCAGGGGCCGGCGACGCCGGTGGCGCTCACTGAGGCGGCGATGATCGTTTGAAAGTGAGAAAACGGCCTTTGTAGGCCTCGCCGCTTTCCTGTGTTTTCGCCGCGGTGCTCATCACCAGATCCCAGCCCAGCGCAGCCATCGCCTTGCCGAAGGCCGAGCGGTTGCCGCGGTCTGGGTCGACGATGATCACTTCGGCATCGGCCTGTGCGTGTTGATCGATGAAGCGGGCGAGCTGATCGGGTTGCTGGCGCTCGTAGAGCACATCGCTGCCCACGATCAGGTCAAACTTGCCCAGACCGCTGGCGCCGTCGGCGTCGTCCACAGCCCAGTTGCCCGGCCATGTAGGGCAGGGGCGATAGGTCATTGGCCAGCAGGTTGGTGTTGAGAAAGGTCTCGGTGAGCGGGTGCCAGTCGGTCACGGTCACATCGCCCTGCGCGCCGGTGCATCACCAGGCTGGCCAGCGCCAGGCCGGCACCAATCTCCAGAATGCGTTTGCCCGCGATGGCATGGCTGTCCATGGCCAGCGCCAAGACGCGAGCCGAAGGCCAGACCTGGCCAAACAGCGGCCAGCCCGATTCGCCCATGCCGGTGTCGTGTGCGGCGCCTTGCGGGTCGCTGTATTGCTGGTTGTCCAGCAGGGAGCAAATGGCGTAGTCCCAGCCGCCGATGGTGACGGTCTGGTGTTTGACCTGGTAGCCGGGCATGGTGCCCCTTTCATGGGTGTGGCTGTGATTCGGTTCGAATTCACCGGGCACCCAATGGAGGAGGCATGCGAGATGGATGGATCAAGTTAACACGATTGTGTCGATTTGGGCGAAGCGCCTACAATCGAAAGCTTCACCGGGGGTGCCTGCCGCAGCGATGTGGTCAGGCTGAGAAATACCCCTCTCACCTGATCTGGGTTGTGCCAGCGTAGGGAGCGTGATGAACCGGCCGCCGTTTGTTTCGTGTTGCCGCTTTTGTCGAACGCTCCTCGCGGGCGTTTTTTACTTTCTGACAAAGGCGGATTTCATCATGCAACGGCGGCTTCTCGTTTTCGGCGCTGGTTTCGGCATTCTTCTTGGGTGCAGCAGGCCCGCAGGCCTGGGCCGAGAGTGCGACCCCTTTGCGGGTGCTGACCCATGGCTCATTTGACCTGCCCAAGGAGACTGCTGGCGCAGTTTGAAAAAGACGCGGGCGTGAAGCTTGAGATCGTCAAGGCGGGCGATGCCGGCGAGATGGTCAACAAGCTGATCTTGACCAAGGCGAACCCGATCGCCGATGTGGTGTTCGGCATCGACAACACGCTGGCGCCGCGTGCGATGGGCGCAGGCGTGATCGAGGCCTACACCGGCCCGGCGGCTGAGAGGGCTTCTGCCGCCGCGCTGCCCAAAGGGCTGGTACCGGTGGACTATGGCTATGTGAACCTCAACATCGACAAAGCCTGGTTCGCCAAGCAGAAGCTGCCTTTGCCCACTTCGCTGGCCGATCTGGCTACCCCTGCGTATGCCAAATTGCTGGTGGTGCAGAACCCGGCCACGTCCAGTCCGGGCCAGGCGTTCATGCTGGCCACCATCGCTGGCCTGGGCGAAGAGGGCGCTTTTGCGTGGTGGAAGCAGATGCGTGCCAATGGCGTGAAGGTGGTCAAGGGCTGGAGCGAGGCCTATTACACCGAGTTCTCGCGCAATGGCGGTGCTTATCCCATCGTGGTCAGCTACACCAGCAGCCCGGCGGCCGAGGTGTTTTACAGCAAGGAAAAGATCACCGAGCCGCCCACGGCCAACCTGTTTCTCAAAGGCGGCGTTTTCCGCCAGGTCGAAGGTGTGGCTTTGGTCAAGGGTGGCAAGCCCGACGGCGAAAGAGGCGGCTGGCAAGTTCATCGAGTTCCTGCGTTCCGATGCGGCGCAAGAGGCGCTGCAGACGACCATGTGGGTGTTCCCGGCGGTCAAAGGCGCGAACCGTGTGGATGTGATCAAGCAACACGCAGTTGAGCCCGTCACATTTGACGAATTGAAGGCGCCCTTGACCGAGGCGCAGTCCAAGGCCTGGCTGCAGCGGTGGACGAAAACCGTATTGAAATGACCCCCCGCCCGGCTTTGCCCACCCCCATCGCGACACATGGAGTGCGTCGCCCAGCCCTTCAAGGGGCAATGCTGACGGACCGGCAAAGCCGGGTCCGAGGCGTTCCTGGTTGGGGCCTTTGTGCTCGTCGTTCTTTTGGTGTTGATCCGATCTTGTGTCTCGCCTGACTTCGCGTTCTTTGGCGCTGTTGCCATTGGCCTTCCTGGCGTTGGTTCTGGTGGCGCCAGTTGTTCGCTTGCTGATCGAGGGTTTTGGATCGGGTGAGTTGGCAGGCAGTGAGCCTTTGCGCTGGCTGGCTTTGTGGCAAGACGATTACTTGCGTTGGCGGGTGGTGTGGTCGTTTCTGCAGGCGGCAATCACCTGCGTGTTGGCTTTGTTGCTGGGCCTGCCTGTGGCCTGGGTATTGGCGCGGCGCGAGTTTCCTGGGCGCTCGTTGGTGCAGCGCTTGTTGATGCTGCCCTTCGTGGTGCCCACCCTGGTCGCCGCCATGGGGGTTTTGGCTTTGTGGGGACCGCGCGGCTGGTTTGGTGAACCAATGGCGGCGGCGGGCTGGTCTTTGGAAGAGACGCCCTGGCTGTTGCTGTACGGCAACCTGTTTTTCAACCTGTGTCTGGTGGTGCGCGCGGGCGCGGATGCGCTGGAGCAGGTGAGCGCGCCGCGTGTGGCCGCTGCGCGGACGCTGGGTGCCACACCCTGGCGGGCGTTCTGGCGCGTGGAATGGCCGACGATCGCGCCCTGGCTGTCCTCGGCTTTGTGCCTTGTCTTCCTCTATTGTTTTTCAGGCTTTGGCCTGGCGCTGATCCTGGGCGGGCAGCGCTTTGCCACGGTCGAAGTCGAAATCTATTCGCTGGTGGCGCATGAACTGGAACTGGGTCAGGCGGGGGTTTTGGCGGTGTGGATGTTGCTGCTGACTGGCGGTGTTGCACTCGGCTACGCATGGCTGGAGAAACGCCTGGCGGCGCCCGGTCGGGTAACGCCGGTTGCGCGCCGGCGGCCAGTGGGCCTTGCGCAATGGTTGGCGGTATGGGCCGCGGTGGGTGTGCTGCTGCTGGTGTGTGCTGCGCCTCTCTTGGCCATTGTGTTGCAAGCGGCCAAAGCGCTGCTGCTCGGCTCGGGCGTTGAGGTGCTGATGGAGCCGGACACCTTGGCTGCCTTGTGGAACACCTTGCGGTTCTCGGCCATGGCTTTGGTTTTGGCCACTGGCCTGGGGTTGAGCCACGCATTGGCCTTGCGCGGCCTGGATGCCGCTGGCGCTTCCCATGGCTGGGCCCTGGCCTGGCGCGCGGCGGCGTATTTGCCTTTTGTGGTGTCGCCAGTGACGGTGGCGTTTGGCCTGTTGCTGCTTTACCCCGGCTGGACGGCAAGCCTGGCATTGCTGGTGGGAGCCTATGCGCTGCTGGCGTATCCGTTTGTGGCCAAGTCGCTCACCGCGGCGCTGGACAACCTGCCCGCCAGTTACGCGCAGGCGGCAGCCACCCTGGGTGCCAAGCCGTGGCGCGTGGTGTGGCGGGTGACGCTGCCGCTGGTGGGTTCGGCATTGCGGCGCGGGATGGCGTTTGCTGCGGCCACAGCATTGGGGGAGTTCGCGGTGTCGCTGTTTCTATCCCGCCCTGAATGGACCACGCTCACCACGCTGATATACCAGCGCCTGGGCAGGCCCGGTGCCGCCAATCTGGAGGCTGCCCTGGTTTTGGCCTGCCTGTTGATGTTGCTGGCGCTGCTGGCCTTCACACTGATCGAAGGCCCGGCGCAGAAAAAGGACAATGCCCACCATGCTTGAACTGCGCAACCTGAGCAAACAGTGGGATCACCGTCCGCTGCTTGCCGACGTGAGCCTGAATGTGGACTCCGGCGAGACGGTGGCGCTGCTCGGCGCCTCGGGCAGCGGCAAAAGCACGCTTTTGAAGATGGTGGCCGGCCTTGAAGTGCCGGAGTCGGGCAGCGTGTGGTTCGATGGCGCAGACATCACCGATCTGCCCCCTGAGCGGCGTGGCTTTGCGTTGATGTTCCAGGACTTTGCGTTGTTTCCCCATCTCAATGTGCAAGACAACGTGGCTTTTGGCCTGGTGGAGCAGGGCGTTGAAAAAGCCGCTGCGCGCGAGCAGGCGCGCGAAATGTTGCAGCGCTTTGGTCTGGGTGACCATGCCAAGGCGCGTGTGTGGACGCTGTCTGGCGGTGAGCAGCAGCGCGTGGCTTTGGCTCGCGCCTTGATCACGCAACCGCGCGCACTTTTGCTGGATGAACCGTTTTCCGCGCTCGATGCAACGCTGCGCGAGCAACTGCGCAACGAATTTCGCGAGCGCATAGAGGCCGCCGGCATGACCGCCATTCTGGTGACGCACGATGAACTGGAGGCGCGCGCCATGGCCCAGCGCGCCTGGGGTCTGGTTGGAGGGAAGCTGCAGCCTCTTTGGTGACCTGTGGGATGCGGCACAATGTTGTGAGCGCACCCGCATGGCGGTGCGTGTCACGCGAGGGAGCGATCACATGGGCTGGTTTTCCAAGAGCAACAATTTTTTCCTGAGCACCACCACGCCGCCTGGCATCGAGATGAACCAGTACCTGGGCGTGGTCAATGGTGAAGCCATCATTGGCGCCAACATCTTTCGCGACATGTTTGCCTCCGTGCGCGATGTGGTCGGTGGTCGGGCGGGTGGCTACGAACGGGCGCTGGCGGGCGCGCGCGATGCCGCCGTTGAAGGTTTGATTGAGGCGGCCAAAGAGCTGGGCGCCACCGGTGTGATCGGCATTGATTTTGATTACGAAGTCATGGGCGAGAACAACGGCATGATGATGGTGGCGGTGAGTGGCACCGCCGTGAAATTGGCATAATTTTCGGCAGCCCAGGCTGCCTTTTTTTCGACCAGAGTTTTATGGACGCGTACATCCTGATTGGCAATGCCAACACCCGAAAGACCTCCGTCGTGCGCAGCCTCACGGGCTGCTTCAACCGCAGCGTGAGAGACATTCAGCTGCAGACCGGCAAGCGGCCCGTGCGCTTCTACGCGCGGGTGGGGGCCTTGCAAACCACGCGCACTTCGGTGGGCAATTTCATGGCCGAGGTGGCGCGAGCGCGCTGCGAAGCGGTGATTTTCTGCCTCGCGCCGGGTGCCAACAAGACCGACCTGGAAGAGTACCCTGACGCCCAGTCTTACGTGGCCACGCTGCGCGAAAACGGCTGGCACATCAAGGCGGTGGCCGTGTTGGGGCAAGACGGTGGCGGCGTGCGCGCGCCCAACTTGCGCCAATACATCAGCGCACCGACAGCGCCAGTGAACGTGACGGCTCGGGATGTTCGGGCGCAGTTCGGGTGGATGTGAGCGAGGCTTCGTTTGTCAAAATCACGGAGTCGCTGGCTCGGAAGTTTTTTCAAAGTGAGGCCGTTCACTTTTGATGCAACCCTTCTCTTCGCTGTATTGCTGATTTCGGTCATCGCTTTTGAGCATGGACCTTCGGTTTTTGCGCTGGTCTGGACCGGAGCGATGACCGCTTGTGTTGTTTGGATTCGGATGTGCATTGGCGGCGGCCACATGCGAAACGCTGTCGAAGTTTTCAAGTCGACAGGGATACTGGGTGTCGGTGTGTGGGGCCTCTTTTTTGTTTGCACTGGTTACCCTTGTCATGGGGTACTTGGGCGGTACCCTTTCGCTTTCCGGTGCAATTTCAAGTGCCTTGACGTTTGCGATTTCTGATGCAGCCATGCTGCTGGCTTGGGCCCGACGGACTGGAAAGTTGAAAGCAAGGCGTTGACCACTCTTGTGTTGAGGAAGCGCCTTCTAATAGAGTCGTAAACAACGCTGAAGTCTTGGCGGCCTCTTGGGTGGGCGGTCCGTGTTGTGAGCCTTTGGCGCGAAAACCAATTTCAGCGCAGCGCCTGCAATATCTTCATCCCGCCGCGCCCTGTGGGTTCTTGCCCGAGTCGCTCTTGTTCTATCTTGATCGCCGCGCGGCTTTTTTCGCCGAGCATGCCGTCCACTGCGCCAATGTCGTGGCCGCGCAAGATCAGCAGACCCTGCAACTCGCGGCGTTCCGCGCGGGAAATGCCGGGGTCGTCGGTGGGCCAGGGGGTGGCGAAGTTGCCCGCACCGCGCAGGCGGTCGCTCAGGTGGGCGATGGCCAGGCCGTAGCTTTCGGCGGCGTTGTAGCTGTAGATGGCATCGAAGTTGCGGAACACGAGGAAAGCCGGGCCGGTCGGGCCGGCGGGTGTCAGCAGGCCGGCGCTGCCGGCGTTGGTGGGCAGGGGCGAGCCGTCGACCGATGTCACGCCGCGCGAAACCCATTCGCTGATGGCGCGTTTGGTGCGGCGGCCTTCGTTGGCGGTGTTGAAGCCGCTGGGCAGTTTTACTTCCAGACCCCAGGGCTGACCGGTGCGCCAGCCGGCCTTTTTCAGGAAGTTGGCGGTGGAGGCCAGCGCATCGCTGGCGTTGTCCATCAGGTCGGCTCGGCCGTCGCCGTCGAAGTCCACGGCCAGGCGCTCGAAGGTGCTGGGCATGAACTGGGTATGGCCAAAGGCACCGGCCCAGGAGCCTACCAGGCGTTCGACCGGCACATCGCCTTTTTGCACGATGCGCATGGCTGAGAACAGTTCGCCGCGGAAGTAACTCTGGCGGCGGCCGAAGCATGAGAGCGTGCCCAGCGATTGCACCAGCGGGTAGCTGCCGAAGGTCTGGCCGAAGTTGCTCTCAACCCCCCATACCGCGACCACGGTGGCTGGGTCCACGCCAAAGCGCTGCTCTACCTGCTTGAGCGTTTCGGCGTGTCTGGCGAGCATGGCCTGGCCTTCTGCCACGCGCTCGTCATCGACCAGGCCGCTGAGGTAGTCCCAGATAGCTGAGCGGAACTCGGGCTGGTAGTCGAGCTTTTCGATCACGCTCATGTCGGGCTCCAGCCCCTGCGTCAGGCGCTCGAAGGTGCCGCGCTGCACGCCTTTGGCGCTGGCCATGGGTTGCAGGCGTTGCAGACAGGCCTGGAATTCGGCGCTGTCGGCCGCACTGGATTGGGCGTGGACGATGGGGGTGATGGCGAGCAGCAGAGCAGAAGCGAACAGTGTGGGGCGGATCGTCATGTGGTCAGGTGTTGAAAAGCGGTGTGGGGTCAGGCAGGCCAGGTGCTGCCATGTTCTGGGACCAGGGCGGGCCATTTGAGTTCACATTCAATGCGGTGGCGCAGCTGGTCGGACGCGTCGGGGTCGCCATGGGTCACGAATACGCGCTGGGGTGCCGAGGGCATGGAGCGCAGCCAGGCCAGCAGCTGGTTGGCATCGGCGTGGGCCGAGGCGGCGGTGAGTTGCACGATCTCGGCGCGCACGGGCAGGTCTTGACCATGCATGCGCAGCGTTTTGCCGCCTGCGGCGAGCGTGGCGCCGCGGGTGCCGGGGGCCTGGTAGCCGGTGAGCACGATCACGTTGCGGTGGTCGCCGAGGTATTTGGCCAGGTGGTGCAGCACGCGCCCGCCGGTGGCCATGCCGCTGGCCGAGAGAATCACTTTGGGCCCGTGTTGCATGGCGATGGCTTTGGATTCATCCGTGGTGCGCGTCATCTTGGCCACCGACTCCATGGCTTGCACTTGTGAGGCGTCCAGGCGGTGCTCGCCCATGTGGCGGCCATAGAGCCCGGTGGTGTGGATGGCCATGGGGCTGTCGAGGTAGATCGGCAGCCCGTGAGGCAACTCGCCTCGGGCTTTGAGCCCGGCGATGGCATGCAACAAGGCCTGTGCGCGGCCCACCGCGAACGCGGGCACCACAGCGGTGCCGCCGCGTGCAGCGCACCGTTGCAAGGCCGGGCCGAGTTCGGCGAACACGTCGTCTATAGGGTGCTCCCGATTGCCATAGGTGGATTCGATCACCACCGTGTCGGCCGCTGGCGGTGGCGCCGGGGGCAACATCAAGACATCGTCGGGACGGCCCAGATCGCCAGAGAACACGATGCGCCGTCCCCCCACTTCCAGCAACACACTGGCAGCGCCCGAGGATGTGACCTGCGCCGAAGAACGTTGCCTGCCAGCCGGGCACGGGTTCAAACGGGCGGCCCATGGCCACGGTGCGGATCTGCTTGAGGCAGCGCATGGCGTCGGCCTCGGTGTACAGCGGCAGCGCGGGCGTGTGTTTGGAGAAACCGTGGCGGTTGGCGAAGTCGGCGTCGGCTTCCTGAATGTGGCCGCTGTCGGGCAACAGAATGGCGGCCAGATCGCGTGTGGCTTCGGTGGCCCAGACCTTGCCATGAAAGCCTTCTTTGGCCAGCAGGGGCAGGTAACCGGTGTGGTCCAGATGGGCGTGGGTCAGCAGCACGGCGCCGATGTGATTGGGCAGCACCGGCAATGGCTCACGGTTGCGCAGGCGCAGCTGTTTGTAGCCTTGGAACAGCCCGCAGTCCACCATCAGGCTCTGTCCTTCGTGTTCGACGAGGTATTTGGAGCCGGTCACGGTGCCTGCTGCGCCTAAAAATCGGATGGATACGGTCATGCGATCCATCTTACCCCCGGCACCGGGCGGGTCGCTGCAGTTTCAGGCGCTCAGCGGCGGATGCGATGCCCGGTTTTGAATACCCACCAGACCACGCCCAGACAAATGGCCATGAAGCCCAGCGTCATGCCCACGCTCACGGCAATGTGCACGTCGGCCTGGCCGTAGAACGCCCAGCGCAGGCCGCTGATGAGGTAGACCACCGGGTTGAACAGCGAGACGGTTTGCCAGATGGGTGGCAGCATGTTGATGCTGTAGAACGCGCCACCGAGGAAGGTCAGCGGCGTGACGACCAGCAGGGGAACCACCTGCAGTTTCTGGAAGCTGTCGGCCCACAGGCCGATGATGAAGCCAAAGAGGCAGAAGGTGATGGCCGTCAAGACCATGAAGCACACCATCCAGACCGGGTGCTGGATTTCGTAGGACACGAAGGCCCGCGAGGTGAGCAGAATGAGCGCGCCCAGCGTCAACGATTTGGTGGCCGCTGCGCCCACATAGCCCAGCAAGACTTCCACCCAGTTGACCGGCGCGCTGAGCAACTCGTAAATCGTGCCCGACCATTTGGGCATGTAGATACCGAAAGCCGAGTTGGAAATGCTTTCGCTCAGAAGCGAGAGCATGAGCAGGCCAGGGATGATGTAGGCGCCGTAGCTCACGCCGCCGATGTCGCCCATGCGCGAGCCGATGGCCGAGCCGAAGACGATGAAGTACAGCGATGTGGATAGCACTGGCGCGATGATGCTTTGCGCCAGGGTTCGAAATGTGCGGTTCATTTCGAACATGTAGATGGCGCGGATGCCGTGGATGTTCAAACCGTTCATGCCGTCACCGCTTCCTTGTTGTTGTGGACCAGGCTGACGAAAATTTCCTCCAGCGAGCTTTCGCTGGAGTGCAGGTCTTTGAAATCGATGCCTTGTTCGGCCAGCGCGCGCAGCAGGGCAGCGATGCCGGTGTCTTCCTTTTGGGTATCGAAGGTATAGACCAGGGTGGTGCCCTCGCCGGCGATTTCCAGGGGCCAGGCCTTCAAGCTTTCGGGCAGTGCGGCCAGTGGTTGCTGCAAGGTGAGCGTGAGCTGTTTTTTGCCCAGCTTGCGCATCAACACGTCTTTGTCTTCCACCAGGATCAGCTCGCCTTTTCGGATGACGCCGATGCGGTCGGCCATGTCTTCGGCTTCTTCGATGTAGTGCGTGGTGAGGATGATGGTGGTGCCCGCTTCGCGCAACTCGCGCACCAGCCGCCACATGTCGTGGCGCAGTTCCACGTCAACGCCCGCGCTGGGTTCGTCGAGAAACAGGATTTTGGGCTCGTGCGACAGCGCCTTGGCGATCAGCACACGGCGCTTCATGCCGCCAGACAGCGTCATGATCTTGTTGTCTTTCTTGTCCCAGAGCGAAAGGTCTTTGAGGATTTTTTCGATATAGGCGGGGTTGGGCGCCTTTGCCGAACAGGCCGCGGCTGAAGTTCACCGTGGCCCACACGGTTTCAAACGAATCGGTGTGCAGCTCTTGCGGCACCAGACCTATCGTGGCGCGCGCGGCGCGGTAGTCGCTCACGGTGTTGTGGCCATCGGCGATCACCGTGCCATAGGTGGCATTGGTCATGCCGCAGATGAGGCTGATCAGCGTGGTCTTGCCGGCACCGTTGGGGCCGAGCAGGGCGAAAATTTCGCCGCGGTGGATGTCGAGATCGATCTTCTTGAGCGCCTGGAAGCCGCCTGCGTAGATTTTGCTGACGCCGCGCACGCTGACGATGGCGTCGGAGGGCTGTTCGGAAAGTGTGGAGGGCATGGGCAGATGGGCGGTGGGGAGCGAAATGGCACGTCGTTGCGTCAGGATCATCGCAGGTGCGACCTGAGGAGGCGCTGCGAGGGGACTTTTCGATGAGTGGTGCATGTCAATTTTACTGTTTATGTGTACAGTATCGATGCCATGACCGAATTCATCGTACCTCTCCAAGCCATCAAGGGCCGAGGCGTTGCCCACAGCCAGCCGCACCGGTTCGAGCGCGATGCCAGGGCAGCGTTCGACGACGGCTGGGGCACGGCTGAAGCCCGGATCGCGCAGGGAGAAGAAGCGTTCGCCCCGGCGACCCAGGTGCGCTTTGAAGATGCGCGCAGCGTGATCACGCGCAACGATTCGCCCGACATCGGTTTCAACCTCGGGCTCAATCCTTATCGGGGTTGTGAGCATGGTTGCGTGTATTGCTACGCCCGTCCGAGCCACAGCTACCTGAACCTCTCACCCGGGCTGGACTTTGAAACACAGTTGATCGCCAAGCGCAACCTGACAACGTTGCTGCGCGCGGAAATTGCCAAGCCCAGTTACCGGCCGGAGCTGCTGGCGATTGGCACGGTGACCGATGCTTACCAGCCCATCGAGCGCGAGCTGCGGCTCACGCGCGGGGCGCTCGAAATCCTGAGCCAGGCCAACCACCCGCTGGCCATCGTTACCAAAGGCAGCGGCGTGGAGCGCGACATCGATCTGCTGGCGCCCATGGGGGCGCAAAACCTGGCGGCGGTCTACGTGACCATCACCACGCTGGACGCCAAGCTCGCCCGCATTCTGGAGCCGCGCGCGGCCGCGCCATATCGCCGTTTGCGCACGATCCGCACACTGGCCGAGGCGGGCATTCCGGTGGGGGTGAGCGTGTCGCCGCAAATCCCGTTCATCAACGATGACATGGAGCGTGTCTGGAAGCGGCCTATGAGGCAGGGGCACGGCGGGCGTTTTACCAGGTGCTGCGCTTGCCCTGGGAGCTCGCTCCCATGTTCCGCCAATGGCTGGCGCTGCACTACCCCGATCGCGCCGAGCGCGTGATGGCGCGGGTGCAGGACATGCGCGGCGGCAAAGACTACGACGCCGATTTCGCTTCGCGCATGAAAGGCCAGGGCATCTGGGCCGACTTGCTGCGCCAGCGGTTCGTGAAAACCTGCGACCGCCTGGGCTACCAGCGAGAGCGCCATGCGCTGGCGCTCTCGAAGTTCACGCCCGAGGCGCTGCGGCCGCAGCAGGCGCTGTTCTAGAGGCGCTGTTCATCCGCGGCCGCAGATCGCGCCGGGACATGTGAAACGCGGTCGTCTCAGCCGTCCAGCATCGCCAAAGCGTCTTCGCGCCACTGGTGCAGCGCCCCGTAAAACCCCTCCCATACGCAGCCGTTGCACCCCCGTTCGCAACAAGTGGTGGGTTCGGGTGGGGGGTGCCGCAAGGCGCGGTCGAGGTCCATGCCACGGCGCGAAGCCAGGCCGCGAAGGTGGGCGATCAGGGCATGGGCGGTGGGCAAATCGCCCAATGGAACGCTGGCCGGATCGTGGTGCACGAAGCGTGCCTGATGGCGACCTTCGAACAACCCTGACCCGTTGAACATCGCGGCGGGGCGGGCCCACAAACCGAAGCCGCCGTAAAGCGCGCGGTAGAGCGTGAGTCCTTGCAGGGTTTCGCTGCAGCGCACGGTCTCGATCACTTCGTACCAGCCACCTTTGTAGTGACGGTACAAGCCTGCAGGCGTTGCGTTGAGCGGGGGCAGGTCGCCGTCGTTCGGGCCTTCGGGCGGGCTGGGGTGGGCGCTGTTCATGTTGGCAGAAGCACCGGGTCAGGCGCGCAAGGCGGAGACCAACACGTCGCAAGGGGCTTCGGCCAGCACATGGCGGGTCACACTGCCCAGCAACAAGTCTTCGGCCGCCTGGCGGCCGTGTTTCCCGATCACGATCAGGTCGCATGCGCGCTCGGCTGCCACCCGCAAGATGTGGACAGGGGCATCGCCTTCGGTGAGGCTGAGCGTGAAGTCTTGCGGCTGCAGGCTGTGGCGATCAACCAAGGCGTTGAGGTGGTCACTGGCATCTTGCCTGGCGCGCTCTCGGTAGTGGTCCAGGGTGTCATCGTCGACACCCGCGAACCGAAGCTTTTCTTCGAACGGGATGGCGAAGCTGTGCATGAGGACAAGATGGGCGCCTGGCGCCATCGCCCGGGCCAGTGGAATGGCGCTTTCAGACCAGGGGGAGAAGTCCATGGGCAGCAGCACGCGTTGGTAGCTGCCTTCGGGTTCGTCTCGCACCACCAGCATGGGCCGCTCGGCTTTGCTCAGCAGGCGCTCAGCGGTGGTACCGATGAAAAGATGGTGCAAGGGGTTGTCGCCGCGGGCGCCCACCACGATCAGGTCGGCTGGCCAATCGCGCGCGGCCTCGGAGATCATCTGAACCGGTGCGCCGTCGGTGAGGCGGCTTTCGATCGCAACGCCGCTGTGGCTTGCTTGCAGCCGATCTGCCTGCGCCTTCAGTGACGCCCCGGCCTGCTGGTGCACGCGCTCTTGCCACGGCTCGCCTGGCACGAGCCAATGGCGCAAGTCGTCCATCAGGCTGTTGCTCATGACATGCTGCAGGCGCAGCTGCCCCTGGCTTTGCAGGGTCAACTGCGCGGCGCGCCGACCCGCCAGAACGGCAGCGGGGGAAAAGTCGGTGGCAACGAGCAGGCGTTGCAGCGCCGATGGTGGCGTCGGTGTCATGGCGGCTCCTTGGGGTTCCCGGGATGGAAGGTCGGGGCTTGTGAACCGATTCTACGAAGCGTGCGCTCTTGTCAAGGCTGCGGGGGCAGAACCTGAGGCAGGCTCGGGTGGGGCCAGCCGCAGGCGATGCCCTGTGATGGAGCGGCACCTGGCGACGCCGCGCCATCGCGAGCCAACCTGCCGGCTCGCCAGGCGCCCAGCCAGCCAGGCAAGCTTTGGGCTGGCGCCTCTCCCAGACCGCGCACCACGCATCCGCCGCCCGCACCGGCAGCGGCCACTGCGCGCAATTGATCGGGGTCCAGAATGCCGCCGATGCCCACCACTGGCGCTGGTGACATGTGTGCCCACCAGGCGAGGTTGTCCAGCCCCTGGGGAAGCCAGGGCATGTCTTTGGTGGTGGTGGGCCAGATGGGACCGCAGGCGATGTAGTCGGGAGCGAGGGCAGCTGACCGGCACAGCTCCCAAAGGCTGTGAGAGCTCAAGCCCAGGCGCACGCCATTGGCGCGCGCCTGCTGCAGGCGCTGGCGATCGGCCGCTGCCAACGCGAGCAGGTCTTCCTGGCCCAGGTGCAGCGCCCGCGCGCCGGCGGTCAGGGCTGCTTGCCAGTGGTCGTTGATGAAGAGACCGACCCCGGCGGCATCGGCGGCGGCTTGGCAGCGCTGGATGCTGTCGTTCAGCAGGGCTTGCCAGCGGTCGTCTGCCATGTGGGCGGGGCGCTTCATGCGCAGTTGCAGCGTTGTGACCGTGGGGCTGGCACGCAGCACCGCTTGCGCGCGCTCCGCACTGTCCACGATGGCATAGACGCCAGGATCGGGGGCGCGTTGGCGCGTGAGCCAGTGCAAAGGGGGTTGCTCGTCGAGCGACAGGTGGGGCAGCAAGTCGGGCGCGAGTTCAAAGCCACTGAGCGCGCAGACCGGCCCGGCGCCCTGGCCGATGGCGCGCGCATGGCGCAGCGCGTGGGCGGTGGCCATTTTGGCGAGCACGGCCGCATCGGCGGCCACGAAGCCGCGCGCGATGCCTGCCGCCAGCGCGCTGGCAAAGGTGCAGCCAGTGCCATGGTGGTGTGGGGTGGGTACGCGGGGCAGCGAAAGCCAGCCTTTGGCATGGGGCGTGTGCAACCAATCCAGGGCCAGGGGGTGTTGGGCGTCACCGCCTGTGATGCAGACGGTGTCGGGGCCCAGCGCTTGCAAGGCGCGGGCCATGGCGGGCAAATCGCCTGGGGTTGCGTCGGGCAGCAGGGCCAGGGCTTCCTGCTGGTTGGGGGTGAGCACGTTGGCGCGTGGCAGCAGTTCTTCGCGGTAGGCCTGCAGCAAAGCATCGTCTGCAAACGAGGTACCTGTGGTGGCGCGCAACACCGGGTCGATCACCAGTTGCACCGGGCCTCGCTGGCGCAGACGGTCTGTCCATCGCGCGACGACTTGGGCGTTGGCCGCGCTGCCAAGCAGGCCGGTCTTGATCACGCTTGGCGGCAGGTCGGTGGCGAGCGCGGCGAGTTGCGCGTCGAGCAGTTCGGGTGCCACCGCACACACCTGGGTCACCGCCACCGTGTTCTGGGCAGTGACCGCAGCCACGATGGGGCAAAGGTGCACTTTGAGGGCGTCAGCGGCGCGCTGATCGGCCGCGAGGCCCGCGCCGCCGCCGCTGTCGGAGCCGGCGATGCTCCAGATGATGGGATGTGTGTTCATGGGATGAGGAAGGGGTGACCACAGACCGGTGTGCTTGCCACCGCCATGTCTTGCGCCGCCATCACGCCGGCCTCGTAGGCACCCCGTCCGGCCTCGATGGCCTGGCCAAACGCGCGCGCCATGCGCACCGGGTCCACAGCCTGTGAAACGGCGGAGTTCAGGAGCACCGCGTCAAAGCCCAGCTCCATCGCCGCCGCCGCGTGGCTGGGCGCGCCGATGCCGGCGTCCACGATCAGTGGAACATTCGGCAGGCGCGCGCGCAGCGTGCGCAGCGCGAAGGGGTTCAGCAATCCCTGGCCCGACCCGATCGGCGCGCCCCAGGGCATCAGCACCTCGCAGCCTGCGTTGAGCAGGCGCTGACAGGTCACCAGATCGTCGGTGCAATAGGGGAACACGGCGAAGCCATCTTTGATGAGCTGGGCCGCTGCTTCCACCGTGCCCCAGGGGTCGGGCTGCAGGGTGTGTTCGTCTCCGACCACTTCAAGCTTGATCCAGTGGGTGTCGCAGAGCTCGCGCGCCATGTGGGCCAGCGTGATGGCTTCGTGCGCGGTGCGGCAACCAGCTGTGTTGGGCAAGAGGCGCGCACCTTGCTCGCGCATGGCGGCGCGGATGATCTCTATGAAGCCGTTGTCGCCATGGGCGGCCAGCGTTCGCTTGAGCCCCACCGTGACCACCTGCGTGCCGCTGGCGGCGATGCTGTCGGCCAGCAGCCTGTGGCGAGGGGTAACCGGCGGTGCCGAGCAGGAAGCGGCTGCCGAGCGCGATGCCGTAGGGTGACCATTGTGATGTGGTCATGGCTCAGCCTCCGACGATGGTTGAAAGGTCAGCACGGTGTCTCCGGGCTGCAGTTCGGTGGTGGCGCGTTGGTCGCGCGGCACGAACGTGCCGTTGACGGCGGTGGCCACTTGGCGTTCATCCACCTGCTGCGATTCGAGCAGTTGGGCGAGCGTCAGGGCGTTTGGACAGGGCAGTGGCAGGTCGTTGAAGATCAGCATGGTTTCAAGGTGCCGGATCGCGGCACAGGTGGAACATCTCGGGAGGCAGTCGGCGTGCGGGGTGTGCCGGCGGTAGCCGCGGAACAGGCTTGGCCCGGCCGCAGGTTGCGTGCCCCCTCCGGAGCGGGAGGGGGGACGCCGCGCAGCGGCGCATGGGGGATTCCCAATTCCAGCAACGCGTCTTGCACCAGCGCCGGCGCCAGCAGCCAGCCGTGGCGAAACAGGCCGTTGATGCGCAGCAGGCCGGGCGCGGCGTGGATGCGGGGCTCGTTATCGGGCAGGGCGGGGCGCAGGTTGGCCTCCATGTGCACGATGCGCGCTTCGGCCAGCCCGGGCAGTACGCTCTGCGCCGCGGCCATCAGTTCCACGGCGCTGCGCAGGCTCACAGGCGAGCGGTCTTCGCTCTCGATTTCGCTGGCGCCGATCACGAAGAGATTGCCCGGGCGCGGCACGATGTAGACGCGGTGGCGCGGGTGCAGCAGGCGCACCGGGCGCTGCAGGCGCACGCCGGGGGCGTGCAGCCACACCACCTCGCCGCGCACGCCGCGCAAGGGCAGATCGGGTTTCGCGCCCACACCGCGCACATCGATGGCGAGATCGAACTGAACGGGCCCTTCGTCCGCCACATGCAGCACGCTCGGCTCCACGCGTTCCACGCGCTTGCCCCAGCACCAGTGCACGTTGGGCGCGTGCACCGCCAGCGCGGTCAGCATGTCGCGCGACATGACCTGCGCTTCATCGGGCAGCAGCCAGGCGTGCAGGCCCTGGGTGAGCGCCGGCTCCAGTGCAGCCAGCGCCGCGCGGTCCAGCGGCTGTGGCGACGGCAGCTCGGCGGCCAGCGACGGCGCCATGTCCAGCCGGGCCATCACGCGACGGGCCGCGCCCAGGTCGGCGCCGTGGGCCAGCATCAGGCTGCCGTGCTGTTCAAACAGCGGCGCAAGGCAGCCCTCGGCGCGCAGCGTGTCCGCTGCCTCGCGCCACAGGGCCAGCGAGCGCCAGCCCAGGCGCGCGATCTGCGGGCCGGCGTTGTCCAGCTCCGCGATGGGGCTGAGCATGCCGGCGGCGGTGAAGCCGGCCGCGTGAGCCGGGCTCGCCGCCAGGGAGCCAGTGGCCGGTGCATCCGGTCCCGGCGCCGGGTCGAACACCGTGGCGCTGTGCCCGGCCCGCGACAACCGCCAGGCCAGCAGCCGCCCGAGCACGCCCGCACCGGCGATGCCAATGCGTTTCACGGCTCAGCCTTTGGTGGCGATGGACGACACGGGCACGTAGAACTCGCCGCCCACGGCCTTGAATTCGGCGCTCTTTTGCGCCATGCCTTCGGCCAGCGCCTGCTCGTCGCTCACACCCTTGGTGGCGGCGTAGTCGCGCACGTCCTGCGTGATCTTCATCGAGCAGAACTTCGGCCCGCACATGCTGCAGAAGTGCGCTTCTTTGGAGGAGTCCTTGGGCAGGGTTTCGTCGTGGTAGTCCTCGGCCGTCTGTGGGTCCAGACCGAGCGCGAACTGGTCGCGCCAGCGGAACTCGAAGCGCGCCTTGCTCATGGCGTCGTCGCGCGCCCGGGCGCCAGGGTGGCCCTTGGCAATATCGGCCGCGTGGGCCGCGATCTTGTAGGCCATGATGCCCTGCTTCACGTCGTCGCGATCTGGCAGACCCAGGTGTTCCTTGGGCGTCACGTAACAGAGCATGGAGGTGCCCATCCAGCCGATCATGGCCGCGCCGATGGCCGAGGCGATGTGGTCGTAGCCGGGTGCGATGTCGATGGTCAACGGGCCCAGCGTGTAGAACGGCGCCTCGTGGCAGTGCTTCAACTGCTCGTCCATGTTGGCCTGGATCATGTGCATGGGCACATGGCCGGGGCCTTCGATCATGGTCTGCACGTCGTGCTTCCAGGCCACTTGGGTGAGCTCGCCGAGGGTCTTGAGTTCGGCGAACTGGGCTTCGTCGTTGGCGTCCGCGGCACTGCCGGGGCGCAGGCCGTCGCCCAGCGAGAAGCTCACGTCGTAGGCCTTCATGATCTCGCAGATCTCGTCGAAGTGCGTGTAGAGGAAGTTTTCCTTGTGGTGTGTGATGCACCATTTCGCGAGGATGGAGCCGCCGCGCGAGACGATGCCGGTGCGGCGCTGCGCGGTGAGGTGGATGATAGGCCAGGCGCACGCCGGCGTGGATGGTGAAGTAGTCCACGCCCTGCTCGGCCTGCTCGATCAGGGTGTCGCGGTAGATGGCCCAGGTCAGGTCCTCGGCCACACCGCCCACTTTCTCCAGCGCCTGGTAGATCGGCACGGTGCCAATCGGCACCGGGCTGTTGCGCACGATCCAGTCGCGCGTGGTGTGGATGTTCTTGCCGGTGGACAGGTCCATCACGTTGTCGGCGCCCCAGCGGATCGCCCACACCAGTTTGTCGACCTCTTCTTCAATGCTGGAAGTGACGGCCGAGTTGCCGATGTTGGCGTTGATCTTGACGCCAAAGTTGCGCCCGATGGCCATGGGCTCGACCTCGGGGTGGTTGATGTTGGCCGGGATGATGGCGCGTCCGCGCGCCACCTCTTCGCGCACGAATTCGGGCGTGAACGATCTCGGGAATGCGCGCGCCCATCGGGTTGCCGCGCAGCCGCGCTTCGCGGGCCGGATCGCCCAGGTATTCCTTCATCCATTCGCGCTTGCCGTTTTCGCGGATCGCCACGTATTCCATTTCGGGTGTCACGATGCCTTGGCGCGCATAGTGCATCTGGGTCACGTTCTGGCCCGATTTCGCTCGCCGCGGTGTGCGCTGCAGGCCCGCAGCCTCGGCGCGCAATGCCTGGATGCGCTCGATGGTGGTGTTGTTCTGCTCGGCCTCGTTCTTCACGCCATCGTCCAGCGCGGCGCGCTGCCGGCCTTCGTAGCGTTCGGTGTCGCTGCGGGCATCCAGCCAGGGGCCGCGCAGGTCGGGCAATCCGTGGCGGATGTCGATGCTGGCGGTGGGGTCGCTGTAGGGGCCGGAGGTGTCGTAGACGGTGATGCGTTCGCCGTTGGAGAGCGCAATTTCGCGCATGGGCACGTTCACGCCCGGCATTTGGCCGGGCACATGCACCTTGCGCGAAGCCGGGAAGGGTTCGCGGCTGAGAGCGAACTGGTCGGCGAAGGGAATTTTGTCGGGGGCGTTCATGGCGGCGGTCTCCTGGTGGGGCTTGAAACAAAAAAAGTTCAAGCTCCGGAGGACCGCCCATCAACACCTGCACCGGAGCGCCACCCGACGGGTGGAGGGTTGCCTGCATCGGCGTCACTGAAAACTCAGCGGGCCGCAAGGAACCGGTGGTGCAAGCCCTGGGGGCTGCGCTCTTCTTTCGCTGGTACTAGCCAGATCAAGTTCACGGGTTTGGTTCTTCAACCATCTCAGCGCCAGACCTTTGCAGGCCCGTGCACCCCGGAGCAAGCTGCAGTATAGCCAGAGTGCGGGCAACTGGGGCACCCCCGCTCACAAGGTCAGTGGGCCGTGGGGTTCTATGGGTTGGGATGTGTCGGTGGCCGCTGGTTCGGCCGCAAGCTTGGAGCTTGCCAAGTCGCGCAAGGTGATGTGGCCCACCGAAGACTCAAGGGCCGACTGCACCTGCTGGAGCAGCCTGTTGGCCGACGCGGTGGCTGGCAACGCGCTGGGCAAGAAGAAGCCCGCTTCACCGGCGCTCCGAATGGCGTCGAGCACCTGCAGCACCGTGATCAGGGAAGGATCGCGTGCGGGCAGATAGTGCGATGGCTCATCGGCGGTGAGCGCGAGCAGTCCGCGAGCTTCCAAGGCTTGCAACACAACGGACAGAACATGAGAGGGTACGCCCAGTTCGCGGGTGAAATCGGCCTCGGATGGCGCGGGTTCGTTGCTCGAGGAATCGCTCGGCAACCAACTGCATGGTCGAAATGGCCAACTGCTCTCGCACGCGGTTGCTCAAGCGAGGCTCACCGGCGCTGAGGTACAGGTATTCCGGGTGCTGCACGTAGAAAGCCACGCTCGCACCAAAAAGCAACACGAGCCAGCTCACATAGAGCCAGATCATGAACAGCACCAAAATGGCGAAAGCCCGAATAGATGGCCGCGTATTGGCCCGAAGATGCGACAAAGGTGGCAAACAGCCAGCCAGCGGTTTGCCAGACGATGCCCCCCACCACGCCGCCCACCAGGGCCGAAGTCCATCGGACCTTCGCGTTGGGCAGCAGCAGGTAAACAAAGGTGAAAGCCGCGATCACCAGGATGTAGGGCGTGAGTGTGGCCAGGGCTTCTGAAGCCTGTTCCACCAGCTCCACCGACAGCACCTGGCGCAGGATCTCCGCGTTCATCATTGAGCCGGTGATGCCCAGCGCGGCAAACACCAGCAACGGGCCCACCAGCAACACACTCAGGTAGCGGCTGAAACGCTCGCCCAGGCTGCGCGCCTGCGACACATGCCAGATGTAGTTGAGGGACTCCTCGATTTTCTGCATCAGGGAGATCGCCGTATACAGCAGCAAGGCCAGGCCCACAGCCCCCAGAACGCCCACGTTCATGTGTTCGATGAAATCGCCGATCTGGGCGGCGACCACCTTGCCTTGCTCGCCGAGGGGGGTGAGCAGGTTGACCAGCATGGGTTGCACCTGGTTGTGCACGCCGAACGCTTTGAGCACGGAGAAACTCAGGGCCAGCAGCGGCACGATCGACAGGAGCGTGGTGTAGACCAGGCTCATGGCGCGCAAGGTGAGCTGGCCAAAAGCGAGATCGCGGCCCAGGATCATCAGCGTTCGGACCCAGCGCAGCCCAAGAGATGTCCAGGCTGAGTGGGGTTTCAACGGCGCGCCCCAGATCAGCGCGTCCAGACGGGCGATCAGGCCCTGCTTGGGCTTGGTCTCGGAATCGTCGTCATGCGGGGAGGGTCGGTGCGCCATGGCCCATCCTAGCAGCGGGGGCATCTCAGCAGACCTGCAGGGCCAAGCCGTCGTGCTCACCACCCTGCGCGTTCTGCGGCACAGGCTGGCATCGCCTTCTGGCAGCGGGGGCCGCCCCTGCCAATGCGCCTGCGACCTGGTTCAGGCGGCGAGCCGTTCCTTGAAAAACGCCATGGTGCGATCCCAGGACAGGGTGGCCGCTGCCGCGTCGTAGCGGGGCGTGGTGTCGTTGTTGAACCCGTGTTGGGTGCCACTGTAGGTGAAGGCGGTGAAGGGCGCACCGGCCGCCTTGAGTGCGGCTTCGTAGGGGGGCCAGGCTTTGTTGATGCGGTCGTCCATGCCGGCAAAGTGGATCAGCAGCGGTGTCTTCACCTTGACCGCGTCGTCTGTCGGCGGCACGTTGCCGTAGTAGGGTACGGCCGCCGCAAGCTCGGGCAGCTCTGTGGCCAGCATGTGGGCCACGCCACCGCCATAGCAGAAACCCACCACGCCGACACGGCCTGTGCTGTCGGCCCGCGCCATGAGCGCTCTGGCCGAAGCGATCATGTCTTGTCGGGTTTTCGTCTGGTCGAGCGTGGCAAACAGTGCGCGGGCTTTGTCTTCGTCGCCTGGGTAGCCGCCCAGCGGGGCCAGTGCGTCCGGTGCAAAGGCGAGATAGCCATCCACCGCGAGGCGGCGTGTGATGTCTTCGATGTGCGGGTTCAGGCCCCGGTTTTCATGGATGACCAGAACCGATGGCAGCTTGCCGGCGGCGTTGGCCGGCTTGGCCACGTAGGCCTTGATCGAGCCGGAACCCGAGGGAGAGGGTACGTCCACCATTTCGGTCTTGATTCGCGCGTCATCTTTGGGCACCACTTGCGCCGCTGCAAAGTTGGGGCTGAGCGCGGTGAGCAAACCCGCTGCCGTCATGCCCCCCACGGCGAACTTGCCCGCGCGCTCCAGAAACCCTCGGCGATCCAGATCGCCGTGTACATAGGCATCAAACAGGATCAGCAGCTCTTGATCAAAATCGGCGGCGGTCAGTCGTGGCATGGCAGTGGCTCCGGGAGAGATGTCAGCGAGATGCTAGAGCCTGTGAGTGGCCAGTGGTCACTGGCCGTGCTGGTTTCGGGGTTTCAATTTGTAAAGGCACGTGATCTCTGAAAATCTGCTTTGCAGTCGGCAAAAGGGCGCAGGACGAAAGTCGAATCCTTTGCCTTCTGGCGACTGCGGCGCTGTCAGGAACGTTTTACGATAGAGGCCCTGTTCCAACCCGCCAGAAAGCGCCCCATGACCACCGCGACCAGCTCTACACCCACCATGCAGGCTCCCGCCACCAACCCGGCCATGATGTCGCCATTTCACCTGGCTTTTCCAGTCAACGACCTGGAGGCGGCGCGCGGGTTTTACGGTGGTGTGATGGGTTGCCCAGAGGGACGCAGCTCCCCCGAGTGGATCGATTTCAACTTCTATGGCCACCAGATCGTGGCCCATCTGGCGCCCGGCGAGGCGGGCGCGGCGTCAACCAACGCTGTCGATGGCCATGGCGTGCCGGTGCGTCATTTCGGCATGGTCCTGCCCATGGCCGATTGGGAAGCGATGGCCGAGCGCCTGAAGGCTGCTGGCACGAAATTCGTGATCGAACCCTACATCCGCTTCAAGGGCGAGCCGGGCGAGCAGGCCACCATGTTTTTCATGGATCCGTCAGGCAACGCCATCGAACTGAAAGCGTTCAGCGACATTTCGCGCCTGTTCGCCAAATAAAAAGCCCGGCGCAGTGGGCCGGGCTTTTGGTGGCCGCGAGGGCGTGCCTCGCGAACGCCTCTGGGAATATCAGGCCTTTTTGTTCCAGGCGCTGCACCAGCCCTTGCCGGCCACTTGTTTGCCCGCGAACAGCGGGCAGCCGCCGGCGGCGTCGGTGGCCTTGCCCTGGAACAGGGCGCAGTTGTGGCAACCCTGGTCGGCGGCGTGCTTGGGGTATTTCTTGCCGTCGGCCTTGGTGGTGTCTGCCACGTAACCCAGTGCACCGGCCTGCGCCGATTTTTCGTCGAGCATGTCGGCGGCCTGGGCGCGCGAGGCCAGTGCCAAAGCTGCGCCACCAGCGGCCACGGTCATCATGAAAGTGCGTCGTGTGTTGTTCATTGTGTTGCCTGAAAAATTGACTGGCCAGTTGAAGTGAAAAGCAGCACCGAGGGCCTGCCGGCTCGGGAATGCTCGAATTGGGGGGCTTTGCGCAATGTGCCGTTGGAATGGAGAGAACTATCTCCATCCAGACTTAGGCATGACTTAAGCGTGCCAAGGTCTGAGCAGATATGCCGCAAAAGTGTGGTGTCCTGATTGGAAACGGTGAAATTTCTTTCTGCCGTGCGTTTTGTCAAGGCAGCCGGTTGGTCACCACCTTTGTTGCGCCACCATCGGTTGACAGGGCCTGCCTGCAATGGCTCGGCCGTTCAATGCCGAGCGAAGGGCGCTCCAGCGCCTCGGCCCGGATCAGGGGCGCTTGCGTCAGCACGTTGCCAAAAATGGTGGCGAAGGCCACGTCGGCCGCATCGCGCCCGGTGCCAAAGCGCACGAAGCCCATGGGAATGGCCGTGCCCGCCGGGTCAAAGATGTACCAGCGATCGCCCAGGTAGACCTCGACATACGCGTGGAAGTCGGGCGGCCCGCGCAGCGGGTCTGCACCGTAGTCGGTGCCGGTCGTGAAGCGGGCCGGCATGTTGCAGGCCCTGCAGATGGCGATCATCAAATGCGCGAAATCGCGGCAAACGCCGACTTCTTCGATCAGCGTGTCCAGCGCCGAAGTGTTGCCATTGGTGGAGTTGGCGGTGTAGGTCACGTGTTGGTACACCCAGTCTCGAATGGCCTGCACCCTTGCGTGACCCTGAGGCATGTGGCCAAAGTGATTGGCCGCCATGCGCAGCAAACGATCCGACTCGCAATACCGGCTGGGGTAGATGTAGCCCATGGTTTCTGGAGGCAGCAGGTAGACCGGCACCTCGGCAATGCCGAATGGGTCCGCCTTGTGGTGGGCGATGTCCACCGTGGCGGCGTAGCGCAGTTGCAGCGGTCCTGCCTGCGCGCGCAGGCGCATGTACCGGTTGCCAGTGGCCGGGTCGGTGTGCACCTTGGCATCGACCGGTTGGCTGATTTGAAGGCGTTCGTAGGAAACCGTCTGGTGGGAAGTGTGGGCGGCGTGGATGTTGAATACAAAGTCGGCGTTGTCGGCGTCGATCGTGTAGTTCAGCTCAATGTTCAGTTCAATCCGGATCATGGGCCATTGGACGCTATTTTTGCGGCTTCCACGGACCCCGGCGAGATTTACAGTGGTTGGCCTGCCGATGCATTGACCGCGGGGCTCAATCGAACAGGGATCCTGTGGGGTCTGCATCGACCAGCGCGATCAGGCCGGGCAGTTGGTGCAGCTGTTGAACGTTGCGCAAGGTGCGCGTCCACCATTGGGAGAACGAGCCGCAGGGGCGGTCGACAGGGTGAAAGAGCTTCCGTTCGGGTCGGCGCACCACCCTGGAAGGCAGCAGCGCATCAATATGTGGGTTGGCCAGCGTTTGAACGGTTCGCGCACCCGTCAGCGCCGCTGCCAATCCCGTCCCGCTGGCGATCCAGCACTTGGGGGCAAGCTCGGCCATGCGGGCACCCACAAAACCCCAGCGCGCTGCGCTCCAGGGCCGATCCCTGTGAAAGTCGCTTGGCCACCAGCCCAGCGCCAGGCCATCGGCTGGCAGATCACTGGGGCGCGGACCGAGTGCCCAGGGATGCACCAGCCACACGTCGCGCCCGGCCACCTCGGCCGGGTCGGGCAGGCTGGCCAGGTGGATGGGTGGAGCGTTGCTCAGCGCGGGTTCGTCAACGCCCTGGCTGAACGCTTTGTTGGGGCGCAGGGTCTGGGCCATGTATGCCAATGCTTGCAGCGCTTCGTAGGACTGGTCGATGCCGCTGCCTGTGCTGTGCCATGCGGGCGGCGCGTATTTCGCCACGTTGTCGGCGTTGAACAGGTAGGGCTTGTGGCTGGCGGTCCCGGCCACCCATTGCCAGCTCAGGTGGTTGCTGGCGAGGTCGCCGTCGAGCAGATGGCTGTACAGCCAGTCGGCGCCTGCGCGCCAATGCACCTTTCGCAGGTGGACCACGTAGCTGGCCAGCCACATGCGGGCGTGGTTGTGCAGTGTGCCGGTGGCGTAGAGTGCGCGCACTGCCTGATCGATCGCGGGCACGCCGGTGCGCGCCTGGCGAATGTCCGTTGGCAGTTCGGTGGTGTAGGCGCTATCCGCCAGGGGGCCTGGATGCAGCGATTCGAAAATACCGGTGCTTCGGTGGGCCCAGACATGGTGGAAGTATTCTCGCCAACCCAACTCGAAAACCAGCTTGTGTTGCACGCCGAGCTTGTGCCTTGCCGCGACCCCTGCGAGCACTTCGGGCAGGCTGACCAGCCCATGGCTGATGTAGGGCGAAAGCTGCGTCACAGCGCCATCGATGGCGTTGCGGCTGCGCGCGTATTCGGCGGGCCGCACCGCGGCGATGCGCGCGAGGGCGGCCTCTCGCGTGGGCGGAAAGAGGCGTGCCGCGCTCATGCGGCAAGGCCCACCTCGCCGCTGCGAATGGCATTGGCGCGTTGCACCACCGCTTCGCGCTGGGCTTCGCTCATGCGGCCCACGTTTTTCACTTGAAGCGCCATGCGTGGATTTTTCGCCAGCAGTGGCTCATGGCGCATCAGAAAGTCCCAATAAAGGGTGGTGAACGGACAGGCCTTTTCGCCTTCGCGCTGCGCTGGGTCGTAGCGGCAGCCGCTGCAAGGCCCGCCCATGCGCTGGATGTACTTCCCCGTGGCCACATAGGGTTTGCTGGCCATCAGTCCGCCGTCACCGTACTGGCTCATGCCCAGCGTGTTGGGCAGCTCCACCCATTCGACCGCGTCTACATAGACCCCGAGGTACCAGGCATGCACCGCTTGCGGACGCACGCCCAGCAGCAGCGCAAAAAGCCCGGTCACCATGAGCCGCTGGATGTGGTGGGCGTAACCGTGTTGCAGTGTTTGGCTGATGGCGTCTTTCAGGCAGGCCATGTCGGTGTGACCCGTCCAGTACCAGTCGGGCAACGGTTGTTGGGCGTCGAGGGCATTGCGCTCCAGGTAGCCGGGCATTTGCGTCCAGTAGATACCTCGCACGTATTCCCGCCAGCCCATGATCTGGCGGATGAAGCCCTCGGCGCTGGCCAGTGGCACTTTCCCTGCGCGGTAGGCCGCCTCGGCCGCCTGCACCGCTTCCTGGGGGCGCAGCAGTTTGAGGTTGAGCGCGGCGGACAGCTGCGAGTGATAGAGCCACGGTTCACCCGGCCAAAGGGCATCTTCGAAGCGGCCAAAGAGGGGTAGCCGTTCTTCGACAAAGGTCTGCAGGGCCTGCAGCGCTTGCGCGCGGGTGACGGGCCAGGCAAAGCTCTCCAGCGATCCGGGGTGGTCGGCCATGTGATGGTTGACCCAGGCCATCACTTCGCGTGTGGTGGCATCGGGTTCGAACCGGCTGCGTGGCGGCAACATGCCAGGGCCTTTGGCGCCGAAGCTCTCGCGGTTGTCGGCGTCGAAATTCCATTGCCCGCCTTCGGGCTGCCCGTCGGACGCCATCAGCACGCCGTGGCGCTTGCGTTGCTCGCGGTAAAAAAACTCCAGCCGCAACTGTTTGCGGCCCTTGGCGTGGGCGGCAAAGTCGCGCACGGTGGTGAAAAAATGGCGGTCTTCCCGAACTTCCAACTGCAGGCCGGCGGCGGCAACCGCCTGTTTGATCGATTGCCAGACGCGCCAGTCGCCCGGCGCGGTCATGACCACGCGTTCGGGCGCCCATTGCTCGAGCGCAGCGCTCAACTCGGCTGCGAGGCTGCCCCGGTTTGCCGGGTCGTCGATGCGGGTGTAGTTCAGCGGCCAGCCTTTTTCCTGCAAGGCTTGGGCGAAATGGCGCATGGCGGCCAGGAACAGCGCCGTGCGTTGTTTGCTGGAGGCGATGTGGGTGGATTCTTCCATCGCTTCCGCCATCCACACCGCGTCTTGCGCAGGGTCGAAACCGTCGAACGCCGAACCGTCGAGATCGAGCTGGTCGCCGAGCACGATCACAAGGTTGCGCAATCTGGGCGAAGCGATCTCATCCATGGTCGGGCTTGGCTTTTCGGCAGGCTTCGGAGCAGTATTTGACATCCGCCCAGTCGCGGGCCCAGCGTTTGCGCCAGGTCATGGGGCGTTGGCAGACCGCACAGGGTTTGCTGGGCAGGGCTTGTTTGTTGCCCTTGAACGCGAGGGTTGGTTTGCGCATGTGTTTTTCACAAGGCGCAGCGGCGGTGCCGCTGCGCCTTGTGGCCTCAGGCCTTTTTGGCCCAGGCGTTGCACCAGCCCTTGCCAGCCACCTGCTTGCCGGCGAAAAGCGGGCAGCCACCCGCGGCATCACTGGCTTTGCCCTGGTACAACGCACAGTTGTTGCAGAGCTGGGTGGCAGCGTGTTTGGGGTATTTCTTGGCATCGACCTTGGTGCTGTCTGCAGCGTAGCCCAAAGCGGCCGCCTGTGGGCTTGTTTCGTCCAGCATGGCTGGCTGGGCATGTGCGCCAAGCGAAATGGCGGCGCCGCTGGCGGCCACGGTCATCATGAAGGTGCGTCGGGTGTTGTTCATAGCGGTCTTTCGGTGAATGGCAGGCCGGTCGGTGAAAAGCGCTACCGAGGGCCTGCGAACCCGGCGAGCGTTTGATGAAGTATTCAGGCCCGGCGCCAGCTGCGCCGCACCACCAAAAAGGCGCGGTAGCCGCCTTCAAGGGCCCACAGGCATGGGCGGTTGTCCAGCAGCCTTCCCAACCAGGCCCATCGGGGCAGGGCGCGCCACATTTCGATGAACGCCTGCGCACCGCTGACCAGGTGGCCGTCTGTCCGGCGCAGGTGCAGCCTCGCCATGGCGGCTTCGCGGGTGAGGTCAGGTCCGATGGCCCCGGCTTCACAGCCCGCCACATCGACCCACTGCACGCGGTCGGCGCCCGGCTGGCGACGGTACATGGCGATTTCACGGGCGCAAAGCGGGCATGCGCCATCGAAGTACACGGTGGGTGGGCAAGGTTGTTCTCGAATCATGTATTCAATGTAGTTCAATTCGATGCAAAATCGGGTCAAGGCAATATTTGTTGAGTAAACGTGCCAAACATTCCGATTCAATAACGATTCAAACGGGTTTTTGTATGCCCAGCACCCCTCAAACAACCGAAGCACAAGCAGTGGCCTCTGCAGAAAAGCCCAGCTACCGCAGTGGCGCAGTGGCGCGCATGGTGCAGATGCCCGTGGCCACGCTGCGCATCTGGGAGCGGCGCTACCGGGCGGTGGCGCCCGCCAAGTCGCCCAGCGGGCACCGCCTGTACAGCGCGGCCGATGTGGAGCGGGTGGCCCTGCTGCGGCAGTTGACCGCATGTGGACACGCCATTGGCTCGATCGCCGCACTGAACCTTGTGCAACTGCGCGATGTTGCGCGCACCCACGCCGCCACCGCCACCGGCCAAACGGACCGCGAATCCCCTGCTGCAAAGGGCCCTGCCAAGAGCGCGCCGCGCCGCTGGGTGGTGGTGGGTCGCGCGTTGGCACACCGTCTGCAGCGCCCAGCGGTTCGGCAAGCCTGGACTGAACCGCCAGTGTTGGCGGCTGTTTTTGAGGCCCTCGGCGATGCACTGCGCGCCGAGCCCGGTCAGCCGGTGCAGCGGCTGGTGTGGCATACCGCTGGCTTGCGGACGGACGATGTGCCCGATCTGCTGGCCGCACAAGCGGCTTGGGGCGCGCAGTCCGTCGCTGTGGTCTATGGCTTTGCCGGCGCTGCCGCGCGGAGCGCTTTTCTGGCCGCAGGTGTGCAACTGTTGCGCGATACCCAAGATGATGCGGCACTGGCGCTGTGGCTCGCCCAGCCGCAAGCGCCATCGGCGTTGGAGGCCGCACCCCAGCCCACGGCGCTGGTGGACGCATCACTCTGGCTGGCGGCGGGCGAGATTGCACCCCGGCGTTTTGACGATGCCACGCTCACCGATCTGGCCGGTCTGTCGTCGACCGTGGCTTGCGAATGCCCTCAGCATGTGGCCGAGCTGTTGATGCAACTCTCCAACTTTGAAGCCTACAGCGCCGATTGTGAAAACCTGAGTCCGGCAGACGCTGCGCTGCACGCTTACCTTCACCGCGTGGCGGGCACGGCGCGCGCGCTGTTCGAGTCCGCGCTGGAGCGCGTGGCCATTCACGAAAACCTGTTGCTGCGCTGAACCGGTGCCGATCGACCTATTGAATGAAAGTCCCAACCATGAAACGCCTGTTCGCCATGTTGTTTGCTGCTGTGTTCGGCACAGCCCATGCCACCGAAGAGCCTGCCTATCAGGTGGTGCGGCAGCTGGACGGCGCGGAGGTGCGCCTCTACGCGCCCTATGTGGTGGCTGAAGTGACTGTGGCCGGGCCTGCTGAAGACGCGGGCAGCGCCGCCTTCCCCATTCTGGCCGGCTACATTTTCGGCAACAACAAAGGTGAAAGAAAGCTGGAGATGACCGCGCCTGTGACCCAGGCGGCAGCTCCGGTGAAGCTGGAAATGACGGCGCCTGTGACCCAGTCCGCCACAGAAGGTGGCTTCGTGGTGCAGTTTGTTTTGCCCAGCGACGTCACGCTGGACACCGCGCCTGAGCCTCTGGATCCACGGGTTCGCCTGCGCCAGGTACCGGCCCACCGCGTGGCCGTGATCCGCTACTCGGGTTTCTGGACGCAGGCGAACCACGAAGAGCACCTTGTCAAGCTGCAATCGATTCTGCAAAGCGCGGATATCGAGTGGGTCGGAGAACCCATGTTGTCGCGTTACGACCCGCCCTACAAACCCTGGTTTTTGCGCCGCAACGAAATTTGGCTGGCGCTGAACAATGCTTCAAATGAGGTGACCCGATGAGTTTTGCCGCCCGATCCATTGCGATGCGTCAAACAGGGGCAAGCCTGGTCGCCCTGGCGGGTGCCCTGCTGGTGTCTGCCTGTGCTGCGCCAAATGCTGCGAAATCAGGCACTGAGCCGCTCGCCACCGACCTGAGCTGCACGCTGCCCAGCAACTGTGTGAGTTCGCTGTCGGCCAGTGGGCCCGCGCCATTGCGTTTCGAGGGCTCGCCAGAGCAGGCGATGGCGGCATTGAAAAGCACCTTGGTGGCCTTCCCTGAAGCACAGATCGTGAGCACTGATGCATTCGCGCTGTCGGCGGTCTTCACCACGCCGGTGGGGTTTCAGGACAATGTGGACTTCATCATCGATGCGGCGCGCCAGCGCATCGATTACCGCTCTCAGTCTCGGTTCGGTCTTTACGATTTCGGCAAGAACCGCTCGCGCATGGCGGCCTTTGCCGAGCAATTCGAGCAAACCAGCGGGCGTTGAGTCAGGCGTTCTGCCCTTGCTCAGGTCGTGGTCAGCGCGCGCAGCACTTCTTCTGCTGTGGCTGGCGCGTTCACCGATTCAGGGAGCCCGCCCGCTTGTGCCACCGCATCGCGCAGCGCTTCAAACACGCTGATCGCCAGCATGAAAGGGGGCTCGCCCACGGCCTTGCTGCCGTGCACGTTGTCTTCCCGGTTGCCCTCGTGCCAGAGGGCCACTTTGAAGTGGGCCGGAATGTCGCCGGTGGCAGGAATTTTGTAGGTGCTGGGGGCGTGGGTGGAGAGAAACCCTTTTGGGTTCCACACCAGTTGTTCGGTCGTCAGCCAGCCCATGCCTTGCACGAAGCCGCCCTCGATCTGGCCGATGTCGATGGCCGGGTTGATGCTGTGGCCCGCGTCGTGGAGGATGTCGATTTTCAACACGCGGCTCTCGCCCGTGAGCGTGTCGATGGCGACTTCCGTGCAGGCCGCGCCGTAGGCGAAGTAGTAGAAGGGGCGGCCGGTGAGGGTGGTTTTGTCGTAGTGGATCTTGGGTGTGCGGTAGAAGCCATCGCTCCACAGCTGGATGCGGTTGGCGTAGGCCGCGCCCACCACCTCGTCAAAGCTGCGGCGCTTCTTTTCGGTGACCACCTGTCCGCCTTCGAAGCGCACCGATCCCGCGCCCACGCCGTCCAGCCCGGCCACAAAGGCCGCCAGGTTGTCTCGCACGTTGCGGGCCGCGAACTGCGCCGCGCGGCCGTTGAGGTCGGTGCCGGCGGAAGCGGCGGTGGCGCTGGCGTTGGGGATCTTGCTGGTGTCGGCGGCGGTGGAGATGACGCGCTCGAACGGCACGCCCAGCTCATCTGCCACGATTTGCGCCACCTTGGTGTTCAGACCCTGGCCCATCTCGGTGCCACCGTGGTTCACCATCACGCTGCCATCGGTGTACACGTGCACCAGCGCACCCGCCTGGTTGAACAGGGTCGCGGTGAAGCTGATGCCGAACTTCACGGGCGTGAGCGCGAGGCCTTTCTTGATCACCGGGCTGTTGGCGTTCCACTCGGCGACCTGTTCGCGCCGTTCGCGGTAGCCGCTGGTCAAGGCCAGCTGGGTGATGATCGGCTCCAGGATGTTGTCGTCCACCTTCATCTGGTAATGGGTGACGTTACGTTCCTCGATGCCATACAGGTTGCGCAGCCGCACATCCAGCGGATCCATGTTCAGCGCCCGGGCGATGTCGCTCAGGATGCGCTCGATCACGATCACCCCCTGTGGGCCGCCGAAGCCGCGAAAGGCGGTGTGGCTCTGGGTGTTGGTTTTGCAGCGGTAGGAGCTGATGGCCACGTCTTCCAGAAAGTAGGCGTTGTCGGCGTGGAAGATGGCGCGATCGGCCACCGGACCTGAGAGATCGGCGCTGAAGCCGCAGTTGGCCAGCATCTCCAGATCGAGGCCGCACAGGAGGCCGGTGTCGTCAAAGCCCGCGCGGTAGTGGTAGGCGAAGGGGTGGCGCTTGCCGGTGATCAAAAAATCGTCGTCCCGGTCGAGCCGCAGCTTGATGGGGCAGTTGAGCTTGTTCGCCGCAATCGCTGCCCACACGGCCAGATGCCCGGCCTGGGTCTCCTTGCCACCAAAGCCACCGCCCATGCGGCGGCATTCCACGGTGACCGCGTGGTTGGCGATGCCCAGCGCGTGTGCCACCCAGTGCTGCACTTCACCGGGGTGCTGGGTGCTGGTGTGGATCCACCATTGGTTTTGCTCCAGCGGCAGCACGTAGGCGATCTGGCCCTCCAGATAAAAGTGTTCCTGCCCGCCCACTTCAAAGCGGCCTTCGATCTGGTGAGGCGCGCGTTTCAAAGCCGCCTGCGCATCACCCCGCTGCACATGCACCGGCGGCAAAACGTAGTGCTCCAGTGCATGCGCTTCGTGCACGCTGATCACCGCGTCCAATGGCTCGATTTCAAGCAACACCTGCCGCGCGGCGCGGCGCGCGGTCATCACGTCATCGGCAATCACCAGTGCGATCACCTGGCCCGCGAACTGCACCGTATCGAGCGCAAACACCGGCTCATCGTGCGCGAAGGCGGCCAGTGTGGTGTCGCCCGGGATATCGCCGGCGTCGATCACGGCGCGCACGCCGGGCATGGCCAGCGCGGCCGAGGCATCGAGCTTGCGCAAGATGCCATGGGCCACGGGCGAGCAGACCGGCGCCGCGTGCAGCGTGCCGCGCACCTCCGGGATGTCGTCGACGTAGGTCACCGCGCCAGCGACTTGGGCGCGGGCGCTCTCATGGAATTGCGAAATGCCGGCGGCACGTGAGGCGTTCATGACAATTCCTCCAGCGTGCTCAAGCTTTCCAGATTGATCGCCGTCGTGCCCTGGCTTTCCAGCCAGAAGCGCTGCAGCAAATTGCCCAACACGGTGTGCCGGTAGGCGGCGCTGGCGCGCATGTCGGAGATGGGCTGGAACTCGGCGCGCAAGGCCGCCTGCGCGGCCATCACGGTGTCGGCGGTCCAGGCTTGTCCCAATAAAGACGCCTCGGTTTTCCTCGCGCGCACGGGCGTGGCCGCCACGCCACCTGCGCCAATGGACACCTGCTGCACCACACCACCCTTGACGGTCATCTGAATGGCCAGGCAGACCGCGGAAATGTCGTCGTCAAAGCGCTTGCTGATCTTGTAGATCTTTTCCATAGCATGGCCGGTGGGCCGCGGCACCTTGATCCATGCCAGCAGCTCATCGGGCCGCATCACGTTGCTGCGGTAGCCGGTGTAGAGGTCTTCCAGACGCAATTCGCGGTGTGCCATTGCGCCGCCGTTCTTGTTCTTCTGCCAGCGCATCAGCACCACGCTGGCGCCCAGTGCGATCAACAGCGGCATGCTGTCGCCTATCGGCGAACCGTTGGCCACGTTGCCACCCAGCGTGCCCGAGTTGCGCACCGGCAGCCCGGCGAACCGGCGGCTGAAGGTGAGCAGTTGTGGCCGTTCCTTCACCAGCGCTGCGAACGCATCGGTCAGCGAGACGGCAGCGCCTATGGCGATGTGGTGCGGGTAGGTTTCCACCCGCTGCAGTTCGCGGGTGGCGGTCACATCGAGCACCTGTGCAAACCGTTTGTGCTGTTTGGTGACCCACAGCCCCACGTCGGTGCAGCCGGCGACCACTTGCGCTTTGGGGTGCTGTGCGCGGGCTTGCAGCAGGGCGGCGAGCGTGGTCGGGCGCAGGTAGGTCGGATCGCCCTGGGGGCGCAAAGATTTCAGTGCCTTGAACGTGGCGCCTTCATCGACCGCGCAACCCTCGGGCAAGGGCAACTCGGCCATTTTTTCCGCCGCTTCAAGAATCGGGCGGTACCCGGTGCAGCGGCACAGGTTGCCTGACAAATCCGCTTGCGCATTTTCCCGGGAGATGCCTTGGCCACCCTGGCTGTTCTGGTACATGCCAAACAGGCTCATGACAAAGCCTGGGGTGCAGAAACCGCATTGGCTGCCGTGACACTGCACCATGGCCTCCTGGGCGGGATGCAACTCGCCTTTGTCGGAAGCAATGTCTTCTGCCGTGAAGACCGCCATGCCGGCCACAGAGTGCGCCAGGCGAATGCAGCTGTTGATGGCCTTGTATGTCAGCTTGCCGTTCACCGCTTCGCCAAGCACCACGGTGCAGGCGCCGCAATCGCCCTCGCCACAGCCTTCTTTGGTCGCGGTGAGGTGCAGATCGTCGCGCAACACCTCCAGCAGCGTTCGGTCGGGTGGTACATTGCGCAGCGCCACCGGGGCCCCGTGGCGCAAAAAACTCAGGGTTTGTGCTGATTTTTGAGACTTCATGCGCGCCAGCATAGCCCGCAAGCGGCTGGCACAACATATGCTCTACCGTATGGGCAAAATGTTTTAACCGCCACCTCCGTATACCGCTGACAGATATGAAATACCTGTCGATGTTCGACAAAATTGATCTGCACCTGATCCGCGTGCTGCACACGGTCCTCACCGAGCGCAGTGTGTCGCGGGCTGCGCTGCGGCTGGGCATGTACCAGCCGGCCGTGAGTGCAGCGCTCAAGCGTTTGCGTGAGCTGGCAGGCGACCCCTTGTTGGTGCGTTCGGGCTCCGGCATGGTGCCCACCGAGGCCGGTTTGCGCATGGTCGAGCCGGCGGCGCACATTCTGCGTTCGGCCGAAATGCTGTTTTCAGATGCCCGCAGCTTTGACCCGGCGGCCACCACCCATACCTTCAGCCTGGCCGCCAGCGACTACCTCGATCCTGTTTTCTTGCCCCAGCTGGTGGCCCAATTGAAGTCGCAGGCACCGGGCTGTCACATCGACATCCACCCACTATCGGCCGATGCCGATTACCGCCGCCAGCTCGCCCAGGGGCAGGTCGACGTGGTGATCGGCAACTGGCTCAAGCCGCCCGATGACCTGCACCTGGGGCGCCTGTTTGGTGACGAGGTGGTCAGCCTTGTGGCCCACCACCACCCCGCTGTGAAACGCGGCTGGGATACCGAAGCCTGGCTGGCGGTCGACCACATTGCGCCCATGCCCACCCATCCCGGCGCGCGGGGCGTGATCGACGATCACCTCGCCAGCCAGGGCCTGATGCGCAACGTGGTGGCGCGCTGCCCTCACTTCGGCCAGATCCCTGCCATGGTGGCCGACAGCTTGCTGGTGCTCACCACGGGGCGCCACTACTGTGAGCGTTTTCTCGACAAGCTGCCGTTGCAGATCCTCCCTTGTCCGGTGAAATTTCCCGCGCATGATGTATTACCAGCTTTGGCACGAGCGAACCCATTCTTCTGCCGCGGGCCGCTGGCTGCGCGAGCAAATCAAAACGGTTGCCGCCGCATTGCGCAAGCCCGATGCCGAATCGCCTGCCGCTGCCTGACCCTGAGAGCCGCCTGCATGACCACGCCAAGACTTCAATTGACCGATATCACCAAACGCTATCCCGGCGTGGTGGCCAACCAGTCGGTTTCGCTCAATGTGATGCCGGGTGAAATCCATGCCGTGCTGGGTGAAAACGGCGCCGGCAAATCGACGTTGATGAAGATCATCTACGGCTCGGTGAAGCCCGACGAGGGCACAGTGGCATTCAACGGACGGGAGGTGCACGTGCGCAACCCGCAAGAGGCCAGGGCGCTGGGCATCAGCATGGTGTTTCAACACTTCAGCCTGTTCGAAACGCTGACCGTGGCGGAAAACGTCTGGCTGGGGCTGGACAAGTCGCTGAGCCTGGCGGAGGTCAGCGCCAGCATCACGGCAAAAGCCGCCGAATACGGTCTCGATATCGACCCTGCGCGCCCGGTGCACACGCTCTCGGTGGGTGAAATGCAGCGGGTGGAGATCATCCGCGCGCTGCTGACGAGCCCCCAGCTATTGATACTGGACGAGCCCACCTCGGTGCTCACGCCCCAGGCAGTGGAGAAGCTCTTCATCGTGCTGCGCAAGCTGGCCTCAGAAGGCTGCAGCATTCTTTACATCAGCCACAAGCTGCATGAAATCCGCGCCCTGTGCAACGCTTGTACCGTGCTGCGCGGCGGTCGGGTGACCGGTGTGTGTGATCCGCGCGAGGAGAGCAATGCTTCGCTTTCGCGACTGATGATCGGCGCCGAGCCGGCGGCGCTGGAAGTGCGCGAGTTGAAAACGGGCGCGGTGGTGCTCGATGTGCAGCGCTTGAGCATGACCAGCAGTGATCCGTTCGGCACCGATCTGCACGACATCGCCTTGAGTGTGCGCGCCGGTGAAGTGGTGGGCATCGCGGGTGTGTCGGGCAATGGGCAGAGTGAGCTGCTCTTTGCCTTGTCGGGCGAGGACACCAGCGCGCCACAGGGCAGCATCCGCGTGGGCGGGCAAGATGCTTCGCGCCTGAGCCCGGGTCGGCGCCGCGCACTGGGGCTGCACTTTGTGCCCGAAGAGCGTCTGGGTCGAGGCGCTGTGCCCACTTTGTCGCTGGCGCAAAACCTTTTGCTCTCGCGCCGCGATGCGGTAGGGGCGGGCGGCTGGCTGGCCTTGAAGGCGCTGAAAAAACAGGCGACCGACATCATTGCCCAGTACAACGTCAAGGCCAACGGTCCTGCGGCGGCGGCGAAGTCACTGTCGGGGGGCAATTTGCAAAAATTCATTGTCGGGCGCGAGATCGAGGCCAAGCCCAGCTTGCTGATCGTGAGCCAGCCCACCTGGGGTGTGGATGTGGGCGCCTCGGCGCAGATCCGCGGTGAAATGCTGGCGCTGCGCGACGCGGGTTGCGCGGTGCTGGTGGTCAGTGAAGAACTCGATGAGCTGTTCGAAATTTGTGACCGGTTGCACGTGATCGCCAAGGGCAGGCTCTCGCCGAGCCTGAACCGTGCCGATGCAACGATCGAGAAGATAGGTGAGTGGATGTCAGGTTTGTGGGACGAAGCGGCGGTCCATACCGGGGAGCGTGTCGATGTTGCAGCTTGAAGTACGTCCTCAACCTTCGGTGCGCTGGGGCTATGCCTCGCCGCTGCTGGCGCTGGCCATCACGGTGGTCATCGGCGTGATGCTGTTTGCGCTGCTGGGGAAAGATCCGGTCCGCGGTTTGGAGGTATTTTTCTGGGAGCCTATCAAGAGCACTTATGCGCTGTCGGAGCTGGTGGTCAAGGCAACGCCACTGCTCATCATTGCGCTCGGTCTGGCTGTGTGTTTTCGCTCCAACGTGTGGAACATCGGTGCCGAGGGGCAATATGTGATCGGCGCCGTCTGCGCTTCTGGCGTGGCCTTGCTGGCCGGGCCCGATACGAGCCGCTGGATCGTGGTGGCCATCGTGTTGGCCGGGGTGGCCGGCGGGATGTTCTGGGCGGGCATCACGGCGCTCCTGCGCGACCGGTTCAACGCCAATGAGATTCTGGTCAGCCTGATGCTGGTGTATGTGGCGATCCAGGTTTTGAACTATCTGGTGTACGGTCCATGGAAGGACCCGAACGGTTACAACTTTCCGCAAACCAAGACCTTTGAGGCGGTCACCCAGGTGCCCAAGCTGATGCAGGGCTCGCGGGTGAACATTGGCCTGCTGCTGGCGCTGGCGGGTGTGGGCGCGGTATGGGTGTTTCTGTTTCGCACCTATTCAGGTTTCGCCCAGATCGTGGGTGGCCTGGCGCCGGCCGCGGCGCGCTACGCAGGGTTCTCGTCGCGCAAGGCGCTTTGGCTGGCTTTGCTCACCTCTGGCGGTGCGGCCGGTCTGGCCGCGTCGCTCGAAGTGGCAGGGCCCATTGGCCAGCTCACGCCCTACATTCCTGCCGGCTACGGCTTTGCGGCCATCATCGTGGCCTTTGTCGGGCGCTTGAACCCCATCGGCATCGTGTTTTCCGCCATTTTGATGAGCATGTTCTACATCGGCGGCGAACTGGCGCAATCGCGGCTGGGCTTGCCCAAGTCGATCACGGGCGTGTTCCAGGGCTTGCTGTTGTTCGCCCTTCTGGCCTGCGACACCTTGATCGCCTACCGCGTGGTCTGGAAGAAATGAACAGGGGCTATTGATATGGAATCCATCGCTCTTCTCATCGGTGCCTCACTCAACGCCGGTACGGTACTGGCCATCGCTTCGCTGGGGCTGCTGATCAACGAAAAGTCGGGCATCGTGAATCTGGGCGCCGAAGGCATGATGCTTTGCGCAGCCCTGGCGGGTTTCGTGGTGACCGTGCAAACCGGCAGCACGCTGGCCGGCTTCGGTGCGGGCATGGCCGTTGGCGCCTTGCTGGCGGGCGTGTTTGGCGTATTGGTGATCTGGCTCAACACCAATCAGTACGCCACGGGGCTGGCTCTGACCTTGTTTGGTGCAGGATTTTCAGCGTTTGCGGGCACGAGCTATGTGCAGGCCAAGCTGCCGGCCTCGGTGGATTACTCGATTCCCGTGCTGTCGGATTTGCCCGTTGTGGGCCCCATGTTGTTTCGCCAGCATCCCATGGTGTATGTCTGTGTCCTGATCACTTTGGGGTTGATCTGGTTTTTGTACCGCACACGCGCAGGGTTGGTGTTGCGCAGCGTGGGCGAGAGCCCAGAATCGGCGCATGCGCTGGGTTACTCTGTGCGCAGAATACGTTTGATGGCGGTGATGGCGGGCGGTGCCCTGTGTGGGCTGGCCGGTGCCTATGTGTCGGTGGTCTACACGCCCTTGTGGGTTGAGGGCATGACCGCCGGCAAGGGCTGGATCGCCCTGGCGCTCACCACCTTCGCCACTTGGCGCCCGGCACGCGTGTTGCTTGGCGCTTACCTGTTCGGTTTCGTGACCATGCTGCAGTTTCATCTGCAGGGCGCAGGCGTCAACGTGCCGAGCCAGTTCTTGACCATGATGCCCTACCTGGCCACCATCGTCGTCTTGGTATTGATTTCCCGCAACCCGACCTGGATACGCATCAACATGCCCAGTTCGATTGGCAAACCGTTTTACCCAGGTTCTTGAAGAGGGTCTGTTGGGCGCACACAGCGTTTCAAGACAGATTTGTTTCAGTTACATAATTCACCGTTTCCCTTCTCTCCACCACCGTTTCACAAGAGGACTCCATGACCGACCTGAACAAACGTTCCCTGATCAAGGCCGCTGCGCTCAGCGCGCTGGCCAGCGCCGCGCTGATGGGCTGCGGCAAAAAGGAAGAAGCGCCCGCGCCTGCGGCGCCGGCACCCGCCGCTGCCGAGGCGCCCAAGGCCGAGCCGCTGAAGGTTGCATTTGCATATGTGGGCCCCGTGGGTGATGGCGGCTGGACTTTCGCTCACGACAATGGCCGCAAAGCCATTGAAGCCGAGTTCGGCGACAAGATCGTGACCAGCTTTGTGGAGGGTGTTCCTGAAGGCCCCGACGCCGAGCGCGTCTTGCGCGACATGGCCAGCCAGGGCAATCAACTGGTCTTCGGCACCACCTTTGGCTACATGGAGCCCATGTTGAAAGTGGCTGCTGACTTTCCTGATGTGAAGTTCGAGCATGCCACCGGCTACAAAACCGCCGCCAACATGCGCACATATGACAGCCGCACCTACGAAGGCGCTTACATGGCGGGCGTGATCGCAGGCACCATGACCAAGTCCAACACCCTGGGCGTGGTGGCTTCGGTGCCGATTCCTGAAGTGATCCGCAACATCAACAGCTTCACGCTGGGTGCGCAGTCGGTCAACCCCAAGATTTCCACCAAGGTTGTCTGGGTCAACGGCTGGTTCGATCCACCGAAAGAAACCGAAGCGGCCACTTCGCTGATCAACGGCGGCGCCGACGTTCTGTTCCAGAACACCGATTCGCCAGCCGTTTTGAAGACCGCTGAAGAAAAAGGCAAGCGCGCCTTTGGCTGGGATTCCGACATGACCGCCTACGGCCCCAAGGCCCACCTGGGCTCGGCCATCATCAACTGGGCGCCCTACTACAAAAAGGCCGTGGGTGATGCGCTGAACGGTACCTGGACCACTGGCGGCGTCTGGTGGGGGCACAAAGAAGGTGCGATCGACATGGTATCGATCGCCGAAGACGTGCCAGCCGAGACCAAAGCCAAGATCGATGAGATCAAGGCCGGTTTGAAGGACGGCAGCTTCTCGATCTGGAAGGGCCCGATCATGGGTCAAGACGGCAAAGAGGTGCTGGCCGACGGCGTGGTGGCCGATGATGCTTTCCTCGGTGGCGTGAAGTTCTACGTCAAGGGTGTGGAAGGCAACGTGCCTAATTGACTCCCCCCTGCCGCGCTTTGCGCGACCCCCTCAAGGGGGCGGCACTGGCAGGCCGGCAAAGCCGGACCTGCGGTGCCCTCGGTTGAACTCCCTCTCGTTGGCTCTGTTGATGGGTTGGCAAAGGGAAAAATTTAAGCCGCTGCTGTTGCAGCGGCTTTTTTGTTGGCTGGGCTTTGATGGAGAATGTTTGCATGATCGAAAATCAGCTTTGGCATCCGGTGATCGCTTCAACACAGGTGCGCGACGTGCCGGTAGGGGTGGCGTTGCTGGGTGAGGCGGTGGTGTTGTGGCGAGAGCCGGGCCACGATGGGGGGCATGGCGTGGTGCATGCCTGGGCCGACCGGTGCCCGCACCGGGGTGCGAAGCTCTCACTGGGACGGGTGCTCAACCATTTGCGTGGCGCTCGGTTGGAGTGCCCCTACCACGGCTGGCAGTTCGCGGGTGATGCGGCTGCGGCTCAGGCGGGCGCGAACTGCGCGCGCTGCGTGCATGTGCCGGCGGCGCCTGAGTTTGTCCCGCCTGTGGCCCATGCGGCCACGGCTTTTGGGGCGCGTGAGGCCAACGGCCTGGTGTGGGTGCGGTTGGTGCAGCCGGATGCTGGCCTGCCCGCAGCGCTCACCGAACCGCCAGCTTTCGAGCCTTGGGCGGACAGCGAATGGCGCCAGCTGTTGTGTGGTCCGTACGACGTCCACACCAGCGCGCCGCGTTTGGTGGAAAACTTTCTCGACCTGAGCCACTTCGGTTTTGTGCACGAAGGCTGGCTCGGGGCGCGCAGCCATGCGCAGGTGGAAACAGGCCAGGTGCAAGAGGGCGCTGATGGCTTGCAAGCCAATGACTGCAAAGCCTGGCAGCCGCGCGGTTACGCAGGAGCCGAAGGTGGTGCCTGGGTCGCTTACCGCTACACCGTACCCCATCCGTACGCTGCCATCTTGCGCAAAGATGCCGCCGAGGGGGACCCGGTCAGCAATGCCATCGCCTTGTTCATTCGCCCAGACGGCGCCGAGCGCTGCACCGCCTGGTTCGCCATGGCCACGCTGGGTGATCTGGCTGACGACGAAGAGCTGCGCGAGTTTCAAGACACCGTTTTTGCGCAAGACCGTCCGGTCGTTGAGTCGCAGGTGCCCAAGCGCCTGCCCATTGGCAAAGACGGCGCGGTGGGCGAGGTGCACAGCCCGGCCGATCGCATGTCGAGTGCCTACCGTCGCCACCTCCTTCGCCTGGGTGTCTCCCTGGGTGTTTGTTGAGACAGTGCGCCCACCCATCGATGAATTGGAAATCTGAAATGCCCACCTTGTCCCCTGCCGAACTCGCCCGCGCCATTCCCAAGGCCGAGTTGCACATCCACATCGAAGGCTCGCTGGAGCCCGAGCTGATCTTCGCGCTCGCTCAGCGCAACGGCGTGAACCTTCCTTACGCCAATGTGGAAGCGCTGCGCGCCGCCTACGCCTTCACCGATCTGCAGAGCTTTCTCGACATCTATTACGCCGGCGCCAGCGTGTTGTTGAAAGAGACCGATTTTTACGACATGGCCTGGGCCTATTTCGAACGCGCCAAGGCCGACAACGTGGTGCATGCCGAGCTTTTCTTCGATCCGCAAACCCACACCGCCCGCGGCGTGCCTATGGCGGTGGTGATCGAAGGCCTGTCGCGTGCCTGTGCCGATGCGAAAGAAAAACTGGGCGTGAGTGCCTCGCTCATCTTGTGTTTTCTGCGCCATCTGAGCGAAGAAGACGCTTTCAAGACGCTCGAAGCCGCGCTGCCTTATCGCGAACACTTCATCGGTGTCGGTCTGGACTCCAGTGAGCTGGGCCATCCACCGGAGAAATTCGAACGCGTGTTTGCACGTTGCCGCGAGCTGGGTCTGAGGCTGGTCGCACACGCGGGCGAAGAGGGCCCACCGGAATACATGTGGCAGGCCATCGACCTGCTCAAGGTGCAACGCATCGACCATGGCGTGGCCTGCCTGCAAGACCCGTTGCTGATGGCCGAGCTGGCCTATACCCGCCTGCCGCTGACTGTCTGCCCGCTGTCCAATCTGAAGCTGTGTGTGGTCAACGATCTGCGCGATCATCCGCTGAAAAAAATGCTGGATGCAGGACTGTGCGTCACCGTCAATTCCGACGACCCAGCCTACTTCGGTGGCTACATGAACACCAACTTCGTGCAGACCGTTGAAGCTTTGAACCTGTCGCGCGAAGACGTGATCACGCTGGCCAGCAACAGCTTTGAGGCAGCATTTGCGGGCCCCGAGCAGCGTCAGGCATGGAAGCAAGCGCTGCACAAGGCTGTGGCGCTCTGAGGCGCCATGTGTCGCGCGCGCTCGAACACCACGCCAACCCGTTCATGACCGAGCTACAGGAGATGGCCGTCCAGCTCGCTGCCCACGGCGAAGCAGAGGCCTCTGGCTGGCGCAACGCCTGGGTCTGGCTGGTGTCGGGATCGGTTGGACGCCACGGGCCGATTCAAACCAGGCCCTGGATCGGTGGCCTGGTCTGGCTGGTGGCCTGGCTGGTTCTGTGGGCTGCGAATGCACACACCGATCTGCTCAACCTCACGATGGTGACGGTCATGGCATCCGCTTTGTCAGCGCTGTGGTTGCCGCCGTTATGGGCATTGCTGAGCAGCCTTGTGTCGGGCATGGTGTTCAACTATGTGTTTGTGCCGCCGCGCGGCGAGTTCGCTCTGGCGCTGGATCAGCACCATGTGTTCCTGCTCGTGACTGTGGTGGGGCTGAGCTGGATCATTGCCTGGCTGGCGGCGCAGCAGCGCCAACTGGCGGTCGATGAGCGCATTTATGCCTTGCGTGCCGAGCAATTGCAGAGCTTGGGTGAAATGCTGAGAGACGCCGAAGATCCGCGCCAGTGCGCAGGCGCCTTGCACAAGGCATTGTCGGTGCTGGTGGGCCGGCCAGCCAGCGTATGGGTGGCGCCGTTGGCGGCGGATGCCAGCGATCAGGGGACTTGGCTGGGCGAAGCGGGTGAATCCGTTCGGGCACAGTTGCGGGTTGCGGCGGGTGAGGCCATGCCCGAAGTCGGTGGGGCGCCCGACGTTGCGGTTGAGCCGCCAGCCTGGGTTCTGCCCATGCGCGGAAAGAGCAAGGTCTTTGGCGCCGTTTGGCTGGAAGCGTCAACCAATGCCCATGCGTTCGCATTGCGCAGCCATGCCCAGGCCATGTGCGACCAGCTGGGCCTGGCGCTGGAGCGCTTTGCCGCGATGCGGGCGGCCGCGCTTGCTGAAAAAGATGCCCATGCACAGCAGCTGCGAAACACGCTGCTCACGGCCATTTCACACGACTACCGAACCCCGTTGGCCACCATTCTCGGCGCGGCCACTTCCTTGACCGATCAGGCCGATCGTTTGACCGCCCAGCAGCGCAACCGCCTGCTGAGCGTCATCGTCGATGAGGCCGTTCAGCTCAACCGCGTCACCAGCAACACCCTGCAACTTGCCCGCCTCGATTCGCCAGGCCTGCACCTGAACCTGGATTGGGAAGCGGCAGAAGAAATGGTGGGGGCGCTGCTGCGCCGGGCCCGTCAGCGGTATCCGGAGCGTGCTGTGGTGGCGCAGGTGGAGCCAGCGCTGCCGCTGGTGCGGTGCGATGCCGTGCTGCTCGCGCAAATGCTCGACAACCTGGTCGACAACGCGCTCTCACATGGCGATAGTGATCAGCCGGTCGAAATCGTGGCTGCGCGCGAGGGGCAATCCTTGTTGCTGGCCGTGAAGGACCGGGGCCGGGGCGTTCCAGAGGCCTGGCGCGATAAGGTGTTCGAGATGTTTGAACGGGTGGACCAGGCCGGAGACACCACCCGGCTTGAGGCCGGCGCAGGTCGTCGTGGTGCGGGCCTTGGGCTGGCCGTCTGTCGAACCATCGCACGGGTGCATGGCGGGGAGCTTGTGCTGAATGCTCGATCCGGTGGGGGCACCAGTGTAGAGTGCCGCCTGCCTTTGGGCACGCCGCCGGCAGCGTTTTCGGCATCGGGGTGGGGAGCGCCATGAGCTTGCAGGTCTTGTTGGTGGAAGACGATCGCGAGTTGCGTGCGACCCTGAATGCTGCGATGCAGGTGGAAGGCTACCGGGTCGTGGCCGTTGCCAGCCTGGCCGAAGCCAAGGCCGTTTTAGGCCAGGTTGGCGAGCGAAGCCGGTTTGACCTGGTGTTGCTGGATCTGGGTTTGCCCGATGGCGATGGCGAATCGCTGCTGGGCAGCTTGCGGGCCGAGCAGCGCGCGCCGATCATCGTGATCTCGGCACGGCACACGGACGCCCCCAAGATCCGGCTACTCGATGCAGGGGCTGATGACTACCTGGTCAAGCCGTTCAGCGTGGGTGAAATGCTCGCACGCATGCGGGTGGCCCTGCGCCACAAGGGCCGGATGACCAGTCCGGCCGTGACGCGCTACGTCCACGACGGCCTGGAGGTAGACGTCGAGGCCCACAGGGTCCGGCTGCATGGCGAGGCTGTGCACCTCACGCCGACCGAGTTCAAGCTGCTGGCGCGACTGGTGCGTCAACAGGGGCAGGTGGTCACCCATCGCCAGCTGCTGGTCGATGTCTGGGGCGAAGAGTTCACCTCTCATACGCACTATCTGCGGCTGTACATGGGACAACTGCGCACCAAGCTGGAAACCAATCCGGCCGACCCCCACCGCCTGCTCACCGAGCCGGGTGTGGGGTACGCACTGGTCGAGGCCCGCACCTAGTGCGGTGTTGCGCGCTGTCTGGAACACAAGACCATCGGTTGTATTTGTTCCTTCCAGCACGCAACCCCACACCAGCCTGGTTCGCTCATGCCGGCGTTCCTGTCGGTGTGCTACTTTGGTTGCAGGATTGCCACATTCCGCGCTCGATTGAGGCCATCCTTATGCTTTCCTAACGCGGTCGTCGGTAGCCTTGCGCATTCGTTTTCAAGGAAATGACCGCATGAACACAGCCACTTTTGACCAGTCTCAGGCCTTCGGTTCCACGACCGCTTTCGTCGGCGGCTTGTTGGGCAATGGTCTGGTTGAGTCTCCTGCGCCAGCAACGCCTTCGCCGGTTCACGTCGCGCAGCCCAACCTGCTGGACAACCGGTTCGTTTTCGACGATCCCAGGTACGAGGCGCTGGCCGCCGAAAGCGCCAAGCGCTACCAGGCGGGTTCGCCGTTTCCCCATATCCATTTCGACAACTTTCTGCCACCCGATGTGGCAGAGGCGGTGCTCGCCGAATTCCCTCAGCCGGGTGCGATCGACTGGCACAACTACAACCGCCAGACCGAAATCAAGCTGGTTTGCGCCGACGAGAAGCAATTCGGCCCCGTCACGCGCAACCTGTTCTACCAGTTTCATTCGCTGCCCTTTCTGCGCTTCCTGGAAAAGGTCACCGGCATTCCTGATCTGATTCCCGATCCACTGTTGCGCGGCGGCGGTTTGCACCAGATCCGCCGTGGTGGCCTGCTCAAGCTGCATGCCGACTTCAACAAACACGACAGCACCTTCCTGGACCGCCGCGTCAACATCTTGCTCTACCTCAACAAAGACTGGAAAGAGGCGTATGGCGGTCATTTGGAGTTGTGGGACAAAGACGCCAAGTTCTGTGGCGACAAGATCCTGCCGGTGTTCAACCGCCTGGCCATTTTCTCGACCACCAGCGAGTCGTTCCACGGCCATCCCGATGCCCTGAATTGTCCGGAAGACATGACGCGCAAGTCATTGGCTTTGTACTACTACACCAATGGCCGCCCCAAAAGCGAAGACGGTGGCACCCACACCACGATCTTCAAGGCCCGGCCCGACGAGCAGATCAAAGGCATGTTCTGGCGCATCTCGCAAGACATCATGCCGCCCGTGATGTTCCGCAACCTGCGCCGCTTGCGCGAACGCTATTTCAGCAAGACGATCCAGAAACGGGGTTGAGTGGCCTCGCTGCCCGTGCGATGCGCAATGCATCGCCGGTGATCGGGCCTCCAGCCTCCGGGCATTGGAGGCCCTAGGAGCCTGCGCGGCAGAAGGCGCATCGGCTGCAACCTGCGAGAAACCGGTCTCGCCCGGTACTACCTCCTGCGCCCAGGGGTTGACCCTGTGCTTCTCGGTATCACCAAGCGATGCTCGGTTTTCGCAAGTTTCGCTTCGATGCCTTCTGCCGCGCAGGCTCCTAGTTCAAAGCGGCCTCAATGGCGGCCGCGATCTCGCGGCTGCCAGGCGCCATGGCGCTGGGAAAACTGGTCACGGTTTTGCCGTCGCGGGCAATCAGGTATTTGTGGAAGTTCCACGAGGGGGCGACCTGGGTGGCCTTGAACAGCTGGGTGTACAGCGGCGATCGCTGTGGCCCCACGACAGCGATCTTGCTGAACATCGGGAACTTCACCCCGTAGGTGTTGAAGCACAGGTCGGCAATCTGCTTCGCGTTGCCCGGCTCCTGCTGGCCAAAGTCGTTCGAAGGAAATCCGAGCACCACCAAACCCCGCTTTTGGTATTTGGCGTACAAAGCCTCGAGGCCCTCGTATTGATGGGTGTAGCCGCAATAGCTCGCCGTGTTCACCACCAGCACCGCCTTGCCCGCGTATTGACACAGGTTTTGCTGCGCCTCGTCTTGCAGCCGGGGAAACTGATGGTTGAGCAATGCGGGGCAGGACGCTGTTGTTGATGAGGCGGGCGTCTCGTGCCATGGCGTTGGCGCCAACCATCAGCCCACCGACGCCGCCGAGCAGTGCGATGGTTTTGAATAGCATGCGGGTGTTCATGCCCCGATTCTCAGGCCTGCGCTGAAACCCCTTGGCCGATGGGGTCGGCGCCTTCAATGTATGAGGTCGTTGGCTGACCGGTTTCATAGACCAGTACCGCGGCCGCCAGGTCTTCCAGCGCCGTGCCGACCGACTTGAACACGGTGCGCTCCGTTGCGTTTTTGCGGCCCGTGGCCACGCCTTTGGAAAGTGTCGTCAAAGTGCCGCGCACATCGTCGGCCCGCAACACCCCGTGTTGAATGGGGATCAGCAGGTCACCGCTCTTTTGCAAGGCTTCCTCGGTGTCGAGAAACAGCCGGGCATCTTGGAAACAGGCGTCATCGGCTTCGCGCATGGCGGGGGTGAAGCTGCCGATCAGATCGAGGTGGGAGCCGGGCTGCAGCCAGGCGCCGCGCACCAGCGCTTCGGTTGACAGCGTGGCGCAACTGACGATGTCGGCCTCGCCACAGGCCACCGACAGATGGCTCGCAGCCGTCGCCTGGAAGCCATCGTTTTGCAGCCGGGCGGCCAAGGCTTTCGATTCGCTTTCGCGCCGTGCCCAGACGCTCACCCGCTGGATAGAAGGGCGCACGGTTCGAAAAGCTTCGGGCACCAGGCTGGCGACCCGCCCAGCACCCACGATCAGCAGGTGTTCCGCGTTCTCACGGGCCATATAAGAGGCGGCGAGGGCCGAGGCGGCGGCCGTGCGGCGCGCGGTGATTTCATCGCCATCGATTTGGGCCAGGGGAACACCGGTGCGCCCGTCGAACAGCAAGTAGGTGCCATGCAAGCCTGGCAGGCCACGCTTGGCGTTGCCCGGTGCGATATTGACGATTTTGACCCCGTAGTAGCGCCCGGCGATCCAGGCCGGCATGATCAATGAGGTGATGCGTCGACCGGCGGCGTCCATGCCGGCTTCGCCAATGGGGCTGATGATTTCGTGGACATGGCGCGGTGGTACTTCGCAGCCCCCTGCAAAGCGGTCCCGCAGCGCGGGGATCAAACGGTCAAAGGGGAGGGCGGCTCGCGTGGCTTCGGCATCAAAAAATTGCATCGTGCAATGGTAGTCGGCTCGCGGGGCACTTTGACGCGCCCAGATGCCCACTCGATAGGCAATTGCGCAATCGATGGTGCTGCTCGCGCAAAAGCCATCGGCCGCAGGCAGCGGCCACCATCAGTGTGGCCGTCTGAGAACCCGTCGTTTGGGGGGAGCTCCTAACGGCTTTCGGCCTTTGCCGCAGCATCGTCCATTTGCCGGGCGAGGTCTTCTGGCACCTGGTTGTTGATGGCCACCCCGTACAAGGCAACCATCAAGACCACGAGCACACCGCCGACCCAGGCAGCGGCGCGGTTTTTCATGTGGTTGAGCAAGCCTTTGTAGTTGACGCTCAGGTGGGCCACGACCGAGAGAATCATGATCACGCCAAACAGCTTGTGCACAGGGTGCATCTGGATGGTGAACGAGGGCTTTTCGATGACGAACATCATCATTCCCGAGGTGGACATGGCCAGGAAAGAGACGAACAGGCCGATGGCGGCAATTTTGCGAAGCATAGGTTCCTTTGGTAGGGGGGTGAAGTGGACAAGGACTTTGATGGCTTGGCTCAGTTGAAAGCCAAGGTGAATTCGGCGCCCGGATCCAGGGAGCGCGGCGCCAGCCGCCAGCCATGGGAACGGGCGATTTCCTGGCAGATGGCCAGCCCCAGGCCGGCACCTTCATGGTGGCTGTCGGGCGCGCGCCAGAAACGCTCGAACAATCTGGGCAAATGCTCGGGAGCGATCCCGGGCCCTGCGTCGCGCACCGTGATCGAGTTGATGCCCAGGGTGACCGTGACCGTGCTGTCTTGTGGGGAGAACTTCAAGGCGTTCTCGAGCAGGTTTTTCAGCAACATGAAAAGCGCCATGCGGTCGCCCTTGGTCAGGGCGCGGGAGTCATCGAAATGCAGGTTCACCTGTATGCCGCGCTTTTCGGCCAAAGGTTTCAGAAAGCCCGATCACCTCCTGCGTCAGACGCAGCAAGTGAATGGTTTCAGGTTTGAAACTGCTCGCGTCGCTGACTTCGCTGAGCAACAGCAATTGTTGAACCTGCCTGGCGAGATGGTCCACGTCACCCAGCAGTTGCTCGGTTTGTCCGGCGCCGCCGCCCATTTCGATCTGACCTCGCAAGAGCGCCAGCGGTGTCTTGAGTTCATGGGCAGCGTCTGCCAGGAACCGCTGCTGGTTGCGAAAGCCTGTCTCCAGGCGGTCGAGTGCCTGGTTGAAAGCGTGGACCAGGGGCAGCATTTCGCTGGGCAGCTTTTTCTCGTCCAGACGGGACGCGAGCGATTGCGGACCGATCTGCATGGCCTGATGCGATGCCTGACGCAGCGGGTGCAGCAGACGCCGAACCGTGAAAACGCAAACCAGGCCCAGCAGCAGAATCGACAGGCCCACTGTGGTCAGCGATGCGGTTTCGACGTGCTTTGTGGAGTGGGCCGTGATCAAGCTGATCAAGCGGTGGCTGATGCCGACTGTGACCTTCCAGGTGGTGCCCTCGTGATCCAGGTCCACCGATTGCTCGTACATCTGGGGCTGTGCGTTGCTTGAGGCGGGTCGACGGGAGCGAGACGCCATATACACACGTCCGCGACAAGTCGGTCACCTGGTAGCGCAGGTCCATCGGCATCGCCTCCGGCAGCCATGTCAGGTCGTCCTTGCAGGTCGATGCGCTCGCGGTGCACCCTGCGCGTCAAAAACGATGGCTTTGCTGATCGCCTGAGCGGCTTCTTGCGCTTTTTCCGCTTCCATGTTGTTCAGCAGAATCCAGAACGAGGCGCCCAGCACGCCCAACGTCAACAACCAGGCGACGAGGTAGGTCGCCAGCAGCTGGACGGTGAGGCTCTTGCGCCATTCAGCTTTCCACCACGGCATAGCCGACCCCACGGATGTTGGTGATCGACAGTGGGAGCCCAGGCTGTCGAGCTTGCGCCGCAGCCGGTGCAAGGCAACGTCCAGTGCGTTGGCGGTGACGGCCTCTTGCGCGCCCCAGGCCGCGGCTTCGAGCGCGCTGCGCCGAACCGGTGCCCCTTCGCTTTTGAACAGCGTCAGCATGATTTGCATCTCTGTTCGGGGCAGCGCGCAGGTGCCATCTCCGCAAACCATGAGGCCTTGCTCAGGCCGCAGTTGAACGTCACCCCAGACCGGGCTCCAGCGCCACCTGGTGTTGCGGGCGGCGCAGCAGTGCGCGAACCCGCGCCACCAGCTCGGCCATCGGAAAGGGTTTGCTCAGGTAGTCGTCGGCCCCGGCTTCCAGCCCGTCCACCCGGTCGTGCAGGGCGTCGCGCGCCGTCAGGATCAGGCAGGGCGTGAACCGTTGCGCGGCCCGCAGGCGGCGAACCAGGTCCAGACCGTCGCCGTCGGGCAGGCCGCGGTCAACGATCACGGCGGCGTAGTCCACGGCATGCAGGGCGGTCCAAGCCTCGCTGGTTCGTTCGACAGCGTCGCAAGCCAGGCCAGCGCCTTCGAGCGCTTGGCGCACCAGCGCGGCAAGGCGGGTGTGATCTTCGAGCAGGAGTACGCGGTGCATGGCCAGCAGCGGAGGTGGGTCAGAACTGGTGGAGGTAGGCCACGAACAGGGATCGATACGCCGCTGCGGTCCACCAGCGGGCTGTTCTTGATGCCCGAACCCAGCAAGGTGTGTTTGACATCCACCATCAGACCGTGCCGAGGGGCGAGGTTGCGTCGTTCAGCCGCAGCCCCAGCTCGGTGTTCACCGTTGAGGGGCCTGTGTAGGCGGCGCGTGAAGCGGTGTCGCTTCGCCAGCGCTCACGCCGTAGTAAGTGGTCGACATAGGACTTGTCGAGCCAGGTCAGGCCCAGGCGGGGTTCCAGGCGCATGCGCTTGCCCAGACCAAAACCCTTGGAGGCTTCCAGCTCGAATTGCTGGCCACCGCTGTGGTTCGAGGCATCGCCCAGGCAGGCGGCAGACAACGGCGACCCAGGGGGTGTGCCACTTCGCTTTGGCGCCCAGCCAGAAGCCGTCTTTGCGCTCGGCCATGCCCTGCAGTTCGGTCGGCATCGCTGGCTTTGTAGCCCTCGTCCGAGTACTTGGCGGTCAGCGCGAAAGACACTGGGCCAGCGGACGGCAGTTTGAGATCCAGACCAGGGCCAACCAGGCGCACATAGCTGGTTTTCATACATGAGCACCGGCAACACCTTGGTGTCGGTGCCCACGCCGCGGTAGGGCGAGGCCTCACTGATCACCCCCAGGCCCAATGCGAAACGGGATCCCTCGCCCCTTTCGCGTGCTGGACCGTCTGCCTTGGCCGGTGCCGCAGCGAGACAAAGTGCAAAGGTGGTGGCGCAAAGCAGGGGAGAGCGGAGCATTGAAGTCATGGAGGGGTGGTACATGTTGAGTCGGATCTCCATCGTACTTTGCCCCGACTTACCGGATATTTACCGGTCAGTGCTGTTTGTTCGCTCAGTCCCCCAGCGCCCGCCCCTCGCCGGCTTCTTCCACTGTCTGGCCATCGCGGATGTGGTAGATCCGTTTGAAGGTGGGGATGATTTTTTCGTCGTGGGTGACCACGATGATGGCTGTCTGGGCCTGTCTGGCCATCTGGTTCAGGATGCGCATCACGCCCAGCGCCCGTTCACTGTCCAGCGGCGCGGTGGGCTCGTCGGCCAGGATCACAGGAGGGCGGTTGGCCAGGGCCCTGGCGATGGAGACGCGCTGCTGTTCGCCGCCCGAGAGCTGCGATGGCTCGGCTTTGGCGCGGTGTTGCACATCCAGCGCCGTCAGCAATTCCAGGGCGCGTTCGCGGGCCTTGGCGTTCGACACGCCCGCCAGCATCGGCAGCAGCGCCACGTTGTCGGTCACATCGAGAAACGGAATCAGGTAGGGCGCCTGGAACACGAAGCCGATGCGGTCGCGCCGCAGCGCGCGCAGGTCTTTCACCTTCCAGCCGTTGTCGAAAATGGTGTCTTGCCCCAGGGTCATGCGCCCACTGGTGGGCTCGATGATGGCGCCCAGGCATTTGAGCAGGGTGCTCTTGCCCGAACCCGATGGGCCCACCAGGCCCACCACCTCGCCGGGGTGCACCACCATGTTCACGTGTTTCAGTGCTTCAACGGCGGTGTCGCCACTGCCGTAGACCTTGCGCAGGCCTTCGATCAGGATGCCGCCAACGGCGGGCTTTGGGGTGTTCATGGCGTTCATCCGATGGCCGCTCCGGGGTCGACCTTGAGCGCCACGCGTATCGCCAGCGTGCTGGCCAGGGCGCATATCAGCATGGTGACCACGAAGCCGGTGACCGCGTCGCCCGGCATCAGCAACACGTATTTGGGAAACGCCGGACCCCAGACCGTGGCGGCGATTTTGCCCACGGCAAAACCGATCAGGCCCAGGCCCAGCGCCTGCTGCAGAATCATGCCGGCGATGGTGCGGTCGCGCGTGCCAATGAGTTTCAGCACCGCGATTTCGCGCAGCTTGCCCATGGTCATGGTGTAGATGATGAAGGCCACAATCGCCGCGCTCACGATGGCCAGAATCACCAGAAACATGCCGATCTGCCTGGCCGAGTTGGCGATCAGCTTGACCACCAGAATCTCTTCCATGCCGGCCTTGGTGTACACGCTCACATGCTTCCAGCGCCGCATGGGTTCGGCCACCGCTTCCGGGTCAGCCCCTGGCGCGATCTGCACCAGGACCGCGTTCACGTTGTGGCTGCTGGTCTGCAGGTTTTGCACCGCCTCCAGCAAGCCGGGCACGCCGGGTTTGTTGAACGCCGGGTTGGCGGCGGTGCGCGCGCGGTCGTTCAGGATGGCATCGTTGTCTTTCAGAAACTGCGCTTCCTGCGCGTCTTTGAGCGAGACAAAAATCATCGGGTCGCCGCCCGAAGACACCATGCGCCGCGTCAGCCCGACCACGGTGTATTCGTGCCGCCGAATGCGCACCACATCGCCCAGCGCGAAACCCGTTTTCACATCGGCCACCGCCTCGTAGTGGCTGCGCGTGGGCTGACGCCCCGCCACCAGATAGCCCGGTGCGCCCGGTTGCCCAGGCGCCATGCCCACCAGCATCGCGCGCACGTCGCGTTCACCATGGCGAACCTGCAAAGTGAAATAGGCCACATTCGCCGCCGCCGCCACGCCCGGCATGCCCTTGATGCTGCGCACCACATCGTCCTTGATGCTCGACGATTCGGCGTAAGGCCCCTGCGTGTCTTTTTGCACCACCCAGAGGTCGGCGCCGCTGTTGCCCAGCAGCGCGTGGGCATCGTCCACCATGCCGCGGTACACACCCGCCATGGTCAGCGTCACGCCGATGAGCAGCCCCAGGCCCAGCCCGGTCAACACGTATTTGCTCCACCCGTGCAGGATGTCGCGCCCGGCCAGGCTGATCACTGGGCCGCTCCGGTGGGCATCAGTGCATCGACCACCGTGATGCGCGTGTCTTCTTTCAACGCCTTCTGGCTGTAAACCACCACCGCGTCGCCTGCTTGCAACTCGTCCGCCTTCAGCGGCGCCACCTGCACCATGCCGTCCAGGCTGTTCGCGCCCACACTCACCGCCACGAACTTCAGCGCGCCGTCTTTCAGCAGCCAAACGCCGCTGGTGCCAGCCTGGTTTTGCAGCGCCGCGTTGGGCACCACCAGACCCTCTTCGCTCGCGGGCAAGCTGCAGAGTCACCTCGGCCATTTCGCCCACGGAAACACCGGTGGGCAGCGCGTCAAACGCCACCTGCGCCAGCCGCTCCTCGGTCACCGCATCGGCCAGCGGCTCCACGCGCGCCACCTTGCCGGCAAAGGTTTCGCCCGGGCCGCGAGCGCAGCGTGATGCGCGCCACCAAGCCCGGGCGCCAGACCGGCGGAACGGCCCTGGTCCACCCGCAGCTTCACCCACAGGCTGCTCGGGTCGATCAGCTTCACCACCGCCTGGCCCGCCACCACGGTGCTGCCCGCTTCGGCGTCGCGGCTGGACACGATGGCCGCTGCGGGCGCCACCAGTTTCAGGCTGCCGCGCTGCTGCGCCAGCGCCGCGCGCTCGGCGCGCAGGCGGTTCAGGTCTTGCGCGGTGGCGTCCAGGTTGGCCTGCGCGCTTTGCAGGCCCGCGCTGGCCGAAGCCGTCTCCTGGGTGCGCGCTTCCAGGGCGCCTGCGCTGATGAAGTTCTGCCGTGCGAGATCCTGGTTGCGCTTCAGGTTGGCCTGGGCCAGCGCGGCCTTGGCCTGCGCATCGGCCAGCTGCGCCTGGGCGGCGGCGCGGCTGCTCTGGCCGCGCGCCAGCGAAGCGTCGATCGCGGCCAGGCGTTGCTCCATGTCCACCGCGTCCATCTCGGCCAGCGCCTGCCCTGGTTCGACCATGTCCCCTACGTCGACCTTCACCGCCAACACCCGCCCCGGCGTGGTCGGCCCCACCATCCAGCTGCGTTGCGCCTCGACCTGGCCGATGCCAAAAATCTCGGGCGACACGCTGCCCTTGGCCACCTTCGCGGTTTGGACTTTCACCGGGGCCAGCGGCCCGGTGCGCAACGCCACCCAGGCCAGCGCGGCGATCAGGGCGATCGCCATGGCGCCCAACAGCAGGCGGCGAGAATTGGAGGCAGAGGTTTTCATGGCTTGGAAGTCTTGCGACCTTGAGAAACGGGGGGCGAAGGCGGTATTGACGGCGCCCGCGCCGTCAGCCCGGCGCGGTACAGGGCAAAGACGCTGGGCGCCTGCACCTGCATGGTGTCCAGGCCGTTGGCCAGCAGGCTCTGGATCACCAGGCCTTGAATCGAACCGACAAACATCACCGTGGCGGCTTGCAGATCGGTGCCTTCAGCGAGCTGCCCCTGGGCCTGCGCCCGCATCAGCAAGCCCAGCAACAACTGCCGGTAGGCGAACATCAATTGCCCCACGCGTGCCTTGAGCGGCGATTCTTGGGGATGCTGCAATTCCTGAAACATCAGGCGCGGCATGCCCGGGTGGGCCACAACGAACGCCACATGCGCCTCGAACACCGCTTGCAAGGCGCACAGTGGGTCATTTTTGTGGCGCGCCGCAGCCGCCTGCAAGTTCGCCAGCAGCCGCGCGCTGGTCGCATCCAGCACCGCCAGCCAGATCGCCTCTTTGCTTTCGAAGTGGCGAAAAACAGCGCCCTGCGTCACGCCTATGGCCTGCGCCAATTGCGCTGTGGTCACATCGGCCGGTGCGCGCTCCGCCGCCAGCGCCAAAGCCGCCGCGATCAGGCTGGCCTGGCGCGCTTCCGTGGATTGTTTCGTGGTGGATGCGGTGGGCATGGCGCTTAATGTAATTGAGTAATTACTTATATTCAAGGGCAGTGGGTCAAAGCCCCAATCGCGGCGGCCTGAGGCCCCCTATCATTCCCCCGAATGACTCAAATCTCAGGGAATCCCGCGGTCACAGAAGCCCAAGCTCAGGCTGTCGTCGAAACCGCCAACGCCGCCGCACTGGCCACTGGCCTTCATCGACCGTTGGCGCGGCGTCACCGCCTCCGAGCTGTCCACGTCGCAAAGCTTCGTCACCGAACGCTGCGACCTGCTGGGCGTGGAAGCGCCGCACCCTCGCCCGAGCAAAGCAAAATGTTCGAGCGCCCGATCACCTTTCAGCAAGGCGATGGCTCCGCCAGCGCCGGTAGGGTCGATTGCTACAAGCGCGGTCCACACCCACCCTCGTGCCGATGATGACCCCTTCCTCTTTGCCCAAAGGCCGTTCGCCCATCTTGCGTGGCAGCGCGCTGGCCTTGTTGGCCGCGGCCCTGTTTGGCTTGAGCACGCCGCTGGTGCAGCGCTTTGGCCAGGGCTTGGGGCCGTTTGCCACGGCGGCTTTGTTGTATGCCGGGGCTGCGCTGGTGGCCTTTTTGCAGCGCCGGGGCTCGCAGGCGGAGGCGCCGCTGCGGCGAGCCGACATACCGCGTTTGCTGGCCATGGTGGCGACGGGCGCCGTGGTGGGGCCGGTGGCGCTGGCCTGGGGTTTGCAGCGCACCAGCGGCGCCAGCGCTTCGCTGCTGCTCACATTGGAGGCGGTGTTCACCGCAGTGCTGGCTTGGCGCTGGTATGGCGAGGTGCTGGACGGGCGGGTCAAGACGGCGGTGGCTTTGCTGCTGGCCGGGGGCGCGTTGCTGGTGATCGACCAGGGGCTGACGGGCCAGGTGCAGTTGCTGGGGTTGCTGGCAGTGGCCGTGGCCACGGTGGCCTGGGGGGTGGACAACACGCTGTCGCGCGGCGTGGCTGATCGCGATCCGGGAAAGGTGGTCTTGGTGAAGGCGGCGCTCGGGGTGGCGGTGACCACCGCACTGGCGTTGCTGTCGAGCGAGCCGCTTCCCGATTGGCCTGCGACGCTGGCTTTGCTGGCGGTGGGCGCCACCGGCTACGGCCTGAGCCTGCGCTTTTACCTTCTGGCGCAGCGGTACTTTGGCGCGGCGCGCACCGGCTCGGTGTTCGCGTTTGCCCCTTTCATCGGCGCCCTGGGCGCGTTTGCGCTGGGTGAGCGCTCGGCCAGCCTGCTCCTGCTGGGCGGCGGGGTGCTGATGGTGGCCGGGGTGCTGATCCATCTGGCCGAAGACCATGGCACAGCCACGACCACGAAGCGCTGGACCACGAACACGCCCACACCCACGACGACGGTCACCACGACCACGCCCACGATGTGATGCCCGAGGGGTCACACAGCCACGCGCACCATCACAGCCCCATTCGGCACAGCCACCCGCACGCGCCGGATCTGCACCATCAGCACAGGCATTGATAGAGGGAGACGGCTGCAAGCTGCGACCACTTGTTTCCCCCGATGGGTTTGCGCGATGCTGGTCATGAACCTTGAACCTTGACGCCATCCCGAACCGAAGCGAGCGCATCCATGGGTGATTTTCGAGCGCCGCCTTGGGTGTCTGCCCCTTGAGGTTGAGCGCGACATGCCGTCAACGCACGGCGCCGGTGGCCACGCTCGCGGCCTCTCCGTCTCTCAAATAGGCCACGAAGCGCTGCGCGGCGGCCGAGAGCGGCGCGTCGCTGCGCCAGACGATGGACCACTGGCGCTGGATCGGAAAGCCTTCGACCGGCAGGCTGACCCAGGGGGCGCCGGGGTCGCTGGGGGTGGGGCCGGTTTCCACGGTGAGTGCCGAGATCACGGCCAGGCCCAGCCCGGCGCCGACGGCGTGTTTGATGGCTTCGTTGCTGCCCAGGCTCATGGCGATGCGCGGGGCGAAGCCGTGGTCGGCGAAGTGTTTTTCGGCCACCTGGCGGGTGCCGCTGCCGGGCTCGCGCATGAGCCAGCGCTCGCTGGCCAGATCGCTCAGCGCGACCGGCTGCGCGCTGCGCGAAAGCGGGTGGCCGCGCGGGGCGATGACCACCAGCGGGTTGTCGAGAAAAGGCAGGCTGTGCAGCGGCAGGGCCTGGGGCGGCAGCATCATGACGGCGAGGTCGTCGGCCTGGCTGTGCAGCCGGGCAATGACACGGTCGCGGTTTTCCACCGCGAGGTCGATGTCCACGCCAGGGTGCAACGCGGCAAACGGCCCGAGCAGATCGGGTACGAAGTATTCGGCGGTGGTCACCGCTGCGATGCGCAGCCGCCCGCGCAACACGCCGCTCAGTTCGCCCAGCCGGGCTTCAAAGCGCTGCCAGCAAGCGGCGATGTCGGCCACGGTGGTTTGCAGCGCTTCGCCGGCGGGCGTGAGCCGGATGCCCCGGCCCACCGGCTCGAACAGGGGTTCGCCCACCAGCGCGGCGAGTTCGCGCAATTGCACGCTCACCGTGGGCTGGCTCACATGCAGCTCCCGCGCGGCCTGGGTGACCGACATCAGGCGGGCGGTGGCTTCGAAGGCGCGCAGTTGCTGGGGCGAGGTGCGCAGCAGGCGCTTGATGGCGGTGGGCATGTTGGGCGTTGGAACTGAGGCGGTGTGGCTGATCTTCAAATCATAGCTATAAGTCTATGGGTTGAATGAAAATAAAGTATTTTTCTTTATGAGTGGCTTTCCCTACAGTGCGGCCATCGACAACGCCAACCCAGGAAACCCAGGAAAAAAACCATGAAAAACGATACCCCCGAACAACTGTTGGCCGCGGCCGAAGGCGCTGCCGCTGCGGGCGCCGAGACGCTGGTGCCGATCACCGTGGCCCATGGCGACGGCATCGGCCCCGAGATCATGGCCGCCACGCTCAAGGTCTTGATGGCGGCCGGCGCGCGCATCGCGCCCGAGACCATCGAGATCGGCGAAAAGCTCTACAAGAGCGGCCACAGCAGCGGCATCGCGCCCGAAGCCTGGGACAGCCTGCGCCGCACCAAAGTCTTTTTGAAGAGCCCGATCACCACGCCCAGCGGCGGCGGCTACAAAAGCCTGAACGTGACGATTCGCAAGACGCTGGGGCTGTATGCGAACGTGCGGCCCTGCGTGAGCTACAGCCCGTTCGTGGCCACCAAACACCCGAAGTTGAACCTGGTGATCGTGCGCGAAAACGAAGAAGACCTGTACGCCGGCATCGAGCACCGCCAGACCGACGAGGTGTTCCAGTGCCTGAAGCTGATCACGCGCCCGGGCTGCGAAAAGATCGTGCGCTACGCGTTTGAGTACGCGCGGGCCAACGGCCGCAAGAAGGTCACTTGCATGAGCAAGGACAACATCATGAAGATGACCGACGGCCTGTTCCACCAGGTGTTCGACGAGATCCGGGCCGAATACCCCGAGATCGAAGCCGACCACATGATCATCGACATCGGCGCGGCGCGCCTGGCCACCCGGCCCGAGTTGTTCGACGTGATCGTCACGCCCAATCTCTACGGCGACATCATCAGCGACATCGCCGCCGAGATGACCGGCAGCGTGGGCCTGGCGGGCAGCGCCAACATTGGCGAGCATGTGGCGATGTTCGAGGCGATTCACGGCAGCGCGCCCGACATCGCGGGCAAAGGCATCGCCAACCCCAGCGGCCTGCTGCTGGGCGCGGTGATGATGCTGGTGCACATCCGGCAGGCCGAGGTGGCGGCGACGATTCACAACGCCTGGCTGTGCACGCTGGAAGACGGCGTGTTCACCGCCGATGTGCAGGGCGCTGGCATCGGTGCAGGGGTGGGCACAAAGGCAGGGTTGCCCATGCCTTTTGGCAGCATGGACTTCGCCGACGCCATCATCGACCGCCTGGGCCGCCTGCCCGAGCGGTTCCAGCCGGTGAGCTATCAGAACGCACCGCTGCCCGATGCGGCGCAGGCGGCCAAGCCGCTGTACACGCGGGCGCCAGCGGCGAAGAAGGCGCTGGTGGGGGTGGACGTGTTCGTGCACCAGTCGGCCTTGAGCGCAGACGATCTGGCCGCGCAGCTCCAGGCCTGCAACACCGCATCGCTGGCGCTGCAGATGATCACCAACCGGGGGGTGAAGGTGTGGCCGGGCGGCTTCCCCGAAACCTTTTGCACCGACCACTGGCGCTGCCGTTTCGAGTCAGCGGTTGCAAGGCGGCGAGGTGGTGCAGCGCGACATCGTGGATCTGCTGGCGGCCTTGACCGAGGCCGGGGTGGACGTGATCAAGACCGAAAACCTCTGCACGTTTGACGGCGTGAAAGGCTTTGCGCTGGGTCAGGGCCAATAACGGCGCCTGATCGATCCACAGACACAGCGGCCAAAGCCCGACTCCCGGCGCTTTGGCCGCTGCGCTCGCGCCAGGCGCGGTGTGGCTTTCGCGCGGGCCGCTCAGGATGCCGGTTTCAAGGGCTGGCGGGTGGCCTCGGCTTGCGCGAGCAGCTGCGATTTGGGCAACCACCGAAAGGCGGTGGAGCCCAGGGCGAGCAGCGTGGCGATGGTGATCATCACGGCGCGGTAGGGCTCCATGCCCTGGGCCTGCGCCCAGTCGGCCACATGGCCGGTCAGCCATTGCATCAGGCCCACGCCGAGGAACATCGCCATGGTGAACACCGAGAGGGCGCGCCCGGTCAGGTCGGGCGGGTAGGAGGAGCGCACGTCGGAGTACTGCAGCACCGAGTAGCCCGAGAGCACCGCGATGCTCAGCACCAGCGCGACATTGAGCGCGGCATGGTGCGCCAGCCCCACGGCGAGGTAGAGCGCGGCGACCAGCAGGGAGAAGTTCACCACCCAGGGGCGCCGGCGCGCCGGGCCGGGGTCGAGGCGGCCGAACATGGCCGGGCTGAACAGGGAGATCAGCGACATCACCAGGGCGATGTTGCCGCTCTGCACCAGGGTGAAGGCGTAGCGGTCGATCAGCATGGGCGCGATCCACAGGCCGCGCAGGGCAAGAAAGGACGCGTAGGCGACCATGCCGAGCAGCATGATGCCCAGGGTGTGCGGCAGCAGAAACAGGGCGCCGAAGCGGCGCACGGCGGCACCCCAGCGCTCGCGCTCGGGCGGCTTCGCCGCCCATGGCCGGCTCGTGCACCCGGCGCCAGATCAGCAGCCAGGCCAGCACCGACAGCGCCGCCAGCAACGCAAAGCCGCCGCGCCAGCCCCAGCGCTCGACCAGCCAGGCCAGCGGTGTGCCGGTCAGCAGCAGGCCCAGGCCGCCCACGCCCATGCCGATGCCCGACACAAACGCAAAGCGCGAGCTGGGGAAATGCCGCGAAATGAACACGGTACAGGCCAGAAAGGCCGGCGCGCAGCCCACGCCGATCAGCATCTGGCCGAGCATCAGCCAGTTGTAGTCGGGCGCTGCAGCAGACAAGGTGGCCCCGGCCACGGCGAGCGGGAAGACGCTGAGCACGGTGCGGCGCAGGCCGTAGAGGTCCATGCCGATGCCCATGAAGAACTGCGCGACGCCAAATGACAGGGCGAACGCACCGGCAAAGGTGCCCAGCGAGGCTGCGCTGAGGCCAAAGTCGCTTTGCAGGTTGGTGGCCATGATGGCGGTGACGGTGCGGTAGGCCTGGCTCAGCGCGAAGGCCGAGAGCAGCGCCAGCAGCATGGCCCAGAGGGTGGCTTGTGAGGGCGGCAGCGGTGGGGAAGCGGGCGGGGCGTTTGGAGATGGCACGGGGGCTGTGGGAGGTTGGGCGTGGGGTGCCGCAGCAGGCATTGGTGGGGCGAACGGCGCAGCTTACTTGCTGCAGGGAGGAAGGGCTGTCGCGCCAGCAGCTGGGCGGGCTGGCGGGTATGGCGCCAGGCGGGCGTTGACTGCAGGGCATGTGCCGCCAACAGGCGCACGGCGCTTGCGAGACTTTGAAGAGGGTGCCCTTTCGGCCTATCGGGCGTTGTCAGCGCGTTGACGTTGATCGGTGGCGCACCCGCTTCCTCGTTGCCTGTGCGTCCGCCCATGTTGTTCTTCCCGATGCAATGAATGCAAAAGCATGGGTTTTGCCACTGGTGGCGAGAGGAACCCTGCGTCCGCTCAGAACCGGTCGGCGGTGGGGGAAGGGCGCATCGATCGGGGCGTTCGCCGCATGCCAGTCTGACTGCCTGCCAGCCTAGCCTTCCGCCTTGTGCTGCGCTTCGTTGAGGCACCGGTCGGTGTGAATGGCGGCCAGGACGGCGCATGTGCAGCCAGTTGTTGCTCAGGCGCTGATCCGCGCAAGCAGGTTGGAAAAGACCTGCATTTTCGATTTTGAGCCCCGTTGATTTGGGGTAAAACAGACAGTTACCAATAAGCAAGGTGCAGGTTCGCATCCGCAGGAGGCAGGATCTTGAAGTTCTACGGACGGTCGGTCGTGGCGATGGTGCTGCTGTTCACAGCGGCAGCGGTGGCCATGTTGTGGGGCTTGAACCAGCGATCGCGCGCCGAACTGAGCGAGCAGGTGATCGCTCGGGCGCAACAGCGCAGCATGCAACTGGCAGATGCCATGGCCGGCCAGGTGGCTGCGGAACTGGCGCTGATGGACCACACGTTGCTCGGCGCCCGGGAGGCATGGTTGACCGACCCTGCGGCTGTTCCCGCGTTGACTGCGCGCAGGCTGAAGTCATTGCCCGATGCACTCGTGACGTATGTGAGTCTGGTCAACGCGGATGGGGTGGTGACTTTCAACAGCGCGGGTGTGGGTATTGGCCTGGATGTCAGTGACCGATCGCATTTCGCCGAGCTGAAAACCGGCGCCGACCGCATGGTGATTGGCGACCCGGTGAAGGCCCGCATCGACGGGGCATGGTTGATCCCGGTGGGGCGACCCCTGTACCGTGGGGGCCAGTTTGCTGGCGCAATGTACCTACTGGTTTCTTCAGAACGCTTGGCCCAAAAGCTGGGGCGGCTGGCTCTGGCTGACGACGACATCGTCGCCCTGGTGAAACACGACGGTCAGTTCCTGGCGCACAGTCTGAACAACGAAGGCGCCATGGGGAAAACCTTGCCCGAAAACCGCCCTTTTCTGCATGAGGGCGCGGCAGACGTGGGGAGCTTATCGAGAAACCGCAATGGTGGACCGGTTGCCCCGCGTGTACGGTTGGCATCGCCTGGCCAAAACCGGTGCGGTTTTGGTGGTCGGGCTGGCGGAGTCGTCGGTGCTGGCGCCGTTGGCGCCGGCCATGAAGCGCTCGATGTGGATTGCCGGCGCATTGTCATTGCTGTTGCTGAGCGGGCGGTCTGGCGGTGGCCTGGCTGCTCTGGCGCGACGGGCGCAGCGCCCAGGCCATGCGCGAGAACGAGTGGCATCTCAAAGCGGCGCAGCGCATGGCCAAGGTGGCCCACATGACGTACGACTTTCGCACGGGTGTCGTCGGTCTGGTCTGACGAGATGTACCGCATTTTTGGCTATCGGCGAGATGACTCAGGCGTGGACGTTCAGAGTCCTGAATCCATCTATTCAGCGGGTGCATCCGGACGATCTGCCCAGCGTTAAGAGCTGCAACCGAGAGGGCTATGCGGAACTGCGGTTCGCTGGAGCTGGTTCACCGCATCGTGATGCCCGATGGCCGCATCAAGCATTTGCACTTGCGCAGTGATCTTCGAGGGTGAAAACGGCGTGCCGGTGCGCGGCCGGGGCACTGTTCAGGACGTCACGGAAGTTCGCGAGGCCCAACTGGCATTGGAGGAGGTGAACGAAAATCTTGAGGTGCGCGTGGAAGACCGCACCCGCGAACTGGCCTCGCTCAACAAGGAGCTCGAAGCCTTCACCTACAGCGTTTCCCACGATCTGCGCACGCCGCTGCGCAGCATTCACGGCTTCGCCAGCTTGCTGGAAGAAGAGAGCGAAGCGCTTTCCCCGAAGGGCGCACCCACTTGCGCCGTATCCAGGACGGTGCGCGCCGCATGGGCTTGCTGATCACCGATTTGCTGACCATGGCGCACCAGAGCCGGGCGGTGGTGAATCCGCAGCGGCTGAACCTGAGCGAGCTGGCGCAGGCGGTGGTGCAACGACATCGAGCGCGAAGACCCGCAGCGCAAGGTGGTCTGGAACATCGAACCGGCTGCTCTGGGCATGGGCAGACCCGGTGTTGATGCGCGTGGTGTTGCAAAACCTGCTGGGCAACGCCTGGAAATACACCAGCCAGACGGCGCAGGCCGAGATTTCCTTTCAGCGGGTGGGATCAGGTTGGCCGCATGACGGAGTTTTGCGTGCGCGACAACGGGGCGGGGTTTGACATGGCGTATGTGGATCAGCTGTTCCAGCCGTTCAAGCGGCTGCATGCCCACCATGAGTTTGAAGGCACGGGCGTCGGGCTGGCCAGTGTGCAGCGGTTGGTACAGCGCCACGGCGGCACCGTGCGCGCAGATGGTGCGGTGGGCCAGGGTGCCGCGTTTTATTTCACCTTGCCCACCGAACCTGCCGGGCAGCAGCCTGCCCCGCAAAGCGGCGGCGAACAACCGTCGGCCTGATCACGGTTTGTGGCCGCAAGGCCCATCCAAAAAATCCAACACGGCCTGTGTGGCCCGTTCGGGCTCGGCAAAACCTTCGTGTGTGCCGGGCAGCGTCAGCAGCGTGGCCCGGGCCTGGCCCTTGCTGGTGATGAGCGCCAGGGCATCGGTCAGGGGCACGGTGCGGTCCTCTTCGCCGTGCAGCAACAACACCGGGCAATGCGCCTGGCTCAGCGTGGCTTGTGGCGCGATCTGCGCGAAGCGCGCGCCGATCACCGATTCCACATACCGGTTGACCAGCCAGCCCAGCGGCCAGTAGGGCACGTGGTATTGCGCGAGCCAGCGCCGCATGACGCTTTCTGGATGGGCAAACGAAGACACGCTCACGGCGGCAGCCAGCCCGGGCCTGCGCGAGGCGACGAGCAAGACGGCAGCGGCACCCACCGAATGACCCAGCGCGGCGATACGCGCGGGATCGACGCCGGGCTGGGCGGCGAGCCAGTCGAGCGCGGCTTCGAGGTCTTCGGCGAAGCGGGGCAGCGAGCTGTGGCCCTGGCGGCTGCTGCGGCCGTGGTTGCGGGATTCGGGCAGGAGCACGGCGTGGCCCGCGCGGTGCAGCGCGAGCGCGGCGGGCAGCAAGGTGCTGGCGTTGCCGCCCCAGCCATGCATCAATACGATGGCGGGCGCTGCCGGGTGGGTGGTCGGCGGCGGGCAGGTACCAGGCAAAGAGATTCAGGCCCGGTCCGGTGGCGATGCGCACCGTCTGCGCGCCATCAGTCCGAGATCGGCGGGGGTGGGGCCTTCGGTGCTCGCTTGAGGGGCCAGTCCCCGGTGCAGCGCATAGCGCGCGCCGAAGACGAGCAGGACGATGCCTGCGAAGGTAGGCCAGAGCCAGGGAAGTGGCATGTGGCGCTGGGGTGCTCAGTGCGTTGGCGCGCCGGGCAGCACAAAGGTCGATCGCTTGCCCAAATGCTTGCCGTTCTTTTGGAGCCAGTCGTCGGCAGCCTGGCGGCCGAGCTGGTGCAACTGCTCCAGAAAGGCCCAGCTGGTCTGCGTCTTGCTGGACGCGCCGAACTGGGCGAGTTCGTCGTCGGCGTCGAGGCGGTGCAGGCGCAGGTCGTCCACGCGCTTGAACAGCGGGCGTTTGTAGGCGCTGTCCGGGCGGTCGGCCTGAGCCAGCACTTCTTTCAACAGGCCAATGGTGCGCAGCTCTTTGAGCAAGCTGGCATTGAAGGTGACTTCGCTGGCACGGTCGAGGATGTCGGCGGCGCTGGTGGGCACGGCTTCGCGGTGGCTGGGGTTGATCTGCACCAGCAGCAAATCGTCGGCATCGGTCTCACTGATCAGCGGCATGAGCGCCGGGTTGCCGGCGTAGCCGCCGTCCCAATAGGCTTCGCCGTCCACCTCCACCGCCTGAAACAGCAGCGGCAGGCAGGCCGAGGCCAACACCATGTCGGCGGTGAGCCGGTCTTGCCGAAAGATGCGCAGCTCGCCGGTGGCCACATGGGTGGCGGCGATGAACAGGCTGGTGCGGTGGCAGTGGCGCACGCGGTCGAAATCCACCGTGTCTTCCAGAACCTTGCGCAGCGGGTTGAGGTTGAGCGGGTTGAGCTGGTAGGGCGATAGCTGGCTGCCCACGAACTGCGCGTATTGCTGAAATGGCGCGGTCAGCGCCTGCACCCAGGGGTTGCTGGGCCCGAACAGGGCGGCCATGGGGTTGTGGGTCTCCAGATGGTGGAAGGGCGAACTTTTGGCCACGCCTTGCCAGAAGCGGCGCAAACAGGCCCGCGCGCCTTCGCGCCCGTTTTCCATCAGACCCGCAGCCAGGGCCACCGCGTTCATGGCCCCCGCGCTGGTGCCGCTCACGCCGGCGATTTCCAGCTGCTCGTCTTCCAGCAGGCGGTCGAGCACGCCCCAGGTGAACGCGCCGTGGGAGCCGCCACCTTGCAGGGCGAGGTCGATGCGCTGTTTTTTGAGGCTGGTTGCGGGTTGTTTGCGGGCGCTGTTGGGGCTCTTGGGCATGGGGCTTGGGTGATTCGTGCGTGAGATGTTGAAAGGTCTGCTTGCATTGTGCTGCGAAGCGCTGCACGGGCGCTTGCGCACCGCTCTTTCGATGCGCTTGGGCGACCGGCACAGGCAAGTATCGGGGCAGGCGGCGGTTGGTGTTGGACTTTGCCAGCGTCAGGCGCTGATCAGCTTCAGGTCCAGCACCCGCTCGGCCAGCCAGACCAGGGCCAGCAGCATGATCAGCAACGAGCCGCCCACCAGAACGCCGCGGCGGTAAAAGGCCGTGTGGCGCAGCCAGAAAATCACCGGCAACAAGGCCACCACGATGGTGAGCTGGCCGGCTTCCACACCCAGGTTGAACGCCACCAGGCTCAGCACCAGGGTTTCTTGCGGCAGGCCGAGCTCGGCCAGCACGCTGGCAAAACCGAAGCCATGGATCAGGCCAAAACCAAACGCCACCAGCCAGCGCCGCCGGTTGAACAGCGGCACGATGTTGTTGAACGCGGCCAGCACCACCGACAGGGCAATGGCCGACTCCACCAGCCGCGACGGCAGCGAGATGAAGCCCAGGGCGGCGAGCGACAAAGTGATGGAATGCGCCACGGTGAACGAGGTGACCACCCACAGCACCTCTCGCACCGACTCGCCCAGGCGATTCACCCCGCGCCAGCCGCCGTTCACGCGCACCAGCACCACCGGCAGCAGCAGCGACAGCAAAAACAGGATGTGGTCAAAGCCGATCCAGATGTGCCAGACGCCTTGCACCAGAAACCGGCCAAATTGCGCCAGCCGGGACACGCTTTCAGCCGAAAAGGTCTGGCGGCGGCTGTCGGGCGCGATCACGGTCGAATGCGTCAGGCCGTCCAGGTCCAGCCGCAGCAGGCCCCGGTGCAAACCGTCCAGATCGAACAGCAGGCGGTAGTCCAGCGCCAGGTCGCCGGTATCGGCCGGACAGGTGCCGGCGAAGCGCATCACGGCGTAGCTGCCATCGGTGTGCTCGTCGACCTGGTGCTGCGTGACCTGCAGCGGGCAGGCGCCGCCGCGCTCCAGCGTCAGGGCGCTGAGGGCCCAGGCCGCCACCGCGTCGTGGCGCTCGCGCAGTTCGCCCCAGGTGATCTCGCCGTTGCCGTCGGCATCCAGCCCGAGTGCAAAGTCGATGTCGCGCAAGGCAATGTCCCACTGCCCGCTCACCTGCGCGCCCTGCACATCGATTTTCAAATAGCTGTCGCTGGCCTTGTGGGCCAGCACCGGGCCGCAAAGCAGCAGCCAGCAGCAGATCAACAAGCGGCGCCAGTTCATCGTGTGGCCCCGGTGTCGGCGCCAGAGGCCTGGCCGAGGCGGCGCAGGCGGGCGTCTTCAAAGCCGCTGCTGCGCAGCCAGTCGCGCGCCGGCTGGGCGCTGGCGCTGTCTTGCGCGGCGATCGCGGCCTCCAGCAGGATGCGGGCATCGCGCGGCTCGCGCTGCACGGCGTAGTTGGCACTCGCCAGGCCCACCGCCGTTTTGGCGTCCTGGCGCAGGCGCAGCTCGAAGCGCGCTTCCTCGGCGCGGTGCGTGGTGTCGCCTCGGGCCCGGGCGGCGGCAAAGCGGTCGGCCATCGTCTGGCGGTAGCGCGCGGCGTCGGGCAGTTGCAGCGCAGTCCCTGCTTCGGCCAGGCGCAGCAGCAGGCTGTCGGACGCCTCCCAGGCCTGCAGCCACTGCACCACCTCGGCGGGCCGTCCGGCGTCGAGCAAAAAGTCGGTCCAGGCGGCCAGCAGGTACACGTCGTCCCGCCCCAGGGCCAGCGCCGCGCGGTAATGGGCCTCGGCCTGCGCCGGCTGGCCGCGCCAGGCCGCCACCTCACCCAGCCGGGTCTGCAACCAGAGCTGGTCTTCGGGGAAGGCAGCCAAGGCCAGGCTTTTTTGCAGCGTCTGATAGCCCGCATCGAGCTGGCCGCCGTAGGCCTGGACCAGCCCCAGGCAGCCGCCCGCCAGCACATCACGCCCCAGGCGCTGCAGCGCATCGCAAGCCTGCCGCGCGGCCGCGTAGTCGGCTTTCACGAGAAAAATGGCGCCGCGCCAGGCCTGGGCGCTGGCGTAGCCCGGGTCTTGTTTCAGCGCTTGGTCGAGGTCGCTCAATGCGCCCGCGAAATCGTGGCGGTACTGGCGCAGCATGCCGCGCAGGGTCAGCAGCGGCGCGCTGGTCGTGGCCGGGAATCGGCGCACCACCGCATCGGCGTAACCGACGTAACGGGGATCACCGCTGGCCATGGCCAGATCGAAGTAGCGCCAGGCGAGTTGGGTTGCTGCTGCTTCATCGGTTGGGGCCTGAGCCAGTGCCGCCCTCAAATTGCCCAGTTCGCGCGCCGTGCTGTCGCCCGCCCGGGTGGGCAGCTTTTCCAGCACCTCGGCATCGCTGGTCGGCGTGCGCGGTGCAGCTTGTGCACCCAGCGCCATCCACAGCAGCAACAGGCCCGCCAAGGTTGAGCGTCCGCCGCGCAGGGTCAATAGATTTGGTAACAAGGCTGGCTTCAGACTGCAGTACATTGCGTTCACACCTATTTCGGTGTCTGTCATTTTTTGACTCCCAGGAGACTCACTATGCGCAAACTGATTCCCGCCCTGATGGCTTCGACTTTTGCTTTCGCTTCGTTCGCAGCTTTTGCCGCTTCCCATGGCGGCGCCATGACCGATGAGCAAAAAATGGAAGCCTGCAAGAAGATGGATGAGTCCAAGGCCGACGACAAGATGAAGGCCGAGTGTAAGAAGCTGATGGAAATGAAGAAGTAATTCTTTTTCAATGTCCTTCAAAACGGGCCGGTTGGCCCGTTTTTTATGGGCGCGTGACAGCCGCCACTCCACTGTTGACCAGCAGGCCTGTTGAACCCGATCCGGTTTGACGCGCTTGCGCCCAGTGGTCGCAGGCCATTGACCAGGACGAGGTCTGCGCTGGGGGAACAGACGTGGACTTCTCGCGGGTTGCTTCGGACCGGGTGGGCATCTGCGGGATCTTGGTTGTGGCCTCAAGCAAGGTCGCTGCCACGCAACGTGCAATGCCGCAGAAAAACGGCCGCCATGGTTGAACCAAGGGCCGCTCAAACTCGCCAAGCCGCTTCGCTCAACGCGGTGCGCAAGCGGGCCGGTTACAGCGTCAGCGGGGCGAAGTGGGTGCTGTGCCTGCGCTGAGCGAGCAGTGCAGGGAGAAGGGCGTCTGGATGTTGATCAAGAAAGCGCTCGGCTGGGCTCAGCATGTTCTCGGATGGGCTGGGCTTGAGCCTGTTCTTGGGTTTGTTCCCGCGCTTGGGTGACGGCGGCCACATGGGCTTGCTCCAGATGCTGGTCTTTGCTCTGGCTCAGCGCATTGTTGACGCTGTACTCGCCCATGGGCTGCCCTTCTTGCAAGACCGCCACGCGCTGCCCGTCCTTGCTGAGGTATACAGCCTGGATGTCGCCCCGGTGTGCATGCTGCTGGGCATGGCCCACGGCGGCGGCGCTGATGCGGTCGATGTGTTCGGGCGAATGGCCGTGTGCGCTCAAGCCTGGGCTCAGGGCCGCATGGGCTTGGTTGAACTGGCGCTGGTGGGTAGGCGAAACGGTGGGCGGAGCCACAGATGAGTGGCTGTGGCTGCCGGAGCCATTGCTGCTACTGCTTCGGTCCCGGTTCTCATGCGCCCGGAAGGCATCGCGAGGGTCTTGTGGTTGGTGTTGCGCGGCCGGTTGTGTGGCGCCGCGTTCGCGCAGCTCGGCGGGCAGTTCTGGGCGTGGCATGCCGCGTTCTTGCATGGCGTCGCGAATGGCCGAGACATGGCCGTTCTCTTTCCAGGCGGTGTTCAAACCGTTTTCGATGCGCTCGCTTTGCCGCTGCCAGGCCAGTTCCTTGGGCCAGCCTTGGTCGAGGTTGTTGCGGGAGTCCGTATTGGCGCCGAGCGCCATGACATCGCGCCGGGCTTCGACCAGTTGCCGGGTGTGGTTGCTGTGTTGCTCCGTGAGCTGCTGGTTGCTCAGGGTGCGGTAGTTTTCTGGCGGGTGGTGCGGCAGGGCTCGCGGGTATTTTTCATGCACGGCGTCGCTGAGCGCGGCCTGCGCGGCTTCGCCGGGGCGCTTGCCGGCATCGATGTGTTTGCCCAGCGCGTCGTTCACATCGTCTTTGTCGAGTTTGGGGAATCGGGCGTGGGTTTGCTCCCAGCCTTTTTCGATGCCGCCTCTGGCTTCGAAGGTGCGGCTGTTGCGCTCGGCTCGGAGACGAACTTGCTCGCTGGCGGTGCCCAGCCGGGTTTGCAAGCGTGCGCGTTCGGCGGGGTCGGTCGTTTGCTGGAGGTCTTCTTTCAGCCCGTTGACCTGGCGCAGCAGACGGCCTTCGCTGGAGATGTAGTCGTAGCCCAGTTCGCCCACCTCGCGCCCCAGGTATTTGCTGAATTGCTGCAGACGGGAGTCTTCGTAGAGCTTTTCGGCGCCGACAGCGGCGGCGCCGCCGGTGGCCAGGCCGCCGACCACCGGGCCCACGGGGCCGGTCACTGGGCTGGTGAGCGCGCCAGCGGCAACACCGGGAATGGCGCCAACGGTGGCCGCTGCGCCGGTGACCACGCTGCGCGTGCCGACGTTGGCGGCTTCTTCGGCGCCGCGCACCCACTGCTCGCGGTCGAGCGGGCCGTGTCGATCGCGGCATCAATCTGCTGCTTGCCGTCGTAGGCGCCGTAGACGGCGCCCGCCACGCCTACGCCTTTGACGGCGGCGTGCATCCCGTGCACTTTCGGCGCCGTCAACGTGGGGTGTGGCGTTGTGTGTTGCGGGGTGGGTTTCGGGTGTATTCGGACGTGCTGGGCGGCGCTTTTTGAAGCGGGATGTGCAGCCGGTTGTCGACCGTTTTGACGAGTTCGGCTGGCTCATACAGGTTGCGGTTGGGCGTCAGGTACTGGGTGGCGCCGCCGGGCTTGGTCACCTGTCCGCCCAGTTCGCTGGTGGGCGCCACCGTGTTGACGAACACCTCGGTGGGCGCTTTGGGGGTGATTTTGTAGACGTCGTATTGCGGTGATTCGCTGTTCACAGGCAGGGCGAAGTGCTGTGAAAGGTTCTTGCCCTCTTTGACGGCGGCATCCAGATCGGCTTCTTTGGCCCAGAAGGGGGAGTAAGGCGACGGCTCACTGCCTTTGGGGACGATCTTGACCAGCGGCTCGTTGAGGGTCTCCATGCGGGGGAGTTCGCGACCGGAGGTGATTTGAGAGATGGCTCGCTTTTGAAGCATGTTCAACGGACGTGTCGGGTGACTGCATCGCATCGACCTCTGGCGATACAGACTTGCCCTCGGAGTTTCCAGGTAGTCCAGGGCCGTCTTGCCGACTGACGCCTTGTGTCTTGAATGACAGTGCTTCTTGGACCGTCTTTTTATCGAATTGCTGCTTGAGTTCGTCTGGGGTTAAGTCTGAGTCAGCTCATGACTTTCTCCCTTTCAGCATGGCATCTTCGATGGACTTTCATGTCGGCATGGATTCTCTTCTCCTGCTCAGACAGTCCCCCCTCCAGCTCAATCGCCGAAATCAACGTAAGCGCCCTCGATATCTGGATCAATGAAATCTCGATAAAGACCTTCAGACGGAGACGGCCCAGCGGAAGGGAAGTCGAATCTGTCTGGAATCGGCTCCAGAATTCGCCCAGCCTTGGCGTCTTCAATCATGGGCTGCAGGCCCCGGTACAGCGATTGCACGGCTTCTTCATCCGGGTACTGCTGGCACGCCCACTCCAAGTGTTCGGCGGCGGCTTTGAGTTTGACGGGGTCGATTTTTTGGGTCATCTCGCTTCTCGGTGTGGGTTTGCAGGCAGGCGCACAGCACGCTGCGTTTTCATGCGCAGCACAACCAACGTTGCATCGTTTGGCCGCATCTTAATGGACTACCAAGGTTTTACTTTGGGCGAGCGGACTGCCGCCGATCGGCAGATTGGCTGGACAAACCAGCCAGTCTCATATACTGTACATATAAACAGTATTTGAAGCCTTCTTTTTGATCCTCCGCCCTCGGTACCCCCATGTCTCCCGCCGCCACTTTGCTGGCCGATGCCCCGCCATCGGCCGGGTCTTCTGCCCTCTGCGTCAACCGCTCGACCTTGGTGCCCAGCGCCTTGCCGGCGGCCGTGTCGGCGGCGTTGTGGCGTGGCGATCAGCTGGGCAGCGCGGTGGCCCGCGTGTATCCCAGCGGGTTTGAGGCGCTCGATGCGGCTTTGCCCGGCGGCGGTTGGCCGGGCCACAGCCTCACCGAAATCCTGACGGCGCACAGCGGCACGTTGGAGTGGCGCTTGCTGGGCGGCGTGTTGCGCGATGTGTGCGCCGCCGGGCGCTCGGTGGTGCTGGTGGGGCCGCCGCGCGCAGCCGCATGTGCCCGGGCTGCGGCTGGCGGGGTTGAGCGAGCAAGCAACTGGTCTGGATCCAGGCCGAGACGCCGGCCGAGCGGCTCTGGAGCGCCGAGCAGCTGATCAAGGCCAACGCCTGCGGCGCGCTGATCGCCTGGTTGCCGCAGGTGCGCGCGGAGCAGATCCGGCGCTTGCAGGTGCTGGCGGCGGGCTGCGAGGCGCCGGTGTTGGTTTGCCGCCCGGCGAGCGCGGCGCAGGAGTCGTCGGCCGCGCCGCTGCGGCTGCTGGCGCGCACCGGGCTGGACTGGGAATTGCTCGTGGACGTGTTCAAGCGCAAGGGCCCGCCGCTGGACGCCACGCTGCGCCTGCCCAGCGTGCCCGCGGGTTTGCAAAGCATTCTCACGCCGCGCCTGCGGCTGCCCAGCGCGTTGAGACCACGCGACTTGCCGCGCGATCCTGCGCGCGTTGATGGTCATTGATCGTGAGGCCGAGCATGCTCTGGTCCGCACTCCTGTTAACGCCCTGCCGAGCGACGACGCACCGCGCCCCATTGAGCCCGCCACGTTGCAGGCGTTGGCGATCTGGGCGTTGCAATTCACGCCCCGTGTGGCCCTCGCTGACGATGCGGTGCTGATGGAGGTGGCGGGCGAGCCTGCGCCTGTTTGGCGGGCGGCGGGCGCTGCGCGACCGGGTGTGGAGCGAGGGGCAGGAGCTGGGCGTGGGCCAGCTGGCCTGGGCGCCCAACAGCCTGGCGGCGCTGGCGCTGGCGCGGGCGGGGCGGGAAAACGGTTTGCGCGGGCCGCTCGAAGCCTTGCTCGATGCGCTGCCCATGACGGTGCTTGAGCGCGGTGCGGCCCCACGCGCTCACGCTGGCCCACATCGGCTGCCGCACGCTGGGCGATGTGCGCGCGCTGCCGCGCGGCGGCATCGCCAGGCGGTTCGACAAGGCGCTGTTGCACGCGCTCGACCAGGCTTACGGGCTGGCGCCCGAGGTGCACGAGTGGGTCAACTGCCCGAGACATTTGAGGCGCGGCTGGAGCTGGTGTTTCGCGTGGACGAAGCGTCGGCCTTGTTGTTCGGCGCGCGGCGTTTGCTGCTGCAAATGTGCGGCTGGCTGGCGGCGCGCCACAGCGGGGTGACCGCGTTCACGCTGCATTGGGCGCACGATGTGATGCGCTCGCGCGAAGCGGGCGAGGGCGGTCAACTGACGGTGGGCACGGCCGAGCCCATGCGCGATGTGGAACACCTGTGCCGCCTGCTGGCCGAGCACCTGGCCAAGGTCGAGCTGGCCGCGCCCGTGGGCGACCTGCGGCTCACCGCCGACACGGTGCACCGGCTCACCGAGACCAGCGCTTCGCTGCTGCCCGACAACGCCGTGCACCAGGGCGAAACGCTGCACCTGGTGCTTGGAGCGGCTGGCCGCGCGGCTGGGGCCCGAGCGGGTGTTGCGCCCGGTGCTCGGCGAAGACCACCGGCAGGAATGGATGTGCCGCTGGCAGCCTGCGCCGCTGGCTTTGCCGAGAAAACCAGCCCCCGGACCGGAGCTGCCGCAGCCCACCTTTGTCTTGCCCTTGCCGCTGCGCCTGGCCATGCGCGGCAACCGGCCGATTTACCAGGGCGAGCTGCAATTGCTCGCCGGGCCGCAGCGGGTGGAGGGGGGCTGGTGGGACCGGGTGGCGTCGGCTCCTGATGAGGACGCCACCACGCGCCATGTGGCACGGGACTATTGGGTGGCCTTGTCGGCGCTGGCGGGTGTGTTGTGGGTGTTTCAGACGCGGCTGGACGAGGCGCCGGCCTGGTATTTGCATGGGCATTTCGCGTGATCATGGCCCCCCCTGCCGCGCTTCGCGCGACCCCCCAAGGGGGCGGGCCAGCCTGGGCGGCCCGGCAGAAGCCCGATCCGCGGTGCCGCTGGGCTGGGCTCGACCCCCGTCGAGGGGGCGGCACTGGCCGTCCGGCAAAGCCGGCCCGGCGGTGCCCTGAGCTCCTTCGCTGTTCGAAGGGTTGTCTTTCCGCTGAGCCCAGATCAGTCTCCCAAAGCCGCCGAGGCAACTTCCATGACGCCACAACCCCGGCATCCCGCCCTACGCCGAGCTGCGTTGCCTCTCCAACTTCAGCTTCCTGCGCGGCGCGAGCCGCCCGGAAGAGCTGGTGGAGCGGGCCAAGGCGCTGGATTACACGGCGCTGGCCTTGACCGACGAGTGCTCGCTGGCCGGCATCGTGCGCGCGCATGTGGCGGCGAAGGAGCACGGGCTGAAGCTGCTGGTGGGCAGCCAGTTCAAGGTGCGAATGCGCGCACCCGTTCACGCTGGTGGTGATCGCCACCAACCTCAACGGCTACGGCAACCTGTGCGAGTTCATCACGCGCCTGCGCCGCAGCTGCGGCCAAGGGCACTTACCGGCTGGACCTCGGCGGGATCGAGCCGAAGAAGCTCGCCGACTGCCTGGTGATCGCCGTGCCCGACCGCGCGAACACGCAAGCGCAGATGGACGAGACGGCCCGCTGGCTGCTGGCGCAGTTCACCGGCCGCTGCTGGCTGGGCGCGGAGCAGCTGCGCAAGCTGGACGACGAAATGCTGTTGCACCGCTTGCGCCAGAGCAGCGCGCTCACGGCGGTGCCGCTGGTGGCGGTGGGCGATGTGCACATGCACCTGCGCTCGCGCAAACCGCTGCAAGACGTGCTCACCGCCACCCGCGTGGGCAAGCCGCTCACCGAGTGCGGCTACGCGCTGGAACCCAACGCCGAGCAGCGCCTGCGCTCGCGCCTGGCGCTGGCCCAGCTCTACCCGGAAGACCTGATGAGCGAGACGCTGCGCGTGGCCGAGCGTTGCCATTTTTCGCTCGACGAGTTGAGCTACCAATACCCCAGCGAAGTGGTGCCCGAGGGCGAAACACCCGCGAGCTATCTGCGCCGCATCGCCTACGAAGGCGCGGGCTGGCGCTGGCCGGCGGGCATCTCGGCCAAGGCGCACGAGCAGATCGAATACGAGCTGGCGCTGATCAGCGAGCTCAACTACGAACACTATTTTTTGACCGTGTACGACATCGTGGCCTTCGCGCGCTCACAAGGCATCCTGTGCCAGGGGCGCGGCTCGGCGGCCAACAGCGTGGTCTGTTATTGCCTGGGCATCACCGAGGTCGACCCGGCGCGCACGTCGGTTTTGTTCGAGCGCTTCATCTCCAAAGAGCGCAACGAGCCGCCCGACATCGATGTGGACTTTGAACACGAGCGGCGCGAAGAAGTCATTCAATACCTGTACCGCAAATACGGCCGCGAGCGCGCCGCGCTCACCGCCGCCGTCATCAGCTACCAGCCGCGCAGCACCATCCGCGATGTGGGCAAGGCGCTGGGTTTTGAGGAAGCCACGCTCAGCGCGCTGGCCAAAGGCCATTGGTGGTGGGACGGCAAAACCATTGCCAATGAGCGCCTGATCGAGGTGGGTCTCAACCCCGAAGACCTCGCCGTGCGCCAGCTCATCCGCCTGAGCGCCCAGCTCATGGGTTTCCCGCGCCACCTCTCGCAACACACCGGCGGCTTCGTGCTCACGCGCGGGCCGCTCTCGCGCTTGGTGCCGATTGAAAACGCCAGCATGGCCGACCGCACCGTGATCGAGTGGGACAAAGACGATCTCGACGCCATGGGCCTGTTGAAGGTGGACGTGCTCGCGCTGGGCATGTTGACCGCGCTGCGCAAGTCGCTGGATTTCATCAGCGCGCGCAAAGGTTATGTGTTCCAGATGCAGGACATTCCGGCCGAAGACGAGGCCACCTACGACATGATCTGCGCCGCCGACACCGTGGGCGTGTTCCAGATCGAGAGCCGTGCGCAGATGAGCATGCTGCCGCGCCTGCGCCCGCGCTGTTTTTACGACCTGGTGATCGAGGTGGCGCTGGTGCGCCCCGGCCCCATTCAAGGCGGCGCGGTGCACCCCTACCTCAACCGCCGCCAGGGCAAAGAGCCCATCACCTACCCCAAGGCGCTGGACGCCGCGCTGGAGCGCACGCTGGGCGTGCCCGTGTTCCAGGAGCAATGCATGCAGATCGCCATCATCGCCGCCGGCTTCACGCCCGGCGAGGCCGATGGTTTGCGCCGCGCCATGGCGGCGTGGAAACGCAAAGGCGGCCTGGGCAAATACGAACGCCGCCTGATCGACGGCATGACCGAGCGCGGCTACGAACTCGAATTTGCCCAAGCCGTGTTCGAGCAGGTCAAAGGCTTCTCCAGCTACGGATTTCCCGAGAGCCACGCCGCGAGTTTTGCGCTGCTGGTCTACGCCAGCTGCTGGATCAAACACCACCACCCCGCCGAGTTCCTCGCCGCCATGCTCAACAGCCAGCCGCTGGGTTTTTACACGCCCAGCCAGCTGGTGCAGGACGCGAAGCGGCATGGCGTGGAAGTGAGGCGGGTGGATGTGATGGTCAGCGAATGGGACTGCACGCTGGAGGCGCGCCACGATCTGTCGGACAGCTCGACACCCGCCGAAGCCCTCGCCGTGCGCCTCGGCCTGCGCATGGTCAGCGGCCTCAAAAGCGAAGCCATCCAGCGCATCGTGGCCGCGCGCCGCGAGCGACCGTTCGAGAGCGCGGAGGATTTGGCGCGCCGAGCGAGGTCTGGAGCAAAGCGACATGAAGCAGCTCGCCGCCGCCGACGCTCTGCAATCCCTGAGCGGCCACCGCCGCCAGCAGGTGTGGGACGCGGCCGCCTTAAAAAGCGCGCCCATCCTGCTCAAAGACGCGCCGGTGGATGAAGACTGGCTGGCCTTGAAAGAAGCGCCCGAAGGCGAAGCCATCGTGTGGGATTACGCGGCAACCGGCCTCACCCTGCGCCGCCACCCGCTGGCGCTGCTGCGCCCGCAGCTGACCAAGCGCCGCTTGCAAACCTCAGAAGAATTGATGGCCTGCCCCAACGGCCGCCCCGTGCGCACCTGCGGCATCGTCACCGTGCGCCAGCAACCCGGCACCGCCCACGGCGTGGTCTTCGTCACCCTGGAAGACGAAACCGGCACCGTGCAGGTGATCATCTGGCGCGCCCTGCGCGAGCGCTTTCAGCAGACGCTGCTGCGCGCGCGCTTACTGGCCGTGCGCGGCGTGTGGCAGCGCGAAGGGGAGGTGTGCAACCTGATCGCCGGGCATCTGGAGGATTTGACGCCGCTGTTGGGCCGGCTGGCGACGGGGAGCCGGGATTTTCATTGAGGGTGTGCCGTCATTGATATATCTCAATCCATCCGATTGGTGATGCTGCATATTTCAAAAATGGGTTGGACAGGGGTGCGTGACCATCACAAAGGAGAGGTCTCATGAATGTCGACCGCACAATTGCCGAGAACGGGGAAAAGAGCAAAAAGTTCAGCTCCGACAACCTGCTTTACGACGGTGCCGATCATGTGGTCAAAGCCGAGTCGGCGCACATCAAAGGCTGGCGTGGCCGCGAGCCGCTGGTGGGGCTGACGCTGTCGGGCGGCGGCATTCGTTCGGCCACCTATTGCCTGGGTGTGCTCCAGGCGATGGCTTACAAACGCGTCCTCCCCAACGTGGACTACCTGTCCACCGTGTCGGGGGGCGGCTACATCGGTGCTTCTCTGAGCTACCTGCTGCAGCAGTCGGCCAGCGGCGCGGTCGCCGGACTGGAGGCCTCAGCGAAATTCGATGTGTCCAGGGAGAACTTCCCGTACGTCTCCTATCCGATGGTGGGTGTTGGTGTCCGAGCCTCCCGCACGCACGCCGGTCAGCCGCCGGACATCACGGACGAACGACTGGGCCAGAACGAAAACTTCAAGGGCCGGTTGTTGCGCCGGCTGCGCCAAAGCACCAACTACCTGGTGCCCGGTGACGGCATCAGCTTCCTGTCTCTGGGTGGCGTGGTGCTGCGCAATCTCATGGCCAGCGTGGTTGCGCACGTGGCCTTGCTGGTACTCCTGTTTCAGTTCCTTTTCTACGTGGGCGCATTTGATGTCAATCAGCACCTCGAAGCGGGTCAAGCCATGTCTCGTGTGGATCAAATCCGTCCTGGAGAGGCGTTCGCTTTTCCGGCATCCAATATCTTCCTGGTGGCTGCTGCTGCCCTGGTGGGTTTCTTCGGGGGTATGTCGGTGCTTTACGTGGTGCTCACCCGACTCTTTGACAGCATGGCGAAGTGGGGCGAGCAGTGGCCGTACGGGGTGCGCCGAGCCTATGACGTCGCCACCCACATCCTGTTTGTGGCGGCCATCGCTTCAGCGGTGATCGGGGCACTGCCCTGGGTGCACGAGCTGCTGGCAAGACTCGGCCTGTCCAGCCTGTCCAGCCTGTCCAGCTGGCTCGACATCCTGAGTCCTGCAGAGAAATCCCGGGCCGGTATGGCAGGTGCCCTGGCCACCCTCATCGGGGTGATCGGCAACGTGTGGGGGTTTCTGCAGGCGCGCAGCGGCAAGAACCACCTCATCCCCACCGGACTGGTGGTGGGGGTGGCTTCAGCGCTGTTGTTCTTCGGCGTGGTCTTGCTGGTGTTCATGCTGACCCGCACGCTCAATCTGAACCTGTCTGCGCACCCCGATGCCACGATCTTTGCCGGGGCAGGTCTTGTGTTGGTTTTGATCGGCTGGGTACCAGAGGCCAACTACGTGTCGCTGCACCGGTTCTACCGCGACCGGCTGCTGGAGCTTTTTCTGCCCGATCTGAAAATCATTCAGGAGCGCATGCTGAAAAGCACCGAATACCAGCCACTCCACATCTATCTCCGCAATGCGATCACCGATCGGTTCAAGGCTGCCTACACCCGTGTCACGTCCTCGTGTCCCGGCGATACGACGATGCTGGCCGACCTGTGCCGGCCTCCGCGCGACGAGACGTATGCATCGCCAGAAGAGATGCGGCTGCGCGGGCCGTACCACATCATCAACTCAAACATCGTGCTGGTTTCTTCGCAACACCCGCGCTACCGGCCCCGGGGAGGCGACAACTTCATTCTCAGTCCGCTGTATTGCGGCAGCCGGGCAACTGGATGGAAACCGACGGATCGCTCGCCCGGCAACGGATTCACGCTCGCCACGGCGATGGCGATTTCCGGTGCGGCCGTCAACCCGAACGCCGGACCGGGTGGCACCGGCGTCACACGCCAGCCGGTGCTTTCGGTTCTGATGGGCCTCCTCAACCTGCGGCTAGGTTATTGGGCTGGCAACCCCAAGAAGGCCCTCTCGAACGAGAGCCGCAGCCAGGGCCTTTCTTGGGTGAAACCCAATCTTGTGTATCCCGGCATGTTCGAATCGTTTGGCCGCATCAACCTGAACGAATACGCGCGCTATTCGCTGCTGACCGACGGGGGGCATTTCGAGAACCTGGGTCTTTACGAGCTGGTGCGCCGACGGCTCAAGCTTATTGTCGTGTGCGACGCCACCGCCGACCCGGACTTCAAGTTCACCGACCTCGCGAACGCGGTCCAGAAGGTGCGTGCCGACTTCGGCGCCATCATCGACATCGACGCCGAACAGCTCTCCGCGATGGTGCCTGGGCCGCCGGACAAGAGCCACAAGGCCGAGGGCGCCGGCAGCGGGGAGGGCGCCAGCGCTATGCCGCAGGTGGCCTCGCGCGGCTACCTCATGGTGCCCATACGCTATTCGCTGCGGGTGGGGCAGGACCCCGAAGTCGGGCGCGAGGTGGGCACGCTGATCCTGCTCAAGGCTACGTTCTTCAAAGGGCTTCCGGCCGATCTATACAGCTACCGGCGTGATCACCCCGAATTCCCCAACCAGGGCACAACCGACCAGTTCTTTGACGAAAAGCAGTTCGACGCCTACCGCGAGCTGGGCTACAAGACGGCCTACCAGATGCTGTCGGAGCTGGCCGTCCGCACCAGTGAGTCGCCGGCTACTGCGACCTATCAGACCCAAAAGGGCTACCAGGCGCCGAGCGAACATGCGGTGGCGAACCTGCTCTTTGGCCAGAACGGGCAGACATCGCGAGCGCGTCGTCAGGAGATTCGCCGGCTTCTGCTCCTGCAACGAATGGAGTGGTCGCTGCGGAACTGGGACCGCAGAAGCTGAGCCGTGAATCTGTTGTGCCCGCATCGCTCAAAACCGATGCTGCGGCGCTCAGTTGCGAAGCAGCTTCTCGGTGATGGTCCGCCAATGCTCTGCGCTAACCGGCGTGATAGACAGCCGGTTGCCGCGCTTGAGCAGCAGCATGTCGGCCAGTGCGGGCACGGCGCGCAGTTCGGGCAGTCCGAGGAGTCGCGTCTTCTTCAGCGCCTGCACGTCCAGCAGCAGCCAGCGCGGCTTGTCGCGCAGTGATTTGGGATCGAAGTAGGGTGACTCCGGGTCGAACTGCGTCGGGTCGGTCCGCGTGGTGGAGGCCACTTGCGCCAGGCCGGCGATGCCGGGTTCGGGGCAGCTGGAGTGGTAGAACAGCACGCCGTCGCCCACCTGCATGGCGTCGCGCATGAAGTTGCGGGCCTGGTAGTTGCGCACGCCGGTCCAGGCCACGGTGGCGCCGGGCGCGGCGAGCGCGTCGTCGATCGAGCACTCCTCGGGCTCGGACTTCATCAGCCAGTATTGGACGGGCCTCGGCGGTTGCATCGCGCCATCTTACCGATGCCGCTGCGAATCGGCTCCAGGGGTGCTTGCTCCGTTCGGGACGCGGCTCCACGCCTGTTCGGGTTAGGCTTGTCCACGCCACACCTTGACCCGCATGCACGCCGCAGCCCCACCCACCCCGTCGCCCACCGCCCACCGCTGGCTGATCGCCAACCTGCTGGCTCAGCTTGCTTTTGGCCTTCTGACGATGACGATTGGCCTGCCTTCCATGCAGGAATGGGGTGGCATCTTTGGCAGCAGCCAGGCTGCGGTGCAGCTCACGTTCAGCGGCTATGTGGTGGCCTACGGTGTGTTGCAATTGCTTTACGGCCCGCTGTCAGACCGCCTGGGCCGCAAGAAAGTGTTGCTGTTTGGTCTGGGCGTGGCGTTTGGCGGTTCGGTGCTGGCGGCGCTGGCACCCGACCTGCCCACGCTGATCGTAGCGCGTGTGTTGCAGGGCGCTGGCTGTGCGGCGGGCGCGGTGGTGGGCCGGGCCATGGTGCAAGACTTGTTCGACGGGCCAGAGCGCACGCGGGTGATGGCGTATGTGGGCATGGCCATGGGGCTGTGCCCGCCGCTGGCCACTGTGGTGGGCGGGCAGTTGCACGTGCATTTGGGCTGGCAGGCCAATTTCGTGTTGATCGCTTTGCTGGCTGCGGGTTTGTTTGTGGCTGCGTGGCGCGGCCTGCCCGCTCACCAGAAGTCCACCACCGTTCAACCGCACTGGCTGCGCGCCATGGGCATGTCGTATGCGCGCCTGATGCGCGAACCCGCCTTCATTCTGTATGTGGTGATCCTGTCGTCCACTACGGCAGCCTTTTACGCCTTTCTGGCCGGCGCGCCCATCGTGCTGGGCGCCTATGGTGTGGGGCCGGGCGGTGTGGGCTTTTACATAATGGTCGGGCCGTTGTCGTACATCTTGGGCAACTATCTCACCACGCACCTGGTGCACAGGCTGGGCGAGCGCCCCATCATGCAGCTGGGCCAGGGCCTCACGCTTTCGGGCATTGTGCTTATGGTCGTGCTCTCGCTGGCCGGGCTGAATACGCCGCTGGCCTTTGCGTTGCCGATGATTCTTCTGGGTATTGGCAATGGGCTTTTGATACCGCCAGCGCTGGCGGGCACGGTAGGCCTGGTGCCGGCACTGGCCGGGGCGGCGGCAGCCGTGGCCGGTCTGATGCAGCAGCTGCTGGGCGCTGCGGGCGGTTTCGCGGTGGGCCTGGTTTCGCATGAAAACGCGGTGAATCTCGGCCTCTTGATGCTGGGCATGACACTGTGCGGCACCGTGGCCCAGGTGCTGTTGCACCGCGCAGGACCACGGCCGGGAAAGCCGCCGCGCCGCATATCGGGGTAACGGGCTTTTGCCACGGAAATGCCGCGGCATTTTGGTGACAGCCCAGATCAGGTCCATCAGGGAAAATCACGCTCTGTACCGACGCCACCAAGGATCTGTTTTGCCATTGCCCAAGCCCCAGCCCCGCAAGCCCATGCACACCCGCAAGGTGGAATACCGCGGTTTCCAGCGCGAAGATGGTTGGTGGGACATAGAAGGCGAATTGATCGACACCAAGCCGCACGTGTTTGAGATCGAAGGCGAGGGCCAGTGGGCACCCAACGAAGCCATCCACCACATGCAGATCCGCGTCACGCTCGACGACACGATGGTGATCCGCGACATCGCCGTGGCCATGGACGCGTTTCCGCACAACCCCTGCCCGCAGGCGCTGGAGCCCATGCGCCGAATGATCGGCTGCGCGGTGGGCGGCGGCTGGCGCCAGACCATTGAGCGGCACCTGGGCGGCGTGCAAGGCTGCACGCATTTGCGCGAACTGCTTTACAACTTGGCCACCGCTGCGTTCCAGACCCGATCGGCCTCGTTCGCGCCGCCCGCCGACGGCCGTCCGCCCATGCACCTGGGCAAATGCCTAGCATGGGATTTCAACGGCCCGGTGGTGGAAAAGGTCTACCCGATGTTCTTCCGTTGGCAACCACCGGCCAAGGCTGCCGCCGCATCTGAAAAGTAGCTCGCCGCTGGCGCTTGTCATCGGGGGGCTTGTGGCATACCGTGTGTGGTGCTGCAAGCCGCAGCAGCCGACAGGAGACCTGCCATGATGAAGATCAGTGTGATGTACCCGAACACACCGGGTGTGACGTTCAACCACGACTACTACCGCGACAAGCACATGCCCATGGTGAAGGCGCGCATGGGCAGCCATCTCAAGTCGTACACGGTGGACAAAGGCGTGGCCGGTGGGGCGCCCGGTGCCCCGGCGCCCTACATCGCCGCAGGCCATCTGTTCTGTGAATCCGTGGAGACGTTCCAAGCGGGATTCGGGCCGCACACCCAGGAAATCATGGGCGACATTCCGAACTACACCAATGCAACACCCCTCATCCAGATGAGCGAGGTGGTGGTGGGTTGAACTTTGAGTTGCCGATTAACCAGCGCGCGCTCAGGCGCTGCGGCGCGCTTTCACCGCATCGGCCAGTTGCTGCAACACGTCCACCGTGGTGTCCCAGCCTATGCAGGCGTCGGTCACGCTCTGGCCGTAGGTGAGGCCTGCGCGGCCGTTGACGATGTCTTGCCGGCCTTCCACCAGGTGGCTTTCCAGCATCACACCGCAGATGCTCTGGTTGCCGCCGGCGAGCTGGTGCGCAATGTCGGCCGCCACCATGGGCTGGCGTGCAAAGTCTTTGCTGCTGTTGCCGTGGCTGCAGTCGATGACCAGGCGAACCGGTAGGCTGGCGGCCTGCCAGCGCCAGCGAGGCAATGCGCACGCTGGCGGCGTCGTAGTTCGGGCCTTCGCTGTGCCGCGCAGCACCAGATGCCCGTCGGGGTTGCCGGTGGTGGTGATGACCGTGGCCCGGCCCTCCAGCGAGATGGTGGGAAAGCGGTGCGCCTGCGCCGCCACGTGGATGGCATCAATCGCTGTGCCGACGCTGCCCTGCGTGGCGTTCTTGAAACCCACCGGCGCCGACAGCGCCGACGCCATCTGGCGGTGCAGCGGGCTCTCCACCGTGCGCGCACCAATGGCGCCCCAGGTCAGCAGCTCGGCGTAATACTGCGGCGTCACCAGGTCCAGAATCTCGGACGCCGCCGGCACGCCCAGTCGCGCGCATTCGAGCAGCAGGTGGCGCGCCTGGCGCAGGCCTTCGCCAATATCGCCCTGGCCGTCCAGGCTGGGGTCATAGATCAGGCCCTTTCCAGCCCATGCGGGTGCGGGGTTTTTCAAAGTAGACCCGCATGACCACCAGCAAGTCCTTCTGCAAGCCGGGCTTTGCCAGCTCGCGCAAACGACCGGCGTATTCGAGCGCGGACTCGGGTTCGTGCACCGAACACGGGCCCACGATCACCAGCAAGCGGTCGTCCTGCCCTTTCAGGATGGCGCGCGTGGCATGGCGCGCCGCTGCAATGAAGGCCGCCTCGGCGTCGGTGACGGGAAACGCTTCGCGCAGCAGCCGGGGCTCGGGCAGCGGCTCGGTCTGCGCAATGTGGATGTCTTGGATGGGTGCGGTCATGGCGGGCTTGCGAGCAATCAGGCAGAAACGCCCAGTGTCGCAGACAGTTGCCGCAACCTTTGTCTGAGTCGGCAAGCGCAGAGGGTGACCAGGGTGGTGTCCTGTTCTTGTGTCCCCCATATTTGGGATGGCCGCGCCGCCTTGCGCCGTTATTCTGAATGGCTTACCGCAAAACAGGAGTTGCCATGAAGCCCGAAATTTTTGCCGCCAGCGAACTGTTCAGTGCGGAGCCGCCCATCCTGTCCATCTACGGTCGGCGCCTGCTGGCAGAGGGGGATTCGTGGTTCACCATCGGCACGCTCAATGTGTTCCAGTCTTCCAACATCCTGCACGGCCTGGACTTTGCGCGCAGCACCGCGGTGGTCACCTGCGCCTACCCTGGCGACACCCTGCAACACATGGTAGACAACCTGAGCGATCCGTACTTTGACCGGCTGCTGTGCAAGCGCAACTTTGCCAGCTACTGGGAGGCACTGCTGATCTCGGGCGGCGGCAACGACCTGATCGACGCGGCGCAGGTGCCGGCGGTGGATCACAAAGGCAAAGCGGTTCCTCAGGATCGGCGCCTGCTGCTCACCCCGCAGGAGGCGGCGCAGAACCTGCGTGAGTTCCGCGCCCGAACGCTACATCAGCGAGGCCGGCTGGGCCCGTGGCCAACTGTTTGTCGCGCGAATTTTGCCGAGCTGGTCAGCGGGCGCGAGCGACGCCCGGCCGTGCCGCACGGACAGTCCAGCCGGGGGCGGCCGATGTTCGTGCACACCTACTGCCGCGCCTGCCGTGCGCTCCGCGGGCGCCGCTGGGGAGGCCCCAGGGCTGGTTGTATCCGGCGATGGTCGCCTACGGCATTCCGTCTGCCGACTGGCAGACCCTGGGGCGGCTTGCTGTTCGAGCGCTTGCGGCAATTGCTGCTCGGGCTGGACTGCGACAGCGGGCAAGCCACCGCATTGCCCCACGTGCATGTGTTCGATTCGGCCGGCCTCGGCACTATCCGGCCAGCGCTACCCGGCAGCACCCGCCAGTCCGGCGACTGGGTCAACAAAGAAATCCACCTCACGCCGGGTGGCTACCGCAAGCTGGGTTCGGCTTTCGGCAAGCTACATGGAAAGGTATTCGAGGCTATCCCTGACGCAAGCTGACAGTCACCTCAGTGCCAGGCGGGGTGGGGTGCGCAACGCGGTCCTCGCCGATACTTGGCTCCATGGCCTTGCGAATCGCCCCTCCGACGTCGTTCACTCCCCGACCCTGGCCTCTGCCACCGTGATGGTAGTACGCGACGGGCCCACCGGGCTTGAAGTGCTGCTGGTGCGCCGGCACGGCGATTCGGGTGTCTGGGCGGTGTGCACGTGTTTCCTCGCGGCAGCTACGTCCCAGCCGACCGACCAGGTGGACCCGGCGGCGCTGGACCGGGCGGGCGGCCGACTGCCTCGGTGAGCCTGGCAGAGCCCCGAACTGGGCGAAGGCACGGCGCTGGGCCTGCACATGGCGGCATTGCGGGAGACCTTCGAGGAATGTGGCCTGCTGCTGGGAGCGCTCCATTCAACCGACCCGCCGGCCTGGCCCGCGTGACGCAACAGGTGCGTGAGCACACGCTCACCGGCACTGCTTTTGCCACGGCCCTGCAGCTGCTGGGACTGCCACTTTCCACAGCGAGTGTGCAGCCGTGGTCACGCTGGGTGACGCCGCGTGTGCCGTCGATGATGAGCAAGCGCTTCGACACCCGGTTTTTTGTGGCCGCGGCACCGGCCGGGCAGGACGCCGTGCACTGCACTTTCGAAGCCACCGAAGCGGTGTGGGTGGCGCCGCGCGCCGGGCTTGAGCGTTACTGGGCCGGTGAAATCGAACTCGCGCCGCCGCAGATCATGAGCCTGGCCGAGCTGGCGCGGCTGGGCGACGTGGCGCAGGTGCTGGCCACCGCGCGCGGCCGCCGCCCCGCCTTGATCGAACCCGTGCCTTTTGATGTCGACGGTGAGCGCGTGATCTGCTACCCCGGCGACCCGGAACACGGCGTGCGGGAACCGGCGTGGCCTGGCCCTACCCGGCTGACTTTCCGGAATCGGCGCTTTGAGGCCGAAGGTGGTCTGGCGGCCCTGCTGGGCTGAGCGCCGGAACTATGGGCGCCACGGGCTTTGCCTGATCTGGGTCAAGGTCCTTCATGGTGCAGGCCTTCACACTGCAGGCCACCCCGCTTTTTGTTTTTCCACCCGGTATTCGGCCGGGTTTGATTCCATGTTGCCTCGTTTCAGCCCCTCCACCGCATCTGCCATGGCATCCACAGCCAAGCTCGATGCACCTGATGCGCCCGCTGCGCACCCGGAATCGCCCAGCCGGCACAAGCCGTTCGAAGACGTGCAGGCCCTGCTCACCGGCACCTTGTTTGTGGCCATGGGCGTCACCATGTTTGGCCACGCCGGCCTGCTGGCCGGTGGCACGGCCGGGCTGGCGCTGTTGCTGCACTACGCCACGGGCTGGAACTTCAGCCTGGTGTTCTTTTGCCTCAACCTGCCGTTCTACTGGCTGGCGTGGAAGCGCATGGGTCTGGCGTTCACGCTCAAGACCTTTGTCGCCGTGGGTCTGCTGTCCGTGTGGGTGCAAGTGTTGCCGCGCTGGCTGGCATTTGATGCGCTGTCGCCCGGCTTTGCAGCGGTGGCCGGTGGCCTGCTGATTGGCGCCGGCATGCTGATGCTGTTTCGGCACCGCGCCAGCCTCGGCGGCTTCAACATCTTGGTACTCTACCTGCAGGAGCGCTTTGGCTGGCGCGCTGGCAAGGTGCAGATGGCGTTTGACTGCAGCATTGTGCTGGCCGCGTTTGCGGTGGTGGCGTGGCAGCAGATTGCCTGGTCGGTACTGGGCGCCGTGGTGCTCAACATGACGCTGGCCATCAACCACAGGCCTGGCCGCTACATGGCGGCTTGAGGCAACGCGCACCCCCGCGCGTTGGTCGCGCTGGCCTCACTGTTTGCCTGTCCGCGCGATGGGCACAATGCGGGTCATGAATTTCAGACTACTCGCGGGGTTTTTCGCCGTCCTGCTGTGCCTGCCGACGCCGGGTGCCTTCGCCCAGGCGGCAGCGGGTGTTGACTCTGCTGCCCGACACTTCAAGCCGCATACCTACACGGCGCGGGTCACGCGGGTTTTTGACGGCGACACGCTATGGGTCAGCCCGCTCGAGGGCGGGCCGCCGCGCAAGCTGCGTCTGCTGGGGCTGGACGCGCCGGAAATCTGCCAGGACGGTGGCGAGGCTTCGCGCGACGTGCTGGCCGCGCGGGTGAAGCAACAGGTCGTTCAGGTGGAAGTGACGCGGCTGGACGACTATGGACGTGGGCTGGCGCGATTGACGTTTGAGCAGCAGGACGTGGGGGCCTGGCTGGTGCGCCAAGCGATACGTTGCGG
>CAVORS010000018.1:0-104479 GCA_963698635.1 uncultured beta proteobacterium
CGGCCGGTCTGGTGCGCACGCTCCAGCACTTGCCAATAAAAACGGTAGCTCGCACGGTCGTGCAAGCGGCCTTCGAACGACACTGGCGCCCAGTCGGCTGCAGCGGCGCGCTCCACGATCTCGGCGGCGGTGTGCACCGCCGTCTCGCTGGGCGCGAACGCAGTCAGGATCGGACGGATCTGGTCAGGGTGGATGCTCCACATGCGGGTGTAGCCCAGCTCGTTGGCGGCCTTGCGCGCGGCGGTCAGCAGCGCGGCCGAATCTTTGAACTCGGTGACCACATTGTGCGAGGGCACTTTGCCAAACGCATGACAGGCCGACGCGATTTCCATCTTGGCGCGCAGCACCAGGGGGTGGGCGAACTGGCCTGCCAAACCCATGCCTTCGGCCGGAATCGCGCCACCATGGGCCGACACAAAATCCATCAGGCCAAAACTCAGGCTTTGCACCCGGGGATGGGCGGCAATGTCGAAGGCACGGTGCACCGCTGCGGGCGACTCGATCAGGACATGCAAAGGCAACTCGGTCGCGCCCGCAGCGTCCAGCGCAGCAGCGGCCCGGCGAACGTCGTCCACGGACTCCACCTTGGGCACCATCAGATGGCAAAGGCGGCGGCCAGCCTGGCCAGCGATGGTAGCCACATCGGCCTCAAACGCCGCATGGTCCACCGGATGCACCCGCACCGCCACGCGGGCTTCGGGCGCGGCGCCCAAGGTCAGCTCGGTGACCAGCGCCGCATGCTCCGCTTCGCCGCCCACCGGGGCACCATCTTCGCAATCGAGGGTGACATCAAAAACACAAGCGCCGAATTCGGCGCCCATGTCGGCCTGCAGCTGCAGGCTTTTGCGCATCCGCGCCTCAACACCGCTGTAGTGGTCACACACCGGCAGCGCGAACGCACCGGCCTGAGCGCCAAGCAGTATTTGGGCGGGATGCGGTTTCACGAGATGCAAATCGGCGATTTACAGCAGGTGTTTCACGCCGTCTTTTTCGCCTTCGAGTTCGGCCAGGGTCTTGTTGATGCACTCTTGCGAGAACGCATCGATCTCCAGACCTTCAACGACCTTGTACTCGCCGTTCTCGCAGGTGACGGGGAAGCCGAACATGGTGTCTTTCGGAATGCCGTACCAGCCTTGCGAAGGAATGCCCATGGTGACCCATTCGCCATTGGTGCCCAGGGCCCAGTCGCGCATGTGATCGATGGCCGCATTGGCAGCCGATGCGGCAGAGCTCAGGCCACGCGCTTCAATGATGGCGGCGCCGCGCTTGCCCACGGTGGGCAGGAACACGTCTTTGTTCCAGACCTGGTCGTTGATCATGTCTTTCACCGAAGCGCCGTCGATGGTGGCGAAGCGGTAGTCGGCGTACATGGTGGGCGAGTGGTTGCCCCACACCGCCAGCTTCTTGATGGCGGACACGGCTTTGCCGGTCTTGGCGGCGATCTGGCTGGCGGCGCGGTTGTGGTCCAGGCGCAGCATGGCGGTGAAGTTGCCTGGCTTGAGGTCAGGCGCGCTCTTCATGGCGATGTAAGCGTTGGTGTTGGCGGGGTTGCCCACGACCAGCACCTTGACGTCGCGGCTGGCGACAGCGTTCAAGGCCTTGCCCTGAGCGGTGAAGATCTGGCCGTTGATGGCCAGCAACTCGGCGCGCTCCATGCCGGCTTTGCGGGGCATGGAACCGACCAGCAAGGCGTAATCGGTGTCTTTGAAAGCGGTCATCGGGTCGCTGTGGGCTTCCATGCCGACCAGCAACGGAAAAGCGCAGTCTTCCAATTCCATCATCACGCCCTTGAGCGCTTTTTGAGGACCTTCAACCGGCACTTCCAGCAATTGCAGGATCACGGGCTGGTCTTTGCCCAGCATTTCGCCCGAGGCGATGCGGAACAACAGGGCGTAACCGATTTGACCGGCGGCGCCGGTGACGGCAACGCGAACAGGCTTCTTGCTCATGGTGAAAACTCCAGAAAAGACGGGACAACAGGGAAAGAAAGGCGAGGCAAAAGACCTCGGGAAAGGGCTGGGAACCCTGCGGGTTAACCCGCAAACTCAGGTTCCAGCTCAGCCATTGAGTGTACCCTCGTAAACCCCAAGTCGTCAATTTGTCTTATGTCTTATATAAGATATGATTGCGACCTCGCATCACGTGTTGTAACAACCGTTTCGCGCCAGCATTCACGTGCAACTGAACACCATGGTCGCCCCCCACTCCTCCTCCAACGACGCTTTGACGCCCGAAGGGCGCAACGCCGCCGAAACGGGCGCGGACGCCCATGGATCAGGCAACCTTGCACCTGCATTCAGCCCGCTGTATCAGCAAATCAAGAGCCTGATCCTGAGAAGCCTGCAAGCGGGCGAATGGAAGCCAGGCGACATGATTCCCAGCGAGCTGGAACTGGCCGCGCGCTTCAAGGTGAGCCAGGGCACGGTGCGCAAAGCCATCGACGAGTTGGCCACCGACAATCTGCTGGTGCGCCGCCAGGGCAAAGGCACTTTCGTCGCGACCCACGCCGAGCAACACATTCAATACCGCTTCCTGCGTCTGCTGCCCGACGCCAGCTCACTGGAGTCACAAGGCCCAGCCGAACGGCGCATCGTCGAATGCCGCCGCTTGAGAGCGCCTGCGGACGTGGCCCGGCAGCTGGGTCTGCGCACCGGCGACAGCGTGTTGCAAGTGCGCCGGGTGCTTTCGTTCGCTGGCGCCCCAGCGATTCTGGAAGACGTCTGGCTCCCGGGCACATCCTTCAAGGGCCTCACGCTGGAGACCCTCGCCGACGACAAAGGCCCGATGTACGCACTGTTTGAAACGCAATTTGGCGTGCGCATGGTCCGGGCGGTAGAAAAAATCAAGGCCGTTTGCGCCGATGCCGATACCGCAGCGCTGCTGGCCGTGCCCGCAGGCCACCCGCTGCTGAGCGTGGAGCGCCTGGCCTACACCTACAACGACGTGCCCATGGAGCTGCGCCGAGGCCTGTACCGGACCGAAAACCGGCATTACCACAACGAATTGAGCTGAACCCATGTCTTCGTTTGTCCACCCTCTTGAAAACGCTGGAATGCATTTGAGAAAAGTCAAGAGCTTGTCAGGCTCCGGTATGCTGCATTGCAATAGAATTTCCGCTTCCGCGCTCTGAGTTACCGAAGCGTTACAACCCTTCCTCCCCAGCCTCCTCTTTGGAAGAAAGCCCCACCATGACCGAGTTGACCAAAAAGCGGCCCGAATTCCGCAACATCAACGCCTTTAAGGATCTGACCACCTACCGCTTGCCTCCCGCTGGCTGGGTCTCGATCCTGCACCGCGTGAGCGGTCTGCTGATGTTCCTGTTGCTGCCCCTCATCGTCTGGCTGTTCGACACCTCGGTATCCTCTGAAATCTCCTTCGGACGCTTCACCGCCGCCTTCTCGGCGGGCTTGGGCTTCGTGCCCGGCTGGTTCTTCAAGCTGGTCGTGCTCGCCATCATCTGGGCTTATTTGCACCACTTGATCGCCGGCATTCGCCACCTTTACATGGACATGTTCCACGCGGTGACCAAAGAATTCGGCAAATCGTCGGCCATCGTGACACTGGTGCTCAGCATCGGCCTCACGCTGGTATTGGGCGCCAAACTGTTTGGCCTCTATTAATCAGCAAGCCCACCAAGAGGATCAGAAAAATGTCTGTTAACTATGGTTCCAAGCGCGTCGTCACTGGCGCACACTATGGCGCTCGCGACTGGCTCGCACAGCGCGTCACCGCCGCCCTCATGGCGCTGTTCACACTCATCGTGCTCGCGCAAGTCATTTTCAGCAGCGGCCCCATCGGCTATGAAACCTGGGCAGGCATCTTTGCCGCCCAATGGATGAAAGCGCTGACTTTTGCGGTTTTTGTGGCGCTGGCCTACCACGTGTGGATCGGCATGCGCGATATCTGGATGGACTACGTCAAGCCCGCAGGCATCCGCCTCGTCTTGCACGTCTTCACCATCGTCTGGCTCCTGTCCTGCCTGGGCTGGGCTGTTCAAGTTCTCTGGAGACTCTGAAGTCATGACCGCAACCGCAAATCTCCCCAAGCGTCAATTTGACGTCGTCATCGTCGGTGCCGGCGGCTCCGGCATGCGCGCCTCGCTCCAGCTCGCCCGCGCTGGCCTCAAAGTGGCCGTGCTGTCCAAAGTGTTCCCCACCCGCTCGCACACCGTGGCCGCGCAAGGCGGCGTGTCCGCTTCGCTGGGCAACATGAGCGAAGACAACTGGCACTACCACTTCTACGACACCATCAAGGGTTCTGATTGGCTGGGCGACCAGGACGCCATCGAGTTCATGTGCCGCGAAGCACCGAAAGTCGTGTACGAACTCGAACACTTCGGCATGCCCTTCGACCGCAATCCTGACGGCACGATTTACCAACGCCCGTTCGGTGGTCACACCGCCAACTACGGCGAAAAACCTGTGCAACGCGCCTGCGCCGCAGCCGACCGCACCGGCCACGCCATGCTGCACACGCTGTACCAGCAAAACGTCGAAGCCAAGACCACCTTCTTCGTGGAGTGGATGGCACTCGACCTGATCCGCGACGCCGATGGCGACGTGGTCGGCGTGACCGCGCTGGAAATGGAAACCGGTGAAACCTACATCCTGGAAGCCAAGCAGACCCTGCTGGCCACCGGCGGTGCAGGTCGCATCTTCGCGGCTTCGACCAACGCTTTCATCAACACCGGAGACGGCCTGGGCATGGCCGCCCGTGCCGGCATCCCGCTGCAAGACATGGAGTTCTGGCAGTTCCACCCCACCGGCGTGGCCGGCGCGGGCGTGTTGCTGACCGAAGGCTGCCGCGGCGAAGGTGCGATTTTGCTCAACAGCGAAGGCGAGCGCTTCATGGAGCGTTATGCGCCCACGCTGAAAGACCTGGCGCCGCGCGATTTCGTGTCGCGCTGCATGGACCAGGAGATCAAGGAAGGCCGCGGCTGCGGACCCAACAAAGACTTCATCTTCATGAAGCTCGATCATCTGGGCGCTGAGACCATTCACAAGCGCCTGCCCTCGGTGTACGAAATCGGCGTGAACTTCGCCAACGTCGACATCACCCGCGAGCCCATCCCGGTGGTGCCCACCATCCACTACCAGATGGGCGGCATCCCGACCAACATCCACGGCCAGGTGGTTTCCCCCGACGGCAATGGCGCACAAAAGGTGGTCAACGGCCTGTACGCGGTGGGCGAATGCGCCTGCGTGAGCGTGCACGGCGCCAACCGCCTGGGCACCAACTCTTTGCTCGACCTGTTGGTGTTCGGCCGCGCGGCCGGTAACCACATCGTTGAAACCAACGACAAAACGGTCAACCACAAGCCCCTGCCCAAAGACGCCGCCGACAAGACCCTCGCGCGCCTGGCCCGCCTGGAAAAATCGACCGATGGCGAATATGCCCAGGACGTGGCCAACGACATGCGCGCGGCCATGCAGCAGCACGCCGGCGTGTTCCGCACCCAGGCCATCATGGACGAGGGTGTGAAGAAGATCAACGCCCTGCGCGAGCGCGTGGCCAATATCACCTTGAAGGACAAATCCAAGGTGTTCAACACCGCGCGCATCGAAGCGCTGGAAGTCGACAACCTGATGGAGGCCGCGCAGGCCACCATGACGTCTGCCGCTGCCCGCAAAGAATGCCGTGGCGCCCACACCGTGAACGACTACGAGCGTCCGGCCGACGACGCTGAGTTCCCGCTGGGTCGCAACGACAAAGAGTGGATGAAGCACACCCTGTGGGACAGCGCCAGCAACTCGTTGTCATACAAGCCTGTCAATTTGAAGCCCCTCACCGTGGAGTCGGTGCCGCCGAAGGTTCGCACCTTCTGAAAGCCCCCCATTCCGCACCCAGACGCACGGAGAAAATCACCATGTCACTTCGCACATTCAAGATCTACCGCTACGACCCCGAGAAGGACGCCAAGCCCTACATGCAGACCATCGAAGTCGAACTTGATGGTCATGAGCGCATGCTGCTCGATGCACTGGGCAAGCTGAAGAAAGTGGACCCGACCATCTCATTCCGCCGCTCATGCCGCGAAGGTGTTTGTGGCTCGGACGCGATGAACATCAACGGCAAAAACGGTCTGGCCTGCCTGACCAACATGAACACCCTGCCCGGCGTGATCACGTTGAAGCCGCTGCCCGGATTGCCCGTGGTGCGCGATCTGATCGTGGACATGACGCTGTTCTTCAAACAGTACAACAGCATCAAGCCCTACCTGATCAACAACGATCCGGCCCCCATGACCGAGCGCCTGCAAAGCCCGGAGGAGCGCGAAGAGCTCAACGGCTTGTACGAGTGCATTCTGTGCGCCAGCTGCTCAACGAGCTGCCCGAGCTTCTGGTGGAACCCTGACAAATTCGTCGGCCCCGCAGGTTTGCTGCAGGCCTACCGCTTCATTGCCGACAGTCGCGATCAAGCCACCAGCGAACGTCTGGACAATCTCGAAGACCCATACCGTCTTTTCCGCTGCCACACCATCATGAACTGCGTTGATGTGTGCCCCAAGGGCTTGAACCCCACCAAGGCCATCGGCAAAATCAAAGAAATGATGGTGATGCGCTCTATCTGAGTACATCGCCCAATCAACATGAACGCCACCGCCACCGACGCCCTGCTCGACGAACGCGCTTTGAGCAAGCTGCGGTGGCGTTGCCGCCGTGGACTGCTCGAGAACGACCTGTTCATCGAGAAGTTTTTTGCCCGGCACGCTTCTGGCTTGACTGTCAGGCAAGCCGAAGCTCTGGGCGTTTTAATGGACCTGTCCGACAACGATCTTCTTGATCTGTTGTTGGTCCGCAAAGAGCCTCAAGGCGATCTGGCCCAAGAAGACGTCGCGCAAGTGTTGGGCATGCTGCGCACAGCCCGACTCCCCGTATAAGACCTCCTAAGAAGGAAACCGCATGAAACTCGCAGATAACAAAGCCACCCTGTCTTTCTCCAACGGCAGCCCCAGCGTCGATATGCCTGTGTACTCGGGCAGCATCGGTCCCGATGTGGTGGACATCCGCAAGCTGTACGCGCAAACCGGCATGTTCACCTATGACCCCGGTTTCCTCTCCACCGCCTCGTGTCAGTCAGCGATCACTTACATCGATGGTGACAAAGGCGAATTGCTGTACCGCGGCTACCCCATCGAGCAGTTGGCCACCAACTGTGACTTCCTGGACACCTGCTATCTGTTGCTCAAGGGCGAATTGCCTGACGAGCCCCAGCGCACCGAATTTCATCAGCTCGTGACCAACCACACCATGGTCAACGAGCAAATGCAGTTCTTCCTGCGTGGATTCCGGCGTGATGCCCATCCCATGGCCATCTTGACGGGTCTGGTCGGCGGTATGTCCGCCTTCTACCACGACAGCACCGACATCAACAATCCGGAGCACCGTGAAATCGCGGCCATCCGCCTGATCGCCAAGATGCCAACGCTGGTCGCCATGGCCTACAAGTACAAGACGGGCCAACCCTACATGTACCCACAGAACAGTCTGAGCTACGCCGGCAACTTCATGCGCATGATGTTCGGCACGCCCTGCGAAGACTATGTCGTCAACCCCGTGATCGAGCGCGCGCTGGACCGAATCTTCATCCTGCACGCAGACCACGAGCAAAACGCGTCCACCTCTACCGTGCGCTTGTGCGCATCGTCGGGCACCAACCCGTTTGCCGCGATTTCCGCTGGCGTGGCCTGCCTTTGGGGCCCTGCGCATGGCGGCGCCAACGAAGCCTGCCTGAACATGCTGGAGACCATCCAGGCACAGGGCGGCGTGGCGAAGGTTGGCGAGTTCATGGAGCAGGTCAAGGACAAGAGCTCTGGCGTCAAGCTGATGGGTTTCGGTCACCGCGTCTACAAGAACTACGATCCCCGCGCCAAGCTGATGCAGGAAACCTGCAACGAAGTGCTGGCGTCCCTCGGCCTGGAAAACGACCCGCTGTTCAAGCTCGCCAAGGCCCTGGAAAAGATCGCTTTGGAAGACGACTATTTCGTTTCCCGAAAGCTCTACCCCAACGTGGACTTCTACTCCGGTATCGTGCAGCGCGCCATCGGCATTCCCGTGAATCTGTTCACTGGCGTGTTCGCCCTGGCCCGCACCGTGGGCTGGATCGCCCAACTCAACGAAATGATCGGCGACCCTGAGTACAAGATCGGGCGCCCTCGCCAGTTGTTCACCGGCTCCGAGCGCCGCGACGTACCAACTGGCTTCAAGCGCTGATCAACCCGGCAATTGCAGCCACCTCGAAGGGCCCGCCAAATGGCGGGCCCTTTTTCGTTCCACGAACCTGGACCGCTCAGGGGTCAGGCTATCGCAATGAACTCGGTTGGAGACCACAAGGCCTCACGCCGCTCATCAGTGGCGAGCTCAGGACCGACCTTCAACAGGCGCCAGACAGACCAGCTTGAAATCCTTGAAAGACGCGGGCACGAGCGTGGTCTGCCGATACTGCTGAAGACCAACACCGGGCAACATGAAGCTGCGCAAACCACCCTCACGCGCGAACACCGTCTGCTCCCGCCAAAGTCGCGCGAAGTCGGAACTTCGCTGAGACAACTCCTCAATCAGTTCCAGCAATGCGCCGTCACTGGGGCGGCGACTGAAGTCGGCCCGAAACTCGGCCACCAGCCGGTGTGCCCTGCCCGACCAATCGCCGATCAAAGCCCGGGCCTGCGGTGAAACAAACACATACCGCAACAGGTTCTTGTCCTCATCATCGGTATCCAGCCAGCCCTTGAACAAAGCCTGGGCTGCGGCATTCCAGGCCCTGGCCGACCAACGGGGGTCCAGTAAATAACAAGGCACCTCCAACAGCGCTGGCAGGCCCAGGAGTGCCTGCGCCACATCGCCCATGGGTTGCACCGCATCCACCGGATCGCGTCGCCCTGCCAGGTCGAACAAAGAAGCGCGTTCGGCCGGATTGAGCCGCAGAGCATCTGCCAACCGTGCCAAGGCCTGGGCCGAAGCCGATACGTCGCGCCCCTGTTCCAGCCAGGTGATCCAGGTGACTCCAACGCCAGTCGCCTCGGCAAGTTCCTCTCGCCGCCACCCCGGCGTGCGGCGCCGCCCGGTCGCGCTGGCCGGCACGGGCAATCTTTCGCGGTGTGCGCGGATAAAGGCGCCCAACATGCTGCGTGAATGGGTTCTATTCATGGTTATTTTTATACCGGTATTCAATTGACGCTTGTACCAGTTTAAAGTCTCCCGCATCATCCAGCTGTTTTCAACATCCCAAGACACCCCTCATGGCCCGCACGCTCTACGACAAGATCTGGGACGAACACGTCGTCCACACCGAAGAAGACGGCACCTCCGTGCTCTATATCGATCGCCACCTGGTGCACGAAGTCACCAGCCCGCAAGCCTTCGAAGGACTGCGCGAAGCCGGCCGCAAGGTCTGGCGCGTGAGCTCCATCGTCGCCACCGCTGACCACAACACGCCCACCACCGGCTGGGAACTGGGCTACGACGGGATCACCGATCCCATCAGCAAGGAACAGATCACAACTCTGGACAAGAACATCTCGGAGTTCGGCGCAGCGGCGTTTTTCCCCTTCATGTCCAAACGTCAGGGCATCGTGCACGTCATCGGCCCCGAAAACGGCGCCACCCTGCCCGGCATGACCGTGGTCTGCGGCGACTCGCATACTTCGACCCACGGCGCTTTCGGCGCCCTCGCCCACGGCATCGGCACCAGCGAGGTCGAGCACGTGATGGCCACGCAAACCCTGTTGGCCAAAAAGGCCAAGAACATGCTGGTCAAGGTCGAAGGCAAACTGGCCAAAGGCGTGACCGCCAAGGACATCGTGCTCGCCATCATCGGCAAAATCGGTACCGCCGGCGGCACCGGCTACACCATCGAATTCGGCGGCAGCGCCATCCGCGCACTCAGCATGGAGGGCCGCATGACGGTCTGCAACATGGCCATCGAAGGCGGCGCGCGCGCTGGCCTGGTGGCGGTGGACGAAAAAACCATCGAATACGTCAAGGGCCGTCCCCTGTCCCCCACCGGCGTGGAATGGGACCAGGCCGTGGCCTACTGGAAAGGCCTGCACTCGGATGCCGACGCCAAGTTCGACGCCGTGGTCGAGCTTGACGCGGCCCAGATCGTGCCGCAAGTCACATGGGGCACTTCACCTGAGATGGTCTTGGGCGTGGATGGACGCGTGCCAGACCCCGAAAAGGAAAAGGACAGCAACAAGCGCGGCGCCATCGAACGCGCGCTGACCTACATGGCGCTGGAGCCGGGCAAGGCGCTGAACGACATCTTTGTCGACAAGGTGTTCATCGGCTCCTGCACCAACAGCCGCATCGAAGACATGCGCGAGGCAGCAGCCATCGTGAAGAAGCTGGGTCAGAAAGTGGCCAAGAACATCAAGCTGGCCATGGTCGTGCCCGGCTCGGGCCTGGTGAAGGACCAGGCCGAGCGCGAAGGCCTGCACGATATCTTCAAAGCCGCTGGCTTTGAGTGGCGCGAACCCGGTTGCTCCATGTGCCTCGCCATGAACGCCGACCGCCTGGAGCCCGGCGAGCGTTGCGCGTCCACCAGCAACCGCAACTTCGAAGGCCGCCAGGGCGCTGGGGGACGCACCCACCTGGTGAGCCCAGCGATGGCCGCGGCCGCCGCGATACATGGCCACTTCATCGACATCCGAACCATCGCCTGAGCGTCCTCTATCCTAGGTTAACCAAGGGCTCATCCATGTCCGCACTCAAAACCCTGATGGTCTCCGCTGCCCTGACATCCCTGGTGGCTTGCAATACCGCGCAAGGCGTCAAGCAAGACGCCCACGTGGTCAAGGACAAGGCGGTAGAGGTCAAGGACGTGGTGGTCGACAAGGCCATCGAAATCAAAGACAAGGCCGTCGAAGGCGGCAAGGCCGCAGGTCAAGCGGTCGGCTCCGGCCTGGAGAAGGCCGGCGAAGCTGTCAAAGGCGCCACAAACTGAGCACACCCAACATGAACAAATTCACCATTCACAAAGGCCTCGTGGCCCCCATGGACCGCGAAAACGTCGACACCGACGCCATCATTCCCAAGCAATTCCTGAAGTCCATCCGCAAGACTGGTTTTGGTCCCAACCTGTTCGATGAGTGGCGCTACCTCGACAAAGGCGAGCCCGGGGAAGACATCACCAAGCGCAAGCCCAATCCAGACTTTGTTTTGAACCAGCCCCGCTACGCCGGCGCCTCCATCCTGCTGGCCCGCAAGAACTTCGGTTGCGGCTCCAGTCGCGAGCACGCGCCCTGGGCCATCGAGCAGTACGGCTTTCGCGCCCTGATCGCGCCGAGCTATGCCGACATCTTTTTCAACAACTGCTTCAAAAACGGCATCCTGCCCATCGTCTTGCCCGAAGCCCAGGTGGCCCAACTGTTCGACGAAGTGGCCGCCTTCCCTGGCTATGAGCTCACCATCGATCTGGAACGCCAGGTCATCGTCAAAGCTCAGGGCGAAGAGATTCCTTTCGATGTGCAGGCTTTCCGCAAATACTGCCTGCTCAATGGTCTGGACGACATCGGCCTGACCCTGCGCCACAAAGACAAGATCGCAGCGTTTGAAACAGAGCGCTTGACCAAGAAGCCCTGGCTGGCGCACTCCATGGTGCCCTGATTCGGCACCCAAAACTTTCAACAAAAACACCCTATGAAAATCGCAGTCCTCCCCGGTGATGGCATCGGCACCGAAATCGTCGCAGAAGCCGTCAAAGTGCTCGACGCACTCAACCTCCCTTTCGAAATGGAAACAGCGCTGGTCGGCGGCGCCGCATTTGATGCCCACGGCCATCCTCTGCCGCCCGCCACACTGAAACTGGCCAAAGACTCCGACGCCATCCTGTTTGGCGCTGTGGGCGACTGGAAGTACGACAAGCTCGATCGACCCTTGCGCCCTGAACAGGCCATCCTCGGCCTGCGCAAGGAGTTGGGCCTGTTCGCCAATTTCCGTCCCGCCATTTGCTACGAGCAGCTGGTCGGCGCGTCCAGCCTCAAGCCCGAGCTGATCGCGGGGCTCGATATTTTGATCATCCGCGAGCTGACCGGTGACATTTACTTCGGCCAGCCGCGCGGGCGCCGTGTCGCCACCGATGGCCACTTTCCTGGCGCCGAAGAAGCTTTCGACACCATGCGCTACAGCAAGCCCGAGATCGAGCGGATCGCCCATGTGGCCTTCCAGGCCGCGCGCAAACGCAACAAGAAGGTCACCAGCGTGGACAAGGCCAACGTGCTGGAAACCTTCCAGTTCTGGAAAGACGTGGTCACCGAGGTGCACGCCGAGTACCCCGACGTGGAACTGCAGCACATGTACGTGGACAACGCGGCCATGCAGCTGGTGAAAGCGCCGAAAGCCTTTGACGTGGTCGTGACCGGCAACATGTTCGGCGACATCCTCTCCGACGAGGCTTCCATGCTCACCGGCTCCATCGGCATGCTGCCTTCGGCCAGCCTCAACAGCAAAGGGCAAGGCCTGTACGAACCCAGTCACGGCAGCGCACCCGACATCGCCGGCAAAGGCATCGCCAACCCGCTGGCCACCATTTTGAGCGCGGCCATGATGCTGCGTTTCAGCCTGAACCAGGAGGCCGCCGCACAGCGCATTGAGGCTGCCGTACAAACAGTGTTGGCACAAGGCTTGCGGACCGTGGACATTCACAGCGAGGGCACGACCAAAGTCAGCACCCGCGAAATGGGCGACGCTGTTGTCGCCGCGCTGAAGGCTTGATCCGCTTCAGCCTTCAAACCTGTCCAAGGGCCGCTGATGGAGCGGCCCTTTTTTCAGGGGCACACGTCGTAAGCCAGCCTCAAGGCCAACACCTATAATCACGATCCATGGTTGCCGCTTGCCCGTCCCCGATGAACGCTACACCTGCCTGCGCGGCACGTGTGGTCGCACGCGCAATCACCACCATTAAAACCACGACCATTAAGGGCTGATCCAGCTCTGGTTCGTCGTGCGCCCTCCCTGGCCAGACGAGCCGGGGTGAAACAGTCTGGTCTGGACCGTTTTCTTCATCTGAAAGGGCATTGAAATGAGCAAGTTGGTAGGTTTGGTCGGCTGGCGCGGCATGGTCGGATCAGTCTTGATGGATCGCATGATCGAAGAGAAAGACTTCGACCTGATCGAGCCCCTGTTTTTCTCCACCTCCAACGCCGGCGGCAAAGCCCCGGCCATGTCGAGGAACGAAACCACGCTGCAAGACGCCCACAACATCGATGCGCTCAAGCGCTGCGACATCATCATCACCGCTCAGGGTGGTGACTACACCAGCGAAGTCTTCCCCAAGCTGCGCGCAGCCGGCTGGAACGGCCACTGGATCGATGCGGCCTCCACGCTGCGCATGGAAAAAGACGCCGTCATCATCCTCGATCCGGTCAACATGCCGGTCATCAAGGACGCACTGGCCAAAGGCGGCAAGAACTGGGTCGGCGGCAACTGCACGGTCAGCTGCATGTTGATGGGCGTGGGCGCGTTGTACAAAGCTGGCCTGGTTGAGTGGATGTCTACCCAGACCTACCAGGCGGCCTCCGGCGGCGGCGCTCAGCACATGCGCGAACTGTTGACCCAATACGGCACGCTCAATGCCGAGGTGAAAGCCCTGCTGGACGACCCCAAGAGCGCCATCCTGGAAATCGACCGCAAAGTGATCGCCAAGCAGCGCAGCCTGACGGGCACTGAAACCGCCAACTTCGGCGTGCCCCTGGGCGGCTCGCTGATCCCCTGGATCGACAAGGATCTGGGCAACGGCATGTCCAAGGAAGAGTGGAAAGGCATGGCCGAGACCAACAAGATCCTCGGGTCAGGGGAAGCCTTTGGTTCGGCGGCCATCCCGGTGGACGGCTTCTGCGTGCGCGTGGGTGCGATGCGCTGCCACAGCCAGGCGCTGACCTTCAAGCTGAAGAAAGACGTGCCAGTGGCCGATATCGAGGCCATGATCGCCGCAGACAACCCTTGGGCGAAAGTGGTGCCCAATACGCGTGAAGCCACGATCAAAGACCTCACACCGGTGGCTGTGACCGGCACCATGACCATTCCGGTGGGCCGTATCCGCAAGCTGGCCATGGGTCCCGAGTACGTGGGTGCATTCACCATCGGCGACCAGTTGCTGTGGGGCGCGGCAGAGCCATTGCGCCGCATGCTGCGAATTCTGCTGGATGAGTAAAAAAGTATGGCATTGAGGAATTACCCGCCTCAATGCCTGCTTCTTCGCGTTGTCAATTGCCCACAACGTGGTGTACTTCGAGAGCAACCTTCTGCTTGCAAGAAACTCAAGCGAGTTCTTAGCTTGTCACTGTAATGCGTTGATGTTAAGGTCAATTCTCGGTTTTTTACGTCGAGGTCTACGTGCCAATTTCCACCCGCCATCTCCCACTGCCCACAGCCCACTCCAACCATGGAGACACGGGTTCAAAAGGACTTGCGCGGTTTCACGCCGTGGCCGCCGCAGCCGCTCCTGTGCACAGGCATGCTGCAGATCACAGATGCACAAGCATTGGCCCTGGGCCGCATGATCGTGCAAGTCGCCACTGGGTGAACCACTTCGCGCAGAGGTGGAAGTGCTTGAAATCACCAGCGAAGAATCTGCCGACCTGCAAGGTCGGCCTAGGTAACTTGGCAGCGTTCAGAGCTGCAGGCATGGAGTTCAATGCCGCGCTGGTCGATCTGCGTGTTTCGCTGGAGCGCCGCGCCAATGGCAGCACGTTCTTGCGACTGACCGGCACCGGCCAGTCAATGAACCCTTCATGGACATGGTGCTCGAGGCCAAGTGGAAATCTGGGCGTGTCGCCCGCGACTACACCCTGTTGTTCGACCCACCCAAACTGCGTCCAGCGACGCCTGCAGCCCCCTTGGCGGCAGCAGTGGACACCGCACCGGTGGCCGCACCAACGACTTCTGCGCCAACCAACCCCGCAGTTGCCGCAGCGCCTGTCGTCCCAACGAAACCCGTCACGGCTGCCGCCCCGGCACAGGTACCCGCTGCCCAACCAGCGGCAGCAGCACCCGCCCCTGCAGCGCCCTCACCCTCCGCACGCAACGATCGACTGCGCGTTGAACGCGGCGACACTGCTGGACGCATCGCCTTGGAGAACCTGCCTGCCAACGTATCGTTGGATCAGATGCTGGTGGCCATGCTGCGAACGAATCCCACGCGCCTTCATTCAAGGCAACGTCAACCGTGTCAAGGCGGGCGCTGTTCTCGACCCTGCCCGATGAAAACGCAGCGGCATCAGTGTCCGCCGGTGAAGCACGCCAGATCATTTCAGCGCAGAGCCGCGACTTCAACGAATTCCGCCGCCGTCTGGCAAGCCACGTGCCCGAAGCGCCAGCGGCGACCGCAGAGCGGGAAGCCACTGGCCAGATCCAGGCAGAGGTCACAGAACAAAAGCCCGCCGCCGCCGCACAAGACAAGCTGACCAGTGTCCAAAGGGCGCAACAGCCGCGGCCGCCGAAGACAAGATCGCACAAGAGCGCGCCGCCAAAGAAGCTGCAGACCGCACGGCAGAGCTGACCCGCAATATTGAAGAACTGGTCCAAGGTCGGCAAAGCCACCGTTGCCGCAAGCGGCGCAGCCGCGCCAGCCGAAGCGCCTTCGCCAGCAGACGATACCCAGGTTGCTGCAGCGACAGTCACGGCAGAAACCCCGACAACGCCTGGCGCACAGGCGGAGAATAAGCCTGAAGAATCCGCAGCCGTCGAGACACCAGCGGTGCAACCTGCCCCCGCAGTGGAAGCGCCAGCAGCAGCACCGGCGCCAGCACCTGTTGTTCCCGTTCAAGAAGAAGGCTCGTTCATCGACGGCCTGCTTCAGAACCCCCTGGTCATGCCGGTTGCAGGTGGTCTGTTGGCCCTGTTGGCAGGTTTGGGCATTTACGGCTTGAGCCGTCGCAAAAAAGCCGCTGGCGTGGACAGCTCATTCTTGGAAAGCCGTCTGCAGCCCGACTCGTTCTTTGGGTCCAGCGGTGGACAGCGCATTGACACCAACGAAGCAGCCGCTTCGGGCTCCTCCATGGTGTATTCGCCCAGCCAGCTCGATGCGGCGGGCGACGTGGATCCGGTGGCAGAGGCCGATGTGTACCTCGCCTACGGTCGCGATTTGCAGGCGGAGGAGATTCTCAAAGAGGCCATGCGCAGCACCCCGACGCGCGTGGCCATTCACAACAAGCTGCTGGAAATTTACGCCAAACGGCGCGACGCCAAGGCCTTTGAAGTGGTGGCCACCGAAGCCTTTGGTCTGACCCAGGGCGAGGGCAGTGAATGGGAGCACGCCTGTGAGCTGGGCAAGGAACTTGACCCGACCAATCCGCTGTACCAGCCCGGTGGGCGCCCTCCGAAAAGGCAGGCATGCCCATCGGAAGCGGTGCTGCCGCGGCTGCTTTTGGTGCCAGCACGCTCGCTCAGAACACCAAGCCTGGCAGCAACCCCACGCCGACCGCCGATCTGGACTTTGATCTCGACCTGGATCTGGACCAGCCATCTCAGCCCGCCGACATTGCCATTGACGGCTCGCCGCTTTCTGGCCTGGACGACCTGGATCAAACCGATGCGTTGACCAGCGCCCCAGCACCAGAAGCACTCATGAGCGCCTCGGCGCCCAATTCAGAGCCCATGACTTTCGACCTGGACTTCCCTTCGGAGCCCATGCCTCTGTCCTCTGCCGACGTCCGAAGCAGCCCGGCGAGACGCCAGGCGCTCGGCACCTTCCACGTTTGACGAGGCGAAGTCATTGCCTGATTTCGACTTGCATCTGGCAACGCGGAGCTGCGCAACCCGGCAGCCGCCGAAGTCGCCGACAAAGCGGATCCGGACCTGATGTCATTCGACCTGAACGACATCAAGCTCGATCTGAGCGATGACGCATACGCCCACCACCGAAGCCGGGTTCACTGAGCGCCGAAAACCCACTGGAAACCAAGCTGTCGCTGGCTGAGGAGTTCCGCGCCATTGGCGACATGGAAGGCGCGCGCTCACTCGCAGAAGAGGTGATGGCTGAAGCCACAGGTGCACTGAAGAACAAGGTCTCAGCACGTTCCTCGCAGACCTGGCTTGATTGCACGCCATTGACGCGCACCGTCGCCTGAACGCCAGCTCGCCACCTCGAACGCCCGCCTGGAAATGCCCCCAGCGGGCGTTTTCCGTTGTGCGCTGGGCGTCAGCTACAACGGCAACGCACTACCAAGGCTGGCAAAGCCAGGCCAGCGGATTGACGGTGCAGGACAAGCTGGAAAAGGCGCTGGCCCAGTTCACCGACTCTGCCCAAAGTGACCACGCTGTGCGCCGGGCGCACCGATTCGGGCGTTCACGGCCTGATGCAGGTGGTGCACTTTGATGTGCCCGGTGCAACGCGATGCAATGGCCTGGATGCGGGGCACCAACCGCTATTTGCCCGACGACATCGCCGTGCAGTGGGCGCGTGACGTGCCCAGCGAGCTTTCACGCCCGCGGCAGCGCGCTGTCGCGCCGCTACGCCTATGTGCTGCTGGAATCGCCCGTGCGCCCCAGCGTCGACGCCGGCAAGGTGGGCTGGGTGTTTCGCCCCATGCAACTGGAGCCCATGCAACAGGCAGCCCAGGCCTTGCTGGGTGAACACGACTTCACCTCTTTCCGCGCCTCACAATGCCAGGCCCATTCGCCGGTCAAGCACTTGCTGCGGGCGGATATTTCCCGGCGCGGCGCCTACTGGCGATTCGAGTTTGAAGCGAGCGCCTTCCTGCACCACATGATCCGCAACATCATGGGCTGCCTGATCGCGATTGGCACGGGCCAGCGCCCCGTCGGCGTGGATGGCCGAAGTGTCTGGAGGCCCGCAGCCGAGACGCAGCCGCCCCCACCTTTTCGCCCGATGGCCTGTATTTTCTGGGGCCCACCTACGATCGCGGCATTCGGCCTGCCCGACCGCACGCCGGGTTTCGACTGGTTACCATGAGCGATGGTTGCATCAGCCCCGCCTGAGGCGCAAATACACGACGACTGCCCATGGACCTCATGACCCCCCACCGAACCCGCATCAAGATCTGCGGCCTGACACGCGAAGCCGATGTCGACGCCGTCGTACAGGCCGGCGCCGATGCCGTGGGCTTTGTGCTGTACCCCAAAAGCCCGAGGTTTGTATCGCCCGACCGCGCCGCCGCACTCGCCGCCCGCCTGCCTGCTTTCGTGACGCCGGTGCTGTTGTTCGTCAATGCCAGCCCCGAATTCATTGCGCAGGGTGTCGCGGCCGTCCCTCACGCGTTCCTGCAGTTCCACGGTGACGAAACCCCGGCCGAATGCCTCGCCGCGGGCCGCCCTTTCATGCGCGCTGCACGAATTCCCACAGGCGCCGCCGGGGCGGCCTTTGATCTTCTAAAATACGCGCAAGACTTCGCCGCCGCCCAGGCCATCCTGCTGGATGCCCATGTGGACGGGTACGGTGGTGGAGGCCAATCATTTGACTGGACAGCATTCCCTTGGTCACACCCGCTTCTAAACGCCGGCTCTCGCCTCGTCTTGTCTGGTGGACTCGACGCAGCCAACGCGATCGATGGCATCTCGCGTGTGCGGCCCTGGGCCGTTGATGTGAGTTCCGGGGTCGAGGTGTCCAAAGGCATCAAAGACCCCGAGAAGATCCATCGGTTTGTCGCCGCTGTTCGAGCGGCCGACGCATCCCTCTCCCGTCCAGCCTGACGGCCCCTCTGGGGCACAGGCGGACCCACCGGAATCCACCACCCCATGTCTGACTACCAACAACCCGACGCCCGCGGCCATTTCGGCATTTATGGCGGCAGTTTCGTGAGCGAAACGCTCACGCACGCCATCAATGAGCTGAAAGACGCCTACGCCAAGTACCAGAACGACCCCGAGTTCATCGCCGAATTCAAGAGCGAACTGGCCCACTTTGTGGGTCGCCCCAGCCCGGTCTACCATGCCGCGCGCATGAGCCGCGAACAGGGTGGCGCTCAGATCTTCCTGAAACGCGAAGACCTGAACCACACCGGCGCCCACAAGATCAACAACACCATCGGCCAGGCCATGCTCGCCAAGCGCATGGGCAAGCCGCGCATCATCGCCGAAACCGGCGCCGGCCAGCACGGCGTGGCCACCGCCACCATCTGCGCGCGCTACGGGCTGGAGTGCGTGGTCTACATGGGCAGCGAAGACGTCAAGCGCCAAAGCCCCAACGTCTACCGCATGAAGCTGCTGGGCGCCACCGTGGTGCCCGGTGGAATCGGGCAGCAAGACGCTCAAAGACGCCCTCAACGAAGCCATGCGCGACTGGGTCGCCAACGTGGACAACACCTTCTACATCATCGGCACCGTGGCCGGCCCGCATCCCTACCCCATGATGGTGCGCGATTTCCAACGCGTGATCGGCGACGAATGCCTGGTGCAAATGCCCGAGATGCTCAAAGCCGCAGGCTGCGCCAGCGAGCAACCCGACGCGGTGATCGCCTGCGTGGGCGGTGGCTCCAACGCCATGGGCATTTTTTACCCCTACATCAACCACGCCGCCACGCGCCTGATCGGCGTCGAAGCCGCGGGCGAAGGCCTGGACAGCGGCAAACACTCGGCCTCGCTGCAAAAAGGCAGCCCCGGCGTGCTGCACGGCAACCGCACCTATGTGCTGCAGGACGACAATGGCCAGGTCACCGAGACCCACAGCGTGAGCGCGGGCCTGGACTACCCCGGCGTTGGCCCTGAACATGCGTTCCTGAAGGACATCGGTCGCGCCGAGTACGTCGGCATCACCGACAGCGAAGCGCTGGAAGCCTTCCACTACCTGTGCCGCACCGAAGGCATCATCCCGGCCCTCGAATCCAGCCACGCCGTGGCCTACGCCATGAAACTGGCCAAGACCATGCGCCCCGATCAATCCATTCTCGTCAACCTGTCGGGTCGCGGCGACAAAGACATCGGTACCGTCGCCGACCTGTCCAAAGCCGATTTCTATTGCCGTCCCAGCTGCAAAGGCCAATCCGTCAAAGGTGGCAACGAGTCCGTGGCTTGTGAAAGTTTCCAAATGAGCCGCATCGAAACCACCCTGAGCGCCTTGAAGGCGCAAAACCGCAAGGCCCTGATCCCTTTCGTGACAGCGGGCTTCCCCTTTGCCCAGATCACACCCGATCTCATGCACGGCATGGTCGAAGGTGGCGCCGATGTCATCGAGCTGGGCGTGCCCTTCTCCGATCCTTCGGCCGACGGCCCCGTGATCCAGAAGGCCGGTGACCGCGCGCTGGCGCTGGGCATCGGCCTGGCGCAGGTCATCGCCATGGTGAAGAAGTTTCGCGAAGGCAACAACACCACGCCCGTGGTGCTGATGGGTTACGCGAACCCCATCGAGCGCTACGACCAGAAACATGGCGAAGGCAGCTTCGTGCGCGATGCCTCGGCCGCTGGTGTGGACGGCGTGCTGGTGGTGGACTACCCGCCAGAAGAGTGCGAAGACTTCGCCGCAGCGCTGCGCGCCCACAACATGGACCTGATTTTCCTGCTCGCGCCCACCTCCACCGACGAGCGCATGCAGCAGGTCGCCCGTGTGGCCAGCGGCTATGTGTACTACGTGTCGCTGAAAGGCGTCACAGGCGCAGGCACGCTGGATGTGGGACAGGTCGAAGCCATGCTGCCGCGCATCCGGGCACCACGTGAGCGTGCCCGTGGGCGTGGGTTTCGGCATTCGCGATGCGGAAACCGCCAAGGCCATCAGCAAAACGGCCGACGCGGTGGTGATCGGCAGCAAAATCATCCAGCTGATCGAAAACGAACCCTATGAAAAGGTGATTCCCGTGGCCACCAGCTTCCTGCGCACGCATCCGAAAGGCGCTGGACACCTAATCCCGTCAAAATGCGTCCTCTGGCTGCGGCGCAACCAGCAGCCGCCGGTGGCACTGCGAACGAACCGCCGTCTTCCCGTGGTCTAATTTGCCGCTCAAAGGAAACCGTCCATGTCCTGGCTCGAAAAACTGCTCCCCCCCAAAATCACGCCCACCAACCCGACGGAGCGCCGCAGCGTGCCCGAAGGCCTGTGGATCAAGTGCCCCAGCTGCGAGGCTGTGCTGTACAAGACCGATCTGGAAAAGAACCAGAACGTTTGCCCTCATTGCAGCCACCACCACCGCATCGGTGCACGCGCGCGCCTCAATGCCTTTCTCGATGCCGAAGGTCGCTACGAACTGGCCCAGGAAGTGCTGCCGGTTGACCCGCTGAAGTTCAAGGACAGCCGCAAGTACCCCGAGCGCCTGAAAGAAGCCCTGGAAACCACGGGCGAGACCGATGCCCTGATCGTCTGGGTGGGGCTGTGCAGGATGTGAGCGTGGTCGTGGCCTGCTTTGAATTCGATTTCATGGGCGGCTCCATGGGCTCGGTGGTCGGTGAGCGCTTTGTGCGCGGTGTGGAGGAAGCCATCTGCCCAGAAGGTCCCCTTCATTTGCTTCACCGCCACCGGCGGTGCGCGCATGCAGGAAGGCCTGCTCTCGCTGATGCAGATGGCCAAAACCAACGCTGCCTTGACCCGGCTGGCCAAAAAAGGCCTGCCTTACGTCAGCGTGCTGACCGACCCGACCATGGGCGGCGTTTCGGCTGGCTTTGCCTTCCTGGGCGATGTGGTGATCGCCGAACCCAAGGCCCTGATCGGGTTCGCAGGTCCACGCGTGATCGAGAACACCGTTCGCGTGAAGCTGCCAGAGGGCTTTCAGCGCGCCGAATTCCTGCAAACCAAAGGCGCGGTGGACTTCATCTGTGACCGCCGGGAATTGCGCAACACCGTGGCCAATTGCCTGGCCATGCTGCAGCGCCAAAGCGCTGACGCGGTTGTCGCCGATTGAAGCCGAGACAACCCGCCAAGCGCCGCCACGCGCTCACACTGGAGCAGCTGCCCCTGTTCCCGCTGCAGACGGTGCTGTTTCCCGGCGGCTGGATGCCACTGCGCATTTTCGAGGTGCGCTACCTCGACATGATCGGTCGCTGCCACAAAGCGGGTGCACCGTTTGGTGTGGTCGCCTTGAGCGAAGGCCGCGAGGTGCGGCGCATCGACCCCAATGCCGCGCCATCGGGCGACGGTTTTGCCCACGAAGCGTTTTACCCGGTGGGCACCCTGGCCCACATCGAGCAGCTCGAACGCCCTCAACCCGGCCTGATGGTGATCCACTGCCGCGGTGCACAGAAATTCGAAATCGACGCCCGTCAGCAACTGCCCCACGGCCTGTGGACGGCCGATGTCACCTTGCTGCCGGCCGAAGCCGTCAGGTGCCGGTCCCCGACGATCTGGGCAGCACCCGCGATGCGCTGGAGCGGCTTGCTGCACAACCTGCTCGAACGCGAACCCGAGGCCCGCAACAACCTGCCGCTGCAGGCGCCCTACCACTGGGAAGACAGCGGCTGGGTGGCCAACCGCTGGCTGGAACTGTTGCCCGTGGAAACCGAACTCAAACAACGGCTGATGACACTGGACAGCCCGGTGCTGCGGCTGGAGCTGGTGTCTGACCTGCTGGACCGCATGGGCGTGGAGAGATAAGCCCCCACGCTCCGCCGCTGCGCGGGTCGCTGCCCCCCAAGGGGGCTGACCTCGCTTGGGGCGGCCCTGCGCTTCGGTCGATCTCCCCCACGCTCCGCCGCTGCGCGGGTCGCTGCCCCCCAAGGGGGCTGACCTTGGCTTGGGGCGGCCCTGCGCTCGGTCGATTGCCCCCACGCTCCGCCGCTGCGCGGGTCGCTGCCCCCCAAGGGGGCTGACCTCGCTTGGGGCGGCCCTGCGCTTGGTCGCTCGCCCACGCTCTGCTCAGCTACCCTCAGGGCAGCAGCGACAGCGCGTGCATGTAGCGCTCGCTGACCATCAAGGCTGTCCCAGTCCATGGCCCGGTCGCGTGGCAACAAGGCCAGCCGACGCTCTTCGCTGGCCGGGTTCAAGGCCCACTGGCCCTCCAGCACGGCACGGGACAAGGCATCAATGGCCTCGTCGATGGGCGCGCCGTCGTCCACCACCGACTGGTTGCACAACAAAACCATGTCGGCACCCGCGCCCAGCGCCGCCAGAGCGGCCTCGGTGAAGCTCACCTGCTGGCCGTCGATGTGGCGGGCCGCCTCCATGCTCAGGTCGTCGCTGAAAATGGCACCGGTGAAGCCCAGCTGGCGGCGAAGCACGTCCTGCAACCAGCGCTCGAGAAAACCCGGCGGGACGCGGCATCCACCTTGGGGTAGATCACATGCGCAGGCATCACCGCGGTCAGCCCGGCCGACAGCCAGCCAAATGGGGCTGCATCGTCGCGCAGGATCTTTTTCAGACTGCGCTTGTCCACCGGAATCGCCACATGCGAATCGGCCTTCACAAAGCCGTGGCCCGGGAAATGTTTGCCGCAGTTGCCCATGCCGCTTTGCTGCAGCCCCAGCATCAGCGCCTGCGCCAGCATAGACAACGACCCGAGGGTCGCGGTGGAACGAGCGGTCACCGATGACCGAGCTGTCGCCATGGTCGAGATCCAGCACCGGTGTAAAACTCAGATCGACGCCACAAGCGCGCAACTCCGCGCCCAGCACATAGCCCGTCGCCGTGGCCGCGCGGCTGGCACGCATGGCAGAGGTACCCGGCATTTCCTTCTTTTTCTCGGGCGCACCCCACATGGCGCCCAGAGCAGCCATGGGCGGCAGGTGCGTGAAGCCGTCCGTGCGAAAACGCTGAACCCGCCCGCCCTCATGGTCCACGGCGATGAGCAGATCGGGGCGCACCGACTTGATCTGTCGGCACAGGGCCGTCAGCTGGTCGCGCCCTTGCCAGTTGCGACCAAACAGAATGACGCCGCCGACCAAAGGATGGGCCAGGCGCTGGCGCTCTGCCGTGGTCAGCTTGAATCCGGCCACATCGATGATCAAGGGTGAATGCATGAATGCAACTCCAGAAACAAACAAAGGGCATCAGGCCCGCTCGACCACCACAAAACTCGCCGCGTATTCGGTCTCATCGGTCACGCTCACATGCGCCACCCACCCCTGGGCTTCGAACCAGGTCTTGAGTTCACCATGCAACACGATCACCGGCTGACCGCTGGGCAGGTTCGCAATTTCGCAGCGCTGCCAGGTCATGGGCATGCGCATGCCCAGACCGATGGCTTTGGAAAAAGCTTCTTTGGCGGAGAACCGGGTGGCCAGGTAACGCAGGCCACGCTGTGGTCCAGCGCACACTGCGGGCTGCCAGACCTCAAACTCGGCGTCGCTCAAGCACCTTGCGCGCAAAGCGTTCACCCTGCCGCTCCCAGGTGGCCTGAACGCGCCGGATATCGCAAATATCGGTGCCGATGCCCACGAATCATGGTGCTGCGCCTCAGCGAATGCACGCGCAGATGCACTGGTTGTAGTCGACCACGGTCGCGGCATAGCCCAGCTCCAGCGCATCGGCGATCAGCGCATGACCGATGGACACTTCGCTGACACCAGGCACCACCTGCAGAAAATCCGGTGAGGTTCTCCCGATTGAGATCGTGCCCTGCATTCACACCCAGGCCCACGTCCCTCGCGGCCAGGGCCGCTCACGCGGTAGCGCTCCAGCTGCGCAGCCTGCTCGGGCCGGTGCCACGCAGCGGCAAAGGGCTCGGTGTAGAGCTCAACGCGATCTGCGCCCGACGGCCTTGGCCGCGGCCATCGCGCCGGGTCCGGGTCCATGAACAGGCTGATCCGGGCGCCCAGTGCCTTGCCCTGGGCAATCACAGGCGCCAGCCGGGCTGCATCTTCAGGAAACCGCCATCCATGGTCGCTGGTGAACTGACCTTCGCTGTCGGGCACCAAGGTGAGCTGGTGCAGCGGCAAGCCCGCGATCTCTGACCTCTCGCGCCAATGTCCATCAGGTTGTGAAACGGATTGCCTTCGATGTTGAACTCACGATCCGGCCAGTCGCGCAACAAGGCGCCCAGTTCCAGCACGTCCTGCGGGCGGATATGCCGTTCATCGGGCCGCGGATGCACCGTGATGCCACGGGCACCGGCCTGCAGGCAGAGCTCGGCCGCACGCACGACCGAGGGAATGCCCAGATGCCGGGTGTTGCGCACCAGCGCCACCTTGTTGAGGTTGACCGAGAGTGCCGTGGGGAGACGGGAAGTCGAGGAGTCCGAGTGCATGAGGTCGTGGTGATTGGAACCTGAAGTCAGAGTGGTGCAGACTTCTCAGACAGGCGCCAGCAGCTGTCGATCGGCTCATGGCCTGCACATCGATCATCAGCTGGCGCGTCTTGAAGCCGCGAACCCCACAATGGTAGTGCAGCAGGCGCCGCAGCTGCGGACGCAGCGCGGCCTCAAACGGCGCACAGGCCCGCAGAGTGGCAATGAGCGGATCCGGCGCATCCAGGGCCTGCTTGCAAAGCAGAGCCACTGCTCACCCAGAGAGCGCCTGGCGGTCTCCGTCCTGGGCCAGACGCAAGCCGTGTTCTGGGTCCACCACATACCGTGGCCTGCGGCTCCAGCGGCGTCAGCGCACTGCCGTCGTGCGACAGATCGGGCAACAAGCCCCACATCGCGCAGCAGCAAGAGCTCGAACGCGCGCAAGATCAATTGCTGTGCATCGCCGCGTTCGGCCAGCAGTTGCACCGTCAAGGCATAGTGGTCGAACAAGGCCGCATGCGCATCGTCGCGCGCCAGCAAGCGCATGAGCAGCTCATTGAGGTAGACGCCCGAAATCAAGGCCTCGCCCGTGGGCATGACATGCCCGCCCTGCCACTGGGCAGATTTCAGCGTGCGCACCTCGGCATCGCCGCCCCAACTCAGCAGCAACGCCTGCAAGGGCAGCAAGACGGGGCGAAACTGGGAGGTGGGCCGTTTCACGCCCTTCGCGACCAGGGCGATGCGGCCATGGTTGCGCGTGAACACCTCCAGCACCAGGCTGGACTCGCTCCAGTCATACCGGTGCAGAACATAGGCCGGCTCTTCGGCACTGCGGCGCGTGACCATCGAGGTCAGGCGCGCAATTCGGCACGCAGGCCGCATGACCCGCACCGGAGCGCCCGACCTGACGCGCTGGATGGCACAGTTCGATCCAGCGCCGTGGAAACGGCAGCGCCGCGGCACGGCACTCACTCATAGCCGAACGAGCGAACACGGGCATCGTCGTCGGCCCACCCCGAACGAACCTTGACCCACAGCTCGAGAAACACCTTGCAGTCCCAGAGCTTCTCCAGCTCCTGGCGGGTTTCGGTGCCGATGCGCTTGAGCTTTTCACCTTTGTCACCAATGACCATGCCTTTGTGGCCATCCCGCTCCACGACAATGGTGGCGGCGATGCGCTTGAGTTGCCCTTCCTGCTCGAACTTGTCGATGATGACCGTCGAGGTGTAGGGCAACTCATCGCCCGTCAGGCGAAACAGCTTTTCCCGGACCATTTCGCTCGCCATGAAGCGCTCGCTGCGATCGGTGAGCTCTTCCGGATCGTGCATCCAGGCTTGTTGCGGCAGGTACTTCTCGCAAATGCCGAAGAGGCGCTGGATGTCGCGGCTGTTCTTGGCCGTCATGGGCACAAACTCGGCAAACGGATGGCGCTCCTGCATGGAGCGCAACCAGGGCGCCAGATCTCCACGGCGGTGCACCAGATCAAACTTGTTGGCCAGCAAGCACGACGGGAATGTTCTTGGGCAACAGATCCAGCACCTTGGCATCGGCCAGGTTGAAATGCCCGGCCTCGACCACAAACAGGATCAGGTCCACGTCGGCCACGGCGCCCAGGACGGTCTTGTTCAGAGAGCGGTTCAGCGCATTGCCATGGCGGGTCTGGAAACCCGGGGTGTCCACAAACACAAACTGGCTGGCGCCCACGGTGCGGTAGCCGGTGATGCGGTGGCGCGTGGTCTGTGCCTTGCGCGACGTGATGCTGATCTTCTGGCCCACCAGTGCATTGAGCAAGGTGGATTTGCCCACATTGGGCTTGCCCACAATGGCCACCAGACCACAGCGCTGCTCCTCTGGCTGACCGGCTCGGGCTGCAGCCAGATCGGGCGCCTCGGCCTGACGCTTCGTCAGCCGCTCTTGCCCAAGGCCCGGGCCAGCATGGCGTCCAGCTCGGCGTTGCTGCCCCACGGAGCCGCAGGCGGGCGGTTTTTGCCGGGGGGTCTTTTTCTGTGAAGTCATACGATCCGAACGCGATACATGAAGGAGCAGCCCTGGGGCGCCAAAAACTAAGGTCCGTCGGACCTGTTGCACTGGACTGAAGGCGCAGCAACATGGCGGCTGCAGCCGCCTGCTCCCCCGCACGCCTGGATGCACCGATGCCGCGTTCGCTGAGCCCGGTTTCGGTGACCGTGCACTCAACGTCAAACGTCTGTTTGTGTGCCTCGCCCAAGCGTGGCCACCACGCGGTAGACCGGCAGCTTCATTTTGCGCCCCTGAAGCCACTCCTGCAATTCGGTCTTGGGGTCTTTGCCCATGGCACTCATCTGGGCGCTGAGTTCGAAGCCGCTGAACAAGCGGTGCACCAGCGCCGCCGCGGTGTCAAAGCCCGCATCCAGGTACACGGCGCCGATCACGGCCTCCAGCGCATCGGCCAGATATCGAAGGGCGCTTGTGCCCGCCCGAGCGCTTCTCACCGTCACCCAAACGAAGGCACAGCCGACAAACCCAGGTCGGTCGCGATCTGGAACAAGGTGTCCTGCTTGACCAGATTGGCCCGAACACGGGACAGGTCGCCTTCGGGCAGCTGACTCAGCTTTTCAAACAACAAGCCCGAGACCGCCAGGTTGAGCACCGAATCGCCCAGAAACTCCAGGCGCTCATTGTGGTCCGAGGTGAAACTGCGGTGGGTCAGCGCCCGCTCCAGCAAATGGGGATTGGCAAAGGCATGCTTCAGACGCTGCTGAAGCAGTTGCAACTCGGGACTCAATGCGCTCGATGCACCTGCCAGTAGCATCACTTGGAGCTGCCTTCGTACTTCATCACCAGATAAGCAGGTCCCACCAGGTGGATTTCCGCACGTAGGCAAACGACACCACAACACGGTTGCCCTTCTTTGCCAATGTCCAGGTCCTTTCCGGAGATGGTGGTGATGTTGTCGATGGTGGCGGCTTTGTCAAAAATGCCGCGAACCTCTGCCACAGTCGTCCCGTCGCGACTCTTTTTGACCGCCTTTTGACCGCCATGAATTCGATATAGGTGGGCACCACCTGGATCAGAACCACGCCGGCAAAGACCACCACGATGCCGACAATCGAGCAGGCCAAAAAAAGTCAGTCCACGTTGTTTTTGTGTTGCAATGCAAAAATTACCCTCCAGAAATGAGTCGATTCAGTTGAACGAGCCGATGCGGCCCAGGTCGCCGAAATTCATCCAGACAAAAAACGCTTTGCCCACAATATTGGACTCCGGCACAAATCCCCAGTAGCGGGAGTCCAGCGAATTGTCGCGATTGTCACCCATCATGAAATAGTGGCCCGGCGGGCACCTTGCAAACCACGCCCTCGAGCGAGTAGTTGCAGTGGTCCTTGCCTGCGAAATCCGAGGGATCCCGAGACAAAAGCAGGTCGGTCTTCGTTGTTCAGTGTGTTGTAGTGACTTGCCATTGAGCACTTCACCAAACTGCTGGGTGTAGCGCATGGAGTCGCTGTCAAAAAAATCAGGCATGGCCTGTGTGGAACCAGCTGCCCATTCACCGTCAAGCGTCTTGTTCAGGTAGGCCACCTCGTCGCCAGGCACACCGATCACCCGCTTGATGTAGTCCAGGCTGGGCTGTGGCGGGTAGCGAAACACCATCACGTCGCCTCGCTGCGGTTCGTTGTTGGCAATGACCTTGGTGTTGAAGACCGGCAGGCGGATGCCGTAGTGAAATTTGTTCACCAGAATGAGATCGCCGACCCGCAGCGTCGGGATCATGGAACCCGAGGGGATCTTGAACGGCTCGAACAGAAAGGACCGCAAGACGAACACCGCCAGGATCACGGGGAACAAGCCCGCCGTCCAGTCCAGCCACCAGGGTTGACGCAAGAGTTTTTCGCGGGCTGGCGCCAGCGCAGATGCATCGGCTGCAAAGCCTTGCTGCGCAAGGCAGACTCTCGGTCGCGCCCCGCCACTCAGCCGTTCGGCTTCCCGCCGGCGCTGCGGCAGGAAAACCAGCTTTTCAGCGACCCAGTAGAGCCCGGTGATCGCGGTGGCCACCATCAGCATCAGGGCGAAATTGCCTTCGACCTGACCGAAGACGAATGCACCCACATAGGCGGCAAAAGCGCCCAGCACCAGCGCGGTGAGCGTACTCATGGCCGATTGCATCAGTCTTCCACCTGCAAAATGGCCAGGAAAGCTTCTTGTGGCACCTCGACCGAACCGATCTGCTTCATGCGCTTCTTGCCTGCTTTCTGTTTCTCGAGGAGTTTGCGTTTGCGGGTGATGTCGCCACCGTAACATTTTGCCAGCACGTTCTTGCGCAGCGCCTTGATCGACTCGCGCGCGATCACATTGCCACCAATCGCCGCCTGAATGGCCACGTCAAACATCTGGCGGCTGATGATTTCCCGCATCTTGGCCACCACGGCGCGACCGCGGTACTGCGCCTGGGTGCGGTGCACGATGATGGACAGTGCGTCCACCTTCTCGCCGTTGAGCAAGATGTCGACCTTGACCACATCGGAGGCGCGGAACTCCTTGAACTCGTAGTCCATCGAGGCATAGCCGCGACTCACCGACTTCAGCTTGTCGAAGAAGTCGAGCACGATCTCGCCCAGCGGCATGTCGTAGGTCAGCATGACCTGCTTGCCGTGGTACGCCATGTTGAGCTGCATGCCACGCTTCTGGTTGGCCAGCGTCATCACCGCGCCCACGTAGTCTTGCGGCATGTACAGGTGCACCGTCACGATGGGCTCGCGAATTTCTTCGATGCGCCCCTGATCGGGCATCTTGGACGGGTTCTCGACCTTGATCACCTCGCCGTCGGGCTTGACCACCTCGTACACCACGCTGGGCGCGGTCGTGATCAGGTCCTGGTCGAACTCGCGCTCCAGGCGCTCCTGCACGATCTCCATGTGCAGCAACCCCAGGAAGCCACAGCGAAAGCCAAAACCCAGCGCCTGCGACACTTCGGGCTCGTATTGAAGCGCCGCATCGTTGAGCTTGAGCTTCTCCAGGGCATCGCGCAGGGCGTCGTACTGATTGGCTTCGGTGGGGTACAAGCCGGCAAACACCTGCGGCTGCACTTCCTTGAAACCCGGCAACGCCTGGGTTGCAGGGCCCAGGTTGTTGGGCAGCTTTTTCTCCAGGGTGATGGTGTCGCCCACCTTGGCCGCCTGCAGCTCCTTGATGCCCGCAATGATGTAGCCCACCTCACCCGCTTCGAGCGACGGGCGCGGCTCGGTGGCTGGCGTGAACACACCCAGGTTGTCGGCGTTGTAGACCGTGTTGGTGGCCATCATCTTGAAGCGCTCGCCCTTCAGCAGGCGACCATCCACCACGCGCACCAGCATCACCACGCCCACATAGGCGTCGTACCAGCTGTCCACAATCATGGCGCGCAACGGCGCATCAGGATTGCCTTTGGGCGGAGGAATGCGCGCGACCACCGCCTCCAGAATGTCTTGCACACCCATGCCCGATTTGGCCGAACAGGGAATCGCATCGGTCGCGTCAATGCCGATCACATCTTCGATTTCGCTCTTGGCGTTGTCGGGATCGGCATTGGGCAGATCCATCTTGTTCAGCACCGGCACCACCTCCACACCGAGCTCCAGCGCGGTGTAGCAGTTCGCCACCGTCTGCGCTTCCACGCCCTGACTCGCATCCACCACCAGCAAAGCACCTTCGCAGGCGGACAGCGAACGACTGACCTCATAGGAGAAGTCCACATGGCCCGGCGTGTCGATCAGATTGAGGTTGTAGACCTGACCGTCGAGCGCTTTGTATTTCAGCGCGGCGGTCTGCGCCTTGATGGTGATGCCGCGCTCTTTCTCGATGTCCATCGAGTCGAGCACCTGCTCGCTCATCTCACGATCAGACAAGCCACCGCACAAGGAAATGATGCGATCAGCCAGCGTGGACTTGCCGTGATCGATGTGGGCGATGATCGAAAAATTGCGGATGTGATTCATCAGGAAAGCGGCTCCACCAAGATCACAAACACATGCCCACCGAACAGCGGGCACACATAAAAAAGGGCGCGTCAGCTGTTGACGCGCCCAGAACCAACAATCAATGGCAACTGCGATAGTTGGGGTTTCATTGTAGGCAAAAAGCCCGAAACGCACACCCGACCAACGCTGCCCATGCTTGTTGCAGCGCAGCAACACAAAGTTATCCACAACTTATCCACAGAATTCAACTTGATCACCGACCTGTGGATGACCTCAAACCACCGAACGCTCGGTTCCACATCGTGAATTTCAAGCCTGTCTCACAGAAGAATCTAAGGCCGAACCCTTCGATTTTATCGAATTTGGTCAAGGACGGTGGCGCAATTGTTAGCAGCACTCACATTTTGAAGTCAATTTCCCTGCCCAAGCGCCCTGAGGCAACTGTCGCTTCTTCACCACCCTGTTGCCAACATGCCAATGACCTGGAGATTCGGGAGGGTATTTGAACCCACCCAGGCCGCACAACGGCCCCGATCAGCGCGTCGGCCTGATCAAGGTGTATTGCGCCCAGTCACCACGACGGAACAGCACATTGACTGTGCGCGCGCGTCCACCTTGGCCAGCGCAGCTTCCAGCTCTTCCACCGAGGCCGTTTCGTCGTTGTCGATCGCCACAATCACATCGCCTTCGCGCAGGCCTGCGCGCGCTGCCGGGCCTTCCACCTGCTCGACGCGCACGCCACCGCGCAGGTTGAGCTCTTTTTTCTGGACGTCGGTCAACTCGGACAAGACCAGCCCCAGGCGCTGAAGACCACTGGAGACCTTGGGCTTGGGCGCATCTGGCTGTTGAGATTTTTGCGCGACAGCATCAGGTTCCAACTCGCCAACCGTGATACCGAGGTCGCGCTGGGCACCGCGGCGAAAAACCGTCATGCGACTCTTGTTGCCAGGTTGGGTGTTGCCCACCAACCGGGGCAGGTCCACCGAATTGTCCACGTCTTTGCCATCAAACTTCAAAATGATGTCGCCTGGCTCCACGCCCGCTTTTGCAGCCGGCGAGCCGTCCTCCACGCCGCGCACCAATGCGCCACGGGGCTTGCCCAGCCCGATCGATTCGGCCACCTCTTTGCTCACCTGATCAATCTGCACACCAATCCGGCCGCGGGTGACACGGCCCGTTGCGCGAAGCTGATCGGACACGCGCACAGCCTCGTCAATCGGGATGGCAAAGGAAATGCCCTGAAACCCACCCGAACGCGAGTAGATCTGGCTGTTGATGCCGACCACTTCGCCACGCATGTTGATCAACGGTCCACCCGAATTGCCCGGATTGATCGCCACGTCGGTCTGGATGAAGGGCAGGAAGTCACCCGTGTCGCGCTTCTTGGCGCTCACGATGCCAGCGGTCACGGTGTTGTCGAGTCCAAAGGGCGAACCGATCGCCATCACCCACTCCCCGACGCGCAGCCGGTTGACATCGCCGATCTTGACCGCATTCAGCCCTGCCGCTTCGATCTTGACGACGGCCACATCGGTGCGCTTGTCCGTGCCCACTACCTTGGCCTTGAATTCCCGTTTGTCTGACAGCGTCACGATCAATTCGTCCGCCCCTTCGACCACATGGGCATTGGTCATGATCAAGCCGTCGGCACTCAGGATGAAGCCAGAACCCACGCCACGCGGTTGTGCCTCATCCGGCATGCCCCGTTCCTGACGCGGGTTGTTGGGGGTGAAGCCGGGCGGCACAGGAATGCCAAAGCGCCGGAAGAACTCCAGCATCTGTTCGTCCATGCCAGAGGCGCCACCTCCCGTGCTGCTGACCCGCTCAAGGGTTCGGATGTTCACGACAGAAGGACCCACCAGGTCCACCAGGTCGGTGAAGTCAGGCAAGCCACGCACACTGGCTACAGCGTCAGAGGCGCCCGCCTGCGCAGCGGCCGACGCTGGCAGCGCCAAAACACCCGCCAGCGCCAACGCGCTCGACAAGCACAGCGTGCCCAGCACGCGAACGGAACTCGATGAATTCGGTTTCATGGTTTTGCTTTCAGATCAAAAAAGACTGTGATCAAACCTTGGTACGGGCATTCGCCCAGCATCCATTGCTGGAGAAGCCAAAGGGCCCTCAGGGCATTCGCTCGATCGCCTGGGCAAACCGTCCAAGGGTGGGCAGCGGCACCTCCCCGAGGATGGTGATTCGAAACGAGCCTAGCTGCCGGCTCAATGAGTGGGTCGCACCCACAACACCAATGCCCGCATCCGCTTGGGCCACAGCACCCTCGTCTGGCTCAAAGAACATGGAAACGGAGGCCAGGCCATCGGAATACACGCATTGCATGGCTTGCGGCACCTGCACCGAAGGTTGAGCGGGCTCGCGGGTGAGGCAACTCATGAGCAGAAAGCCAGGCACCATGTCTTTCATACGCCACCCCTCTGCTTCAGGCGTTGTCTTGTTCATGACGGCGTGATGCACCTCGTAGCCGCGGGTATCGCTCATCAGCTTGGCCAGCTTTTTCATGCGCACCGGGGCGTTCAGCTGCAGTTCGGTGAATGCCAATTGTTCCAGCACCTGCCCTTGCGCGCCCACTGTCTGAAGCTTCATCACAAGGCCTGTCTGTTTTTCAGACCAAATGCGGTATCCAAACCGCAACCCATCCTTGGGCACGATCTCGACCACCTCAGAGAGATGGCCCGCCACACGCTCGACGCCGCGCTCGCGAACGCCGTAAAACTCAGGGATCTGGTTGGCTGGCGTGCGCAACAACTCAGGAAACAGGCCCAGAGATTCGCGTTTTTCAACCCAAGCAACTTTCTGGTCTGGGGCAAATGTAATGACATCACTGTTGTGACGAATGGTGGTTCTCGGTGCACCCGTCAAGGTCTCGATGCGCTCCATTTGCTGCTTGCCATCACATACATGCCAAACGCGGGAAGCCGAAATGGCCGAACCGGCCGAAACCACCAGCGTACCGGTGTAAGCCCGCTGACGCGATGCCTCGTGCATGCGGGCCAACCATTGGTTCACCGTGCGACTGGCATCCTCCCCACCCGTGGATTGAGCCAAAGCCGACGCGCCGGTCATGGAAAACAAAGACACGGACGCTACAAAAAACCCTTGTCTGACCCATGTCGACAAACGGCTTGGCGGTGAATCGGACACAAACAGATCAAACGGCATGCGAGTTAGCGAAGGCACAAACATCATGTTTCGGCATTACCGCTTTGAGGCTGATTCATAGGTGGCATTGCGCAAGAACCCTGCTGGCGTTTGCAGGGCAGACGCCCCACCAAACTGTCGATGCTCGGCCAGCAACTGTTCCAGGCGCGCGTCGCGAATCAGGGTGCCATGTTCCGTCTTGACTGCGACCGGCTCGCTCAATGCCACCGGACTCTGCACAGTGGGTTCAACCTTGACCAATTGAGCACCGGCCAACTCGCCATCGGCAGCACCGGGCGACGTGCGCAAAACGCTCCAACTCACCGCCATCACAGCAGCCACCGAGGCGGCCCCCGCCAACAGTTTCCAACGCATGATCGCATCGTTGGCAGCGGGTGCACGCACATGACCCACCGTTGAGACCGTCTCCAGAGTCAGTGGCGCTGAGTTGACCTTGGGAAGGCCTTGCATCACCCCTGCAAGGAAGGCCTGAGGCGAACGCGAACCCGGCAGCGGCAAGCTGCCGCGGAGAACTTCACCGGTCACCTGATAGCTGTGCCAGCGGTCGTGCAAATCTGTCGTCCCCGCGCTGGAACCCAACATTGCGTCGAGTTCGGCCATGGTCGCTTCGCCATCGGCGAGCGCGGAAAGCCATTCGGGGCTCGTGCCATCTGGATCAACTTCGATTTTTTGCTGCGCGGCGTTCATGGCTGCATCCCATACGTTTGGATCGAAAGAAAAATTTTCGATCCCTTGATTCACTCCTGCTCACCAGCGTTTGCCGGTTTGGCGGTCCAGCATCGGCTTGATCCGCAATGATATCGCTTCCCGTGCCCTGAAAATGCGCGAGCGCACCGTCCCGATCGGGCAATCCAGCGCTTGCGCAATTTCTTCATAACTCAGTCCATCCATCTCGCGCAGGCTGATGGCCATGCGCAACTCCTCCGGCAAAGCCTCCATCGCCGCGTTCACCGCCTCGGCAATTTCCTTGCTGGCCAACACCGCTTCAGGCGTCTCGCTGTCGGAGGCTCCAACGTTTGGTTCGTATTCCGGCGCGGAAGTTTCATCATCTTCCCCCGAGCTCATCTGCGATTGGTAGATCAACGGATCGCGCTTGAGTTCCAGCAACTGTTTTTTGGCCGTGTTGACGGCGATCCGGTACAGCCAGGTGTAGAACTGGGCATCGCCACGAAACTGCCCCAGAGCCTTGTAGGCGCGGATGAAGGTTTCCTGGGCGATGTCCGGCACCAGATCGACATCGCGCACCATGCGGCCGATCAGGCGCTCAACCCGACGCTGGTACTTGATGACCAGCAATTCAAACGCCCGCTGTTCACCCGCCAGCGTGCGCTGCACCAGCATGACGTCACTGTCGGGGGCTGGAGGGGCGGTGTGGTCGTCTGGAGAAGTCATGTAGGGTATGGAGCAGGCCGCAGAAATATACCCCATGCTGAAAAAGCGCCCGGCGTGCATGCTGTGGCGCCTCAATCTGGACCAGCGTGAGCGGTCACCGCTCGCCGCAGATCGTCCCATCGCTCCGGATCGCTTGCCCTCTCCACCCACAGCCAGCGCCCCAGCCTCGGGCAAGCCCTGCAACCGCAACCAGCATACGGCTTTGCCCATCCAGCACCGTGACAACCCGCACTGGCACCAGGCGGCTGCCATGAATCATCCCAGCGCCACATCCAGGCGCCGGGGCGGCCCTCCAAACGGAGCAGGTGCGCCTGGGCATCCCAGTGCAAGCGAGCCCGCAGGCTTCGAAGGCCAGGTGCGCCAGGTCAGCAACCGCCCAGGCAACCAGCAGACCCACGGCCTCCAGCCCACAATCGATGGAGCGTGCTCCAAGCTGACGCGACCCAAGAATTGAGCCAACCAAGTCCGATCAGCATCAGGGCTGAAGCGCCCAAACACCATCAAAACTGCACCGTAAAAAGCACAACGCCCCACCGGGTAGACAACCGATGGGGCGTTGTGCATGGGTGCCAGACCTGCGAAAGGGCAGCGCTGCGGCGGGACCTCAGACCCGCTTGAATACCAGCGTGCCGTTGGTGCCACCAAAACCGAAATTGTTCTTGATCGCCACGTCGATCTTCAGGTCCCTGGCCGTGTTGGCACAGTAGTCCAGATCACATTCGGGATCCTGATTGAAGATATTGATGGTCGGCGGGCTCTTCTGCTCGTGCATCGCCAGCAGCGTGAACACACTCTCAATGCCGCCAGCGCCACCCAGCAGGTGACCCGTCATGGACTTGGTGGAGTTCACCACCGTCTTTTTGGCATGGTCACCCAATGCCGGCCTTGATCGCATTGGTTTCGTTGAGGTCGCCCAACGGGGTCGATGTGCCGTGTGCATTGAGGTACTGGATCTCGATCGGCATTCACACCGGCGTTCTTCAACGCCATCAGCATGGAGCGGCGAGGCCCATCCACGTTGGGCGCGGTCATGTGATACGCGTCGGCACTCATGCCAAAACCGACCACCTCACCATAAATCTTGGCACCTCGCGCCTTGGCATGCTCGTACTCTTCGAGCACCACAACGCCAGCACCCTCGCCCAGAACAAAACCGTCGCGGTCTTTGTCCCACGGACGGGAGGCGGTCTTGGGATCGTCGTTGCGGGTGGACAAGGCTCGAGCGGCGGCAAAGCCACCCACACCCAGCGGCGAAACGGTGGCCTCTGAACCACCAGCCACCATCACGTCCGCATCGCCGTATTCGATCATCCGCGCCGACATGCCAATGGCATGCAAGCCCGTGGTGCAGGCGGTCACGATCGAAATGTTGGGCCCCTTGAACCCGAACTTGATCGAAACATGACCGGAGATCATGTTGATGATCGACGCAGGCACAAAAAACGGCGACACCCGGCGAGGGCCACGGTTGGTGAGCTCGGCGTGGGTGGCCTCGATCATCGGCAAGCCGCCAATGCCGGAGCCAATGTTGCAACCGATGCGGGTGGCCTGCTCTTCGCCCAGCGCTTCACCCGTGGGCAAGCCGGCATCGGCCACAGCCTGCGCCGCAGCGGCAATGCCATAGTGAATGAAGGCATCCATCGAACGCGCTTCTTTCGAAGACATGTACGACTCGACTTCAAAACCTTTGACCTCGCCTGCGAATCTGGCAGGAAAAGTCCGAAGCATCAAACTTCGTGATGTGATCAATGCCGGACTTGCCGGCCAGAATGTTGGCCCAGGACTCGGCCACCGTGTTGCCCACGGGGCTGATACATCCCAGACCTGTCACGACTACGCGACGTCGGCTCATTAAAAATCCCCTTGCGCCGTGGCTCAATGGAATCAGAGCAGGCCGGCAGCCTGATGCATGGCTTGATGCGGTGACGCATGTTGATGCCCAGGCCTTCCGAGCTGACCGAGTCACCCGGCAAGACTGGCGCAGCACTGCTCATGCAGCTCAGGCCTTTTTGTGGGTCGTGGCGTAGTCGATGGCGTTTTGCACCGTGGTGATCTTCTCGGCGTCTTCGTCGGGAATCTCGATACCAAACTCGTCTTCCAAAGCCATCACCAGCTCCACGGTGTCCAGCGAGTCAGCGCCCAGGTCGGCCACAAAAGACTTCTCATGGGTGACCTGACCCTCTTCCACGCCAAGTTGTTCGGCAATGATTTTCTTCACACGTGCTTCGATATCGCTCATAAGTCCCTCTGAGGGTGGTTGGATGACAGGCCGTCATTTTAGCCGGGCTGAGAAGAGTGTTCTCAGCAGGCCCGCCGGACGGCTTTTCTCGGCGTCAAAATAATACAATGCTTAGCGCTTCACGCCATGAACATGCCGCCATTGACATGCAACTCCTGCCCGGTCACATAAGCAGCCTGCGGACTCGCCAGGTAGGCCACCGCATGGGCGATGTCTGCGGGCTTGCCCAAATGACCCAACGGGATCTGGGACAACAAGGCTTGCTGCTGCTCTTCTGGCAATGCAGCCGTCATGTCGGTTTCGATGAAACCAGGCGCCACACAGTTGACCGTGATGTTGCGGCTGCCGAGCTCACGCGCCAGGGCGCGGGTCATGCCTGCCACACCGGCCTTGGCTGCAGCGTAATTGGACTGCCCGGCGTTGCCCGAGGCACCCACCACACTGGTGATGCTGATGATGCGGCCATAGCGCTGCTTCATCATGGGGCGAATCACGGCGCGGCTCATGCGGAACACCGCCTTGAGGTTGGTGTCCAGCACGGCATCCCAGTCGTCGTCCTTCAGGCGCATGGCCAACATGTCGCGGGTGATGCCCGCGTTGTTGACCAGGACTTGCAGGCCACCATGGGTTTTGGTGACTTCATCGATCAGCGCTTCGCAGGCTGCGCGCATCGTTCACATCCAGCTTGGCGCCCTCGCACGCCGGCGGCGGCGCCTGGCACGGACGGCAGCGTTGGGTGATTTTGGCCGCGCCTTCATCGGTGGTGGCCGTGCCCACAACGATCACACCTCGAGCAACCAGTTCGTGGCAATCGCCGCACCAATGCCGCGGGATGCGCCGGTCACCAGGGCCACTTGGCCAGCCAATTTGATTTCAGACATCGTCAATGCTCCTCGATTCTTCTGTCAGCCCAGCAAGGCTTTCACATCGACCGAGTGAAGCCGGATCGTACAGGGCCACGCCCGTCAGTCCGCGTCGATGCGCTTGATCATGCCAGCGAGCACCTTGCCCGGGCCACATTCGACCACGGTCGCCACGCCGCGCGCCTGGATGGCACCCACACATTCGACCCAACGCACCGGACCAAACGCCTGGCGAACCAGCGCATCGCGAATGCGATCGGCATCGGTTTGCACCGCCACATCGATGTTGTTGATCACCGGAATCTGTGGCGCGGCCAAGACCGTCTCGGCCAGCGTCACCCGCAGCTTTTCGGCAGCAGGCTTCATCAGACTGGAGTGGAAAGGCGCGGACACCGGCAAGCGGCAAGGCCCGCTTCGCGCCCGCGGCCTTGAGCACTTCGCAGGCCTTGTCCACCGCAGCCTTGCTGCCGGCGATCACGGTTTGCGCCGGATCGTTGAAATTCACCGCCTCCACCACCTCGGCACTGCCTGCGCCAAACGTGGCCTGAGCCTGGGCACAACCAGCGATCACGGCGGCGGCGTCCATGCCCAGAATGGCCGCCATGGCACCTGTGCCCACCGGCACCGCCTCTTGCATCGCAGCCGCCCGCAAACGCACCAACGGCGCCGCCTGAGCCAGCGTCAGCACGCCAGAGGCCACCAGCGCCGAATACTCGCCCAGCGAATGTCCCGCCACCGCAGCTGGCTCAGCGCCGCCTTCGGCCCACCAGACGCGCCAGGCAGCCACACCCGCCACCAGCATCACAGGCTGGGTGTTGGTGGTCAGCGCCAAGGTCTCCTTGGGACCTTGCTGAATCAGAGCTGGCCATGTCTTCGCCCAAAGCGTCTGACGCCTCTTTCAACGTCTCAACCACGGCAGGGTGATCACTCCATGCATCGAGCATGCCCACCGACTGGGAGCCCTGGCCCGGAAATACAAATGCAAAGTTCTTGTTCATGTCAGATCACTGCGTGAAACAGAGCCGCCATCGGCTGCCGAGCCCTTGCGACAATCTCAATGAAAGATGTCATCAGAAGTCCAGCAGAGACCGAGCCCCAGGTGAACCCACCGCCCACGCCTTCGAGCATCAGCGTCTCGCCACGCTTGACCTGCCCGGCGCGCACGGCGTGGTCCAGCGCCAGCGGAATGGAGGCGGCCGAGGTGTTGCCGTGCTGATCCACCGTCACGACCACCTTGTCCATGGGCAGCTTCAGCTTGCGCGCCGTGCTTTGCATGATGCGGATGTTCGCCTGGTGGGGAATCAGCCAGTCGATGTCGGCAGCCGTCTTGCCCGCCTTTCTCCAGCGATGCACGCGCCGTGTCTTCCAGCACACCCACGGCCAGCTTGAACACCGCCTGACCGTCCATTTTCAGCAACGGGTCACCCAGAATCTGCCCACCGGACACATGGCCGGGCACACACAGGATGTCGGTGTGCTTGCCATCGGCATGGATGTCGGTGGCCAGAATGCCGGGCTGATCACTGGCCTCGACCACCACAGCACCGGCACCATCACCAAACAACACGCAGGTGGTGCGGTCGTCAAAATCCAGCAAGCGCGAAAACACTTCGGACCCCACCACCAGCGCCTTGTTCGCGCTGCCCGTCTTGATCATGGCATCGGCCACGGTCAGGGCATATATGAAACCGCTGCACACCGCCTGCACGTCAAACACAGGACAACCGGCGATGCCCAGCTTGCGCTGAAGAATGGCCGCGGTCGAGGGAAAGACCATGTCGGGCGTCGACGTGGCGACGATGATCAGGTCGATCTCGTGCGGATTCACGCCAGCTGCCTGCATGGCGCTGCGGCATGCCTGCTCGGCGAGATCACTGGCAAACACGCCATCGGCCACAAAATGCCGGGCCCGAATGCCGGTGCGTTCGACGATCCACTGATCGCTGGTCTCAACACCCCTCGCCGCCAGACGCAGCCACCATGTCGTCGTTGGTCAGACGCAAGGGAGGCAGGCTGCTGCCCGTGCCAGAGATGCGGGCGTAACGTGTCATGCGAAAAGTGGGAAAAGTTACAGGGTGGGAATGCTTTTCAGCTCACTGGGGAGTGCCTCACCCGCCAGCAAAGGCGCTGCATGGGCAATGCGTTGTTGCACCTTCTCCAGCAAACCGTTGTGGGCTGCATCATAAGCCCGAGACAACGCCTGCTCGAACGCAAAGGCGTCAGCCGACCCATGGCTCTTGAACACCAGGCCGCGCAAGCCCAGCAATGCCGCACCGTTGTAGCGACGGTAATCCATGCGCCTTTTAAATGCCGATATCACCGGATAAGCAAAGATCGCACCAATTTTCGTGAAGATGGTGCGAGAAAACTCGGCCTTGATGAAGTTTCCAATCATCGTCGCCGAGCCCTTCGCTGGCCTTCAGGGCCACGTTGCCGACAAAACCATCGCAGACCACGATGTCGACCGTGCCCTTGAAAATGTCGTTGCCTTCGACATTGCCATAGAAATTCAGATCGCCGGTGTTGGCAGCATTTCGCAGCAAAATCCCTGCTTTTTTGATCACTTCACTGCCTTTGATGACCTCTTCGCCCACATTGAGCAGTCCCACGGTGGGCTCTTCGTGTCCCGAGAGGGCCGCCACCAGAGCCGACCCCATCACCGCAAACTGGAACAGGTGCTCGGCCGAGCAATCCACATTGGCACCCAGATCAAGCACCGTGGTCGCACCACCCAGGGCGTTGGGCATCTGACTGGCAATGGCAGGTCGGTCGATGCCGTCCAGCGTCTTCAGCAGGTAGCGGCCAATGGCCATCAAAGCGCCCGTGTTGCCAGCCGACACCACCGCCTGCGGCAGCCCCGTCCTTGACCTGCTGGATGGCCACGCGCATCGAAGAGTCTTTCTTCTTGCGCATGGCGACCTCAACCGGATCGTCCATCTCCACCACCTCGGAAGCGCGGGCACCACCCGGCAACGCACGTTGTTGACCAGATCCGGGTAGGCATCCAGCGCATCAGGCCGCCCCACCAACAGCAAATGGGCTTGCGGGTGACTGTCCAGAAATGCCGCACAGGCAGGCATGGTGGCAGCAGGGCCGACATCGCCGCCCATGCAATCCACTGCAACGGTGATCATGACGACTACCCGTTGAGGCGCACACGCAGCGCCACTGAAACGAAAAAAGCCCGCATGGCTCATGCGGGCCTGTTCACAAATCAAGGCATTCACCTCCATCGCCCAAGCGACGGAGCAGATAACCTTCAGCCAGATCAGGCTTCAGACTTGTTCTTGAGCACCTGACGACCACGGTAGAAGCCGTTGGGGCTGATGTGGTGACGCAGGTGCACTTCGCCGGTGGTCGGCTCAACGGCGATACCGGGCACGTTCAATGCATTGTGCGAACGGTGCATACCGCGCTTGGATGGGGACTTTTTGTTTTGCTGGACGGCCATGATGGGCTCCTGAAATCGAAATGGTGGCCAAACGGACTGCGCGTGGATCAATACCCGGACAGAGCCTTCAAGAACCCACTTCACCCGAGTGCACCATGCAGCCAGCGCAAAGCCAAAGATTATAGCGCGAAGCTGGCAGCTTGGCTATGCAGACTTGGACTGATCACTTTTTCAGCCGGGCCAGAGCTTGGCAAACGGATTTTTGCGAAGGCTGCTCCGACTCGCCCATGTCGACGCAGCTCTCCCGCCTGCATCAGCACTGGCACAGGGCAGATTTCGTGCATCGGAACCAACGGCAAGGCCATCAACAGCTCATCCTCCACCAAGCGCCAACATATCGGGCCGGGGCTCCAGCGCCAACACATCTTCTTCGCTGTCTTCATCTTCGGGTTCGGCAGTGGCTTCGTCGGCCACAAACCGGAACCAGCGGTCCACCTCGAGATTTTCCGAGACCGGCCCCAGGCAACGCTGGCAGGTCAGTGACACCGCGGCCTCGGCTTGCAGGTGCAGCCAGGGTACGCTTTTGCCGCGTGCATCAGGGCGCATCTCGCCGCGACACTGCCAGCGCACCGGGGGCGGCATCTCCATCGGCCACAGTCTCTGCCAGACAAGCGCTCCAGCGCCACCATCTCCGTTACCACCTCCAGTGACTGTCCGGCCAGCGCAAATGCGCGCACATCAAGACGCGTGGGGTTCCAGTTGGGTTGGGGCTGAAGGCTTCATGGCATGGAGTGTAAAAGAATGCAGAGACAATACCGGCATGCCCCTTGACAACACGCTCCATCCCATCTCACCGCCCTCTGATTCTGGGCTCTACATCGCGCTACCGCCGGGAATTGCTTGAACGCCTGCGCCTGCCATTCGACGTGCACGCCCCCGATGTCGACGAAACGCCCGAACCAGGGGAAGCCCCAGCGGCGCTCGCCATACGTCTGGCACTGGCCAAGGCCCGCGAGGTCGCGAAGCGTTTTCCCGAAGCGGTCGTGATCGGCAGCGACCAGGTGGCGGACTTGCATGGCGAGCCGCTGGGCAAGCCCGGCAACCATGAACGCGCCGTCGCGCAGTTGCAGCGCATGCGAGGCGAAACCGTGGTGTTCCAGACCGCAGTGGCAGTGGTCTGCCCGAGCACCGGGTTCGAACAATACGAACTGGCCGCCGTGCGCGTGGTGTTCCGCCAGCTCAGTGACGACCAAATCGAGCGTTACCTGCAGACCGAAAAGCCTTACGACTGCGCGGGAAGCGCCAAGAGCGAAGGCCTGGGCATTGCCTTGCTCGAGCGCATCGACAACGACGACCCCACCGCGCTGATCGGCCTGCCGCTGATCCGCACCTGCCACATGCTGCGCGCCGCTGGCGTGTCCGATCCTGTGAGCGCCGCACCGCCGCCCGCGGCACCTTGTACCTGGTGCCCACCCCACTGGATTTTGGCTGCGGCTGCCACCAGACGCAGACCCTGTACCGCTGGGTCGATGGCTGCCGGGTGAGACCCTGGACATCGCGTCGCGCCTGACCCACTGGATCACCGAAAACGCCAAGAGCACCCGCGCCTTCCTCAAGCGGGTGGACCGCTGCGCAAGGCATCGCATCGCCCATTGCTGAGATGCACATCGCAGAACTGCCCCGCGAGGCTCACAAAAAAGGCGACCATGCCAGCGCCGCGAGCACCGATGAGGCAGCGCGCGCGCTGCTGGCACCCGCACTGCAGGGACATGATATGGGTCTGGTCAGCGAAGCGGGCATGCCGGCCATCGCCGACCCCGGCAGCTCTATCGTGCGCGCGGCCCACGCTCTGGGTTTGAATGTGGTGCCGCTGACGGGGCCGATGTCGCTGATGCTGGCGCTGGCTGCCAGCGGCCTGAACGGCCAAAGCTTCGCATTCGTGGGCTATGTGCCGCAAGACGCCGGCGACGTGCGCAAGCGCCTGCGAGAGCTGGAAGCGCTGTCATTGAAAACCGGCCAAACCCAGATTGCTGATCGAAACACCCTACCGCAACGCAGCGCTGTTGCAGGCACTGTTGCAAACGCCTGCAACGGCAACACCCGGCTGGCGGTGAGTTGTGGGGTGCATCTGCCACAACACACCACCCGCAGTGGCACCGTCGCCCACTGGAAGCAGCAGCCCTGGTCGAAAGCTCTGCCGCTGGCCCTGCCCGCGGTCTTCCTGATCGGTCGCTGAGCGGCCCTGCCCCTCTGTTCAGGCCAGCGCTTTTTCCATGTGCGCGCGCACCGACGTCGCTCAGTTCGGGGTTGGCCAGTGCCAGGTCAATGGTGGCCTCCAGGAAGCCTTCTTTGCTGCCGCAGTCGTAGCGGCGACCCTCGTAGCGAAAGGCATAGACCTTTTCCGCACCGATCAGTGCGGCAATGCCATCGGTCAGCTGGATTTCACCACCAGCGCCCCTGGGCTGGCGACGAATGCTTTCAAAACACGCGGGCGTCAGGATGTAGCGCCCAGCCACAGCCAGTGTGGATGGCGCCACCTCGGGCCGCGGTTTTTCCACCATGGCAAACACTTCGGCCATCGGTGCATCCACCACGCCTTGCACATCGACCACGCCATAGCGGCGGGTGTCCTCGCGGGGCACATCCTGCACCGCCAAGCACCGTCCCTGGGTGGCTCGCATAGGCCTGCCACCATCTGCTGCAACACCGTGGGACCACCGTTGGCCTGATCACGCCCGAGCATCAGGTCATCGGCCAGCAACACCGCAAACGGCTCATTGCCGACCAGGCGCTCGGCACACAGCACCGCGTGACCCAGGCCCAAGGGCTTGGGCTGTCGCACGATAGACACAGTCCATGTCGTCCGGTTTGATGGAGTTGCACCAACTCCAACAAGGCTTGCTTGCCCGCGGCCTCCAGTTCGGATTCCAGTTCATAGGCGGTATCAAAGTGGTCTTCAATCGCCCGCTTGTGGCGACCCGTCACGAAAATCATTTCGCGAATGCCCGCAGCATAGGCCTCTTCGACCGCGTATTGGATCAGCGGCTTGTCCACCACCGGCAGCATTTCCTTGGGAATGGCCTTGGTCGCAGGCAAGAAATCGGGTACCCAAGCCACCCACCGGAAAAACAGCTTTTTTAATCTACATTCCTACCCTCCTTTCAATTGGATTCAAAGAACTTTACACAGCTGGGAACACCCACGCTGCGCACCTGAAGAATTGCCAGCATTGAGCTGAACACCACTGGCTTCGCCGCCACAAAAAACCCTTGCCCCACGCTGGCGCCGAACTGGCGCGCCAAGCGCAGAACCCAGATTTTCACGCTGGGTGTAGTCCACGATGTCTTCGGCCTTCACCACGTCTCGCGCCACGGAATCCAGACTGCCCAAGCCATCGGCCAAGCCCAATTCCACCGCCTGCTGGCCGCTCCAGACCAGCCCGCTGAACGTGTCCGGCGTTTCCTTGAGACGGTCGCCGCGGCCTTTCTTGACGACGTCAATGAATTGCGCATGGATCTCACTCAGCATGGACTGGATGTAGGCGGTCTGGCTCATCCTGCGGACTGAACGGATCGAGCATAGCCTTGTTGGCGCCCGCCGTCATGAGTCGACGCTCGATACCCAGCTTGTCCATCAGGCCGGTGAAACCAAAGCCATCCATCAGCACACCGATGCTGCCGACCAGACTGGCTTTGTCCACATAAATGCCATCTGCCGCGGCCGCAATGTAATAGGCCGCCGAGGCACAGGTTTCCTCCACCACCGCATAGACCTTCTTGTCGTGCAAGGCCTTGAGACGTGTGATTTCATCGTTGATGATGCCTGCCTGCACGGGGCTGCCGCCGGGCGAGTCGATCAGCAAGACAACGGCCTGGGCACCCTTGTCTTCAAAGGCGGATCTTCAGCGAACTGACCACGTTGTCGGCGCTGGCCTCACGCACCCGAAGCAATTTCGCCCCGGATTTCGATCACGGCGGTGTGCGGCGTGCTGTTGACCGCACGCACCGCTTTGCGCATTGAAGAAATACCAGAACGACCGCGCCGATCACCACCAGCCACAGCAAGCGGCATGAACATGCGCCAGCGCCTGCGCCGAACGCTGCTCCGGAGGGTCGCAAACAGCAGCTTCTCCAGCGTCTCACGCTCCCAGCCACCGTCGGCAGAGCGTCGCCCGGGTGCGACAGCGGGCATTTCGGGCATTCGTCGATTCATAGATTCAGAATTCCAGGGGACTGGAACGGGTATTGTGACTGCCAGAACACCACGCCATCGCGCTCCGCCAGCGGGAATCTTGATCAAGCCCCCGCGGCAAGGGCCACCCGCAGCAGGCACCGGTGTCAGGCTGGTACAGCCGCGCCATGGGTGGAACACAGCAACCACCGCCCGGTATCGTCAAAAAACCGGTTCGGCTGCCAGTCCATTTCCATGGCCACATGGGCGCAGCGGTTCAGGTAAGCCATGCACCCGCCCATCAAACCGCACCGCAAAAGCCCGGCAGGTCTGGCCGGCATAGACCACATCAAACGGCACTGCCATGCCCGCCGTTCGATCAGATCGCCGCTGCTGCACAGCGGCATGCAGCGGATCGTGGCGTTGGATCAGAGCCTCCAGCGACTTCAGGCATGTTCGCGCAACCAGTCGTGCAGTTCGGACACCGAATGCGCCACAAAACAGCGGGTTGCAAAGCACTCAAAGGCGGCCGGTTCGTGGGCGCCGTAGCTCACCCCCACGCTGGCGCAACCGGCGTTCAAGGCCATCTGCAAATCATGGGTGGTGTCTCCGATCATCAAGGTCCGCTCGGGGCTCGACACCGAATTCAGCCATCAGCTCCGTGCAACATCAGCGGGCTGGGCTTGCCTGCCGTTTCGTCTGCGGTCCGCGACCCGTCAAACACGCCCTGCAAGCCACGGCCTGCAGGGCCACATTCAATCCGCGACGGCTCTTGCCAGTGGCCACCGTCAGAGCCAGTGCTCGCGCTGTCTTGAGCTCGGTGAGCATGGGCAGCACACCATCAAACAGGCTGATGTCATCCTGGTGCTGCTCGTAATGGTGCTGTACCGCTCACCCAACTGGGGGTAGCGGTCTTGCGGGCACATCGGGCGCCGCATGGGCCAGCGCCTGCATCAATCCCATGCCGATCACATAACTGGCCTGCTGCTCGGCTGGGCACCGTCCCGCCCACATCCTGCACCGCCGCCTGAATGCTGCGGGTGATGATGGCGGTCGAATCGAACAGGGTGCCATCCCAGTCAAAGGCAATCAGATCAAATTGGCGAGTGGGCATGTGAACAGTACAGGCAATCGATGAATGGCAAGGCTCGAATTATCCGTCGCTGCGCACACGGCCCACAAAAGCAAAGGGCGCTCGAGGCGCCCTTTCTGTCTGCGAGATCGCAGCTACGATCGATCAGATCCGGAAATCTTCGATGCTCTTGCCCGAAGCCAGCACGTGCGAACCCACTCAGGCTTGCGGCCTGGGCCACCGGCCCACAATTCACCATTGGGGCCTTTGAACTTGGCTGGCGCCGATGGATTTGGATTTCGCCGCACTTTTTGCCACCAGCGCCACCCAGATCGGCCACGGTGATGCCGTACTCTTTCATTTTGGCCTTGATTTCAGCGACCACGGAAGCGAGTTCGGCTTTTGCGAGCCTGCTCTGCCTGAGCCATCAGGGATTGGGCCTGCGCCATGAGTTCTGAGTAATTTGCCATTGAATGTCCTTGATAAAGGTCGGTTCTTGAATCGTATTTTTGCATGCATCCCAACGATGCGGTATGCGATTATAAGAAGCTATGACGGCAGTTGGTGCCAGCGCCTTTACCCAATTTTGCAATTCTTCGGGCAATTGCGATACCAACTCCATCGGCTCACTCGACTGATCGGGTGTTTCAAGCGCAAGCCGCCACGCATGCAAAAACATGCGCTTCAGACCCGAGCGGACCAACTGCCGATTCAGTTCGAAATCCCCGTATTTGTCATCGCCAGCGATCACATACCCCGCGCTGGCCAGATGCACACGGATTTGGTGCGTGCGTCCCGTTTTGATGGTCACCTCCAGCAACGTCAAACCGTCGGGCAATGCTCTTCGCAACCCGTCCGGCGCGGCCAGCCGCTGAATAGGACCGCACCAAGGTCAGCGAATCGCATGGCATCCGGGTGATCGGGCGCCACCACCTTGACCCGCCGCTCACCATCGGGCAACAGGTATTTGTGCAACGGCTGATCCAATACCTTGAGCTTTTGCGGCCAAGCACCTTTGACCACGGTCAAATAGGTTTTACCCGTTGCGCGCTCGCGAAACTGGTCTTGCAAAGCCCGCAAGGCACTGCTTTCTTTTTGGCGATCAACAACAAACCACTGGTTTCACGGTCCAGCCGATGCACCAATTCCAGCAAATTGGCCTGCGGCCGCGCCTGTCGCAGTTGTTCAATCACACCAAAACTCACGCCACTGCCGCCATGAACGGCCACGCCCGCAGGCTTGCCAATGGCCAGAAAGGCCTCATCTTCGAACAGGACTGGGAAATTCCCGCGCCGGCGCCGGATTCAGCGGCTTTCTCTGCCGCACGCCTCAGACAGGCGAATAGGCGGAATGCGCAACACATCGCCCTGCAACCAGGCGCTCATCGGCCTGAATGCGCCCCTTGTTGCGCCGCACCTCACCCGAACGGATGATGCGGTAGACGTGGGTTTTGGGCACGCCCTTCAAGCACGCGGATGAGGAAGTTGTCCAGCCGCTGCCCGGCCGACTCTTCGTCCACCGTGACGTATTGCACTGCGGCGGCGGACTGGATCGGAAGGTCATGGTGGGTCACGAAAGTAAGCAGCCGGAAATACACCCCACGACAGCGCGAGGGAGCGCACTATAATGTGTTGCGCCAGTCGTGTGCTGTAAGTGATTGATTTCCTTGAGTTTAAGGCTTTCACCAGCAGCAGGCTCCTGCAGCAAAGGATGCTGCAGACCCGACTGGGCACAGTTGCCACCCGTTGCCTGCGTGCGCGGTAGCCGCTTGACGAGTGCCTCTGATAAGAGAGCCGGAGCCGCACCAGCAAACCGACGCAACGGGCGAATCCGTGAGTAAAACTGCGAACCCGAATACGGAATACCCAATCAGCCAGCCCGGCTGCTGAGCCGCGAATGGCGGCCAGACCCAGGCTGGTTGAGGACGAAGTGAACCCAGTGAAACCAGTGGCCAGATCCCTGTTCATGACATCTGTCGCGCCCTTGCTGCTCACCCAACTCCACGCGCCTACGCCCTGACCCGGCGTTCAGAGCTGGCCCGCCCACGAGGCCGCCGCTCTGACAATCAACCGAAGCCCAGCCCAGCTGGCGTTCATCGGGTCAATGGCTCTCCGGCAATTCCTCCCCTGTTCGCGCTTTTCCACTGATTCATGGCGTGTCGGCGTCCGGGCCTGTGCCCGGCGCCTTGTCAGTGTCAGAACCAAGGAAACCGCATCATGAAACGGATGTTGATCAACGCCACGCAGGCCGAAGAACGCCGCCTGGCGATCGTGGACGGGCAAAAACTGCTCGACTACGAAATCGAAATCGAAGGGCGCGAACAGCGCAAAGGCAATATCTACCAGGCCGTCGTGACCCGCGTCGAGCCTTCGCTCGAAGCCTGCTTCGTCGACTACGGCGAAGACCGCCACGGCTTCCTGCCGTTCAAGGAAATCTCGCGCCAGTATTTCGCACGCCGGCGTTTCCGTCAACCAGGCCCGCATCAACGACGTGATCAAAGAGGGCCAGTCCCTGCTGGTGCAGGTTGAAAAAGAAGAGCGCGGCAACAAGGGCGCAGCCCTGACCACCTTCGTCAGCCTGGCTGGCCGCTATGTGGTGCTGATGCCCAACAACCCACGCGGTGGTGGCGTGAGCCGGCGCATCGAAGGCGAAGACCGCCAGGAACTCAAGCAGGCCCTGGACCAGCTCGAATACCCCAACGGCATGAGCATCATCGCCCGCACCGCCGGCATTGGCCGCGATGCCGCCGAGCTGCAGTGGGACCTGAACTACCTGCTGAAACTCTGGACCGCCATCGACGGCGCCTCCCAGGGCGGCAAAGGCGCTTTCCTGATTTACCAGGAATCCAGCCTGGTGATCCGCGCCATCCGCGACTACTTCAACGGCGACATCGGCGAGATCCTGATCGACACCGACGACATCTTCGAGCAGGCGCACCAGTTCATGGCGCACGTCATGCCTGAGCACGAACACCGTGTGAAGCGCTACCGCGACGACGCGCCGCTGTTCAGCCGCTTCCAGATCGAACACCAGATCGAAACCGCCTACAGCCGCACGGTGCAACCTGCCCAGTCGGCGGCGCCATCGTGATCGACCAGACCGAAGCACTGGTGGCGGTGGACGTGAACTCGGCCCGCGCCATCAAGGGCGGCGACATCGAAGAAACCGCCACCCGCACCAACCTGGAAGCCGCCGACGAAGTGGCCCGCCAGGCCCGCCTGCGCGATCTGGGTGGCCTGATCGTGATCGACTTCATCGACATGGACGAGTCGCAAGAACCGCCGCGAAGTGGAAAACCGCCTGCGCGACGCGCTGCGCCAGGACCGCGCCCGCGTGCAGTTCGGCTCCATCAGCAAGTTCGGCCTGCTGGAAATGAGCCGCCAGCGCCTCAAGCCCATGCTGAGCGAAGGCGCCTCCATTCCCTGCCCCCGTTGCGGTGGCTCTGGCCACATCCGCGACACCGAGTCTTCGGCGCTGCAGATCCTGCGCGTGATCCAGGAAGAGTCGCTTGAAAGACAGCACGGCAGCCGTGCTGGTGCAAGTGCCGGTCGAAGTGGCCAGCTTCCTGCTCAACGAGAAGCGCACCGAGATCACCAAGATCGAACTCAAGCAGCGCATCAACGTGCTGCTGGTGCCCAACAAGTCGCTGGACACGCCCAACTACAAGCTCGAGCGCCTCAAGCACGACGACGCCCGCCTGGACAACCTCGATGTCGAGCTACAAGATGGCCGACGAGCCGGACGACGCGACCAGCTTCACGCGCCGCAGCCAGGAACGCACCAACAAGCAGGAGCCGGTCATCAAGGGCGTGTTGCCCGATGGTCCGGCACCTGTCGCCGCACCCAAGCCTGAAGCGCCCGCAGCAGCCGCTGTCGGCAGCGCACCTGCTGCAGGTCGCCCCGGTAGCGGCAGCCCTGGCCGTGGCCGAAAAAGGCTTCTTCGGCTGGCTCAAGAGCCTCTTCGGCGTGGCCGAGTTGACCGCGCCCGCACCGGCCCAGCCTGCACCCGTGGTGGCCAAAGAAGCAACCAAGGAAGCGCGCGGAGAGCAACGCCGCGACGGCCGTGGTGGACGCGGTGGACGCAACAACTCCGAGGGGCGAGGCTCTCGAGAAGGTGGCCGCAGTGTTCGCGGTGGTCGTGATGGCGAGAGCCGTGGCGAGCGCAATGGTGCACGCGGCGAAGGCCGCAACACGGAAGGCCGCAGCGAATCGCGCGCCGTGGAAGGCCGCGGTGAGAACCGGGGTGAAGGTGCACAAGGCGAACGCCGTTCGGGCGGCCGAGGCGAAGGCCGCAACGGTGGCCGTCGCGACAACCGCCGCGACGCGGCGCCGACCGACGAACTGGGCAACAACACGCCAGGCCCAGGAGTTGAACAATGACGCCGGGGAAAGCAACGGTGAAAACCAGCGCCGTGAGCGCCGCCCACGCAACGACAACCGTCGTCGCTCGTCGGCCACCGAAGAAGCAGGTAACAACGCGCCCGAGCAACAACTCGCGGTCGACGAAGCTGCCCAACCGGATCCAGGCTGCTGAAAACCAAGCCAGTGTTGGGGACACCGGCGCCGGCGAACAACGCGCACCGCGCGAACGTCGCAGCCGAGACCGATACGGTCGCGACCGCCGTGAGCGCGGCCCACGCGATGGAGCACAGGCGCAAGCCGGAGACAACGCCGAGGCCGAGACCGCAGCGCCTGCCACAGACGTGCCTGCCAATGACAACGGCGAAGCTCAGCGCGAAGAGGCACCTGTGCGCAGCAGCTACTTCTCCCTGCCCGTCGAAACCGCGCCAGTTGCTGCCGCCGCTGCGGTTGCCGTGGCGACGGCTTCTGCGGAGCCCCCCGCTGCAGAAGCGCCCGCCCCGGTGAATGCGCCTGTGCCAGCACCACAAGTGCGCGCCGAGGCTCCAGCTGCCGAGCTCCAGCTCCAGCTCCGGCTCCAGCCGCCAGCGCCAGCTGTTATCCAGAACCCTCAGGGTTTGCCCAAGGTTCAAGCCTACGCGCTGCCGATCGACGCCATGAGCGAAGTCGCGCGGGCCAGTGGTCTGGAGTGGGTGAATTCGGATGCCGATCGCGTTGCTCAGGTTCAAGCTGCCATCGCAGCCGAACCCAAACCGATTCACGTGCCCCGGGAAATCAAACCCGTCGTGCTGATCGACGAAGGCCCGCTGGTGCTGGTGGAGACACGCAAAGACCTCAGCAAAGTCACGCTGCCATTTGAGAGCACCAAGGCCCAGTGATCTGAGGCATCAAAAGACGGCGCCTAAACCGCGTGGTCGATAAAAAGGGGCACTGCAATTCGTTGCAGTGCCCCTTTTTCTATGTTTCAGCGATTCAATCCAACAGGGCCCTGACGGGTATTTTCGACCCGTTTTTCTTGGGGATCTCAGGGCAGATGCACATGCCAACGCCTCATGCCATCCCATCCCAGACCTTTCTGAGCCTTGAACAAAGCATGCATTGACGGGCATGCAGATGGAACTGAAAGCCCCTGGCGCTGGGCCAACGCCCCGTTGAGAACACCGCTGAACCCGACCCTCGGCTGGAGCCGCAAGCCCGTCCAATCACCCAGGCTGTGGTCAATCCAGCGATGCGGCTTTCTTCCAAGCTTCAAGGGCGGCCGGCGCATCACCACGCTCTTCGGCCAATACGGCCAACGAACACCAAGCGCGGCGCAACAGCACCGTGTCGCGAAGGCTGTGGCTGGCCTGTCGCAGCAGTTGGGCTGCTTTGCCCCACAGTTGGCGCCGCATGCAGGCCTGTCCTGCAAGGTACTGCAGGAAAGCGTTGTTGGGCCATTGACGCTGCAATTGCTCCAAGCGGGCCAAGCCGGCCGCATCCAGCTCAGGCAGACCTGGCTCCACCATGCTCACCAGGTCGCGTTGCTGGACAGCATCGAGATCTGTGAATCGGTTCCAGACCGGCTCCAGCCAGCGTTGAACCATCGCCGCGGTACCTGCTCTTTCTTCTGCGGTTGCTTCAGGCTGTGTCAGGGCCAGCCGGTTGGCCCGCCGAGCCGCCGCCAAGGCGAGCTCGGGCATGGCACGCTCCTGGGCATCCAAACGATCCCACACGCCGCGCAATTGCGCCACATCGTGTGCCTGACCCAAAGCGTCCATCGCCAAACCGCGTACGATGCTGACAGCCGTGTCTCCGGAAAACGCCCTGTGTTTGGCCAACAGGCGGGCCGTTTCCAGCGCCTCGCTCGTGGCGCCCGTCAATCGGGCCACGCGCAGCTTCAGGCGCAGCGCCTGAATCCGGCGCACAGCGCCTTGAGGCAGTTCGGCCAGCCAGTTGCGCGCCGCTTCGGCATCGCGGTCTTCGACGGCCCAACGGGAAGCGCGCAACAACGCGCCTTCGAACACATCGGGCTACTGCTTGTCACCAAGCAGGGTCCATCGCTGCTTGCAGATGCTCATCACGCACGTCATGGTTTTGCAGCGCACTGTGCACTTTCGGCCACCAGCAAGTGGGCCAGCATCTGCATTTGCTCGCGTTTGGGCAACGGGTACCGAAGGCGACGCCTTCAATTGCTCCAGCGCGCCCAGAGCCGCCGCCTGCGCGCGAACAAAGCGCCCGGACAATTGCAGCGAAAGCGCATCCAGCACACCTGCGACGGCCGCGCGCTCCACCTGCTGCTCGCGCCAACGCTGGGCCTGCCTGGGCAAGTCGCGCAGCATCGCAATGGCCCGCAAAGCGAGGTAAACCAGCACGAAACCCGCTGACCAGGCAGAACAACACGAAGTTGAACGACATGTCGAAGCGGTACGGCGGCCAGAACAGGGTCAACAAGGCCTGGTTGCCGCCCACCAGCAAGGCCAGCGACACCGGCAACGCCGGCCAGGCCCAGCAACCAGAACACGCTGCGCATGGCGCCACCTTGTTTGCGGCCCGCCATCATCGACCTCCAGCAGCCGTGGCCAGCGCGGCCAGACTCTCGTCTGGACGTGGCAGTTCCGACGTCGACAGCTCGGTCCTCAATTGGGCCAGAGACTTCAGCGCGCTCCACCACCGACGGATCGTTACGTCAAAGTAGTGCTCCAAGGCCTTGCACGTGGACAGCAGATCACCTGCGCCTGCTCCATCTGGCGGGCCAGCAGGCCCAGGCGGGCATTGAGCAAGCGAAGCTTGATGTTTTCGCGCAGGAAAAAGACCTGTTCCGGCGCCAGCAAAGCGGCTTCGGGCTGGTCGATGCGGCTCACCCGCACCAGCTCACGGCCGTTTTGCGTCACGTCGACTCCAGGCTCGGGCCCAAAACGCGTTCCAACGCATGCGTGACACCAGGTGCCCAGCCTCTCGGCCGGCACTTGGCCGCGAGGCTGAACTCGTCTGGCGCTGGCGCTACAGGAAACGGCGGCCGATTCCGACAGCGGCCGCCTTGCGGCGACTTGCCACCCCACTCGTGGTTCAGCATGGGCCAGCCATCGACCTGACGTGCCAGCTCGTCGAGCTGGCGCACCAAAGAGGGCACATCGGTCAGCGAGGCCCCCTGAATGCGCTCGATGTCTCGCGCGATGGCCCGCTGCACGGGGTTGAGGCGGGGTTGGGCCGCCCGCGCAATGCGCTGATCGGCCGCCTGCAGCGCCGACACCAAAGGCTGGGCGCTGCCGGTCAACTGCGTTTGCTGCAAGGCCAGGCGCAATGCCGAGTCGATGTCTTGCACCAGGTTGTCGTCACGCGAACGCGACACGCTCAGCATCAGCTCTTCGAGCTGGCTGCGCTGCAGAGTCACTTCGGACAGCTTGACCTCGGCCACCGACAGGCGGGCCTGCAGCTCGTGCGTCAGTGCTTCGGCCTGCGCGGCCAGCGTACGGGCCTCACCGACTTGGGCGGCGCTGTCCTGGCTGCGCCGCGCCATTTCTTCCTGGGTGAAACCCAATCGTTGCCACAACATGCCAGCCACCACCAGCGCACCCACGGCGAGCAACAAGGCCAGGATGCCCAGCCAGAGACCGCCAGATCGGGAGGCCGGCTGCGGGGCAGGCGATGAACTGGAGGGGCTGGAAGAGGACACGGGTGGTGCACAGATGGGGGCGGCGAAGGGGGGCAGGCGGACGGGCAGGCACCGCTGTCAATGATGACAGCGGGCAACGCGGCAGATTTGTCGCCGGAAGTGGGGGATTCGTCAATGCTCATGGAGGGCTCCAGTGGGATTTTAGAGCCCGCACCACATCGTCCAAGGATGGGCGGGATTCTTGGACATCCAGAAAGCCCGGCTCGCGGGCGGCTCTGTGCAATGCGGGGATGGGTGACCAGGGCGCTGCACGACGACCAGTCGGCTGCCGGGAAGCGCCTGTTGCAGGTTGTGCAAGGCCTCGGAACTGCTGAACAACCAGAGGCTGCCAGGCTGCCGCGGCGCAGTCGCCTGGGCGCGCATGCCGGCGTTCCACAGCGGCGGCACAGCGTTCGTACGCCACACAGGCCTCCACCTCCGCGCCAGCGGCCTCGCACTGTCGCCATCAACCAGTCGCGCCCGTTGCCCGGCTGTGCAGAGGACCGGGTCAACGGCTGTTCAGCTCCCTGGTCGCTGGCCGCGCACCACCAGCACCCGGCTGCCGGGCCGCATCTGACCGCGCACAACAGGCCACAGGGCCTCGGAGTCGAACTGCGGGGCATCGGACGGGGGGTGTCAATGCGCTCGGCCGCAACGCCATCGGCCGCCAAGGCCTCGAGCCAGAGCCGCGCCGTGCCGGGACCTGGCGCCCAGAAACGGGTGCGCAGCGGTATCCTGGCGCGCAAACGGCACGCCAGCTGGAAAAAAAGTGCTTCACCGCTGCGCCGCTGACAAACATCAGCGCATCCCAGGCCAGCCACTGCGTGCTTGGTCCAAGGTCAGCGCTTGTGACCGCTGGCGATCGCGGTGCGACACGATGGTCGATCAGTGGCAAGCGCCTGGGCAGGCCAACCTCGTGATCCTGAAGCGCCCGTGTCCAGCGCTCGAGCCTCTCCTGCCGGTCGCGTGACCATCAGCCGATCCAACCGCGAGCGGCGCACCTCCGCAACGGCGCTCATCGCCCTTCTCAAGGCCGTCGACGGGGCTGGGCGCACCCGCGGCCTGCAAGGCCTGCGTGACGCGCAAGTCCCAACGCCTCGGCTTGCTGCCAGAGAAGTCACATCACCTTGAGCGCCCGACCCGCACCAGTGGCGCATGACCTTCAGGGTCACCCCAGGCCGCGTCCAGACGCAGCTGCTCGGGGCTCGCCAGCATCCCAGTCGGAGTAAGCCGCCAGAGGCATGGAGCAGCTCCCGCCCATGGCGCGCGACACGGTGCGCTCTGCCGCCACGCGGTACCAGGTGGGCCAGTGGATCAGCGGCGTCAAGCGCCTCCATCAAATCGGCGCGGTCGGCGCGCACCTCGATGCCCAGCGCGCCTTGACCGGCGGCCGGCAGGGATTGGTCAGGTTCAAAAACCGCGCGAATGCGGCTCTCCAGCCCCAGCCGCTTGAGGCCGGCCGCGGCCAGCACGATGGCGTGGTAGCCGCCCTCGTCGAGCTTGCGCAAGCGGGTGTCCAGGTTGCCGCGCAGGGGTTCGATGCGCACATCCTGGACGACCCAGCTGGTCCAGCGCGTCACGCAGCAACACCAGGCGACGCAGGCTGGATGTGCCCACGACGGCATCGGGCGGCAGATCGGCCAAGGTGGCGCACAACCGGGCGACACCCAGGCATCGCGCGGGTCTTCGCGCTCCATCACGCAAGCCAAGCGCAAAACCTTCGGGCAAATCCATGGGCACGTCCTTGAGCGAATGCACCGCGATGTCGGCGCGCCCCTCTTCCAGCGCCACCTCCAGCTCTTTGACGAACAGGCCCTTGCCGCCCACCTTGGACAGGCTTCGGTCCAGGATCTGATCACCTTTGGTGGTCATGCCCAGCAGGTTCACGCGGTGCCCCAAGCCTTCGAGCAAGGCTTTCACGTGCTCGGCCTGCCACAGGGCAAGGCGGCTTTCGCGGGTGGCGATGGTGATGGACAGGGAGGCAGAAGAGTTGAGCGGTGGGCTTGAAATGGACACAGGCGGATATCAGAAAAATATCAACGCCCGAATGGCGCAAACGAGCTCGAGTTTGGTACCTCGTTGGTAACAGCCACCCATCTCCGGGATGCTAGCATGACCACCTGCCCAAAAATGCAGCAACTCCCCTCGGAGACAACACCCATTCATGAGCTCCAACAGCCCCCGCCCCTGCATCCAGCTCGCGCCCGCGCGCGCTCGCACCACCGCCGTGCCCGACAAGGACCTGCCCCTGGTCGAAGACATTCGGTTGCTGGGCCGCATTCTGGGCGACGTGATCCGGGAGCAGGAAGGCAAACAGGCGTTCGAACTGATCGAGCAGATCCGCCAGCTCTCGGTGGCATTTCGCCGCCACGACGACCGCCAGGCCGACCGCGATCTGAAAAAACTGCTGAAAAAGCTCACCAGCGACCAGACCGTGAGCGTGATCCGGGCATTCACCTACTTCAGCCACCTGGCCAACCTGGCCGAAGACCGCCACCACATCCGCCGCCGCGCCATCCACGAGCGGGCCGGCCAGATGCAGCAAGGCAGCCTGGCCACTGACCCTGCAGCGCCTGCAGCAAGAGCTGGCGTTTCGCGCAAGAAAGATCGTGCAGACGCTGGCCAGAAGCCATGTCTCGCCTGTGCTCACGGCCCACCCCACCGAAGTCCAGCGCAAGAGCATTCTGGACGCCGAGCGCGCCATTGCCGCATCTGCTGGCCGAGCGCGAGCAGGTGTTGCCACGCGACCAGGCCGAATTCGAACTGCAACTGCGCGCCCGCGTCACCCAGCTGTGGCAGACCCGTTTGCTGCGCTTCACCAAACTCACCGTGGCCGACGAAATCGAAAACGCGCTGAGCTACTACCAGTCGACCTTTCTGACCCAGATTCCGCGCCTGTACCGCGACCTGGAAGAAGGTCTGGGCGAGCGCGTCGAACCCTTCCTGCGCATGGGCCAATGGATCGGCGGCGACCGCGATGGCAACCCCAACGTCACCGCGCCCACGCTGGAGCTGGCCTTGAACAGCCAGGCCGACATGGTCTTGCGCCACCACCTCACCCAGGTGCACCTGCTGGGCGCCGAGCTCTCGGTCTCGGCCATGCTGGCCAAGGTCAGCCCGAGCCATGCAGGCCCTGGCCGAGCGCTCGCCCGACACCAACGCCCACCGCCAGGACGAACCCTACCGCCGTGCCCTGACCGGCATGTACGCCCGACTGGCCGGCACGCTGAAGGCCCTCACCGGCGGTGAAGCCGCGCGCCATGCTGTGGCACCCCAAGCGCCCTTATGCACAACGCCAGCGAATTCCTGGCCGATCTGCAGACCATCGAAGCCTCGCTGGTGGCCAACCACGGCGCGGCGCTGGCCCGCGCCCGCCTGCGCCCCCTGATGCGCGCGGTCGAGGTGTTCGGCTTTCACCTCGCCACCATCGACCTGCGCCAGAGCTCCGACAAACACGAAGAAGTGGTGGCCGAGTTGCTGGCCACCGCACGCATCGAAGCCGACTACAGCGCGCTCGACGAAGAGGCCAAACGCGCCGTGCTGCTGCGCCAGCTCAACGACACCCGCCCGCTGCGCCTGCCCGGCGCCCAGTACTCGGCCCACACGCTGAGCGAACTGGCCATCTTCGACACCGCCCGCAGCGGGCGCGAACGCTTCGGCACCAAGGCCATTCGCCACGCCATCATCAGCCACACCGAAACGGTGAGCGACTTGCTGGAGGTGATGCTGCTGCAAAAAGAGAGCGGCCTGATGCACGGCCTGCTCGACGAAGACGCGACGTGCGACCTGATCGTGGTGCCCTTGTTCGAGACCATCGAAGACCTTGCGCAACGCCGCGCCCATCATGCGCGACTACTACGCCCTGCCGGGCGTCAAAGCCATGGTGCAGCGGGGCGCCAGCGACGGCTATTGCGAGCAGGACATCATGCTCGGCTACTCCGACAGCAACAAGGACGGCGGCATCTTCACCAGCAACTGGGAGCTGTACCGCGCCGAGACCGCCCTGGTGGAACTGTTCGATGCGCTCAACGGCAAGGCCAAGAAACCGATCCAGCTGCGCATGTTCCACGGCCGCGGCGGCACCGTGGGCCGAGGCGGCGGCCCGGCCTACCAGGCCATCCTGGCGCAGCCGCCGGGCACCGTGCGCGGCCAGATCCGCCTGACCGAGCAAGGCGAGGTCATCGGCTCCAAGTACGCCAACCCCGAGATCGGTCGGCGCAACCTGGAAACCCTGGTCGCCGCCACGCTGGAAGCCACGCTGCTGCAAACCACCCAGGACGCGCCCGAGGCCTTCCTGGCAGCCGCCAACGAGCTGTCGCTGGCCAGCATGGCCGCCTACCGGGCACTGGTCTACGAGACCCCTGGCTTCACCAACTATTTCTTTTCGGCCACGCCCATCCGCGAAATCGCCGAACTCAACATCGGCTCGCGCCCGGCTTCGCGCAAGGCCAGCCAGAAGATCGAAGACCTGCGCGCGATTCCGTGGGGCTTCAGCTGGGGCCAGTGCCGCCTCACCTTGCCCGGCTGGTACGGCTTTGGCTCAGCGGTTCAGACCTTCCTGCAAGCCAACGGCCCCAAGGGCGTTGGCAAACAAAAAGCATTGCTGCAAAAAATGGTCGCCGAGTGGCCGTTCTTCAACGCCCTGCTGTCCAACATGGACATGGTGATCGCCAAGAGCGACCTGGCGCTGGCTTCGCGCTACGCCGATCTGGTGGACGACAAGCGCCTGCGCAACAAGGTGTTTGAGGCCATCGAATCCGAATGGCACCGCACCGCCGAAGCCCTCACGCTGATCACGGGCGCCAAGCAGCGCCTGGTGAACAACGAGGCGCTGCAGCGCTCGATTCGCCACCGCTTCCCCTACATCGACCCGCTGCACCACCTGCAGGTCGAGCTGATCCGCCGCTACCGGACCGACGAGCACCAGGCCCACACCGACGACAAGGTGCGCCGAGGCATTCACATCTCGATCAACGGCATCGCGGCCGGATTGCGCAACACCGGGTGACCCCGCGACACCTTCGGCGTCACCCCAGGTGCAATACGCGGCCGGGCAAAGCCCGTTCCGCGGTGCACGGGCATAAAAACACCGCTGCTGCGGTGGGATTTGCCAGGCTCCAACGCGCGTTGCCCCCGCCAAGCTCCTAGAATGGAGCGATGCCAGCCCCCACTCCAACGCCGATCTCCACTGCCACTCCAACGTCTCCGACGGCACGCTCACCCCCGAAGTGCTGGCCCAGCGCGCCAAAGACAACGGCGTTGAACTCTGGGCACTGACCGACCACGATGAAGTGGGCGGACAGGCCCGCGCCATGGCTGCCGCCCGCAAGCACTGGGCCTGCCCTTACCTCACCGGCACCGAGATTTCGGTCACCTTCGCGGGCGAAACGGTGCACATCGTCGGCCTGGGTTTTGACCACACCAACGCCAGCGCTGGTCGAAGGCTTGCGCGCCACGCGCGGCGGGCGCGAAGAGCGTGCCCGCCAGATGAGCGCGGATCTGGAGCGAGTGCCGGCATCCCTGGCGCATTCGAAGGCGCCATGAAATATGTGGGCAACCCCGATCTGATCTCGCGCACCCACTTTGCCCGCTACATTGTGGAAGCTGGCTTCTGCGCGGACACCAATGCGGTGTTCCGCAAATACCTGGCCGATGGCAAGCCCGGCTTTGTCGCCCACAAATGGGCAAGCTTGCGCGACGCCGTGGGCTGGATCACCGGCGCCGGCGGCGTGGCGGTGATCGCCCACCCCGGGCGCTACCGCTTCAGCGCCAACGAGGAGTTCGCGCTGTTCACCGAATTCAAGAACCATGGCGGCCAAGGTGTCGAAGTGGTCACCGGCGCCCATGGCCGGCGGACTACGTCAAGTACGCCGAGTTTTGCAGCGAGTTTGAACTCGTGGGCTCGCGGGGCAGCGACTTCCACAGCCCCGACGAGAGCCACACCGATCTGGGCAAGCTGCCCTTGCTTGCCCGGCTCGGCGTGACCCCCGTCTGGTCGCTGCTCGAATCCCGCGTCCACTGATGGCGCCCCCTGCGGGCGCACCAGATACCCGCAGGCGGCGCTGGGCATCGGCTTTCTGGTGCTGGCCGTGGCCTGTTTTGCCGTGCTCGACACCGGTGTCAAGTACGTGGGGGCCTGGGTGCCCATCCTGGTCGCCGTCTGGTTTCGTTACCTGTTCCAGGCGCTGGCGGTCACGGTTTTGTGCTGCCCAAGCGCGGGGCAAAAGCCTGCTGGCCACCCAGCACCCCCGTTTCCAGCTGCTGAGGGGCTGCCTGCTGCTCACGGTCAGCGCCCTGTCGTTTCGTGAGTGTGCAGTTCATGCCGGTGGGCGCGTTCACCGCCTTCGTCATGACCACGCCCCTGGTCGTCACGCTGCTGGCCGCCGTGTTCCTCAAGGAAAAGATCTCGACCTGGCGCTGGACGCTGGTGGCGGGCGGGTTTCTGGGCGCGTTGCTGGTCGTGCAACCCGGGCGGACATCGTGGGCTGGGCCAGCCTGTTGCCCATGGCCATGGTGTTCATCTACGCCTGGTTCCAGATCCTCACCAGCAAGATGGCGCAGACCGAAGACCCCCTCACCATGCACTTCTACACCGGCTGGGTCGGTGCACTGGTCACCAGCGCCATCGTGCCCTGGCCTGGAAGGCACTGCCCGAGCCAGGCACATCCTGGCCGTGCTGTGCCTGATCGGCCTCATGGGCACGGTCGGCCACTTTCTGCTGATCCTGGCGTTCGCCAGAGCACCAGCCTCCACGCTCACGCCCTACCTTTACGCCCAGATCGGCTTCGCCATGTTGTGCGGCTGGCTGGTGTTCGACCACGTGCCCAGCAGCCATGGAGCTCAGCGGCATCGCCCTGATCGTGGTTTGCGGCGCCACCGCCAGCTGGCTCACCTCCCGTGAAAAACGTCTGCCGGTCGACACCGCCTGAACCCTGAGCTCGGCCTCGCAGCCGCCGCTGCGGCCAACGGGTACCGAGCACAATAGGGCCTATGTCCCAGTTTTTGAAGTTCACCCCGACAATCCGCAGCCCCGGCTGCTCAAACAGGCGGTCCAGCTGCTGGACGGGGCGGCGTGCTCGCCGTGCCCACCGACTCCAGCTACGCCCTGGTCTGCCAGCTCGACGACAAAGCCGCCGCCGACCGCCTGCGCCGCATCCGCCAGGTCGACGACAAACACCACCTCACCCTGCTCTGCCGCGACCTGAGCGAGCTGGCCAGCTACGCCAAGGTGGACAACCGCCAATACCGCCTGCTCAAGCTGGCCACGCCCGGTCCCTACACCTTCATTCTGGAAGCCAGCAAAGAAGTGCCCCGCCGGCGTCAGCCACCCCTCGCGCAAGACCATCGGGCTGCGCGTGCCCGACCACCCGACGCTGCACGCCCTGCTGGAGACTGCACAACGCGCCGCTGCTGGCCACCACCCTGATTCCCGCCGGTGAGACCGAGCCCTGGAACGAGCCCCAGGCCATTCGCGAGCGATTCGAACACGAACTGCGCCGGCATCATCGACGCGGGCGCCTGCGCTCTCGCCCCCACCACGGTGGTCGACCTGACCCCCATGGGCACCGGCGGTGAACCCGAGGTGGTGCGCGTCGGCCAGGGTCCGCTGGAACCCCTCGGCCTGTGAGCTCGCACTGTTTCGCCCTCCACCGAGGGCGAAACCGCATCTGGGACAATACAGCCCCGCAACGCCCTGTTGACGCAAAGCTGCCCGCCTCACTGCCCATGGATTTCGCCCAGATCATTCAAACCATTACCATCTACGCGATCCCGTGCTTGTTCGCCATCACGGTGCACGAAGCGGCCCACGGCTACGCGGCGACGCCACTTCGGCGACAACACGGCCTACATGCTGGGCCGCATCACGCTCAACCCGCTCAAACACATCGACCCGGTGGGCACCATCGCCATGCCGCTGATGCTGTATTTCGCCACCTCGGGCGCGTTCATGTTTGGCTACGCCAAGCCGGTGCCCGTCAATTTCGGCCGGCTGCGCAACCCCAAACGCGACATGGTCTGGGTGGCCCTGGCCGGCCCCGGCGCCAATCTGGTGCAAGCCGTTGCTCTGGACCATCGCGGCACTGCTGTTGATCGCGCTCGGCGTGGAAGAAGCACTTCTTCATCGGGATGTGCCGCGCAGGCGTGCTTGTGGAACCTGGTGATGTTTGCCTTCAACCTGTTCCCCCTGCCACCGCTGGACGGCGGGCGCATCCTGGTCGGTTTGCTGCCCTGGAACCAGGCCGCAGCGTTTCGCGCATCGAGCCCTGTGGCTTTTTCATCGTGATGGCCCTGGTGATCACCGGCGTGGTCTGCAACCTCTGGCTGCGCCCGCTGATGGACATCACCTACAGCACCATCGAACTGTTGCTCGCGCCGCTTTCCTTTGCTCTTGACCTGATCTTCCGCCAGCGCCACCTCCCTTATGAGCACCCAACGCGTCCTCACCGGCATCACCACCTCCGGCACGCCCCACCTGGGCAACTACGTGGGCGCCGTCCGGCCCTACCGTGCGCGCCAGCCGCCACGCCAATCGTCGAGAGCTTCTATTTCCTGGCCGACTACCACGCCCTGATCAAAACCGGCGAACCCGCCCGCGTGCAGCGCTCCACGCTGGAAATCGCCGCCACCTGGCTGGCCTGCGGGCTGGATCCCGAAAAGGTCACCTTCTACCGCCAGTCCGACATCCCGGAAATCCCCGAGCTCACCTGGCTGCTCACCTGCGTGACCGGCAAAGGCATGCTCAACCGCGCCCACGCCTACAAAGCCTCGGTCGACAAAAACAACGCAGCTGGCGACGAACCTGATCACGGCGTCACCGCCGGCCTGTTCATGTACCCGGTGCTGATGGCCGCCGACATTCTGATGTTCAACGCCCACCAGGTGCCCGTGGGCCGCGATCAGATGCAGCACATCGAAATGGCCCGCGACATCGCCGCCAGCTTCAACCATCTGTACGGCGAACATTTCACCCTGCCCGAAGCCGCCATCGAAGACAACGTGGCCACCTTGCCCGGGCTCGACGGCCGCAAGATGAGCAAGAGCTACGACAACACCATCCCGCTGTTCGTGCCGCGCAACCAGTTGCGCAAGCTCATCATGGGCATCGTGACCGACTCGCGCACACCCGGAGAGCCCAAGGACACCGAAGGCTCAGCCCTGTTCCAGCTGTACCAGGCCTTTGCCACCGCCGAAGAGACCGCCGCTTTTGCAAAGCAATACCAAGACGGCATCGCCTGGGGTGACGCCAAAGAACAGCTGTTTGAGCGCCTGGACCGGGAAATCGCACCCCTGCGTACTGTCTACGACGAGCTCATCCAGAACCCCGCCAGCATCGAACGCACACTGAAAATGGGTGCAGACAAGGCACGCGCCGTGGCCACACCGTTCACCGCGCGCCTGCGCAGCGCCGTGGGTCTGCGCTCTCTGAGCCAAGTGTCGTCGGCCAAAAGCAACAAGCCGTCGACCGCCAAAGCCCACTTGCCCAGCTTCAAGCAGTACCGCGAAGACCGATGGCCGTTTCCACTTCAAGATGCTCGATGGCCAAGGCCAACTGCTTCTGCAAAGCCATGGCTTCGATTCGCCCAAAGACGCGGGACTGGCCATTGGTCGCTTGCGCAAGGAAGGCGCGGCAGCGCTGACTCCTTTGCAAGCGCAGCTTGCGTTCCAGGCCGACGAAGCACCGCTCGTCGCCGCGTTGAAAGAACTGCAGGCCTCTGATGAATAAAGGCGTTTCAAAGTATTAACATCCGCTCGCACGCCAGCCTCTTACCCGCTGGCGCCATCTGAAAGAAACGGCTGGACAACCGACCATTCGCACCGAATCAGGGCCTGCGAGGCATTTACTCCCGACGCAAAAAGGTCTACCCTGATCGACAAACTTATCTAAAACTAGAAATAAGGGTTGAATTCGAAGGTTTATCGCTTAGGTCAAAGCATTGACCTGCCGATAGTGCTTACTTGTCAACATGCAATCCACCGAGCCAGACCATGAGTATTTTTGTCATTGACGACCACCCGCTGATGCGAGAAGCCGTTGTCATGCTTCTCCGCCGCTTGCGCGCCTCGACCCAAGTGATCGAACTGGAGCGGTTGGCAACCGTCAGCAAGGCCATCGCTGAACACGGAGAACCGGAGCTGGTCTGCCTCGATCTCAAGCTGCCCGACACCAACGGCGTCTCTGGCGTGCGCGAAGTGCGTCAGATGCTGCCCGACACCTCTTTGATCGTGTTGTCGGCTTCGCCCGCGTCCGACTACGAAGAGCTTGCGCGAGAAGCTGGCGCCGATGCCTACGTCGAAAAATCGGCAGGCGCTGCACAGATTGGCAAGGTATTGCGCGAATTCCTGGCCGAAGAGGTCGAAGACGAAAACGCACCAACCATTCCCGACAAGCTTTCCAAACGCCAGAAACAATTGCTGGTCATGCTGGACCGTGGTTTGTCCAACCGCGATATCGCCGAACAGTTGCAAATCAGCGAACACACAGTGAAGGTGCATTTGTGGCGCCTGTTCCGCCGTCTGAACGTCAAGAGCCGCTCGCAGGCCAGCCACCTGGCCCGAACCGCAGGCTTGCTGGAACTCTGATTCAGCGCTCAGGCTTTCCAATTAAAAACCCGGCACAACTGCCGGGTTTTTTATTTCACCTCACCGAAATCGGATTCCAGCAACACCTCGGGCATCACAGAATCCGGCACGCCAACCGATTGCGTGAACGCCGGCAGCATCACGCGGAACACACTGCCCCGGCCTTCTTGCGACGACACGGCCAACTGATAGCCCATCAGCGTGGTCAGCTTGGACACGATGGTCAAACCCAGCCCCAGACTGTCCTCGGTGCCCTGGTGCTGCGACACACGGAAGAACTCCTGGAAAATGGCCATTTGATGCTCATGTGCGATGCCCACACCGGTGTCCCACACCTCGAACACCAAGGAAGACTCGCGCTGGCGCAATCCCACCAAGACACCACCTTTGGTGGTGTGCTTCAGCGCATTGGACACCAGATTGCCCAGAATGCGCCGCAAGACCACCGGATCGGCCCAGATGGACCGCGGTTTTGCGTAAGTGCGCAGACTCAATGACTTGTTGGCGGCAACCGGCGCAAATTGGGTCACCAGTTCCTCGAACAAGTGCCGCACATCAACCACCTGCAGGTTCACCTTGTAATTGCCAGCATCGATGCGGGTCAGGTCAAACAGGGAGTCAAACAGCTCATTGATGGCCCTGGTGGACTGCAGCATGCGCGGCGCAATGTCTTTGGACATCTCTGGCTCGGTCACCAACCAGTCGGCGTACAGGCTCAGCGCGTGCACCGGCTGGCGCAGGTCGTGTGCGGCAGAAGCCAGGAAGCGGTTCTTTGCCGCCACCGCGCGCAAAGACGCACGGGTTTGCTGGGTCAGCGATTCGATCAACTCTTCGTTGGAAAACTGCAGCTCGAAGCTCGCGCGGTGAACCGCGTTCAGCCGCATGCCCATCTTGAACGTCAAATGCCAGAAAATGCCGAGCAAGATGAGCAGCGCGGCCGTTTGATGCAAATACACATAGGCCCAGTCGTTGAGGCCCAGGTTGACCACGATGCCCACACCCGTGGTCAATGTCAGCGCGTTCAGGTAGCCCTTGAAGGCCGGGGCGTAGGCACTGTACGATCCCAGAGAAAGAATGCCCTGACCCAGAATCAAAAGGCCGCACACGAATTGCACCGAGATGCTGGCCTGCAGGTAAGCCATCAAGGTCACGCTGCCCCAAACAATCCCGGAAGCGGTCCAGGTCCAACCATAGCGGTCAGCAAACGCCTGTCGATGAGGCCCCTCATAACTGTCGTATTGCACCTGATAGATGGATATGAGACGGTACCGGAAAGCCAGCAAGGCGAACACCAGCAAGGCCCAAACCACCAGCGCAACCGTTGACACCTCTCCAGCGAGGAGAAAAATGATCACGGGCAGCGACAACACCGATGCAAACACGGATGAACCCATGTTGTTCATCAACACGCCGATGAGACGCGCGTTCACCCAAAGGTCGCGGACCTCAGGAGAAGCAGGCTGGTGCTGATGGGTGGCGGGTTGGGTGTCGACAAGCATGTTGGCGTGAGCGGTCTGCCTTCATTCTCGCATCGAGAACGCCGCCGAACGTGCTTTCGACACATGGCGTTCGCCCCTATTTCGCAAGAAATCCACTCCAAAGGCCTGCTAGAATCTCGGATTCGACGCGGAGAGGTGGCAGAGTGGTCGAATGCACCGGATTCGAAATCCGGCGTACAGTTTAGACTGTACCGAGGGTTCGAATCCCTCCTTCTCCGCCACATATTGGGCCCTAAGTAATTCACTTACTTAGGGCTTTTTTACTGGGCCCTCCAATCTGCGTCGTCACCAGATGGTGTCCAGTTTCTGAAATACCGGATGCGCTCGGCGTGATCGGGATGGCTGGAGATGGCGATCGGCAGCGATGCGCTGACTTCTTCGCCCCCTGGCTCGGCGGATGGCTTGCGCGATCTGGCGGTGCCATCGCCCGTGCTGACCTCGTTGTCTTGCAATCGCTCAAAGAAAGTGGCCATGACAGCGGGTGAAATACCGCTGGCATGGAGCATGTGGGCCGCTTGCGCGTCTGACTGGCGCTCTGCATCGCGTGAGTAGGCCTGTGTGGCCAATGTGGCGGGCACGGTGGCCAGAAAGCCACTGGCGTCACCGATCACGACACCCACTACGGCGCTGACCAAGCTGGCACGCACCAGCAGATCCAGCCCATGGCGGTGCTCTACATGCCCCAGTTCGTGCGCGAGGATGCCCAGCGTGGCATCGGGCACATCGTCCAGCATGTTGACCAGCTCATCGGTGATCACAATCTGGCCGCCTGGCAAGGCAAAGGCATTGGCACCCAGCGCTTTGCTCTTGTGAAAAGACAGCTGCCAAGGCGGTGCATCGCCTTCAGGGTAAGCGTTTTGCACCAGCGCGGCAAAGCCTTGGCGCAGCTTGGCCTGCTGGGATTCAGGCAACTCGCTGGGCTTGAGAAACAGGGCGCGCAGCTGCTTCAGGCTCGCCTCGCCGATGCTGGCTTCGACCGAATGCGGAATGCTGTGTGCAATGGCGGTGGACAGCAGGGGCACACCCCAGAACCAGGCCGCCGCCAAAAAAACCACGGTCGCGACCATGGCGCCCACAGCGCCGCGCCAGCTCTGCATCCACCCCACGACGGTGCTTTCGCGCAAGCCGTTGCTTTGCGCCCAGGCGTCCCATTCACGCGCATCGGCGTGCTGAATCAGGCTGCCATCGGGCAGTTCGGTATGGCGCAAGCCATGAGAGCGGCGCTCGGGCCAGCGGATCCCTCGCAGCAGATAGCGCCGATCACCTGGCTCTTGATCTTCGGGCAGACGCACGATCAATTCCCTGCCCTCGCAACGCAGCAGCGCGCGGCGGGGACGCGGGCTGCGCCCGTCGAACCACTCGGTAGCGAGTTCCGGCTGGTTGGTGGTTGGCATCACAGGCCCAGATCGATGCCAAAGAAATCACCTGCGGCATCGCCCAGCGCGCCCTGGGTGTCGGGACTGGCCCGCGCGACCCATTCGTCCACATCGCCGTCGACCTCAACGGACATGGCTTCCAGCTTGAGGCGCGCCGTGCGCACCTTGGCAAAAGGCCAGTACAGCCCGAGGGTGATTGCGATCAGCAACCAGTTCACCAGGCTCACGCGCAGCAAGGGCCCCATGCGCAAAGCGCTGTGCAGACGCAGGCGCTGGCTCTGGGTGTTGGACCACAGCAGGTTTTGCATGCGCGAACCGACATAGGAGCCGACGATCAGAGGCACGAGAATGTACAGCGCCATCACCACCATGAATATCGCAAACATCGCGGTCGCTGATCGGTGGGCCGATACACCCTGCGAGAAAGCACTCAATGGCATGCCTGCGAACAAGACCGCACCCGCAGCGATCAGGGTGACAATGCCAGTCACCACCAGCAAGCCCACACCGAAAATCTTGAGATACAGCTTGTAGAACTGCCCTGTGGTCGCGGTGAAATCGGCGCGTTCCTGGGTGTACGCATAGCCACCGTGCTGGTAGGCTTTCAAGCGTTTCCAAAGCCACGGCATCAGCAGCACAAAGCCCACCACGACCACGCCAACCAGCGTCAGCACCCGTTGAATCTGGCTTTTGTCGACGGGCATATTGGCCTGCTCCTGCGGCAGCAACACCACAAACAACAGCGCAGGCAAGAAATACGGCAGCATGGCCGAGTAGGCGCCTTTGATATCGCCCAGAAAAGCCAGGCGCACGCCGCGCCAACTGGTGTTGCGCAATCTGAATTGCAAGGAAGCCCGCCAGAGCATGGGCCACAAGGCCATGAACACCAGCAAGGCCAGCCAGCCGAAAGCTGGCAGGAAGTTGGTCACCGCCCAGTAGGCCAGTCCAAACGCTGCGACCACGAGGTAACCGCGGAACATCTTCCAGGGATCGGCATGGAAGCCCAGCGGGTCTTGACCCACAAAGGTGTTGTTCTGGAAATAGGCCATGCGCCGCGCGCGGGCGAAAGGCAGGTAGAGCGTGAGCGTGACCAGGATCAGCAACAGATTGACGATCCAGATCCGGAAATACTCACTGCCCGTGCCGGTGAACCGAACGTTCAGCGTTGCCACCTCGCCTGCCTGAAGCGCTGGGTCTGCTGCAACAGGCGCGCCTTCGGGTCGAAATATTTCTGTTTGCGCGAAGTCGTCGTGCCCGTTGCTTGCCATGTTGTGGTTCTCCCGCCTGCCTGTCCGAATTTGGCGGGAATGCTAACACCCGGGTAATTCAGGGCTGCGCGGGCCGGGAAAACCGCGCCCGGAGTGACTGGCTGCTCACTTCCACACGCGGTCAAGCTGCGCCTCTCGACCACAGCTGAGGCGGTAGTAGTTGTACCGCATCGGGTTCTTCTTGTAGTAGTCCTGGTGGTAGTCCTCCGCCAGATAGAAGGTCGATGCGGGTGCCAGCTCGGTGTGGATGGTCTTGAAGCGTCCCGTCTTGAGCAGTGCGTCTCGGCTGGCCACAGCCACCTGGCGCTCGGCTTCGCTGCCCCAGTAGATGCCGCTGCGGTACTGGTCGCCGATATCGCAGAACTGGCGGTCTTTCTCGGTCGGATCGATGGTGCGCCAGAAGTACTCGACCAGCTTGGCGTAGCTCACCTTGTCGGGGTCGTAGGTGACGCGCACGGCCTCGGTGTGGCCGGTCTGGCCGTTGCTCACTTCGCGGTAGGTCGGGTTCGGCGTCTTGCCCGCGGTGTAACCCGATTCGGCCTTTTCCACACCCAGGCACTTTCTCGAAGTCGGACTCGGTGCACCAGAAACAGCCGCCGGCAAAGATCGCGGTGGCCGTGGCGGCTTGGGCGGCGTTGGCGGCCAGAACAGCCGCCGAGGCGAGCAAGCTGGCGGCGAGAGGTTTGAAGCGTGATGTGTTCATTGGGTAAGCCCTTTCCTGTGTTGCCGTTCAGCTGCGCAAGGCAGGCAGCGCCTCGCCCTGCGGGCACAAAGGACAGCGCCACGCCGTTGTTGCAATAGCGCTTGCCAGTGGGCTTTGGGCCATCGTTGAACACGTGGCCCTGGTGCCCACCGCAGCGCGACGCAGTGGTACTCGGTGCGCGGGCAAGATCAGTTTGAAATCGGTGGATGTGCCCAGCGCACTCGGCAGGGGCTGCCAGAAACTGGGCCAGCCGGTCCCGCTTTCGTATTTGTGGGCCGCATCGAACAAGGGCAAGCTAACAGGCCGCGCACACAAAGGTGCCCGGCCGCTTTTCGGCGTTCAGTGGGCTGCTGCCCGCGCGCTCGGTGCCCTCTTCAAACAACACCTGGTAAGCCGCAGGCGACACCAGCGCCTTCCATTCCACCGCCGTCTTTTTCAGCGGCATGGGTGGCGCTGCCACCGCAGCCAAAGGCGCAGCAGCCGCCTGCGATCCAGGCGAAAGGGTTTTCAGCACGTCTCTGCGTTCCATGAAATTTCTCCTGTTGGGGGTCCAGCGGCTGTCCGGCCATGCACCTGGGTCGCCTCGTCGGCTGCGGTTTTCTTACAAGACGGGCGATCACCCTCCATCATGCGGGCCCTCGACACAAAAGCAGGCCAGCCCGGCCAAATACCCGCAAAACACACAGCGTTGAAATAATTGCATCTACAATGATTGCAGCTACAGTCGAAGCAGATCACCCTCGCAAGAAGCCGTTCCATGCCCGCCAACGCTTTCACCCAACCCCGAGGTTGCACCAACCTGCAATTGCGCCAGCTGATGCGCCGCGTGGCCCAGCACTACGACAGCCGAACTGGCCCAAGCCGGCCTCAAAACCACCCAGTACTCGCTGCTGAGCTTGGCGCTGAGCCTGGGTCCCAGTGCGCCCGGCCGATCTCGCGGCAGCCATGAAAATGGACGCCTCCACCCTCACCCGCAACCTCAAGCCCCTGATCGCTGCCGGCTGGCTGCGCCTGGAACCCGGTCCGGATGGCCGCAGCCGCAGCGTGGTGCTCACTCCCGAAGGGCAGGCCAAACGCGAAGAAGCCAAGCAACACTGGAAAGCCGCTCAACTGCGGCTCAACGCCACGCTGGGCGAGGAGCGGGTGGTCGCCCTGCACACGCTGATCCAGGAGTCGATGGACCTTGCTCGACCCAGGCCGAAGCCATCGAGCCAGGTGAACCGCCGACACCCCACTGAACAGGCACCACGACCCCATGACCCCAACCACCCAGCCTCACCCAGCCCAGCGCCGCCCTGATCGTGGGCGCGGGCGACGCCACCGGTGGCGCCATCGCGCGCCGTTTTGCAGCCGAGGGTTACCACGTGGTCGGTGTGCGGCGCACCGCCGAAGCCCTGGCGCCCCTGGTCGCCGAGATTCGCACCGCAGGCGGCAAAGCCGAAGGCTGGGCCTGCGATGCACGCAAGGAAGACCAGGTGGTGGCGCTGTTCGAGCGCATCGAGCGCGAGATCGGGCCGCTGGAGGTGGTGGTGTTCAACATCGGTGCCAACGTGCGGTTTGGCATCACCGAAACCACCGAGCGCGTGTACCGCAAGGTCTGGGAAATGGCGCGCTCTGGCGGGTTTTCTGGTCGGGCCGGGAGGCCGCACGGGTGATGCGCCCACGCGGCCAGGGCAGCATCTTCTTCACCGGCGCCACCGCCAGCCTGCGCGGCAGCAATGGGTTCTGCGCCTTTGCCAGCGCCAAGTTCGCGCTGCGCGCCCTGGCCCAAAGCATGGCGCGCGAACTGGGGCCGCAGGGCATCCACGTGGCCCACCTGGTGATCGATGGCGCCATCGACACCGCCTTCATCGCCGACAACTTTCCCGAACGCTACGCCACCAAGGCGCAAGGACGGCATCCTCGATCCCGATGCCATCGCTGCCACCTACTGGTCGCTGCACCAGCAGCCCCGCAACGCCTGGACGCACGAACTCGATCTGCGCCCCTGGTCCGAAAACTGGTAACCCTCCTGAAAGCCCACCGCCATGAGCCACAAAGCCGTTGAATTCTTCTTCGACGTGGGCAGCCCCACCGCCTACCTCGCCTGCACACAGTTGCCGGCCATCGCCAAAGAAGCCGGCGCCAACATCGTCTGGCGGCCCATGCTGCTGGGCGGCGTGTTCAAGGCCACCGGCAACCAGAGCCCGGTCACGGTCCCGGCCAAGGGCCAGTGGATGGGCGGCGACCTGCCGCGCTGGGCACAGCGCTACCTGGTGCCGTTTCAGCCCAACCCGTTTTTCCCCATCAACACGCTGACGCTGATGCGCGGCGCCACCGGCATTCAGATGCGCCAGCCCGAGCGCCTGAACGACTACCTGCGCGCGGTGTTCAAAGCCATGTGGGCGAAGCCGGTGAACATGGGTGACCCGGAGGTGATGGCCACCACGCTGGCCGCTGCAGGGTTTGACCCAACCGAACTCATGGCGCTGGTCAAGCGACCCCGAAGTGAAAGCCCAACTGGTGGCCACCACCGAAGAAGCGGTGCGCCGTGGCGTCTTTGGCGCACCCAGCTTCTTCGTCGGCGACGAGCTGTTCTTCGGTCAGGACCGGCTCGATTTCGTGCGGGAAGCCCTGGGGTAAAACGCGGCAGAGACTTGCCTTAAGGGAAAACCCGGCACACTAGTGGGCTATGAGCCAAAAAACCGAGTCCGAGCGCCCCAAGGCGAGCAACCCCAAATCCCTGAGCGGCCTGCTGCCGTTCATCAAGCCTTACCGCTGGCAGATCGCGCTGGCGGTGCTGTTTCTGGTGCTGGCCGCCGCCGCCACGCTGGTGTTCCCGGTGGCCTTGCGGCAACTGATCGACGGCGGCCTGGTGGCGGGCGACCGCAGCGCCCAGGCCATGGGCTTGCGCGGCCATTTTCTGGAGCTGTTCGGCGTGGCCTTCGCGCTGGGCATCTTCTCGGCCGTGCGCTTTTACATGGTGAGCTGGCTGGGCGAGCGCGTCACCACCGATCTGCGCAACGCGGTCTACAGCCATGTGCTGCGCCAGAGCCCCGAGTTTTTTGAGTCCACCCAGACCGGCGAAGTGTTGAGCCGCCTGACCACCGACACCACGCTGGTGCAGACCGTGGTCGGCTCATCGCTGTCCATGGGCCTGCGCAACGCGGTGATGGGCATTGGCGCGCTGATCATGCTGGTGTGGACCAACCCCTATGTGATGACGCAGGTGCTTGCTCATCTTGTTGCTGGTGGTCTTGCCCAGCATGTGGTTTGGCCGCCGCGTGCGCAAGCTCTCGCGCGCCAGCCAGGACCGCGTGGCCGACGCCAGCGCCGTGGCCGCCGAGGTGTTGAACGCCATTCCCGTGGTGCAGAGCTACACCGCCGAAGACCGCGAGGCGCGCGTTTTGCCACGGCCACCGAAAGCGCCTTCAAGACCGCCATCAAGCGCACCAGCGCGCGCTCGGTGCTGGTGGCCTTCATCATCATCACCACCTCGGCCCTGCTGCTGTGGGGCCTGTACCAGGGCACGCAGGCCGTGATCAACGGCGACATCACCGCCGGCCACCTGGGCCAGACCGTGGTCTACATCATCATCCTGGCGGGCTCGGTGGCGCGTGCTCGGCGAAGTCTATGGCGACTTGCTGCGCGCCGCAGGCGCCAGCGAACGGCTGATGGAGTTGCTGGCCAGCGAGTCGCCGGTGCAGTCTCCCGCCAGCCCGGTGGCCCTGCCCCGCCCCGAAGGCGGCAGCGCCGTCACGTTTCACAAACTGGGCTTTCGCTACCCCTCGCGCCCCAACCAGCCTTCGCTCGACGACTTCAGCCTGTTTGTGCACCCCGGCCAGACCGTGGCGCTGGTGGGCGCCAGCGGCGCGGGCAAGACCACGGTGTTCAGCCTGCTGCTGCGCTACTACGACCCGCAGCTGGGCCGCATCGAGCTCGATGGCGTGCCCATCAACCAGGTGAGCCTCGAAGACCTGCGCGACCGCGTGGGCATCGTGCCGCAAGACCCGGTGATTTTCTCCAGCAGCGCGATGGAAAACATCCGCTACGGCAAACCCGACGCGAGCGACGAAGAAGTCAAGGCCGCCGCCGTGGCCGCCTTTGCCGACGAGTTCATCATGGCCTTGCCCGAGCAGTACAACACCTACCTGGGCGAGCGCGGCGTGCGCCTCTCGGGTGGTCAGCGCCAGCGCATCGCCATCGCGCGCGCCATGCTCAAGAACCCGCCGCTGCTGTTGCTCGACGAAGCCACCAGCGCACTCGATGCACAGAGCGAACGCGTGGTGCAGGCCGCACTGGAGTCCGCCATGCGCGACCGCACCACCCTCGTGATCGCCCACCGCCTGGCCACGGTGCAGCGGGCCGACCACATCGTGGTGCTCGACCACGGCCGCATCGTGGAGCAAGGCACGCACGCCGAACTGGTGGCACGCGGCGGCGTTTACGAAGGCCTGGCGGCTTTGCAGTTCACCAGCTGAAGAATATTAGCCCCCACGCTCCGCCGCTGTGCGGGTCGCTGCCCCCCGAGGGGGCTGATTCAGCTTGGGGCGGCCCTGCGCTGAATCGACTGAACGCCCCCACGCTCCGCCGCTGCGCGGGTCGCTGCCCCCCGAGGGGGCTGATTCAGCTTGGGGCGGCCCTGCGCTGAATCGCTGACCCCCACGCTCCGCCGCTGCGCGGGTCGCTGCCCCCCGAGGGGGCTGATTCAGCTTGGGGCGGCCCTGCGCTGAATCGGTAACCCCCACGCTCCGCCGCTGCGCGGGTCGCTGCCCCCAGGGGGCTGATCAGCTTGGGGCGGCCCTGCGCTGCGGTCGCGCGCGCGTGTGCTTCACACCGCGCCGGTGTACTCGCCGCGCGCCGGGTAGTCCTTGGCCACGGCGAAGTCGATGGCGCCGAGCAGGTCCTGGAACTGCGGGCGGGCGAAGGGCATGGTCTGCGCTGCGCCGTAGTACAGCGTGCCGTCGGGGCGCACGATGAACACGCCGGGCTCGCTGAACAGCTCGGGTTCTTCGATGCCGATGGAGGTGGTGCCGCGCGAGGTGCTGACGTACAGGCCCCACTCGCGGGCGCTGCGCAGGCTCAGGCCGTAGGCGAACTTCACGCCGCTGGCTTTCACTTTCTCGGCCATGGCCTTGCCGCGCTCTTCCGTCGTCGCTGCTGATGGCCACCACCTGCACGCCCCGGCTGGCAAATTCGGGCGCCAGACGCTCCAGCTCCAGCAGGTACTTGGCGCAGATCGGGCAATGCAGGCCACGGTAGAACACCAGCAGGTCAAATTTCTCGCCGGGCTTGGCGCCCAGCACAAAGCGCTCGCCGTTGGTCAACGGCAGGTTGAGGGCGGGCACGGGGTAACGGGGCATCAGGGACTGAGCGCGCATGGCAACTCCTTTGAATGGTGAAAGATGCAGCCATTGTGCTGTACGATTTGCAATCAATAATTCAAAATTGATTGCAATTCGTACAAATGAACCCCACACCCCGCCTCGATCGGCTCTCCGCTTTGCTCGGTGGGCTGGCGCCGCGCGTGCGAAGTGATGCGCCCGGCACCGCGACCACGGCACGCTGCAGCTTCCCCGCCGAAGCCTGCGCGCGGCTTGTGGCTGCACCTGGTGCTGGATGGCGAGGTGGAGCTGCGCGAGCCGACCAGCGCATCACCATGGCCGAGGCGCCCGGCCATGGTGATCTGCCGGGCCGATGCCGGCCCACGCGCTCACCCGCCACGACGGCGCCATGCAACCTCAGGCGCACAGGCCGACGCCCTGCTGTGCGCCCGCGCCCATCTCGAAGGCCCGGTGGCGCCGCTGTTGCTGGCCGAGTTCGCACCAGCCCATGGTGGTGCCGCTGGCCGATGCCGATGCTTCGTTGCAGCAGGTGATCACGCTGGTGCAGCGCCGAACTGAACGAGCCGCGCTGCGGCCAGCCCCTGCTGCTCGACCGCGCCGGCGACATCGTGTTCATCGGTTTGCTGCGCCACCTGGTGGCCCATCGCGCGCGACGGGCAGGGCCTGTTCCACGGCCTGGCCGATCCGCGCCTGGCCAGCACCCTGGTGGCGCTGCACGCCGAGCCCCAGGCCGACTGGCGGCTGGAGACCATGGCCGAGCACGGCCGGCATGTCGCGCACGGCGTTTGCCAACCGTTTCCGCGAAGCCCTGAACACCACGCCCGGCAAATACCTGGCCCAGCTGCGCCTGGCCATCGCCCAGAAAGCGCCGTGGCCGCGGGCGACAGCCTCAAAGCCGCCGCCCGGCGCACCGGCTACGCCGACGCCTCTGCCCTGTCCCGGGCCCTGTCCAAAGCCCGGGCGCCAGCAGCGCGCCTGATCAGCCCGCGTGGTGGCAGGCCACCTGGCGGCCCTGCAGCTCGCGCAACACCGGCAACTCGCTCTGGCAGCGGCTGTCGGCCAGCGGGCAGCGCTTGTGGAAGGCACAACCCGAGGGCGGGTCCAGCGGGCTGGGCAGCTCGCCGTGGATCTTGATCTTCTTCTGCCGGTGGGCCGGATCGATCGACGGCGTGGCCGACAGCAGGGCCTGCGTGTAGGGGTGCAAGGCGTTGGCAAAAATCGTGGCCTTGGGGCCCGACTCCACCACGCGCCCGAGGTACATCACCATCACATCGTTGGCGATGTGCTCCACCACGGCGAGGTTGTGCGACACGAACACATAGGCGGTCTTGAGCTGGTCCTGCAGGTCCATGAACAGGTTCAGCACCTGGGCCTGGATCGACACATCGAGCGCCGAGGTGGGCTCGTCGGCCACCAGGATCTTGGGCTGCAACACCATGGCGCGCGCGATGGCGATGCGCTGGCGCTGACCGCCCGAGAACATGTGGGCATAGCGGTCGTGGTGCTCGGGGCGCAGGCCCACGCGCTCCAGGCTCTCCATCACCTTGGTCTTGCGCTCGGCAGCGCTCAGCGTGGTGTTGAGCAGCAGCGGCTCACCGATCTGGTGACCGATTTTCTGGCGCGGGTTGAGCGAGGCGTAGGGGTTCTGGAACACCATCTGCACCTGGCTGCGCAGGCGCTTGTACTGCGCCTTGTCGCCCGGCTTCACCCACTCTTCGCCCACCTGCAGCCGGCCCTGCGTGGGCGGCTCGATCAGCGTGAGCTGGCGGGCCAGCGTGCTCTTGCCGCAGCCCGACTCGCCCACCACCGCCAGGGTGCGCCCCTGCTCCAGCTGGAAAGACACATCGGCCAGGGCCTTGACGGTCACCGCCGGCTTCATGAAGCCCTGCGACACGTGGTAATGCCGGGTCAACGACTCGGCGGTCATCACCGGATGGCTCATAGCGACTCCTGCGGGGTCATGGGGAAGAAGCAGCGCGTCTGCACGCCGTCCTGGGCGTACAGGCCGGGCCGCTCGGTGCGGCAGCGGTCTTGCACCTTGGGGCAGCGCGGCGACAGCAGGCAACCGGCGGGCCGGTCGTGCTGGCCGGGCACGATGCCGGGCAAGGTGTGCAGGCGGCTGGCGCCCCGGCTGTGTTCGGGCACGCTTTGCAGCAAGGCGCGCGTGTAGGGGTGGGTGGGCGCGCTGAACATGCGCGAAACATCGCCCTGCTCCACCACCTGCCCCGCGTACATCACCGCCACGCGCTGGGCCACCTCGGCCACCACCGCGAGGTCGTGCGTGATCAGGATCAGCGCCATGTTGTGCGCCTTTTGCAGCTGCACCAGCAGCTCCATGATCTGCGCCTGGATGGTCACATCCAGCGCGGTCGTGGGCTCGTCGGCGATCAGCAGCTTGGGGTTGCAGGCAATGGCGATCGCGATCATCACGCGCTGGGCCATGCCGCCCGAGAACTGGTGCGGGTAGCTTTCCAGCCGGTTGGCCGCACCGGGAATCTCCACCATTTCCAGCAGCTCGATGGCGCGCGCTTTGGCGGCGGCGCCGCGCAAGCCCATGTGCTGCTTCAGCACCTCGATCAGCTGGAAGCCGACCGTGAAACTGGGGTTGAGCGAGGTCATGGGATCCTGAAAGATCATGGCCATGTCCTTGCCCAGGATCTGGCGCCGGGCGCGGTCGGAGATGGTCAGCAGATCCTTGCCGTCAAACACCAGCTTGTCGGCGTTGATGCGGCCCTGGCCCGCGAGCAGGCCCATCATGGCCATCATGCTGACCGACTTGCCCGAGCCCGACTCGCCCACGATGCCCAGCACCTGGCCCTGATCGAGCTGGATGTCGAGCGTGTCCACAGCCCGAAAGCCGCGACCCTTGGCGCCGAATTCGACGCTCAGGTTTTGAATGTCTAAAAGACTCATATCAAATCTCTCGAGATTCGCGTCGAAGCCGTCACCGGCGCGAAATGCCTGTACCAAGAACGCCGCAGAACCGGCTTTGCCGGGCTGCTCGCGTTGCCCCCTTGAGGGGGTCGCGCAAAGCGCGGCGGGGGTGTTTCATATCATGCGGTCTTGAGCTTGGGGTCCAGCGCATCGCGCAGACCGTCGCCCACCAGATTGATCGCCAGCACCGACAGCAAAATCGTCAGCCCCGGCAAGGTCACCACCCACCAGGCGCTCTCGATGTAGTCGCGCGCCGAGGCCAGCATGGTGCCCCACTCGGGCAGCGGCGGCTGCACACCCAGCCCCAGAAAGCCCAGCGCCGCGATCTCCAGAATGGCGGCGGAAAAGCTCATGGTGGCGTGCACGATCAGCGGCGCCGTGCAGTTGGGCAAGCACGGTGACAAACATCAGGCGCAACGTGCGCGCGCCCGACAGGCGCGCCGCGGTCACGTAATCGCGCTGCAACTCGGCCATCGCCGACGCGCGCACCAGGCGCACATAGGCCGGCAGCGACACCAGCGAAATCGCGATCATGGCGTTGAGCAGGCCAGGGCCGAGAATGGCCATGATGGCCACCGCCAGCAGCAGCGAGGGCAAGGCCATCATGATGTCCATGGCCCGCATGATGGCCGCGTCCATCCACTTGCCGGCAAAGGCCGCGATCAGACCCAGGATCACCCCGGGAATCAGGGCCAGCACCACCGACACCAGACCCACCAGCAGCGACAGGCGCGCGCCGTGGATCAGGCGCGACAGCAGGTCGCGGCCCAGCTCATCGGTGCCAAACAGAAACTGCCAGCTGCCGCCCTCGGACCAGACCGGCGCCTGCAGGAAGTTCGAGCGGTATTGCTCGATCGGGCTGTGCGGCGCCACCCAGGGCGCCAGGATCGCGAGCGCACCCACGATCAGCATGAAGAACAGGCCGATCACGGCCCCTTTGTTGTGCGCGAAGGCGCGCCAGAATTCTCGGAAGTTCATCACTGCACCCGGATGCGCGGATTCGCCACGCCGTAAAGAATGTCCACCAGGAAGTTGGTCAGGATGACCAGCGTCGCCACCAGCAGGATGCCGTTTTGCACCACCGGGTAGTCGCGCCGCCCGATGGCATCGATCAGCCACTTGCCGATGCCGGGCCAGGAGAAGATGGTCTCGGTCAGCACCGCGCCGCCCATCAGCGTGCCCACCTGCAGGCCCACCACGGTGAGCACCGGAATCAGGGCGTTGCGCAGCGTGTGCACAAAAATCACGCGCGCGGGCGACAGGCCTTTGGCCCGTGCGGTGCGCACATAGTCTTCCCGCAACACCTCCAGCATCGATGGAGCGCGTCATGCGGGCGATCACGGCCAGCGGAATCGTGGCCAGCACCACGGCGGGCAGGATCAGGTGGCGCAGCGCATCCCACACCGCGCCGTTGTTGTATTCGGGGTCGGCCTTCTGGGCCAGCCAGGCGTCCCACACCATGAAGCCGGTTTGCGGCGGCACGTCGAACAGCAGGTCGATGCGGCCCGACACCGGCGTCCAGCCCAGGCCCACGGAAAACATCAGGATCAGCAACAGGCCCCACCAGAAAATGGGCATGGAGTAGCCGGTGAGCGCGGCCGTCATCACCGTGTGGTCCAGCCAGGTGCCGCGCTTCACGGCCGCCATCACGCCGGCGATCATGCCCAGCACCAGCGCGATCAGCAGCGCCATGATGGCCAGCTCCAGCGTGGCGGGAAACAGGGCCTTGAATTCGGTCCAGACACTGACCTGGGACTTCAGCGAAGCGCCCAGATCGCCCTGGAGCAACTGCCCCAGGTAGTTGCCGTACTGCACGTACAGCGGCTGGTCCAGCCCCAGGCGGGCCAGGGCAGCGGCGTGCATCTCCGGGTCCAGCGTGCGCTCACCCATCATCACTTCCACGGGATCGCCGGGTATGAGACGGATGAGCGAAAAGGTCAGCAAGGTGACACCCAGGATGGTGGGAATCAGCACCAGCAACCTGCGAAGGATGTAGCTCAGCATGAGGAAGCACCTCTTGTCATTTGTGAAAGCGCAAGAAAAAGAACAGGCGTCATCGGCATGACGCCTGCTCTTCACCGAGAATGCAGCGCGATGGACCCACCCAGGACGCGGTGGATCGGGCTCCGCCGGCCGCGCGCGTCGCCCCCTGGGGGGTGACGCCGCAGCCGGCGCGGGGGGGCTTACTTCACGCTCACGCCTTCGAAGTTGTAGTCACCAAACGGGCTGATCTTGAAGCCGTTCAGCTCCTTGCGCATGGGCTGGTTCACGGTCGAGTGGGCGATCGTGGACCATGGCAGGTCTTTCTTGAACACTTCCTGCGCCTTCATGTACAGGTTGGTGCGCTCTTTCTGGTCCAGGCTGTTGCGGGCCTTGAGCACCAGGGCGTCGAAGTCCTTGCTGCAATAGCGCGCGTAGTTGGAGCCGCCCACCGCTTCGCAGGTCAGCAACACACCCATGAAGTTGTCGGGCGAAGCGTAGTCGCCGGTCCAGCCGATCAGGCCGGTGTCGTGCTCGCCTGCCTTCATGCGCTTGAGGTACTCGCCCCACTCGTAGGTGGTGATCTTGCCCTTGATGCCGATCTTGGCCCAGTCGGCCTGGATCATCTCGGCCATCAGCTTGGCGTTGGGGTTGTAGGGGCGCTGCACCGGCATGGCCCACAGGGTGATTTCCGTGCCTTCGGCCACGCCCGCCTTCTTCAGCAACTCCTTGGCCTTTTCAGGGTTGAAGGCCGCGTTCTTCAAGGCTCGTGTTGTAAGACCACAGCGAAGCCGGGAACGGGTTGGCCGCTTCCTGGCCCTGGCCCTGGTACACGGCTTCGAGAATGGCCTTGCGGTTGATCGCCATGTCGAGCGCCTGGCGCACTTCAGGCTTGGCCAGCAGCGGCTTTTCCATGTTGTACGACAGGTAGCCGATGTTGAAACCGGGCGCGCGATCGACCTTCAGGGTCGGATCGGCCTTCATGGCGGCGATGTCCTGCGGCTTGGGGTAGGACATGATGTGGCACTCGCCGGCCTTCATCTTCTGGAAGCGCACCGAAGCGTCGGTGGTGATGGCGAAGATCAGGTTGTCGACCAGCACGTTTTTGGCGTTCCAGTAGTCCTTGTGCTTCACGTAGCGGATCTGCGCGTCTTTCTGGTAGCGGCGCAGCACGAACGGACCCGTGCCGACGGGCTGCTGGTTGATCATGGCTGGCTTTGCCTTCGGCCACCAGCTTGTCGGCGTATTCCTTGGACAGGATGGAGGCAAACGGCATGGCCAGCTTGACCAGCAGGTCGGGATCGGGCTTCTTCAGCTTGAGGACCACGGTCAGGGCATCGGTCTTGGTCACCGAGTCGATGTTGGCTGTCCAGGCCCACGTCCGATGCGTAGGGGAACTCAGCGGGATAGGCCTTGTTGAAAGGGTGGTCCTTGTTGACCATGCGCTCGATCGTGAAGATCACGTCGTCGGCGTTGAGGTCGCGGCCGGGCTTGAAGTAGTCGGTGGTGTGGAACTTCACACCCTTGCGCAGCTTGAAGGTGTAGGTCAGGCCATCGGCCGACACCGTCCACGATTCGGCCAGGCTGGGCTCGATATCGGTGCGTACCCTTCTTGAAGCCGATCAGGCGGTTGAACAGCGCATGACCCGACGGCATCGAACGTGGTGCCGCCGGTGTACTGGGCGTTGTCGAAGCCTTCAGGGCTGCCTTCGGAACAGTAGATCAAGGTGCCGGCGGCGTGCGAGACCATGGCGGCGGCGGACAGGCCCGATGGCCAGAATCAGTTTATTGAGCTTGAACATGCAAATGTCCTCGTAACAAAAAAGGGAAGTCTATTTCCCGCTGGCTGATGGTGAAGGCACGGGCGTGTCACCCGGACACCATCCGCAATGGCACCCGGGCACGCCCCATGGTCGGCGGATCGCAGACAACCCGTCTGCACTTCGTTTTGATTTATCAATACCATTTTTTGATATTGATATGGTCAAATCATTGCACAAGTTTAAACGCGGTTTGCATAGGGAATTCCCTCCCAGTGTCCGCGCCGCCCTTCCGCCTGTGCGGGCGCTTGACCTGCGTCAAACGCCCTCAGAGGGAAACCCCCGGTCTGCGGCAACCAGCCTCCACCGATAATGCAATATTCATACCAATTTCGAAAAATGATATGAAACGCACCACACCGACCCCTCCTTCATCGAAGAGGTGAAGCGGCGCCTGGAAGGCACCGACTAGCCCGATCAACCTGACCAAGCTGGAGCGCCGCATCGCGGCCTACCTCAGCGCCAACCCCAACGCACTCGCCGTGGACAACAGCGCCACCATCGCCAAACGGGCCCACGTCAGCCCCATGACGGTGACGCGCTTCTTCAAGAAAATGGGGTTTGAAAGCGCCGCCGACGCCAAGGACCTGGCCAAGCGCCAGTTCTACGACGGCAGCCCGGAAGCCGTGGGCGCCCGCTTCGAGAGCTTTCGCCGCACGCCCGGCCGACAGGACCAGGACACGCAGCTGGCCCACGCCACGGAAGCGATGCGCAAGGCGTCGGACCTGCGCACAGCTGCCGATGTGGCAACACATCGTCAAAGCCGTGGCGCGGGCCGACAGCGTCTACGCCGCGGGCTTTCAGACCATGCGCTACCTGGCCAACGGGCTGGTTCAGCGCCTGAACTACATCCGCCCCAACGCCTTCGAGCTCGACGGCATCGACGGCACCTACGCCCAGCTGCTGACCAACCCGCGGCCGGGCAAGCTGCTGATCATCATCGACACCTTTCGCTACGGCCGCAACGGCCCCAGGCTGGCCCAGGCCGCGCAGGAACAGGGCACCGAGGTGGTGGTTTTCTGCGACGAACTGTGCGACTGGGCCAGCGCCATCACGCCCCATGTGGTCGCCCTGCCCATGGAGCCCGACCTGTTTCTGTGGCCCAGCACCGCCCTGCACTTCAGCCTGAACCTGCTGGTGCAGGACGTCATCGACGAGCTCGGCGACAGCGTCACCGCCCATTTGAAACAACTCTCCAAAGCGCAAGACACGTTTGGCCACTACGCCAAATAGCGCGCACCACTTTCGCCCACCCGTCACCTACCTTCGACTGCCATGCATTGGGAAGCCCACACCTGCCTGCCGCTGCACCCCGCAGCCAGCTTCGAACCCCTGGAACGCTACCGCGCGCTGGGCGTTCACTACGTCAGCATCAACGTGGGCATGGACATGAATCCGCTGTCGCAGATCCTGCCGGTGATCGCAGCGTTTCGCGCGCGGCTCGCGGCCGAACCGGAGCGCTACGTGTTGCCGCGCCAGCGTGTCCGACATCGAGATGCGCGCGCGCCAACGGGCAACTGGCCGTGGGCTTCGACCTCGAAGGCGCCCTGCCCTTGCTCGAGCAGCCCGACATGGTCGCCCTCTTTCGCGATCTGGGTGTGCGCCAGATCCACTTCGCCTACAACCGCAACAACGCCGTGGCCGGTGGCTGCCACGACACCCCGCAAGGCCTGACCGCCGCTGGGCCGGCGCATGGTGGACGCGGTGAACGACGCCGGCGTGCTGATGGACTGCGCCCACACCGAACGCCGCAGTTCGCTGGACATCATGGCCCACTCACGCCACCCGGTGGTGTTCAGCCACGCCAACCCGCTCGCGCTCGCGGAACATGGCCGCAACATCAGCGACGAACAGATCCGCGCCTGCGCGGCCACGGGCGGCGTGGTGTGCATATCGGGCGTGTCGCCGTTTCTGGGTGTTGATCAACCCGGACGCAGAACGATGTCGCGCGCCATGTGGCCTATGTCGCCGACCTGGTGGGCGCCGAGCACGTGGGCGCTGGGCCTGGACATCGGGTTCTCGCAACCCGGCCTGAACGACGACCCACCACCACCCTTCGACCCAGCCCACTGGTGGCCCGCAGCGGCGGGCTACGGCCAGGGCATCCGGGGCATCACCTACACCCCGCTTGAAACCTGGTCCGACCTGCCCTCGGCCTTGCAGGCAGCTGGGCATGAGCGACACCGACATCCGCGGTGTGATGGGCGGCAACATGGCGCGGGTGGCGCGCCATGTGTGGGGCGGCTAAGCCCCCTGCGCCGACGCATCAGGCCAGCTGACGCAACTCCCGCAAAGCCACCGACACGGGCGCCAGATCGGGTGCCGCGCCGGCGATGCTTTCGCGCATGGTGTTCACGCGCTCGATGGCCTTGGCATGGCGCTCCTCCCACTGCTCCACCGTCTGCTGCTCGCCCAGCAACCACTGCACGATCTGGCTGGCAATGGAATACACATCGTCCCGCGCACTGGCCCGGGCCTGGGTTTGCCACAGCGTCTCGGTGGGCAACTTGGTGATGATGTCGCGCCACAGCCCCAGATCCAGCGCATGGTCCACACCAAAGTAGGTGCGCGCGGCTTTCTCCAGCGAGCTGTTGCACTTGGCGGCCACGTCCACCAGATCGAGCACGGGGTACAGGTGGTCCAGCACGGTGAGGTCTTCGGCCAGCTGGGCGTCCACACCCGCCTCCACCAGCTTGGCACTGGCGGCTTGCCACTGTTCGCGGAACTCGGCCGGCAGCCACTGGTCGATGTGGGCACGCAGCTGCGCCGCCGCCGGCTGGTACAGGGCGATCATGCTCGGCAGGTCGCCCTGCGCCACGGTGGCGCAACATCCAGCGGCTGGCGCGCTGCGTGACCGCACTGAGTTGCGACAGCAGGCTCAGCTGCAGCGCCGTGGGCACCTTGCCATCGAGCTCGTCGATGCGGTCCCAGATGTTTTCCAGACCAAACACCTCGCGTGCCAGCGTGTAGGCGCTGACCACATCTGCCGCGTTGCACGACGCTTCGTTGGCCAGGAAATTGACGAAGGTGGCGCCCATGCGGTTGACCACGGCATTGGTCACGCTGGTGGCGATGATCTCGCGCTTCAGCGCATGTTTGGCGACAAATTCGGGATAGCGTCTGGTTGAGCACCTGTGGGAAATAGGTCTGCAACACCTTGGCGTAAAACGGATCGTCCGGCAACGCGCTGGCGCACAGCTCGTCAAACAGGTTGAGCTTGGCGTAGGCCATGAGCACCGCGTTCTCCGGGCGGGTCAGTCCCTTGCCTTCGCGCTTGCGTTTGGCCATCTCTTCGTCGGTGGGCAGGTACTCGATGCCCCGCTTGAGCAAGCCAATGCTCTCCAGCCAGCGCATGAGGTTTTCTGCCCTTCCAGCAGGTACACGGGGCGGGCCGCCGCCAGCTCGATCTGCTGGCTCTGGTAGTAGTTGTCCTGCAGCACCAGCAGGCCCACCTCATCGGTCATGCTGGCCAGCAACTCGTTGCGCTCTTCCTGCGTGAGCGCGCCACTCTCCTGCACCGCACCCACCAGAATCTTGATGTTCACCTCGTGGTCGGAACAATCCACGCCGGCCGAGTTGTCGATGGCGTCGGTGTAGATCAGGCCACCGGCCTGGGCAAACTCGATGCGCCCGTTTTGCGTGGCGCCCAGGTTGCCGCCTTCGCCCAGCACCTTGCAGCGCAACTCGTTGCCGTTGACGCGGAAGGCATCGCCGGCCTTGTCGCCCGCCTGCGCATGGCTTTCGAAACTGGCCTTGACATAGGTGCCGATGCCGCCGTTGTACAGCAGGTCCACGGGTGCCTTCAGGATGGCGTTGAGCAGTTCGTTGGGCGCCATGGCCTTGGCATCGGTGCCCAGGACCGCGCGCGCCTGTGCGCTCAGCGGAATGGACTTGGCGCTGCGCGGAAACACGCCACCGCCTTCGCTGATCAGGCTCTTGTCGTAGTCGTCCCAGCTGGAACGCGGCAGGTTGAACAGGCGCTGGCGCTCGGCAAAGCTGGTGGCCACATCGGGCGACGGGTCGATGAACACATGGCGGTGGTCAAAGGCCAGCACCAGCTTGATCTGCTCGGACAACAACATGCCGTTGCCAAACACATCGCCCGACATGTCGCCGATGCCGGCCACGGTGAAAGGCTGCGCTTTGCGTGTCCACGCCCAGCCCGCGGAAGTGCCGCTTGACCGACTCCCAGGCGCCGCGCGCCGTGATGCCCATCTTCTTGTGGTCGTAACCCACCGAACCACCCGAGGCAAACGCATCGCCCAGCCAGAAACCATAGGCCTCGCTCACGCTGTTGGCGATGTCGCTGAAAGTCGCCGTGCCCTTGTCGGCGGCCACCACCAGATACGGGTCGTCTTCATCGTGTCGCACCACATGCACCGGCGGCACCACCTGCCCTTGACCACGTTGTCCGTCACATCCAGCAGACCGCTCAGGAAGGTCTTGTAGCAAGCCACGCCTTCGGCCAGGAAGGCCTCGCGGTCGCTGGCCGCCGGCGCCTTCTTCAAGACAAAGCCGCCTTTGGAGCCCACCGGCACGATCACCGTGTTTTTGACCTGCTGGGCTTTCACCAGACCCAGAATTTCGGTGCGGAAATCATCGCGGCGATCCGACCAGCGCAGCCCGCCGCGGGCCACCTTGCCACCGCGCAGGTGCACCCCCTCCACCCGCGGTGAATACACCCAGATTTCAAACATCGGGCGCGGCTCGGGCACGTTGGGAATCTCGCGCGGCTTGAGCTTGAAGCTCATGTAGTCTTTGCCCACCTGGTAGGCATTGGTGCGCACCGTCGCGCCGATGGTGGCCAGAAACTGGCGCAAGACACGGTCCTGCTCCAGGCTGGCCACCTCGGACAGCTGGTCTTCGATGTCCTGCTCCTGCGCAGCGATGGCCTCTGCCCGGCCGGCTTCGCGCGCCGGGTCAAACCGGATGGCAAACAGGGTGGCCAGGCCTGCGCGATGGCCGGGTTGCTGTTGAGCGTGTCTTCGATGTAGCTTTGGCTGAAGGCAAAACCAAGCTGCTTGAAATAGCGCGTGTAGGCGCGCAGCACGGCGATGTCGCGAGCACCCAGCGTCGGTGCGACAACACCAGGCGGTTGAGCGCGTCGCACTCCACCTCTTGCCGCCAGACCGCTTGGAACAGGGCCTCAAAACGGGGCTTGAGTTGGTCCAGGTCCACCGGCTGGTCAAACTGCAGACCCCAGTCGTGCAACCAGCGTTGGCCGTCCTGCGGCTGCGGCATGTTTGACCAGGTACGGATGTTCGTCCAGCACGCGGGCACCCATCGACTCCATCACCGGCAGTGGCATCGGACAAGATCACCTTTTGGGTCGCGATAGGTCTTGAAATGAGGCTGATCACCGCGCGCATACAGCTGCAGGGCCATCGGACTGTTCAGCGCTCAGCGCCTGCATCACGGCCGCATCGTCGGCAGCCACATCGGCGCTGAAGTCTTCGCGGTACGCCGACCGGAAAGCCCGACGCAATGGCGCTGAGCTGGCGCGCCTTGTTCCACCCCCTGACCCATCAGCGCGGCCTGCACGCCGTCTTCCCAGCGCTTGCAGGCCTGGGCCACCTGGGCCTCCAGCTCGACCATGTCCACCTGGTCGTTCAGGCGGTCCTGCGAGCGAACGATGTAGTGGATGCGCGCCAGCGCACTGTCGGTCAGCATGGGCGTGAACTCCACCGTTTCGGCGGCAAACGCCTGCTGTGAACATCTGCCCCAGCTTCACACGCAATTCGGTTGTGTACAGGTCGCGCGGCACATACACCAGAATCGACGCCACGCGGCCAAACGGACCACGGCGCAGGAACAGGCGCACGCGCTGGCGCTCCTGCAGACGCAGGATGCCGATCGCATGCTGCGCCAGCGTGGCCTCGTCGATCTGCAGGATCTCGTCGCGCGGATAGGTCTCCAGAATGGCCTGCAAGGCCTTGTGCGCATGGCTGCCCCGCACCACGCCCGCCTGCGCGGTCACATGCGCCACGTGCTGGCGCACCACGGGAATGTTCTCCACCGATGCCGCGTAGGCGGCCGAGGTGTACAAGCCCCAGAAAGCGGGATTCACCCACCACGTTGCCGCTCGCGTCCAGCCGCTTGACGCTGATGGTGTCCAGCCAGGTCGGGCGGTGAACGCTGGAGCGCCGGGTGGCTTTGGCACAGAGCAACCAGCGAGGGTCGTTCATGAAGGGCGCCGCCTTCTGCTCGGGCAGGTCCTGGAAACCCGGGTTCTTCAAGATACCCAACGCCGTGCCGGCACCTGCTGACAGCTGGTCGCCCTTCTGCGACAAAGTCCTGCGCACCCAGGAAAGTGAAATGGCCTTGTTCCAGCCAGCTCAGAAAGGCCTTGGTTTCGGCGGCCTCTGCACTGTCAAGCGCGGTGAAGCTGGCGCTGAGCAATTGCAACCGGGACAGCATGCCACGCCAGTCCTGCACCGCGCTGCGCACATCCAGCAAGGTGCTTTCGATCGCGCGGCACAGCGCCTCGCCATCAGGGTCGCTGGCCAGCCGGTTGCACTCCACCAACATGCACGACACCACCGACCCATTGTCGCCCGGCTGGCACGCTGCGGGCCGCGCTTTCCACCTGGGCGATCTGGCCCGCGTCATCGCGGGTTACCCGCAACAGGGGGTGGACGATCCAGTGCACCGTGCGACCGCTCTGGTTAACGGCGATGCTCACCGAATCCACCAGAAAGGCCATATCCGGGTGCACGATCTGCACCACCGTGGTGCCATCAGCCTGGGTGTCAGCGGCCTTCAACACCTTGACCCGCACCTCACCGGCCTTGGAATCCTGCAGCAAAGCCCAGTGGGCTTCGGCCATGCCTTTCAGGTCATTCGGGGTCGCGCAGATTCAGCTCTTCGGGGTCGGCATCGGCGAAGTAGAGGTCCTGAAAAGTTGCAATCATGGGTGTTTTGGGCATAAATATGGGGTGGTTGTCGCTTCAGCGTAGCGCGATTCTAGGATTGCCGCATCCTGAAAAACCGCCCCCATACTTTTATGCATAGGGTCATTCCATGACTTTATGCGTCAAACGCATGACCCATGCGCGCTTGAAAGTTGTGCCAAGAACGCACCAGAATCGCGATCGAACCGGACTCCCACGCCTGAGCTCCCCAGGCGTGAACGCGCGGCAATGCAGGTTGCAATGAACAAAGAAGGTGAAGCTGACGAAAACCGTCGCAGACGAAGCGCCGCCGAGAACAGACAGCTCTTCTACTGCAACGTTTCTTTGAGCAGCAGGCAACCAAGGCAATGGCATCACCTCGATGCCTTCTTCCACCAGGGCCATGGCCTCGTCAGCGGTCGTTTGCCCGCGAATGCTGCGCTGCTGGATATCACCGTGGTGCATGGCACGTGCCTGATCGGCAAACCGCTCACCCACATCCTCGGTTTTCGCCATCACCTCGCGGACCACGTGCAATAGCCGGGCATGAAGCTCGTTTGCCGAGGGCGCATTGGTGCGAACATCGGCTGCGGAAGGTCGCATCGCCCTGCGCTGTGTGATCCATACCTTGCGGGGGCACTTCGGACGGTTCGCTGCCCCGGGCAGATTTCAGATTCAATCGAGGCGCCGAAAGCATTTTTCGCACTGTCGCATCGCCACACATAGGGCAAGTCACCAACCCCTTGGCTTGCTGACACCCATAGTCGTCTTCAGAAGCAAACCAGCCTTCAAAGCTGTGCTGCTGAGCGCATTGAAGGTCAAAAACTTTCATGGTGAATCCAGCTTGGCTTCGGGCTTTGCGCCCGACCAGTCCAAAGACCATGCGCCACTCAGCACGTTTTGCAGCCAGAGCGCGCCGACCAGGGTTTTGGCGTCGATCACATCTCCCTGGCGGCACCAGGCCTGCAGCGCTTCGGGCGACGCGGTGAACACATCAAGAAACTCACCTTCATCCAGCCGCCGCTCGCCCAGCGTCAAGCCACGGGCAAACCATATGTCCAGGCGTTCATCGGAATAGGCAATCGTGGGTGCCAGCTGGCCGGCATAGGCCCACTCGCGTGGCACTGTAGCCCGTTTCTTCGAGCAATTCGCGCTGAGCACATTTCAAGCTGCCTTCACCTGCGTCGAGCTTGCCCGCAGGAAATTCGATCATCACGGCACCGCATCGGATGGCGGTACTGACGCTCCAGAACGACCTGGCCATCTTCAAGCAACCCGATCACCATCACCGCACCCGGGTGCCGCACGAATTCTCGTGTGGCTTGCTTCCCAGAGGGCAACCGCACCGTGTCGCGGACCACTTGCAGGAAATGACCCTTCAACAGTTCGCTGCGAGCGATCGGTACTTCGCGAAGATGGGAGTCATTACCCATGGTCATTCACTCAACGCTTGTGCTTCATCAGGTAGCGAAACACAAAGCCAGGGAAGGCCAGGGTCAGGAACAAAGCGCCTGTTGTGGCGTAAAACTCCCAGCCCTGCGGATAGATCTGGCCAGCAGACTGCTCCAAAGCGAGACCGAGCCCACCCACCAAAAAATAGAAAATCACCAACTCACCCACCCGTATCCAAAGCGATTTGGGCGCTTTGCGTGGAATCAACGCGATCAAGCGTTCATTGATGAATGGCAAGTTTGCGCCAATGAAGGCGGCCAGCAGCACCAGTGCTACAGAGTACGAATGATTCATGGTGATCGGTACGACCCAAAGCCACTGGTGGAGTTCACCGGCGACTTCACATCTTCAAGGGCCTCAGCCAAGCAAACTCGCCATGGCCTGAGCGCACAACGCCATCAGCCCGCCGGGAACGATGCCCAGCACCAGCACCAGTGCACCATTCACCGACAGCACGGAGCGCACATCAAAGCCCGCTTCGATAGGACCGGTTTGGGTCGGCGCATCAAAGTACATCACCTTCACCAGACGCAGGTAATAGAAAGCACCCACCAGCGACATCAACACGGCAAACACGGCAAGGCCAATGTAGACAGGCTGGGAAGAGGCCAGCAAAGCCTGCAGCACCGACAGCTTGGCGTAGAACCCGACCATGGGTGGCACACCGGCCAGCGAGAACATGCAGACAGCCATAACCGCGGCGTACAGTGGGCTTCTCTGGTTCAATCCGGCCAGATCGGCAATTTGATCAGACTCAAAACCGTCTCGGGAGAGCAGCATGATCACGCCAAAAGTGGCCAAGGTGGTCAGCACATAGGTGATCACATAAAACATGGACGAACTGTAGGCGTTGGCCACGTTGCTCGTATCCAAGCCACTGCTGGTGGCGACCGAACCGGCCAGCAGGCCCAGCAGCAAAAAACCCATTTGCGAAATGGTCGAAAAGCCGAGCATGCGCTTGAGGTTGGTCTGCGCAATGGCAGCGAGGTTGCCCACGAGCAAAGACATCACGGCCAAGACAGCGAGCATTTGTTGCCAGTCGATGGCCAGTGGCGCCGAGGCCTTCGACCAGCAAACGGATCACAATCGCGAAGGCAGCCAGCTTGGGAGCGCCACCAATCATGAGGGTCACCACCGTGGGGGCACCGTGGTACACGTCAGGAACCCACATGTGGAAGGGAACCGCACCAAGTTTGAAGGCAAGGCCTGCCACCACGAACACCAGACCCAACACCAGCACTTGCTTGGATCCCATCAGCGTGGCCTCGCCACCAGCAATGGCCTCCATCACACCCGGCAGATCGAGCGAGCCAGTGGCGCCATAGACCATGGACAAGCCGTACAGCAGGAAGCCGCTGGCCAAAGCGCCGAGCACGAAATACTTCATGGCAGCTTCGGTCGCATTGAGGTCATCGCGCCGCAGGGCAACGAGGGCATAGCTGGACAAAGTGAGCAACTCAAGGCCGAGGTAGATCACCAGGAAGTTGTGACCAGAGATCATCACGAACATACCCAGCAGCGCATAGAGTGCAAGGGTGTACAACTCACTGCCACGCATCATTTCACGCTGACCGGCATAAGCCCGGCCATACACAATGGTCACCAACATGGCAATCGCTGCAAAACACTTTAGCCAGTTGCCCATGGGATCGCTCACCACCAGTCCGCCGAAACCCACAATGGTTTCGCCGCTGCTCGCACGCATGCCCAGCATCAAGGCCAACCCGGCAAGCGTGGCCAAGGTGAGGAAGTGAATCAGGCCACGGGCGGGCGTTTTGGAGGCCACGCCCACCAAAGCGATCACAGACGAGGCCACCAGCAATGCGATTTCAGGATAGGCCGCGACCAAGCTGAGGTTATCTGTCATATGAACGTTCTCTCGATTTCTTGTACGGCGGTCAATTCAGCTTGGAGATGGCCACGTGACGCAACAAATCCGCCACCGAAGCGTCCATCACGTCGGTGAACGGCTTGGGGTACACGCCCATGTACAACACCGCGATGGCCAACACGGCCATGATCAGAAATTCGCGCTTGCCGATATCCGTGAGTTCTTTGACGTGGTCGTTGCCAGGCGCACCCAGGTAAACACGTTTGAACATCCACAACGAATAGGCTGCACCAAAGATCAGGGCAGACGCTGCTGCGGCACCAATCCAGAAATTGGCTTTTACCGCGGCGATGATGACCATCCACTCACCCACGAAACCCGCTGTGCCAGGCAGACCGGCATTGGCCATGGTGAACAGCAAAGCAAAGGCCGCGAACTTGGGCATCACGTTGACCACACCACCGTAGTCGGCGATGTTGCGCGAGTGCATGCGGTCGTACAACACGCCGATCGCCAGGAACATGGCGGCTGAGACAAAACCGTGGGAAATCATCTGCACGATGCCACCGGCCATGCCCAGATCACTGAACACGAAGAAGCCCAGAGTGACAAACCCCATGTGCGCCACCGACGAATAAGCCACCAGCTTCTTCATGTCGGTTTGCACCATGGCCACCAGGCCCACATAGATCACGGCGACCAGCGACAGTGCAATCATCAGCCAGGCCCATTCGTGCGAAGCATCGGGCAGGATGGGCAGCGAGAAACGCAGGAAACCGTAGGCACCGAGCTTCAGCATGATGGCGGCGAGCACAGCCGAGCCGCCGGTGGGTGCTTCCACGTGCACATCGGGCAACCAGGTGTGCACCGGCCACATCGGCACCTTCACCGCAAAGGCTGCAAAGAAAGCAAAGAACAGATAGGTTTGGGCCGAGGCACCCAGAGGCAACTTGTGCCAGGTGGCCAGGTCGAAGCTGCCACCCGATTGGGTGTAGAGGTAGATCAGGGCCACCAGCATGAGCAGCGAGCCCATGAGCGTGTAGAGGAAGAACTTGAACGCGGCGTAGATCTTGTTGGAGCCACCCCAGATACCGATGATCAGGTACATGGGAATCAGCGTGGCTTCGAAGAACACGTAGAACAGCATCGCATCCAAGGCACTGAACACACCAATCATCAGACCCGACAGAATCAGGAATGCGCCCATGTACTGGTTGACGCGCTCGGTGATCACTTCCCAGCCGGCGATCACCACGATCACCGTGATGAAAGCGGTGAGCAAGATCAGCCAAAGGGAGATTCCGTCCACACCCAGGTGGTAGTGGATGCTGGAACTGCTCGATCCAGGTGTATTTTTCGACAAACTGCATCGCAGCCGTGCCCAGCTCGAAGCCGCTGTACAGCGGCAACGTCACGGCCAAGACTCACCAGTGCGCCCATCAAGGCCACCCATCGCACGGCTTTCGCGTGCGTATCCCGGCCAAAGGCCAGCAGTGCGACGCCAAACAACACCGGCGTCCAAATCGCAAGGCTCAGCAAACCCATTTTTTTATTCTCCTAATCAGGCGAGCCAGACGAAGTACGTCATGAACAACAAGACACCCACGATCATCATCAACGCGTAGTGGTACAGGTAGCCACTCTGCATGGTACGCACGGCCGATGAGAACAACCCGACCATCTTCCAGCTGGCATTGACCACGCCGCCCTCAATCACGCCCTGGTCGCCACCCTTCCACAGGCCTGTGCCCAGCAAGCGCGCACCACGAGCCAGCACGTTTTCGTTGAACCAGTCGAGGTAGTACTTGTTTTCCAGAATGTTCAACATGCCCAGCGATTTGAAGAAGCGCTCAAGCGCAGCCGGCACTGCCGGGTTGATCAGGTACATGTACCAGGCCGACACCGCGCCGGCCAGGGCCAGCCAGAATGGCATGGTCGTGAAGCCGTGGATGGCCATGGCAAACGCACCATGGAACTCCTCACGGAAGGTCTCCATGGCGGGGTGCAGTTCGCTATTGATCGTGATCGCATCTTTCAGGAAAGAGCCAAACAGCATCGAGTCGATGGTCATGAAACCGATGAACACCGAAGGAATGGCCAGCAACACCAGCGGAACCGTCACCACCCAGGGCGTCTCGTGCGGTTTGCCCCCACCGTGGTGGTGATCGTGGCCATGGTGGGCATCAGGGTTCTGGTCGAAACGCTCTTTGCCGTGGAAGACCAGGAAGTAGAGGCGGAACGAATAGAACGAAGTGACGAACACGCCGGCCAGCACGGCGAAGTGCGCCCAGTGCGCCGCCGGCAGGTTGCTGAAGTGCACCGCCTCGATGATGCTGTCTTTGGAGTAGAAGCCCGAGAAGAACGGCGTGCCGATCAGGGCCAGCGTACCGATCAGGGAGGTGATCCAGGTGATGGGCATGTACTTGCGCACGCCACCCATCCAGCGGATGTCCTGGTTGTGGTGCAGGCCCATGATCACCGAGCCGGCTGCGAGGAACAGCAACGCCTTGAAGAAGGCGTGGGTCATCAGGTGGAACACGGCCACCGAATAGGCGGAGGCACCCAGCGCCACGGTCATGTAGCCCAGCTGCGACAGCGTGGAGTACGCCACCACGCGCTTGATGTCGTTCTGGATGATGCCCAGAAAACCCATGAACAGCGCCGTGATGGAGCCGATGATCATGATGAAGTTGAGCGCCGTGTCCGACAGCTCAAACAGCGGCGACATGCGCGCCACCATGAAGATACCGGCCGTCACCATGGTGGCGGCGTGGATCAGGGCGGAAATGGGCGTCGGGCCTTCCATGGAGTCGGGCAGCCACACGTGCAGCGGGAACTGGGCCGACTTGCCCATGGCACCGATGAACAGGCAGATGCAGATCACGGTGATCAGCAGCCATTGCTCGCCGCCGAAGGGGTTGGCAAAGGTCAGGCGCCAAGCTGGCCGGCTTGGGCGAAGATTTCGGTGTAGTTCAGCGTGCCGGCGAAGGCCACGATCAGGCCGATGCCCAGAATGAAACCGAAGTCGCCCACGCGGTTGACCAGGAAGGCCTTCATGTTGGCAAAGATGGCCGTGGGCTTGTTGAACCAGAAACCGATCAGCAGGTAGGACACCAGGCCCACCGCTTCCCAGCCGAAGAACAGCTGCAGCAGGTTGTTGCTCATCACCAGCATGAGCATGGAGAAGGTGAACAGGGAGATGTAGGCGAAGAAGCGGTTGTAGCCGGCGTCTTCTTCCATGTAGCCGATGGTGTAGAGGTGCACCATCAGCGACACAAAGGTCACCACGCACATCATCATGGCGGTCAGGCCATCGACCATGAAGCCGATCTCCATCTTGAGATCGCCGACCGTCATCCATTCGTAGATGGTCTGGTTGAAGCGGGCACCACCGATCACATGGCGACCAGCGTCATGGCCGACAACACGAAGGCGATCAACACGCCCAGGATGGTCAGGGTGTGGGCAGCCGCGGCGGCCAATGACATTGCCACCGAAGGTGGTGCCGAGAATGCCGGCCAGCAGCGAGCCCACCAGCGGGGCCAGCGGCACGGCCAGTAGGGTGCTTGCAGAAAGGGTTGTGCTCATGGTGTTGTTCTTGGCTGCGAACGCGCGACGCGTCGGGCGATCATCCCTTGAGGGTGTTGAGTTCTTCCACGCTGATCGATGCCCGGTTGCGGAACAGCTGCACCAGAATGGCCAGACCGATGGCCGACTCGGCGGCCGCCACGGTCAGGATGAAAAACACGAAGACCTGACCATGCATGTCGCCCAGGAAATGGGAGAAGGCCACGAAGTTCATGTTCACGGCCAGGAGCATCAGCTCGATGGCCATCAACAAGACGATCAGGTTCTTGCGGTTCAGAAAAATACCCACCACCGACAGCGCAAACAGCACGGCGCCAACGGACAGGAAATGCTGGAGTGTCAATCCACTGCTCATGCTGATTTCTCCTCTTCGGCCGGCGCAGCAGGCGCGGCCTTTTGCGTCGCGGCCATGGACATCACCACCAGACGGTCGGCGGCGCGCACGCGAACCTGTTCACCCGGATCGATGGCCTTGCTGTCCTTGCGCTTGCGCAGGGTCAGCGCGATGGCAGCCACCATGGCCACCAGCAGAATGACTGCAGCGACTTCAACGGGATAGAGGTACTGGCTGTAGAGCAGACGCCCCAGCTCTTTGGTGTTGGAGTAGTCGGCCGGCAAGGCCACGGCAGCAGGGCGTCGCGATTGACGGGAAACCCACCCACAACACGGCGATCAGTTCGGCGGCCACCAGCGCACCCAGCGCGGCGGCCAGCGGGAAGTTCTGCCAGAAACCCCAACGGTCGTCGTCCAGGCGCACGTCCAGCATCATCACGACAAACAGGAACAGCACCATCACCGCGCCGAGGTACACCAGCACCAGGGTCCAGACCCAGGAACTCGGCCTTCAGCAGCAGCCACAACGCCGACGCTTGCGAGAACGACAGCATCAGGTAGAGCACCGCGTGCACGGGGTTGCGGGCGGTGACCACGCGGTAGGCCGCGAACAGCAACACCGTCGCAGAACAGATAAAAAAAGCCGGTCTGGTAATCCATGGATGGTTTCTTCGGTCTTGGGTCGGTCCGGGGTCAGCAGGACATCAACGGTAAGGCGCGTCAGCGGCCTTGGCCTTGGCGATCTCGGGCTCGTACCGGTCGCCCACGGCCAGCAACATCTCTTTGGTGAAGTACAGGTCACCGCGCTTTTCGCCGTGGTATTCCAGAATGTGGGTTTCCACGATCGCGTCGACCGGGCAGGCTTCTTCGCAGAAACCGCAGAAGATGCATTTGGTCAGGTCGATGTCGTAACGCGTGGTGCGGCGCGAGCCGTCGTCCTGGCGCTGGCCGGCTTCGATGGTGATGGCCATGGCCGGGCACACCGCTTCGCACAATTTGCAGGCAATGCAGCGCTCTTCACCATTTTCGTAGCGGCGCTGGGCGTGCAGGCCACGGAAACGTGGTGACAACGGTGTCTTTTCTTCAGGAAACTGCACCGTGACCTTGCGGCGGAAGGTGTAGCGACCGGTCAAGGCCATGCCTTTGACCAGCTCAAACAGCATGAAGCTTTTGAAAAAGTCGATCACCGAAAACGGTGCAACCACCGACTTGGGGGCAACGAGAGAAGTAGTCATGTGTGTGCGCCCTGCTTATTTCCAGAGGTTCCACGACGTCTGCATCAGACCACCCACGAGGAGCAGCCAGACCAGCGTCACAGGAATGAAAATCTTCCAGCCCAGACGCATGATCTGGTCGTAACGGAAGCGCGGGAAAGTGGCACGGATCCAGATGAACATGGAGACGACCACGAAGGTCTTGGCACCCAGCCAGATCCAGCCGGGAATGAAATCAAGCGCAGACACCGGGGGCAGCCAGCCACCCAGGAACATCAGCACCGCCAGGATGGACACCAGCCACATGCTGGCGTATTCGGCCAGGAAGAAGATGGCAAAGCCCATGCCCGAGTACTCGACCATGTGACCGGCCACGATTTCGGCCTCGCCCTCGACCACGTCGAACGGGTGGCGGTTGGTCTCGGCCACGCCAGAGATCAGGTAGACCATGAAAATCGGGAACAGTGGCAGCCAGTTCCAGGACAGGAAGTCCAGGCCCATGCCGGCGCCCATGCCGCGCGCCTGCGAGGCCACGATGTCACCCAGGTTCAGACTGCCGGCGGTCATGATGACCACCAGGAAACAGAAGCCGATGGCGATCTCGTAGCTCACCATTTGGGCCGAAGCACGCAGTGCACCCAGGAAGGCGTATTTGGAGTTCGATGCCCAGCCAGCAATGATCACGCCGTACACCTCGATCGAGGTGATGGCCAGAATGACCAGCAAACCGGCATTGACGTTGGCAATGGCGGCTTCAGGACCAAACGGCACAGCCACCCAGGCGGCCAGCGCCGGCATGATGGCCATGATGGGGCCCAGACGGAACAGGCCGCCGGCAGCCGCACTGGGGCTGATGATTTCTTTGGTCAGCAGCTTCACCGCATCGGCGATGGGCTGCAGCAAGCCAAACGGCCCCACGCGGTTGGGACCCATGCGCACCTGCATGAAACCCAGCAGCTTGCGCTCCCACAGGGTGAGGTAGGCCACGGCGCCCATCAGGGGCGCGAGCACGACCACGATCTTGACCATGGCCCAGATGACGGGCCAGGCGGCGGTGGTCCACCAGTCGGCGGCGATCAGGCCCAGGCCTGCGTTGTACATGGCGTCGATCATGCGGGCACTCCTGGCTGGGCAGCGGCCCGGGCGTCGCTGGTGAGCTGCAGCGAAGTGGCACGGCGCACCAGCGAATCGAGTTGGTAAATGGCAGCCACACAAGGCGCCACGGAAGCAGGCCGCTGGTCGGCTGCCGCAGCGCCCGCACCCACATCGGCGTTGGACAGGCGGGCGGCATCCACCAGGTCACCGTGCGTTCACGCCCGGCAAGACCGCGGCCAGCACCGCCTGCGACGAGTCGGCATCAAAGCCGGCAAGCCCAGGAGGTTGCCCAGCACGCGCAGCACCTTCCAGGCCGGGCGGGTTTCACCCAGCGGGCGCACGACGGCGTGGAAGCTCTGCAGACGGCCTTCGGCGTTCACAAACGAACCCGATGTTTCGCTGAACGGCGCGATCGGCAACAGCACATCGCTGATGTCCATGTTGGTTTTGAAGGGGCTCGAGCGTCACCACCATGCCGGCCGTGTCCAGACCGGCCACGCCTGCTGCGCTGTCTGCGGCAGGCTCGGTGTTGAGCAGGACCAGCGCCTTGAGCGACTGGCCCAGCATCTGGCTGGCGTTCAAACCGCCCTGCCCCTGGCACGGCGCGCACCAGTTGCGCACCCACGGTGTTGGCCGCTTCGGTCAGATAGCCCACGCTGAGCACCGGTTTGCTGGGCGATCCAGTTGGCCAAAGCCAGCAGGCTGGCGGCTTTTTCATGGTGCGCAGCGGCGTTGCCCAACAGAATGGCTTTGCGTTCGCCACCCATCAGGGACTTGGCGATGGCTTTGGCTTCGTCGCGAAGCTTCGGCGGCCACGGGCGATTGCATGCCCTTTTCGGCCGCCACTGCAACGGCGATACCGGCCAAGGCGCGCACCCAGACGCTGCTGTCGGCCACCAGCGTGTTCTTGCGGGACATGGCCCAGTCTTGATCGTTGTCGATCAAGGCGTTGACCTGACCACCATGGCGAGCCGCCTGACGGATGCGCTGGGCGAACAGCGGATGGTCTTTGCGCAGGTTGGAACCCACCACCAGCACGCGCTGCAGCGTGCTCAACCCAGCGATGGGCATGCCCAGCCAGCGAGCCGCGCCCGCGGGCGCTGCGTTGGTGAAATCGGCGTGGCGCAAGCGGCTGTCGATGTTCTCGCTGCCCAGACCGCGCACCAGGGCGCCGGCCAAAGCCAGCTCTTCCACCGTGCTGTGCGGGCTGGCCAGCAGGCCGATGGCGGAGGCACCGTGATCGTCCTTGACCTGCTCGCAGGCCATTGGCCACGTATTCCAGGGCGGTTTGCCAGTCGACGGTCTTCCACTCGCCGCCCTGCTTGAGCATGGGCGCGGTCAGGCGGTCGGCACTGTCCAGCGCTTCGTATGAAAAGCGGTCGCGGTCGGCGATCCAGCATTCGTTCACCGCTTCGTTTTCCAGCGGCACCACGCGCATGACCTTGTGGTTCTTCACCTGAACGATCAGGTTGGCACCGGTGGAATCGTGAGGGCTGACCGACTTGCGGCGCGACAGCTCCCAGGTGCGGGCGCTGTAGCGGAAAGGCTTGCTGGTCAGCGCGCCGACCGGGCAGATGTCGATCATGTTGCCCGACAGTTCGGAGTCAACCGTTTCGCCAATGAAGGTTTCGATCTCGGCGTGTTCACCGCGGTGCGACATGCCCAGCTCCATGTCGCCGGCCACTTCCTGGCCAAAGCGCACACAGCGGGTGCAATGGATGCAGCGGCTCATCTCCTCCATGGAGATCAGCGGACCCACGTCTTTGTGGAACACGACGCGCTTTTCTTCGTCGTAGCGCGAAGCGCCAGCACCGTAGCCCACGGCCAGATCCTGCAACTGGCATTCGCCGCCCTGATCGCAGATCGGGCAGTCCAGCGGGTGGTTGATCAGCAAAAACTCCATCACCGACTGCTGGGCCTTGATGGCCTTGTCGGACTTGGTGCGCACGATCATGCCCTGCGTCACCGGGCGTGGCACAGGCCGGCATGGGCTTGGGCGCCTTTTCCACGTCGACCAGGCACATGCGGCAGTTGGCCGCGATGGACAGCTTCTTGTGATAGCAGAAATGGGGGATGTAGGTGCCCGCCTTCTCGGCCGCATGCATGATCATGCTGCCGGGTGCTATTTCGACCTTCTGGCCGTCGAGTTCGATTTCAACCATATTCTGTTTTCCGTCATCAGGCGGAAGCCGAAGCGTCCGCTTTGATCATGGCCGCGAACTCGGGCCGGAAATGCTTGAGCATGGCGCGCACCGGCATGGCCGCCGCATCGCCGAGCGCGCAGATCGTGCGGCCCATGATGTTCTCGGCCACGTTGTCGAGCAGCGCCATGTCGGCCGGCTTGGCCTTCGCCGCGGTGGATCTTGTCCACCAGGCGCCAGAGCCAGCCTGTGCCTTCGCGGCAAGGCGTGCACTGACCGCAGGACTCGTGCATGTAGAAATAGGACAGGCGCTTGAGCGACTCGACCATGCAGCGCGAATCGTCCATCACGATCACCGCGCCCGAGCCCAGCATGGAGCCGGCCTTGGCAATGGAGTCGTAGTCCATGGTGCATTCCATGATGATGGACGCAGGCAACACGGGCGAAGACGATCCACCAGGAATCACGGCTTTGAGCGTGCGACCTTTGCGCACACCACCCGCCAGCTCCAGCAACTTGGCAAACGGCGTGCCCATGGGCACTTCGTAATTGCCGGGCAGATTCACATCACCACTCACCGAGAAGATCTTGGTGCCGCCGTTGTTGGGCTTGCCGCATTCAAGATAGGCCTGACCACCGTTGTTGATGATCCAGGGCACGGCCGCGAAGGTTTCGGTGTTGTTGATGGTGGTGGGCTTACCGTACAGGCCGAAGCTGGCCGGAAACGGCGGCTTGAAACGCGGCTGGCCTTTTTTGCCTTCCAGCGATTCCAGCAACGCGGTTTCTTCGCCACAGATGTAGGCACCAAAGCCATGGTGGGCATGCAGCTGGAAACTGAAATCGCTGCCCAGGATGTTGTCGCCCAGCAAGCCGGCCGCGCGGGCTTCTTCCAGCGCCTCTTCGAAGCGCTCGTACTCGCGGAAGATCTCGCCGTGGATGTAGTTGTAGCCCACGCTGATGCCCATGGCGTAGGCCGCGATCGCCATGCCTTCGATGACGATATGGGGGTTGTACATCAGGATGTCGCGGTCTTTGCAGGTACCCGGCTCGCCCTCGTCGGAGTTGCACACCAGATACTTCTGCCCGGGAAACTGGCGCGGCATGAAGCTCCACTTCAAGCCGCTGGGGAAGCCCGCACCGCCACGACCGCGCAACGACGACTCCTTGACCGTGGCAATCACCTGGTCTTGTGTCATGCCGGCCACGCCGGTTTCAGGGTCGGGCGCGGAGCCGTCTTTGCCCAGAATCTTGCGCAGGGCCTGGTAGCCGCCGCGCGCTTCGTAGTCTTTGAGCGACCAGTTGCTGCCATTCAGACCGGCATAGATCTGCGCACCGATATGGCGGTCATGGAAACAGGTCTGCACGCCAGTGGCGCGAAACTGTGCGAGCACTTGTTCTGCGTTCATGCTGCCTTGCCTTCCGATGCCTTGAGGCCATCGATCAGTTGATCGAGTTTTTCGTTGCTCATGAAGCTGCACATGTGGCGGTCATTGACCAGCATCACCGGCGAATCGGCGCAGGCGCCCAGGCATTCGCTTTGCTGCAGCGTGAACATGCCATCGGCGGTGGTGCCACCCATGGTGACACCCAGCTTGTGCTCCAGGTGCTCCAGCGCCTTGCCGCCATCGCGCAACAGGCAAGGCAGGTTGGTGCAGACGTTGAGCTTGAACTTGCCCACCGGCTGCTGGTTGTACATGTTGTAGAAGGTCGTCACCTCGTGCACGGCCATCACAGGCATGCCGAGGTAGTCGGCAATGGCCTTCTCGCTGGCACGACTGACATAGCCCTGCTCCTGCTGCACGATCGACAGGCAGGCCATGACGGCCGACTGCGCCTGATCGGCGGGGTACTTGGCCACTTCGCGGGCAAAGCGCGCGAGCGTGGCTTCGGACAGTTTGGCGGCCAAAACCGGGCCGCTGGCGGTTGAGTTGACAGCGTTCATCGGTCAATCTCTCCAAAAACGATATCCATGGTGCCGATGATGGCAACCGCGTCGGCCAGCATGTGGCCTTCGGCCATTTCGTCCATGGTGGACAGGTGCGCAAAGCCGGGCGCACGAATCTTCAGGCGATAAGGCTTGTTGGCACCATCGCTCACCAGGTAAATGCCGAACTCGCCCTTGGGGTGTTCAACGGCGGCATAGGCCTCGCCTTCGGGCACGTGGAAGCCTTCGGTGAAGAGCTTGAAGTGGTGGATCAGCTCTTCCATGCTGGACTTCATGGATTCGCGTGAAGGCGGCGCCACCTTGTGGTTGTCGGTGATCACCGGACCGGGATTCACGCGCAACCAGTCCACACATTGTTTGATGATGCGGTTGGACTGCTTCATCTCTTCCATGCGGACGAGGTAGCGGTCGTAGGTATCGCCGGTCTTGCCCACCGGGATGTCGAAATCGAGCTGGTCGTAGACCTCGTAAGGCTGCTTCTTGCGCAAATCCCAGGCGATGCCCGAGCCGCGCAACATGGGACCGGTCATGCCCAGATTGAGCGCGCGCTCGGGCGTGACCACACCGATGCCGACGGTGCGCTGCTTCCAGATGCGGTTGTCGGTCAGCAGCGTGTGGTATTCACCCAGATAGGTCGGAAAACGCTGGGTGAAATCGTCGATGAAGTCGAGCAACGAACCCTGGCGGTTGGTGTTCATCACCTCCATGGCCTTGGCATTGCGGATCTTGTTGGGCTGGTACTGCGGCATGGTGTCCGGCAGGTCGCGGTACACACCGCCCGGGCGGAAATAGGCCGCGTGCATGCGTGCACCCGACACCGCTTCGTACATGTCGAACAGGTCTTCGCGCTCGCGGAACGCGTAGATCAGGATGGTGGAGCTGCCGCAATCGTTGCCGTGCGAACCCAGCCACATCAGGTGGTTCAGCAGACGGGTGATTTCGCTGAACATCACGCGGATGTACTGCGCACGGATCGGCACCTCGATGCCCAGCAACTTTTCGATGGCCAGGCAATAGGCGTGCTCGTTGCACATCATGGACACGTAGTCCAGCCGGTCCATGTAGGGCAGCGACTGGATGAAGGTCTTGTGCTCGGCCAGCTTTTCGGTGGCACGGTGCAACAGACCGATGTGGGGGTCGGCACGCTGGACCACCTCGCCATCGAGCTCCAGCACCAGACGCAAAACGCCGTGGGCTGCCGGGTGCTGAGGGCCCAGGTTCAGGGTGTAGTTCTTGATTTCAGCC
>CAVORS010000019.1:0-39669 GCA_963698635.1 uncultured beta proteobacterium
CGCATCTTTTCCATAGGCGATCGTCGTCTCATGAAAACGCGATTGGGTAGGAATCGAGGGCCCACGCACCACCACCAGACCATATCGACTCGCGGGCGTGATCACGCCATCTTCTGCCGCGCCCCTGTACCTGTATTCCACCGTGACGTCGCCGTAAGTGGGGGAAAAAGGAAACTGGGAGTCGTAGCCCACCGTGACCACGCCATCTATGCGGCGTCTGACTGCATTGGCCTGTGAATCACTTGATTCAAATTCCCAACTTGCCGTATCGGCTGAAAGGTACCGCGCACCTTCCACATTGGGAAGACGGAACGATGGATATCCGAAGTTCACCACATTGGCCAACTCAGATGCACTGGGAATTCGCCAATCAGAAAAACCGCACAGCGCAATGCTGTTCACAAAGTTGACGTAAGCCACGCTGTTGTCTGAAGCATCAATTTCTGCCTGCGAAGGGACACGGGGAACGCTCAGTACATTGAAGGGTGCAATGCTTTCCCGAAGGGTGTCCATCACCTGAGGTCGGTCGGTTTGATCGAAATGGGTGAACCTGCTGCGCGCGCTGTACCGAGGAGAGAGTCGCCCAGCCGATTTGTTTTCCCAGTACAGCCCTGTGACACTGTCATAAAGACATTCCTCACTCCCCGCAGGAAGCAGCTGCGAACCCCGTCGACCTTCGATATGAGTCGATTCAGGCAACGCACCAACGGCGCCACATTCGACATAGGCGCTACCAGTTGCTTCTGAGATGCAGGGAAGGCGTGGGGCGTCATTGCTGGGTGATATTGGGGAAACCGGCAACGCCTCGCCACTTGAACGCACGTAATAGCCAATGCCTTCGTACTCCATGATCGGAATGGTTCTGATCACGCGCAAGCGCTCTTCCTCGCTGGTGGTGTAGAAATGCGTGCCCGTCTCGGTGTTGTAGAAACGGTACATGGGCACCCACCCAGGTCCTGAATACACCGTGGCATACCAGGCTATCCCTTCGAAGCGTGAAGTATTCCGAATAGTTGTGTGAGGACGTAGTCGCGCTCCTCCGGAGAGATCGTGTAGAAGTGGGTGCCGGTGTAGATGCTGTAGAACCGGTACACCGGACTGAGCGGAGCGTCAGCGGCCGGTGAGCAGAAAAGAATGCCGGCCCTTCGTAATTGAAATGCGGCAGGGTTGCGCGACCCTGGTTCCTTTTCCGCATCGGAAATCGTGTAGAAATGGACGCCGGTCAGGGTGTTGAAGAACCGATGCACGCACGCAGGGGTCTTGCTGCCGTCCTTTTCGCGCAGCTCTCAAGGACTTGGCGCCGGCATAGGCCTGACGCTGCCCCATGAGCGCTTCTGGTTGATTGGCAAAGCGCCCGTTGAATTGCCTGGACAGCTTCTGCAAGCATCGGAGCCCTGTCCACGCCCTCGACGGGAATGCCGTACCCGGTTGTGCTCCAAGCCCTCGGCTCGACCTTGCACGAGATCGTGATGTGTGCCTGGAGGAGCAAACCGCACCTGCGTGCTCGGACTTGGGGGCGGCGACTGCTCCTGAGATCCCCCACAGGCAGCCAGAACCACAGACAACGCCACAATGACCGCTGCGTTCAACCGTTTCATTCAAACTCCCTTTGGTGACTTTTGGCGCCACGAGCGCCCAGCCTTAATGTATGCATTTGTATCACAACCCATCGATTCTTCTGGCGCCTCATGGCACAACGGCAGGGGCCAGTTGTCGGACGCTTACAAAAGGGCTCGACCACATGAGCCTCGTGATCACCAACCTGGGCAAACGCTATGGCGCCACGCCGTGTTTTCAGCCACGTGAACCTCAGCGTGGCGCCGGGCGAGTTCGTGGCCATCGTGGGCGAGTCGGGCGTGGGCAAGTCCAGTCTGCTCAACTGCATGGCGGCGCTGGACGATTGGAACAAGGGTCCATCTCCCAGGACGGCGTCGACCTGGGCGGCCTCGACGAGGTGCAGCGTGCCCACTGGCGGCGGGAAAAGCTGGGCTTTGTGTTTCAGGCGTTCCACGTGTTGCCCCACCTGGATGTGGCGCAAAACGTCGGTCTGCCCCTGCTGCTGCTGAACCGGCCCGATCCCGGTCACGTGGCCGAGACATGCTCGCAGCGGTGGGCCTGGACGGGCTGGGCGAGCGCCTGCCCGCTCAGCTGTCTGGTGGCCAGCTTCAACGGGTCGCCATCGCGCGCGCGCTGGTGCACCGCCCCGCCTGCTGCTGGCCGACGAGCCCACGGGCAACCTCGACCCCGGCACGGCCGCGCTGGTGATGGATGTCCTGCAGCATCAGGCTCGGGATAGTGGCGCCTCGCTGCTGCTGGTCACCCACTCCGACAGCGCTGCGGCCCGCGCCAGCCGCGTGCTGACGGCTCACCCCCAACGGCTTGACGCGGCTGAGCCCAGAGGCCGCGGAGCCAGCGGCCAGGCCGCACAGCGGCCCGGCAGCGCAACGCGCCCGGCAAAGGTGTCCAGCGGACCTGGCGCAATGCAAAGGATTGCATCAATCCCACCAAACGTTGTATTTTCGAAAAATTCCAGGTTACGTAACGGTTACAAAGGCATTTTTCCGGGTTTTCCCTCAAAGCAATCGTTTGCATGAATGGTCGAATATGAACACCTCGCCGACACAAAGTTCCGCGCAATTGCGGAAATTCAAAAAGAGCGAAGGTTGTTTCTTCAAACACACATTCATTTCCGGAGACCTTCATGCAAAACGCTTTCAAACTGGCCGCTGTTGCCGCCCTTTGCTCCATGGCCGCCGCAGCAGCCCACGCCGAAGTGACCTTCGACGCCAACCTCGAACTCGACACCACCTACATGAACAAGGTCGATGCACCGGCCACCAATGCCCGCGACAGCGATCTGGGCATGGCCGGCCGCGTGGAAGTGAACGTCGCCGGCAAAGCCACCAATGGCGACGCGTTCGTGGCCGGCCGGGGCACCCTGCTGATCAAGAAAGATGGCGACGCCGCCGTGGACGACATGTGGGTGCAGTTCGGCAACGCCGGCATGGACATGAAACTGGGCCGCTTTGAAGCCATGGACCTGTTCCCTGTGGGCAAAGACACCGTTCTGGAAGAAGCCGGCTACGCCACCTACCGCGCCAATGCCCTGCGCGGCCGCTTCGGCAAGGACGTCGCCCACGGTGCACTCGGCATCAACGCCGGCCCGGCCCGCATCGAAGTCGGCCTGGTCTACAGCAAGGACGATGGCGACGCCCGTGGCGTTCGTCCCGCCGTGAGCTACACCACCGGCCCCGTCACCCTGCGCGCAGGTATCGAGTCGGTCAAGATCGTCGGCACCGACGGCAGCAACACGGGCGTGGGCCTGTCCATGGGCTACGCCCTGTCCAGCGACAGCAACATCAATGTCAACTTCGCCAAGATCGACGACGACCAGGCCTTCGGTGTCAACGGCACCTTCGGCGCCGCCGGTATCGGCCTGGTGACCGGCAAAGCGCAGCAACACCGACGACAAGGTCACCACGGTGTACGCGGCCTACAGCCTGCCACTGTTCGGCGTCAAAGGCGCGACCATCACGCCAGCACTGAGCTACTCCAAGGGCGGCGCGAACACCGACAACCAGATCGCGGCCCGCGTGCGCATCAACTACGCGTTCTAAAGCGCGCCTGCGCTTTCAGATGTGCAAGGGGGTCTTCAAGGTTTCGCCCCTTGCACGGTTTTCCTCCAGGCAATCAGTTCACCCGGACGCTCACAAGGCGTCCGGGTTTTTTTTCGCCCACGGCCTTCATTCAGGGCCTTTGGGGAATGACAGCATAGCGTCACGCTCTGATGTGAAAATGCTCGCCTATGCCGCCAACACTGAAAAAAAACGATCCCCCGGGCAAATCAAACGCCGAAGCCAAACCGCCGCCCATCGCACAAACCCAAGCAAGGCCCACCCTCGGATTCAGATGGCCGACATTGCCCGCATGGCTGGCGTGTCCACCGCGACGGTCTCCCGCGCGCTCAGCGGAAGCGCTCTGATTCCGGAAGCGACACGCCAGCGCATCACGGATCTCGCGCAATCCCTCAATTACCGGGTCAACGTGAGCGCGGCCAACCTGCGCAAGCGCGACGTGCAAACGGTGGGTGTGGTGATTCTGGGCGACAGCATGCAGGCCATCTCCGACCCCTTTCTGCTCAGCATTCTGGGCACGGTCGCCGATACGCTGGATGAGCACGGCATGAGCCTGCTGCTGACCCGGTTGAAAGAGGGCCAGACTCATCGGTTGTCGGAGATGGTCGAAAGTGGCCAGGTCAATGGGCTGATCGTGATCGGTCAGCTGACCTGGCACGACCACCTCAACAAGCTGGCCGCCAGGGGCATCCCCATGGCCGTGTGGGGGGCCTGTCTGCCCGACGCGCTGTACCCCATGGTGGGCGGCGACAACGAACAAGGGGGCTACCTCGCCACGCGACACCTGATCCAGCAGGGCTGCAGACGCATCGCGTACTTTGGTGACATCACCCACCCCGAGGCCGGCGCCCGCCACCAGGGCTATCTTGCGCGCCCTGCACGAAGCTGGCCTCCAGGAGGACCCCAGGCTGCAGCAGTCGTTTCTGTTTGGTGACACCCGCATCCGCGCCAGCATCGATCAGTGGCTTGACCGGGATCAGAGCTTTGACGCGGTGTTTGCCGCCAGCGACGTGACGGCCATCTCGATCATCGGCGCGCTCAAGGAACGCGGCATCGACGTGCCCGGCCAGGTGAAGGTCGTGGGCTACGACGACATCGCACTGGCCGAACACGTGCACCCCTCGCTCAGTTCGGTGCGCCAACCCACCGTGGATGCCGGAAAAGCCCTCGTCAGCTTGTTGCTGGGCGCCATAGCGGGACAACCCAAACGCACCGTCGTGCTTCCGGCCCAACTGGTGGAGCGCGAGAGCAGCCAGTAGCGCAGGCGCTCCACCCGCCCGCTGCCGTCGAGGCCATCCCTGCCACTGGCCTGCAGGCCCATCAGCGCGTCGCACCCAGGCCATCAGCGCCATTGGGCTCAGCGCCCGGCATCTGCATCCAGGCGTCGCGCGCGGCTGCATCATGCGCCGCACCTGAACGGCCACATGGGCGCCGAACCGTTCAACCGGTTACGACCCAGCATCAACTTGCAAAAACCTAGGGCAAACCCGATCATGCAATCGATTGCATTGGTGATTCAATACGACTGATTCCTGCTGCGAGGCGAGGCGCCGTGCTGCCCTGCAAACGCTCGCAACCGAAGCGGGTCCGTCATCTTGGATACACCACATGAGTCAATCTGATCTGCGCTTGCGCAACATCAAAAAGAGTTACGGTCGCATCGACGTGATCCACGGCGTGGATCTCGACATCGAGCCGGGCGAATTCGTGGTTTTCGTGGGCCCATCGGGCTGCGGCAAGACCACCCTGCTGCGCATGATCGCCGGCCTGGAGGAAATCTCCAGCGGCTCGCTGAGCATCGCCGGCCAGCAGGTCAACGACCTGCCCCCCTCCGAGCGCGGCGTGGCCATGGTGTTCCAGAGCTATGCGCTCTACCCCCACAAAACGGTCTACGACAACATGGCCTTCGGCCTGAAGATCGCCAAGGTGCCCAAGCCCGAGATCGACCGGCGCGTGCGCGAAGCCTCGGAGATCCTGCAACTCAACGATTACCTGCAGCGCCTGCCCAAAGCCCTGTCGGGCGGTCAGCGCCAGCGCGTGGCCATCGGTCGCGCCATCGTGCGCAATCCGCAGGTCTTTCTGTTTGACGAACCGCTGTCCAACCTCGACGCGGCACTGCGCACCAAGATGCGCGTCGAGCTCGCCACCCTGCACCGCCGCCTGGGCGCGACCATGATTTACGTGACCCACGACCAGGTCGAAGCCATGACGCTGGCCGACAAGATCGTGGTGCTCAACAAGGGCCGCATCGAGCAGGTGGGTCACCCACTGGAGCTCTACAACAAGCCCGGCCACCCTGTTCGTGGCCGGCTTCATCGGCTCGCCACAGATGAACTTCCTGGGCGGCAGCTTCGCCAGCGAGCGCGGCGCGGCCACGGTGGGCATCCGCCCCGAACACCTCAAGGTCATGGCCGACGGCGCCATCGAGGGCCATCTGCGCCACGCCGAGAAATTGGGCAACGAAACCTTTGCCTATGTCGACGCCGGGCCGCTGGGCGAAGTCTCGGCGCGCATGGAAGGCAGCCTGGCGCTGGAGCCGGGCGAGCCGATTTCCCTCGGGTTCGCGCCCGAGCACCTGTACCGGTTCGACGCCGAAGGCCGCAGCATTCAGCGCTGAATCCAGTTCAACCACAGTTTTGCTTCGCGGATGGGCCGTGGAGCGGTAAGAGGAGCATCAGAAGATGTACAAGAAAACCGCAATCGCCGGGGCCACCGCCTTGGCCATGTTCTCCCTCGTGGGCACCGCTTCGGCGGCCGACTACAAGGGTCCCGACCTCAAGGGCGAGGTCGTCACCATCACCTGTCCCTGGACCGGTGCCGAAGAGGGCTCGTTCAAAAAGGTCATCGCCGGCTTCGAGAAAGCCACCGGCGCCACCGTGAAGCACTCGTGCTCGCAAAGCTCCGAGCAGCAGATCGTGATCGACATCAAGGCCGGTTCGCCGTCCAACATTTCGGTGTTCCCGCAGCCCGGTCTGGCCGCCAACATGGCCGCCATCGGTGGCCTGACGCCGCTGGGCGACAAGGCGCGTGACTTCGTCAACAAAAACTTCGCCGCCGGCAGCTCCTGGGCCGACCTCGGCACCTACCCCGACAAGGCGGGCAAGAAGCAGTTCTACGGCATGTTCTACAACGTGAACGTGAAGAGCCTGGTCTGGTACAACCCCGACAACTTCAAGGAAAAGGGCTACAAAGTGCCCAAGACCATGGAAGAGTTGAAGGACCTGACCAAGAAGATCGCCGCCGACGGCGCCAAGCCTTGGTGTATCGGTCTGGGCAGCGATGCCGCCACCGGCTGGCCCGCCACCGACTGGGTCGAGGACATGATGCTGCGCACGCAACCGCCCGAGGTGTACGACGGCTGGGTGAGCCAACAAGGTCAAGTTCAACGATCCGCGCGTGGTCGCAGCCATTGAAGACTACGGCTGGTTCGCCCGCAACGACGCTTATGTGGACGGCGGCGCCAAGGCCGTGGCCACGGTGAGCTTCAAGGACAGCCCCAAGGGTCTGTTCGGCGCACCACCCAAGTGCTACATGCACCGCCAGGCCAGCTTCATTCCTGCCTTCTTCCCCGAAGGCAAGGCCGACGAAGCCGACTTCTTCTACTTCCCGGCCTACGCCAGCAAGAAGCTGGGCAACCCGGTCCTGGGCGGCGGCACGATCATGACGATCACCAAGGACAGCAAGGGCGCCAAGGCCTTCATCGAGTACCTGCAGCACCCACAAGCGCATGAACTGTGGATGGAAGACGGTGGCTTCCTGACGCCTTTGAAGACGGTGGATCTGGCGCAAGTACAAGACCAAAGCCCAGCGCAAGCAAGGCGAGATCCTGCAAAGCGCCACCACCTTCCGCTTCGACGGTTCCGACCTGATGCCCGGCGCCGTGGGTGCCGGCAGCTTCTGGAAAGGCATGGTCAATTACTCGGGTGGCCAGTCCGCTCAAGAAGTGACCAATGAAATCCAGAAGAGCTGGGACGCTTTGAAATAAGCGCCCCCCGCGCCGCCTGCGGCGTCACCCCCCAGGGGGCGGTGCTGGCGGCCTGGCGGAGCCGGTTCCGCAGAGAGGGAAGCTCCGCCCGCGCCGCCTTCGGCGTCACCCCCCAGGGGGCGGTGCTGGCGGCCCGGCAAAGCCGGTTCCGCGGCACCCTGGGTTGGGCGCCGCACAACCGATAGCTTGCGAATTTCATCTGCCTTGATCGTTTTCTCCTTCACGCTTGACCACCATGACTGATCAGATTCTTCAAACCGTTTTGGCCGTGGTGGTCAGTGTGGGCTTGTGCCTGCTGTATTTCTACGGCACCAACTTCGTGCTGGACCGCATCGTGGCCCTGCCCTTTGCCTCCCGCAACCGGCGCGAAGGCGTTCGTGCACTGGTGCAGCCCTGGCTGTTCGTGTTGCCCGCGCTGGCTTTGCTGGGCGTGTACCTGGTGTACCCGCTGTTTGAAACGGCGCGCCTGAGCTTCATGAACGACACCGGCGAGCAGTTCGTCGGTCTGGCCAACTACAAGTGGGTCCTGGTGGACCCCAATTTTCTGATCACCATCCGCAACAACTTCATGTGGCTGCTGGTGGTGCCCGCCATGGCCACCCTGATGGGCCTGATCGTGGCCGTGCTGGCCGATCGCGTCTGGTGGGGCAACGTCGCCAAGACCATGGTGTTCATGCCCATGGCCATCAGCTTCGTGGGCGCCAGCGTGATCTGGAAGTTCGTGTTCGACTTCCGCGGCCCCGATGCCGAGCAGATCGGTATCCTGAACGCCCTGGTGATGGGCATGGGGCTGGAGCCCCAGGCCTGGGTCACCGTGCCCTTCTGGAACAACTTCTTCCTCATGGCCATCCTGATCTGGATACAGACCGGGTTTGCCATGGTGATTCTTTCGGCCGCCCTGCGCGGTGTGCCGACCGATACCATTGAAGCCGCCCGCATCGACGGCGCCAACGAGCTGCAGATTTTCTTTGAAATCATGGTGCCGCAAGTGATGTCCACCATTCTGGTGGTCTGGACCACCATCACCATCACCGTGCTCAAGGTGTTCGACATCGTCATGGCCATGACCGGCGGGCAGTGGGACACCAGCGTGCTGGCCAACCTGATGTACGACTGGATGTTCCGGGGCGGCGGTGACTACGGGCGCAGCTCCACCCTCGCCATGGTCCTGATGCTGGCGGTGATCCCTGTGATGGCATTCAATATCCGACGCTTCCGCGCCGAAGAGGCACAACGATGAGCACCAAAAACCGTTTCACTCTCGGCACGCTGGCCGCCCACGCCCTGCTCCTGGCCATCGTTCTGGCCTGGGTGCTGCCCACCTTTGGCCTGCTGGTCTCCAGCTTCCGCGACCGCGCACAGATCGTCTCCAGCGGCTGGTGGACCGCGCTGTCCACACAGACCCGTGCCGACATGCGGCGCACCGCCGGCGCACAAAGTGTCAAGCAAGAAGGCGGTCAGTGGGTGATCACCGGGCGACTGGTGCCCGAAGACAGCGAACTGCGCATGAGCCGCTTTTCCATGAAATCGTCCACCCCCGGCGAATTCCCGGTGGGTACGCCGATTGAACTGGCCGACGCCCAGATTTTTGACGATGAAGACGGGCAACCCGATGGCACCATGCAGGTCGACGCCGATGGCAGCTACCGCCTGGCGCTGAACCAGGCTTACGAAGACGACCGCGGCGTGCGCGTGTTCTTTGTCGCCGAAACGCCGCCCTCCTTTGTCACGACCAACTACCAGAAGGTGATGGATTCCGAAGGCGTGGGCCAGGCGTTTCTCAACACCTTCAAGGTCACCATTCCCGCCACCTTCATTCCCATCCTGATCGCCGCCTTCGCCGCCTACGCCTTCAGCTGGATGGAGTTTCCCGGGCGGCGCTGGCTGTTCGTGGTCGTGGTGGGCTTGCTGGTGGTGCCGCTGCAGATGTCGCTGATCCCGTTGCTGCGCCTGTACAACGATCTTGGCCAGACGCTGGGCATCGAGTCGAAGTCTTATCTCGGGGTGTGGCTGGCGCACTCGGCCTTTGGCCTGCCGCTGGCGATCTACCTGCTGCGCAACTACATCGCCGGCTTGCCGCGCGACATCATCGAGAGCGCGCGCATGGACGGCGCCACGCACTTCCAGATTTTCACCAGCATCGTCTTGCCGCTCTCGCTGCCCGCGCTCGCCAGCTTCGCCATCTTCCAGTTCCTCTGGGTCTGGAACGATTTCCTGGTGGCCCTGGTCTTCCTGGGCAAGGCGCCCGATCAGGTGGTGCTCACCATCAAGCTCAACGACTTGCTGGGTTCGCGCGGCGAGAGCTGGGAAATCCTGACCGCCAGCGCTTTCGTCTCGATCGCGGTGCCGGTGATGGTGTTCTTCTCGCTGCAACGCTTCTTCGTGCGCGGCCTGCTGGCCGGTTCGGTCAAGGGCGGCTGAAAAAGCCCGGATCCCTCCCGTCCGCTCTCCCCCTGGCTCATGCAATCGATCTCGTCACCCGGGATGCCTCAACACGCCATGTCTGCTACACATTCCATTGCTATTGCTTTGCCACCTTCGTTCGAGTGGGGCTGCGCCACCTCGGCGTTCCAGATCGAGGGCGCTGCCCTGGAAGGCGGCAAGCTGCCCAGCATCTGGGACGACTTCTGCGCCCGCTCCGGCAACATCAAGGACGGCAGCGACGGCCTGATCGCCTGCGACCATGTGCACCGCATGCGCGAAGACGTGGCCCTGATCGCCGACCTCGGCTTTCGCCACTACCGCTTTTCCATCGCCTGGACCCGCGTGATGGACGCGCAAGGCCGCCCCATCGCCGCCGGCTTCGATTTCTACAAGCGCCTGCTGGGCGAGCTCGCCCGCAAAGGCATCACGCCCAACGCCACCCTGTTCCATTGGGATTTGCCATCGCACCTCGAAGGCGGCTGGCTCAACCGCGAAACCGCCCACCGGTTTGCCGACTATGCCGAATGCGTGGCGCAGGAACTGGGCGATGCCCTGCCCCGCGTCGCCACGCTGAACGAACCCTGGTGCAGCGCTTTTCTGGGCTACGACCTGGGTGTGTTCGCGCCCGGACATCAAAACCGCGAAGAGTCGCTGGCTGTGGCTCACCACCTGATGCTCGCCCATGGTCTGGGCATGCAAGCCTGGCGCGGTGTGCGCAATGACACCGCGTTGGGCATCGTGCTCAACCCCGAGCTGTGCGACGGCGCCAGCGACAGCGCCGAGGACCGCCAGGCTGCCCGAATGGCCGAGCTGGAGCGCAACGATGTGTTCCTCAACCCGCTGTTCGGTCGCGAATGGCCGGCGGAGATGCAGGCCCAGATCGGTTCGCTGGCCAGCGTTCGGCGCGAAGGCGACCTCGCCATCTGCGCGCAACCGATGGACTTCATCGGACTGAACTACTACACCCGCTCGGTGGCCCGCGCGCCCAGGAATGCCCATGAGCAGACCCGGGGCTACGCCTTCGTGCCGCCCAAGGGCGACGCCTATCCGCTCACCGACATCGGCTGGGAAATCTACCCCGAAGGACTCGGCCGCGTGGTGCGCAACCTGGCCGACCAATGGCCCTTGCCGCCGATCTGGATCACCGAGAACGGCGCCGCCGACAACACCGGCATCGCCGCCGAAGGCGAGTGCCAGGACGCGATGCGGCTGGACTACCTGCAAACCCACCTGGCCGAGCTGACGCGCCTGGTCGCATCGGGCATCGACATCCGGGGCTACTATGTCTGGAGCCTGCTCGACAATTTCGAATGGGCCCACGGCTACACACAGCGCTTTGGCGTGGTGCATGTGGACTACGAAACCCAGCAACGCACACCCAAAGCCAGCGCGCGCTGGCTCAGCGAAACGATGCAAAAGCATGCCATGGGTGGCGCAACCTGATGGCGCAACTATTGCTTGGCAACCAACACCCTCTGCACTTCAAACCTCTTACCCATGCAAGCAACTTCTGACAAAGCACCCAACAACGGCTGGTGGCGTGGCGGCGTGATCTATCAGATCTACCCGCGGTCCTTTCAAGACAGCAACGGCGACGGCATCGGCGACCTGCCGGGCATCACGCAGCGCCTGGAGCACATTGCCCAACTCGGCGCCGACGGCATCTGGATTTCACCGATCTTCAAAAGCCCGATGAAAGATTTCGGCTACGACGTCAGTGACTACTGCGACATCGATCCGATGTTCGGCACCCTGGCCGACTTCCGCACCCTGGTGGACCGGGCCCACGAGCTTGGCCTCAAGGTCATGATCGACCAGGTGCTGTCGCACACCTCCGATCAGCACCCCTGGTTCATCGAGAGCCGATCCAGCAAGACCAACCCGAAAGCAGATTGGTATGTGTGGGCCGATGCCAGCGAAGATGGCACGCCACCCAACAACTGGCTGAGCATTTTTGGCGGCAGCGCCTGGCAATGGGACACGCGCCGGCTGCAGTACTACATGCACAACTTCCTCACCAGCCAGCCCGACCTCAATTTTCACAATGAAGAAGTACAAACCGAGCTGCTCAGAACGGTGAAGTTCTGGCTCGATTTCGGCGTCGACGGCTACCGCCTCGACACGGTGAACTTTTTCTTTCACGACACCCAGCTGCGCAACAACCCCCCGCGCGGCATGCCCGATGGCACCGACGCCGCCGTCAGCGCGGTGAACCCCTATGGGTGGCAGTGGCACAGGTTTGACAAGAGCCAGCCTGAGAACCTGGTGTTCATCGAGCGACTGCGCAACCTGCTCGACCAATACCCCGACACCACCATGGTGGGCGAAATCGGCGATGACGACGGCCTTGCCCGCATGGTGGAGTACACCCAGGGCGGCGACAAGCTGCACATGGCTTACTGCTTCGACCTGATGAACCCGGACCGCAGCGCGGCCCATTTCCACAGCGTGCTGTCCCGCTTTGAAGCCATTGTTGGCGACGGCTGGCCCTGCTGGGCCGTGTCGAACCACGATGTGCAGCGCATGGCTTCGCGCTGGTGGGGCGCCAACGCCACGCATGCCCAATTGCAACTGAGCGCGGCTTTCCAGCTCTGCCTGCGCGGGACAGCGTGTCTGTATCAGGGCGAGGAACTGGGCCTGCCTGAGGCCGATGTGGCCTATGAAGATCTGCAAGATCCCTACGGCATCACCATGTGGCCAGAGTTCAAAGGGCGCGACGGCTGCCGCACCCCAATGGTCTGGGACCGGAGTGCACCTCATGGCGGCTTCTCAACCGGCAAACCCTGGTTGCCCGTGAGCCCAGCCCACCTGCCCCTCGCCGCCAAGGCCCAACAGGCCGATCCCGGCAGCCTTCTGCATTTCTACAGCCAGTTCCTGCACTGGCGCAAAACCCAGCCCACGCTTGTGCATGGCGACCAGCGCTTGCTGCCATCCCACCCACAGGTGCTGGCCTTCGAACGTGAGCACGAGGGCCAACGCCTGCTGTGCGCCTTCAATTTCAGCGATGGCCCTGCCGAACTGTCTCTGCCAACCGGCATCCAGACCGCCACGGAGCTCACGGGCAATGGCCTGAGCGCAGCGATTCAGGTCATGTCTGACCGGCTCGCGCTCGCACCTTTTGGTGCCAGCATTGTTCAAATCGTCTAAGGTGTGCCCATGGTCGCGCGTTCGAAAGCACCATGGGTCCAAGCAGCAAGCCAAGGCCCGTTTTGCGACGGGCTTTTTGCATTCTCGACCAGCCGTGCATGTAACTAATTTACATATTTATTGCGCTTTTCACGTAAAATTATTTCACTCATCCCTTTGACTGCCCAACAGATTTCATTTGAATGCTGACCACTGAACAACTGCTCGCGATCCAGTCTGGGCAACATCCCAACCCCTATGCGGTATTGGGCATGCAGACCTTCGAAGGTGCGCTGTGGGTCCATGCCTTCTTGCCGGGGGCAGAGGGCGTGGTGGTGCTGGAAGGCGACAAGCCCCGGGGCGAGATGCAGCGCCTGCCCGATTCCGACGTGTTTTCGCTCCAGCTGCCTCAAGGCACCGAGCGCTTCCACCACCGTTTTCAGGTCAGCTGGAAGCCCCATGGCGATGGCGCAAACGGCGAAAGACCCGTGGTCACCACGGTCGACGACGTTTTCGCTTTCCCCGTTGTGCTGTCCGATCTCGACGTGTGGCTGCTCTCCGAAGGCACCCACCTGCGCCCTTACGAATGCCTGGGTGCACACCTGTGCGAGCGCGAAGGTGTGGCGGGGGTGAGTTTTGCGGTGTGGGCGCCCAGCGCCAAGCGTGTGTCGGTGGTCGGCAGCTTCAACCAGTGGGACGGGCGCAGAACGCCCATGCGTCTGCGCCAGGAGTGCGGCATCTGGGAAACCTTTGTGCCCGCCTTGGCGGCGGGCGACCTGTACAAATTTGAAGTGCACACCCAGCGTGGGGAACGCCTGCTCAAGAGCGACCCCTGCGCTTTCGCTGCCCAAATGCGCCCCGAAACGGCCAGCGTGGTGCAGGCCCTGCCCGCCAAAAAAAGCATGGCACCCGCACGCGCCAAGGCCAACGCCATGGACCAGCCCATTTCGGTCTACGAAGTGCATCTGGGCTCCTGGCGCAAGAACGACGGCTGGCGCTGGCAAAGTTACCGCGAACTGGCTGAGAGCCTGGTGCCCTATGCGGTGGAAATGGGTTTCACCCACATCGAACTGTTGCCCATCTCCGAGCACCCGTTCGACGGCTCCTGGGGCTACCAACCCGTGGGCCTTTATGCCCCCACTTCGCGTTTTGGCAGCCCGGCCGACTTTGAATACTTTGTCGCGGCGGCCCACCAGGCAGGCCTGGGCGTGATCCTCGACTGGGTTCCGGCCCATTTCCCCACCGACAGCCATGGCCTGGCCCAGTTCGACGGTACCCATCTTTACGAACACGCAGACCCACGCGAAGGTTTCCACCAGGACTGGAACACGCTGATCTACAACTACGGCCGCCGCGAAGTGCAGAACTTTCTGGTCGGCAATGCCTTGTATTGGCTGGAGCGCTACGGCATCGACGGTCTGCGCGTGGACGCCGTGGCCTCCATGCTCTACCGCGACTACAGCCGCGCCGAGGGCGAGTGGGTGCCGAACCAATTTGGAGGGCGCGAAAACCTGGAAGCCATCGCCTTCCTGCGCCGCTTGAACCATGTGATTGGTGTGGAGCGCGACGGGGCCCTGATGGTGGCCGAAGAATCCACTTCATTTCCCGGCGTCAGCCGCCCGCCCAGCGACGATCTGCAAAGCGGTGGCCTGGGCTTTCACTACAAATGGAACATGGGCTGGATGCACGACACGCTGCACCACTTCGCCCGCGACGCCGTGCACCGGCGCCACCACCACAACGAGCTGACCTTCGGTCTGATGTATGCCTTCAGCGAAAACTTCATGCTGCCGTTCTCGCACGATGAAGTGGTGCATGGCAAAGGCTCCATGCTGGGCCGCATGCCTGGCGATGAGTGGCAAAAATTCGCCAATCTGCGCGCCCTCTACGGTTTCATGTGGGCCTACCCTGGCAAGAAGCTGGTGTTCATGGGCTGCGAATGGGGGCAAACCAGCGAGTGGAACGCCGACGCCAGCCTGCCCTGGGAGCAGCTTGAGCAACCGCTGCACGCGGGCATGCAACGCCTGGTGCGCGACCTCAACCGCGTCTACCGCCACCACACGCCCCTGCACCAGCGCGACCACAGCCCCGAAGGTTTTGCCTGGATCGCCGCCGACGACGCCGACCAATCGGTGATTTCCTGGTTGCGCTTCGACGCCCAGGGCAAACCCATGGCCGTGGTCTGCAACCTCACCCCCGTGCCGCGCGAGGGCTACCGCATCGGCGTGCCCAAGGCCGGTGCCTGGGAAGAAGTCATCAACACCGATGCCACCGTTTATGGCGGCAGTGGCGTGCACAGCCAGGCCGGCCACACCGACGCCCAGCCCGCCCACGGCCATCCGCAAAGCCTGGCCTTGAACCTGCCGCCGCTGGCCTGCGTCATGGTGGTCCCTGTCTGAGGACATGGCGGTGAAAGCCAGCGCCTCGCCTCCCCCTTCCGCTGGGCCATTGGGCGCCAGCATGGTGCCGCAGGGTGTGCACTTCGCATTGGCCTCGCGCCACGCCGAGCGGGTTCAGGTCTGCTGGTTTGACGCCCAGAACGCGCCCATCGGCGAGCGCGATTTGCAGCGCCACACCCATGGCATCTGGCGCCACACCGAACCCAACCTGCCAGCGGGAACCCTCTACGGTTACCGCGTACACGGCCCCTGGGCACCTTGTGAGGGCCACCGCTTCAACCCGGCAAAACTTCTGCTCGATCCCTATGCCCGCGAAGTCGTGGGCCGCTATGACGGCGATGACATTCACCTGGGTCACCGGCCCGACGCGCCCGACCATGCCGATCCGCGCGACAACGCGGCCACAGCCCTGAAAGCCCGGGTACTCGCGGACCCCAGCCCGGCAGCCACCCTGGCCCAGCCCATCGCTGCCGCTGAGCGTGTGATGTACGAAACCCACGTCAAGGCGTTCACCGCCCTGCACCCCGACATTCCCCCCGAGCTCCGTGGCCGCTACGCAGGCTTGGGCCATCCCGCCGCCGTGGCGCACCTGAAGCGCCTGGGCGTCACCACCGTGTGTCTGATGCCGCTGGCGTTTCGCGCTGACGAGCCTCGCCTGCTCAAACAGGGCCTCAACAACCATTGGGGCTACAACACCATCGGCTGGAGCGCGCCCGAGAGCCGCTACGCCAGCCGCCCTGACATGGCTCGCGACGAGTGCCGTGCCATGATCAAAGCTTTGCACGACGCGGGCCTGGAGGTGGTGCTCGATGTGGTGTTCAACCACTCGGCCGAATCCGATGAGCTGGGCCCCACGCTGTCGCTGCGCGGGATCGACAACCGCCTTTATTACATCGGCCTGCCAGACGCGCCCGAGCGCTACACCAACTGGGCCGGTTGCGGCAATGTGCTCAACATCAACGAGCCGCTGGTGTTGCGTCTGGTCATGGACAGCCTGCGCCGCTGGGTGACCGACTACGGCATCGACGGCTTCCGGTTTGACCTCGCGCCCATTCTTGGTCGCGGTCTTGCGCCGGACCACGCTTTCACGGTGCACCACCCGTTCTTCATGGCCATCGCCCAAGACCCGGTGCTGTGTGATCGTCTGATGATCGCCGAACCGTGGGACATTGGCCCGGGCGGCTACCAGCTCGGCGCGTTTCCCTGCGGCTGGCTCGAATGGAACGATCGCTTTCGCGACCAACAGCGCAGCCAATGGCTGCACCATTTCGGCACCGCTGCTGAGCTCGCCCACGCACTGGCCGGCTCGGCGCAGCAATTCCCTCACCGACCGGCCCACAGCAGCGTCAACCTGATCACCGCCCACGATGGCTTCACCCTGATGGATCTGGTGAGTTACAACCAGCGCCACAACGCAGCCAATGGTGAACACAACCGCGATGGCCATGGCCACAACCTGAGCCATAACCAGGGTGCCGAAGGTCGCAGCAGCGACCCGGCGGTACAACAACGGCGCCAGGCCAAGCGCCGCGCCCTGCTGGCCACCACACTGCTTTCGCTGGGCACACCCCTGCTCCTTGCTGGCGATGAGCTTGGCCACAGTCAGCAAGGCAACAACAACGCCTATTGCCAGGACAACCCCACCACCTGGATCCACTGGGCCGACGCCGACCAAAGTCTGGTGAACTACGTGGCCGAGCTTGTGGCCTTGCGGCACCGCTTGGCGGCCTTTTTTGGCAGCGCCTGGTGGCGCACAGATGCCGACGGCTCACCCCATCGCACCGCGGTGACGGCCCGCTGGTTGAGCGCCAACGGCGAGCCGCTCAGCGAAGCCGACTGGCACCAAACGCCCACACCGCTGCTGCAGCTTCACCTGTCCACGGCAACGGGCGAAGCGCTGCTGGTGTGCAACACCAGTGCAGAACCCCAATCACTTCAATGGCCCGATGGCCCATGGCGGCTGGAACTCGACTCCAGCGCGCCACCGGGTCAGCGCCCTCCCCATCTCAGCCATCAACCCATGCCTGCGTCCACCGTATGGGTGCTGGTGCGCTGAGCCCCATCTACCCTCGTTCACAAGTACAGCCATGAGCACCCTCACCCACGCCTCTCAGCCTTTCGAAGGCCAGCGCCCCGGCACGTCGGGATTGCGCAAAAAAGTGACCGTTTTTCAGCAACCCGGCTACCTTGAAAATTTTGTGCAGGCACTGTTTGACGCGGTGCACGGCGAAGGCCAGTCGGCCCAGGGACTGGTGCTGGTGGTGGGCGGCGACGGGCGCTTTCACAACCGTCCGGCGATCCAGACCATTCTGCGCATGGCCGCCGCGCGCGGCTACGCCAAAGTGCTGGTGGGTCAAGGGGGAATCTTGTCCACGCCCGCACTGAGTGCCGTGGTGCGCCGTCACCAGGCCAGTGGCGGCATCGTGCTTTCCGCCAGCCACAACCCTGGCGGTGCCGATGGCGACTTCGGCATCAAATACAACCTGGCCAACGGCGGCCCAGCCACCGAAACCCTGACCGAAGCCGTGTACCAGCGCAGCCAGGGCATTCGGCAATACACCACCTGCGATGCGCCAGACGTCGCGCTCGACCGCCTGGGCGTGCAGACCATCGAAGCCACGCAAATCGAGGTGATCGATCCAGTGGCAGCCCACGCGGCGCTGATGCGCGAGCTGTTCGACTTTCCCGCGATCAAGGCCATGTTCGATAGCGGCTTCAGGCTGCACTTTGACGCCATGTGGGCCGTGGGGGGCCCTTACGCCAAAGCCATTCTGGAAGATGAGCTGGGCGCGCCTGCTGACACGGTGGTACACGCCAAGCCGCTGGAAGATTTTGGTGGCATGCACCCCGACCCGAACCCGGCCCACGCCCAAGAGCTGGTGGGCATCATGATGGCCAGCGACGCGCCTGACATGGGTGCCGCCACGGATGGTGATGCGGACCGCAACATGGTGCTCGGGCGTGGCTTCGTGGTTTCGCCTTCCGACAGTCTGGCTGTGCTCGCCGCCCATGCCCACCGGGTTCCCGGCTACCGCAGCGGTCTGGTCGGTGTGGCCCGCTCCATGCCCACCTCCACCGCAGTGGACCGTGTGGCCAAAAGCCTGGGCATCCCGGCCTTTGAAACCCCCACAGGCTGGAAATTTTTTGGCAACCTGCTGGACGCGGGCATGGTCACCCTGTGCGGCGAAGAAAGCTACGGCACAGGTTCGAACCACGTGCGCGAAAAAGACGGGCTGTGGGCGATTCTTTTCTGGCTCAACCTGATCGCCACCACAGGCAAAAGTGTGGAGCAACTGGTGCGCGAACTGTGGGCACAACATGGTCGCTGCTTTTACTCGCGCCACGACTACGAAGGCATACCCACCGCCAAGGCCGATGCGCTGATGAGCGAACTGCGAGCCCAGTTGCCCTCACTGGCTGGGCGCGAGATCGCCGGGCAAACCATCGCCTGGGCCGATGACTTTGCCTACACCGATCCGGTCGACGGCTCGGTGAGCAAAGCGCAAGGCGTCCGCGTTGTGCTGGCCGATTCATCGAGACTGGTGTTGCGCCTGTCGGGCACCGGCACCGAAGGCGCCACGCTGCGCCTGTACCTGGAAAAACACGAACCCGATGCCACGCGCCACAACATTGAAGCGCAAACCGCACTCAAGCCGCTGATCGATTTGGCGCAAGTTCTGGCCCGCATCGAACACCACACCGGCATGGCAACCCCGACCGTCATCACCTAACCAGACAAAGCCCACCAAAGCGCCCGCCAGCCTTCCAAGAGCGCCCCCATTTTCTTTCCCCATCCCATCGAGGAGACAACCATGAGCAGTAAAACAAACATGCAAAGTTTGGCCTCAGAACGCCATATGCAACCCCACATGCTGGTGCGCCGCTCCATCGCGCTGGTTCTGGCCGGTGGCCGAGGCTCGCGCCTGAAGCAGCTGACCGACACCCGCGCCAAACCCGCGGTGTATTTCGGCGGCAAGTTCCGCATCATCGATTTCGCACTGTCCAACTGCGTGAACTCCGGCATCCGCCGCATCGGCGTGATCACGCAATACAAGTCCCATTCACTGCTGCGCCATCTGCAGCGCGGCTGGAGCTTCCTGCGCGCCGAACTCAATGAGATGGTCGATCTGCTGCCCGCGCAGCAACGGGCTGGCGAAGAGCATTGGTACCGCGGTACCGCCGACGCCATCTTTCAGAACATCGACATCGTGCGGTCCAGCAAACCAGAATATGTGGTGATTCTCGCGGGCGATCACGTCTACCGCATGGACTATTCCCTCATGCTGCAAGACCACGTGGCCAGCGGTCTGGGCTGCACCGTGGGCTGCATCGAAGTGCCGCGCGAAGAGGCCTCAGCCTTTGGCGTGATGGCGATCGGCGAAGACCGGAAGATTGTCGAGTTTGTCGAAAAGCCCGAGCACCCGCCCACCATGCCCGGCAGCGATACCGTTTCGCTCGCCAGCATGGGGATTTACATCTTCAACGCCACCTACCTCTACCAGTTGCTGGAAGAAGACCTGGCCGACCCCACTTCAAGCCACGATTTCGGCAAAGACGTGATTCCCCGCGTGGTCAACGAAGGCCAGGCCTTTGCACACCCCTTCTCCATGTCTGCCGTGACCAACGACGGGTCCTCAACGCCCTATTGGCGCGATGTCGGTACGATCGACGCCTTCTGGGAAGCCAATCTCGATCTGGCCTCTGTCACACCCGATCTCGACATCTACGACACCCAATGGCCGATCTGGACCAGCCAGCGCCAATTGCCCCCCGCCAAATTCGTGCAAGACCAAAACGGCAGCCACGGCCAGGCCATCAACACCATGGTCTCAGGCGGCTGCATCGTTTCGGGTTCGATCGTCAGCAACTCGGTGCTGTTCTCCAGCGTGCGCATCCATTCGTTTTGCACCGTGGACCAGGCCGTTTTGCTGCCCGAGGTGGAGGTGGGCCGCAACTGCCGTTTGACCAGAGTGGTGGTCGATCGTGGCTGCTCACTGCCCGAGGGTTTGGTGATCGGTGAAGACCCGGTGCTCGATGCACAGCGCTTCGAGCGAAGCCCGGGCGGTGTGGTGTTGGTGACCCGCGCCATGCTGAACAAGTTGACCTGAAACCCCATTCGGAAAGAACTTCGAACCCCATGGCCAAGCGTTCCTCCCTGCGTGTGCTGCAAGTCAGCGCCGAACTGCACCCCTTGTTGAAGACGGGCGGCCTCGCCGATGTCACCGGGGCTTTGCCGCATGCACTCGCCGCGCAGGGATGCGACACACGGGTGCTCTTGCCCGGCTTCCCGGCGGTGATGAGTGGCCTGAGTTCGATCGAGGCACTGGGGCAATTCACCGCGCCTTGGGGCGAGACGTTGAACCTGTTGACCGCGCACATCGAGCACCCGACCAACAAGCCCTTGCAGGCCTATGTTCTGGAGGCGCCGTCGCTGTTTGACCGGCCAGGCAACCCCTACGAAGACAGTCATCAACAGCCTTACGCCGACAACCACCGCCGCTTTGCCGCACTGGCATGGGCCGCGGTGGAAATTGCGCAGGGCAGCGACGCCAGATGGCAGCCCGATGTGGTGCACGCTCACGACTGGCACGCCGGGCTGGTGCCGGTTTGCCTGGCACACGCCGCACAACTGGCGGGAAAAGCACCGTTGCCCACTGTGTTCACCGTGCACAACCTGGCCTACCAAGGGTTGTTCCCGGCCCGCCATTTCTTCGAGCTGGGATTGCCACCAGAACACTTCCAACCCGAAGGCGTGGAGTTCTGGGGCCAGCTGTCGTTCATGAAAGCAGGCCTGCACTACGCGACCCGCATCACCACGGTCAGCCCAACGTATGCCGAAGAAATTCAAACACCCGAGTTCGGCTGCGGACTCGACGGCCTGCTGCGCCGTCGCCGAGGCGATCTGACCGGGATCTTGAACGGCGTGGACACCCACGACTGGAACCCGGCCACCGATCCCCACCTGGTGAAGCGCTACAGAGCAGACAACCTCGATGGCAAAGCCGCCTGCAAGGCGGCCTTGCAGACCGAACACGGTTTGACGCTGGCACCCCGAACACCGGTGTTCACCGTGGTCAGCCGCTTGACCGAACAAAAGGGCCTGCCCCTGGTGCTGGATGCGGTGGACACGATGGTGGCACAGGGCGCCCAGTTGCTCATCCTGGGCACTGGCGATGCAGCATTGCAGCAAGCCTTCCAGGCCAAAGCGGCGCAACACCCAGGCAAGGTGGCTGTCCACATCGGCTTTGACGAAGCCTTGTCGCACCGGGTTTTCTCGGGCAGCGATGTGGCCCTGGTGCCATCTCGGTTTGAGCCTTGCGGCCTGACCCAGATGTATGCCTTGTTGTACGGCAGCTTGCCGCTGGTGCGCCGTGTCGGCGGGCTGGCCGATACGGTGGTCGCCGCCACGCCGGACAACCTGGCTGTCAAAACTGCCACAGGTTTCGTTTTCGACGACATGAGCGCGGATGCATTCACAACAGCGGTGCAGCAAGCCCTGGCGCTGTGGCGGACGCCAGACCAATGGCAAGCCATGATGAAACAAGGCATGTCGCAGGCGTTCTCCTGGGACACCGCCGCCGCGCGCTTTGTCGACCTGTACCTCGAACTCGTGCCGCCCCGTGCATGAAGCCTTCCCGATTCTTTCAACTTGCCAGCCCCTTTTGCAATGACTTCAACCATGACCTCGGCCGATGCCTTTTCTTTTGACTCACCCGGCAACGACATTGCCTCCCTGAAGAAGTCCATCGCCAACAAGCTGGTGTTCTCCGTGGGCAAAGACCCCGCGGCCGCCCGCCCGGAAGACTGGTTGCACGCCGTGGCCTACGCAGTGCGCGACCGCCTGGTCGAGCGCTGGATGCACACCACGCGCAACAGCTACGCCAACGACGCCAAACGCGTGTACTACATGTCCATGGAATTCCTGATGGGCCGCGCCTTTGACAACGCCTTGCTGGCGCTGGAACTGCGCAACGAAGTGGAGCAAGCCCTGAAAGAAATGGGCGTGGACATCGACGTGCTCGCCAGCCTGGAGCCCGACGCGGCACTGGGCAATGGCGGTCTGGGCCGCCTGGCCGCCTGTTTTCTGGACTCCATGGCCACCCTGGGTCTGCCCGGCTACGGCTACGGCATCCGCTACGACTACGGCATGTTTCGACAGACCATCGTCGATGGCAAACAGGTTGAAGTGCCCGACTACTGGCTCACCCACGGCAACCCCTGGGAGTTTCAGCGCCCCGAGGTGGTGTACCGCGTGCAGTTCGGCGGGCGCGTCGTCAAGGAGGGCGAGCAGCACAAATGGATCGACTCCAGCGATGTGCTGGCCATGGCCTACGACACCATCGTTCCCGGCTACGGCACCCAGGCCACCAACACGCTGCGCCTGTGGTCGGCCAAGGCCACCGAAGAGATCGATCTGGGCGCCTTCAACAGCGGCAACTATTTTGGTGCGGTGGAGAGCAAGAACCACTCGGAAAACGTGTCGCGCGTGCTTTACCCCGACGATTCCACCGAGTCCGGCCGCGAACTGCGCCTGCACCAAGAGTATTTCTTCGTCAGCGCCAGTGTGCAAGACCTGCTGCGCCGCTACCTGAAAACCCACGACACTTTCGATGCCTTGCCGAACAAGGTCAGCATCCACCTCAACGACACCCACCCGGTGCTCGCGATTCCCGAGCTGATGCGCCTGCTGCTCGACGATCACCACCTGCCCTGGGCCAAGGCCTGGGAGCTCTGCCAAGGCGTTTTTTCGTACACCAACCACACGCTGATGCACGAGGCCCTGGAGACCTGGCCACTGGACATGATGGCCAAGGTGTTGCCGCGCCACTTGCAAATCATCTTCGACATCAACAGCCACTTCCTGGCCAGCCTTAAAAGTGCCAAGGGCCACAACATCGATCTGATGCGCCGTCTCTCCCTCATCGACGAACATGGCGACCGCCGCGTGCGCATGGCCTACCTGGCCGTGGTGACCAGCCATTCCATCAATGGCGTGTCAGCGCTGCACTCCCAGCTCATGCAAGAGTCCATCTTTGCCGACTTCGCCCAACTCTGGCCCGAGCGTTTCAACAACAAGACCAACGGCATCACGCCGCGCCGCTGGCTGGCCCAGGCCAACCCGCCCCTGGCCCGCCTGATCGACGAACGCATTGGCCGCACCTGGCGCCGCAACCTCGACGAGCTCGCCCAGCTGCGCGCGCTGGTCGACGATCCGACGTTTGTGAAGGATTTCCGCGCTGCCAAACTGAGCAACAAGCGTCGCCTGGCCGATTGGATTTCCGCCCACATGGGCATCACGGTGTCCACCGACGCCATGTTCGATGTGCAGGTCAAACGCATTCACGAATACAAGCGCCAGCTGCTCAACTTGCTGGGCGTGGTGGCGCGCTACCAGCGCATCCTCGCCGAGCCCGACGCCCACCACACGCCCCGCGTGGTGGTGTTCGCCGGCAAGGCCGCTTCGGCGTACCACATGGCCAAGCAGATCATTCATTTGATCAACGATGTGGCCAAAACGGTCAACAACGACCCGCGCGTGGGCGACCGGCTGAAAGTGGTTTTCATTCCCAACTACAGCGTGAGCCTGGCCGAAGTCATCATTCCGGCGGCCGATCTGTCCGAACAAATCTCCACCGCGGGCACGGAAGCCTCGGGTACCGGCAACATGAAGCTCGGCCTCAACGGCGCCCTCACGGTGGGCACGCTGGATGGCGCCAACGTCGAAATGCGCGACAACGTGGGCAACGACAACATTTTCATCTTTCGGCAACACCACGCCTGAAGTGGCGGCCCTGCGCCAAAGCGGCTACCAGCCGCGCGAGGTCCTGAAAGAGCAGCCCGCGCTGCAGGCCGTGCTCGACCTCATCCAGAGCGGGCACTTCAACCCCGAAGAGCCCGCCCGCTACCAGGGCATCTACGACGCCTTGGTCAACTGGGGCGACCACTACCTGCTGCTGGCCGACTACGCCAGCTATGCGGCCACGCAGGCCCACATCGACACCGTCTTTGAGGACACGCGAGCGCTGGAGCCGGATGGCGATTCTCAACGTGGCCGGCATGGGGGCTTTCTCCTCAGACCGCACCATCGCGGAATACGCCGAGCACATCTGGCACTGCCCTGTGCAATTGCAAAACAGTTGAACCTTTCAACGCAATCGATCCCTGCCCACAAGCCGTCCGATATCGCCCAATCTGTGGTGTCAACCGCCGCGCGATCCGGCTGCACCTGTGGGTTGGCCTGTCCGTCCCTTGAAACGCACTTCGCCCCTTTCTTTCGCCCACCTTCGCCAGAAACCCCATGGCTGACAACACCCGCCCCAGTCTCAATGCGGTAGCAGCGCCCCTGTTTGGCGAACTGTTGCTGGGCATGGTCGTGGCCACGGGCGGCCTGTACCTGGCTTCGCACACGTCTGATCTTGCCGCCGGCACCTTTGGGTTGACCCAGCAGGTGTTGGAAGCCTTGTTCGTGGTGTTCCGCGTGCTGGCCATCGGCCTGGGCATTGTGGTGACGCAATCGCTGGGCAGCGGGCGCCTTGACGCAGCCAAGAAAACGGCGTTCAACGCCTTGAGCGCCAGCACCTGGGCGGGCGCTTTGGTGGTCGCCTTGCTGCTGTTCGGACGTCCGCTCATTCTGGAAGGCCTGAACGCACCCGCCGCCGTGGTGCCGCTGGCGATGGGTTACATGCTGGTCTTGGCCCCGGCCATGCTGCTGGAGGTTTACAACACGAGCATGGCCGCGGTGCTGCGCGCCCACCTGTTCGCGCGCGAGTCTTTGTACATCATGGTGGCCATGCACAGCAGCCACCTGTTGCTGGCCGTGGTCTTCATGGGGGGCATCGGTGGCTGGGATGGCTGGGGTCTCAATGGCTACGCCGTGGCCTACCTGTTGAGCCGCGGGCTGGGGCTGTGGATGCACCTCTGGTTCTGGCGCAACCGGATGGACCTGCACCCCGAAAAGCGCCACTGGTGGGCCCTGTCGCTGCCCACGCTCGGCCCGGTGTTGCGCATCGGCATTCCCGGCGCTGCCTTGGAGCTGGGGTACCGGTTGGCATTTTCTGGTGTCGGTTTCGGCCACGGCCCGGCTCGGCGTTGCGGCCCTGGCCACCCATTCGTACACGCTACAGACACTCAAGTACGTGATGCTCATCAGCCTGGCCATTGGCTGGGCCTGCGAGATCATGGTGGGCCGGTTGGTGGGCGCGGGCAAGCTCAAGCAGGCCGATGCCATGGTGCGCAAGGGCGTGCGCAATGGCATGCTGGCGTCTGGCTCGCTGGCCTTGATCGCTGCAATAAGCGCACCCTGGATCATGCGCGCCTTCACCACCGATACCGATATCATCAGCGCCGCGCAAACCCTGCTCTGGTTGTCCGTCTTCCTGGAATTGGGCCGGGTGTTCAACCTGGTGGTGATCGGCACCCTGCGCGCTGCCGGCGACACCCTCTACCCGGTGATGGCCAGCATCGCCTCTTTTGTGCTGATCCTCGGGCTTGGCTCCTATCTGATGAGCCGTCCCTGGGGACTGGTCGGCGTATGGCTGGCCTATGTGATCGACGAATGCCTGCGCGGTGCCCTGATGTGGTGGCGCTGGCAGCGGCGCGGCTGGCTCAAGCACGCCAGCGCCTACCTACAATCCCAACGCCATGAGCGCTTCGGCGCTCAATGACGCCCGAAACACTGTCCAACGTCCCATGTCCTCCGCCATTTCCAACGCCATCAACTCCACTGCGACTGCTTGCCGATGTGGGTGGTACCAATGCGCGCTTTGCCTTGCAAGCTGGCGACAGCGGCGCGATCACCCAGGTGCAGACCCTGCCCTGCGCCGACCACGCCACGCCTGGGTGATGCCATCGAACACTACCTGGCGCAGCAGTCGCCCGCCGCAGCGGCCCCAGATAGGCGCCATCGCCATCGCCAACCCCATCCAGGGCGACCGTGTGCAGATGACCAACCACCACTGGTCCTTCTCCATCTCGGCGCTGCGCGCAGTCACTGGGCTTGCAGCAACTGGAGTTGCTCAACGACTTCACGGCCCTGGCCCTGGCCTTGCCCCACCTGCCCGCCTCCGACCTGCGGCAGGTGGGCGGCACCCCTGGCACCTTGGCGGCCAACAGCACCACCGCCCTTGGCCTGATCGGTCCCGGCACGGGATTGGGGGTTTCGGGGCTGGTGCCCGATGGGCGGGGCGGCTGGTGCCCGCTGCAAGGCGAAGGCGGCCATGTCACGCTGAGCGCGGTCAACGAAGCGGAGCAGGCCGTGCTGGCGCCTGCTGTGGGCGCGCTACGGCCATGTATCGGCCGAGCGCGCCGTGAGCGGTCAGGGCCTGAGCAACCTCTATGGCGCCTTGACGCAGCGCGATACCGGCACATGGCCCGACCAACTGCTGCCGGCCGCCGAAGTCAGCCAGCGCGCGACCGGCGGGCAAGACACGCGAGCGCAAGAGGCCCTGGCCTTGTTCTTCGCGTTTCTGGGCAGTGTGGCCGGCAATCTGGCCCTGACCCTGGGCGCCTGGGGCGGCATTTTTCTGGGCGGTGGCATCTTGCCCCGCCTGGGCCATCGCCTTGACCAGTCGCTGTTTCGCGAGCGCTTTGAAGCCAAGGGCCGGTTTGCCAACCATTTGAAGCCGGTGCCGGTCTGGGTCATCCAGGCGCAGCAGTCACCTGCCCTGCTGGGCGCATCCAAATTGCTGGATAGGCGTTAGGGCCTGCTCACACCTTCAGGAAAATGTCCCGATCTGGCGCAAAGGAAGCGTGCAGTGGCAGCAGCGCACCACCCAGTGCGCGCGCGTCCGAACCGATGCTGCCCGACTTCCAGGCGGGGCAAGGTCTGCAAACCCTCGATGTTGTAGGCCTTGAGTGCATCGCGGGTTTGCGCCAGCAGCGATCGCAACAACGCGGGCGCAACCACTCCGTCGATCACCACCGCATCCAGGTCCAGAAACGCGGTCCCGGAAACGATGCAATGGGCCAGCGCCAGGGCGGCCCGGGCCATCCATTCCTGGGTGTGCGGCAGCCAGGGTGCGTGCATCGCACGCTCGTCGTAGGCGGCCATGGGTTCGAGCGCGTGCTCACGGAAGCGCTGCTCCAAGATCCCACAGGGAAGCCTGGCTCACCAATTGAGGCGGCACGCCCTCCCCCGGCCGAGCGACACGCAGGGGCATCGATGCCACCGCACCAGCATTGCCGCTTTGGCCACGGTGAAGGTGGGAATGGATCACCAGGCCACCGCCGATGAAGGTGTCCAGAAACAGGTACAGGTAGCTCGGAATGTCGCGCCCTTGGCCCTGCAGCAACTCGGCCACGCAGGCGGCCGAGGTGTCTTTGGCAAAGCTCACCGGCAGGTCCGTCATGTCCTGCACCTGCGCGCCCAGGTCGATATCGTTCCAGGCTTGGGACTGCGCGTCGGTCAGGCCCAGCATGCGGTGCCAGCCGCCCAGCTGAAAAGGCGCGGCCACGCCCACGCCCACCACGCGATCGCGCAAGCCGCCCAGGCCATCCAGCAGATTGCTGCAGGTTGCGCTCGATGGCCGGCAACAACAGGGCCGCATCGGGAAACGGGTAGTTCAGCACGATGCGCTGGCGCACCTGCCCGGTGAAATCCACCAGCAGCCAGTCGGCGCTGCGCCGACCGATCTTGATGCCGATGGCAAAGGCGCCATCGGGATTCAACCCCAGCGGCACCGAGGGCTGGCCCACGCGCCCGCGCACCGGCGACTTGGCGCACCAGCAAGCCGTCTTCGTCCAGCCGCGCGGTGATCAGGCCAATGGTCTGCGCGGTCAGCCCGGTGAGCCGGGCCAGCTCGGCTTTGGGCGCGGGGCCATGGGCGCGCAATGCCTGCAGCACCACGCGCTCGTTGAACTGGCGCATGCCCACCTGGTTGGAACCACGCTGGCGCAGCCGCGAGGCTGGATCGGCAGGCGGTTCGGTGGAAGTCAGAGGACATGGCATGCACAGGGGGATGGCGGCGGGATATCGAGTGTGACACGCCCGCGTGCACCCTCATGGCCGCAGTGCCTCGCCCAGCACGCCTTTGCGCAACAGGAAATTGCTCCAGGGCTGGCATTCGCCCGTCACCACGATGGCGTAGGCCGATCGCACCCGATCGTAAAACGCGTAGCGCTCCACCGGCTCGATCTGCTCTTCGCGCAAACCATCGTCGGTCAGCACCGCCAGCGCCTCGCGCTGCACCGCAGACCGGTAGCCGGCTTCGCTGCCGCACACATGCATGAACGCCACCGGATGGGTCACATCCTGGGCCAGCGGCAGCACGCTGCTCACCGCCTTCAGGGCGCGCACCATGCTCACGCCCGGCAGGCGCAACACCGGCTTGCCAGCGCCCAGGCTCATGGCGGTGAAGTTGGCATCAGCCAGCACGATGGCATCGTCGTGGCCCATTTCGGCCAACAACTTGAGCAGTTCCGGGCTGAGCACCGGGTCAATGCCTTTGAGCATTTGAGTCTTTCAAACAATCGATCAGTTCCAGCGCCAGGGGAGAAGACTTCCAGTCTTCGCCCGATGGCGTCTTTTTCGCTTCGCTCGCCAGGCGCTCGCCCTCAGGGTCCTGCGTCCCCGCGCACGCCTCGCTCTCTTCTGGCTTGAGCGGCCAGTTTGGCGAGGGCCTGGAACGGGGTTGGAACGCCTTGTTCATCGCGGGCACCCGTGTGCGCTCAATGCGCCAGGGCTTCTGGCGGCAGGTCGCCCACTTCTTTGGCACCGGTCATGACCGCCACCGTGTCGCTCATGCTGATCGTCTTGGGATTGACGATGGCCGCGCGCTTGCCCAGGCGGGCGATGTGGATGCGGTCGGCGATCTCGAACACGTGCGGCATGTTGTGGCTGATCAGGATCACCGGCAGGCCCTTGTCGCGCACCCGGCGAATCAGTTCCAGCACCATGTTGCCCTCTTTCACACCCAGGGCAGCGGTGGGCTCGTCCATGATGACCACGTGCTGCGCAAAGGCAGCGGCGCGCGCCACGGCCACGCACTGGCGCTGACCACCGGAGAGCGTCTCCACGGCCTGCGTCATGGAGCGGATGCCGACCTTCAGGTCGTTCATGCGCGCGATGCTCTCGGCCAGCATCTTCTTCTTGTCGATCATCTGCAGGACGCTGCCCATGAAGCCGGGCCGGCGGATCTCGCGACCGAGGAAGAGGTTTTCGGCGATGGTCATGGCCGGCGCCACAGCGAGGTCCTGGTAGACCGTCTCGATGCCGGCGCGGCGCGCATCGATCGGGCTCTTGAAATGGGCGCGGGTGCCGTCGAGGTAGATCTCGCCTTCGTCGGGAATCGTGGCCCCGGCCAGGCATTTGATCAGCGAGGACTTGCCCGCGCCGTTGTCGCCGATGACGGCCATGATTTCGCCGGCGCGCAGTTCGAAGTCGGCGCCATCCAGGGCAGTCACCTGACCGTAGCGTTTGACCAGACCTTTGGCCTGGATCACCAGAGGGGATTGGGCGTTTGGTGCGGTGGACATTTCAACGCACTCCTTTGCGAGACATCTGATCGGTCATCACGGCCAGGATGACCAGGATGCCGGTGACAAGAATTTGGTAGACCGAGGACACACCCATGAGCGTCAGGCCGTTGCGGAACACGCCCACGATGAGCGCGCCGACCAGGGTGCCGATGATGATGCCGCGTCCGCCGAAGAGGCTGGTGCCGCCCAGCACGACGGCGGTGATGGCGTCGAGGTTTTCGGTCTGTCCGGCGTTGGGGTCACCCGCGCCGATGCGGGCCACGCTCAGCAAGGACGCGATGCCGTAGAAGACACCGGCCAGCACATAAACGCCCAGCAAGACCTTGTCGGTGGAGATGCCGGTCAGGCGCGTGGCCTCGGGGCTGTTGCCCACGGCGTAGATGTGGCGCCCGGGTGCGGTCTCGCGCAGGAACAGCCAGGTCAAGAGGTACAAGCGCGAGCATCAGGATCACGCCGTAGACGATGTTGGTCTCACCGATGCGGAACGAGTTGCCCAGCCAGAGCATGCCGTCAGGGATGTCGGTGATGGTTTGCGAACCCGAGTACAGCTGCGTGATGGCGAAGGCGATGTTCAGCATGCCCAGGGTCACGATGAAGGGAGGCAACTTGGCCTTGGTGACCAGCAAGCCGTTGGTCAGGCCCAGCAGCGCGGTCGCGCCGATGCCCAGGGCGATGGCGATGGGGGCGGACAGGCCGTAGTCGGCGGCCATCTTGGTCATCACGATGCTGCCCAGCGCCATGATCATGCCGCAGGACAAGTCGATGCCGGCGGTCAGGATGATCAGCGTCTGGCCGATGGCGATGGTGCCCACCACCATGACCTGCTGCAGGATCAGGGAGAAATTCTGCAGCGAAAGAAAGCGGTCGCTCTGGAGCGAGAAGAAGATACAGGCCACGATCAGGGCAATGAATGGCCCGAGCGTTCCCATGGGAGGCAGTTTGGATTTGAGGGTGTTCACAACAGTTCTCCCGATAGGGATTCAAAGATCAATCCGATGCATGACCGGGCAGGTCAGAGCGCCAAGCAAAGCGAGGCGCCGCCACCAGGGGCAGCAAGGGTCCGGCTCCGCCGGCCCCAGCTGCCGTCCCCCCTCCAAGCCGAAGGCGCCAGAGAGGGGGGAAGCCGCAAAGCGGCGCAGGGGGGAGTCCCCTGCTTCAGGGAGTTACTTGTTGCCCCAGCACAGGTCCATACCGGTCTGCACGTCTTTGCTGTCCACACCGGCCACGGCCTTGCCAGCGATCAGGGTCACACCGGTGTCGGTGTAGCCGCTGACCTTCTTGCCGGTCTTGGCGTACTCGACACCAGCGGCCACGCCCATGGCGGCCATCTTCAGCGGGTACTGCTGCGAGGTGGCGGTGATGACACCGGCGCCCACGTCCTTGATGCCGGCGCAGCCGCCGTCCACCGAGACGATGACCACGTCTTTTTCCTTGCCTGCGGCCTTCAGCGCCTTGTAGGCGCCGGCGGCTGCTGGTTCGTTGATCGTGTAGACCAGGTTGATGTCGGGGTTCTTCTGCAGGCAGTTTTCCATGCCGGTCTGACCCTTGGCGGCGTCGCCGAAGCTGTCGGCCATGCAGACCACGCCGGCAGCCGCGCCACCCAGTTCGTTGCTCTTCGCATCAGGCGCGGTCAAGCCAAAGCCTTTCAGGAAGCCGTTGTGGCGCTGGGCACCCACGGGGTGACCCGGGAACAGGTCGAGCGTGGCGATCACGGGCTTCTTGCCGTTCATGGCGACCTTGGCGTACTGACCGATCAGCACGCCGGCCTTGTAGTTGTCGGTGGCGAACAGGGCATCCACAGCGGAGGCCGGGTCGGTCGGGCTGTCGAGTGCGATCACCATCACGCCCTGGCGCTTGGGCCTTCTTGATGGCAGGAATGATGGCCTTAGCATCAGAAGGGGTGATCAGGATGGTCTTGGCACCAGCGGCGATCATGTTCTCCATGGCGGTGACCTGACCGGCGTTGTCGCCGTCGGTCTTGCCGGCTGCGGACAGCACCTTGGCGCCCAGCTTCTTGCCTTCGGCTTCAGCGCCTTCCTTCATCTTCACGAAGAAAGGGTTGGACTCGGTCTTGGTGATCAGGCCGATCACGGGTTCGGCAGCGGTTGCAGCGCCAGCGGCCAGAGCCAAGGCGGACAGCACGAGAGCGGGGGCAAATTTGTTCATCAGTGTCTCCTCAAGGGGATGAAAGAAAAGGTCGGTCAATCGAAACCTCAACAGGCCCCTCTTGGGGTTTTCACGCTGGACGCTGCCGAGTGATTGAACTATATTCGCGAACAGGTTAATAAATCAATTGGATTTAGTTATGGTTTTCCCTAGTCCCAACGCCCCCCTTCAAGTCGCCACCGCCGGCGAGGCCCTCATGGACATGATTCAGGAGCCCGATGGGCGCCTGCGCCCCTGCAACGGCGGGGCTGTCTACAACCTCACCCGCGCGCTGGGCCACCAGGGCGTGGGCACGCTCTATCTCAACCCCCTGTCTGCCGACCGCTTCGGCCGCGGCATGGCCGCAGCCATCCACGAAGCCGGCGTGCAGCTGGCGCGCGAAAACCCGGTGCACGAACCCACCTCGCTGGCCGTCGTCGGCCTCGACGCCGAAGGCAAGGCCAGCTACAGCTTCTACCGCGAAGGCGTGGCCGACCGCCAGGTGTCTGCCAGCGAAATGACGGCCCAGTGCGCAGCCCACCCGACACTGAAGGTGATCGCCACCGGCTGTCTTGCGCTCGTCGCCGACGATGCCGACAAGTACCTGCCCTGGCTCAAAGCCCAGCGCGCCGCCGGCAAGCTGGTCGTGGTTGACGCCAACCTGCGTCCGGCCATCGTGCCCGACATGGCGGCCTACCAGACCAGCGTGATGAACGCCCTGGCCGAGGCCCACATCGTTAAGGTGAGCGACGACGACCTCGTCACCCTGGGCTTTGGCGAAGGCAACCCAGTAGAAGCCGCGCGCGCCTTGCTGGCGCAAACATCTGCCGCGTGGCTCGCCCTCACTCTCGGTGCCAAGGGCGCCATCCTGATGCACCGCGACGGCTCGGCCTGGCATGGCATCGAGACCGCGCCGGTCAGGGTGGCAGACACCGTGGGCGCGGGCGACTGCTTCCTGGCCGGCATGCTGGTCGCGCTGCTGGAGCGCCCCGCGATGCAAGCGGCCAACGACGCCGCGGCCCTGCACCTCGACGCAACCGACGTGGAACACATCCTGAGCCATGCCCTGGCCAGCGCCAGCCTCTGCGTGCAGGAGGTTGGCTGCGTGCCGCCCAGCCTGCAGGCCGCGCGCGCGCGCGTCGCCCTGTCCAAGGCCGCGATCACCGCGCTCTGAACCTCGAATGCGTGACCGTGGAGCCCATGCGCAGGACCCCTGGTTTTGCCATGGGCTCAAAAAAGAATCTGCGATGTAACTTAATTACAATAAAATTCTTCAAAACCCGTAACCACAACAACGAGACATGGCCACTTCCACACCCTCCTCCGCCGCCGCTCCGCTGGATCTTGTGATCTTTGGTGGTGCAGGCGATCTCTCCGTGCGCAAGCTGTTGCCAGCCTTGTTCATGGCCCATCTCCACAACAACCTGCCTGCGCAGACCCGCATCCACGCGCTCGGCCGCCAGGACTGGGACCGCGCCGCCTTCGTGGCCTTCCTGCAAGAGAAGGTGACCGGATTCATCGACAGCGAAGCCTTCAGCGACGTGGCCTGGGCCAGTTTCGTTGAGCGCCTGAACTTTGTCTGCGTCGACGCCACACAGGCCAAAGACTTCACCACGCTGGCCGCAGCCATGCAGCCGGACTCCGACCGGGTGTACTACCTCGCCACCGCGCCCACCCTGTTCACCGGGATTTGCGCCAACCTCGCCGGCGCCAAGCTGATCGATGCCAAGGCCCGCGTCGTGCTGGAAAAGCCGCTGGGTCACGACCTCGCTTCGGCGCAAAAGATCAACGACGAAGTCGGCCAGTATTTCCAGGAACAGCAGATCTTCCGGATCGACCACTACCTGGGCAAGGAGACGGTGCAAAACCTGATGGTCCTGCGCTTTGGCAACACGATCTTCGAGCCGCTGTGGCGCAGCCCGCACATCAAGAGCGTGCAGATCACCGTGGCCGAGAGCGTGGGCGTGGGCAGCCGCGCCGGCTTCTACGACGGCACCGGCGCCATGCGCGACATGATCCAGAACCACCTGCTGCAGCTGCTGTGCATCGTGGCCATGGAGCCGCCGGTCTCGCTGGACCCTGATGCCGTGCGCGACGAAAAACTCAAGGTCCTGCGCTCGCTGCGCCCCATGACCATCGCCGACGTGGCCAAAGACACGGTGCGCGGCCAATACAGCCCTGGGGCATCCAAAGACGGCTCGGCCATCGGCTACCTGCAAGAGGAGAACGTGCCCAACGACAGCCGCACCGAAACCTTCGTGGCGCTGAAAGCCCACATCAACAACTGGCGCTGGGCCAATGTGCCGATCTTCCTGCGCACCGGCAAGCGCATGGCCGAGCGGCGCTCGGAAATCGTGATCGAGTTCGCCGACCTGCCTTTCACCATCTTCAACGATTCGCCGCGCCAGTCGGTGAACCGCCTGATGATCCGCCTGCAGCCCGAAGAGCACGTGCAGCTGCACATGATGGCCAAAGAGCCCGGCAGCGGCATGAAACTTCGCCCTGTGCACCTGAACCTCGACCTGGAATCGGCTTTCACCGAGCGCCGCGCCGAGGCCTACGAGCGTCTTCTGATCGACGTGATCAAAGGCCGCTTGACCCACTTCATGCGCCGCGACGAACTGGAAGCGGCGTGGACATGGGTCGACCCCATCATCGACGGCTGGAAACAGCTCAACGAAAAGCCCAAGGCTTACACCGCCGGCACCTGGGGCCCCGCCGCCTCTTCGGCCCTGATGGCGCGCGAGGATTCGTCCTGGGTGGAAGAGTCTTGACGCCCCCGCGCCGCCGAACTTGGCCCACCCCCGCCGCGCTGCACGCGACCCCCTCAAGGGGGCGGCACTGGCGGCCCGGCAAAGCCGGTTCCGCGGTGCCCTCGGTTTAAGGCACCTCGCGCCTTCCACCCCACCCTTGCGGGCAGGCCCTACCGAAGCCATTTCACCCATTTGATCAGCGAGCCGAGTCACATGATTTCTGAACACCTCAACGCCACGCCTTCGGCCCTCGCCGCCGCCATCGCCGACGGACTGCGCGCGGCCATTGCCGAGCGCGGTGAAGCTTCGCTGGCCGTTTCCGGCGGCAAATCGCCCATCGCCCTGTTCGAGCAACTGCGCGACCAGGATCTGGACTGGGCCAAGGTGCAGGTGATGCTGGTCGACGAGCGTTGTGTACCGCATGACCATGCCGACAGCAACACCGCCCTGGTGCGCCAGCATCTGCTGCAAGGCGCGGCGGCCGCGGCCACATTCGTGACGCTGTTCGATACCGTGCCTGCCGATCTGGACGATGCGACCCTGGCCCGTCTTGTTGGTGCGGCCAACCAGCGCTTGTCCAAAGTGACTTTCCCGCTCGATGTGGTCGTGCTCGGCATGGGCGAAGACGGCCACACCGCCTCGCTGTTCCCCGCTGCGCCCGGACTTGAAGAGGCTCTGGCGTCTCCCGGCCCGACCGCCTGGGTACGCCCCGCCACCGCGCCCCATGCGCGGCTCACGTTCACGCTGCCGGTGTTGCTGATGGCCCGCCATGTGCACCTGCCGCTTTCGGGCGAGGCCAAACTCAAGGTCTACCAGCGAAGCCCAGAAGGCCGCCAACCCGGCCCTGCCCATTTCTCTGTTGCTCAACAGCCCGGCTTGCGACGTGCAAGTCTGGACGAGCTGAACCCCACAAGGATGCCCAACCATGACGACACCTCTTGCACCCCACCCTCGCCAGCGTCACCCAGCGCATCATCGACCGCAGCGCTGGCCCCCGCGCCGCCTACCTCGACACCATGGCGCACAACGCCAAAGCCGGCACCCAGCGCGGCGGCATGGGCTGCGCCAACATGGCCCACACCACAGCCGCCCTGCCCATGGCCGACAAGCTGAAGATCCATGCCGAGCGCGCGCCCCATCTCGGCATCATCAGCGCCTACAACGACATGCTCTCGGCCCACCAGCCCTATGAGCACTACCCCGAAACCATCCGCGAGATCTCGCGCTCGCTGGGCTTCACCGCCCAGATGGCCGGCGGCGTGCCCGCCATGTGCGACGGTGTCACGCAAGGCGCCGAAGGCATGGAGCTCTCGCTGTTTTCGCGCGACGTGATCGCCATGTCCACCGCGGTCGGCTTGTCGCACAACGTGTTCGACGCCGCGCTGATGCTGGGCGTGTGCGACAAGATCGTGCCCGGCCTGTTCATGGGCGCGGTGCAGTTCGGCCACCTGTCCACCGTGTTCGTGCCCGCCGGCCCCATGACCAGCGGCCTGTCCAACGACGCCAAAGCCAAGGTGCGCCAGCAGTACGCGCAAGGCCTGGTCGGCCGCGACGCCCTGCTGGAGAGCGAATCGCAGGCCTACCACTCACCCGGCACCTGCACCTTCTACGGCACCGCCAACAGCAACCAGATGCTGATGGAAATCATGGGCCTGCACCTGCCCGGTTCCAGCTTCGTCAACCCCGGTACCGATTTGCGCGCCGCGCTCACGCTGGAAGCCGTCAAGCGCGCCTTCCAGAACACCGGCAAGACCGGCGGTGAACGCATCCGCATGGCCGACATCGTGTCGGAAAAAGCCATCGTCAACGGCATCATCGGCCTGCTCGCCACCGGCGGCTCCACCAACCACACCATCCACCTGATCGCCATGGCCCGCGCCGCCGGCGTGCTGATCGACTGGGACGATTTCTCCGAACTCTCCGCCGTGGTGCCGCTGCTGGCCCGCGTCTACCCCAACGGCAGCGCCGATGTGAACCATTTCCACGCCGCCGGCGGCATGGGCTACCTGATGAGCGAGTTGCTGGCCAACGGCTTGCTGCACGGCGATGTGACCACCGTCATGGGCCAGGGCCTGGACGCCTACACCAACGAACCCTGGCTCAACAACGGCGAGCTGGCCTGGCGCCCCGTGCCCGCGCAGAGCGCCGACGACGCGGTGCTGCGCCCCGTGAGCGCGCCGTTCAGCGCCGATGGCGGCCTGCGCCTGCTCCAGGGCAACCTGGGCCGCAGCGTGGTCAAGGTCTCCGCCGTCAAGCCCGAACACCGCGTGGTGCGCGCGCAAGCCGTGGTGGTGAGCGACCAGCAGGATTTGCTGGCCCTGTTCAACGCCGGCGAGATCAACCGCGACCTGATCGCCGTGGTGCGCTACCAGGGTCCGCGCGCCAACGGCATGCCCGAGTTGCACAAGCTCACGCCGCCCCTGGCCGTGTTGCAGGACAAGGGTTTCAAAGTGGCGCTGGTGACCGACGGCCGCATGTCCGGCGCTTCGGGCAAGGTGCCCGCCGCCATCCACCTCAGCCCCGAAGCCCTGGCCGACGGCCCGATCGCCAAGGTGCAAGATGGCGACTGGATCACGCTCGATTGCGAGCAAGGCATTCTGGAGCTTGAAGTGGACGCGGCCACGCTCGCCGCCCGCACCGTCAAACACCCCGACCTCAGCCACAACGCCCATGGCACCGGCCGCGAGCTGTTCGGCCTTTTCCGAGCCCACGCCTCGACCGCCGAGTCCGGCGCCTCCCCTCTTTTTGGCGATCGCCCTTGAACTGGAAGTTTCCAACATGACCACCACCTGCTTCTCCCGACCCGCTTTCCAATCCCGCGTTGTCCCCGTCATCGTGCTGAGCGATCCGGCCCACGCCGTGCCCCTGGCCCATGCCCTGCTCGAAGGCGGCATCGACGTGATGGAGATCACCCTGCGCTCCGACGCTGCGCTGGCATCGATCGAAGCCGTGGCCAAGGCCGTGCCTGAAATGCACCTGGGCGCCGGTACCGTGACCCGCGTGAGCGAAGTGCAGCGCGTGATCGACGCCGGCTGCACCTTTGCGCTCTCGCCCGGCTGCACCGATGCGCTGGTCGAGGCCGTGAAAGCCGCCAAGCTGCCCTTCATCCCCGGCGTGATGACGCCCGGCGAAGTGATGCACCGCCGCGAACAGGGCTTCTCGCTGATGAAGCTCTTTCCGGCGTCTCAGGCCGGCGGCATGGGCATGTTGAAGGCCATGGGCGCGCCGATTCCCGACGTGAGCTTCTGCCCCACCGGCGGCGTCAGCCCGGAGAACCTCAAAGACTTTCTGAAGCTGCCCAACGTGGCCATGGCCGGCGGTTCCTGGCTCACGCCCGCCGACGCATTGAAGGCTGGCGACTGGGCCAAAATCACCCAACTGGCCAAGGAAGCCACGGCACTCGCAGCAGGCTGATCCACCCCTGCGACGCCTCGCGTCGTTCCCTCGAGGGGACGATGCTGGTGGCCCGGCCAAGCCGGCTCCGCGGTGTGCTTGGTTGAAGACATCGCGCGCCTGCATGGCATGTCATTCGTTAGCATCTGCTCAACAGACAACATATTTAGGGAGACACCCATGTCCGCATCGAACGTTTCACCCACCGCCCTGCCCGCCTGGCAAACCCTGACCCAGCTTGCCGCAGCGCCCCAGCCGCACCTGCGCGATGTGCTGAAGTCCGACGCTGGCCGCGCCCAGCGCATGCGCGTCAGCGCCGCCGGCCTGACGCTGGACGCCAGCCGCCAGCGCCTTTCGCCCGCCATCGAGGCCGCGCTGCTGGCGCTGGCCGAGCAGGCTGGCGTGGCGCAGCAGCGCGACGCCATGTTCCGCGGCGACGTGATCAACACCACCGAAAAGCGCCCGGTGCTGCACGTCGCCCTGCGCGGCCAGGCCGGCCCATGGGGTGAGGCCATCAGCGCCGATGTGGCGCGCGAGCTCGATCGCATGTGCGCCTTCGCCGATGGCGTGCGCATCGGCAGCATCACCGGTCACTCCAACGAACCCTTCACCGACATCGTCAACATCGGCATCGGTGGCTCCGACCTGGGCCCCCGCATGGCGGCCGACGCCATGGCCCACCTGACCGGCACCGGCCCCCGCGTGCACTACGTGTCCAACCCCGACGCCTGGGCGCTGTACAGCGTGCTGCACAAGCTCGATGCCGCGCGCACCCTTGTCGTGGTCTCCAGCAAAACCTTCACCACCCAGGAAACCCTCACCAACGCGGCCAGCTGCCAGCGCTGGCTGACCGACAACGGCGTGCCCGCCGACCGCGTGGCCAAACACCTCGTGGCCATCACCGCCAGCCCCGCACGATCGGCGAAGCTCGGCTATGCCGCCGACAACACCTTTCTGTTCTGGGACTGGGTGGGCGGCCGCTACTCGGTCTGGTCGGCGCTGGGCCTGCCGCTGGCCATCGGCATCGGTGGCGCGGGCTTCCGACGACTTCCTCGCCGGCGCGCGCGCCATGGACGAACATTTCTGCTCCGCGCCGCTCGCGAGCAACCTGCCGGTGCTGATGGCGCTGTCCGGCATCTGGAACCGCAATTTCCTGAACTGCCCGACCCACCTGATCGTGCCCTACGCCTCGCGCCTGGTGCGTTTCACGCCCTTCGTGCAGCAAATGGACATGGAGTCCAACGGCAAGCGCACCCACAAGGACGGCACGCCCGTCACGGTGGACACCGGCCCCATCGTCTGGGGTGGTCTCGGCATCGACGAGCGATACGTGG
>CAVORS010000020.1:0-186202 GCA_963698635.1 uncultured beta proteobacterium
GATGTTCACCGAATTCGCCGGCCGACCAGATGTGCAGCAGCTCGAGCTTTTTACCGACGGCGCGCCCGAGCGCATCTACGAGTTCGACTGGGGCTTCGTCAGCGAAGTGCCGGGTACGGTGTGGAACGTCTACGTGGCCGAGGTCTGGCGCGGCGGCACCGTCGGCAGTTTCGATCGTTTCATTGGCGCCTGGCGGCTGGAAACCGCGGCCGTACCGGGCAGCCAGGTTCGCCCGCCACACGTGCCCGCGGGACTTTCACTGGAACTGGGCATCGGGGCGTTTGCGAGCCTGGCGCTGCATGGTGGTTCTGGCGACCCTGCCAAAGACAGTGAGCGCAAATGGGTGGGCGAGGTGTTCCTTGCCCACATGCTGCCGGCCATGGCCGGCCGGGTGCTCGATCTGAACTACGACTTTCCCAGCAACTGGTGAGAAAGACTGGCGCTCACTCCTTGAGCACCATGTCGATACACATCACCGCGGCCATGATCAGCAGGCGGGTGGGGTCGTTCGCGGCCACGGCGGGGGCGATGGACAACACATAGTTGTCTGCCGAGGTGAACAGCTCTTTGCCCACACCCATCCATTGTTTGGTCACGCTGGCCAGTTCGGTCTCTCCGCGCACGAAGCGGAAGTCCCAGCTGGTCCATTTGCCTCGCAGCGTGCACACCACCTGTTTTTGCGCATCGAGCACATCGAATTTGCCGCCGATGGAAAACAGCTTCTGGCTGAAATGGCCCACCACGCGGTCGTTTTCGTCCATCACATCCACCGTCGACAAAATCAGCGAAATGCCGCGCTTGACCGTCAACACCTTCTGCCCTTCGGGCGTGCGAATTTCCACCGAAAACGGCGTCATGCGCTTGTAGTCGGTGAAGCGAAACACCTTGGTGAAGATGCCCAGCTCGGGTTCGCGGCACTCCAACACCTTTTGTTGCGAAGTCGGGTCAAAGATGTCGTAGTTGTTCGCCGCCTTGAAAAGGCCCACGTGTTCTTTGACGAAAAACTGGTTGTTCTGTAGCGCTGCGTGCATGAAGAGGCCCGGGAGGCAAAGCCCGCATTGTGACCGCCGTCCGCCCAGGCTGTTGTGGCGACACAAGGCCGGGTCAATAATGAACAGATGATCACATCCCACGTTCTCTCTGCGCGCCAGCGCCTGACCAACAGCGCCAGGCGCTGAGCCCGACCATGCACGGCGACAGCCCCTACGACCCCACCGATGGTGACTGGCAAACGCTGGTCACCTTTTTCAGTCCTACCGAAGCCTTCTTGTTGCGCGGCTGCCTGCAAGCGGGCGGCGTGCCGGCGATGGTGGCCGATGCCCAGCTGGTGCAGGCCCATGGGCTGCTGGCCAGCGCCATTCCGGTTCGCGTCATGGTTCCCGAGAAGCTGATGCGACAGGCACAGACGGTTGTCGAGGCCTACCATCGGGGCGACTTCGCGCTGCCCGAAGATGAGCTGCCACCCAACTTCACCCCTGACCCTTCGCCATGAGTTCCTCCACCACCTTCGATTTTCTCGTGATCGGCGCCGGTACGGCCGGCTGCCTGCTGGCCAACCGCCTGAGCGCCGACCCGGCCAACCGCGTGCTGCTGATCGAAGCGGGCCGCAAAGACAATTACCACTGGATCCACATTCCCGTGGGCTATCTGTATTGCATCGGCAACCCTCGCACCGACTGGCTCTACCAGACCGAGCCCGACGCCGGTCTCAACGGCCGCCGCCTGCGCTACCCGCGCGGCCTGGGTCTGGGTGGCTGCTCGAGCATCAACGGCATGATCTACATGCGCGGCCAAGCGCGCGACTACGACCAATGGGCCGACCTCACCGGCGACGACGATTGGCGATGGGCCAACTGCCTGCCCGACTTCAAGGCCCACGAAAACCACCACCGGCTCGACACCCGCGATGAGCCAGCCTTCGCCGCGCTGCACGGCAACGCCCGCCTGGGCGGCGGGGGCGAATGGCGGGTAGAAAAGCAGCGCCTGCGCTGGGACGTGCTCGACGCCTTTTCGCTCGCCGCACAGCAGGCCGGTATTCCCGCCACCAACGATTTCAACGGCGGCAGCAACGAGGGCGTGGGCTACTTTGAGGTCAACCAGAAAGACGGTTGGCGCTGGAACGCCTCCAAAGCCTTCTTGCGTCCCGCGGCCAACCGTCCCAACCTCACCATTTGGACCGAGACCCGCGTGCAGCGCCTTTTGCTGGCACGCCAGGCCGACGGCAGCCTGCGCTGCACCGGCGCCGAGCTGCTGCGTGGAGGACAAAGCGTGGGCGTGAGCGCAACGCGTGAAGTGGTCTTGAGCGCGGGCAGCGTCAACTCACCCCAAATCCTGCAGCTCTCGGGCATCGGCCCGGCGGCCCTGCTGCGCGAGCACGGCATCGAAGTGGCCCACGACCTGCCCGGTGTGGGCGACAACCTTCAAGATCATTTGCAGATCCGCACCGTGTTCAAGGTGCAGGGCGCACAAACGCTCAACACCCTGGCCAGCTCACTGTGGGGCAAGGCAAAGATCGGCCTGGAATACATGCTCACGCGCACCGGCCCCATGAGCATGGCGCCCAGCCAGCTCGGCGCCTTCACCCGCAGCAGCCCCGACCAGCCCTGGCCCAACATCGAATACCACGTGCAGCCGCTCAGCCTCGACGCTTTCGGTGAACCGCTGCACAGCTTTCCGGCCATCACCGCCAGCGTTTGCAACCTCAACCCCACGAGCCGGGGCCACGTGCGCATACGCTCAGGTCGCTTTGAAGACGCCCCGGCCATCGCACCCAACTACCTCAGCACCCCAGAGGACCGGCAGGTGGCGGCCGACAGCCTGCGCGTCACGCGCACCATCGTCACGCAGCCAGCGCTGGCGAAATACCAGCCCGAAGAATTCAAACCAGGTGTGCAGTTCCAGACCGACGAGGAACTCGCCCGCCTGGCCGGCGACATTGCCAGCACCATCTTCCACCCAGTGGGCACCACCAAAATGGGCCAGGTCAACGACGCAACGGCTGTGGTTGACAACCATCTGCGGGTGCACGGCGTGGCGGCGCTGCGCGTGGTGGACGCGGGCGTGATGCCCACCATCACCAGCGGCAACACCAACAGCCCCACCCTCATGATCGCGGAAAAGGCGGCGCGCTGGATACTGGCAGGCGCCTAGGCCGAATATGCAGGATGCTGCGAGCGACTTGTTCAGCGGCGCCCAGGCACCCCGGCCAACGCCTTACCGAATGCCGCCGACATAGCGTGAGTCCCCCTGCGGGGCGGGCCCTGGCGCAAGGCCAGCGTCTCGGAAGGCACCGGCCCGGCCAGCAGACAGGGGCCGCTCTCCAGCGTCAACCCCTCGTGGAGCCGCTTTGAGGCGCTCGGTGACAGCGACCAGCAGGGGCTTGCGGTCGGGCGCACCCATCAGGGGAATCAGCGCTTCCAGCTTGTCCGCCCAGGGCAGCAAGCCCGGCAGATTCTCGCTGCGCGCCTTGTCTCGCGTGAAGGCCACCATGGCGCGGGCGTAGTCAGGGTTGCTCGCCATCCACTCTGTGTCGGTGACGCGACCCGTATTGCGCCGCAGCAGCACATGCAAATGAGCGGCCGTGGCAAGGGCATCGCTGTGTCCAGACATGCCCGCTCACCCGCTGAGTTGTTCGTTGTGCAAGGCAAGGTCCAGCCCGCTGCGCTCCTGCGCCACAGGCACCCGCAGGCGGGTCAGGCGCGACGTGACCCACAACACCACCGCGGTCATGAGCAGGCTGTAGACGAGCACTGCCAGGCAGCCGATGGCCTGCGTCACGATGCTCCCAGACTGTCCCGAAATGGCCGGATCGGCCAACAAACCGGTCATCAAGGCACCGACCAGGCCACCCACACCGTGCACGCCAAACACGTCCAGCGAGTCGTCGGCACCCAAGCGGCGTTTGAGGGCGGTGGCACCCCAGTAGCAGGCCGCGCCCGCCACCAAGCCGATCAGCAGGGCCGATCGCATGGTCACAAAACCCGCGGCGGGCGTGATCGCCACCAGACCGGCCACCACACCTGAGCACAACCCCAGCAACGAAGTACGCCGCCGCGTCAGCCATTCGGCGGCCATCCAGGACAACGCGCCAGCCGCTGCGGCCAGGTGCGTGACCGCCAGCGCCAGTCCGGCCCGGCCATCGGCGGCCAAGGCCGAGCCGGCATTGAAACCAAACCAGCCTACCCACAACAGACCCGTTCCCGCCATGGTCAGGCCAAGATTGAAAGGCAGAAACGGTTCGGTGCCGTAGCCCTCGCGCGGACCCAAGGCATAGGCACACATCAAAGCTGCGACACCGGCATTGATGTGCACCACCGATCCGCCCGCAAAATCCAGCACACCCAGCTGGGCCAGCCAGCCGCCGGGCTCCCACACCCAGTGCGCAATGGGCACATAGACAAACAGCAACCACAGCCCGGCAAAGAGCAACAACGCGCCAAAGCGCATGCGCTCCACCAGTGCGCCGACGACCAGCGCACAGGTGATGATGGCAAAGGTGAGCTGGAACATGGCAAAAACCGACTCGGGGATCAGCGGTGCGATGTGGCTGACTGCGACCTGGCCACTCACCCCCCAAAATTCCATCCCCGCAAAGCCGATGCGATCGACACCGCCTATCCATGGGGCCCATGCGGACATACCGGGCGTGAACGCCAGGGAATAGCCCAGCCCGAACCACAGCACACTCACCAGCGCCGCAATGCCCACCACGCTGGCCATCGTGTTGATCACGTTGAAGCGGCGCACCATGCCACCGTAAAACAGGGCAATGCCAGGCAAGGTCATGAGCAGCACCAGCGCGGTCGAGACCATCATCCAAACGGTGTCGGCGCCGCTGAGGCTGGCCATCTCGACCAGACCTGGCGCCGAAAGTGGCGCAGCGCAGGCCGTGCCCGAAGCCAGCACCAGCGGCATGGCTGCGCAAAACGCAGGCGAAATAGAGCTTGGGAGGGTTCCCAGCGAGTGGCGCATGTTGCAATCCTTTCCAACGACGAACCTTTTGTTGCATTTCCTGTGCCAGGCCGCGCGGGCTTGAAGTTGTCGGTGGGAAGTACTCAAGAGGCAGCAACGGCCCGTCTGCTCACCCTAAAAAGGTGCTGACTGGGCTGTGTACAGGGCGCTGAGCGCTTCAATTTGAGGAGTAAACCCCGATGCGAACCAGCCGGCCCGCCGGGCCATCCCAAGGGAAAATCCCAATGCCCACCACTGGTGCATTGGTCTACATTAACGGCACTCGCACGGCGCATAGCTCGCCATAGACCGCGGGGGACCGAGGAGACACTCAGTCCAACAACAACCAGGTTTCGTCGGCGTGATGCGCTGTCAGAAATCAAAAAACCAACCCTAGGGTTGGTTTTTTTTCGCCTGAGGGTTTCGGGTCCCTTTTCAGCCCACCTTCTTGGCCTTGACCGGGATCACCCTCGGCGACTGATCTTTGGGCACCACCAGGCGTTCGCTCATGTAGCGCAACAGATCGATCCACATCTGGCGCATTTCCGAATCCAGCGGCGTGCGAAAGGCACTGGGCAGCTCAATGGTCACCACCGGCATGCCTTTGTGCACGCCGCCGTAATTGCCCAGGCTGCCCGGGTAAATGCCCACCTGATCAAGGTAAAGGCGCCCCAGCTTGGGCGGCGGCGTACCGGGGCCGTCAAAATCCAGCACGCCATAGGGCGCATGGATGCTCACGATCATGTCGGGCTGGAACCGCGCCATTTCATCGAAGAGGAATCGCGACTCGGGTTCCGACAAAGGCTTGGGGCCAGGCCAGCGGCGCGGGTCTTTGCGGGTGCGCTGCTCCCAATAGATCTTGGCATCGCGCTCCCAGTTGGGCGTTGGAAAGTTGCGGTTCAGATCCACGCCATTGGCGTTCATTCGCCGGGTAGGGCGCATCAGCAACCCATCGGGGTTGAGCGCCGGAACGAACCGCCAATGGGCATTGGCCGGCGTTTCCAGCGCATTCTGGATCCAGTGCAAGGCCACCGCAGCCGACGAGAGCTCGTCGCCGTGAATGGCGCCAACAACCAATACCCTGAACTGCGCTTCGGGCGCCACCACATCGCGGGCATACAAAGTTCGCCCCTGCACCGAGCGCCCTACCGTGGGCTTGAGCTGGGCAGCGGCACACAGCGGGCGCTTCACGTTGGGCAAACGGGCCACAAACTCTTCACAAGGATCGCTCCCCCGCACGTCGGCCAGAGGGTGCCCGGGGCCACTGCTCAGCGCCGGTTTGATCGGCGCCGCCCAGACCATGCCCGCGCCCGCCATCGTTGCCGCGGCAACCACCAAAAATGAATTGAAAATCAAACGCATCCCGGCATTCTAGGCAAGCCGGCGTGACAGGCTGCAAATACAGCCACGCCTCAAAGGCCAAACGCGTGACGCTCTGCGCGGTCGCGCTGTTTCACTGGTCTTTTTCGCCCGCCTCGTACAGCGTCTCACGGCCCATGCGGTCGAGAATGAGTTCGGCCGTCCAGGGCAGCATCAGGGCGCCGCAACGGCTGTCACGGTAGAGCCGTTCCAGCGGCAGGTGTTTCATCATGCTCTGGCCGCCGCAGGTTCGAATGGCCAGACGGGCGATGTCGTTGGCGCCTTCCATGACGCTGTAATGCGCGGCGTAGAGGCGCATTTTTTCGTCTTTGCTGGGGTTGGGTTTGGCCTCTTGAATGGCGCGCACGAAGATGCTGCGCATGTTCTCCAGCTGGATGCGCATTTGCGCCACGGCAATCTGTTTGGTGGCGTACATGCGGCGTTTCACGGGCGGCTCGCCAGGCACTTCGCCGCGCAGGTATTGCACGGTGAAGTCGTAGGCGGCGTTGGCGATGCCAAGGTAGGTGGGTGACAACGTAAAGAACATGGCGGGCCATGTTTGCGCACCCTTGAAGTAGATGCCGCGCGGCATGAGCTGTTCGGCGTCGCTCACGAACACGTCTTTGAAGGCGAGGTTGCGGCTCACCGTGCCGCGCATGCCCAGCGGGTCCCACTCGCCGCTGATGGCAAACCCTTCTGCTGTGGCGGGCACGCTGATGTAGAGCGTGTCGCGGGCGTCGGGGTGTTCGTCGCCTTTGTCTTCGGTGCACAGAATGCCGTAGTAATCGGCAGCACCCGAGAGACTGGCAAAGATTTTGCGGCCGTTGATCAGCCAGCCGCCGTCGACCTTTTTCGCCGTGGTGCCAAACGGCGCCTTGCCGGCCGCCGCCGCGCTGCCTTCGCTGAATGGCTGGGCGTAGATGGCGCCATCGTTGACGATGCGCTGAAAATGCAGCTCACGGCGCGCGGCGTGCTCGGCCCGTTCGGTGTCGCTCATGGCAATGCCGTCGGCCAATACGCCCGTCCACATGGTGGAGCAGATGTGCATGTTCCAGGTCAGTGCGGTGGCGCCGCAAAAACGCCCGATCTCAGCCGCCACCATCATGTAGGTGGCGTAGTCGGCGCCCAGGCCGCCGTGGCTGGTGGGCACGCAGAGCTTGAGGAAGCCTGCGTCGCGCAGGTCGTCATAGTTGGCGAACGGAAAACTGGCCTCTTTGTCCCATTGCGATGCACGAGCGGCGAACTTGTCGCGACCGAGGGCATGGGCCTGGCTGAGCAAGCGGGCCTGCAAAGGCGTGAAGGGCATATCGCCCACAGCGGGCGTGAAGTCGAGCTTTGGCGCGTCGTGTCATGCGTTTGGTGTCCTCAATTCTGTTGGTTCAATGGGCCCCGGGCAGCGGCGCCGGCAAAGGCTCGCTCAAAAAGTCAAGCAACAAGGCGTCGAACGCGTCGGGTGCTTCCAGGTTCATCAAGTGCCCCATGCCCGCGACTTCTGCATAACGCGCGCGGGGAACACTGTTGGCCATCTGCTTCATCACCGAGGGCGCGGCATTGCGGTCGAACTCGCCGGCGACCATGAGCGTGGGCACACGGATGTCGGCCAGTGCGCTCTGGCGGTCGAAAGTCACCAAGGCCTCCAGCGCGCGCCGGTAGGTCGATGGCGGCACGTTGGCCATGCAGAACTCGGCCAGCCGCAGCCCCTCGGGCAAAGCGCCTGGTCCCACCATTTGCGGAATGAGCTTCTGCGCCATCTGCTCCATGGTCTGGCCAGCGTCCAGCGGCGCGGTGCGCTGGCCAATGAACTGTTCGGCCCAGGTTGCGTCCAGCCGACCATCGGTTCGCTTGCCAAAGACCGACGACGTGCCACACAACACCAGCCGGTTGACACGGTCGGGCCGACGGGCCACCAGCTCCTGCGCCACCATGCCGCCCATGCTGTGGCCCACCAGGGCCACGCTCTCGCATTGCAAAGCGTCGATCAGATCGAGCGCACTTTGGGCAAGGCCTTTGAAGGTGTATGGCTCGATCGGCGCGCTGCGACCGTAGCCCGGCATGTCCCAGGCCACGGCGCGGTAGCCCGCGCTGGCCAGCGTTTCGACTTGCGGCGCAAAGGCTTTGTGGCCTCCACCAATGCCGTGGAGCATCAAGACGGTCGGACCACTGCCCAAGGCCATGAACGAAGGCAAGCTGTTCATGCGGTCGCGACCTTGCCATGATCCACCACTGTGTGGCCATCGAGCTGAACGGTGCAAGCCCGCATCGGCCAATCGAAGTGGCCGCGCGTATGGCGGCCCGCCACCTCGTTGGCGCCCGTGCTGTAGAGGAAGTTGCCGGCAAAAGCGCGCAGCTCGGTGCCGTTGAAATCGCGTTTGTCGTAGAGCGCCATGCTGTCCCAGCGCGCTGCATCGTTGAGACCGTAGCCCACGTGGCTCACGGCGTAGCTTTCTTTGTCGCCCCATGCGGCGAAATACGAGCGCAGCAGTTCTGCGTCCACCCCCGAGCCCTCAATGCGGGTCACATGGTCTTGCTCGATGGTCAGCGTGATCGGGCGCTCGATGTAGCGCTTGAAGGTCAGGTTCACATCGCCCTCCGCCAGCACCAGCCGGCCGTTCACGCTGCCTGCAGCGGGAAAGGCCAACACCAGGCCACCTGGCCAATGGGTCAGCGTGCCCGGGCGAATGGTGGCGCCCCAATTGCCGCCCACCACCGCTCCTTGCAGCGAGATGGTCAGATCGGTTCCCGCGCTCGACGTGACCCGCATGGCTTTCGCCGCCCGCATGCGCTTCACATGCTCTTTCACCCGCGCCTCGGTGGCGTCGTCGGGCAATAGGCGTGCCAGGGCTTCGGGGTGTTCGTTGCTCACGTACACGATGCGCGGCTGCGTGGCGCCATTGCCTTTGAGAATGGCCGGCAACTCGGGCGCGTGCATCAGGCCTTCGACCGTGCAGTCGATCACCAGCGCACAAGCCGCCAGCGCGCTGATCACAGGCGCCATCTGCGCCACCGCCTCGCAAGCCCCGGTTGAGCGCGTCACGGGTTCGTTGCTGGTGAAAACAGACGGCAAGGTGAGCACAAACGCCTGGGCACCCAGTCGCGCAGCGGACAATCGCGCCAGCTCGACCAGTACCGGCCGGCTCTGTGTTTCGCAGAGAATGGCCACAGCATCGCCCGGTTGCAGCGCGCAGCGGCGCAACACGGTGTCGAATGCATCGATCCAGGCGGGCTCGATCCGCTCTTGCAACATAAAGGTTTCCTTATCCCCGCACCGTCGGCGGTTGCACCGTCAACAAGCAATATCTGTGGCTTCGTCATGCCAGCGCCAAGGCGCCTTCGACAAAGACGGGCATGCGGGTACGATGGTTCGAACAACCCCGCTGCACTTGTGGTGAGCGGGAACGGTTCCATTATTCATGAATTTTCATATAAATTCCACACATGTCCCCAGCCCGATCCGCCGGCCACCAGGCCAGGCCCCCCGATTTCTCAACGAGTGAATTCCGCACGTCGTTGGGCATGTTTGCCACCGGCGTCACGATCGTCTCCGCGCGCACCGCCACTGGCGATCTTGTGGGACTCACGGCCAATTCGTTCAATTCGGTTTCGCTGGCTCCGCCGTTGGTGCTGTGGAGCCTGTCTCAAGGCGCTGGCACCATGGGCGCTTTTTCCAACGGCATGCACTACGCGATCAACGTGCTGTCTGCCGACCAGCAAGCCTTGGCCGAGCAGTTCGCCGCGCGTGGCATCGACCGCTGGGCCGGCGTGGCCTTCACCGAAGGCGTGAGCGGAGCGCCCTTGCTGGCGGGAGCCGCTGCCACCTTCGAATGCTTCAACCGCAGCCAATACGTCGAGGGCGACCACGTGATCTTCGTGGGTGAAGTGGAGCGCTGTTCGCACCGCGGCGATGCATCACCGCTGCTCTACCACGGCGGCAGGTTCTACGCAGAACATCCGCTGTGACCCACGCGCCCGAAAAGCCGACGGGACCCAAAGCAAAAGAGCCCGCATCGGCCTCCAACAAGTCGAGCCAGCCCCCGCAGGCGGCAGCGGCAGCGCGTGGGGGCTCACATTTCGTCGACGACTACCTGGGCTACTTGCTGGGCCAGGCCAACCACGCCTTGTTCAAAGATTTCGAGAATGAAGTTCGGGCCGCGAGGCTCGGCTCACTGGAGTGGCGCGTCCTGGCGACCCTGAGCGACCGACCGCCCATGCCCGTGGGACAGCTGGCGCAGGAAGTGCTGAGCCAGCAACCCACTGTGACCAAACTGGTGCAAAGGCTGGCGGCCCAACGCTGGGTCACGCTCACCAATGACCCGGCCGATCAGCGCCGCACGCTGGTGCACATCAGCGCAGCCGGTTTGCGCAAGGTCAATCCCCTCATCGCCCGGGCCAAGGCACATGAGACGGAAATGTTGACGCAATTCAGTGAGGAAGACATGGCGCGGCTGAAGCACCAGTTGCGGCGATTGGCCCGTCCTCGGCACAACAAGTCACCCCGAGACGTTGAGGCTGCCCAAAACGCGACCTGACGCACGGGCGTCGCCAACTCAAGACATGCCGCCATTCCCCATCACGGTCAACCTCGGAAGTCTGCGCAATCTATAAACCCGGCCACCGACACACCACGCCAAGGCGAAATGGCGTGTGCGTCGAAAACCCAACGCGAGTCCTTGGTCCGGCCTAGCAGGCAGGTGCTGGCGCGGAACGTGGTGGCCGATCATCCAAAGCGTCAGACGCTGGCACCTCGCCGTCGTCCAAGGATTGCCAGTCGCTTGTCAGCAAGTCCATCAGCGCACTGTCCAAAGCCTCAACGTCGATATCCAGAGGCTCATCCAACCGGCTGGGTTGTTTAAGCGGTGTTCCACGAATCATCTTGGTCCCCCGATCTGGTCGCAAACTGCTGCTCACCATCAATGGCAAAGAACAACGCGATCCAAGAACAGTGTTCATCAAAAACGATCGCTTGGCCAGTTTCAATTGGTTTCAATTTGTGATGGCTTGGAAATCGATCCAGTCATCAACCCTTGTCGAAAGCCTCTGTCCAAGCACCGAATCGACCGATCTTGCGCGTTGAATGGCCAAGCCTCGCAAAGATGGGCCATCGGTGCATCAGGGGCGGGGCGTCGCCCGGCCCAGGTGCATGCCGCCGTCCAGCATCAGCAACTCACCCGTGGTGGTGCGGGCGCCGGTCGACCAGCCAGACGATGGCTTCGGCCACGTCTTCGGCGGTGCACGCTGTTTGCAGCGGCACCGCCTTTTCGAATTGCGCCTGGATCTGATCGGCGTTTTCCTGACCCACGCCATCGACAAACCAGCGCGTGGAGATCAGGCCGGGACAGACGGCGTTGACGCGGACTTCGGGGGCAAGCGTGCGCGCGAGGTGCAAGGTCAGCGCGTTGAGGGCACCTTTGGAAGCGATATAGGCCACCGAGGAGCCGATGCCCAGCGCGCCGGCAATGGACGACACGTTGACGATGCTGCCACCCCCGCCCGCCTTGAGTTGCGGCAGGCAGGCGCGCACCATCTGGAACGCACCGATCACGTTGACACCGTAGATGCGCTCAAAAGTGGCGGTGTCGAGCGCTTCCCAGTTGGCCACACCGGCGAACGAGGTGATGCCGGCGTTGTTGACCAGCGCGTCGATGCGGCCCCAGCGGTCGACGGCGGCCAGTGCCAGGCGGCGGCAATCGGCGTCGTTGGCCACATCACCTTGCACGAGCAGCGTGTCAGCGCCCGCCGCCTGGCAGGCGGCCAGCGAGGCTTTCGCCTCGGCTTCGCTCTTGGAAAAATTGATCAGCAGGTTGTAGCCCCGGTTGGCCAGACTCAGCGCGGTAGCGGCCCCCACCCCGGTGGCAGAGCCTGTGACGATGGCGACTTTTCGATCAGACATGGGAAAGCCTTTTCAGCGGTGTTGAAAATCGAAAGAAACAGATGGCAGCGATTCAGGACGACGCTGCCGGGTGCGCCTTGGCGTGTGTCTGTGCGAAGGCCACATACCAGTCCAGGCTCCCCGGGTTGGCCATGGCTTCCTTGTTGATCACCTTTTCAACCGGCTGGCCCAGCAACAGCTTCTTGATGGGCAGTTCCTGTTTCTTGCCCGAGAGCGTGCGCGGGATCTCGGCAACCTGAAAAATCGCATTGGGAAGGAAGCGGGGCGAGAGCGCGGTGCGGATGGCTTCATTGATCTTGGCCGTCATCGCGGCGTCCAGCGCGTGACCTTCGCGCAGCACGACGAACAGCGGCATGTAGCTTTCGCGGCCCAGGTATTCGAGATCGACCACCATGGAGTCCATCACCTCGGGCAAGGCTTCGACCGCGCTGTAGAGCTCGCTGGTGCCCATGCGCAGGCCGTGGCGGTTGATGGTGGCATCAGACCGGCCGTAGATGACGCACGAGCCGTCGGGGTAGATGCGCAACCAGTCGCCGTGGCGCCAGACGGCGCCGGCTTCTTTGCCCAAGATCACCGCCACCGGGCTTGCGGCCATGGCCTTCGGGGTACATGTCGAAATAGCTGCCGATGAGGCGCTGGTTGTCGGTATCGCCGACGAAGTACAGCGGCATCGAAGGGATCGGCTGCGCGCACACCAGTTCGCCCACGGCGTCGATCACGGGCTGGCCTTGTTCGTCCCACGACTCCACCGCGCAGCCGAGCAGGCGGCATTGCATGCGCCCAGGCTGCATGGGCAACTCGCGGTGGGCACCGATGAAGGCGCCCGCGAAGTCGGTCCCCCCAGAGATGTTGCACCACCAGATGTCTTGCTGGGCTTCGGTTGTTGCAATGGCGGCGAACTGCTTGGTTCCCCAGTTCTGCGCATCCTCCGACAGCGGCGAACCGGTGGTGCCCAGTGCGCGCACTTTGGACAAATCACCGCATGTCGACAGATCCACGCCCGCCTTCAAACAGTTCGCAAAAAATGCCGCGCCTGCGCCAAAGAAGGTCACGCCTTGTTCGGCGGCAAAACGCCACAGCGTGGTCCAGTCGGGCTTGTCTTTGCTGCCGCCGGGGTTGCCATCGAAGATGACACAGGTGGTGCCGCTGAGCAGGCCGCTGGTCTGCGCGTTCCACATGACCCAGCCGGTGGAGCTGTACCAGTGGTAGCGCTCGCCCCAACTGTTGGGCGCGTAGCTGCAGCCCACATCGTTGTGCAGGCACTTCATGGCCAGGGCCACGATCAGCGTGCCGCCGTGCCCGTGCACGATGGGCTTGGGCATGCCGGTGGTGCCGCTGGAGTAAACGATCCACAGGGGATGGTCGAACGGCAGCCACAGGGGTTCGAAGGCGGCCACGGCGGCATCGTCCCGCGCTGTGACTTTCGCGAACGAGGCGCATGGCGCGGCGACCGCGAGCGCCGCTTCAACCTCTGCCGGGGTTTGCGCGAGGTTGGTCTGCAACACCACATGCTGCACGCTTGGCAACGCCGCGCGCAGTTCGGCCACGACCGCAAGCCGGTCAAAGTCGCGCCCGCCATAGGTGACGCCGTCGCAAGCGATCAACACCTTGGGTTCAATCTGCTTGAAACGGTCGAGCACCGCGTTGGTGCCCATGTCGGGTGCGCACACGCTCCACACGCCGCCGATGCTCACGGTGGCCAGAAACGCCACCATGGTCTCGGGAATGTTGGGCAGATAAGCGGCCACGCGATCACCGGGTTGCACGCCCTGCGCCTGCAGGTGCAGCGCCAGCGCGGCCACCTGCCGCCTCAAATCGGGCCAGCCCAGTTCGACGCCCTGGCCCTTTTCGTTGCGGCTGATGACCGCCGAAAACCCCGCGGCGTGGGCGGGCGCCACATGGCGAAAGACCTGCTGCGCGTAGTTCACCTGCGCGCCCGGAAACCAGTTGGCGCCAGGCATCACGTTCTTTTCCAGCACCGCTGTGTGGGGCGTGGGCGACTGGATATCGAAGTAGTCCCAGATGCTTTGCCAGAAAGCCGCCAGCTCGGTCGTGGACCAGCGCCACAGCTCGTCGTAGCTTTCGAAGCGCAGGCCCCTGTGTTCTTCCAGCCAGTTCTGGTACCGGCGGATCTGGGGCACGAAAGGCGGCGTGTGGTCTGGCGTAGCGCTCATGGGGTGGGCTCTGGTTTTGGAAAGGCGTGTCTCTGCGCCAAAGCGTAGCAGCGAGCCAGCGCCAACGCCACAGCCGAGGTGACACATCCTTGGGCCAACGGCGAAGCCGTGCGCTATAAACCGCCCATGACCACCTTGCCCACCCCCACGCTCGAACCCGTTGCCACCCTGACCGTCTTCGTGAGCCAGCCGATCGAAGCGGGCAACACCTTTGGCCTCAACAGCCGAGGCAAGCGCCGCATCATTCCCATCACGGGCGGTGCCGTGAGCGGCCGCCTGAATGGTCGGGTGTTGCCCGGCGGGGCCGATTTCCAGCTGGTGGTGAGCGAGACCTGCGCCGATCTCGATGCGCGCTACATGCTTCAACTCGACGACCCGGCCTGGGCAGGCGCCCACGTGTTCGTGCAAAACCGCGCGCTGCGCCGCGGCTCGCCCGAAGACATCGCCAAACTCGTGCGCGGCGAACCGGTGGACCCGAGCGCCATCTACTTCCGCTGCGCGCCCACCTTCGAGGTGTCGCACCCGGCGCTGGCCTGGATGACCGAAAGCCTGTTCATCGGCACGGGCGCGCGCTTTCCCGATCGGGTGGAGATGCGGTTTTTCCGCGTGGGCTGAGCTGAGGCGTTGTTGCGCGTCAGTCGCTGACCAGCCGACCATCGACCAACTGAATCACGCGGTCGCAGGAAGCGGCCAGCCGCTGGTCGTGCGTGACGATCAGGCAGGCGCTGCCGTGGTCGCGGTTGAACTCGCGCAGCAGGCCGAAAATCTCGTCTGCCGTGACCGTGTCGAGGTTGCCTGTGGGCTCGTCGGCCAGGATCAGCCGGGGCCGCAGCGACAACGCCCGCGCGATGGCCACGCGCTGCTGCATGCCGCCCGAGAGCTCGCCCGGGCGCTTGTGTTCCGCGCCCTTGAGCCCCACACGCGCCAGCAGATCGCGCGCCGTGGCTTCCGCCTCGGGCGTGGCCACGCCATGGCCAATCATGGACGGCAGCATCACGTTTTCCAGCGCGCTGAACGCCGGCAGCAGATGGTGGAACTGGAACACGAAGCCGATGGTGGCGCCGCGCAGCTGCGTCAGGCCCTGATCATTCAAGGCCTCGGCACGCTGCCCAGCGATTTCCAGCGTGCCGGCGGTGGTGTGTTCGAGCAGGCCGATGATGTTGAGCAGCGTGCTCTTGCCCGAGCCCGACGGCCCGGTGAGCGCCACAAACTCGGCTTGCTGCAAGGTGACATCGATGCCATGCAGCACCTCGGCCTCCACGGGCGTGCCGATGTTGTAGCTCTTGCGGATGCCGCGCAATTGCAGGATGGGCGCGTTCAGCGGGGAGTCGCTCATGTGCGTATCGCCTGCACAGGGTCCATGCGGGCCGCGCTGCGCGCAGGCACCGCCGCGGCGACCACGCCCACCACACAGGCCACCACCGACGCCATCAGCACCAGCGCCGGATCGAGCTCGGCCGGGAACATGGGCATGCCGTCGGTGCCCTTGAACACATGGGAAAACACCACCAGCAAAGAATAGGCCAGCAACGCGCCCAGCACCGAGCCCACCAGACCCACCAGACCGCCCTGCAACAAAAACACCGACATGATGCGTTTGCGCCCCATGCCCATGGCGCGCAGGATGCCGATCTCGCGCTGCTTTTGCACCACGCTCACCACCAGCACGCTGGAGATGCCCAGGGCCACGATGATGACCACGAAGCTGCGGATCAGGTTGTTGGAAACGCTCTGGTTCGACAGTGCATTGAGCAGGCCCGAGTTGGTCTGCATCCAGCTGTCCACGCTCAGGCCGGTGCGCGCGCGCAGGCCATCGGCCACGGCGTTGGCGCCGAACAGGTCTTTCACCGTGAGGTCGATGTTGGACACGCCGCCGCTGAGGTCGAGCAGCGTCTGGCCGAGCTTGAGCGTGACGAACATCCAGCGCCGGTTGAGATCGCGGTTGCCCGTGTCGAACAGGCCGGTGATGGTGAGCGTTTCGCTGCGGCCCACGGCGCTGGTCACCCGCACCTTGTCGCCCAGCGTGACGCCCAGGTCTTTGGCCAGTTCGATGCCCATCAGCGTGTTCACGCCCGAGACGTCGAAGCGGCCCCGGGTCATCTTGCTGTCCATGTCCACCACGCGCTTGTAGTTGTCGGGCTGCACGCCCATGATCACCACGCTCTTGTTGCTGTTGCCCCGCGCCACAAACACCGGCCCGCTGACCACCGGCGACACCGCCAGCACCCCCGGCGTGCCCGCCGCCAGTTCGGCCACGCGCTCCCACTGGTCCACCGAGCGCAGGCGCTGCGCACGCGGCTGCACCAGCGCGGCCAGCGCCTCGCCCGGCTCGCTGCGCAGCGCGCGCGCTGTCTCCTCTTCTGGCGCGGTGATGACGATGTGGGCCTGGGAGCCCAGCGTGCGGTCGATGATGGTGGCCTGCAGCTGGTTGATCAGCTGCGTGAGAAAAATGATGACCGCCACGCCGCCGGTGACACCGGCGAGGATGAGCGCACTTTGCATGCGGCCTTCGCGCAAGAAGCGCAAGGCCACCAGCAGCTCGAACGGCATCCAGCCGGCCCAGCGGCTCACGGCGGGACGGTGGCGTGCGGAGGACAACCAGCCCATGGTGCGCTCAGCGGGGCGCCACGGCGCCGGCGTTGGCCATCACACTGCCCCGGCGCACGCGGTCGCCGGGCAGGGCTTTTTCGGTTTGCGGGATGGCCTCGTCGCCTTCGTTCAAGCCCTCGGCAATTTCGACCGACCCCACACCGCGCAGACCCACGGTCACCGGCTGGCGCACGGCCTCGTCGTCGCGCAGCAGCAGCACCCAGGGCGCGGGGCCGTCGGTGTCGCGCACCGCGCTGGCGGGCAACACCAGGGCGTTACTGCGCGAGCCCCCCACCAGCTCGACCGACACCGTCATGTCGGGCTTGAGGAAAGCGGGCGGCGCGGTGACATCCAGCCAGACTTCGACCGTGCCCCGCTGGGGATCGACGGCGGGCGCGATGTAGCTCAGGCGGGCGTCAAAGCCCTGGCCAGGGTAGGCGTCGGCGACCGCGCGGGCGGGCATGCCCGGCGTCAGCAGGCGCAGGTGTTTCTCATCGATGGCCGCCTCCACGCGCAAGCCCCCTTGGGCGGCCAGGGTCAGCAAGGTACGGCCGGGCTGGGCCATGCTGCCGGGCTCCACCAGGCGGCTCAGCACCGTGGCGTCCACCGGGCTGACGATGCGCAGCCGGTCCAGGCGCGCCTGGGCCAGCGCCACCTGGGCACTGGCCTGGTCCACCCGGGTGGCACTCAGCGTGCGCTCGACACCGCCGGCCTGATTGGCTTCGGATTGCACGCGTGCACTGGCCAGCGCACTGCGGGCCGTGTCCAGCAGCCGCTGTGCATCGTCCAGCTTCTGCTGAGCGAAAAAGCCCTTCGCCACGAGTTCGCTGGTGCGGGCATGTTCGCGGCGCGTGGCTTCGAAAGCCGCTTCGGCCTGCACCACCGCCTGGGAAGCCACGGGCGCACCCACCGAAACCTGCTGGCGCAGGCGGGCCTGGGCTTCGGCCAGCGCCGCCTGGGCCTGCTGCAGGCTGGCCTGTGCCTCCCCGTCGGCCAGGCGCAGCAGCAGATCGCCCGCCTTCACCTTGTCGCCGGCTTTCACGGGAACGCTCAGCACCTGCGCCGTCACTTCGGCGGCCATGTCCAGCCGCGCCGGTGCGTTCAGCCGGCCGGTGGCCACCACCGACTGGGCAATGGCCGAGCGCACCACCGGCACCACGGTCACGCGCTCACCGCCGGGCGCGCTGCGCCACACCAGCCACCCCAGGCCAGCCAGCGCCACCAACACCAACAAAGTCCAGCGGGTTCGAGATTTCATGCATCGAACATTAACAAAGTACAGGCCCTGTCGGCTTGTCTTCGCTCAAGACCACAGACAAGCCGCCAAAAGAATGTCGCCTCCTGGCTTGTGGAGGGTTCGGCCAGCTTGCACAATCCCGGCCACAACAAACAACAGAACGGAGTTTTTCGCATGAGCATGTTCCACTGGACAGAGAAGCCCTCCGCCACGCTGCAAAGCGGTGGCGTGATCGGCCCCGACGAACGCCTGCCCTGGCCTTCCACCGCCGTCATGGGCGTGCAACACCTGATCGCCATGTTCGGCGCCACGGTGCTCGCGCCCATCCTGATGGGCTTCGACCCCAACGTCGCCATCCTCATGAGCGGCATCGGCACGCTGATCTTCTTCATCATGACCGGCGGCAAGGTGCCCAGCTACCTGGGATCGAGCTTCGCCTTCATCGGCGTGGTGATCGCCGCCAGCGGCTACACCGGCCCCGGGCCCAACGCCAACATCGGCGTGGCGCTGGGCGGCATCGTCGCCTGCGGCATCGTCTACACGCTGATCGGCGCCCTGGTGCAGGCCATCGGCACCGGCTGGATCGAGAAGCTCATGCCCCCGGTGGTCACCGGCGCGGTGGTCGCCGTGATCGGCCTGAACCTGGCCGGCATCCCGATCAAGAACATGGCGCCGACCAACTTCGACGCCTGGATGCAGGGCATCACCTTTGTCTGCGTGGCCCTGGTCGCCGTGTTCACCTCGGGCATGGTGCAGCGCCTGCTGATCCTGGTGGGCCTGATCCTGGCCAGCGTGATTTACGCGGTGCTCACCAACGGCATGGGCTTCGGCACGCCGATGGACCTCTCGGGCATCGCCAACGCCGCCTGGTTCGGCATGCCCGGCTTCGCCGCGCCCGTGTTTGAAGCCAAGGCCATGAGCCTGATCGCGCCGGTGGCCATCATCCTGGTGGCGGAAAACCTGGGCCACATCAAGGCCGTGACCGCGATGACCGGCAAAAACCTCGACAAGTACATGGGCCGCGCCTTCATGGGCGACGGTGTGGCGACCATGGTGGCCGGCATGTCGGGCGGCACCGGCGTGACCACCTACGCCGAGAACATCGGCGTCATGGCCGCGACCAAGATCTACTCGACCGCCGTGTTTTTCGTCGCCGGCTGCTTCGCCATCGTGCTCGGCTTCTCGCCCAAGTTCGGCGCGCTGATCCAGGCGATTCCGCTGCCGGTCATGGGCGGCGTGTCCATCGTGGTGTTCGGCCTGATCGCCATCGCCGGCGCCAAGATCTGGGTCGACAACAAGGTCGATTTTTCCGACAACAAGAACCTGCTGGTGGCCGCCATCACGCTGATTCTGGGCACCGGTGACTACACGCTGAAGTTCGGCGACTTCGCCTTCGGCGGCATCGGAACCGCCACCTTCGGCGCCGTGTTGCTGCACCTGCTGCTCAACCGCCGCAAGGCCTGAGCCCATGGGCACCGCCACGGTCAACGGTCCCGACGGGCTGCCGCGCTGCGGCTGGTGCGCAGCCGCCCCCGAGTTCTTCGCGTACCACGACGCGGAATGGGGCTTCCCCGTGGCCGACGACCGGCGGCTGTTCGAGAAGCTGTGCCTGGAAGGCTTTCAGTCGGGCCTGAGCTGGCGCACCATCCTGGCCAAGCGCGAGAATTTTCGCGCCGCCTTCAGCAACTTTGACATCGACAGCGTGGCCCGCTTCACCGAACACGATGTCGAGCGCCTGATGCAGGACGCGGGCATCGTGCGCCACCGGGGCAAGATCGAAGCGGCCATCCACAACGCCCGCTGCGCGCAACAACTGATCGCGCGCGAGGGCTCGCTGGCGGCCTATTTCTGGCGCCATGAACCCGCACCCAAAGACCTGGCCGAGCCGCAGACGGTCTCTACGTCAGCGGCTTCGATCGCCTTGTCCAAGGCTTTGAAAAAGCAGGGCTGGAAGTTCGTTGGCCCGACCACGGTGTTCGCCTTCATGCAGGCCATGGGCCTGATCAACGACCATGCCGAGGGCTGCGTGGTCCGGGCCCAGGCGGCGAAGGCGCGCCAGGCGTTCCAGCGGCCCTGAACACCGGCCCGGCGCCCGAAGCCGCGCCCGCTGGCCCGGGAAAACCCTGAAGCGCGCAGTAATTGGCTGTTACCCCCTGCTGCACCGCCGCCTCAAGAATCAAGGCTTCATCCACCACCTTGAGGAGACACCCATGGGCAAAAAACTGCTGATGATCTGCGGCGACTACTGCGAAGACTACGAAACCATGGTGCCGTTTCAGGCGCTGCAGGCCGTGGGCCACACGGTGCACGCTGTCGCGCCCGACAAGGCCGCAGGGGACTTCATCCACACCGCCATCCACGATTTCGAAGGCGCCCAGACCTACAGCGAAAAACCCGGTCACCGCTTCACGCTCAACGCCACCTTCGCCGACATCAAGCCCGAGACCTACGACGGGCTGGTGATTCCCGGCGGGCGCGGCCCCGAGTACCTGCGCATGCACGCCCCGGTCATGGCGATGGTGAAACACTTCACGTCCACCGGCAAACCCGTGGCCGCGGTGTGCCACGGCGCGCAGCTGCTGGCCGCCACCGGCGACATCCAAGGGCCGCACCATTTCAGCCTACCCGGCCTGTCAGGTCGAGGTGGAGTTGGCGGGCGCAAAATACGCCAACATTCCCGTGGACCAGGCGGTGACCGACGGCCCTTTTGTGACCGCGCCCGCCTGGCCCGCCCACCCGGCCTGGATCGCCCAGTTCCTCGCCGTGCTGGGCACGCGAATCACCCACTGAATGCCACCCGGGCCGCCCGCTCGCTGGCCCACCGCCCAAGGAGTTCGCCATGTGTGAGATCTTCATCAGCGCCCAGCCCGACAGCTACGCCAGCCGCACCCGCTCGGTGCGCCTGCACGGGGTGGTCACCAGCATCCGGCTGGAAAACCTGTACTGGGACGTGCTGGAAGAAATCGGCCTGCGCGACGGCATGGGCGTGGTGCAGTTGATCGAAAAACTCTACGACGAGCTGGTCGAGGCGCGCGGCGAGGTGGGCAATTTCTCGTCCTTCCTGCGCGTGAGCGCGCTGCGTTACATGGCGCTGCAGGCGCACCAGCGCATTCCCATGGACAACGCCATCCCGATCGGCTCGCTCGACGCCCGGGCGGTGCTGCATGCCCTGCCGTCGCACTGGGCCCTGCCAGCCCGGGGCAGCGGCAGCAGCGCGCCAGGCGCCGTGGTGCCGCTGCGGCGCAGGGGCTGAGCGCAGGCCAGCATCCGCCGCCGCGCCGAGTCCTGCACGGGACGCGACGCGGGGCGGTGCAGGCGCTACAGTGCAACGCATCCCTCAGCCACCCTGCGGCCCGCGCCGCACGCACCCATGCCGATCTGGAAACAAGCCATCTCCGTCGAAATCCTCAACCGCATCAGCCTGGGCACGGCCAATGAGCACCTGGGCATGGAGTTCACCGAAGTGGGCGACGACTTCATCACCGCCCGCGTACCGGTCGACCACCGCACCATCCAGCCCTATGGCCTGCTGCACGGCGGCGTGAGCGTGGCGCTGGCGGAAACACTGGGCTCCTGTGGCGCGGCGTTCTGTGTGCCCGAGGGCTACCGAACGGTGGGGCTGGACATCAACGCCAACCACCTGAAAGGCGCCACCAGCGGCTGGGTCACGGGCACCACGCGCCCGGTGCACATCGGCCGCAGCACGCAAGTCTGGGCCATCGAGCTGAAGAACGATGCGGGCGAGCTGACCTGCGTTTCGCGCATCACCATGGCGGTGTTGGCACCCAAATGAGCTGAGCCGCGCTGCAATCGGCGCGGGGGACATTCAAGGTGGGCGCCTGGCGGTCGATACACAAGGGGCCTGCCCCCTTTTCATTGGACCCCCATGGACTCTGCCCTCGCCAACGCGCTCCCCGACGACCTTGGACGCTACCTCTCTTTGATGGTGGCGCAGGGTGCGTCGGACCTGTTTCTTTCCAGTGGCGCGCCGGCGTCGCTCAAAGTGCAAGGCGTGGTCAAACGCCTGCCTGAAGCGGTGATGCGTGGGGCACAGGTGCAGCAACTCGCTTACTCGGTGATGCGCGAAGCGCAGGTTCGCGACTTTGAGGCCACGCAGGAATGCGATCTGGCCATTGCCATTGAGGGTCTGGGCCGCTTTCGGGTCAACGTCTACCGCCAGCGCGGCGAAGTGGCCGTGGTGGTGCGCCACGTCAACTCGAAAATTCCGACGCTGGAGAGCCTGAATCTGCCCCCGGTATTGAGTCGCCTGGCCATGCTCAAGCGGGGCCTGGTGCTGGTGGTGGGCGCGCGGGCTCGGGCAAGTCGACCACGCTGGCCGCCATGCTGAACTACCGCAACCAACATGCTGCCGGCCACATCCTGACGGTGGAAGACCCCATGGAGTTCGAGCACAGCCACAACATGTCGAATGTGGATCAGCGCGAAGTGGGGCTGGACACCCGGTCGTTTGACGAGGCCCTGCGCCACGCCATGCGCGAGGCACCCGATGTGATCATGATTGGCGAGATTCGCGACCGCGACACCATGCAGCATGCGCTGGCCTATGCAGAAACAGGCCACCTGTGCGTGTCCACGCTGCATGCCAACAACGCCAACCAGGCGCAGCAGCGCATCCTGAATTTTTTCCCGGAAACAGCGCACAAGCAGATCCTGATGGACCTGTCGCTCAACCTCAAGGGTGTGGTTGGGCAACGGTTAATCCCCGGCACGCATGATCGGCTGGTGCCGGCACTGGAGGTCATGCTGCTGTCACCGTATATCGCCGATCTGATCCAGAAAGGCAAAACCGACGAAGTCAAGGATGTGATCGCCAAAAGCAATGAACAGGGCATGATCTCGTTCGACCAGTCGCTCTACACGCTTTACCAGCGCGGCGAAATTTCGCTGGAACAAGCGCTGGACAACGCCGATTCGCGCACCGATCTTTCATTGCGCATCCGCCTGCATGCCGGGCAACTCCCCGACGCTTCGCAAATGCAGATGCTCAAAGCGGGGTAGCCCCTCGCGTCGCGCGTTCCACCCGGTTCTTGCCCCCCCTGGCCCGGGCTCAAAGGCGGTTGCGGCCCACACGCGCCGAAGTGGGGTCCAGAAACTGGTGACGAAAGTAATCGCGAAAAGCGGTCATGGCCGGCGTGGGCTCGGTGCCCTGCTTCCAGCTCAGGCCGATGTTCATGGTCGGGATTTCGTCGCGCAGGTTGATGGTCTCGATGCGCTTGCCTTCCAGTGACCAGGGCCTGTAGACCATGTCCGACAAGATGCACACACCCATGCCGTTGGCCACCGTGCTGCGCACCGCTTCGACCGAACTGGTGCGCAGGCGGATATCGGGCCGGTGCGGCGTCTGGCTCCAGTACTTCAGCGAGGTCGCTGCGGCTTCATCCACCGTGAGCATGATGTAAGGCTCCTGCGCCACATCGGCCAGCGACACCTCCTGCTTGTCGAGCAAGGGGTGTTTGCTGCTCACCCACAGGCGCCGGTGAGAGCCGAAGAAGGTCTCCAGTGTCAGCTCCGACAAGGCCACGTTGGAGGTCAGCAGCACCCCCATGTCGTAGCGCCGCGTGATCAGCCCTTCTTCGATGTCCTGGCGCGCCGCCTCGTGCACCTTGATGTTCACCCGCGGATGCAGACGGGAGAAGCGGTCGAGGTGGTGCGGCAGAAAGTAGCCCAGCACGGTGTAGCTCGCGGCCACCGTCAACTCGCCCTCCACCGTGGCTTCTTCATCGGGCATGCGTTCGGCCGCCTCGGCCGCGGCGAGCACCGAATAGGCGTGGCTCAGAAAACGCCGCCCCGCGTTGGTGAGTTCAACGCCATGTGAATGGCGCTCGAACAGCGGCTGGCGAACCATGTCTTCGAGTTCGCGCACGGCTGTTGTCACGGCGGACTGAGAAATGTTCAGCTGAACCGCCGCCTGCGAAATGCGGCCCACCTCGGCCACCGCCGTGAAATACCGAAGCTGCCGAATCGTGAGTGCCATGGTCGTCCTCTGATCAATGTCTGATGCGATCTGAATTTCCGTATTTGAACTACAGATACAGCCTGTTATTCAGATGGCTTCTACCGAGGGTAAACCATGGCGCCCGCCTCTGGCCATCTGTTTTTCAGATACAGAAACATCTGAATTCGATGCTTTTCAGATGCAATCCACAGCCCTATTCTTTCCTCACCTGGCCCGGTTTTCCGGCTTGTTCGATCCACCCAACGGCGAAATCCTGTGAAGAAAACGCAAATCGATCTCAACTCCGACATGGGCGAAGGCTTCGGCCCCTGGACCATTGGCGACGGCGTGGATGCGCAGTTGATGCCATTGATCAGTTCGGCCAATGTGGCCACCGGCTTCCACGCCGGAGACCCGAGCACCATGCGCCGCACGGTGGAGATGGCCGCAGCGCTGGGCGTTGGCGTCGGCGCCCATCCCGGCTTTCGTGACCTGGTGGGTTTTGGCCGCCGCCACATGCATGTCGGCGTTGACGAACTGGTCAACGACATGCTCTACCAGTCGGCGCACTGCGCGAAATCGCCGCGCTGGACGGCGTCAAGCTGCAGCACATCAAGCCCCACGGCGCGCTCTACATGCACGTGGCCCAGGACGAAGCCCTGGCCCGGGCGCTGGTCGAGGCGCTGCGAAAGGTCGACCCCCAGCTGTTCCTGTTCTGCATGGGCGGCTCGGTGTGTGCACCGCTTGGCCCAGGCGGCAGGCCAGCCCGTGGTGCGGGAGTTTTACGCCGACCGCGACTACGGCTCCAACGGCTTCATCGTCTTCACGCGCCGGGTGTCCGCGCTCGACCCCAAGGCCGTGGCACAGAAAGTGCTCCTCGCTTGTGGGCAAGGCGTGGTCAAAACCGTGACGGTCAGACCGTGGCCATCGAGTTCGACTCGGTTTGCATCCACAGCGACACCCCCGGCGCCCTGGCGCTGGTGCAGGCAACCCGCCAACTGCCTGGATGACCGCGGCGTCCAGGTCGTGGTGTCAACCAACTGCCTCGCACTGAACCCCGACCCCCCTTTTTCCAGGAGCCTTGATGTCCACCACCCACGCTATCGAGAGCCCCCTGCCGGGCACGTTTTACCGCCGCTCTTCACCCGATGCGCCGCCGTTCAAGTCCGAGGGTGACGCGGTCGCCGTGGGCGATGTGATCGGCCTGATCGAGGTGATGAAACAGTTCAGCGAAATCAGCGCCGAGGTGGCCGGTCGCATGGGCGCCTTCCAGGTCGAAGATGCCGCGCCGGTCGAGCCCGGTCAGGTGCTGGTCACCATCGAAGTTGACTGAGGCAGGCCAGACGATGAAACCCGCTTTCAACAACGTGCTGATCGCCAACCGCGGCGAAATCGCGGTGCGCATCATCCGCGCGGCCAAGGAGCTGGGTCTGCAAACCGTGGCGGTCTACAGCGATGCCGACGCCCACAGCCTGGCGGTGCAAATGGCCGACGAAGCGGTGCGCATCGGCCCGGCCCACGCCGGCAAAAGCTACCTCGATGCCGATGCGGTGTTGCACGCGGCCGTGCACAGCGGCGCCGGCGCGGTGCACCCCGGCTACGGCTTCCTCTCGGAGAACGCCGACTTTGCCGAACGCATCGAAGCCGCCGGCATGGTCTACATCGGCCCCACGCCCGAGGCCATCCGCACCATGGGCAACAAAGCCGCAGCGCGCGCCGCGGCGCATGCGCGCCGGCGTGCCAACGGTACCGGGCAGCGAAGGTGTGGTGACCGACGCCGACAGCGCGGTGGCCCAGGCCGGGACCATTGGCTACCCCGTCATGATCAAGGCCTCGGCCGGCGGCGGCGGGCGCGGCATCCGCATCGCCCGCGACGAGGCCGAGCTGCGCCAGCAGTTCGCCACCGCCACCGCCGAGGCCAAGGCGGCCTTTGGCAACGGCGAGGTGTACCTGGAGCGCTTCATTCGCCGCGCGCGCCACATCGAGGTGCAGATCCTGGGCGACGGCGACGCGCGGTGCATTGCTTCGAGCGGGAATGCTCGCTGCAGCGCCGGCGCCAGAAGGTCTGGGAAGAGGCGCCGTCGGCCGCCCTCAGCGAGGCCAAGCGCGCGCGAGCTGTGCGCCTCGGCACTGCGCGCTCGCCGAACGCGGTGTCCTACCGCGGCGCGGGCACGCTGGAATACCTCTATGACGACGACACCCAGGAGTTCTTCTTCATCGAGATGAACACCCGTATCCAGGTCGAACACCCGGTCACCGAGATGGTCACCGGCATCGATCTGGTCAAGGAAATGATCTGCATCGCGCTGGGCAGACCCCCTGCGTCTGCGGCAGGAAGACATCCGGCTGGAGGGCGCGGCCATCGAGGTGCGCATCAACGCCGAGAACCCGGCCAAGGGCTTCATGCCCAGCCCCGGGCAAGTCGGAGCACTGCACGTACCCGGCGGCCCTGGCGTGCGCTTCGACACATGCTGTTCGCCGGCTACACACGTTTCGCCCTACTACGACTCGCTGCTGGGCAAGCTGATCGTGCACGCCGCGACCCGCCCGACGGCGCTGGCACGCATGCGCAGGCCGCTGGCCGAGCTCACGATCGAAGGCGTCCACACGACGATGCCCTGCACCGGCGTCTGGCGGGATGCCATGGCGCCGCCGATTGCACAGCGGTTTCGAGACCGGGGATTCCACTCGCAGGCGCGCTCTGATCCCGTGGCAGGCCCGCACGGTGACTCGGAGCCAATCCCAGCAGTGAAAAGGTGACCGCATGAGCGAACATTGCACCAGGCCCGCTACACATTTGGGGGGGACGAGCATATCTACGTGGAGATGGACGAAGAGATGTCGCTTGATGCGTTCTTCAAGTCGCTCTCCATGTCCAATGCCGTGCGCGATGCCAATATCCCCGGCGTCACCGAAATCTGCCCGGCGAACGCGTCGTTCCAGGTCAAGTTCGACCCGGACGTGACGCGTCCGACGAGATGCTCGAGCGCTGTGGAATCGAGGGAGCGTGGGCAAGGCCGAGTGCGGAAAAATGTAGACCCGGATCATCGAGATCCCGGTTTTCTACAACGATCCCTGGACGCACGAGACGCTGATGCGGTTTCGCGAGCGCCACCAGGACCCGCAGGCACCGACCTCGAGTACGCGGCGCGCATCAACGGGTATGACAGCGTCGAGGCCTTCATCGAGGCGCATTCGGGCGCGCCCTGGTTCGTCTCGATGGTGGGCTTCGTCGCGGGGCTGCCGTTTCTCTACCAGATGGTCGAGCGCGGACGAGCAGATCGCAGGTGCCCAAGTATCTGCGGCCGCGCACCGACACGCCCAAGCTGACCGTGGGATACGGAGGCTGTTTCTCGTGCATCTACTCGGTGCGCGGTGCAGGCGGCTACCAGATGTTCGGCATTACCCCGATGCCGATCTACGACCCGGAGCAGAAGACTGCTACCTGAAGGACTTCATGGTGTTCTTCAAGCCCGGCGACATCGTCAAGTGGAAGCCGATCGACCGTGCCGAGTACGACCGCGATCGCGGCAGGTGGAGGAGGGCACCTACGCGCCCCGCATGCGCCGAGGTCATTTCGACTCGAGCGAGTTCAACGCCGACATCGACGGCTACAACGCAAAACTGATGGAGGCTGCTCAATGGCCATTAAGGTCAACAAGCCGGGCCTGTCGACATCGATCCAGGACCTTGGCCGCCCGGGCTACTACCATCTGGGCATTCCGCTTCCGGTGCGATGGACCGCTTCGCGCTGCGCTGCGCCAACCTGCTGGTCGGCAATCCCGAGGATGCCGCCGGGCTTGAGTGCCGTGTTCATGGGGCCCGAGCTGCGAGTTCACCGGCCGCGACCGTGGCCGTCAGCGGGCGCGGACTGCCCTCAAGCTCGACGGCGAGGCGGTTGAGGCTGGACGTCTTTCGACGGTGAAGGCCGGCCAGACGCTGAGTTTCGGGTTTCTGAAGTCCGGTGCGCGCGCCTACATCGCGGTGGCCGGCGGCATCGACGAGCCGGCGATGCTCGGCAGCCGATCCACCTACGGCTCGGCGCCTTCGGTGGCATCGAGGGCCGCAACTGCCGGCCGGCGACGTGCTCCCGGTCGGGCGACGGCAGGCCAAGGCCGGGCGGTCGGCGCCCGGAGGCGGTGCGCCGTCGGCCGGGGACCGCGCGTTGCGCGTGCTGCCAGGCCTCTACTGGAACCGCCTGCCGGAGGCGGCGGGCAAGCAGCTTCTTCGACGACACCTGGACGGTGGCGCCCGAGGCGGACCGCATCGGCTACCGCTTCAAGGGCGGCACGCCGCTGGAAGTTCGTGTCCGCGCGAGCAGCCCTTCGGCGCGGGCGCCGACCCGTCCAACATCGTCGACGCCTGCTATCCCTATGGCTCCATCCAGGTGCCCGGCGGGACGCGAGCCGATCGTGCTGCACCGCGATGCGGTCTCCGGTGGCGGCTACTTCACGCTCGGCACGGTCATCACGGCCGACATGGACTTGATCGGCCAGTTGCAACCCAACACGAAGGTCAACTTCGTGAAGGTCGACATGGAACAGGCTCTGGCCGCGCGCGCCGAGCGCAAATCCATGCTTGAGAAGATCAGAGAAGCGCTGCGCTAGGCGCCAGACCTTCGAACCCTTCCGCACTCCCCACCAAACCCACAAGGAGGTCAGAACGATGAAACTTGGAATGACAACGCGAGTCGCAGCCATGGCACTCGCCACGGTGATGCCCGCGCAGCGAGTGCCGAGGCGTGGTATCCCTACGGCAGAGGTCACCGCCGGCCTTCGCCGCCGACGGCACGGTGTCCGATGACCTACGCGCCGCTGGAAAAGGCGGAGAAGGCGTGGGACATCTGTGTCTCCTTCCCGCACATGAAGGACGCCTACTGGCTCGGCGTGGACTACGGCGTGGCCGACGAGGCCAAGCGCCTGGGCGTGAAGATGAAGCTGGTGGAGGCGGGCGGCTACACCGAACTGGCCAACCAGATCAGCCAGATCGAGGACTGCGTCGCGCGGGGCGCGGACGCGGTCGTCATCGGCGCCATCTCCGACGACGGCCTGAACAACGTGATCAAGACCGGCGGCCAAGAAAGTTCCGGTGATCGACGTGATCAACGGCATCAACTCGCCGGACGTTTCGGCCAAGTCGCTGGTGTCGTTCGGCACCATGGGCGGCCACCGGCGAGTACCTGGCCAAGAAGCATCCGGCCGGCTCGCGACCCCGTCAAGGTCGGCTGGTTCCCCGGCCCGGCCGGCGCGGGCTGGGTCGAGGCGGCGCACCAGGGCTTCATGGAGGCGGTCAAAGGCAGCGCTGTCGAGGTGCTCGAGCCAAAGTACGGCGACACCGGCAAGGAAGCCCAATCGAAGCTGGTCGAAGACGTGCTGCAGGCCAATCCCGACATTGCCTACGTGGCCGGCACCGCAGTGACCGCCGAGGCGGCCACCGGCATCCTCCGGGCGCGCGGCCTGACCAAGCAAGGTGCAGATCCTGTCCTTCTACATGACGCCGGGCGTCTACAACGGCATCGAGCGCGGGCTGCATCCTTGCCGCCCCGGCCGACTCCATGGTGATCCAGGGCCGCATCGCCATCGACCAGGCGGTGCGGATTCTGGAGGGCAAGGAAGTAGTCAAGCATGTGGGCCCGAAGATCTTCGTGGTCGACCCCAACAACATCACGACCGTCGCACGCGAAGACATTCTGCCGCCGGATGGTTACTCCCCGTGTTCTCGGTGAAGTGAAGACGGCTGTGCCGGGTGCACCGCCACCGGTCCTGCAGAACGGTCGCGCCTTACCAAGCACTACCCAGGCGTGCTCGCCCTCGACGCCGTAGATTTCGAGCTGCGGCGGGCGAGGTGCACGTGCTGTTCGGGGAGAACGGCGCCGGCAAGTCGACGCTGATCTCGCTGCTGGCGGGCGCCAACACGCCCACCAGCGGCGAGATCCGCATCCGCGGCGAAAGTGTGCAGCTGCCGAGCGTGCAGGAGGCACGGCTGCGCGGCATCAGCGCGGTGTTCCAGGAGTTTTCGCTGATTCCGACACTGACGGTGGCGCAGAACCTGATCCTGGGCGACGAGCCGTCGGGCCATGGCCTGCTGGACCGCGCCGCCGTCAGGCAGCGTGCGCGCGACATGCTCGCCGACCTCGGTTTCGACATCGATCACGACGCGACGGTTTCGGGCCTGACGCGGGCGCAGCAGCAGATGGTCGAGATCGCCAAGGCGCTGCGCGGCAAGGTCTCGGTGCTCATCCTCGACGAGCCGACGGCCTCGCTGACCGACAGGGAGGCCCATCGCCTGTTTGAGCTGGTGGCGCGACTCAAGGCGCAGGGCGTGGGCATCATCTACATCTCCCACCGCATGCAGGAGTTCGCCCGGATCGCCGACCGCATCACGGTCCTGCGCGACGGCAAGCCGCATCACCACGGTCGACGCCAGCGCGGTGACCCACGACCAGCTGATCGAGCTGATGAGGGGCCGGTCGATCGAAAAAATCTACCCCCGAATCGCTCACCGGCCCGGCGAAATGGTGCTGAAAGTCAACGGCCTGAGCTCGCCCAACGGCGTGCGCGGCGCAGGGCTTCGCGTGCGCCGCGGCGAAGTGGTCGGGCTGGCGGGCCTGGTCGGTTGCGGCAAATCCGACTGTTCCGCGCCATCTACGGCCTCGACCGGGGAGGCGGGCGAGGTACTTTTCACGGGCCCGACCTCACCCGCGCGTCGATGCGCCCGATCTCGGCAGGTGTCTTTTATCTCCGCCTGACCGCAAGGGCGAAGGCCTGGTGCTGGGCTTCACCTCGCAGGCCAACATCACCCTGCCCATCCTCAGCGGCCCGCTGGGCGCGCGGCGGCTGGCTTGCGGCAATTGGGGCGGCGGCTCCGGACGCAGGCGGCCGAGCAGGTCGAGCTGGTGCCGCGCAACCTGCACAAGCCTGTGTCGCTGCTCTCGGGCGGCAACCAGCAAAAGGTGCTGTTTGGCAAAGGCATGACGCGCCAGGTCGATCTGTATGTGTTCGACGAGCCGACGGTGGGCGTGGACATCGGCACCCGCAGCGCGCTGTACCAGGTGATCCAGAAGCTCTGCGAAGGCGGCGCCGCGGTGGTGGTGATTTCGTCCGACCTGCCCGAGGTGCTGCACCTGAGCCACCGTGTCTACGTGATGCGCCACGGCGAGATCGCCGGCGAACTGGCTGGCCAGGACATCAACGAATCCACTGTTCTCAATCTCTTCTTCGGCGCCGGTGAAAGCAACCCATGAACTCTGTGACCTCCATGAACCCGCATCCCTCCCCGCTCCCAACGCCCCCGCCCGGCTGCTCGACGTCCTGCGCGATGTGTTCGTGCGCCTTGGCGTGCTGCCCTTCATGCTGGCTGGCGCCTTCGTCGTCTTCAGCCTGATGTCGGACCAGTTCCTCACGGTGCAGAACCTGGTCAACCTGCTGCGCCAGTCGGTCTACCTGATTCTGGTGTCGCTGGGCCAGATGCTGGCGCTGGTGACCGGCGGCTTTGACCTGTCGGTGGGCACGGTCATGGCCCTGACCTCGGTGGTCTCGGCCCTGGCCATGCAGCACCTGGGCGCGGCGCTGCCCGACGCGGCCTGGCTGGTCATCATCGGCGGCTGCGTCTGCGGCATGCTCGCGGGCCTGAGCGTGGGCCTGGTCAACGGCGTGGGCGTGGCCATCTTCGGGGTATCGCCCTTCATCGTGACCCTGGGGGTGCAATCCATCGGCTTCGGCGCGGCGCTCTACCTGACCGGCGGCGTGCCGGTCTCCGGCCTGCCCACCGAGTTCAGCGACCTCTTCGGCTACGGCAGTCTGCTCGGTGTGCCGGTGCCCATTCTGGTGACGGCGGTCTGCGCCATCGGCATGGCGCTGCTGATGGCCCGCACGCCCATCGGCACCCACTTGCTCGCCGTCGGCGGCAACGCCAAGGCATCGGCCCTCTCGGGCATCAACACCCGGCGGGTCCTTGTTGCTGGCCTATTTGCTGTGCGCCGGCTTCGCCGCCATCAGCGGCCTGCTGCTGACCGCCCGGGTGGAAACCGGCGAGGCCAACCTGGGCGGCTCGGTGGCGCTGGAGTCGATCGCGGCCTGCGTGATCGCCGGTGTGAGCCTGCGCGGGGGCATGGGGCGGGTGCCCAACGTGGTCATGGGCGCGATCTTCATCGGGCTGGTGCAAAACGGCATGAACCTGGCCAGCGTGGGCTCCTACCTGCAGATGGTGGTGCTGGGGGTCTTGCTGATCGTCGCGGTGGTGGCCGACCAGTTGCGCCACCGGTTGGTGGTGCCAGGCAGCCACTGAGACCGCGTCATCGGTCCAGTGGTGCCAGTCAAGCAGACCGATTCAGGGCTCGGCCAGCTCGCAGCGCCCTTCCCCACTGGCCAGCCCGCGGAAATCGCTGCGCCAGGTGCGGGCGCCGAAATCGATCTGGATACGTTCGTTGTCTTGCGAGGTCAGCACGGTGCGTCTCGCGCACCGAGAAGCTGTACGCCGCCTGGCCATCGATGCGCACCTCGCGCAACCGCCCTTCACGGCCAACCAGCGCCACTTCACGCGCCCAGGTCTGTCGCGCCGGCATGTAGACCGGTTCACAGCGCAACACCGTGATCTGCTCCTTGTCCTTGGCTGCCACGGCGCTCGCCGTGTCGCCCCAGGCCAGCGAAGCCCCCAGCAAGGCCAGTAGCCGCCCATGACCCGGCACACCAGGCGCGCGGTGTCATGAAGCGCTGTCCTCGCCTGCGCCGACCGGCTTTCATGCGCTCGCTTTTCCAGTAAACGTCGTCGCCACCGTTCATGCGGTTGAGCACGCGGGAGAGCACGAACATCAGATCGCTCAAACGGTTGAGGTACTGGCGTGGGGCATCGCCAATGGCTTCTTCGTTGCCCAGCGCCACCACAGCGCGCTCGGCGCGGCGCGCCACCGTGCGGCACACATGGGCTTGTGAAGCGGCGCGGTTGCCCGCGGGCAAGATGAACTCCTGCAGGCGGGGCAGGGCTTCGTTGTGCAGCGCCAGCGCCTCGTCCAGCGCCAGCACGGCTTCGTCCTTGAGCAGGTTGAAGCCCGGGATGGACAGCTCGCCGCCAAGGTTGAAGAGCTGGTGCTGGATCTCGACCAGGAGGTCTCGAATCGCATCGGGCATGTCTTCGCAAAGCAGCACACCGATGTGGGAATTGAGTTCGTCGACCTCGCCCATGGCGTGCACACGCAGGCTGTTTTTGGACACGCGGGTGTTGTCACCCAGACCGGTGGTGCCGGCGTCGCCGGTGCGGGTGGCGATTTGAGAGAGGCGGTTGCCCATGGAGATCCTCGGTAGCGGTTAGGGAATGCCGATCATTGTGCGCGATTCACACGGCGTAACAAGGCGCGCGTTTGTGTGACCTTGGCAAGCCAGTTGTCACGCGGGCAACAGGGGGCAACAGCACTGGATTTCCGTGGATTGTTGCTATGGAATGCATATCCCTGCCTGAACAGGTTTATCCACTTTCAAGGAGCTTCCATGAGCAAACGTTCTTCCCTGTGCCCCACGGCCATCCAATTCGACAACCGCAGCCTGCTGCTGTTCGCTGTCATCACCCTGGGCGGCTCCGGGGCCGTCTTCGCGCAAAGCGCCGCCGCACCGATGACCAACGACAAGCCCCTGGTGGCCCTGTTCGCCCAGGCCGACAAAGACGGCGACAAGGCTTTGAATCAGGAAGAGGCCAAGGCCATTCCCGCCCTGGCCGAGCGTTTCGCCGAGGTCGATACCAATGGCGATGGCCTGGTGTCCCAGGCAGAGTTCATGGCTTCGATGCAGCCCGCCAAGTCCTAGCTTCCAACGGGGCATTCGGGTGCCAAACAAGGGGAGGCGGTACACTGGAACGACCTCAAAAACGCTCAAAAGTGCACCCCAGGAGACCGACATGAACGCCCCAGCCCACCCCGCCCACTGGATCCCCGAAGCCGCGCTGCGCCCCATGCCCGAGGCCATGACCAGCGCCTTGCAAGCCCGTTTCGGCGCCCAGTACTCCAGCGCCATGGCGGTGCGCGAACAACACGGGCGCGATGAGTCGGCCTTCACCCTGCCGCCGCCGGCCGGCGTGGTGTTTGCCCAGTCAACACAGGACGTGGCCGATGCGGTCGCCCTGGCGGCCGAGCACAAGGTGCCGGTGATTCCCTTCGGCGTGGGCTCTTCGCTGGAAGGCCACTTGCTCGCCATCCAGGGCGGCATCAGCATCGATCTGGGCCGCATGGACCAGATCCTGTCTGTCAACGCCGAAGACCTCACGGTCACGGTGCAGCCCGGCGTCACGCGCAAGGCCTTGAACGACGCCGTCAAAAGTGAAGGCCTGTTTTTCCCCATCGATCCGGGCGCCGACGCCACGCTGGGCGGCATGGCCGCCACCCGGGCCTCCGGCACCAACGCCGTGCGCTACGGCACCATGCGCGAAAACGTGCTGGCGCTGGAAGTGGTCACCGCCAGCGGCGAGGTGATCCGCACCGGCACCCGCGCGCGCAAGAGCAGCGCCGGCTACGACCTGACCCGCCTGATGGTGGGCAGCGAAGGCACGCTGGGCGTGATGACCGAGCTCACGGTCAAGCTCTATCCCCTGCCCGAAGCCATTTCAGCGGCCACCTGCTCGTTCCCGACCATTGAAGCGGCGGTGCGCTGCGTGATCCAGGTCATCCAGATGGGCATCCCGATCGCGCGCTGCGAGCTGATCGACGCGGGCACGGTGCGCATGGTCAACACCCACAGCAAACTCGGCCTGCGCGAAGAGCACATGCTGCTGATGGAATTCCACGGCTCGCCGGCCAGCGTGAAAGAGCAGGCAGAGATGGTGCAGGAAATCGCTGCCGAATTCGAAGGCAATGCTTTTGAATGGGCGACCACGCCTGAGGATCGCACCCGCCTTTGGACCGCGCGGCACAACGCCTACTTCGCCGCCATCCAGAGCAAGCCCGGCTGTCGCGCCATCTCTACTGACACCTGTGTGCCCATCAGCAAGCTGGCCGACTGCCTGCTCGACTCGGTCACCGAAGCCGATGCCTCAGGCCTGCCCTACTTCCTGGTCGGCCATGTGGGCGACGGCAATTTCCACTTCGGCTACCTGATCGATCCCGACAGCGCCGAAGAGCGCCGCGTCGCTGAGGAACTCAACCACCAACTGGTCAGCCGCGCCCTTGAGCTGGGCGGCACCTGCACCGGCGAACACGGCGTGGGCCTGCACAAAATGGGTTTTCTCCTGACCGAAACCGGCAGCGGATCGGTGGACATGATGCGCGCCATCAAACGCGCACTCGATCCACACAACATCCTCAACCCAGGCAAGATTTTCGCGCTCTGACCTTTCCGAAATAGGCCGCGATTGATCGCACCGCTTGCAGCACGATCAATCGTCCTGCGACGCGGAAAGCGTCGTGAACACGGTGAGCACGCCGGTATACCCGTAAAGGTGCTGGTGCGCGATTTCGCCGCCAGCAAAGAACCCCACCAGCGGCACATCGCCCAGCGCGCGGCGCACGGTTTGCAGTTCCGCACTGGGCGCGCCAAAATGCGGCCCGCCTCGACCGACGCAGCTCACATAGACAGCGCCCACGATGCGCTGCGCAGCAGGCGCTGGCGCGGCGTTGTCCAGCGCGGCATCACCCAGGGCGGCAGCCGCTTCTAGGCTCAACGCCTCAGGCTCCAGCTCTTCGCGAATCTCGGCGCACACCCGCATCAAATCGGCCCGCGCAGCCTGCACATGACGCTCGCAAAAAGCCAGCCGTGTGCCCACCTCTGGCGAATCGCCAATCGCCACACCCTGACGCGCCGGGTCCAGGCCAATCAGATGGCGCACCAAAACATCGGGACCAAACTGACCACGCACAAAGCCCGCGCGCGCGGGAGGCGTGTCATCCAGCCGATGTTCTGGCCGGGTGAGACCCACGAGGGTGCCGCGCAGCTTGGGCATGGCCTCTTGCAGGTTGTCCAACGAGATACCGAGTTCTCGCAACAACACATCCAGCGCCGGTTCACCGTCAAGGCCCAACACCAGATTGCCATCCGCCTCGGTGACAACATGCTCCTGACCCACAGGTTGCGCGCCCTGGGTCACGCGCGAGACCAGGCTCACTTCGGGCCCGAAGGCCACACCGCTCAAGCCGCCAACAAACACACCGCTGGCAGCGCCCTGGCCCTCCAGGTGGCCGGCGCTGCTGGCTGCGAATTGCACATTGGCCGAGCGGCTGCCCGCCACCCCGCCGAAGACGTAACCAGACGCGGTGCGCTGCGCCATCTCGGCGATCAGTTCGGGCAGCTCCTGCGTCTGGCCGTCGGCATGCACCAAGGCCGTGTGGGCCACGAAGCCGTGTGGCCCCTGGCCACTCGCCGGCAGGGGCGACACACCGCTGAAGACGCGGTACTGATCGGGGCTGAGGTCGCACAGCATCACCGCCATGGCCGGCTCGTCGAAATACTCCACGTTGTTCGATGCGATGCCCACACCCACCGTGCCCGCCCAATCCGTCACTTCCGGCAGCTCGGCGCTCAGGTGAGAGAGGATGGCCTCGGCATCTTGGGCGTAATGGTCGGTGATGTAGAGCAGCGCCAACGAAGGTGCCTCGGCATAACCTGGCAAAGCCATCTGGGCACGCAGCTGCGCCAGCACCAGCGCAGCGGCCATGGCCCATTGCGGATGGGTGGCGTGGGCGTAAGGGAAACGTTTCATGAGCAGGGGCTCCACACGCGCTGGGCGTGTTGCTTCAACAAATGCTTTGCAGCGTTCAACGTGTGCGGCTGCGCGATGTCGCCTTTTTGGCGGCAGCCGATTTTTTACCTGTTGCGGCCTTCTTGCGTGCTGGCGCGGTGCGCGCGGCCGCTTTGCCAGCGCTGGCTTTCTTGGCGGCAACCGGCGCGCTTTTCTGAGCCAGGTCCTGCATGGCGTTGACCGCGATGTTCTGGAACTGCTGCTGCAGCGCCCCCCACCACTGCACGGGATCGATCTTGTCTTGCGAAGCCGCAGATGCCGCTGTACCCGATGCATCGGCTGCGATATCGTCGGGCGGGGTCACTGGGCTCTCCGGTGCGGCTTCAGGTTGAGGCGCTTGGGCCGCTGGCATTTCAAACCCGGCAAATCCCCTGGACGCTTGTTGCGCAGCCGCCTCGCCCGCCTTGGCCACATCGCCAAAACTCACGTTCAGGTCACGCAGCGTGGCCAGCGTCATCTTCTGAACCTCCATGGCCTGAATGGTGGCGCTCAAAGCCTTGCTGTTTTGCTCCAGCCAGAAGTGCACCGCCTTGAGCTCTTCGATGCGCTTTTCCAAGTCTTCCACGTTGAAAGTCGGCGCCACCCAGCTGCCCAGGTTGGGCATGCCACCGCCCGCGCCCGGTGCCGATGCGTGAGCGCCCGGATTCACCAGCTTTTGCAGGAACTCAAAACCGGGCACAAACTGTCCAAAACCCAATCCGCTGGTATCGTTGCTCATGGAAGTCTCCTGAATGTTCGTTCGTCGGGATTCGCGCAAGGCTCACTCATCCACGCCGTAGCGAGGGGCACGTCGCTCACGCAAGGATGCCACACCTTCGCGCACATCGGGGCCCGCAAATCCCATGAACTCCAGCGCCAGCGAAGTGTCGAATGCAGGACCCGCCTGGCGCAGCCAGTTGTTGAGCGAATACTTGGTCCATCGAATGGCGCTCTGGCTGCCCGAAGCCAGCCGGTCGGCCACCTCAAAGGCCTTGTCGAGCAGCACATCATCGTCCACCGCCAGCGAGACCAGGCCGATGCGTTCGGCCTCTTCGCCACTGATGGGGTCGCACAGCATCAGGTAGTACTTGGCCTTCGCCAGGCCGCACAACAAGGGCCAGACGATGGCCGCATGGTCACCAGCGGCCACGCCCAGTCGGGTGTGGCCGTCCACGATCTTGGCGCTCTTGGCCGCGATGGAAATGTCGGCCAGGAGGCCGGCGACCAGCCCCGCGCCCACGGCCGGCCCATGCATGGCGCTGACGATGGGCTTGTCGCAGTTGATCACGTTGTAAACCAGATCGCGCGCTTCTTTCCACACGCGGGTGCGCACCTCAAAGTCGGTCGCCATGTCTTGCACCAGCGCCAGATCGCCGCCGCCCGAAAAGCCCATGCCAGAACCCCGCAAGACGGCGCATCGCACGCTGTCATCGCGCCCCACGTCGCGCCAGATTTCGCTCAGCTCCCAGTGGCCTTCATGGCCAGCCGTGGGCAACTTGCCGTTGCCGCCCGGGCCATCGGCGCGCATCTGGATATCGAGCACGCTGGGCACGCCGCCGACCAGGGGGCCGCGTCGGGTGATGTGAAGGGTTTGGTAGCGCGTGTAGTCCACAGTGGTCATGGCGTTGTCTCCAAGGTTGGTTTTTCTGAGGCCATTGTGCCGCGAGGCGTCGCCGGTGAAGCGCTTGACCTGCGTCAAACGATAGCGTGCAACGGGCGCGCAAGATCAAGGCACGGATTGCACGGTCTTTGGCGATCCAAATGAGAGGAACATCACATGAACACCCCCATCTCCGACACCTTCTCCCAGCAGCTTCGAGAGATGCGCCAGACCCTGCTGGCACAACTGCGCGAGCAAAGGGGCGGCAAGATCGGGCGTGCCGAGGCCGCCGCTGATGCACGCGAACAGCAAAGCGACGACTGGGCACAAGCCGACGCCGAGCGCGATCTCTCCATCGCGCTGGAAGAGCGCGAATCCGCCGAACTGGTCGCCATCGACGATGCCCTCAAGCGTGTGGCCGACGGCAGCTTCGGCTTGTGTGTGGATTGCGGCGTGTCCATTCCCACTGCGCGGTTGCACGCCAACCCTACGTCCCTGCGGTGCGTGGCGTGTCAGGAGAAGCTGGAGCAAGCCAGCGGCGAGGCTCCGCGAGCCGGGTATTGACAGTGACAGGCCGCGCCTCGGGTCGACCTGGCATCGAGCAGATGAATGAACCTCGGCGTCAGCCTTGCGTGGCGATCTTTTGTCCGGCGCTGCGCCATTCCGGAAACCCTCCGCGGAACCAGTAGACCCGCTGGAAGCCCGCCTTGATCGCGGCCTGGCTGGCCTTGAAGCTCTTCCAGCATTCGGGACCGTTGCAGGCAAAAATCAGTTCTGCGTTGCGGTCCGATCCCAGCTTGGCCACGTCGAATTTGTCCATCGCTTCATCGTAGTCGGGCTCCTTGGCGCTTTTTTCCCCATACGGCACAAGCTGCGCCCCCGGGATGTGCCCAGCCTTGAATTCGGTCTCGTTGCGGGTGTCGATCAGCTTCGCCCCCTTGACCATGAGCGATGCCACGGTCGCCGCGTCCACCATTTGCGCACCTTGCAAGGTGCGCGGCGTGAAGTAGCCCAGCGTGGAGATGTATTCAAAATCGGCGCTCGACAAGGCAACCAACTTCGCCGCCGCCAACGCCGCTGGCAGCGCCGCCTGAGATCGCCTGTGGATCGGGCTTCATCTCGTTTCTGATCGCGACGCTCATGCCGGCGACTTGCGCGTTTCCATGACCACCTGCAACTTCTCGCCCGCAGCCACCCATCGTTCAGTTCTTTCTCGACCGCCACCACATCGCAGCGGCGAATCTGCAGACAAGAGCATGGCCTCCTGGTAGCGGGACTGGTACAGCGCCAAAGTGCCGCTTGATGCTGGTGTTGAGGGCGTTGACCTCGCCGCGCAGCAGGTAGGTCACGACACTGTCTTGCGTCGGCAGGCCAAGGCGCTTGCCTTTGGCATCGGCCAGACTCTTGATCGGACTGCCCTCCATGGCCACCAACACGGCCTGCACCGGTTGCTCCACGCCGATCACTGGCGTGTAGCCATAGCGCATGGCACTGCCCACCACGTGAGCCGGCGCCACAAAGATGTCGTAGGTGCGCGAACGGGTGGTTTGCAGATCTTGCGTGGCGTCGGTCGACAGTTTGGAAGTGGAACCTGTTCCGCCCGCCTTTTGAACGGCTTCCTCCACAACCGACTTCCATTGGCTGTAGGTCTCGAAACGGCTTTGTTCGCCCCGGTCACCCGGATTGATCAGCACCCTGACCTGGGCGCTGGCGGCGCCGGCCGCCAACAACGACACACAGAACCCCAGCGCTGAGAGCGCTGCCGCCACATTGACCCCATGCTCATCATCGAAACTGCCTGTTGATAGGTGGAAGAAGACATCGCACCATCTTAGGTCTGAATTCAGCGCCATCCCACCGGCTTGAACCCCCGTGTCCGGCCCATGCGGCCAGTGGCGCAGCGAATTAATCGCCATGGCTTCATTTGTGCGCCAGTCAGCAGCAAATTCAATTCAAAAGCATGTCGCATGTCTGCGACGTCAGGCTGCTTCGGGCGACTCGGCGCAACGGCAATTTTCTGGTCGATCGCGCCAAAAATGCTCTGGCCGTCCTTGCCCTTCATCTCGATGCGGATGGTGTCGCCGAACTTCATGAAGGCGGTGGAGGGCTTGCCGTCGAGAATGGTTTCGATGCAGCGCTTCTCGGCGATGCAGCTGTAGCCTTTGGGCCATTCGGTCTTGCCGTCGGCGCCAGGCACACCCTTGTTGCTCACGGTGCCGCTGCCCACGATGGAGCCGGCGCGCACATTGCGGGTCTTGCCGATGTGGGCGATGAGCTGGCCAAAGTGGAAGGTCATCTCGGGCCCGGCATCGCACATGCCGACCTTGCGGCCGTTCCAGGTGCACTCCAGCGTGAGGTGGACACGGCCACCCTGCCAGGCGTCGCCCAGCTCGTCGGGCGTCACCGCCACCGGGCTGAAGGCGCTGGCGGGCTTGCTCTGGAAGAAGCCAAAACCCTTGGCCAGTTCGGCCGGGATCAGGTTGCGCAGGGACACGTCGTTCACCAGCATCAGCAGGCGCACGCCGTCGAGCGCCTGCTCGGGCGTGCAGCCCATGGCCACGTCGCCCGTGACCACGGCGATTTCGGCTTCGAAGTCGATGCCGAAGTCTTCACTGGGCACGATCACGTCGTCGCGCGGGCCGATGAAGTCGTCGCTGCCGCCCTGGTACATCAGGGGGTCGGTGTAGAAGGTCTCGGGCACTTCGCTGTTGCGGGCCGCGCGCACCAGCTCCACGTGGTTGATGTAGGCCGAGCCGTCGGCCCACTGGTAGGCGCGGGGCAGCGGCGCCATGCACTGGGCCGGATCAAACGGGAAAGCGTGGCGCGCCTTGCCCTGGTTGAGGGTCACGTACAGGTCGTGCAGCTGGGGCGCGATGAAGTTCCAGTCGTCCAGCGCCTGCTGCATTTTGCTGGCGATGCCCGTCGCATAATGAGCAGTGGACAGGTCGCGCGATACCACCACCAGTTGTCCGTCGCGCGAGCCGTCTTTGTAAGTGGCGAGTTTCATGCAAGTCTCCTGTCGCCCACCAGGGCGATGATGTTCTGGATTCTGCACGGATCGCCCCGAACGGGCATGCCCGAGCGAAATCACCTGTGCTTGTCAATTACGAATAGTGAAATTGGTTAACCTATTCGTAAATTTGAATTTTAGACCAAAGTCCCTGCGGGCGTGAAATCGCCCGTCCGCAAACCGCCCCGCCCTTCACCGCCACGCCCATGCCAGCCACCCCGACACACCACCGCACGCCGCTCCGCGAACCAGCGCTCCGCCTGCACCGGCCAAACCCGCCGGCCGAGCGCCAGCCAGCGCGCGGCATCCAGTCGGTGGAGGTCGGCTTTGAGCTGCTCAACGCGCTTGTCGCAGCGCAACCGGCGCGCTGATGTTGCGCGATCTGGCCGCCGCCGCGGGCATGAGCGCGGCCAAGGCCCACCGCTACCTGGTCAGCTTCCAGCGCATGGGACTGGTGATCCAGGACCCGGTCAGCACCCGCTACGACCTCGGGCCGGCCGCGTTGCGCCTGGGCCTGGCCAGCCTGAGCCGGATGGACGCCGTCAAGCTGGCGCGGGAACGCATGGCCGAGCTGCTGACGCAGACCGGCCATGTGCTGGCCATCGCCGTCTGGGGCAACCAGGGGCCGACCATGGTCCACTGGGTAGAGGCCGTGCAAACCGTCCCGGTCACGCTGCGCCTGGGCGACGTGATGCCGTTGCTGACCTCGGCCACCGGGCGCTGTTTCGCCGCCTTCATGGGCAGCGAAGGGCGCGACGCCCAGCGCATCGGGCCCATGATCAAAGACGAACTGGCCCGGCTCAAGAAGCTGCCCAGCAGGCGGCCCGCCACTGTCCGACGTCCCACAGACACCTGGCCGAAGTGGCAGGCCGTGCTGGACGAAACCCGCCAGCATGGCCAGGCCCGCGTGGTGCACAGCCTGCTGCCCGGCGTGGCCGGGTTCTGCGCGCCCGTGTTCGATGCCCAGGGCCGCCTGGCCATGGGCATGGTGGTGCTGGGCTCGGTGGCCACGCTCGACACCCGCTGGGACAGTCGCCCCGGCGCACGCGCTGCTGAAGTGCGCGCGACAGCTCAGCGCCGACCTCGGCCACAGCGGGTGACGCTCGCTGACCCGCACCGCATGACTCCGCCGTTCCACGCCGACCTGCGGTCTGCGCCCGCCAAACCGGTCTTGGCCGGCCTGACCGCCCTGGTGCTGGCCGGTCACTGGTTCGCCTTGGGCGGTCAGTTGCCGCTGCTGGTGGGGCAATGGTTCAAACACGCCGTCATCCGACCATGGACGCCGCTGCCCGAACCCCTCGCGACGATCCGTCCGCAGCGCCGGCAACACCCACGCCCTGCCCGCACCCGATGCAGCGCCCGCCCGGTCGCCACCAGCACCGTGCGCTGGATCGCACCTGCCCGCCACCGCCGCCACCCCCTGCCGCCACCACCCAAGCCCAAGCAGGTGGTCGAAAGGCCCCACCACCGCCGCCCGAGCCACCCGACACCTGATCCGAGCGCCGATCGAAGCGCTGCGGACGCACCCCTGCTCGAACCCCTGTCGGTCGACGCAGATGACTGGAAGCACGGTGCCCACGAGAGCACGAGCCCCCGAGCCAGCACCGGCCCCGCCGCCCGAGCGTCGTCCGACGCCGGCGCCGGCGCCAGCGCCAGCCGCCGTGCATCGACCGCAGCTGCCCACCGAAGCACCGGTGCGCCACTCTCGCCGCCGGCCGCCGCCGCTGCCCCCGGCCCAGCTGCCGCCCAGCGCCCGATTGCGCTACGACGTGGCCGGCCAGGTCAAAGGCTTCAATTACAGCGCAGGTGGCCAGCTGGACTGGTACCAAGACGGCTCCACCTACGAAGCCCGCCTGGAAGTGAGCGCCTTCCTGCTGGGCAGCATTGTGCAGACCAGCACCGGGCGTGTGAGCGCCACCGGCCTGGCGCCCGACCGGTTCAGCGACCAGCCGCCGCAGCAAGGAAAAGACCGCCGAGTTCGACCGCGAGACCAGGCGTCATCCGGTACAGCAGCAATGCCACCCGGTCGACCCACTGCAGGCAGGGGCCAGGACCAGGTCTCGATCAGCCTGCAGCTCGGGGGGCTTGCTCAACGCCAACCCCCAGTATGCGGAGGGCAGACCCTGAGCCTGCCGGTCATCGCGATGCCAGATCCACCGAGACCTGGCGCTTCGACATTGGTCCCGGAAGCAACCCTGGATCTGCCCGCAGGCCCCTTGCTCACCCGGGTGCTCACGCGCCAGCCCCGCAAGGCCAAGGCGACAAGACGGTCCAGATCTGGCTCGCCCCCACACTGGAGAACCTGCCCGTGCGCATCCGGATCTCCGAATCCAATGGCGACTTCATTGATCAGCTGCTGGAAGAGATGCCGACGACGCTTCCGCAAGCGACGCCCGCCTCCTGAGCAACGCCACCACAGGCTGAACCTTGACCACGCCTGATAAGCCCGAAAAGTGCCCAAAAACACACGCATCTTGAAACTTCAGGCATGCGCACCACCTAAATCTTCATCAGGCCTGCAGTTCTGACCGCGCGTTGCCGATATAAAGACCATAGGAACAAGGATTTCACTTTTTCAAGGAATTTCCGCCATGAACATGCTTTACGACTCGGATGCCTTTGCTGTGATGCACATCCTCGCCAACGCCGTCGCTGGAGGGCGAAGCGCCTCGCAGGCCGGGCCTACAGATCCCGCGCCACGGTTTTGAGATCGTGGACAAACGCGTCGGGCAAAGAGGTTTACCTCGACGGCTCCTGGGCCGAGATGTTCCAGATCCAGATCACCGCCTGGCAAGCAAAACACCCCTTCGCAGGAAGAGGTCGAAGACACGCTGGAAGGCTACGCCACGCTGGCCCAGACGCCCATGGTGATGCACTGAATTGTCCCCCGCGCTGCGCCGCGCGCGTCCCCTCAGGGGGCGATGCTGGCGGACCGGCAAAGCCGGATCCACGGCATCCTGGATTGCTCCCTCCTCTCGAAGCCGCCCAGTTTTGACACTGGGCTTTTTTACGTCTGGCGGCGCTTGCTCCACCAGTGGTAAACCGGCTCGGCCAGCATCAGCACGGCCACCAGGCGGCACACCTGAAAGGCCGTGACCACCGGCACGCCCAGCTGCAACACCTTGGCGGTGATCGACATCTCGGCGATGCCGCCCGGTGAGGTGCCCAGAATCATGGTGGCCGGGTGCAAGCCCGTCAGCTGGGCCATCACCCAGCCAAAGGCCGCGCACAGCCCCATCATCACCACGGCTCGCCACCCCCACCGACGCCAGCCAGCGCGGGGCCGTGTGCACAAAGGCCGGCGTGAAGCGCACCCCCAGGCTCACCCCGATCAGCAGCTGCGCCGTGGCACTCATCCAGCCCGGGATGGCACTGAACTGCACATCCGCCAGGGTGACAGCGAGCGTGACCAGCAGGGCGCCCATGAACCAGGGGTTGGCCCGGCCCAGGCGCCGCATCACCAGCGCGCCCACCAGGGTCAACGCACCCAGCATGGCCAGACCCGCTGGCTGCACGTCCCGCACACCCAGCGTGGACCAGGTCCAGTGGCGCCACACCCCAGATCTGCATGGCAAACGGGATGCGTGACCGTGACCAGCAACACCCGCAGGCTGTGCGCCGCGGCCACCAGATCGGTGCGTGCGCCCTGGCGCTCGGCGATCAGGGTCATCTCCGAAGCGCCACCGATCGCGCCGGAAAAATAGCTGGTGATGCGCAACTGTTCGGCGCCGATGCCCGCAAGCCGCCCGGCGTGAAACCGGCGCAACCAGGCCCCAAAGCCCAGACCCAGGGCCAGCGCCCAGACCACCCCCAGCACAATGGCCCACCACAGGCTGGCGATCAAGGCGCCCACCTCGGGCGTGAAATACAAGCCCCAGCGCCGTGCCGATCACCCACTGGCCCGGTGTTGCGCAACGGTGTCCAGCTCTCGGTCGGCACACCCACCATGGACACCAGCGACACCACCACCAGCGGGCCGATCATCCAGGGAATGGGCGTGTGCAGCGCACACGCAGGCGCAGGGCAGCGCGCCAGGCCATCAGCCAGGGTGAGACAACACGCGCCACCAGGACGCAGGGAGCAGGAAAGAACGGACCAGCATGGAAAGATCGACGGTTCAGCGCCAGACGGCAGCCCGCGTAGTATCTCTGCATGAACTGTCGAAGCGCTGTCACTAGGCCGTCCGGGTAGTATCGCCACATGCGGACTGTCGATTGGCTGTCGCGCTGTGCGACTGCGTTGTGCCCTGAGCGCGGCCTGCAGCTTGGCGTCCCGCGCCCACGCCGACACAACGCGCTGGACGGCCTGGCGCCCACGACGTCTTCTGCTGGGCGAACAGCACGACGCCGATGCCCACCAGGCCCTGCAACAGCCGAGGTACCGCAGCTGGCGACGCAGGGGCGAGCTCGCTGCCGTGGTGCTCGAGATGGCCGAGCAAGGCCGCGACACGCGCGGCCTGCCCCGCAGGCCACCGAAGCCCTGGTGCAGGAACGCCTGCGCTGGGACAGCGAAGCCTGGCCCTGGGCCGCTACGGCCCGCTGGTGATGGCTGGCGGTGCGGGCCGACGTGCCCGTGGTCGGGAGGCAACCTGCCGCGCGGCCGATGGCGAGGCGCGATGCAGCGACACCTCCAGGGACCAACGCCTGGACGCCGGCCCGTGCCCGGCAAACAGCAACGAGATTCGGCTGAGCCACTGCGGCTGCTGCCCGAGTCGCAGGTGCCCGGCATGGTGCGCATCCAGATCGCCCGCGACCAGGCCATGGCGGGAACGGTGGCCGGGCTGCTGAAACCCGGGCGCAGCGTGGTGCTGTCGCCGGCGCCACGCCACGTGCGCCGCGACCTGGGCGTTCCGCGCCACTGGCGCGCCGGCGCTGCAGGCCGAGCCCACGTGGTGCTCATGCAGGCGGCACGGCAGCGCGGATGCGACAGCAGCGGCCGATGCGCCGATCGCGGTCTGGACCACCCGCGCCGCTGCCCGAGCAAAGACCATTGCGCCGAACTGCGCGCCCGCTGGAGCCAGCTGAGCGCACCGCTTCTGAACAAGCGGCGCCGTGTCAGCGCCCCTCCAGCCACAGCCAGGCCATGCCCAACAAGGCCACGCCCAGCACCGCCAGCGCCAATCTTGACCCAGCTCTTGGGGTACTCACCGGCCACCTGCCCGGTGGCGCCGTTGATCACCACCTGAAAATCGCGCGACGCCGTATTGGTAGCCCACCAGCCAGATGGGCAGCAACACGTGTTTGAAGGTCTGGCCCAGAAAACTGGGCATCGACCTGCAGGTTGCGGTGGGTATCGGCGTGGATGTCTTGCGCGCACATCTGGCGAATGGCCGCCTACCATGCGCTGGCGCCCCTGCTCGGCCGCGCCCACCAGATCGAGCTGGTAACGCTCCACCGTCCAGCCGCTGAGGTAGCCGGGATCGTAGGGCTTGAGGCGGTCGGTGGTGGTGGGAAACGGCTCCACCGCGCGCACCAGGTGGGGCTGCACACCGCGCGATCCGCACACCAGCGTGTCGTCAAAAAAATGCTCGATCTGACCTGACACCCGGCGCCACCGAACGTCACGCTTGTTCTGGCTGTTCTTGTAGTAGGTGCCCGCTTCGGCCGTGTAAGCGCGCACTGCACCTGGGCATCAAAGGTCCAGTAGGGCAGGTACACCCCGTGCATCGTGTCGGTCAGCGCCTTCTGGTTGAGGTTGTTCGGCGCCCACCAGCGCGAGCCGTACCACTTGCGCACGCGGTCGCGCGCGCCCGGTTCGTCCACCGCAAACGGCAACAGGGTTTCGGGCCGGATGATGTCACCGGTTTCTTCAAACGGCACCAGCGCCGTCGAACCACAGAAATCGCAGGCCTTGCCCTGCTGGGCGCCCGAAAACACGCTGATGGCCTGGCAGTGCTGGCAGCGCACCGGGCGGCGATCGTCTTGCCAGCCGCGCGCACTCTGGGGCACGGCCTTGAGCGCGGCGACCAGATCGTGCTCGACCACCTCGCCGCCGTCTTTCAGGGTGTAGGGCGACTCGGTGCCGCAATAGGCGCACACCAGCGCCTGCTTGGCCGGGTTCCACTGGGCCTCGCCGCCGCAGGCCGGACACGCCAGCTTCTGCTGCGCCGACAGCTCGCTCAACTGCATGGCGAGCCTCAGCCCTTCAGAAACTGCTTCCAGGGCGTCCTGAGGGATGCGCCACTGGCTGCCGATCTTGCGCCCCTTGAGCGTGCCGGCTTCCAGCTCCTGCATCACATCGGCCGGGGTGACCCCCAGGCTCTGTGCCACCTGCTCTGGCGTCAAGACCGACAAGGGCGCTGGCGCTCCCGCGGCCGGGGCCGCGCCCGGCACAAACCCGGGTTGCGCCTGGGGCTGGGCGCCGCCCGCGCCGCCTTGCAGCATGGCCTGGCCCATGGCCAGGCCGGCCGCCATCTCGGCGCCAATGCCGGCCGCACCCGCCTTGCCTTCGGCCAGGGCATTGCCCATGTTGTATTTCACGTAGTCGTTGAGGTTGCCGATGGCCGTCATGGCGCCGCGCTTGTCGATGGCCTGCTCCAGCTCGGGCGGCACCGACACGTTTTCCAGCACGAACGCCGTCAGCTCCAGCCCGTACTTCTCGCGCATCACGAAGTTGAGCGGCTCCAGCAAGGCCGAGCCCAGCTCGCCGTAACGCGTGGCCACGTCCAGCGCCGGCACCTTGGCCGTGGCCAGGGCTTCGCTGAACACGCTGACGATGCGCGAACGCATGACATCGTTGAACTCGTCCAGGCGGAAATGGTGGTCGGTGCCCGCGATCTCTTTCAGGAACAGCACCGGGTTCACGATCTTGAAATCGTAGGTGCCGAAAGCGCGCATGCGCACCACGCCAAAATCGGCGTCGCGCATCATCACCGGGTTGGAGGTGCCCCATTTGTTGCCGGTGAAGACGCGGGTGGTGACGTAATAAACATCGGCCTTGAACGGCGTCTGGAACTTGTATTTCCAGCCCAGCAGGTCGCTGATGATGGGAATGTTTTCGGTCTTGAGGGTGTGTTTGCCCGGGCCCAGCGTGTCGGCGTACTGGCCCACATAGACAAACTGCGCCACCTGCCCCTCGCGCACGATCAGCTGCGCTTCGTTCTTGATCTGCTTGTCGTCGTCCGGGAAAGCGGTACGACAGCGTGTCCCGCGAATCGTCGACCCACTCGATGACGTCGATGAACTGGCGGTTGATGAAATCCATGAGGGCCATGAGCTGCTCCAGAGGTTCAGGGGGTAGAATGGTCCAGACGAACATCCTACCAAGTTGTCCGCGCCAAACACATGGCGCCCGCGGCCTGCGACAATGCGCAGGCCATGCAACACACCTACGTTCTCACCCTCTCCTGCCAGGACCGCCCTGGCATCGTGCACGCCGTTTCGGGCTTCCTGCTGGAGCGCGGCGGCAACATCGAAGAAGCTGCGCAGTACAACGACCACGCCACCGGCCTGTTCTTCCTGCGCGTGCAGTTCACCTGCGCGCAGCTCACCGATGAAGACCTGCGGTTGGCCCTGAAGCTGTTCGCCGAGCCCTTTGCCATGCAGTGGAGCCTGCACCCGCTGGCCGAGCCCATGAAGACCGTGATCTTCGTCAGCAAGGAAGGGCATTGCCTCAACGACCTGATGTTCCGCTGGAAAAGCGGCCTGCTGCGGCTGGACATCCGCGCCATCGTGAGCAACCACCGCGATTTTTACCAGCTCGCGGCCGGCTACAACGTGCCGTTCCACCACATCCCGGTGACGGCCGCCACCAAGGCGCAGGGCGAAGCCAAGCAGCTGGAGATCATCCGCAGCGAAGGCGCCGAACTCGTGGTGCTGGCGCGCTACATGCAGATCCTGAGCAACGACCTCTGCCGCGAACTCTCGGGCAAGGCCATCAACATCCACCACAGCTTCCTGCCCAGCTTCAAAGGCGCCAAGCCCTACTACCAGGCACACGACCGCGGCGTGAAACTCATCGGCGCCACCGCCCACTACGTGACCGCCGATCTGGACGAAGGCCCGATCATCGAGCAGGACGTGGCCCGCGTGGACCACACCGACGGCGTGGAAGACCTGACCGCCCTGGGCCGCGACACCGAAAGCCAGGTGCTGGCGCGCGCCGTGAAATGGCACAGCGAGCACCGGGTGCTGCTGAACGGCCACAAGACCGTGGTGTTCAAATGAAAGCGGTGAGGCCCCCACGCTCCGCCGCTGCGCGGGTCGCTGCCCCCCAGGGGGCGATCCGGCTTGGGGCGGCCCGGCGCTGGATCGCGTCCGACTGGGTCGCGCCCCCCAGGCGCTGCCGCTGCGCGCGCGCCTGGGTCGGGCCGACTCTCCATCGCAGCAGCGTTTGAGAGTAGCCGGCATGACGATCCGCATCCCGCCCATCCAGTGCCTGCTGACCTTTGAAGCGCTGGCGCGCTTGCGCAGCGTCACGCAGACCAGCGAAGAGCTGTGCGTCACGCCCAGCGCGGTGAGCCACCGCATCAAGCAGCTGGAGCAGATCCTGGGCACCAAGCTGTTTGGCCGCGCGGATTTTTCGCTCACCACCGAAGGCAGCGAATACCTGGCCCATGTGCGCGAGGGCCTGGCCACGCTGCAAAAATTCCCCAGCAGCGCCGCCACGCCCGGGCGGCGCAAGCTGCGCCTGGCGGTCACGCCCACCTTTGCGCGCTCCATCCTGCTGCCCCGCCTGAAGCAGTTCAGCGAGGCCTACCCCGAGATCGACATCACGCTGCAGGTCAGCATTCCGCTGCTCGACGTGGTCGCGGAAGACGCCGACCTGATGATCCGCTTCGGCACCGGGCGCTACGCCGATGTGGAGCACTTCTGCCTGATGAAAGACGATGTGACGCCGCTGGCCTCACCGGCGTTTGCCCGCGAAAACGGTCCGTTCGAGACACCTGAAGACCTGGAAGGCGTGCCGCTGCTGCGCAGCCCGCTGGAGCCCTGGCGCACCTGGTTCGCGGCCCACGATCTGGACTGGCCCGAGCCAGTGGACGGCTCGCAGTTCAACGATGTGGGCCTGATGTGCGACGGCGCGGCCGCCGGCATGGGCGTGGCCCTGGTGCGGCTGAAGCTCGCCGCCCCCTGGCTGGAGCACGGCACACTGGTGCCGCTCTACGAACGCCACGTGCCCAGCCCCCACGCCCACTACCTGTGCTGGCGCACCGGCACCATGGACCGCTGGGAGTGCGCTGCGTTTGCCGAGTGGCTCAAGAAAACGGTGGTGTAGAGACGGTGCCCCCACGCTCCGCCGCTGCGCGGGTCGCTGCCCCCCGAGGGGGCTGATTCACCTTGGGGCGGCCCTGCGGTGAATCTCTCGCCCCCACGCTCCGCCGCTGCGCGGGTCGCTGCCCCCCGAGGGGGCTGATTCACCTTGGGGCGGCCCTGCGCGCGATCGTTCAGCCCCCACGCTCCGCCGCTGCGCGGGTCGCTGGCCAGGCCGAGGCATGTCGACCTCCCCTCTCGGGCGCCGGCTCTGCCGGGCCACAGGATGCGTCCCCTCCCGCAGGCGGGAGACGCGACGGCGCAGGGGGTGATTCTTTACTCGATGTTCAGGCGCTGGCCCGGCGACCGCCACTTTCTTGGGCAACGTGAGCTGCAACACACCGTTGTCGAACTTGGCTTTGGCCGCACCGTCGTCGAGTCCACCGGCATCTGGAAGCTGCGCGACACGGCGCCGTAGTAGCGCTCGCTGCGCAACACCTTTTCGCCTTCGGCCTGACGGTCGCCCTGCTTCACTTCGGCGCGCAGCGTGACCACATTGCCTTCCACGGTCACATGGATGTCTTCCTTGGGTACACCGGGCAACTCGGCCAGCACCGTGTAGGCGGCAGGCGTTTCTTTCACGTCCACCTTGATCTGCGCCGGCAGGGGATCACCGTGCAGCGGCTTGACGTAAAAGCCGGGCGCCACATCCTTGAAAAAATCGTCCAACAAACCGGAACGTGCCATCAGATTGTTCATGTTGAAACTCCTTGAAGGTTGAGCAGCCCCACCCGGGGCCTGAGCGGGACGCACCGTGCGTCGCCATGCACCTCAATTGATGCCTCCTCCGCCGGATTTCAAGACCCCGGTCAGCCCGGTTTGGAGAGGCCTCTCCACACAATCGGCTGCACAAGGTGATGCAAGTTTCTTCAACACCTCGCCCGGGACCATTCCCCTAAACTGGATCCGTCTCTCCCGCGCAGGTATTGCCATGAACGCTCCCGCCGCACCCCAACCCGTCACCCAACTCGAACGCAACCAGCGCCAGGCCGAGGTGGTGAAGGCCTTGCAGGCCGTGTTGCCCGCCCACGCCTTGCTGTGGCAGGTCGAAGACACCGTGCCCTACGAATGCGACGGCCTGACCGCCTACCGCGAGCGTCCACTGGTGGTGGCCTTGCCCGAGACCGAAGCGCAGGTGGCCGCCGTGCTCAAGGCGTGCCACGCGCTGCAGCGTGCCCGTGGTGGCGCGCGGCGCCGGCACCGGCCTGTCGGGCGGCGCCATGCCCCACGCCATGGGCGTCACCCTGTCGCTGGCCAAGTTCAACCGCATCCTGTCCATCGACCCGCGCTCGCGCACGGCGCTGGTGCAAGGCGGCGTGCGCAACCTGGCGATCTCCGAAGCGGCGGCACCCCATGGCCTGTACTACGCGCCCGACCCCAGCAGCCAGATCGCCTGCACCATCGGCGGCAACGTGGCCGAAAACGCCGGCGGCGTGCACTGCCTGAAATACGGCCTCACGGTGCACAACGTGTTGCAGGTGCGCGGCTTCACCATCGAAGGCGAGCCCATCACCTTTGGCGGCGAGGCCCTGGACACCGCCGGACTCGATCTGCTCTCGCTCATCATCGGCAGCGAAGGCATGCTGGCCGTGACCATCGAGGTCACCGTCAAGCTGGTGCCCAAGCCCCTGCTGGCGCGCTGCATCATGGCCAGCTTTGACGACATCCAGAAAGCCGGCGATGCGGTGGCCGCGGTGATCGCCGCCGGCATCATCCCGGCCGGGCTGGAGATGATGGACAAGCCCATGACCGCCGCCGTGGAAGACTTTGTGCACGCCGGCTACGACCTCAACGCCGCGGCCATCCTGCTCTGCGAGAGCGACGGCACGCCCGAAGAGGTGGAAGAAGAAATCGGGCGCATGAGCGATGTCTTGCGCGCCTGCGGCGCCACCGCCATCACGGTCAGCAAAGACGAGGCCGAGCGCCTGCGTTTCTGGAGCGGACGCAAAAACGCCTTTCCCGCCAGCGGCCGCATCAGCCCCGACTACATGTGCATGGACTCGACCATTCCGCGCAAGCGCCTGGCCGACATCCTGATCGCCATCGGCGAGATGGAGACAAAAGTACCAGCTGCGCTGCGCCAACGTGTTCCATGCCGGCGACGGCAACCTGCACCCGCTGATCCTGTTCGATGCCAACGACCCCGACCAGCTGCACCGCTGCGAGCTGTTTGGCGCCGACATTCTGGAAACCAGCGTGGCCATGGGTGGCACGGTCACGGGCGAACACGGCGTGGGCATCGAAAAGCTCAACAGCATGTGCGTGCAGTTCTCCGCCGAAGAAAACGAACAGATGTTTGCGGTCAAACGCGCCTTTGACGCCCAGGGGCCTGCTCAACCCGGGCAAAGTGATTCCCACGCTGCAGCGCTGTGCCGAATACGGCAAGATGCTGGTGCGCGGCGGGCGGCTTTCATTCCCTGAAATACCCCGTTTCTGACTGTCATATTTCGCACCTAGCGCGCCGGGTGGCTGGGGTACAGTTGGATGAGATGAGTGCGTACCGCCCCTTCCAGACCCCAGATGACGCCTCCGGCGAAACGCCAGAGGCCTTGCGTGCGCGCATGCAGGCCCATGGAGCAGGAGCTGGCAAGCGCTTGCGCCAGGAGAACCAGCACCTGCGGCGCCACTACGCCAGCCACCTCGACTCGATCGAGGGCTCGCTGCAAGGCCGAGCTGCCCCGCGAATCTGGCGCCCAAGGTCCACGCGTTTGACAGCGAAAGCGACAAGACAGCTGACATCGCAACTGGACTACGAAGCCCTGCTGGCCGCCATGTCCTCGGTGTTCCCGATCGGCATTTTCCGCACCGATGCGCACGGGGTGCTGACCCACATCGACAGCTCGCTGCAACGCATCTTTGACCTCAGCCCCTGCCGATTTCCAGAACTACGGCTGGTTCCAGCGGGTACACCCCGAGGACCTGGACAGCGTCAAGGCAGCCTGGGCCGACGGCATTCGAAAACGGCGCGCCATTGAGCCTGGAGTTCCGGCTGCTGTACCCGGATGGCCGCATCGCCCATGTGCTGGCTCGCAACGCCCCCGTGCTCGGCGAACAAGGCCAGGTGGAGGCGCAGCACGGCTTTCTGCAAGACATCTCCTCGCTGCGCAGCTCTGCAGGCCGAGGCCCGCATCAAGGACGAGCTCAACCGCCAGATCATCGCCAGCAGCCCCGATTGCACCAAGGTGCTGGATCTGCAAGGCCACGTGGTCCAGATGACGGCCCAGGGCTGCCGGCTGGTGGAGGTCGACGATTTTGAGCAGGTCAGAGGCTCCGACTGGAGCACCTGGTGGCAAGGCGAAAGCCACACCTTGGCGCGCGAAGCCCTCGAGACTCGCGGCCAAGGGAAAAAGCGCGCGGTTTGTGGCCTCTGGCGAAACCTTCAAAGGCACGCCCAAGTGGTGGGATACCGTGGTCACACCGATCAGCGGCGCGGACAACCAGCCGGTGATGCTGATGGCGGTGACCCGGGACATCACCGACCTGTACCGCCAGCAAGAGGAAATCGAGACGCTCAACGCCAGCCTGGAAGCGCGCGTGTTGCTGAACGCACCCAGGCACTGGCCGAACGCCAACCGGCAGATCAGCGAGGCCCTGGACATGGCCCAGAAGCTCTACAACCAGGCGCCCTGCGGCTACCACTCGATCGACGCCGAGGGGTGTTATGTCCGCATCAACCAGACCGAGCTCGACTGGTTGGGCTACACCCACGACGAGGTGGTCGGCAAGCAGCAATATCCGGGAGTGGATGCACCCCGACCAGATCGCCCAGATCGATGAAGCGCCTGGAGCGCCTGATCCGCAAGGAGACCGTGGAGTCGGTCGAAGTGTGCATGCGTGCGCCGCGATGGCAGCGAGTTCTGGGTCTTGATCAGCAGCACTGCCGTTCTACGACGAAGATGGCGTGTTCCTGCACACCAACAACACGCTGGTGGACATTTCGGCCAGCCACGCGGCCGAAGCGGCGCTGGCTGTCCCAGCGCAGCTTCCTGCAGACCATCACCAACAGCGTGCCCGTCCAGATCGCCTTCTTCGACCGGGAGCTGATCTGCCGCTTCGCCAACGCCAGCTACGCGCGCTGGCTGGGCGGCAACCCGCAAGACCTGCTCGGGCAAGCACCTGAGCGAGATCGCCCACCCGGACAACTACCAGCAAGGCCTGCCCTTCCTGAAGGCCGCGCTCGCCGGCGACGTCGCAACGCTTCGAAGGCGAGCGGATCTTCCCGGACGGCCAGGCTTTCTACGCCACGGTGGAATACACCCCGCTCATCGAAAACGGCGAAACACAGGGCATCTTCATCCAGATGCTGGACATCTCCGAACGCCGCGCGGCCGAGATGCAGGTGTCAGCGAGCCAACCAGCGAGCTCAGCAAGGCGCTGTCGCTGTCGCAAGACCTCTACAACGAGGCCCCCTGCGGCTACCACTCGCTGGACATCAACGGCATCTACGTCTCGATCAACGACATCGAACTGCGCTGGCTGGGCTACGAGCGGGAAGAGGTGGTGGGCCACAAGAGCTTCCGGGACTTCATTCTTCCGCAGCACGCGAAGCCTGCTCGAAGATCGGCTGCACCGGCTGATCGCACGAAGGCGGCTGGAGAGCGCCGAGTACGACATGCGCGCGCCGCGACGGAACCACTTTCCCGGCGCTGCTGTCGTCGTCGGCCGTTCGCGATGCCCAGGGGCGCTATCCTGCGCAGCAACACCACGGTGATCGACATCACCGAGCGCAAGGCGGCCGAGACGGCCTTGCGCGAAAGCCAGCGTTTCCTGCACACCATCGCAGACCAGATTCCGGGCGTCGTCGCCTATGTGGACGCCACGCTCCGCTACCGGTTTGCCAACGCCGAGCACAAACGCCTCTACGGGCTGGACCCCGCAGACGATGATCGGCCAGCATGCCAGCGAATGCCTGCCCGAAGAGATCTGGCCCGATGTCGAGCCCACGCTGCACGCCGCGCTGGCCGGCGAAGCTACAGAAACTACGAAGCCTGGCGCGACAAGACCCAAGGCGACGCCGGTGTACATCCGTGCCAGCTACCTGCCCGACGTGCAGCATGGGGTGGTGCAGGGGCTGTTCATGCAGATCATCGACATCACCGAGCGCAAACAGGTCGAAGAGCGCGATCAGCCACCTCAACGAGGAGCTGGAGGCTGCGCATCCAGGAGCGCTCGGTGGAGCTGCTGGAGAGCGAGCAGCGCTTCCGCCTGATGGTGGACAACCTGCGCGACTACTGCATCTTCTTCTCTGGATGCACAAGGCATCATCACCGACTGGACCGACAGCGCCCAGCGCATGGAGGGCTACTCGCCCACCGAAATCATCGGCCGCCACTACCCACGCTCTTTCGGCGCAAGAAGCCCGACGAGGCGCGCTGGCCAGTGCCGAACGGATGCTGCGCATCGCCACCTCACGCGGGCAGACACGAGCTGCACGCCTGGCACGAGCGCAAGGACGGCTCCCGCTACTGGTCGTACTCGGTGCTGATCGCCTTGCGCGACGACAGCGGCGAGCTGCGTGGTTTTGCCAAGATCAACCAGGACATGAGCGACGCCAAGCGCCTGGACGACCTGATGCGCAACATCAACGAAGAGCTGGAGAACCGGGTCGTCGAGCGCACCGAACAGCTGCTCGCGGCCAACAAGGATCTGGAGTCGTTCTCGTATTCGGTGTCGCACGACTTGCGCTCGCCCTTGCGGCACATCTCCAGCTTTGTGAGCCTGCTGGAAGAGCACCTGGAGAGAGCACGGTGACGAGACCACCCAGCGCTACCTGTCGACCATCGCCAACTCGGCCCGCCACATGAGCCAGCTGATCGACGGCTTGCTGGCCTTCTCCCGGCTGGGGCGCTCGGCGGTGAACCTCGATCCCGGTGGACTTCTCCCTGCTGGTGGACGCGGTGGTGAACCAGATCGGCCACGATACCCAGGAGCGCGGTGTGGAATGGGTGATCGCGCCCGATCTGCCCGTGGTCCAGGGCGATGCGCTGCTGCTGCGCGAGGTCTGGACCAACCTGCTGGGCAATGCCTTCAAGTACACCCGCCCCCGGGAGGCGGCACGCATCGAGATCAGCCTGGAGCGTCGACCCCGCCGTGGGCTACATCTTTTCAGTGAGCGACAACGGCGTGGGCTTCGATCTGCAATACGCTCAAAAGCTGTTTGGCGTTTTCCAGCGCATGCACCGGGCCTCTGAATTTGAGGGCACCGGCATCGGTCTGGCGCTGACACGGCGCATACTGGAGCGCCACGGTGGTAGCATTTGGGCTGAAAGCGTCATAGAGAAGGGAGCATTTTTCATTTCTCCCTGCCCTTCGACGGTGTCAGTCTCGGCGGTCTCCGCACGACATCTAACCTCTTCTTGCAGGAACCATGAACACCAACGCCGACGCCATCCTGCTGGTCGAAGACAATCCCGACGATGCCGAACTCACCAAGCTGGCCTTGGCCCGCCATGGGCTGGACGGCCGCGTCACCCACGTGTCCGATGGCATGCAGGCCCTGGACTATCTGTACCGCCGCGACGGCTTCAGCAACCGCACGGGTGGCAACCCGGTTCTGGTCTTGCTGGATCTCGAAGATGCCTTTGCTCGACGGCATCGGCGTGTTGCGCGAAATCAAGGGCTCGGACCAGCTGAGCAACATCCCTGTGGTGGTGCTGACGTCGTCGACCGAACCGAGCGATCTGCAGCGCGCCTACGATGCGGGCACCAATGCCTACATCGCCAAGCCCACCGAATTTGCGCAGTTTCTCAGCGCCATGAAGCACGTCTGCGAGTTCTGGATCAACATCAACCAGCCAGCGCCGCAGGCCGCCACGTGGCGCCGCGCAACCGCGGCTTCGGCGACCTCAGCTGAACTGCAGCGGGCTGGCCGAGCGCGCTGTGCAACCGCTCGCAGTGCGAGCCACCCCGGCTCACCAGGTGTCGACGAAGCGCACTGGCCGAGCCAGGTCTTGAACCCGCGCACCCGCCAGCCCCCGGCCCATCCAGACGCGTGTTTGCGCCGGATCGATCACCGCATCGATCTCCAGCGTGGTCGCCATCTGCACCGCTGCCCCATTGGCGTACTGCTGCGCCAGCAGCTGCTGAAACAAGCGCCTCGCGCTCGGCCCCGTCTGGCAGCGCCTCCAGCTCTTTGCGAAAGCCCAGCCGCACCGCACCTTCCAGCCCCATGGCACCAAACTCGCCCGTGGGCCAGGCCACGGTGAACACCGGCGCATGAAAGCCGCCCGCCGTCATGCCCATGGCGCCCAGGCCATAACCCTTGCGCAGCACCACGCTGAACACCGGCACCCGCAGCGCTGCCGCCGTGACAAACAGGCGGCTCACATGGCGCACCTGCGCCGTGGCCTCGGCATCGGGCCCGACCATGAAGCCCGGCGTGTCCACCAGGCTCACCAGCGGCAGGCCGTGGGCGTTGCACAGTTGCATGAAGCGCGCCGCCTTGTCGGCCGCGTCGGCGTCGATGGCGCCACCCAGGTGGTGGGGGTTGTTGGCCATGAGCCCACGGGCCGCCCTTCGATGCGGGCCAGGGCGGTGTGGATGCCCGCGCCAAAACCGCGGCGCAACACCAGCAGACTGCCCACATCCACCAGGCCCTCCATCACGACCTGGCTGTCGTACACGCGCAGCCGGTTTTCCGGCACCGCATCGCGCAGGGCTTCGGCATCGGGCGCGGTCCAGTCGGGCACGCGCCCCTGGAAGAATGACAGGTAGTGGCGCGCTGCGGCCACCGCCTGCGCTTCGTCGTCCACCAGCATGTCGATCACGCCGTTGGCAGCCTGCACGCGGACGGCCCGATCTCTTCGGGCTTGAACACACCCAGGCCACCGCCCTCCACCATGGCCGGGCCACCCATGCCGATGTTGCTGCTGCGCGTGGCGATGATCACATCGCTGCAACCCAGCAACGCGGCGTTGCCCGCAAAGCAGCGGCCAGCGGCGATGCCGACCACCGGCACCTGGCCCGACAGGCGCGCATAGGCCGCAAAGGTGCCCACATGCAGACCCGGCCACGATGGGCATGTCGGTGTCGCCGGGCCGGCCGCCGCCGCCTTCGGCGAACAGCACCACCGGCAAGCGCTGCGCCAGGGCGATGCCCAGCAGGCGATCGGTCTTCTGGTGGTTGCGCATGCCCTGCGTGCCGGCCAGCACGGTGGCGTCGTAGGCCATGACCACGGTGCGGGCTGTTTCTTCGCCGAAGAGGTGTCCGTTCACCGAACCGATGCCGGTCACCATGCCGTCGGCGGGCGTGTTGGCGATCAGGTCTTCTTCGCTGCGCCGCTGGCGCTGCGCGGCCACGGCCAAAGCGCCGTATTCCAGGAATGAGCCCTCGTCGCACAGATCGGCGATGTTCTCGCGCGCGGTTCGCATGCCCAGGGCATGGCGCTTGGCCACGGCTTGCGGGCGCGCCGCGTCCAGGGTCAGGGCCTGACGGGCTTCCCAGCGCTGGCGGTCTTCACGTGGTGCCGTGGCTCGGCACGGTGGCGCATCCACGGCCACGCCGGCCACACCGTCTTCGACCAGCGCATCCGGCGCCGAGAAGCTCAGCAACTCAGCCAGATGCTCCACCGCGTCACCCACTCTCGTAGAAGCGCTCCAGCACCTGCCCGGCGCATCGGCGCAGCACCTCGTGCTCCATCTTCATGGCCTCCAGAACCACCAGCAGGTCGCCGGGGCGCACCTGGTCGCCCGGTGCCACCAGCCATTCAACAATCTGCGCCTGCAAGCGGCGCACGCACAGCTGTGGGTTTTGCTCATGCGCCGCATTGTGGCCACAAGCGCGCCGAGCTCCGTCATGCGGGTGACAGGGCCCGGCGGGTCAGGCCTTCGAACCCGGCCTCAAAGCGCAGGCAAGCCGGCAAACAGCTCCACATTGCCACCGGCCGCGGTGGTGTTGATGGTCAGCGGTTTGCTCGGCGCACAGGCGCCACAGGCACGCCGCCAAGGGCTCGGTGACCAGCGGCACCACCGCGCCATCGCGCGCCGCCATGCGGCGGTTGAGCTCGGTGGCGTAGGCGGGCTGCGCCACGATCGCTTCGATGGCTTCGCTGCCGGCCAGGGCCACGGCACCGGCTTCAAACGGCGTGTCCAGCACATGCACCGCAGCCGCCGGAAGACCCGCGCTGACCCATTCGGCTCACGGCCGTCCGGACGGCCTCACGCGCTTCGCTCGGCACCGCCACCACCAGGGCGTTGCCACCGGCCAGTGCGCCCAGCCATTGCGCCAGGGTGGCGTCGTCCACACGGTCGGCGATGGCGGCCACCACGCCCCGCGGGTGCAACCGCAGGTCGTTGCTCTCGCCGGTCGGGCCCGGCAGCACCCGATCGGCCAACTGCTGCCTGGCGGCCGCGGCGAGTGCCTTGGCGCCCAGCTTTTCCAGCCAGGCGCAACGCTGTTTCAGCGTGCTCTTCAACCAGCCGCTCTTGCGCACCGCCGCAGCAGCGGCCTGCACGTTCACGCCCTGGCCATCGCCGTGCAGCTTCTGCGCGGCGGGTACGGCTTGCGCTTCGCGCACAAAGCGCTGCAGGTAGTGCGGGCCACCGGCCTTGGGGCCGGTGCCCGACAGGCCTTCGCCACCAAAGGGCTGCACGCCCACCACCGCACCAATGATGTTGCGGTTCACGTAGATGTTGCCCACATGGGCCGATGCGGCCAAGGCCTGGGCACGGCTGTCGATGCGGGTCTGGATGCCCATGGTCAGGCCATAGTTCAGGGCGTTGATGCGCGCGATGACGCTGGGCCGGGTCACCCTTCCAGCGCACGACCTGCAGCACCGGGCCAAAGATCTCGGCCTTCACGTCGGCGATGTCTTTCACTTCGAACATCTGCGGCGGAATCATGTGCGGCTGCGTGCTGGCCAAGGTCAGGGGCCACCGGCATTTGCAGCAGCGCTTTCGCTTCACCGTTCAAGCGCTGAACGTGGCGCTGGATGTTGTCAAAGGCCTCCTGGTCGATCACGGGGCCGAGATCGGTGGTGAGGGCGCCCACGCGGCCCACGCCCAGCTCTTTGGCTGCGCCTTCGATCATCTCGATCATGCCGTCGGCCACGGACTCGTGCACACACAGCAAGCGCAGCGCCGAGCAGCGCTGGCCCGCGCTGCGGAAGGCGCTCTGCATCACGGCGTCGGCCACCTGCTCGGGCAGGGCCGAGCTGTCGACCAGCATCACGTTGATGCCGCCGGTCTCGGCGATCAGCGGCGCCACCGGGCCGTCTTTGGCGGCCAGCGCGCGCTGGATGATCTTGGCCACCTGGGTGGAGCCGGTGAACACCACGCCGGCCACACCCGGCTGGGCCACCAGCGCGGCGCCCACGGTTTCGCCCGGGCCGTGCAGCAGCTGCAAGGCATCGGCGGGAACGCCGTTGTCGTGCATCAGCTTCACCGCCATCAAGGCGATGGCCGGGGTCTGCTCGGCCGGCTTGGCCAGCACGGTGTTGCCGGTGGCCAGGGCCGCGGCCACCTGGCCACAGAAAATGGCCAGCGGAAAGTTCCAGGGGCTGATGCACACCCACGGGCCCAGGGCGGTCAGCTGGGGCGACGGCGCCATGATGCGCTCGGCTTCATTGGCGTAGTAGCGCAAGAAGTCCACCGCTTCGCGCACTTCGGAAATCGCATCGGCCCAGGTCTTGAAGGCCTCTTTGACCAGCATGCCGCACAGCTCGGGCAGCTGGGCCTCCATGGCATCGGCCGTCTTGCGCAAGGCTTGCGGCGCGCGTCGGCCACCGGTGTGGCGCTCCAGGCCTTGAAGGCCTCATGCGAAGCCTGAGCGGCGGCACCCACCTGTGCCACATCAAAGACCGGCACGGCGGGCACCGTGGTTTTGTCCACCGCATCCAGCAGCGGCTGGCGCATGGCCACCACGGCCATGTCCAGGCCCATGCTGTTGCGGCGCGCGGCGCCGAACATGTCCACCGGCAGGGGCATGGCCGGCTTGCGGGCTCAGGCGCAGCGGGGAGGTGAGCAAGCACATCCATGCCCACCGACTCGTCGGCCAGCTGGTTCACAAAGGACGAGTTGGCGCCGTTCTCCAGCAAGCGGCGCACCAGGTAGGCCAGCAGGTCGCGGTGGGCGCCCACGGGGGCATACACGCGGCAGCGGATCTTGGGGTTCTTCAGCACTTCGCGGTACACGCCCTCGCCCATGCCGTGCAGGCGCTGCAACTCAAACGGGTAGGCCGCGCCCGCCGGGGCCGTTCTCGGCCATTTGCAAGAATGGCGGCAATGGTGCCCGCGTTGTGCGTGGCAAACTGCGGGTAGATGGCATCCGCGGCCGCGAACAAGGCCTGGGCGCAGGCCAGGTAGCTCACATCGGTGTGGTGCTTGTGGGTGAACACCGGGTAGCCGGGCAGGCCCAGTTCCTGGGCGCGCTTGATCTCGGCGTCCCAGTAGGCGCCCTTGACCAGGCGGCACATCAGCTTGACCTTGTAGCGGCGCGCCATCGCGGCCAGGTGCTCGATCAGCTCCACGCGCGCGGGTCTGGTAGGCCTGCAAGGCCAGGCCAAAGCCGGTCCACTGCGGGAAACGTGTCGCGCCACCTGGGCGATCAGGGCCTCGAACACGTCCAGCGACAGCTCCAGGCGGTCCACCTCTTCGGCGTCGATGGTCAGGTTGAGGTTGGCCTTGGCCGCGGCTTCGCACAGCGTCCACACGCGTGGCACCAGCTCGCTCATCACGCGCTCGTGCTGCAGGTCTTCATAGCGCGGGTGCAGCGCGCTGAGCTTGATGGAGATGCCGTCGTTTTGCGCCGGCGAGCGGCTCGCATCGGCCGTGCGCGCAATGGCGGCAATGGCGTGCTGGTAGCTGGCCAGGTAGCGCAAGGCATCGGCATCGGTGCGCGCGCCCTCGCCCAGCATGTCGTAGCTGAAGCCCAGGTTGGGCTGCTTCTTGCGCGCCGCGACCGGCTTCTTTCATGCCCTCTTCAATGGTCTGGCCCAGCACAAACTGGCGACCCAGCAACTGCACCGCGCGCAGCGTGGCCGCCACCACCGACTTGGCGCCCAGCTTGGCCATCAGGCTGGACTCGCCATCGGAGCCGGGCAAAAACTTCTTGGACAAGGCAATGGCCGATGACGACAGGCGCGCCATGGTCGAGTCCGCCGCGCCGTCAAAGTCGGCACGGCCCAGTTGGTCGGCGGTCAGCGCAATGGCGGTTTCGGCATCGGGCACGCGCAACAAGGCTTCGGCCAGGCGCATCAGGGCCAGGCCTTCGGCGCTGGAAATCGGGTATTCCTTGAGCAGGCTTTCCATGGCCCAGAACGGCGGCGGGTTCTCGCGCACCGACTGCACCCAGGGCGTGGCCATCTTGGCCGCAGCGGCCCAGTCCAGCGCGCCTTCCAGCGCCAGCAAGCCGTCTGGACAACACGTCGTCTTCCGGCAGATAGGGAAAGGGCAAACGGTCAACTTGGCGCGGCATGGCGGCTCCTGGTCGGCAGATGAGTGGTGAATTCGCAGATGATCGGGCTTTCGTACGATGAATAATTCACCAATATTTTCACCTTTGACCGAATAATTCACTAGCCATGAGCACCGACACCACCGCCGCATCACTGCCCGACGACCTCGACCGCATCGACCTGCGCATCCTCTCGGTGCTTGCAGGCCGATGGCCGCATCTCCAACCTGAAGCTGGCCGAGGCCGTGGCCCTGTCGCCCACCGCCGTGCTGGCCCGCACCCAGCGCCTGCAGCGCGACGGCTACATCCTGGGCTACGAGGCCCGCCTGAACCCGCTCAAACTGGGGCGCGGCATGACGGTGTTTGTCGAGGTGCTGCTGGACCGCACCACGCCCAATGTGTTCGACGAGTTCAAGGCGGCGGTGCAGGTGCGCGAGGAAATCATGGAATGCCACATGGTGGCCGGCGGCTTCGACTACCTGCTCAAGACCCGCATGGCCGACATGGCCGCCTACCGGGCCTTCGCCGGCAGCGTGCTGTGGCAATTGCCCGGCGTGCGCGAAACGCGCACCTATGCGGTGATGGAAGAGGTGAAGAGCTCGTCGCGGCTGCCACTTTGACAAAGCCGCGCCGCCCTGACAAGAATCGCATGCCCGACACCACAGGAGGAACCCCATGATCAGAAACGCTCACCATGCCACGCACTCGCCATCCTGGCCTTCATGGCCGCCACCGGCCTGCCTGCCATGGCCCAGAGCATGCAGCCCGGCCTGTGGCAACATCGAAAACAAGATGGGTGGCAACCCGGAAATGGAAAAGGCCATGGCGCAGATGCAGGCGCAGCTCGCGGCCATGCCACCCGCCCAGCGCAAGCAGATGGAAGCCATGATGGGCAAAAGCGGCGTCAGCATGGCCTCCGGCGGCGCGATGGCGGTCAAGGTCTGCATCACCGCCGAGATGGCCGCGCGCCAGCAAATGCCGACCCAGACCCAGGGCGACTGCACCAGCAAGATCGACTCGCGCACCGGCAACACGATGAAGATCAGCTTCAGCTGCACCAACCCGGTGTCCAGCGGCGAAGGCATCTACACCTTTGAGAGCGACAAGGCCTACACCATGAAGATGGCCATCAAAAGCCAGGAAGGCGGCAAGACGCACAACATGACCATGGACGCCAAAGGCCAGTGGTTGTCTGCCGATTGCGGCAGCGTCAAACCCGTCACCCTGCCCACCCAGTAAGCCCGCCACTGTCGCAGCGCGGTCCCGCGGCAGGCCGGTCAGGCCTTGGGCGGGCGGGCGCCAAAAACGCCGCGCCCCACGCGCACCATGCGTGGCGCCCGCCGCCACCGCCGCGTCCAGGTCGTCGCTCATGCCCATGGACAGCGTGTCCACGCCGTCGCCCAGCTGCCGCTGCAAGTGCATCGAAAACGGCCTTGCACCGCATGAACAAGGCGCGCTGGGCCTCAAAATCGGGCGCAGGCTCGGGGATGCACATCAGGCCCCGCAGCTGCAGGCGTGGCAATGCGGCCACGGCAGCGGCCAGTGCGGGCAGCTCGGCCGGCGTCACGCCGGACTTGTTGGCGCCCCCGTCCACGTTGACCTGCAGGCACACCTGCAGCGGCGCCAACCCCTCGGGGCGCTGCTCGCTCAGGCGCTGGGCGATCTTCAGCCGGTCCACCGACTGCACCCAGTCAAAGTGCTCGGCCACCAGCCGCGTCTTGTTGCTCTGGATCGGACCGATGCAATGCCATGCCAGTGGACCTCGGGGTGGCTGGCGCGCAGGGCCAGGATCTTGTCCACCCCTTCCTGGATGTAGTTTTCGCCAAACGCGCGCTGCCCCGCCGCCACCGCTTCGGCCACCGCATCGGCGCCAAAGGTCTTGGACACGGCCAGCAGCGTGACAGCTGTCACGTCGCGCCCCGCCGTCTGGCACGCCTGCGCCACCCTCTGACGCTGGGCTTGGAGATTGTCTTCAATCGTCGTCATAATCACTTAGTTACACCAACATTGCATGGGAACCCGGGATGGACATCACGCAACTGCTCGCCTTCAGCGTCAAGAACAAAGCATCGGATTTGCACCTCTCGGCAGGCCTGCCACCCATGATACGGGTGCACGGCGACGTGCGCCGCATCAACGTCGAGCCGCTGGACCACAAGGCGGTTCACAGCATGGTGTACGACATCATGAACGACAGCCAGCGCAAGCAGTACGAAGAGTTTCTGGAGTGCGACTTCTCGTTCGAGATCGAAGGCCTGGCGCGTTTTCGCGTCAATGCCTTCAACCACAACCGCGGTGCCGGCGCCGTGTTCCGGACCATTCCCAGCAAGATCCTGACGCTGGAGCAGCTCAACGCGCCCAAGATTTTTGGCGATCTGGCCCTGCGCCCGCGCGGCCTGGTGCTGGTCACCGGCCCCACCGGTTCGGGCAAGTCGACCACGCTGGCCGGCATGGTCAACCACCTGAACGAAACCGAGTACGGCCACATCCTGACGGTGGAAGACCCGGTGGAATTCGTGCACGAGTCCAAGAAGTGCCTGATCAACCAGCGCGAAGTGGGCCCGCACACGCTGAGCTTTGCCAACGCGCTGCGCTCGGCCCTGCGCGAAGATCCCGACGCCATTCTGGTGGGCGAGATGCGCGACCTGGAAACCATTCGCCTGGCCATGACGGCCGCCGAAACCGGTCACCTGGTGTTCGGCACGCTGCACACCTCCAGCGCCGCCAAGACCATTGACCGGATCATCGACGTGTTCCCGGCCGAAGAAAAAGACATGGTCCGCGCCATGTTGTCGGAATCCCTGGTGGCCGTGATTTCGCAAACCCTGTGCAAGGTGAAAGACGGCAGCGGCCGCGTCGCGGCCCACGAAATCATGATCGGCACCAGCGCCATCCGCAACCTGATCCGCGAGGCCAAGGTGGCCCAGATGTACTCGGCCATCCAGACCGGCAACGGCGTGGGCATGCAGACGCTGGACCAGAACCTCACCGAGCTGGTGCGGCGCAACGTGATCAGCCCGGCCGAGGCCCGCAGCAAGGCCAAGATTCCCGGACAATTTCCCCGGGTAGATGTGCCCCCCCTGCGCCGCGCCTGCTGCGCGCCGTCACCCCTCAGGGGGCAACGCTGGCAGCCCGGCAAAGCCGGTTCTGCGGCGTTCTGGGTCGAGAGATCCAGCGCGTTGCTCGCTTGAATTGAATTGAGAAGGTAAGACTCCATGGAACGCGATCAGGCATCAAAGTTCATCAACGATTTGCTCAAGCTGATGATCAGCCGCAGGCGGCAGCGATCTGTTCCTGACCGCCGAATTTCCGCCCGCCATCAAGGTCGACGGCAAGGTGGTGAAGGTGTCGCCGCAGCCGCTCAACGCGGTGCACACCCTGTCGCTGGCGCGCGCCATCATGAACGACAAGCAGGCGGCCGAGTTCGAGCGCACCAAGGAGTGCAACTTCGCCATTTCGCCGCCCAGCATCGGCCGCTTCCGGGTCAGCGCCTTCATCCAGCAAGGCAAGGTCGGCATGGTGCTGCGGACCATTCCCGCCATCCTGCCCACCATCGACAGCTGGGCCTGCCCCAGGTGCTGAAAGACGTGGTGCTGTCCAAGCGCGGTCTGTGCATCCTGGTGGGCGCCACCGGCTCGGGCAAATCCACTTCGCTGGCGGCCATGGTCGACTGGCGCAACGAACACACCCTCGGCCACATCATCACCATCGAAGACCCGGTCGAATTCGTGCACCCCCACAAGAACTGCGTGGTCACGCAGCGCGAAGTGGGCCTGGACACCGACAACTGGGAAGCCGCCCTGCACAACACCCTGCGCCAGGCGCCCGACGTGATCCTGATGGGCGAGATCCGCACCCGCGAGACCATGGAACACGCCATCCAGTTCTCGGAAACCGGTCACCTGTGCCTGGCCACCCTGCACGCCAACAGCGCCAACCAGGCGCTGGACCGCATCATCAACTTCTTCCCCGAAGAGCGCCGCCCGCAACTGCTGATGGACCTGTCGCTCAACCTGCGTGCCCTGATCTCCCAGCGCCTGGTGCCACGCCAGGACAACAAGGGCCGCTTTGCCGCCGTCGAGATGATGCTGAACTCGCCGCTGATTTCCGACCTGATCTTCAAGGGCGAAGTGGCCGAGATCAAGGAGATCATGAAGAAGAGCACCCAGATGGGCATGCAGACCTTCGACCAGGCCTTGTTCCAGGCCTTCGAAGCCAACCTCATCACGCTGGAAGACGCCCTGCGCAACGCCGACTCGCTCAACGACCTGCGCCTGCAGATCAAGCTCAACAGCCAGCGCGCCAAGACGCAGGATCTGGCGGCGGGCACCGAGCACCTCACGATCGTTTAACCCCCCCGCGCCGGCTTCGCCGTCACCCCCCAGGGGGCAACGCTGGCAGCCCGGCAAAGCCGGTTCCGCGGCGTTCTGGGTTCAGGACACCACGCACCGGGCACACCCCGGCGGGCGACCCAGACCCATCTCTCTGAGTGACTCTCCATGGGTCGCGCGTGATCAGCGCCGACCCCGAGTTCTTCGAAACGAAGCCCTGTCCGCGCACAAAGAGCAAGAAAACTGGTGGAGAATGATGCCCATGAACACCATCGCTGAACGCTCTTACGAATCCGTCCCACCCCAACGCGTCGCCTTTATCGGCCTGGGCGTCATGGGCCTGCCCATGGCCGGCCATCTGGCCAGAGCCGGCCACGCCGTGACGGTGTACAACCGCTCGCCCGCCAAGGCCGAAGCCTGGTGCAAGGAGTTTGGCGGCAGGACACAAGCCCACGCCACGCGAAGCGGCCATGGGTGCCGACATCGTTTTCGCCTGCGTCGGCAACGATGACGACTTGCGTGCCATCACCCTGGGTGCCGACGGCGCTTTCGCCGGCATGCAGCCCGGCAACGTCTTTGTGGACCACACCACCGCTTCGGCCAATGTCGCGCGTGAGCTGTGCGGCGCCGCGAAAACACTGGGACTGGCCTTCATCGATGCGCCGGTCTCCGGCGGCCAGGCCGGCGCGCAAAACGGCGCGCTGACGGTCATGTGCGGTGGCGACAGCGCCGCGTTCGACAAGGTCAAGCCCGTGGGCATGGCGTTCGCCAAGGCGTTCACGCTCATGGGCGAGAGCGGCGCGGGCCAGCTCACCAAAATGGTCAATCAGATCTGCATCGCCGGCCTGGTGCAAGGCCTGTCCGAAGCCATCGCCTTTGGTCAGAAGGCAGGCCTGAACATGGAGCAGGCGCTGGGCGTGATCGGCAAGGGCGCAGCGCAAAGCTGGCAACTCGACAACCGTGGCAAGACCATGGTGACCGACCAGTTCGACTTTGGCTTTGCCGTCGACTGGATGCGCAAGGACCTGGGTCTGGTGCTGGAAGAAGCCAAACGCAATGGCGCGCGCCTGCCCGTGACCGCCCTGGTTGACCAGTTCTACGCCGATGTGCAGGCCAGGGCGACCAGCGCTGGGACACTTCCAGCCTGATCAAGCGCCTGCGCTGACGCTTGATCGCGCGGCAGCCCGCGCACGAAACGGCGCCCCAGGTGCGTTGCCCAAGCCGCTTACTTGGCCCGGGCACGCGCGCCAGCTCTTCTTCGGTCAGGATTTCCATCACCCGCACCACGCGCGGTGGCGCCCTTGGTGGTGCGGGCCACTTCGGTGGCCTGATCGGCTTCTCTCTGGGTCACACGACCCATCAGGTACACGGTGGCGCGCTCGCTGACCACCTTGAACGAGTTGGCCGACAGCTCGCGGATTTCAACCAGCCCGGCCTTGACGCGACCGGTGAGCAGGGTATCGCTGGCTTTTTCCGTGAATGACGGGCTGTTGGTGATGCCCAGCTCGTTGTAGATCGGGTCGACGTTGTCGATCACACTGCAACAGCGTCCTCGGCCTCGGCCTTGGCAGCCTCGTTGGCCACTTCACCGGTGAGCAACACATGCCGGTTGTAGCTGGTCACGCTGATGCGGGCGCGGTTGCCCATCAGGTCGCTCAGGCGGTTGGCTGCGCGCAACTCGATGCCCTGGTCGTCGAGCTGCGCGCCGGAGCTGCGGCGGTCGATGGCCACCATGGCGCCGGTCAGCGCACCGCCCACCACCATGGCGGTACAGGCGGACAGGCTGGCCACACACAGGGCCGCAGCGATCAAACGGGCAGAACGTGAAAAGCGGTTGGTCTACGTCATGCAGGGTTCTCCTGTTCACTGTTCAATGAATCGGGCAGACCCAGCAACTGGGCGTCTACACCGTCGCAAATGCAGTGCAACACCAAGTGATGCACTTCCAGAATCCGGGCGCCCACCTCGCTGGGCACACAGATGTTCACATCGGTGTCGCGCAGCTTCTGCGCCAGGCGGCCACCGCGCGCCCCGGTCAGGGCCACCACCGTCATGTCGCGCTCATGCGCCGCCTCCACCGCGGCCAGCACGTTGGCCGAGTTGCCCGTGGTCGACAGCACCAGCAACACATCGCCGGCCTGCCCCAGGGCGCGCACCTGACGCGCATACACGGCGCGCCCATCGAAATCGTTGGCAATGGCGGTGAGCACCACGGCGTCGGCAGCCAGGCAAAACGCCGCCAGCTCGGGGCGCTCACGCTCGTAGCGCCCGACAAAACTGGCCGTGAAATGCTGTGCGGCCGAGGCCGAGGGGCCGTTGCCGCAGGACAACACCTTGCCCCCACCGGTCACGCTGGCCAGCACCGCATGGGTGGCGGCTTCGACTTCGGGGGCGAGGCTCTGGGCGCATTGGTATTTCAGGTCGGCGCTGTCGATGAATTGTTGCTGGATACGTTGCAAAAGCATGGGGGAATGATAGCGGGCGAAAGGAGTTCAAAAAGTGGCGGATGCATCAAAGGCGCGCGCAGATCCATTCGATCTGTGCGCCGGCGGCACTGACACCGCCGGCTGGCAACTGCCCATCGATCAAGACCACATCAAAACGGCATGGAGGAGCTGATCCCAGTTGCAGCAAAAAGTGCCGCGCAGCCAAGAACGATGCGCCGCTGCTTGATCGCGGTGATGCTGCCGCCGGCACCGCCGCGCGAGCCAGCGGCACGCTGACGCACCTCGACAAACACCAGCGTGCCGTCGGGCTCGCGCATAATCAAATCGACCTCGCCACCGCCCCGCCCGGGTGTCTTGAAGTTGCGCTGAACCAGGCGCAGGCCCTGGCGCTGCAGATAGGCCAGCGCCGCATCTTCGGCCGCGTCGCCGCGCGACTTGGTCGTCAACGGGGCCTTGAGATCCCTGGCCGCCGCGCCTTTTACGAACCTGTTTTTTTCGGGAAAACCACATTGTCTGCCAGCCCTCCGTCTCTGTTGATCGCCGCACGCGAAGCCGCCGCCCACCAGCATTATCCGCAGGGCGCGCTGTACATGGTGGCCACGCCCATCGGCAACCTGGCCGACATCGGGCTGCGCGCGCTGCACGTGCTGTCGCTGGTCGACACCGTGGCCTGCGAAGACACGCGCCACACCGCGGGCCTGCTGCAAGGTTACGGACTTCACAAACCGTTGCTGGCGGTGCACGAACACAACGAGGCCGAGGCGGCCCAGACCGTGGTGCAACGGCTGCAAGAGGGGCAGCGGGTGGCCTATGTGAGCGATGCGGGCACGCCCGGCGTGAGCGACCCGGGCGCGCGCCTGGCCCAGGCGGTGGCGGCCGCCGGTCTGCGCAGCGTGCCCTTGCCGGGCCCGAGCAGCATCACGGCGCTGCTGAGCGTGGCCGGTCAAGCGGGCTGGGATGGGCAGTTCGTGTTCCGCGGTTTTCTGTCGCCCAAAGCGGGCGAGCGCCAGCGCGACGTGCAGGCGCTGGGCGCAGAAGCCCGCGCCAGTGTGCTGCTCGAAGCACCGCACCGCATCGAAGCCCTGGCCAAAGACCTGGCCACGCTGGGCGAGCGACGCTCACGGTGGGCCGCGAGCTGACCAAACAGTTTGAAGAAGTGGCGGCCATGCCCGCCAGTGACTTTCCGGCCTGGCTGCAAGCCAGCGCGCACCGCACGCGTGGCGAGTTCGTGCTGATGCTGCACCCGCTAGGAGCCACCGGCCTGGAAGAAGGCTTGCCGGCGGAGAGCTTGCGGATTCTGGATCTGTTGCTGGCCGAATTGCCCATGAAAACGGCCGTGCGCCTGTGTGCCGAGATCAGCGGCCAACCCCGCAATGCGCTGTACGAGGCGGCGCTGGCGCGAAAGAAAAAATCGGACGAAGGCGAACCGCTAACGTTTTTCAGGCCGAGAGGCGGGTTCAGCCTCTTCCACCACCTCGGTGGCCTGCACATCCACCACATCGCCCAGGGGCTGCTGGCGACCCTGATTGGGCCACATGCCCTGCATACCCTGCGAGTAGCGCTGCGACTGCTCGCGCATGCGGCCAAACATCACCACGGGCGCGGGCTTGCGCCCGGTGATCAGCGACCACAGCGACACCACCAGCACCACCACCAGTGCCGCCAGCAGGAAGCTGACCACAAACACCGACGCTGCGATCACCAGCACCAGCTTGATCAAGCCACCGAGCAGGCGGCTCAGAAAACCAGACAGTTCATTCATAAGGAAGAGAGCCCTTGCGGGCAGGGAGAGTTCCAGAGGATGCCAACCGGCCATCCATCACGGAAAAAAGGCACACCGTGTGCAGTTGGGGCCATTGTCCCCTGTTGCAAGCGCGCCGGCCAGCCGCCCCCGTTGCGCGAAGAGCGGCGCACTTCTTGCATTGGGTCAATGAATGGTCAAGTGGGGCTGCTATGCTGACCGTCGCCTCGCTTTGGCCCCCATCGCAGATTCCATGAAACGCCTCTACCAATACTTCTTCCGCGGCCTCATCACGGTGCTGCCGCTGGCCCTCACCGTCTATGTCTTGTTGCTGTTTGTCTCGTGGACAGAGCGCAGCGCCATGGCCCTGATCCGCCCGCTGATTGGCGAATACTACATGCCTGGCCTGGGCATTGCATTGGGTGCCGTGGCTATCGTGATGCTGGGCTTTCTGGTGTCTTTGCCCATCACGTCGCGCCTGCTGTCCTGGGTGGAGCTGCCTTTCACCAACCTGCCGGTCGTCAAAAGCATCTACTCCTCACTGAAAAACTTTGCCGATTACTTCGCGCCTCATGAAAACGATGAGCAACAGGTGGTGCTGCTCAACATGCCTGGCCAGGAGCTTGGCATCGTGGGGCTGGTGACCCGCCAGTCCATGCACGGTCTGCCCCGGGGTCTGGGCGACCTGAGCGACCGGGTTGCCGTGTACCTGCCCATGGGCTACATGATCGGCGGCTACACCGTCTTCGTTCCCCGCAGCTGGACCACCCCCATCGACATGTCGGTGGAAGAAGCCATGCGCTCCGCATTGATCGCCTTCATGGCATCCAACAAGGCTGAAAAAACCTCATGAGCATCCGCAACCTAGACGCCCTTTTTTCACCCACCTCCATTGCGGTCTTTGGCGCCTCCAAACGCCCGGGCAGCGTGGGCGCCACGGTCTGGCGCAATCTGAGTGCCGACTACACAGGGCACCTGTATCCGGTCAACCCCAAACACGCCAGCCTGGACGGCGTGAAGTGCTACGCCCGGGCCACCACGCTGCCCGAGGCACCCGAGCTGGCGGTGATCTGCACACCCGTGGCCACCGTGGCACCACTGATTGCGCAACTCGGCGCGCGCGGCACGCGCGCCGCCATCGTGATCACCGCCGGTCTCGACAAAGCCCAAAAGCAGGCCATGCTCGATGCCGCGCGGCCCCACACCCTGCGCATCCTCGGCCCCAATTGCATCGGCATGCTGGCCCCGCACCTGGGCCTCAACGCCAGCTTTTCCCACATCGGGGCCATCCCCGGCGAAATCGCCTTCGTGTCGCAATCGGGTGCGCTCGTGACCGCCATGCTCGACTGGGCCGGTTCGCGCGGCATCGGCTTCTCGCATTTCGTCTCGCTCGGTGAACATGCCGATGTGGACTTTGGCGACATGCTCGACTTCCTTGGGAGCGACCCGAAAACCCGCGCCATCCTGCTCTACATCGAGAGCGTGGAAGAGAGCCCCAAGTTCATGTCGGCCGCGCGCGCTGCGGCGCGCAACAAGCCGGTGATCGTGGTCAAGGCCGGGCGCTCGGCCGCTGGCCAGGCCGCCGCCGCTTCGCACACTGGCGCACTCGCCGGCTCCGACGCCGTGTTCGACGCGGCCATCGCCCGCGCGGGCATGTTGCGCGTGAACTCGTTGCAAGACCTGTTCCTCGCCGCCGAGACCCTGTCGCGCTTTCGCGATGGGCCCTCGGGCGGCTTGATCGTGCTGACCAACGGCGGTGGCGCTGGCGTGATGGCGGCCGATGCGGCGGCCAGCGAGGGCGTGCCGCTCACGCCGCTGAGCCCCGAAGTGCTGAAAAAGCTCAACGCGGTGTTGCCACCGAATTGGTCGCATTCGAACCCGGTGGACATCATTGGCGACGCCCCCGGCGAGCGCTATGTCAACGCGCTGGAAGCCCTGAAGAGCGAGACAGACAGCGCCGTGCTGTTCATCCAGGCGCCCACCGCGATCGTGCCCAGCACCGACATCGCCAACGCCCTGCTGCCCAGCGTGACGCAAGCGCCGCGCCGCGTGCTCGGCAGCTGGCTGGGCGAAGGCGCGGTGAAGGAAGCGCGGCAAATTTTCCGTTCGGCCGGCGTGCCCGATTACGACACGCCCGAAGAAGCCGTGCGCGCTTTTGCCATGCTGCGCACCTACCGCTGCCACCAGGAGGAGCTGCTGCAAACGCCACCCGCGCGCAGCGCAGCGCGCCCGGTGGACATGCCGCGCATCCGCGCCATCGTCGATGCCGTGATCGGCAGCGGGCGCGAACTGCTCACCGAGCCCGAAGCCAAAGACCTGCTCGACGCCGCAGGCCTGCCGGTGGTGGCCACGCGTGTCGTCGCGCCCGAGGTGGGCGAAGCGGTGACCGCAGCGAGCGCGCTGGGCTATCCGGTGGCGCTCAAGATCCTGTCGCACGCGATCAGCCACAAGTCCGACGTGGGCGGCGTGCGCCTCAACATCGGCAATGAAGCGGAGTTGAAAGAAGCCTGCGCCGCCATGCTGGACCGCGTGCGCGAACTGCGCCCCGATGCCGACGTGCAGGGCTTCACCGTGCAACGCATGATCAAGCTCAAGCACGCGCACGAGCTCATCATCGGTGCCAGCGTCGATCCGGTGTTCGGCCCCATCATCCTGTTTGGCCAGGGCGGCACAGCGGTGGAAGTGTTGGCCGACCGCGCGCTCGCGCTGCCGCCGCTCAACACGCCGCTGGCTCTGGCGCAGATCGAGCGCACGCGCAGTCGCCAAGCTGCTGCACGGCTACCGCGACGAGCCCGCCGCCGATCTCGACGGCATCGCGCAGGTGCTGGTCTGCGTCTCGCAGTTGCTGGCCGATGTGCCCGAAATCGCCGAGCTCGACATCAACCCCCTGCTGGCCAACCACGAAGGCGCGGTGGCGCTGGACGCGCGCGTTCGCGTATCGGCCCTGTGCCCCGCAGGGGCGAAACACTTCGCCATCCAGCCCTACCCGCAAGCGCTGGTGGAAACCTGGCCCCTGGCAAGGCCAGCCCGTCACGCTGCGGCCCATCCGACCCGAAGACGAGCCGCAACACCGGGCTTTTCTGGAGGCCACTGGACCCCGAAGACATCCGCCTGCGCATCTTCTACAGCCGCCGCAGCATCGAACACAGCGAACTGGCCCGCCTGACCCAGATCGACTACGCCCGCGAAATGGCCTTCATCGCCACCCGCCACATCGAAGGCGATGGTGAAGAAACCCTGGGCGCCGTTCGCGCCACCATCGACCCCGACAACATCGCCGCCGAATTCGGCGTGATCGTGCGCTCCGACACCAAGGGCAGCGGTCTCGGCACCAAGCTGATGGAAAAGCTGATCGCCTACCTGCGCCAGCGCGGCACACAGCGCATCGTGGGCACGGTCTTGCGGGAAAACAAGGGCATGCTGGAACTTGCGAAGCGACTGGGCTTCGAAGAAAGTGCCAACCCCAGCGATCCTGGGGACCACACCACCCGCTTCGTGTCCCTGGACCTGCAGCAAACGACGTAGGCACAAAGGGATCGCGGCCCATTTGGAGCACAGCATGCGCCTCGACCTTCCTGAAACGCCACTGAAACCCAGTGACCGCCGCACCCTGTTGCTGAAAAGCGCAGGCCTGCTCGCTGCCTCAACCGTCCCGGCCTGGCTCAACCCTGCCTGGGCACAAGGCACCCGCCTTCAGCCCACCCCCAGTCAGACCGAAGGCCCGTTCTACCCCGAGCGCCTGCCCGCCGACTTTGATTTCGACCTGCTGCGCAACGGCAATGCCCGCTACACGGCAGGGCAAGCCGCCTGGGTCGAAGGCGTGGTGACCGACACCCGCGGCGTACCGGTGGCCGGCGCCGAAGTGGAAATCTGGCAATGCGACCAGGACGGCCACTACCACCACCCGCGCGACGGCGACAAGGCCGATCCCGCCTTCCAGGGCTTTGGCCGCGTGGTCGTGGGCAAAGACGGCAGCTACCGTTTCCGCACCCTGCGGCCCGCCAAATACAGCGGCCGCACGCCCCACATCCACGTCAAGGTGCGGCTGGACAAGACCGATCTGCTCACCACCCAGCTCTACGTGGCCGGCGACCCCGGCAATGCCCGCGATGGCATCTGGCGCCGCCTGGGCGAGCAAGGCCAGGCCGCCGTCACCGTGCCGTTCGTTCCGGACAGCGACGGCCTGCGCGCGCGCTTTCCCATCGTCGTGCAGGCTTGAATGCCCCCCCGCGCCGCCTGCGGCGTCACCCCCCAGGGGGCAACACCTGCGGCCCGGCAAAGCCGGTTCCGCGGTGTTCCGGGTTTGGACCGTCTGCTAGCGACATGCCCCTTGACCACCGCGGCTTCCCCGCTCCCGCTAAGCTCCCGGCATGGATTCATTGACGCAAATTGCATTGGGCTCGGCCGTGAGCGTGGCCGTGATGGGGCGCCGCACCGCCGTGTGGAAAGCCGCGCTCTGGGGCGCCATCGCCGGCACCCTGCCCGACCTCGATGTGGTGATCGACCACGGCAACCCGGTGCTCAACATGGTGCGACATCGGGCGGAGAGCCATTCGCTGTTTTACCTGTACGCTGTTCGCGCCGCTGCTGGCCTGGGTAACGGCGCGGGTGCATGGCGAGATGCACCTGTTCAAAAGGTGGTGGCTGGCACTCTGGCTGGTGTTGTTCACCCACCCGCTGCTCGACAACATGACGGTTTACGGCACGCAGCTGCTGATGCCGTTCACCGACCACCCCTTCGCCGTGAGCAGCGTGTTCATCATCGACCCGAGCTACACCCTGCCCCTGATCGTCGGGGTGGTCGCCGCGCTGTGGCTCAGGAACGGCCGTGGCTTGCGCTGGAACGCGGTGGCCCTGGCCCTCAGCACGGCCTACCTGGGCTGGAGCATGGTGGCGCAACACCACGTGACCACCATCGCCCGCGCTTCCATGCCCGCGCCCAACATCCCGGCGGACAACCTGCTGGTCACGCCCTCGCCCTTCAACACCGTGCTCTGGCGCCTGGTCGCCACCACGCCCGAGCAGTATTTCGAGGGCTACTACTCCCTGCTCGATCCCGAGCCCACCGTGCGCTGGACGGCCCACCCGCGCGGCGCCGAATTGATCGCGCAACACGGTGATGTGGACGCGGTGAAGCGCATCGCGGCGTTCAGCCAGGGCTTCTTCAAAATGCAAACCAGCGCAACAAGGCCATGTGCTGCTCACCGACCTGCGCATGGGCCAGGAACCCGCCTACTCGTTCCGCTTTGATCTGGGCCAGCCCGGGGAAGTCGGCACGGCACCGATTCAGCAGCTCAGCATGCGCGCCGACATCGGCGAGGCGCTGCCCTGGTTGTGGCAGCGGTTGCTGGGGCGGACACAGAGCACGCTGGCGGAATAGGCGTTCAAGGTCGCCTCACCGCCACCGAACCTCCAACAGGGCCGCAGCGTCGAGCCCTCGAACCAGAGATGCGAGTCGACGGTGCTGGATGAGGGTGGAATGCTCGGTCGTCGAAAACGAGCGGCACGGCGCAGGACCTCAAGGGGCCCAGCATGGCAGTGCCACCCGCTCAAACGCAGCCTGAACCGGATGGCTGGCCATGCGCTCCCGTCGGGAACGAGGCCTCAGGCACACCTCTCCACATTCAAACCATCAACAGCGTCACCACAATGATCACCACCCCGATCGCCAGGTTGATGCCCACCCAGGTGCGGATCGAAGCCAAGGCCGCGCCGCCGGCCGCCCAATCGCTGCGCCGCCACCGCCTTGCTCAGGCGCTTGAACAGGGCGAACCGGATGTGGCCAAAGATGGCCATCATGATCGAGGCCCAGCGTGGCCATGATGGTCCAGTCCAGCGGCATGTTGAAGCCCAGGCCGGCCTGAACCGAGGTCTTGGCCGCGTGGCCGATCATCCACACGCCGCTGCCGAGAATCACCACGATGGCCACGAGCACGGCGGCGAAGAAGCGCTGCAGGGCGCCGTGCATCAGGCGGATGCGCTGCGGCGGCTCCAGTTTGAGCGCGGCGGGGCGCATGAAGAAGTGGGCGAAGACCATGCCGCCGATCCAGACCATGACGGCCAGAACGTGGGCGAGTTTGAGGGCGGCGAAGATCATGGTGGGGAAGGCTCCAGAAGGTTGAAAAGCGGAAGAATCCAAAGGCGAGGTCAAACGTCGGTCAGCACGCCGTCCACGCGGCGCTGCACCTTGTAGGGCGGCAGGCCTTGCAGCATGCGCCGGCCGTAGGATTGGCGCAGCAAGCGCGAGTCGTAACAGACCACGACGGCTTCGTCGGTCTCGGTGCGCAGGGCGCGGCCGGTCCATTGCAGCAGGCGCGCGCCGGTGGCGGGCACCACGAGTTCGCTGAAGGGGTCGCGGCCCTGGGCCTTGAGCCAGTCGGCGCGGGCCTGGCCCACCGGGTCGCTGGGCGAGGCAAAGGGCAGCTTGGTGATGAACACCCATTCGCACAGTTCGCCGGGCAGATCCAGCCCTTCGCCAAAGGACTGCAGGCCAAACAGAATCGACACACCGCCCTCGGCCACGCGCTCGGCATGGCGCTTGATGAGCAGCGTGCGCGAGGCTTCGCCCTGCACCAGTATCTTGTCGCGCAGCGCGCTGTGCATGCCGCGCTCCAGCAGGTCTTGCGCGCGGCGCATCAGCGCTTTGGAGGTGAACAGCACCAGCGCGCCGCGCTGCACCTGCGTCAGGTCTTCCATCAGCGCGTCGAGCATTTCGCGCGAATAGCCTTCCACGTCTTTCGGGTCGGCCCGGGTTTGCACCACGACCAGGCGGCCCTGGGTCGCGTGGTCAAACGGGCTTTGCACTTCGCGCGCGCTCACGGCGTCGTCAAAGGCCAGGCCGGACTCGCGCAGAAAGTGGTCGAAGGTGCCGCAGGTGGTGAGCGAGGCGGAGGTGGCCACGGCTGCGCGCACCTTGCTCCACAAATGGTTGCGCAACAGGCTGCCGGGTTGCAGCGGGCAGGCGTGGGCGCTGAGCGTGACCAGGCCGTTTTGAATGCCGGCTTCCAGCCATTTGGCCAGCGGCGGCTGGCCGTCGATGGGCTCTTGCAGCCACAGTTCGGCCGTGGCCTGCAGATGCTGCAGGCGCGGCGCGAGCACGCCCAGGCGGCTGTAGAGCTTGGCGCAGCGGGCGGCGTCGCCGGGGTTGTCGCGCGCGTTGGCCTTGAGCTGGGTGGCCAGCGCTTCCATCACCTTGAGCAGGGCGCTGGCGCGCGTGTGCAACTGCGCCACGGTCTCGGTCCACTCGGGCGGCAAGGCGCCGCCCTCGAAGCGGTCGACCACGGGCACGTTGGCGTTGTCGAAACCACCGCGCGAGCCCTGAGCAATGGGCGCCCGGGCGGCGCGGCCGGTGTGCTGGTCCCAGGCGGGCAAGGAGCCGATGCGCGCCATGGCCAGGCGGGCCAGATCGCCCTGCGCGGTTTTGAGCTCGCGGGCAAAGCCGGCCACGTCGATGCCCGGCGTGTGCTGCAAGGCGCCGGCCACCTCTTCCACCGCGCGCGGCAAGCGGTCGAGCCACTGGCTGCGCATGAGGTCCATGCTTTCGGTGAACTGGCCCTGGGCCACGGCGCCCAGGTGGTGGGCTTCGTCGAAGACCACGTAGCAGTCTTGCGGCGCGGGCAGCGCGTGCAGCCCGAGCGTGGAGAGCAACAGGTCGTGGTTGACCACGATGACCTGCGACTGCGCGAGGCGCGCGCGGGCCTGGTAGTAGCTGCAGCTGTTGTAGCTGGGGCAGTGGCGCGCGGTGCAGGTGTGGCGCTCGGCGGCCACCGGGCTCCAGAGCTCGCCGTCGGGCGGGTCGTCGAGGCGGTCGCGGTCGCCGTCCCAGGCGCCGCTGTCGAGCTGAGGCGGTCCATTGGGTGTACTGGCTGGCGCGCTCGGTCCAGCGCTCGGCGGCGCGGGCGCTGGCGGCAGCGCTGGCCACGGTGTGGGCGGCCAGGGCATCGGGAGCGTTGCTGCTGCTGTCGCTGGCGTCGTCGCTCTCAAACAGGTCGGCGCTGGCCGCGTCGCCGCCGCTGAGCTGGTCGAGCTTCAAGCGGCACACGTAGCGGCCCCGCCCTTTGGCCAGCGCGAAGGTGAACGACTGCGGCAAGGCGGCCGACAGCGCCGGCAGGTCTTTGGCCATCAGCTGCTCTTGCAGCGCCACGGTGGCGGTGGAAATGATCACGCGCTTTTGCTGCGCCAGCGCCAGCGGGATCACCGAGGCCGCGTAGGCCGCCGACTTGCCCACGCCCGTCCCGGCCTGCACCACCGCGATGGCCCGCTCTTCGGGCGGCGGGCGTGGACGCCGCGCCGTTTTCATCGGTGGGCCAGCTGACGACACTCAGGGTTTCGGCAATGTGGGCCGCCATCTCGCGCTGACCGGGGCGGGAGCGGAAGCCCGAGGAATGGGCCACCAGGTGGTCGAACGCGCCGAGGGCCAGCGCTTCGCGCGCCAGCGGGCCGCGCGGGGTCGCCGCAGGTGTCTCTGCGGCGGGGGAAGGGATTGTCGGTATCAGGGGTCATGCCAGTGGATCGTGTGCGCAAGCAGGGCCCGCGAGCAACGATTGTCACAGAGCCGGCAAGGGGGCATGGACCGGTGCACATGGTGACCTGCGCGCCGCACGGCTTTCGCATACCCCATCAGAGGGACCCCATGGTGTGGCGCCGAACCAATAGCTATACTTTCCATTCGGTTCTTTCACCCAAACGCCTGGGAGGCGCTTGTCCATGAAACGTTTTGTGATACCCATGGCCCTTGTGGTCGCTGCCTCTTTCGCACACGCGGGTGACGACGACACCATCCGCATCTGCGATGCCAGCGGCTGCTCCGACCGCCCCAAGAATTCCGCCACCTTTCAGGTGGAGCCCGATGACCCGGTGCTGGTGCAGCGCACCGCCGCGCTGGAAGAGCTGGCCAAAAAGGACCCGCGCGCGGCCTGGGACCTCGGTCTGCGCTACTTCCGTGGCGACGGCGTGCGCAAGGACTCTTACCTGGCCCTGCAGTGGATGCGCGACGCGGGCGAGCGCGGCAATGTTGACGCGCAGCTGGCCGTGGGCCGCTTCTACCTGATGGGGCTGGAAGAAATGGGCTCCGATCCGGCCGAGGCCGAATCGTGGCTGTCCATGGCCGCAGCCAAAGGCAACAAGGAAGCCCAAAAGCTCCTCAAAGAAGCCCAGGCGGCCAAGAAGAACGAACAAGCGATGTACCAATGGCGCGAGACCTACCGCAAATCCTGGTACGGCTACTGGTACAGCGGTTACCCCTATTACTCGACCTGGGGCCCTCGCGGCTGGTACTACCGCTGATGGCTCCTCGTTGTGTGATTCCGTTTTTTTCCTTTTCCCCTCTCTCTTTCCCATTTCTGTTTGTTGAGAAAGTAACTACCCATGACCCGCTTGAACTCCTCCCTTCGCTGGGCCGCATTGGCCGCCTCGTTGTCCCTCGTCGGCTGCGTGACCCCCGGTGGCGGCATCGTTTCCACCGGTGGCAACTCCACCGCCGCTTCCGGTTCGGCCGGCGGCTCGACCAGCGTGGGCGCCAACGCCTCGCTGCAGCGTTGTGATTCGCCGCTGGGTACGCTGGCGGTGGACGATGGCCGTGGCAAAGAGTGGTACGCCAGCTTCGGTCGCGAAACCCAGGTGACCACCATCGAGCCGCTGATCCGCCTGGCCGTGCAACAGTCCAACTGCTTCGTGATCACCTCGATCGGCAACAACCGCACCGAAAGCAAGATCTCCAGCATCACCGACAAGCAGCGCAACTCGGGCGAATTCCGCGCCGGCTCCAAGCAGCAAAAAGGCCAGCGCGTTGCTGCCGACTACTACCTCGAGCCCGCCGTGATCATCGACAACGAGTCCACCGGCCAGCTGGCTGGCGCCCTCGGTGGCCTGCTGGGTTCGCGCAACCGCAATCTGGGCGTGCTCGCCGGCTCGCTGGAAAGCAAGGCTTCGGTGGTCACCATGACGCTGCTGGACATCCGCTCGGGCGTGCAGATCGCCATCTCCGAAGGCAACGCCACCGCCACCAACTACGGCGCGGCACTGGGCGCCTTCGGCCCCAGCGCCGGCGGTACCCTGGGCGGCTTCTCCCGCACCCCGGCCGGTAAAGCCACCGTGGCGGCCTTCACCGACGCCTACAACAACATGGTGATTTCGCTGCGCAACTACAAGGCGCAGGAAGTCAAAGGCGGCCTGGGCAAAGGCGGCCAGCTCAAAGTGGGTAACTGATTCCCCCCCGCGCCGCCTTCGGCGTCACCCCCCAGGGGGCAACGCTGGCGGGCCGGCGGAGCCGGACCCACGGCGTTCTGGGTTTGAACACGGGCGTTCCGGCCACTCCTCGATTCGCAGCCGTTGATTCCCGCGTTGCTTTCGAGGCCCCTCAGGGGGCAACGCCTGGCACCAAGAAAAAAGGTCTCCCAAGGGAGACCTTTTTCGTTTCTGCGCCCGTGAGGCTCAGCGGCCTGTCCCGCGCAGGCGCTCGATGAAGCCGTTGAGCTCGTCCAGCGAACCGAACTGGATCGCCAGCTCGCCCATTTCCTCGAAGCGGCCGTGGCGCTTGACCCGTTTCTTGATGCGCACTTCCACGTCGGCCGTGAGCAGGTCGGACAGCTCTTCTTCCACGCGCTTGATGTCGCGCGACTTCTCTTTCTTGAGCTTCTGAGGCGCGAGCGCAAACTCGGCGCCCAGCTTCTTCACCAGGCTTTCCGCTTCGCGCACCGACATCTTCTTGGTGGCGATCTGGTTGCCGGCCGTGATCTGGGTGGCACGGTCCAGCGTGAGCAAGGCGCGGGCATGGCCCATGTCGAGGTCGCCGGCCATCAACATGGTCTGCACCGGCTCGGCCAGCTGCAGCAGGCGCAGCAGGTTGGAGGCGGCGCTGCGCGAGCGGCCCACGGCCTGGGCCGCCTGTTCGTGAGTGAGTCCAAACTCCTTCACCAGGCGTTGCAAACCCTGGGCTTCTTCCAGCGGGTTCAGGTCTTCGCGCTGCATGTTCTCGATCAGCGCCATGGCCGCAGCGGCCTCGTCGGGCACGTCGCGCACCAGCACCGGCACCGTGTCCAGCCCGGCCAGCTTGGAGGCGCGGAAGCGCCGCTCGCCGGCGATGATTTCGTACTTGCCCGCGTTGTCGCCGCTGTTGAGCTGGCGCACCAGAATCGGCTGCATCACGCCTTGCGACTTGATGGATTCGGCCAGCTCGTACAAGGCGCCCTCGTCCATGTGGGTGCGCGGCTGGTACTGGCCGGCGACCATCTCGGTCACGGGCAGGGTCGAAGGCAGCTGGGCGGTGCGCCCGGTTTCCTGGGCATCGGGCGAAGCGGCGTCCACCACTTTGGGGCCCAACAGGGCTTCGAGTCCGCGGCCTAGGCCTTTGGGTTTTTTGGTTGCCATGTTCAGTTTGCTTTCATTTCAATGAGGGAGCGCAGCATGTCGTGGCCGGCCTTCCAGTCGCCCAGCCCGGTTTCTGCGTTGATGTGTCCGGCGTTGCCCAGATCGGTGAATGTGGAGCCCCAGGCTTCGCCCATGGCCAGCACCCGCTGGAAGCTGCAATAGGGATCATCGCGGCTGCCCACCAGCAAGCTGGGGAACGGGAGGCGGTTCATGGGCACGGGCGACCAGCTGGGCAAGACGCCTTGCAGTTCTTCCCGCTCGGCATCGCCCGGCGCCACCAGCAAGGCGCCTTTGACGCGGTGGGTGTTTTTGGAATGCGCCGCCCAGGCGGCGGTGAGGATGCAGCCCAGGCTGTGCGCCACCAGCACCACGGGCTCATCGGCCGCCAGAATGGTTTCTTCCAGCTGCGCCATCCAGTCGCCGCGGCGCGGGTTCATCCAGTCGTGCTGGTCCACGCGGTGGTAGCCGTATTGGGCTTCCCACAGGCTTTGCCAATGGCCGGGGCCGCTGTTTTGCCAACCGGGGAGGATGAGAACGTTCTGGGGTTTCACGTGAAACAGTGCTCCGCTCACATCGTTTTGATTCTTTGGACCATCTCGCCGGCAAAGGCCAGAAAGGCCTGGCTGCCTTTGGCGTTGGGATCGAACACCACGCCGGGCAGGCCGTAGCTCGGCGCCTCGGCCAGGCGCACATTGCGCGGGATCACGCTGTCGAACACCTTGTCGCCGAAATGGGACTTGAGCTGGTCGCTGACCTGCATTTGCAGGGTGATGCGCGGATCGAACATGACCCGCAGCAGGCCGATGATCTGCAGATCGCGGTTGAGGTTGGCGTGCACCTGCTTGATGGTGTTGACCAGATCGGTCAGGCCTTCGAGCGCGAAGTATTCGCACTGCATGGGCACGATCACGCCATGGGCCGAACACAGGCCGTTGAGCGTGAGCATGCTCAAGGACGGCGGGCAGTCGATCAAGACAAAGTCGTAGTCGTTGGCCACCTCGGCCAGCGCGGTCTTCAGGCGCTGATCGCGGCGCTCCAGACCCACCAACTCGATCTCGGCGCCCGCGAGTTCGCGGTTGGCGCCCAGCACGTCGTAGCCGCACTTCTCGGCTTGCACCACCGCCTCGGCCACGGTCGACGACTCCAGCAACACGTCGTACACCGAAAGCGCCATGGCGCGTTTGTCCACGCCCGAGCCCATGGTGGCGTTGCCCTGAGGGTCCAGGTCCACCATCAGGACGCGCTGGCCGATTTTGGCCAAGCCCGCGGCGAGGTTGACCGTGGTGGTGGTTTTGCCCACCCCGCCCTTTTGGTTGGCCACACAGAAGATTTTCGCCTCCTCATGGGGCGCTGACGCCAAGCTGCGCTGGGTGCTCGGTGATTGATCGTTCATAGGTGCACTTACTTGGACAAGGCCAGCTTCACGCCGAAAGCCGATGAGGAACACACCCGCCAGCTTTTCCAGCCCTTGGGAGATTTTGGGATTCGCGCGCATGCGCTCGGCCAGAAAATGGGTCAGCAGCGTGGCGGTCAAACCATAGAGAAAGGTCAGCGCGGCCACGGTGGCGGCCATCACGCCGAAGGTGATCAGGCCCTGGTGGCGGGCGGGATCGACGAACAAAGGGAAAAACGCCATGTAAAACACGATGGCTTTGGGGTTGAGCAGGGTGATGGTCAGCGCTTGCTGAAAGAAGTGGTGCGGCTTGATGTGGAGCACTGGCGCATCGCCCGGCTTGGCCATCAGCATCTTGAAGCCCAGCCAGGCCAGGTAGGCTGCGCCCAGCCACTGCACCAAGTGGAACGCCGTCGGGTAGGTGGCCAACAGCGTCGCCACACCGGCCACCGCCATCCACATCAGCACCTGGTCGCCCGCGATCACGCCCAGGGTCGCGGCCAGACCGCCGCGCATGCCGCCTTTGCTGGTCGAGGTGATGAGCGCCAGATTGCCCGGGCCAGGGATGGCCAGAAACAGGACGATGGCCGCCACGAATGCGCCGTAATCTGAGATGCCGAACATGAAAAAGCCCCCAAGGATGAGGGCTGAGTTTACGTGAGGGTTTGTGGCGACAGGTTGAGTCGCTGCAATCCGTCACCCCGAATACAACAGACCCGCGATATCAGCCGGCCAATGGGCGCATCCAGATGATGCAGCGCTCGGCATCCAGACCGGGCACCTGCAACTGTTCCACGTGAAACACGGCCACGTCGGCGGGCAACGCCGCCAACTCATCTTCAGGGTGCTTGCCCTTCATGGCCATCCAGACGCCACGCGACCTGAGCGCCGAGCGGGACCAGTTGGTGAAATCCGCCAGCGACGCAAAGGCCCGCGAGCAAACCACATCGAAGCCACCGCCCTGCTCTGCCCTCAAGCGTTTCGACGCGGGCGTGCACGCCGCGCAGGTTGGGCAACTTCAGCGTGGCGGCCGCTTGCTGGATGAAGGCAGCCTTCTTGCCCACGGTGTCCACGCAGCTCACATCGATCTGCGGGCAAACGATGGCGATCACCACGCCCGGCAAGCCTCCGCCCGAACCCACGTCCAGCAGGCGGACGGGTTCGCCAGCGGTCTGGCGCAACAACGGCGGAATGGCGGCCAGGCTGTCGAGCAGGTGGTGCGTCAGCATTTCCGCCGGGTCGCGCACCGCCGTGAGGTTGTAGACCTTGTTCCACTTTTGCAGCAGGGCGAGGTAGTCCAGCAGCTGCGTGACTTGCGTTTCGCTCAAGCTCAAACCCAGGCGCTGCAGCCCGGTCGCCAAGACCTCGCGGCTCATGCAGCGGCTTCGCTTTCTGGGGTCGCCACCGTGGCAAAGCCTTTGAAGCCGCCCTTCTTCAGGTGGATCAGCAGCAGCGAGATGCTGGCGGGCGTGATGCCCGAGATGCGCGCCGCCTGGCCCAGGGTCTCGGGCCGGTGCTTGGCGAGCTTCTGGCGCGCCTCGAATGACAGGGCTTTGACATCCAGATAGTCCAGATCGGCCGGCAGCTTGAGCCCTTCGTAATGGGCCGCCCGCTCCACCTCCACCTTCTGCCGGTCGATGTAGCCCGAGTACTTGGCGGCGATCTCCACCTGCTCCACCACGGCATCGTGCGCTTCGCCCAACGTTTCACGTGAAACATCGGGGTGCATGTGCGCCCGGTCGTTCATGGCCATCAAGGCCGCATAGGTCACGCCCGGGCGACGCAGCAAGTCAAACAGGTTGTGCTCATGCTCGATGGCCTTGCCCAGCACCCGCTCGCTCTCGACCGGCGGCAGGTTGCGCGGGTTCACCCAGGTGCTCTTCAGGCGCTCTGTTTCACGTGAAACCGCGTCGCGCTTGCGGCTGAAGGCCTCCCAGCGGGCATCGTCGACCAGGCCCATCTTGCGCCCGGCTTCGGTCAAGCGCATGTCGGCATTGTCTTCGCGCAGCTGCAGGCGGAACTCGGCCCGGCTGGTGAACATGCGGTAGGGCTCGGTCACGCCCTGGGTCACCAGGTCATCCACCAACACACCCAGGTAGGCCTCGTCCCGGCGCGGCAACCAGGCGTCTTCGCCCCGGCATTGCAGCGCGGCGTTGAGTCCGGCGAACAGGCCCTGGGCCGCGGCCTCCTCGTAGCCGGTCGTGCCATTGATCTGCCCGGCAAAGAACAGGCCCTGGATCTGCTTGGTCTCGAAGCTGTTCTTGAGCGAGCGCGGGTCGAAGTAGTCGTACTCGATGGCGTAGCCCGGCCGGATGATGTGGGCGTTTTCCATGCCCGCCATGCTGCGCACCAGGTCGTACTGGATGTCGAACGGCAGGCTGGTGGAAATGCCGTTGGGGTAGACCTCGTGGGTCGTCAGGCCCTCGGGCTCCAGAAAGATCTGGTGGCTGTCCTTGTCGGCAAAGCGGTTGATCTTGTCTTCGACGCTGGGGCAATAGCGCGGGCCCACGCCCTCGATCTTGCCGGTGAACATGGGGCTGCGGTCAAAACCGGAGCGGATGATGTCGTGCGTGCGCTCGTTGGTGTGGGTGATCCAGCAGGGCACTTGCTGCGGATGCGCAATCGCACCGCCCATGAAACTGAACACCGGCACCGGCAGGTCGGGGTTCATGCCGCCGGCCACACCGTCGCCGGGCTGGATGGTGCATTTGGAATAGTCGATGCTGCGCCCGTCGATGCGCGGCGGCGTGCCGGTTTTCAGGCGGGCCTGCGGCAGCTTCAGCTCTTTGAGGCGGGCCGAGAGGCTCACCGCCGGCGGATCGCCCGCACGGCCCGCCGCGTAATTGTTCAGGCCCACATGGATCTTGCCGTCGAGGAAGGTGCCCGCGGTGAGCACCACCGTGCGGCTGCGGAACTGGATGCCCACCTGCGTCACGGCGCCCACCACCCGGTCGCCCTCGATCATCAGATCGTCCACCGCCTGCTGGAACAGCCAGAGGTTGGGCTGGTTTTCCAGCATGCGGCGAATGGCCGCCTTGTACAGAATGCGGTCGGCCTGGGCGCGGGTGGCGCGCACGGCAGGGCCTTTGGAACTGTTCAGGATGCGAAACTGGATGCCGCCCTCGTCGGTCGCCAGCGCCATCGCGCCACCCAAGGCATCCACCTCTTTCACCAGGTGGCCCTTGCCGATGCCGCCGATGCTGGGGTTGCAACTCATCTGGCCCAGCGTCTCGATGTTGTGGGTCAACAGCAGCGTCTTGCTGCCCATGCGCGCGGCGGCGAGCGCGGCCTCGGTGCCGGCATGGCCACCGCCAACGACGATGACATCAAATTCCTGGGGGTACAACATGGTGAGAACTCCAGGGCACAAACTGGTCGTGGTGCCCGACAATCGCGAAAAGGGATTCCAGAATGTTTCACGTGAAACACGCCCGGCCGGGGCCTTCCCGGGCCTGGCTGGGGATCGGTGATTGTCCCACCTTTGCCCATTGTTTGCCCCCATCACCCCGCACAGTCACCCGCCCCATGACCACCCCACTCTGCCGGCACCTGCAAGTCGCCCTGGGCGATTTGCCGCCCGATTTGGAAGCCCAGGCCAACGGCGCCCACAGCCAATCGCTGGCCAACGGCGAAGCCTTGCTGCGCGCAGGCGATGTCTGGTCGCATCTCTTGTGGGTAGAGCGGGGGAGCTTTCGCCTCTACTACCTCGATCGCCAGGGTCGCGCGGCCAACAAAAACTTCTACCTGGAAGGCGCCATGTTCTGGCCCATCACCCCGGCGCTGGCGCAGTCGCCCTCTCGGTTCTGGGTCGAGGCGCTGGAACCCGGCCAGGTCTGGAAACTGCCCTGGCCCAGCTGGCAAACAGCGGCGCAAACCTTTGAGCCCTGGCAGCGGCTGGAACGGCAGGTGCTGGCCCGCCTGCTGGAAGACAAGATGAACCGGGAGCAGCAGTTCCTGCAATGCACCGCCACCGAGCGCTACCAGGCCCTGCTCAGCGCCCACCCCGACTGGGCCAAGCGCGTACCCTTGCGCCACCTGGCCTCCTACCTCGGCATCACCGATGTGGCCCTGTCGCGCATCCGCCGCCGACTGAACCCGGGTTAAGGCGCCGCACCGTGCGGTCTCCTACAGTGGCCACAACGCCACCCCAGGAGCACCCATGAACACCCCAACGCAGCAAGCGCTCACCCAACTGTCCCTCGCCAGCCAGATGGTCGGCCTCTTCGCCTTCGGCCTCATGGCCGGCTTCTTCTGGACCTACGCCATCAACGTCAACCTGGCCATGCTGGAAATGGACGGCCCGGTCTACGCCACCGTGCAATCGGCGTTCAACCGCAACGTGCGCCATCCCATGTTCTTCGCCTTGTTCTTTGGCCCCGTGCCACTGGCGCTCGTGGCCCTGCTCGGCAGCTGGTCGCAGCGGCGGCGGCTGTGGTGGTGGCTGCTGGCGCTGGCCGGTGTGGCCTACGCCCTGGGCATCGTCTGGTTCACGCGCGCTGTCAACCTGCCGCTCAACTATCTGACCGAGTCCTGGTCGCCCAATGCCCTGCCGGTGGACTGGGCAGACACCCGCGACGCCTGGAACCGCGCCAACGACTGGCGCGCGATCGCCAGCAGCGCCATCTTCGCCCTCGCCACCCTCGCCTTTGCCCTGCGCCTGCTACACCCCACCCACCCGGAGCGCCACATGATCGAACACCCCCTTCTCTTCGCCTCGCTGGCCTTGGCCGCCATCGCCACGCCCGGTCCCACCACCTTGCTCGCCCTGCAAAACGGCGCCCAGGGCGGCGTGCGCGCAGCCCTGCCCGGCATGGCCGGCGCCGTGCTGTCCGACCTGCTGCTGATCGCCGCCGTGGCGGCCGGCATCGGTGGTTTGCTGGCGGCGTCCGCGCTGGCGTTCGAGATCCTGAAATGGCTGGGCGTGGCCTACCTGTGCTGGCTGGGCCTGCGCCTCTTGCGCAGCGCACCCGCCGCTTCATCCCAGCCAGCAGCGCCCGAACGCCTGCCCCCTGCCCGGGTCTTCCGCCAGTGCCTGTTCGTGGCGCTCACCAACCCCAAGGGCTACCTTTTCTTCTCGGCCTTGCTGCCCTCGTTCATTGACCCGGCAAAAGCGTTGTCCCCCCAATACGCCGCGGTCACCGCAATGTTTATCGGCATCGACGCCACAGTCATGCTGGCTTACGCAGGGCTGGGCTCAGCGGGCGCGCGCTGGGCAGGCGAGCGCACCTGGCAACGGGTCAACCGGGTCAGCGGCGCGCTGCTGCTGGCCATCGCCGCATCCCTCAGCCTGATGCGCCGCCCAGGCGCCAGCGGCCCGGTGTGAGTGCGGCCGCTGGCTTGCACGACAATCACGGGATGACCACACCCATCCCCACCCTCGTCTTCGCGGGCAGCACCCGCGCCCAGTCCTGGAACCGCCAGCTCGCCGGCGCCGTGGCCACCATCGCCACCGCCGAAGGCGCGCAAGTCACCCGCCTCGAGCTGGCCGACTTCGACGTGCCGCTGTACAACGCCGACCTCGAAGCCAAAGGCACGCCGCGCGACGTGGTGCGCCTGAAGGAAATCTTCCACGCCCATCCGGCCTGGCTGATCTGCTCGCCCGAATACAACGGCAGCTACACCGCCCTGCTGAAAAACACCATCGACTGGGTGTCCAGCCCCATCAAGGGCGACCCTGAATGGGGCAGCGGCACCAAGGCCTTCGCTGGCAAGGTGGTCGGCCTGCTGGCTGCTTCGCCCGGCGCCCTCGGCGGCCTGCGCAGCCTGAGCCACCTTCAGCCCCTGCTGCTGAACCTGCAGTGCTGGGTCGCGCCCCGACAGTTCGCCTTGTCCAAAGCCCATGAAGCCTTCGATCCCGACGGCCAGCTGAGCACCGACGCCGCGCGCAGCAACGTCAAAGCCGTGGTCGATCAGGTCCTGTGGGCCACGCGCCAGTTCCAGAAAGCCTGATGGACTGCCGCCCCGGCTGCGCGGCCTGCTGCATCGCCCCGTCCATCAGCAGCCCCATGCCGGGCCTGCCCAACGGCAAACCCGCAGGCGTCAGCATGCCCGCATCTGGACGCAGCCCTGATGTGCAAGCTGTTCGGTCTGCCCGAGCGGCCAGCGGTCTGCAGCTCGCTGCCGCCCAGTGTGGAGATGTGTGGCGAGGACCGCGTGCACGCCTTGCACTTTCTGGAACGCTTGGAACACGCCACGCGCCCATGAAAAAGGCCCGCAAAGCGGGCCTTGAGCAAAGAGTGGAGCAGCACCGATGCAACCGGAGCGCGATCATCCAACCGGTCACACCGCGGATCTGGCTCCGCCAGTCCGCAGGTGTGGTCCCCCCGCGCAGCAGGGGGGAAGCCGCGTCAGCGGCGCAGGGGGGCTTACTGCTTCACCGCTTCGACCTGCAGCACCAGGCGCACGTTCTTCGGGAAGCCCCAGTCCACGCCGTAGTTCACGCCGAAAGCCGTGCGGTCGATGGTGGTTTCGAAGTCGCCGCCGCACACTTCGCGCTTGAGCATGGGGCTCTCGTAGCAGTTGAACTGGTTGGCCTTCAGGGTCACGGGCTGGGTCTTGTCCAGAATCGTCAGCTGGCCCATCACTTCGCTGACCTTGTCACCGTTGAAGACGAACTTGTCGGACACGAAGCGCGCCTTGGGGAATTTGGCGGCGTTGAAGATGTCGGGGCTTTGCAGGTGCTTGTCGAAGGCGGCGGTGCCGGAGCTGACCGAGGCGATGTCGAAGCTGATGTCGACCTTGCCGGTCTTGGCGGCCTTGTCGAAGCTGATCGTGCCTTCCTTCTTCTCGAAGCGGGCGCGGTTCACGCTGGCGCCGAAGTGGCCGATCTCAAAGGTGGCAAAGGTGTGGGTCGGGTCGATGGCGTAGTCGGCGGCCTGGGCGATGCCGGCGGTGGACAGAACAGCGGCCGCGGCCAGCAAGGTGAGGGATTTGCGCATGGTGAGATCTCCGTGTGGGGGTTGGGTTGGAAAGAAAAAAGGATCACAGCTTGCCCACGCCGGTGAGCGCGAGCTTGAACTTGACCTGCACTTCGTCGGCCACCATGGCGGTGTCCGACCACTCCTGCTCGCCAATGCGGAACGTCAGGCGTTTGATCGGGAAAGCGCCGGTGGCGGTGGTGGTGGCGCCGCTCTGCGCCAGGGTCACCGGCACGACGACATCGCTGCTCAGCGCCCTTGATGCTGAGCTTGCCAGCCACTTCGAACTTGCTCGCATCGATGCGCTTGATGCTGCTGGACTGAAAGGTGGCCTTGGGAAACTGGGCCACGTTGAACCACACCGGCTTGGGCAGCTCGGCGTTGGCTTCGGGGCCGATGTCGACGCTGCCGGTGTCCACGGTGAAGGCGATCTTGCTGGTGGCCAGCTTGGCCGGGTCGAAGTTGATCTGGGCGCTGAAGGTCTTGAACCGGCCCTCGACCGGCACGCCCATCTGCTTGCTCACAAAACGGATCTCGCTCTGGGCGGGCACCACCGCTTGCTGCGCCTGAACGGTCAACGGCAACACGGCAGCAGCGGCGGCGAACGCAAAAGGAGACAAAAAGGCGATATTCATGGTCAGATTCCAGAAGTTACAGGGCGTTGCGCGCGGAAGACGCGAAGCGGCGCAAGGGGGTGTTCTCAGCCATTGCCAAAACCCATGCGGCTCAACAAACCGTCGCGGTCTATGAATTGGTGTTTCAGCGCGCCCGCCACATGCAACACGACCAAGGCGGCCAGTCCAAAGGCCGCTGAACTTGTGCACCAGCTTGAGCACATCGGCCAGGCCTTCGCTCACGGGCACGAAGATCGGGCAACTGAAACAAGCCAAACGGCACGATGGGAAAGCCAGCCGCCGAGCTGTAGGCCCAACCAGCGAGCGGCACGGCAAAAAACAGCACGTACAAGCCCACATGGGTGGCCTCGCTGGCGAAGTGCTGCCAGGCCGGCATGGCCTCGGCAATGGCCTCGGGCAATGCGGGCGGACGGTGCGTCAAGCGCCAGAGCAGGCGCAAAAAGGACAGCGTGAAGATCGTGAAACCGGCCCATTTGTGCCAGTTGTAAAGCTTCAGGCGGTCAGGTGAAAACGGCAGATCCGCCATGTACACACCCATGGCAAAAACGCCCACCAATGCAACGCCCAGCAGCGCGTGCAACAGGCGGGCAACCAAGGAATAGCGGGACGGTACGGGCTTCATACGGATGGAGTGTAGGCAGCATGGGCCGGCAAAAGGCTCAAAGCGCTTGAAGCCATCATTCAATGAATTCGAATGAACTTTCTCCATTCGTTCTGATCCTGTCCAGAATTTGGCGCCGAGCACGAGGCGCACGCTCCTACAATGCCGCATGCCCGACACCCCTGCGTCGCCTGAATTGCTCGCGCTCTACCCCGCGTTGGGCGGGCTGCCCGCTTTGTGGCCCGAGCTGCAGACCATGTGCTGTGCCCGCGGGCACGCCGCTGTTTCAGGAAAACCAGGCCTGCCAGGGGTTTCCCATGGTGGTGCATGGCGAGGTGCGCGTATCGCGCAGCGGCGCCAACGGCCGCGAGCTGGAGCTGTACCGCGTCTCGCCGGGCGAGATGTGCCTGGTGTCCTCGGCCAGCCTGTTTGCCCACCAGCCGCTCACCGCCCACGCTGTGGCCACGAGCGCCACCACCCTGGCCATGCTCTCGCCCGCCGACTTCGAGGCCGCGCTGGCCGACGCGGGTTTTCGCAACTACGTGCTGGGCCTGTTCGCGGCACGCATGGCCGATCTCTCTGCGCTGATCGAGGCCATCGCCTTCCAGCGTCTGGACAGCCGCCTGGCCGCCACCCTGCTCGGCCACGGCCAACAGGTGCGCGTGACGCACCAGGCCCTGGCCGACGAGCTGGGCACGGTGCGCGAAATGGTCACGCGCCTGCTGCACCGTTTCGAGCGCGATGGCCTGGTCGAGCTCTCGCGCGAATGCATCACCATCAAAAACAGCGCCGGCCTGCGCACCCTGGCCACACTCACCCACCGCTGAAAACCACCCCCGAGACGCTTGGTGACCCAGGTCACACAACAAATCGCACGTTTGGGGTTCAATACACCCAGACCCGCCAAGCTTCGGTTTGAGGCACCGCGGATTCCTTCACCGCATTTCAGGAGCCAACTCATGACCAAAAACATCGGCAGCACCGACCGCATTCTTCGCATCATCGTGGGCGTGGCCCTCATCGCAGCCACTCTGACCGGCGCCATCGGCGTCTGGGGCTGGGTCGGCGTGGTGCCCCTGGCCACGGCCATCATGGGCTGGTGCCCGCCCTACGCGATTCTGGGCTTCAACACCTGCTCGACCAAGAAGTGATCCGTTCATGAAAAAAGGGGTGAAGCCGGACAGGCTTCACCCCTTTTGCACGTCTGGCACCCTGTTGTTCAGCCCAACGCCTCGGCCAGCGCCGCGTCAAAAATGTCCAGGCCCTCGGCAAACACCGTGTCTTCGATGGTCAGCGGGAACAGGAAACGCATCACGTTGCCGTACACCCCGCAGGTCAGCAGCAGCAGCCCACGCTTGAGCGCCGCGGCCTGCACCTTCTTGGTCATGTCGGCGTCGGGCGCGCCCGTGGCCGGGTCGACAAATTCACAAGCCACCATGGCCCCCAGCCCGCGCACATCGCCCAGGCGTTTGTACTTGGGCTTGGCCGCGTTCAGGCGCGCGATCAGCTGGTCGCCCAGCTTCTGCGCCCGCTCGGGCAGCTTCTCCTCGAGCATCACATCGATCACCGCGTGCGACGCCGCCACGGCCAGCGGATTGCCCGCATAGGTGCCGCCCAGGCCGCCCGGGTTGGGGCCGTCCATGATGGCCTGCTTGCCGCACACGGCCGACAGCGTGGTGCCGCCCGCCATGCTCTTGGCCAGCGTCATCAGATCCGGGCTCACACCGTAATGCTCCATGGCAAACATCTTGCCGGTGCGCGCGAAACCGGTCTGCACTTCGTCGGCGATCAGCAAGATGCCGTGCTGGTCACACAGCTCGCGCAACCACTTCACCGCCGCCGGCTGGATGGGGTTGAAACCGCCCTCGCCCTGCACCGGCTCGAAGATGATGGCGGCCACACGCGACGGATCGATGTCGCACTTGAACAGCTGCTCCATCGCGTATTTGGTGTCGTCCAGCGACGCGCAGTGGCAAGGGAACGGCACGTGGTAAATCTCGGGCGGGAACGGCCCGAAGCCCGCCTTGTAGGGCTGCACCTTGCCGGTCATGGACACGGCAAACAGGCTGCGGCCGTGGAAGGCGCCGCCGAACGCGATCACGCCGCTGCGCCCGGTGGAAGCGCGCGCGATCTTGACCGCGTTTTCCACCGCCTCGGCGCCGGTCGAGAAAAACGCCGTCTTCACCGGCCCGTCGATCGGCACCATCGCGTTGATGCGTTCGGCCAGGGCCACGTATTCCGTGTACGGCACGACCTGGTAGCAGCTGTGGGTGAAGCGCTCCAGCTGCGCCGCGATCGCCGCCTGCACCTTGGGGTGCACATGGCCGGTGTTGAGCACCGCGATGCCGCCCGCGAAATCGATGAAGCGCCGCCCCTCGATGTCCCAGAACTCGGCGTTCTTGGCCCGGTCAATGAAAAAGTCCCCCATCACCCCCACGCCGCGCGGCGTGGCGGCCAGGCGGCGGGCATGCCAGGCGGCATTGGTGTGATCGGTCTTCAAATCGTTCATCGCATTCATGGAAATCTCCATCGAAAGAAAAAATGTCCGGCGCGCTATGCCTTTACCCAGGGCACCGCGGAACGGGCTTTGCCCGGCCGCCAGTGCCGTCCCCCTCGGGGGGTGACGCGCAGCGGCGCAGGGGGGTCGTCACACAGGGCTATCAATCCTGATCCAGGTCGTCTTGGTCTCGGTGTACTTGTCAAACGCGTGCAGCGATTTGTCGCGGCCCACGCCGCTCTGTTTGAAGCCGCCAAACGGCACCGTGATGTCATCTTCGTCGTAAGAGTTCACATGCACCGTGCCTGCGCGCAAAGCCCGCGCCACGCCATGGGCTTTGTTGATGTCGCGCGTCCAGACGGCCGCCTGCAGCCCGTAGACGCTGCTGTTCGCCTGCTTCACCACATCCGCCGCGTCGGTGAAGCTCATCACCGACAACACCGGCCCGAAGATCTCTTCGCGCGCGATCGTCATCTCGGGCGTCACGCCGTCAAAAATCGTCGGCTGCACATAACAGCCACCCGCCACCGGCGACGCCAGTGCACCGCCGGCCAGCAGCTTCGCGCCCTCGCTGTTGCCCAGCCCGATGTAGCGCATCACGTTGTCCAGCTGCACCTTGTCCACGATGGCACCCATCACGGTGTTGGGGTCCAGCGGATTGCCCGGCTGGTAACCCGGCACCAGCTTGACCGCCTTCTCCAGAAACGCGTCCTTGATGCTCTCTTCCACAAACAGACGCGACGGCGCGTTGCAGCTCTCGCCCTGGTTGAAGAAGATGCTGCCCACCGCCGCCTCCACCGCGCGGTCCAGGTCGGGGCAATCGGCGAACACGATGTTGGGCGACTTGCCACCCAGCTCGGTCCAGGCGCGCTTGAGGTTGCTCTGCCCGGCCATCACATGGATCTGCTTGCCCACGCGCGTCGAGCCGGTGAAGCCGATGCAATCCACATCCATGTGCAGCGCCAGCGGCGAACCCGCCTCCGGCCCAAAGCCGGGCACCACGTTGAACACCCCCGGCGGAATCCCCGCCTGCAAAGCCAGCTCGGCCAGGCGCAGCGCCGTCAAAGGCGACTTCTCGCTGGGCTTCAACACCACCGAATTGCCCGCCGCCAAGGCCGGCGCGATCTTCCACGCCGCCATGATCATGGGGTAGTTCCAGGGCACGATCACGCCCACCACCCCCACCGGCTGGCGCGTGATCAGCGCCAGCGCCGTGTCGGCCGTCGGTGCGATCTCGTCGTAAATCTTGTCCACCGCCTCGCCGTACCAGCGGATGCAGTTGGCCGTGGCGTTCACGTCCACGCCCTTGGCGTATTTGACCGGCTTGCCCATGTCCAGCGCCTCGGTCAGCGCCAGTTCATCGCCCGCCGCCGACACCAGGTCGGCGAACTTGATCATCACCCGCTTGCGCTGCGCCGGCGCCATGCCGCACCAACGGCGGTCTTCGAAGGCCGCGCGGGCAGCGGCCACCGCCGCGTTGATGTCGGCCTCGCCGCTGCGCGCCACCGCGGTCAGCAAGCGGCCGTCCACCGGCGAAATGCAATCAAACGTCTGGCCGTCGAGCGCGGCAACGCGGTCACCATTGATGAAAGCGCGGCCGTCGAATTTGGGAAGAGAGGTCTCGGTCATAAGAGGGTTCCAGAGAAAGCAATTGGCACCATGCTACGCCGGAATCGGCCCATAGGACCGATCCACTTTGGGTTTGAGTGCGCGGCCCACTTGGGGCCCGGCTTCTGTGCCGCTATCGCTAACCCAGCCTGAGCGGGTCGCGTTTTGCTTCACTTGAGCAGATGCGATGCACCAAGTTGCGCAGAAACTGATGGGGTCATGAAGGACTGAGATGCAGCGACATGTTGAGTTCGTCGACATGAAGAGCGGCCGATTAGTCAGCACCTGATCCAATTAGAGATGTACGAGCCTGCCTTGAACCGGGACTTCCGGCCATCAGCGGTCGGCGGGACAACGGGAAAGCAGTCGCTCAACATATGAATTCAGCCGGAGGCCATCGGATGGAATGAGGGGTTGGCATCTGAACGTATGGAGGCCACCAAAAAAGAAGAAAATTCATCCACTTGGTGGATGCGCAAAAGCTGGAGGAGTGAGAAACTAAAAAGTGGTTTGCCAGCCCGACGGATCGGAGGCGGGTCTTGGTCGCCCCACCCGACTCGTTTGACTGAAGAAAGCAGACGCGCACTCTTTGCTCTGGAGTGCATTCATGTCACCAATGTAGGAGATGCAATGTTCAAACACCTGTTGACCAGCGCCGTTGCCCTCATGTTGTCTCTTGGAGCATTTGCACAGGAATTTCCTGCTGTAGCAACTACACCGAAGAAAGACGAGATCCAGGCACACCTAGCAGACAAAGTTTTCGCCGTGGCACTTGCAAATGGGCAGACTTGGCGCGTGGACTTCAAGAGCAATGGCTATTTCTTTATTGATACGAGTACAGGATTCAATGGGAAAGGCGAGTGGAATTCTGAGGATGGCAAGCTGTGTTCAAAATTGACTGGTAGGGACAGAGACTTCTCCTGTGCAGATGCGCGCATGCATGAAGGCCTCATATACATTCGCCGGGCTGATGGGGAAATCATCCATTACGTTCCCAAGTGACGCCGCACTGAGGCAAAGGGCGAGGACAGCCCCCCCCCCCCAAGTTCCCACAGTTCACGAAACTAGAACGGTTACGCGGCCATGGCCGGGTGCCGTTCTGGGCCGAAAGCACTAGGTCATCTTCGGCAAGAGGTTTGCCCAGCGAGAGGCCTGACTCGTGGCGCCCTGTCCGCTTTCTGGCGGCTCAAGTGGGTGCCTGCTTGGGGTCGCGAAGAGCCGGTCGCCTTGGCGGGAAGGAGTCGCTCGGCACCTCGTGCGGCCCATCGCTGCTGAGTGGCCGCTGCTGAAGGTGCAGCGGTCGGTCGCCTCGCAGGATGACGAATGGCAGGTTCCGGCGGCGGCTGTCATTGGGCTGCAAAACCTGACCGGCTGCAGTCAGCCTCAAGCAGCCCCAAAGCAAAGCTTGGCTAAAGCCCCCATCAGCTCCCCGACAATGCCGCCAGCTCCGCCCGCGTCGCCGCCTGGATTTCGCGCTCACGCTTGCGCGTGGCGCGGGCCACCCAGATGGCGTAGCCGACGATGACGATGGTGACCGTGGTGATGAGCAGCGTAGCCGCGGCGTAGATGGTCGGGTTGATGCCGCGGCGGGCGTAGCCGAAGATCACTTGTGGCAAGGTGTTCACGCCGGGGCCCGACAGGAATTCGGCGATCACCACGTCGTCAAACGAAAGCGTGAACGCTCAGCAGGAAGGCCGCCAGGATGGCCTGGAAGATGTTGGGCAGGGTGATCAGAAAGAACACCTGGTGCGGGCGCGCGCCCAGGTCCATGGCGGCTTCTTCGATGCTGCGGTCCATTTCCAGCAAACGGCTCTGGATCACCACCATGCCGTAGGCCATGCCGAGCAGGGTGTGGCCCATGATGATGGTGAGCAGACCACGGTCGGGCCAGCCGAAAGCGTTCTGTGCGCCCACCGCCAGCAGCAGCAGGGACAGGCCGATGATCACCTCGGGCATCACCAGCGGCGCGTTGACCATGCCCGAAAAAATGGTGCGGCCGAGAAAACGCCGGTAGCGCACCAGAACGAAGGCGGCGAAAGTGGCGAGGATGGCCGACAGCACGCCGGTCACCGCCGCCACTTTGAGCGAGACAAAAAAGCCGTCCACGATGCGGTTGTCCCGCATCAGCGATTCGTACCAGCGCAGCGAGAAGCCGGTGAACTTGGCGTCTTGCCGTGTGCTGTTGAAGCTGAACACGATCATGAAAAACAGCGGGATGTACAGGAACCCGTACACCAGCGCCAGCCAGGCCTTGCCAAAGTGTTTTTCGAGCAGTTGTTTCATGTCGAATCCTTCAAATCAATTGCGCATCGATAACCGGGAGCTAAACCAAGGGCGCCGCGGGACTGGCTTTGCCAGACCGCCAGCGCCGCCCCCTGGGGGGTGACGCGCCTTCGGCGCGGCGCGGGGGGGGGTCACTTCTCCTCGGCGGAGTAGTGGTAATAAATCGCCAGCGGCACGATGATCAGCGCGATCATGGTCACGGCCAGCGCTGTGGCCTTGGGCCAGTCGTTGGCGGTGAACATCTCGTCCCACACGACGCGGCCGATCATCAGGTTCTCGGGCCCGCCCAGCAGCGAAGGAATCACGAACTCGCCCACGCAGGGAATGAACACCAGCATGAAGCCGGCGATGATGCCCGCCTTGGACAGCGGCACGGTCACCAGCCAGAACGCCTTGAAAGGTGTGGTGCCCAGGTCATACGCGGCTTCGAGCAGACGGAAATCCATCTTCACCAGGTTGGCGTACAGCGGCAGGATCATGAAGGGCAGGTAGACATAGGTCATGCCCACCAGCATGGAGATATCGGTGTAGAGCATGGGGATGGGCTCGTTGATGATGCCCACAGCCATCATGGCCCGGTTGATGACACCCTGATCGGCCAGCAGCCCTTTCCAGGCGTAGACGCGCAGCAGGAACGAGGTCCAGAAGGGCAGCATCACCATCAGCAGCAGCGCAGGGCGCACGCTGGGCGCCGATCGCGCCACAAAATACGAGAACGGGTAGCCGATCAGCAGACACAGAATGGCCGTGACCAGCGCGTACCAGATGGAGCGTATGTAGGCCTCCACATACAGCGTCTTGAACAGCGGCGCGCCCTCTTCCGTGCGGAAGATGGAGAGGTAGTTCTCATACTTCAGATGCAGCACACCCGTGACCGGATCCCAGATCGGTTTGAAGGGGCTGATGTCAGAACCCATGTCCACAAAACTGATGTACATCAGGATCAGGAACGGCAGCAGGAAAAAGACAAACAGCCACGCGTACGGCACGCCGATCACAAATCGTTTGCCGGGTATGGGGAGCGATGAAAGTGCCATCAAGAACCTCCTAACAAAGAGAGTGGGCAGGGCGCGATGCCTTCAACCCAGAACGCCGCGGAACCGGCTTCGCCGGGCCGCCAGCGTTGCCCCCCTTTGGGGGGTGACGCGAAGCGGCGCGGGGGAGTGTTGTTTCGAGGGACTTCAGTCCCGGAGAACAACACCGGCCTCGTTGTTCCACCAGAAGTACACCTCGTCTTCCCAGGTGATTTCTTCCATGTCGTAGCGGGAGCTGTTGGCTTCGGTGGTGCGGACCTTGGAGCCATCGGCCGCTTCCAGGATGTAGTTGTTGTAAGAGCCCAGGTAGCCAATCTCTTTGACGCGTGCCTTGAACAGGTTGCAGCTCACGTTCTCGGGCCGCGATTTGCTGATCTCGATCTTCTCGGGGCGCACCGCCAGCGACACCGGCATGTTGAGCGTGCCGCTCACACCGTGGCCCACCTGGATCTCACCGATCGCCGTGGTGACCGCACAGTGGTCGGCCTCGTCGACGCTGAGCTTGCCCGGGAACAGGTTCACGTTGCCGATGAAGTCGGCCACGAACTTGTTGCGCGGGTGCTCGTAGATTTCCTCAGGCGTGCCCACCTGCAGCACCCGCCCCTTGCTCATGATGGCGATGCGGCTGGCCATGGTCATGGCCTCTTCCTGGTCGTGCGTGACCATCACCACCGTCACGCCCACCTGCTCGATGATGTTGACCAGCTCAAACTGCGTTTGCTCGCGCAGCTTCTTGTCCAGCGCACCCAGTGGCTCGTCGAGCAACAAGAGCTTGGGCTTCTTGGCCAGGCTGCGCGCCAGCGCGACGCGCTGTTGCTGGCCGCCCGAGAGCTGGTGGGGCTTGCGCTTGGCATAGGGCGTGAGCTGAACGAGCCCCAGCATTTCATCGGTCCGCTGCTTGACCTCGGCGGCAGGCAACCCCTCTCGCTTGAGGCCAAAAGCCACGTTCTCCCAGATGCTCAGGTGCGGAAACAATGCATAGGACTGGAACATCATGTTCACCGGCCGCTCGTAGGGCGGCATCTTGGCCACATCTTGTCCGCCGAGCAGAATGCGCCCCGACGTGGGCTTCTCGAAGCCCGCCAGCATGCGCAACAAGGTGGATTTGCCACAGCCCGAGCTGCCCAGCAGCGCAAAGATTTCCCCTTTGCCGATGGACAGCGAGACCTCGTCCACCGCCACGGCCTCGTCAAATCGTTTGACCAGTTTTTCGGTCACCAGGTACCCAGCCGTATCGGTCATGTTCGGGCCTCGCTTTCTTGGTTGTCTTTTGTGGTTGCCATGCTTCTCACGAAAAAGGGCTGCTCAACCCAGAGGAAGAACAGCCCTTTCGAATCGCCGCGGTGTGTCGCTGCGATTTACTTGCCGCGCTTGAACGCGTTGTAGGTGTCGTTGAGCGTGCTGGAGATCTCGTTGGAGTAGCCGCCAGGAGGAATCAGACGGTCCAGGTTTTCCTGGCTCAGGAAAATGGTGGCGTTGTCCTTGATTTCAGGCTTGATGCTGTCCAGGCCCGCGGTATTGGCCGTGGGGTAGTTCATCTCGTTGGCCATGGACGCGCTGTTCTCGCCGCGCAGGTACCAGTCGATGAAAGCGTGAGCGTTGTTCACGTGCTTGGCATCGGTCGGGATGGCCATGGTGTCGATGAACACCAGACCGCCCGTGGTGGGCAGCAATGGCACGATCTCATCGGTGCCACCGGTTTCTTTCACGCGGTCAGAGGCGATGTTGATGTCACCCGACCAACCCACGAAAGCACAGGCCTTGCCACCAGCGATGTCGTCGATCATGGTGCTGGAGAACAGGCGGATGTCCGGACGAACCTTGCTCAGCATCTCGCCCACAGCCTTGAAATCGGCGGGGTCTTCGCTGTATGCGGGCTTGCCGATGTAGTGCAGTGCCACGGGCAGGATCTCGCTGGGCGAATCCAGGAAGGCGATGCCACAGGACTTCAGCTTGTTCGAATACTTGGGATCGAACACCAGATCCCAGGCGTTTTCGGGCATGGGCATGTCACCCAGGGCTTTTTCCACCTTCTGCTTGTTGATGCCCACCGTGGTGAAGCCCCAGGCCCATGGCACCAGGTGTTTGTTCTCAGGGTCGACAGCAGCGATCTTGCTCATGAAGCCCGCGTTCAGGTTGCCGTAGTTCGACAGCTTGGTCTTGTCGATGGGCTGGAACAAACCACCGTCCACCTGTTTCTTGGCGAAACCCGCCGATGGCACGACGATGTCGTAACCCGTGTTGCCGGCGACCAGCTTGGCGTGCAACGCTTCGTTGGTCTCGAAGGTGTTGTAGTTGACCTTGACGCCGGTATCTGCCTCAAACCTGGACAACATGTCCTCGGGGATGTAGTCGGGCCAGTTGTAAATATTCAGCACCTTCTCGTCGTCCAGCATCGGACCAGCAGGCTTGGCGGCTTCAGCGGTCACAGCAGGCGCTGCGGTTTCCGCAGGCGCGGCCACAGGCTCTTCTGTTTTCCCGCAGGCGGCCAGCAGGATGGCCGAGATGGCCAAAGCCAGAACTTGTTTCTTCATGGTGAGGGGCACTCCAGAAAGGTGGGACAAAACCCAAGGTTGGAAACGGTTGCGTGAATGGCCACGCGGACCGAGCGACAAAGCAATTTACGGACCAAGATGATCCCCCATTTGGGGCACGAAAGACTGTAACAAAAGAATCCCGCTAAGCCAGCGTTCCGGCGCTGCGCAGATCGTCCAGCGTTGCGTCCAGACAGCGCTGGATCAGCGCCATCAGCTCATCCACCTGATCTCGGGTCATCACCATCGGCGGAGCGATGATCATGCGGTCGCCCACGGCGCGCATGATCAGCCCGTTTTTGAAGCAATGGCCGCGGCAGATCATGCCCACGCCCAGATCGGCGTCGAAAGCCTGCATCGTGGCCTTGTTCTTGACCAGGGTGATGCCGCCAACGAAACCACAGGTCTCAGCCGCGCCGACCAGGGGATGTGCCTTCAGCTCCTCAAAGCGCTGCGCCAGATAGGGGCCGGTATCGTTCTTCACACGGTCCACCAGGCCTTCACGCTCCATCAGCTCGATGTTGGCCAACGCCACAGCGCAGGCCACAGGATGACCCGAGTAGGTGTAGCCGTGGTTGAACTCGCCGCCCTGCTCGATCAGCACCTTGGCCACGCGATCGCCCACCATCACGCCGCCCAGGGGCACGTAGCCACTGGTCACGCCCTTGGCGAAGGTCACCAGATCGGGCTTGTAGCCAAACTTCTCGTAGGCGAACCAGTGGCCCAGCCGGCCAAAGGCGCAAATCACCTCGTCGGAAATCAACAAGATCCCGTATTTGTCGACAATGCGCTGGATCTCGGGCCAGTAGGTATCGGGTGGAATGATCACACCGCCTGCGCCCTGCACCGGCTCGCCGATGAAAGCGGCCACACGGTCGGGGCCCACTTCCAGAATCTTCTCTTCCAGCCAGCGGGCTGCGCGCAGGCCGAAGTCGGCACGGCTTTCGCCCGCATGGGCCTTTTCATCGAAGTAGGGTTGCTCGATGTGCTGAATATCGGGAATGGGCAGATCGCCCTGGGCATGCATGCCGCTCATGCCGCCCAGCGAGGCGCCGGCCATGGTCGAGCCGTGGTAACCGTTCAGGCGGCCAATGATGACCTTGCGTTGCGGCTGGCCCTGCAAATCCCAATAGCGGCGCACCATGCGCACGTTGGTGTCGTTGCTCTCCGAACCGCTGCTCGAATAGAAAACGTGCTTGAAACTGCGGCCACCCACCGTCGGCGCAAGCGACGACAACTTCGCCGCAAGCTTCACGGCCTGCACGTTGGTCGTGTTGAAGAAGTTGTTGTAGAACGGCAGGGTCATCATTTGCTGGTATGCCGCGTCTGCCAGTTCCTTGCGGCCATACCCCGCATTGACACACCACAGGCCACTCATCGCGTCCAGCATCTTGTGGCCTTCGGAATCGAAGACATAGATGTTGTCCGCCCGCACGATCACTTTGGCGCCCTGCGCGGCCAGATCGGCGTGGTCGGTGAACGGGTGGATGAAGTGCGCGCTGTCCAGCGCCTGCACGGCGGCGGTGTCGTGCTTCTCATCGCGCTTGACCAGCGCGGGCGGTGAAACAAGGGTGGATGTGTTCATACGGTTTCTCCGAGCAAGGGGGCCTCAAGCCGAGAACGCCGCGGAACCGGCTTTGCCGGGCCGCCAGCGTTGCCCCCTGGGGGGTGACGCGCCGCAGGCGCGGCGCGGGGGGGGTCAATTACACGTGCAGCAACAAGTGCTCACGCTCCCAGGGCGAGATCACTTTCATGAACTCGTCGTACTCCAGCTCCTTGATTTCGGAGTAAATCGTCACAAACTCTTTGCCCAGAATTTCGTGCAACTCCGGCTCACGCTGCAGCCAGTCCAGCGCCTCGCCCAGGCTGCGTGGCAAAGAGTACGGCGCCTTGTAGGCGTCGCCGGTCATCTCGGCCTTGGGTTTGAGCTTGTTTTTCATGCCCAGGTAGCCACAAGCCAGGGTCATGGCCATGGCGATGTACGGGTTGGCATCGGCACCGATCACGCGGTTTTCCACCCGGCGGGCCTGCGCCGAAGCGATGGGCGAGCGGATACCCACGGTTCGGTTGTCGTGCCCCCATTCGATGTTGATGGGCGCGGCCGAATTGCGCGATAGGCGGCGGTAGCTGTTCACATAGGGCGCCACCAGCACCATGGCCGACGGGATGTAGCGTTGCAGGCCACCGATGTAATGGTGGAAAGCATCGGTCGGGCCACCATCTTCGCCACTGAAAATATTCTTGCCGGTCTTCTTGTCCACAATGCTCTGGTGGATGTGCATGGCGCTGCCTGGCTCGCCCGCAATGGGCTTGGCCATGAAGGTGGCGTACATGTCATGGCGCATGGCCGCTTCGCGCACCGTGCGCTTGAAGAAGAACACCTCGTCGGCCAGGCCCAGCGGGTGGGCATGGAAGAAGTTGATCTCCATCTGGCCCGCGCCCACTTCGTGGATCAGCGTGTCCACGTTGAGCTCCATCTTTGCGCAGTAGTCGTAGATGTCTTCAAACAACGGGTCGAACTCGTTCACCGCGTCGATCGAATAGGCCTGGCGCGAGGTTTCGGCGCGGCCACTGCGCCCAATGGGCGATTTCAAGGGTGTGTTCGGGTCGGTGTTGCGGGCCGTGAGATAAAACTCCAGCTCGGGCGCCACCACCGGGTCCCAACCCTCGGCCTCGTACAGGTCGCACACATGGCGCAAGACACTGCGAGGCGCAAACGGCACGAGCTTGCCAGTGTGGTCGAAACAGTCGTGGATCACCTGCGCCGTGGGGTCGGCGGCCCATGGCACCAGACGCACCGAATCGGGCACGGGGCGCAACTGCATGTCTTTGTCGGTCGGATCCACCACATCGTAGTAAGGACCGCTCTCGGGAAACTCTCCCGTCACCCCCATGCAGACGATACCTTGTGGCAAACGCATGCCGCGGTCTTCCGTGAACTTCTCGCGCGGCAAGATCTTGCCGCGGGCCACGCCGGTCAAGTCGGGCACCAGGCATTCGACCTCGGTCACACGGTGCTCGTTGAGCCAGTTTTCGAGGTCGTTGAAAGTCATCTTTTTGGGGGTTGTCATAGGCAAGTCCTTCGTTGTGTTGTCGTTGTGTCGGATAGCAAAGAAAAGGGAATGCGGGATCAGGCGCCAAGGGTGGCGTGGCGCTGCGCCAGATCGGCGGCCTGCAAACGCACGCTGCGGCGCGATTGGCAAGCGCGCCCGAACGCTTCGAAAATGGCCGTGTAAAAGGGCGACTCCCAGCAGCGCCATTCTGGATGGAATTGCACCGCATGCGCAAAGTTGCGTGCGCCCTTCACCGAAAAGGCCTCCACCAGACCATCGGGCGCGTGGGCCATGGCCTCCAGGCCAGGCGCCAGCTGGTTGATGCCCTGACCGTGCAAGGAGTTGACGCGCACCTCACTGGCACCCAGCGCCCATTCGTGCAGAGCGCTGCCCGCCACGGGAATGATGGCGTGGCTCGGGGCGTACTGTTCTTCAAATGGCGCCGTTTTGGACTCGCGATGGTCCATCAACCCTGGCACCTCCTGCACCCGCTGATGCAAAGAGCCGCCCATGGCCACATTGATCTCCTGGAAACCGCGGCACACGCCCAGCAGGGGCACGCCCTGCTGCACACAAGCCTTCACCAGGGCGAACGTCAGCTCATCGCGCACCGGGTCCAGCGGCAAGCTCGGGTCGGCCACCGCTTCATTGAAGTGGGAGGGATGCACATTGGACGGTGAGCCCGTGAGCATGACGCCATCCACCATGGGCAACAGCTCTTCGATCGAATCGACGTCCGCCAGCGGAAACATCACCGGCTGCGCCTTGGCGCCCACTTTGATCGCGCGGGCGTACTTGTCGCCCAGCATCAAAAAGGGCATCTGGTGGCCGTGGTCGCCCAGAAGGCGGTGATCGGCGGGCAGCCAAACCAGACAGGGTGGCAGCGTATTCATCGGGTCTCCAGTCTCGAAAAATCATTGTGGCGCTGTAATTGGATCACAATCGGAGCCAGTTGCGGCAAGGGGATGGTGCCAATTTGACACCACCCTGTGCCGCTTTGCGTCTCGCCCCGGGGGCAGAGCGCCTGCGGCCCGGCCATACCGGACCACGGCGCGTGCTGGCTCTGCTCCTCTACACCCTGCCCTTGCCGCCCATGCTGTCTGAATTCCTGCTCGCCGAGATGACCCGCCTGGGTGCCCAGGATGCGCTGCCACTGCACCGGCAGCTCTATGAGAGCCTGCGCCGCGCCTTGCTCGAAGGCAAGTTGCCGGCCGGCGAGCGGCTGCCCTCCAGCCGCGATCTGGCGCAAGACCTGGATCTTTCGCGCAACACGGTGGTGGCGGCCATCAACCAGCTCAGCGTGGAGGGCTACCTGATCAGCCGCGTGGGCAGCGGCACATTCGTCAACGACAACGTGCCCCGTGTGCAACCGGGTCGGGCGCCCGAGGCGCGCTGGCGAAAGGCGGGTCAGGGCCCTGCCGGTGAACTCTCGGACCGTGGCAAGGCGCTTTCCACCGCTTTTTGCGCTACCGACCTGGAGGTGCAACCCTTCACACCCGGCATCGCCGATTTCAGCGCCTTTCCACTGCCACTGTGGCAGCGCCTGCAAAACAAGCACTGGCGCATGACCTACCCGGACATGCTCGACTACAACAACTCCGGCGGCTATGCGCCCCTGCGCCGCGCCATCGCCGATTACCTGCGGGTCTCGCGCAGCGTGCAGCTCGATGCCGATCAGGTCATCGTCACCACCGGCACGCAGCAGTCACTCGAACTGTGCGCGCGCATGCTGGCCGACCACGGCGACACCGTATGGGTCGAAGACCCGGCCTACTGGGGTGCGGCCAAGGCGTTCATGGCCACAGGCCTGAACATCACGCCGGTGGCGGTCGACGAAGAAGGCATCCACCCCGAAGCGGCGCCCCCGGGCCAGGCGCCCCGGCTGATTTACGTCACACCGTCGCACCAATACCCCACCGGCGCCGTGATGTCGCTGCCGCGGCGCCAGCAGTTGCTGCTCGCGGCCCGCGAGCACCGGGCATGGATTCTGGAAGACGACTACGACAGCGAATACCGTTTCAGCGGCCCACCCATCTCCAGCCTGGAAGGGCTGGACACCGATGGCCGCGTGCTCTACATGGGCACGTTTTCCAAGGTGCTCTACCCCGGTATCAAGCTGGGTTACCTGGTGGTGCCCAAGCCCCTGGCCGCCGCCTTCAAACAGGCCCACTACGACCTCAACCGACCAGGCCAGATGCCCATGCAGGCCGCCCTGGCCGAATTCATCGAAATGGGCCACTTCAGCAGCGCCTTGCGCCGCGCGCGCCAGAACTATGCCGAGCGGCGCCAATGCCTGCTCGAAGCCCTCAAGCCCCTGCTGGGCGACGCCGATCGCTTGCCGTGCATCAGTGGCGCCGAACAGGGCTTGCACCTGTGCCTGCGCCTGCCCGCCACCGCAGACGACAAAGCCATCGCCCTGACCTTGGCCCGTCAAGGTCTCACTGTGCGGCCCCTGTCGAGCTATTGCATCGAGCGCCGAGACCTGCGAGGCCTGGTGATCGGCTACGGCTACGCCCCGCTGACCGAGATCCAACGCTGTGGGCCGCTCATCGAGCAGGCCGTGGCGCAAGCGATCAAACGGCCCAGCAGCGCCAGAACACGCCAGAAACAGCGCACAATCTGACATAAATGTTGCACTGCAGCAACGGCCTAAGTGTATGGAAATACTCACGTTTTTGCTCATAATTCAGAAGCAAGACAAGCGCGCTTCGTGAAACCGTGCTACCTTGATTTGACCCGTTGACAGATCGCTTGCATCCGTCCCGGGTGAACCGTCGGCCACAAGCCTGCGACGAAAGGAATCACCCATGGCTTCGAAACACCACGCACACCAAAAGGCACTGAGCAAAAAATCGGGCGAGCTCGCCGCGGCGGCATCCCAGGTGGTCGCACACCGTGTGACCCGCATGATGCTCGCCGGGCCCGTGCCTTCGACGCGCGACCAAGTGGAATTCAAGCGCATGGTCGATGAGAAAAAGCAGGCGTTCGCCGAATCCTGGCTTGCCATGACCACCCACAGCCTGCTGGCCAACCAGGCCATTGCCACCACGGCCTGGCGCAGCCTGTGCTACCCCTGGCTGGGCGGCGGCGCCACGCCCGCGGCACTGGCATCGCAAATGCAAACCGCCGGCTTTGGCGTGATCAACAAAGCCATGGCACCCGTGCACCGCACCGCCATGGCCAATGCAAAACGGCTGGCGAAAACGCCCATGACACGCACCGCCTGAAGACAGACAGGCGAAAAAAATCGCCGGTGCACCTTTCAGCACACCGGCGATGATGAGGCGAACGCCTTGTCAGCGTCCGTAGACCAGATCAGGCAATCCGGTCGCAATCGACGGGAACACCACCACCAGGAACAGCGCCAGCACCTGGATGGCCAGGAACACCAGTGACGAACGGAAGATGGTCGCCATGCTGATCTCCGGCGGCGCCACGCCACGGATGTAGAACAGCGCATAACCGAACGGCGGCGACAGGAAGCTCATCTGCATGTTGATCAGGTACAGCACACCGAACCACAGCACCACGGCATCCGGCGAGGGGCCCGGCATGCCGAACAGGCCATCAAACGTGAGCGACTTGATGATGGGCACAAAGATCGGCACCGCCAGCAGCAAGATGCCCACCCAGTCCAGGAACATGCCCAGGACCACCAGCAAGACCATCATCAGCAGCAAGATGCCGTAAGGGCTCAGGCCGGTGCTGAGAATGGTGTCGGTGATGAAGGCCTGCCCGCCTTGCAGGATGTACAGGCCCACAAAGATCGACGCACCGAAGATGATCCACAGCACCATCGCCGTGGCCTTCACCGTGTCGCTGCTGGCACCGATCAGGGCTTTGAGCGAGAGCCGCTTGTGCAGCAAGGCCACACCCATGGCGCCAAAGCTGCCCAGGCCCGCCGCTTCCACCGGCGTCGCAATGCCGGCAAACAGCAGGCCCAGCACCATCATCACCAGCAAGATCGGCGCGATCAGACCGCGCAGCAAGGCCAGCTTCTGGCCCATGCTCAGGCGCTCCTCCACCGGCACGGGTGGACCCAGCTTGGGGTTGAGCGTGGTGCGCACCACCACGTAGAGGATGTACAGACCCGACAGCAGCAGACCGGGCATCACGCTGCCCAGGTACAACTCGCCCACCGACTGCTGCGCCACCACGGCGTACAAGATGGCCAGGATCGACGGCGGAATCAGCACACCCAGCGTGCCGCCGGCCATGATGGAACCGATGGCGATCTCGGGGTCGTACTTGCGCTTGAGCATGGCCGGCAAAGCAATGATGCCCATGGTCACGATCGCCGCGCCCACCACGCCCACCATCGCCGCCAGCAAGGTCGACGCCACGATGGTCGCCACCGCCAGACCGCCGTGCAGCCCGCCCATCCACTGGTACACCGCGTCGAACAACTCTTCGATCAGGCCCGCCCGCTCCAGCATGGTCGCCATGAAGATGAACAGCGGAATCGCCGCCAGATCCGGGTTGGTCATCATCGGGAAGATGCGGCTCGGGATGATGTTGAGCATCGCCGAATCCCCCAGCAGGTAGAGGAACACCACCCCCAGCCCACCGGCCACGAAAGCCAGCGGCAAGCCCGCCATCAGCAGCAAGAACAGCGAGCCGAACATGATCCAGGTCAGCGCCGACATCGACACATTGGCCAGCACACCCTGCATGCGGAACAGGAAGTATTCGTCGCCATAAGGGTCGTAGAAAACGATGTTGACCACTTCAACCAGCACCACGGCCAGCACCAGCAAAGTCAAACCATAGGTCAACACGCGGGAGCGTGTGGCCGTGCCGCGCGCGGCAGCCTGTTGTGCAGCCGTGCTCATGCCGACACCTCCGAACGCAGTTGTTTTTCGTAGATGCGGATGTCCTTGATCAGCCGCGAGATGCCCGCCAACATGATCAGACAGGCGCCCACCAGCATCAGCATCTTCACCGGCCAGTACTGCACCTGCCAGGTTTCCACCGAGCGCTCGTCCATGGCCAGGCTGTCAAAGAAGAAGCGGTAGGCCGTGCCCATCATCGCCATGATGAAGATGAAGAAGAACACCGAGGTGAACACCGACACCGCCGCCTGCCTGCGCAGCGAGAGCTTGGTGTAGATCACGTCCACGCGCACATGCGAACCATGCAGCAAGCCATAGGCGCCAGCCATCATGTACTGCATGCCGAACAGCAAAAAGCTCGACTCGTGCACCCAGATCGTGGGCATGTTGAACAGGTAGCGCGCCGTCACCTCGTAGGTATAGGCGAACACCGCCATCACGCTCCACAGCGCCACGAACAATCCCGTGCGGTCGCTGATCCAGTCCAGCAGCTTTTCAATCGGCCCGGCGTCGGGCTCGTAAGGCACCGCGGGCACGATGCCCTGCTTCCAGGCCACGGCCAGCAGCGCCAGCGGCACCAGGGTCAGCATCCCCCAGTAGATGCTGTGCGGCATCACAAAACCAATGCTCTCTGCGTTCATAAGAGTTCATCCAAAAAAATGAGCGGCCCACGCAGAGCCGCTCAAAGTTCAATACCAGGAAAGATCCAAATCAGATGGTCTGACCTTTGAGATCGGCATCGGTGAGGTAACCGAGCACACCGTTCTTCATGTAATCGAGCTGCAGCTTGAACACGCGGGTGGCGTCGGCGTCTTTCTTGGCCCAGTTGAACCAGATCGGGATCGCCGCCTTGCGGAAGGCATCCACATCGGCCTGGCTCAGGCGCGAAACCTGGGTGCCGGCCTTGGCGAACTTGGCCATGGCATCCACGTTGGCCTTCTGGATCGCCACGTACTGGGTCAGCGAGTAGCCCTTGACCTCGTCTTCGACCAAGGTTTGCAGCTTGGGCGACAAACGCTTCCAGGCACCCATGTTGACCGTCAGGTCCATCAGGTCCACCGGCTGGTAAATGCTCATCGTGCCGGGAGGGCCCATCAGGATGTACTTGGTGACCTGGTGGAAGCCCAGGTCGTAATTCACCGCAGGGCCCACGAAGTCGGCCGCATCGATCGTGCCCTTCTCCAGCGCCGGGAAGATGTCGGAACCGGGCAGCGCCACGGTCGACACACCGAACTGCTGGAACACCTCGGAGACCATGCCGCCGGGCAAGCGAATCTTCTTGCCCTTCATCTCGGCCAGCGAGGTGATGGGCACCTTGGAGTGGATCACGTTGGCGTCGTGCTGGATCGGGCCGACGTACATCAGGCCCTGCTTGGCGTAAATCTCGCGCGCCATCTTCAGCATGCCCAGGCCGTAGAACATGGTGTCCCACTGCGCTGGCTGGTCAGGGCCGGCCGGGTAGCTGGACAGGAACACCGAGGCCGGGATCTTGCCGGCCCAGTAAAGCGTCCAGGGATTCATGCCCTGCAGCACACCGGTCTTGACCGCTTCAAACAGGGCGTTGTTGTCCGCTGCCACCGATTTGGCGGCAAACGGGAGGATGGTCAATTCGCCGCCCGTCTTTTCCTTGAAGCTCTTGCACCAGGCTTCGAACAGGTTGTAGCCGGTGGTGCCGGCGTCCCAGGTGGATTGCACTTTCCAGGTTTGACCGGCAGCGGCTTGCGCGTTGCCGACGAAGGGAGCAGCCAGTGCGCCAATCGCACCTGCTTTGATAACGCCACGGCGTGATTTGATGTCCATTTGTCTTTCCTCGGGTGGTGGGTTGATCAGAAGGGTTTGCTTATATCTATCGCAGTGTGCGCTTGTATATAACAACCCACCTCAGTGCAAACCCTCAGAATTACCCCTGTTTTGGTCACAACCGAAACCACATTCCGCTGTCTCGGTCATGACTGACACCAAAGTGCCAACGACAAACCTCCCGCTGAATCGACGCATATGCCTGGGTCGTGGGATGGACGATCAACCGACTCGATTCATGAAGCGGCGCATTGTGAGAACGTCGTTTGGCCGGCCATCGCAGCGCCGGTCGAAAGAACGCGAAGCGCGCTTCCTTCGCTGACCGTCCAGGTCACCGGCCCAACGCGTCCTTCATGCGGTACCACAGCATGCCCAGCGCCAGGCTGGGGGTGCGCAGCATGGCGCCGCCAGGGAATTCGCGGTGTTGCAGGCGGGTGAACACATCAAAGCGCTCGGCCTGTCCCACCACCGCATCGGCGACCAATTGGCCCGCCAGCCCGGTGAGCGCCACGCCATGACCGCTGAAGCCTTGCAGGTAATAGAGGTTGTCGCCCAGACGCCCGAAGTCGGGCGCGCGGTTCATGGAGATGTCCACAAAGCCGCCCCACACGTAGTCCACCGGCGTGCCCGCCAGCTCGGGAAACACCTCGCCCATGCGCCGCGCCATCACTTCCTTGAGATTGCCCGGCGTGTGCGTTGTGTAGCTCACGCGCCCGCCAAACAGCATGCGGCGCTCGACGCTGAAGCGGTAATAGTCGAGCACGAAATTGTTGTCGCAAACGGCGGCGTTGTGGGCAATCAGGCGCTCGCTCAAACCTTGCTCGATGGGGGCGGTACCGATGATGTAGGTGCCCACCGGCATGATGCGCGGCGCGATCTCGGGCGCCACACGCGGGCCGTATTCGGGCAGCATGCAGTTGCCCGCGAGCACGCCAAAACGTGCCGTCACCACGCCCTGCGCCGTGATCGCCCGCAGACTTTCACCGCGCTGCAAGGCCGTCACCGCTGAGTGTTCGTAAATGCGCACGCCCGCTTCCCGCGCGGCGTTCGCCAGACCCAACGCATACTTCAGCGGGTGCAAATGGCCTGAGCGCTTTTCATGAAACGCCGCCACGTAACGCGGGCTGTTCACCAACGCGCGCACCGCGTCGTTGCCCTCGGCCCATTCACACGGCACCCCCAGCCGCTCGTGGCCGTCGGCCTCTTCGCGCAGCGCCTTGGCCTTGGCCTGGGTTTCGGCCACATAGGTGTAGCCACGCACCCAGTCGCAATCGATGCTGTGCTGCTCAACACGTTGCGCCACCAGATCAACCGCCTCGACCGACATGTCCCAGGCACGCTTCGCATCTTCCGCACCCAGCTGCTCTTCAAACGGTTCCTGCCCGCTCGCATAGCCCACGATGGCCTGGCCACCGTTGCGCCCGCTGGCGCCCGACCCGATGCGGTCCGCCTCCAGCAACACCACCGACAGCCCCCGCTGCGCCATCTCCAGCGCCGCACTCAAACCCGCAAACCCCCCGCCCACGATCACCACATCGGCGTCCACCGCGCCATACAGCGGCTCTCCGCCGGGGCAGCGCGTGGCTGTGGCCTCGTAATAACTCTTCTGGTTGAGCTGGGTGTCGGAATGGATCAGCGAGGCGGCCATGGAACGTGCTTTCAGCAACAACGATCGGTCAATCGATACAGGTCTCTGTCCGGGCATCAGGCCGCTTTGCGACCCAGGCTTTTGGCCACCGCCCGCGCAAGCCCGCTCAAGGCATTGCCCGGCTTGGCGGGCAGCAACCCTTCCCGCTTGGCCACCTGGCCGCTGAGATAGGTCCAGACGAAGGCCGATGCGGCGTTGCTGGTCAGCTCGGCGTGGTCGTATGCCGGCGCCACCTCCACGCAGTCCATGCCAATGAAGTTCAGATCGGCCAGCTCTTCGAGAAACGTCATCACCTGTGAACTGGTCAGGCCACCGGGTTCGGGCGTACCGGTGCCGGGGGCAAAGGCGGGATCGAGGCAATCGATGTCCAGCGTCAGGTAGACCGGGCGATCGCCCATGCGCTTGCGAATCGACGCGATCGCCGGTTGCAGGCCTGCGCCGTCCAGCCCACGCAAAGCCCGGGCCGTGAAAATCTCGCCGCCCTGATCGGCCACGTATTCCCGCGCTGCCCGATCGCCGCTGGAGCGGATGCCGATCTGCACCGTGTGCGCCGGGCTGATCAGGCCTTCTTTCAAAGCCTCATAGGTCCAGGTACCGTGGCCGGAAGGCTCACCGAAATGGTCGGTCCAGGTGTCGCAATGGGCGTCAAAGTGCAGGCAGGCCAGCGGTTCGCCACCGCCATGGGCCGCGTGGGCGGCGCGCAGCAGCGAGAGCGTGACCGAGTGATCGCCGCCAATGAAAACGCAATGGTGTTTCGCCATCAGCTCGGCCGCCTGGCGCTCGATGTGGCTGCGCACATCCGCCAGCGGCGAGGCGTTGGGCAGGCGCATGTCCAGCGCATCGCCCAGAAACGCATTGGGCGACACGTTGAACACCGGGTGGATACCGTCGCACAGCATCAGCGAAGCGGCGCGGATGGCCTGCGGCCCGAAGCGGGCCCCGGGACGGTTGGTCACCACGCCATCAAAGGGCACCCCGCTCACGGCAAACGGCTGATCGGCCAGGGGCTCCACAGCCAGGAAACGGTTGGTGTTGTTGGCGTATGCAAATTGACCCATGGCCATGGCGCTGACTGCTTTCTCTTCGGCAAATTGGAAAACGCCTGGGCACAGGGCCCAAGCGCATAGTGGCCCCATAAGATACCCGCATTCTCCCGGTGGATTGAGGCCAATTGCGTTCCAGGTCCCCCATCCACCAGCGATATGCCTTGCGTCAGCAGGCCTTTGGCTTCCCAGCTAGCATCACCGGGCGCTTCTCAACCACCCCACCGGAACCCCATGAAACTCTATTACTCCCCTGGCGCTTGCTCCCTCTCAGCCCACATCGCCCTGCACGAAGCCGGCCTGGCCCATGAGGCCATCAAGGCCCCCACCAAAACCAAAACCCTGCCCGACGGCAGCGACTACCGCCTGATCAACCCGCTGGGCTACGTGCCCTATCTGGTGCTCGACAGTGGCGAAGGCCTGCGCGAAGGCCCAGCCATCGTGCAATACATCGCCGACCAGGCCCCGGAGAAGCACCTCGCCCCCGCCAACGGCACCATGGCCCGCTACCAGCTGCAAAGCTGGCTCAACTTCATCGGCACCGAGCTGCACAAAGGCTTTTCGCCCCTGTTCACCCCCGGCATGCCCGATGAAGCCAAGGCCATGGCCAAAGAGCGCCTGATGCAGCGCCTCGCCTGGGTCGACGGCGAACTGGCCGGCAAACAGTATTTGATGGGCGACACCTTCACCGTGGCCGACGGCTACCTGTTCACCGTCACCAACTGGCCCGCCATGATCGGCATTGATCTGAGCGAATTGACCAACCTGGGCCTGTACCGGGCGCGGGTGGGCGCTCGTCCTGGGGTGCAGGCGGCAATGAAGGCCGAAGGCCTGATCTGAGCCGGCCTATCAACGAAAGAAAAAGGGGCTCTGGTGAGCCCCTTTTTCAATGCGGTGTACCGGCCAGAAAGCCTCAGGCAAACGCCACCGCCTTGTTCAACGGCAGCGACCGAATGCGCTGCCCAGTGGCTGCAAAAATCGCGTTCGCCAGCGCCGGTGCCGCGGGCGGCACGCTGGGCTCACCGATGCCCTTGATCTCGTCGCTGGTTTCCAGCGCTCTGACCATGATCAGAGGCGTCTGATACAGCCGCAGCCCGGTGTAGGCGTGGTAATTGGTTTGCTGCGGGGCGCCGCCTTCATAGGTGAGTTCGCAGTTGATGGCGTGGCCCAGGCCAAAGACCACGCCGCCTTGCACCTGGTTGTCGAAGTTGACCGGGTCCAACACCTTGCCCACCTCACAGGCCACGAACACCTTGTCGATGCGAATGCCGCTGGCGGTGGCGGTGACTTCCACCACCTCGGCCACAGGCACGCCAAACGACAGCGTGAACGCCAGCCCCCGGCCGCGTGGGCCGTCGGGTGAGGGCTCCAACGGCGTGGCCCAGTCGCTCATCTCGCCCACGGCTTGCAGCACCCGCTTGGACGGCTCATGCGAACACAGGCGCAGGCGCTCGGCCAGCGGATCGGCGCCAGCGGCGTGGATCAGCTCATCCAGCGCGCTTTCGTGCAAAAAGCCGTTGCCCGAGGCACCCACAGAACGCCATGAGCTCACGGGCACCATCTCTGGGGCGCGGTAGCCGGTGACGCGGTAATTGGGAATGGCAAACGGCTGGTCCCAGGCGCCGGCCACGATGGCCACGTCCGGCCCCGCTGCGGGAAAGCCCAGACGGCCCATCTGTGAGGCGCTGACCGAAGGGCTGGCGATGTCGAGGTCCATGGCCTGCACCTGGCCGTCTTTCACCGTACCGACCAGGCGGGCGATGGCCAGCGGGCGCGGAAAGTCGTGCGTCATGTCTTCTTCGCGCGTCCAGGTGAGCTTGATCGGCACGCCGGGATGGGCCTGTGCCAGCAGCGCGGCCTGCTTCACGTAATCGTCTTCCAGGCGCCGCCCGAAACTGCCGCCCATGATCAACACGTGCAGCTGGATGTTGTTGGCGTCAATCCCGGTCACCTTGGCCACGCCGTCCACCACAAAGCGCGGGATCTGCGTGCCGGTCCAGATCGTCATCAGGCCGTCTTTGAACTGCGCCACAGCCGTCATCGGCTCCAGCGGCGCATGGGCCAGATAAGGCACGCGGTATTCGGCCTTCACCGCCTTGTCGCCCGCCGTCTGAACCATCAGCCCCACATCACCCTCGTCGCGAAAACGGCTGTCGTGTTGCCCAGGCACGAAGGCCTTCTCCACGCGCTCGAACAAGGCTTCGCTGGTGTCGGGGTAGGGCGCCTTGTTGCCCCACACCGGCTTCACCAAGCGCCGCCGCCTGGAAGGCACGCCAGGTGTTGTCTGGCGATCACGCCAAAGCCCTGCGGCAGCGCCACCACCTTGATCACGCCCTTGGCCTGCTCGGCCTGGCTGGCGTCAAACGACACGATGCCGCCACCCAGGCGCGGGTTGGCGCGCACCGTGGCGTACACCATGCCCGGCAGGCGCACGTCGATGCCGTACGCCGCTGTGCCGGTGGACTTGGCCACCGTGTCGAGCCGCTGCATGGGCTTGCCCAGATAGCGCCATTCGGCTTCGGGCTTGAGCGCCACCTCGGTGGGCGGCGTGACGTGGCTGCGGCGCCCGCCAGCGAGGCGTAGCTCAGCGCCTTGCCGTCGGGCAGGATCACCGCGCCGTCCTTCGTTGTGAGCTGGGCCAGCGCCACGCCGCGTTTGCTGCGCCGCCGCCATCAGCAGCATCTGGCGCGCCACCGCGCCGGCCACGCGCATCTTGTCGAAAGCGTCGGCCACGGTGGACGAGCCGCCGGTGATCTGCATGCCCGTGAGCTTGCGCGATCACGTCGCCCGCCTGGCGGCCCGCGCCGGCGCCAGCGATCGTGTCGCTGGTGGCCGCGATCGGGAAGCCTTCGACCGCCACCTTGCCGTTGTAATAGGCCGCGCTGGGCACGCCAAAATCGGTCTTGAAATCGCCCCAGGCCAGGTCCATTTCTTCGGCGATCAGCGCCGCCTGAATGGATACCGCGCCCTGGCCCTTGTCGGCGCGCGGCGTGATCAGCGTGACGCCATCGGCATCGATGCGCACATACGGGTTGAGCGTGGCCTCGCCTTCGCCGAGGTCGTCGAGCAGCGGGTTCTCAGGGTCGCGCTTGTAAGCGACATAGCCGATGGCCACGCCGCCGACCACAGCGGCGGCGCCGATCAGGAAGGTGCGCCGGGCAATGGTTGCAATCTTGCCCATCTCAGGCTCCCTTCAGTTTTTTGGGCGGCCGTTTTCACGGCCAGGCGGATGCGCGGGTAGGTGCCGCAGCGGCACAGGTTGGCCGACATGGCCTCGTCGATCTGCTGGTCGGTGGGGTCGGACTGGGCCGCCAGAAAAGCCGCCGCCGTCATGATCTGGCCCGACTGGCAGTAGCCGCACTGCGCCACCTGGTGTTCCACCCAGGCCGCCTGCACCGCGTGCAGCGCCTTCGGGTTGCCCAAACCCTCGATGGTCGTCACCGCGCCACTCACCGAGCCCACCGGCACCGAACAAGAGCGCATCGCCACGCCGTCCACATGCACCGTGCAGGCGCCGCAAAACCCGATGCCACAACCCAGCTTGGGGCCGGTGATGCCGAGCTCGTCGCGCAACACCCACAGCAGGGGCATTTCAGGTTCCACGTCGACCTCGTGGCGCTTTTTGTTGACAGTCAGTTGCATGCACATCTCCGGTTCAGATCTGGGAATTTTGCGCGAGTCAGATCAAACCCGCTGTCGCGCGAGTCAATGACCGCCAGGCATCCGGGCGACAAAAGCCATTGCAGCGAAACCCGAAAACCCGAGGATCGCGCAGGGTGCAGGCGATGTTCCTTGCGCCGCGTGGAGCCCTAAAGCGCCCGCTGCCGCCAGGCCAGCGCCGCACCCAACCACAGCGCCACCGCTGAAAACACCAGCCCCCGCGCCAGGCCACCCGGTCCATCGGCAATGAACCCCACCACCGTGGGCCCCACGATCTGGCCCGCCGCGAACACGATGGTGAAGGCGCTGATGCCCGCGGCCCACTGGGCGGGTGGCAGGTTGTGGCGCACCAGCGCCGTGGTCGAGGCCACCACCGAGAGAAACACCCCGCCAAACAACAAGCCCGACGCCAGCACCAGCGGCCACGCGGTGGTCAACGCAGGCAAGATGGTGGCCACGCCCAGCAAGGCGTTGAGCCGCGCCAGCGCCTGGCCATTCTTGAACCGGTCCAGCAAACCCGCCCAGATGCGCGAAGAGGCCATCACCGCCATGCCCAACAAGGCGTAAAACAGCGTGATCGCGCCGGGGCTGCTGCCCTGCTCTTTCAGCAGCGCGATCACAAAGGTCATGTAGCCGATGTAGCCCACGCCAAAGCCGGTGTAGCCCGCGAGAGCAAACGTGAAATCCCGAACGCGGAAGCGCCGTTGCGCCACATCGCCGCCAGCGCCGTTGGCCGCAGAGGCCTGCGCAGACTGCGGCGCATCGCTGGCCGCCAGCACCCGGGCTGGCCAGGTCAGCAGCAGCGTGGCCACGCCACACAACAGCGCCAGCCCCCACCATGCCCACGCCCAGGCATGGGGCCAACCTGCGGCCTGCGCCAGCACCCAGGGCACACCGAGGGCAGACAGCGTGATGCCCAGCCCGGTGCCGCCGTAGTAGATGCCCAGCAAAAAGCCGCTGCGCTTGGGCTGGCGCGCGCCCAGCCGCGCCGCCAGCAAGCCACCCGCGATGAAAACCAGCGCGCTGGCCACACCGGCGAGCAACCGCTGAATCAGCAAGGGAGTGGCGTCAACGAAAAAGCCACTCAAAGCCATGAACACCGTTGCCAGGGCAGCGCCCGACAGCAACAGGGAAGTGGCCGGGGTTCGCTTGAGCAACCACGGCGTGGCCAGCGCGCCGATCAAATAGCCCGCCGCGTTGGCCGTGTTCATGGCACCGGCCAGCGTGTAACTCCACCCGAGATCGTCGCGCATGGTGGGCAGCAACAAGCCGTAGGCAAAACGCGTGATGCCCAGCGAGACCGCAGCGCCCAAAGCCAGCGCCAGCGCCAGCCTCACGTAGGGGGTCTTGTCGGGAGAGGTGGTGTGGGTTTCGGTGGGACGCTGCATGGCCCGGCCATTGTGGCCTGAGCACAGCAGGCCTGCCTGTCGCCAGCGACGAAGCGTCGCGCCTCAAAGGCGCTAGGAATTCAGGCCCACCGGCGCTGGCGCCAGCATCACGATGCGCGTGAACAGCCGGTCGAACTGGGGATCGCGGGGGATGCGCGTGTTGAGGGGGTCCTGGTTGGTGGCGAAGGCCGCGTTGAGCGCATGCCAATCGGCATCGGTCAAATGCTTTTCAGCCTCCGGCATCACCACCGTTTCTTCCAGCCGCATGTGCTCCAGATAGAAATCGATGTACTGGCTCACCGCTTCCTCAAACGCCGCCCGCCGCGTATCGCCCAGGTACTCCCAGGCCATCAGCAAATGCATCAGTTCGCGCACACGGTGCTCTCCCTGGTGGTGATCGCGCTCCAGCTGATCGATCACGGTCATGGTGTGCGGCGCCACCTTGGCCACGCGCGGAAACAGCAGCTCCGATTCCTTGGGGTGGTGCTGCGATTCTGGAAACTCGTCGATGTAGAACAGCATCGCCCGCAACACGTCGAAATAGCGGTCGTGCTCGCCCTTGCCTTCGGGGTCAGGCCCACGCTGCACCATTTGTTTCAGCGAACGCAGCATGGCCGCCAGGGAGGCGTGTTCGTCGCGGATCACCCGCATGGCTTCATGGTGTTGGCTCATGGTTTGTCTCCTCTGTCGGGTCAATGCGCACATTCGCCAACCGATCGGTCGGGGAATGAAAAACCCGACTATCGCAAAGCCACGCCAACGCAGCCTTGACCCACATCAAGCCTGAGTGGATGCAGGCTCGTCGACCCCCACCGGCGGTTTCCAGCGCTTGAGCAGCAAAGCATTGCTCACCACGCTCACCGAACTCAGCGCCATGGCCGCGCCCGCGATCACCGGGCTGAGGTAACCCATGGCGGCCAGCGGAATGCCGATGGTGTTGTAGGCAAAGGCCCAGAACAGGTTTTGCTTGATCTTGGTGACGGTTTTGCGCGAGATATCCAGCGCCGCGGCCACCAGGGCCGGGTCACCGCGCAGCAAGGTGATGCCGGCGGCGTGCATCGCCACATCCGAGCCGCCTTGGCCGCCCTCCATCGCGCCCATGGCCAGGCCCACGTCGGCGGCGGCCAGCGCTGGCGCATCGTTCACGCCGTCGCCCACCATGGCGACAACATGTGCCCGCCCGCTCCGCCGCTGCGCCGCTCGCGCCCCCGAGAGCGGTGCGAACTCAGCCTGGGAGCGGCCCGGCGCCGAATGCATTGGCCGCGAAACACTCTGCCGCCTCGAGTCCAGACCGGCACCGAATCGGCAGGAAACACCTGCCCTTCGACCAGCGGAACCGCCTCGGAACAGGGGTGCCAGGCGTGCTCTCCAGGTCGCCACTCTGCAATCGCTGCACCACCGCAGCCTTGTCGCCGGGCAACACTTCAGCGATCACCTCGCCCTGGTCCGGGTCCAGCCCCAGCCGCCGCGCCATGGCCTCGGCCGCGCCCCGGTTGTCGCCCGACACCATGAACAACGCGCACCCCCGCCGCGCGCAACTGCGCCATCGCTTCCTTCGCACCCGCCTTGGGCTCATCGCCGAACGCCAGCAAGCGCCAGCGGCGTCCAGGCCGCGCCGTCGCTGACCTGGCTGGCCAGCACCGACACCGTGGCGCCCTCGGCCTGCTGCGTGCGCCAGCGAAGCCGCCAGAGGTCCCAGCGTCACCCCCAGCTCGTCCATCCAGCGCACGCTGCCCAGCGCCAGCGCGCACCCTGCACCAATCCCTGCGTGCCCCGGCCCGCTCACCGATTGCACCTCCACCGCCGCGTTCGGCGCCGGCATCCAGCCGCGCTCCAGCGCCACCTCCATCACCGCGTGGGCCAGCGGGTGCTCGCTCTGCGCCTGCAAAGCCGCCGCCGCGCGCAGCAGCCGCTTCTTCGTCCACCCCCGGCATGGCCTCCACCACCAGCAATCGCGGCCGGCCCTCGGTCAGCGTGCCGGTCTTGTCAAACGCCACCGTGTCCACCTGGTGCGCGATCTCCAGCGCCTGCGCGTCCTTGATCAAAATGCCGTGCTGCGCCGCCACACCGGTGCCGGCCATGATGGCCGTGGGCGTGGCCAGCCCCAGCGCGCAGGGGCAGGCGATCACCAGCACCGCCACCGTGTTCAGCAACGCCTGTTCCCAGGGCGCACCCAGCCACAGCCACACGCCCAGCGTGACCAGGGCAATCAGCAGCACCACCGGCACAAACACCGCCGCCACCTTGTCCACCATACGCTGCACCGGCGCCTTGCCCGCCTGCGCGTCCTGCACCAGGGCGATGATCTGGGCCAGCGTGCTCTGGGCACCCACCGCTCGCACGCGAACGTGCACCGAGCCCTCGCCATTGAGCGAACCACCCGTGACCGCGTCGCCCGGCTGTCTTGGCCACCGGCAGCGCTTCACCCGTCAGCATCGACTCGTCGGCGTGGGTCTCGCCCTCGACCAGCTCACCATCGGCCGGAAAACGCTCACCGGGCAACACGCGGATCAGATCGCCCGGCAGCAACTCGTCCACCGCCACATCGGTCATCTCGGTGCGGCGAACCCCATCGGGCAACAAATGGGCCTTGTCGGGGCGCAATGCGTGCAGCGCGCGGATGGCGCTGGTGGTCTGGCGCTTGGCGCGGGCTTCCAGCCACTTGCCCAGCAACACCAGCGTGATCACCACCGCCGAGCCTTCGTAATACAGGTGCACCATTTCGCCGGGCTCGCGCACCCAGCCAGAGCCAGGTCGACAGCGCCCAGCCCGCCGTGGTGCCAATGGCCACCAGCAATTCCATGTTGCCTGTCAACGCCTTCAGCGCGTGCCAGCCGGCCTTGTAAAAGCGCGCACCCAGCCAGAACTGCACCGGCGTGGCCAGCAGAAACTGCACCCAGCCCGGCAACATCCAGTGTTGGCCAAACAGGTCACCGACCATGGGCAAGGCCAGCGGCGCCGACAGCACGATGCCGATCAACACCGGCAACAGGTCGCGCGAGATGCCGTGCCACGGTTCGCTGAGCGTCTTCGTCCATCGCCTCCATCGCGCGCGGCTCGTAGCCCGCATCGCGCACCGCGCGCTTGAGCCGCGCCAGGGTTTCGGCCTCGTCGCCATCGCGCGTCCAGCTGAATGCGCGCCGACTCCGTGGCCAGATTCACCGTGGCTTCGCTCACACCCGCCTGCTTCTTCAACACGCGCTCCACGCGCGACACACAGGAGGCACAGGTCATGCCCCCGACACCGAGGTCGATCTGAAGGGTGGGAGTGGTTGAGAGTTTCTGGGTTCATGTGGCATGCAACGATGGATACAAATTCAGCACACGCCGTGGAGCCGGCTTTGCCGGGCCACTGGCGTGGTCCCCCTTGAGGGCAAGCCGCGAAGCGGCGCAGGGCAGAGCCCCGGTTATAAGCTTTACCCCCATGGGAAGGTCAAGCGACAAGGTGTATCTTTCCATCGCCGAAAAGCGCTTGACCTTGACACGGTGTCAAGCCTGAAGATACTCGACTCATCCATACTTGGAGTTCCCACATGAACCAGACATTCACCGTGCAAGGCATGACCTGCGGCCATTGCGAAAAAGCCGTGACCACCGCCATCAAAATCCTCGACCCCCAGGCCCAGGTCGGCATCGACCGCGCCAACAACCGCGTTGAAGTGAACACCGAACAACCGCGCGAAGCGGTCGCCGCGGCGATCCAGGAAGAAGGCTACGACGTCACAGCATGAGCAAGACGCAGCACGCACGCCACGCCCGACGAAGCGTCACTCGACGCCGTGTCGTCGTGGCCGGTCAACATCGGCCTGGCCGCCCAGCTCTCGGGCATTTCGCCCAAGATGCTGCGCCACTACGAATCGCTGGACCTGCTCGGCGAAGTCGTGCGCACCGAAAGCAACTACCGCCAGTACAGCCTGGCCGATGTGCACACGCTGCGCTTCATCCGCCGCGCCCGCGACATGGGTTTTGGCCTCGACGCCATCACCGAACTCGTGGGCCTGTGGCACAACCGCCGACGCAGCAGCGCCAGCGTGAAACGCATCGCGCAAAAGCACCACGATGAACTCGCCCAGCGCATCGAAGCGCTGCAAGCCATGCAGCGCTCGCTCGACGACCTGCTGTGCCATTGCCCGGGCGACGACCGCCCCGACTGCCCCATCCTGGACGATCTGGCGCAGCTCTAGACGGTGCCACGGGCTGCCCGGCCTGCACCCAGGCCGCGTAGCCCCCGTCCAGAAAGACCACGTCCCGGCCCATCACCCGCAGCGCGGTGGCCAGCGCCTGGCTGATCTCCTGCCCGTGGGCGCAATAGACCACCACCGGCCTGTCCGCTGGCACGCTGTCTTTCCAGTCCAGCCACAACGCCGGATCACGCCACTGGGCACCCGGCAAGCCATGCCCCGCACTCTTCAGCGCCGCGGCCTTGCGCACGTCCAGCAGGTGAACGCCGACCCGCCTTCAAGCGATCGGCCAAAGCACTCGACCGAAATCACTGTGATGGTCATTTGCTGCTCCCGTTTCAAAACCACAAGCGCCAGACCAGGCCCAGCACCGCACACACCGCGATCACGTGGATCACCTTGCGCTGGTAGCGCATCAAGGCCACCGCCGCGCCCAGCGAGATCACCACCGAGGCCCAGTCGATCGCCCCTCAAAACCCTGTGGCCACCACACGTGGTACCCAAAGAACAGCGCCAGGTTCAGGATCACGCCCACCACGGCGGCCGTGATGGCCGTCAATGGCGCGGTGAAGCCCAATTGCCCATGGGTCGATTCCACCAGCGGACCACCCGCCAGAATGAACAGGAACGACGGCAGAAAGGTGAACCAGGTCACCAGCACCGCCGCCGTGGCACCGGCCAGAAACAGCGCATCGGGCCCGAACACCGCTTTCACATAGCCGCCCACAAAGGCCACAAAGGCCACCACCATGATCAGCGGCCCGGGCGTGGTTTCGCCCAGCGCCAGGCCGTCGATCATCTGCGTGGGCGTCAACCAGCCGTAGTGCGTCACGCCGCCCTGGTACACATAGGGCAACACCGCGTAGGCGCCGCCAAAAGTCAGCAACGCCGCCTTGGTGAAAAACCAGCCCATCTGGGTCAGCGTGTGGTCCCAGCCCAAGACGCTGGTCAACGCCACCATGGGCACCAGCCACAGCACCGCGCCCACCGCCACCACCCGCAGCAAGCGGCTCCATTTGAACAGCGCGTGTTCGGGCGTGGGCGTGTGGTCGTCGATCAAGGCCGGCAACGAAGCCACAGCTGCCTTGCCCATGGCCGCTGCGCCACCCGCTGAACGTGCGCGGGCGACCAGCGCGAGCCCAGCAAAACCGACCAGCGCCGCGCCCAGAACGATCACCGGGAAACGGCACCTGCAGCGCAAAGATCGCCACAAAGGCCGCTGCCGCCACCGCCCACATCGCGCCGTTTTTCAGCGCCCGCGAACCGATGCGCACCGTGGCCTGCACCACGATGGCCGTCACCGCCGGCTTGATGCCGTAAAACAGGCCCGCCACCCAGGGCACATCGCCAAACGCGATGTACACCCACGACAAGCCGATCAGGATGAACAGCGAAGGCAACACAAACAGCCCGCCCGCCACCAGCCCACCCCAGGTGCGGTGCATCAGCCAGCCGATGTAGGTGGCCAGTTGCTGCGCCTCGGGGCCCGGGCAACACCATGCAGTAGTTCAGGGCGTGCAGAAAGCGCCGCTCCGAGATCCAGCGCCGGCGCTCCACCAGCTCCTGGTGCATGATCGCGATCTGCCCGGCCGGCCCGCCAAAGCTGATGAAACCCAGCTTGAGCCAGAACCAGAACGCCTGGCCCAGGCTCACCGGCGCCATCGCGTGGCGTTCCTCGGAATCGGACTTGGCGTGTTCACCATCCATGTGCGTGTGGTCTCTGAAAGATCTGCGGAGTTTGGAGAAAGCCGGTGTCAAACCGGTGAAAACGGCACAAATCTTTACATGCCAGCCACACAGCACGCACAAGCGCGATACACAGGCCCGGCAAACTAAAGCCATTCCACAGCGCTCCAACACCCCGATGGCACTGTGAGAACCCGGCTTCTTCCACTCTCTCAAGGAGTCATCATGAAACTGAATTTCAAAAACGCCCTCATCGCCACCTCCATCGCCGCCGGCCTGTTCGGCGCCTCGGCTGTCGCCGTCGCCCAGAACACCACGGCAGCAGCCCCGGTCGCCGTCGAGCAAAGCATGAAAGGCCCAAGGCCAAAGGCGATTCCGCAGGGCAAACACCGCGCCGACCGCATGGCCAAAATGCAAAAGCGCATGGCCGAGCGCCAGGCCAAACTCAAGGCCGAACTCAAGCTGGCACCCGAGCAGGAAGCCGCCTGGAGCGCGTTTGTCGCGCGCACCGCTCCCGAGCCCCGCATGGCGGGCAAAGACGGTGCCCAGCGTGAAGACTGGTCCAAGCTGACCACGCCCGAGCGCCTGGACAAGATGCAGGCCCGCCACGCCGAGCGCGGCGAGCAAATGGCCAAGCGCATCGACGCCACCAAGAGCTTCTACGCCGCGCTCACCCCCGAGCAGCAAAAGACCTTTGACAGCCAGAGCATGCGCGGTTTCCAGCGCGCGGGCATGAAGGGCGGCAAACACCACATGGGCAAGCACGGCCATGGCCACGGTCAAGGCGACGGCAAGCGCATGAACCACAAGGGCCAAGGCCCGGCCGCTGACATGCCAGCCAAACAAAGCTGATCTGCAAACGCTCCCGGTGCTGCGCCACAGCAGCACCTGCGAAGCCCCGCTCAAGCGGGGCTTTTTCTATGGGCCTCACCGCCCCAAGGTCGCCGCTTGACCTGAGTCAACTTCACCTGCCCAGCCCGGGCTTAAGCTGCCCGGCCATGCACCACGATCTCCTCATCATCGGCGCCGGCCCTGCCGGCCTCAGCCTGGCCAGGGCGCTGCGCGGCAGTGGCCTGCGCGTCGGACTGATCGAGCAAGCGCCGCGCGAAGCTCTGGAAAACCCGGCTTTCGACGGTCGCGAAATCGCCTTGACCCAGCGCAGCGCACAACACCTGCGCCAGCTGGGCATCTGGCCATTGCTGGGGGAAGCACACATCGCTCCCCTGCGCGACGCCCTGGTGCTCGACGGGAGCGCAGGCCCGCGCCAGCCCAGCATGACCATCAGCCACACGCTGAGCCCCAAGCCCGAACTGGGTTTCCTCGTGGCCAACCACCACATCCGCCGCGCAGCGTTCAAAGCCGCCATGGCTGGGGAAGACGCCAGCGGCGCACCGCCCGAACTGCATTGCAACAGCCCCGTGACCGCCGTCCACACCGATGCCCAGGGGGCCACCATCACGCTGGCCAACGGCTCGAGGCTCACCGCCAACCTGATCGTCGCTGCCGACAGCCGCCACTCCACCACCCGCCGCGCCATGGGCATTCCCGCCGATCTGCACGACTATGGCCGCACCATGCTGGTGTGCAACATGACCCATGAGCAACCCCACCACGAAACGGCCTGGGAATGGTTCGACCATGGCCAGACACTGGCGCTGCTGCCCATGAACCCCTGCCCGGCCAGCGGCCTGCCGCGTTCATCCGTGGTGCTCACCCTGCCCCACCGCGAACTGCAGCCCCTGATGGAACTGCCCGAGACCGCCTTCAACACCGCCATCACCCAGCGCTTTGATCGCCAGCTCGGCGCCATGCAGCTCAGCAGCACGCGCCACGCCTACCCGCTGGTCGGCGTCTGGGCGCAGCGCTTCGTGGCCCAGCGTTTCGCCGTGGTCGGTGACGCCGCCGTGGGCATGCACCCGGTGACCGCCCATGGTTTCAACCTCGGTCTGCGCAGCGTGGAAACGCTGGCCCAGTTGCTCACCACCGCCCACCACAAGGGCCAGCGCATTGCCACACCCGAACTGCTGCGCCGCTACCAGACCCAACACCGCTTCACCAGCCGCGGCCTCTACATGGCCACCCACGCTCTGGCCACGCTCTACACCCGCGAAGAAGCCCCGGCGCGCTGGCTGCGCCGCGCCATGCTCGGCGCGGGCGAACGCTTCACCCCGTTCAAGCGCGCGGTGGCCGCTTCGTTGACCGGGCTGCACTGAACGGGTACCTTGGTGGCCGTGCCCTGTCACCGGATTGCGTTGCATCAAGGCACTTGTCAGTTTTCAGGATTAATGTGGTGTCTTCAAGCCTGAGCAACCCACCCAAGAGGTTGGCCGGCCACAGGAGACCTTGACCCATGTTGTCCGCCTACATCACCCACCCCGACTGCGCCCTGCACGACATGGGCAACCACCACCCCGAGTGCCCCGAGCGCCTGGGTGCCATCAACGACCACCTGCTGGTCAAGGGTCTGCTCGACTACATGATTCCGTACGACGCGCCGCTGGCCACGCTGGACCAGCTCGGCCGCGCGCATGCGTCGAACTACGTCAACGAGCTGATGGACGCTTCGCCCAAAGAGGGTCTTCATGCGGTCGATCCCGACACCAACATGAACCCCCACACCCTCACCGCCGCCCTGCGCGCGGCCGGTGCGGCGGTGGAAGCCACCGACCTGGTGCTGGCGGGCAAAGCGGCCACCGCGTTTTGCTGCGTGCGCCCGCCCGGCCACCACGCCGAACGCAGCGCCGCCATGGGCTTCTGCTTCTTCAACAACGTGACCGTGGGCATGCGCCACGCGCTCGACGTGCACGGCCTGGAGCGTGTGGCCCTGATCGACTTTGATGTGCACCACGGCAACGGCAGCGAAGACATCCTGCGCGGCGACGACCGCGTGCTCATGTGTTCCATCTTTGAAAAAGGCCTGTACCCCTTCAACGGCGAAAGCGCCGTCGGCGACAACATGGTCAACGTGGGCCTGCCCATCGCGCAGCGGCAGCGATGCCTTCCGCGAAGCCGTCACCGAACACTGGCTGCCCCGGCCTCAACGCCTTCAAACCCCAGCTCATCTACATCTCGGCCGGCTTCGACGCCCACCGCGAAGACGACATGGGCAACCTCGGTCTGGTCGAAGCCGACTACGAGTGGGTCACCCAACAGCTCATGGACGTGGCCAACCAGCATTGCCAGGGCCGTGTGATTTCCTGCCTGGAAGGCGGCTATGTGCTCAGCCCGCTGGCGCGCAGCGTGGCCGCCCATGTCCGGGTGTTGATCGGTGCCGACTGATCCGGTACAACGGAAAAACGTCGAACAAACCACGACCAGAAACGCGACGACAGCGACAAGACGCAGCGAGACAACGGACACAATCCGCCCCAAATCCTCTGCTTTTCCGCACACAGGCGACAAGCCTGATGTGCCATTCTGTTCTTATGGACAAACACTACCTGACCCCCCTGTTCCAGCCCGAGGCCATCGCCGTTTTTGTGGGCAAAACCGACGACCCGGAACACCAGATTCCCCAGGCCCGGGCCCTGGTCGAATCCATCACCGCCCAGCGCTACAGCGGCAAGCTGGTCTTCATCGATCCCCACACCACCGGCACCCTGGCCGATCTGGCCCAGACCCGGGCCGATCTCGCCATCATTGCCTTGCCGCCCGAAGAAGCGCTGGCCGCACTCGAGGTGGCGGGCCGCATCAAATGCAAGGCCGCGCTGATGATCGGCAGCGGCATCCCGGCCGACATGGCCAACGACATGCACCAGGTGGCCCGACGCCACGGCATCCACCTGCTGGGCCCCAACAGCCTGGGCTTCCAGCGCCCCCGCATCGGCCTCAACGCCAGCGTGGTGGGCCCACTCGCCGCCCAGGCCCGCTGGCGCTGATTTCCCAATCGGGCGCACTCACCGCTTCCATCCTCGACTGGGCCGGGCAGAACAACGTGGGCTTCTCCACCGTGGTCTCGCTGGGCCCCAACACCTCGGTCGACCTGTCGCAGGCGCTCGATTTCCTCGCCTCCGACGCGCAGACCCACAGCATCGTGGTCTACATGGAAGGCATCTCCAGCGCCCGCCGCTTCATGAGCGCGCTGCGCGCCGCGGCCAATGCCAAGCCGGTGGTGGTGCTCAAAGCCGGGCGCAAGACAGGCCGGCAATGAAGCTGCGCAAACCCACAGCGGCGCCATCGTCGGCAGCGACGAGGTGTTCGAAGCCGCCTTGCGCCGCGCGGGCGCGGTGCGCGTGCGCTCGTTCGTGGAACTGTTTTCCGCCTCCAAATGCCTGGCCTCGCGCTACCGCCCGGTGGGCAAGCGCCTGGCCATCGTCACCAACGGCGGCGGTCCGGGCGTGCTCGCGGCCGACTGGGTCAGCGAAATCGCCCTGGAACTGGCCAAGCTCTCACCCGAAACCGCGGCCGAACTGAAACCCAAACTGGCCACCCTGGCTTCGTTGAACGATCTGATCGACCTCTCTGAGGAAGCCACCGCCGAGCACTACCGGGCTGCCATCGACGCCGCTGGCCACGACAAAACTGTGGACGGCGTTCTGGTGGTGCATTCCCCCAAGGCCGGCATCGACGCCACCGACATCGCCCACGCCATGGCCGAACTGAAAGACCGCCTGGGCAAACCGCTGCTGTGTTGCTGGATGGGTCGACGCCTCGGTGGGCGAAGCGCGCGATGTGCTGGCCCAGGCGCCATGATCCCTTCGTTTCGCACCCCCGAAGCGGCCGTGGGCGCCTTTGGCAACATCGCCAGCTTCTACCAGAACCAGCAACTGCTGCAGCAAACGCCACCGCCGCTGACCCACCTGGCCAAGCCGGATCTGGAGGGCGCGCGCCTGCTGATTGAAAACGTGCTGGCCGAGCGCCGCAAGGTGCTGACCGAAATGGAATCCAAGGCCCTGCTCTCGGCCTTCCACATTCCGGTCACCCAGACCATCCTGGCCCGCAGCGCCAACGAAGCCATGATGATCGCCACCCAGCTGGGCTACCCGGTGGCGCTCAAGATCGACTCACCCGACATCAGCCACAAAAGCGATGTCAACGGCGTGGCGCTCAACGTGATGAACGCCGTGGGCGTGCGCGACATCTACCAGACCATGATCCAGACCGTGAGCAAGTTGCAGCCTGGTGCGCGCATCAACGGCGTCACCATCCAGAAAATGGCGAGCAACAAACGCGGCCGCGAACTCTACATCGGCCTGGTCACCGACGACCCGTTTGGCCCGGTGATCGCCTTTGGCGCCGGCGGCACCATGATCGAGCTGATCAACGACCGTGCCATGGCCCTGCCGCCGCTCAACCTGTTCCTGGCGCGCCGCCTGATCGAGCGCTCACGGGTCAATGAGACCCTGGACGCCTGGCGAGGCGCCACGGCGGTCGATCGCGAAGCACTGGAGCACGTGCTGCTGCGGGTCTCGGAAATGGCCTGTGAGTTGCCCCAGCTGCGCGAGATGGACATCAACCCCATCATCGTCGACGAATCGGGCGCAGTGGCCGTCGATGCGCGCATCGTGATCGACAACGCGTCGGCTTCTGCACGTAACTACGCCCATCTCGCCATCCTGCCCTACCCCGCACGCTACGAACAGATCTGGCCCATGCGCGGCGGCGGCGAATACACCATCCGCCCGATCCACCCCGATGACGCCGAGATGCTGCAAGATCTGGTGCAAAACCTCTCGCCAGAGAGCCGCTACTTCCGTTTTGTGTCGTCGCTGAAGGAGTTGCCAGCGCCCATGCTCTCGCGCCTCACCCTGATCGATTACGACAGCGAAATGGCCCTGGTGGCCATCCACCGGGAACGCAAAGACGGCCCGAACGGCGAAACCGTGGAAATCCAGCGCGTGGTGGGCGTGTCGCGCTACATCACCAACCCCGACAAATCCAGCTGCGAGTTCTCGCTGGTGGTCGCCGACGACTTCAACGGCAAAGGCCTGGGTTCGCGCCTGATGCTCAGCATCATGGAAGAAGCGCGCGACAAAGGGCTGGATGAAATCGAGGGCCTGGTCCTGGCCAACAACACCGGCATGCTCAAGCTCATGAAAAGCCTCGGGCTTCGTGGCCAAACCCTTCCCAGACGATCCCGATTTCAAATTGCTGACCCACACCCTCTGACACTGAACAAACAGCGTCAGACCCCCTCATTTCAACGCCGCCTGGTTTCGCCTGGCGGCGTTTTTTTGTGCCTTTGGTTTGTCCGCTTTCTATTCTTCTATATCTTTATTTCAAATTAGTAGCAGTAGTAGAGGGCCCGTTTTTCTGGGATAAGTCATTCTTTTCCTTTTGAAATCATCGAACTCTTCGGGGTCAAAGTCTGTGGTGAGAATGGCCTTGCTCGAACGACACGAATGGGGACAACCGCAACCAAACCCCTTCGTCTGTGGATAAGTCATAGGTTATGAAAAAATTATCCACAGGGTTGTGGGTATATGGGGTTTGTTCAATGCAAGCGGGCCATCTGCGCAAACCCCCAGGCCATGCCCAGGCCATGCAGCAAGGTGGCGGCCACGGTCAGGGCCAGGGCGGGTTTGAGTCGCTGGGGCTGATGGGCGCGGCGCATCAGGATGAACCAGGCCACCAACGACAGGGGCAGCGACACCAGGCCCCACAATGCCGGTTTTGGCGGGATCAGCAGCCACACGCTGGCGGCCAGCCAGCCGTGGGCCAGCACCACCAGAAAGCCGTACAGGGCGGCTGCCCCACCGATGCCCAGCCTGACCACCAGGGTGCGTTTGCCCACCTCGGCGTCGGCCTGGGCGTCGGGAACGCCATTGATGACCAGCAAGGCCGCCACCATCAGCGCCAGGCTGGCCGCTGCGCTGGCCGGAATGATGAAAAATTGCTGCCGTTGTACATAGTCAGCGCCCACGACCACCAGGAACCAGGCCAAAGCCACTGTCAACTCGCCCAGCCCGCGCGACATGAGTTTGAACGGCGGTGCCGAATACGCCCAGGCCAGCAACAGCCCGGCCACACCCAGCAGCAGCACCCCCGGGCCGGCTTTCACCGCCAGCAGCAGACCGGCGGGCACCAGAAAAATCAGCAGCGCCTTGACCAGTTCGCCGGTCTGGCGTTCGCTCACCTCGCCGTTCTGGATCAGGCGGGAGCCACCGGTGAAAGGGAACACACCCTGGGTGTTGGCCGCGTCGGCGCCATTGCGGGCATCGTGCAGGTCGTTGAGCACATTGCCCATGGCGTGGGCCACCACGGCCAGGCCGGTGGCGCCCAAGGCCAGCGGCACGTCGAGCCCGCAACCGCAAGCAGATGCGGTGGCGGTGCCCAGCAGACAGGCCACCACGGTGAGCAACAGAAAGGCCGGGCGCGTCATGCGCCACCAGGTGAGCGGAGTCAAACGGGGTTCGGCGGAACGGGGCGGCTGCGGTGCGGGCTTCATGGGTTGCAGTATGCGGAACTCGGGGCCAGTCAGCCATGATCTTTGTCGTCCTCGGGGCCCAGCACGGCCGTCACAAGTCGACACTTTCCGCCGTCTTTTGGACGGGGCCCGGCTGGTAAACTGCCCGATCAGGCGGCTGCCCCATTCCGTTTCAGCCCGTCCCTGCACCGACTCATGTCCACCATCCTCAGCGCCAGCGCCCCCACCTCCTTCGAAATCAAGAGTGCCAACCTGCCCCTGGTGGCTTTGTTGCTCAAGTCCGCTGATCTGGAGCAGTTGGGCCGCGAATTGGCCCAGCGCTTTGGTGACATGCCCGACTTTTTCGACAACGATCCGCTGGTGGTTGATTTGTCGCCCCTGGCAGCGGCCAGCGATGAGGGCCTTTCGACGCCATTGGATTTCAGCGCATTGATCGACCTGTTGCGCAGCTACCGCTTGCAGCCGCTGGCCGTGCGCGGCGGCTCCGAAATCCAGACCGAAGCGGCCTTGTCGGCCGGCTTGATCCTGGCGCAAGATGCCATGGTGCAGCGCAGCCTGCCGCAACGCGAGATGGCACCAGAGCCGATGCAAGAACCCGCCCCGACCGCAGCGCCCGAACCCGTTGTGGCCCAGGCTGCGCCTGCGCCCGCATTGGCCGCGATGGTGATCGACAAGCCGCTGCGTTCGGGCCAGCAGGTGTATGCCCGCGGCCGCGATCTGGTGGTGATGGCCATGGTGAACCCAGGCGCGGAAGTCATTGCCGACGGCCATATCCACGTGTACGCCCCGCTGCGCGGCAAAGCCATTGCGGGTGCCAGGGGCAATGCCGATGCGCGCATTTTTGCCCTGGTCATGGAGCCCGAACTGATTTCCATCGCCGGTATTTACCGCACCAGCGAAAATCCGTTGCCCGACAGCGTGCAGGGCAAGGCCGCACAAGTGGCGCTGGCGCCCGGCGACGATGGCAACGACAAACTCGTGATCAAGGCCATTGGTGCCTGATTGCCTCCGACCCTGACAGATTTCATTTCCTGACCGAGAAAGAACCTTCACCATGACCCAGATTGTTGTCGTTACCTCCGGCAAAGGCGGCGTGGGTAAAACCACCACCAGCGCCAGCTTCGCTTCCGGCCTCGCCCTGCGCGGCCACAAAACCGCCGTCATCGACTTTGACGTGGGCCTGCGCAACCTGGATCTGATCATGGGCTGCGAGCGCCGTGTGGTGTACGACCTGATCAACGTGATCCAGGGCGAAGCCAACCTGAACCAGGCGCTGATCAAGGACAAGCAGTGCGACAACCTGTTCGTGCTGGCCGCCAGCCAGACGCGCGACAAAGACGCGCTGTCGCAAGAAGGCGTGGAAAAGGTCTTGAGCGACCTGACCGACATGGGCTTTGACTACATCGTTTGCGATTCACCAGCCGGTATCGAAACCGGTGCCCTGATGGCCATGCACTTTGCCGATGAAGCGCTGATCGTGACCAACCCCGAAGTCTCCAGCGTGCGCGATTCCGACCGCATCCTGGGCATGCTGGGCAGCAAGACCAAGCGCGCCATGGAGGGCAAGGAGCCCATCAAGGAACACCTGCTGATCACCCGCTACAACCCCGGCCGCGTGGCCGAGGGCCAGATGCTGTCGCTGGAAGACATTCAGGACATTTTGCGCATCAAGCTGATCGGTGTGATTCCCGAGAGCGAGTCGGTCTTGAGCGCCTCCAACCAGGGCACGCCCGCCATCCACATGAAGGGCACCGATGTGGCCGAGGCTTACAGACGATGTGATCGACCGCTTCCTGGGCGCCGAAAAGCCACTGCGTTTCATCGAGGCCGAGAAAGCAGGCTTCTTCAAGCGCGTGTTCGGAAGGAAGTAAGCCCATGTCTTTCCTTTCCTTCTTTCTCGGCGAGAAAAAGAAAACCGCCAGCGTTGCCAAAGAGCGGTTGCAAATCATTCTGGCGCACGAGCGCAGCAGCCTCAATGCCGAAGAGCCCGACTACTTGCCGGCTTTGCAGCGCGAGCTGGTGGCCGTGATCAGCAAATACATCAAGATCAACCCCGACGACATCAAGGTGCAACTGGAACGCCAGGACAACCTCGACGTGCTGGAGGTGAAGATCGAGTTGCCCGACCGCAAATAGCCCAAATCAGTGCAGAGCGTGCCCGTCGTGTTCAGGCGGGCGGAGCGGTCCGTTTGTCCGGCACGTTCTGCCACCGAAGCGCCCCCCAGACTCTCGGCCATGACCTGATGAGGGTGCAACTGGGCGTCGAAGACAAAAGCCGAGAGGGGCGCACATTGCAGCATTGGTGCCAATGCACAGAGCAGCGCTCAGTTCTTGCCCACCGAGGGCAAGGATCCGACCGTGACGCAGGCCGATGTGTGCGTGGCGCCGGGCATGCCGCCGCACGATGACGACCGGTTTCCATTGGTCTGGCAGGCGGGCTGAGCCCGTCGCGATCTCATGCCCTGCCTTGCGGTCTGGTGCGTCCGGGGGCCGCGGGTCTATCATCAGCAGATGCTGATCGAAACCTTGGGCGCTGCCCGCGACATGGGCCGTCTCAATGAGATATTGGGTGTCCTGATTCGCCATGGCTTTGGCGACAGTGTGCGCCGCATGGGGCTGGCCGATCGGCTGGCGCAGGCCGGACATGTGCTGCACTGGGACACCGCTGCCGGCCTGGCGCGCATCGAGCCGCCGGTTCAAATTCGACTGGCACTTGAAGAACTGGGCCCCACCTTCGTGAAGTTGGGACAGATACTGGCGGGACGTGCCGATTTGTTTGGCCCCGCCTACATCACCGAATTCGAAAAGCTGCACAGCCGCGTGCCGCCCGTGCCGCTGCAGACCCTGCGGACGCAATTGCGCGAAGACCTGGGTGGCGAACCCGAAGCGGTGTTTGCGCGCTTCGAAGCCGAGCCTTTGGCGGCCGCGTCCATCGCGCAGGTGCACCGTGCCCAACTGCACGACGGCACCGAGGTGGTGGTCAAGATACGCCGCCCGGGCATCAATGAAACCATCGAAGCCGACCTGCGTTTGCTGGCGCGTCTGGCGGCCATTGTTGAAGCCGAGATGCCCGCGATGAAACCCTACCGGCCGCGGCAACTGGTGCGCGAGTTGGCGCGCTCGCTGACCCGCGAGCTCGATCTGGCCAACGAATGCCGCAACGCCGAGCGCATCGCCACCAATATGGCCACCCTGCCCTGGATCGTGGTGCCGCGCGTGCACTGGGCGCACACCAGCGAGCGGGTGAATGTGCAGGACTTTGTTGACGGCATACCGGGCTATGCCCTGGACCAACTCGGCCCGCAGGGGCTGGACCGCCAGACCCTGGCCGAGCGCGGTTCCCAGGCGGTGCTGAAAATGATCGTGGAAGACGGCTTCTTCCACGCCGATCCGCACCCGGGCAACGTGTTTTACCTGGAAGGCAACCGCATCGCTTTCGTGGATTTCGGCATGGTCGGCCGTTTGAGCGAACGCCGCCGCGATGAAATGCTGGCGTTGCTGCTGGGCCTGGTCGAGCGCGATGCCCACACCGTGATCGACGTCCTGCTCGATTGGGCGGGTGACGATCACGGCGTCAACCTCAGTGTGCTGGAGGGCGAAATCGAGGACTTTCTCGACCAGTACCACGGTGCAGCGCTCGCCGACCTCAATCTCGGGCAGATGCTGGCCGACGTGACCGCCATCCTGCGCGAGCACCACCTGGGTTTGCCGTCCGACATGGCCTTGCTGATCAAGGCCTTCATCACCTTGGAGGGCATGGGCCGCGGACTTGACCCGGCTTTTCACATGACCAGCACCGCCTTGCCGATGCTGAAGAAAGTGGTGCGCGCGCGCTATGAACCCAAGGTGATCGCCAACCGCGCCTGGCAAACCCTGAGGCGTGCGATGGCCGTGGCCGAGCAGTTGCCGCACGACGTGTCGCGCCTGCTGCGCAATGCGCGCCGCGGCCATTTGCAGGTGGGTATCGAGGTGGCCCATCTGAAGCGCGTGGGCGATCAGCTCGACCGCTCGGCCAACCGGCTGGCCATGGCCCTGGTGATTGCGGCCTTGATCATCGGCTCGTCCATCGTGATGACGGTGCAAGGCGGCCCGACCTTGTTTGGTCTGCCCGCCTTTGGTTTCCTGGGGTTCACTGGAGCGGTGGTGGGCGGGCTGTGGCTGGTGCGCGCCATCTGGCGCAGCGGCCGTGGCCGGGATCACGGTCAAGAAGACTGAGCGTTCGGGTGGCGGTGTGCCGCGCCTATCATTTGGTTTTTCGAGCCTTGTTGCATTTCTGGAGAGCGTTTATGTTGGGTGTGTCTCGCGTGTTGTCGATGGCTTTGGCCTTGTCTGTGCTGACGGGTTGTGGCACCAACGTGGTCAACCCGGTCACCGGAAAAACCGAACGCAGCGTCATGGACGAGCGCACCGAGCTGGCCGAAGGCAAAAAGGCGCACGAGCAGGTCAAGCAGGAATACGGCACCTACAACAACCCGCGCTTGCAGGCCTATGTGAACGAGGTGGGCCAAAAGCTGGCCGCGCAATCGCACCGCGCCAACATTCCCTGGACCTTCACCCTGCTCGACAGCCCCGAGATCAACGCCTTTGCCCTGCCCGGCGGTTATGTCTACATCACGCGCGGCATCATGGCCTACATGGAGAGCGAGGCCGACATGGCTGGCGTGATCGGCCATGAGATCGGCCATGTCACCGCGCGCCATGGCGCCCAGCGCGCCACCCGCCAGCAAAACGCCGGCATTGGCGTGTTCGCCGCGACCATTTTGGGCGCGGTGCTGGAAAGCCAGGGCGTCTCCGGCGCCACCGAAATGGCCGGCCAGACGGCCCAGGGCGTGGCCGCTGGCTATGTGGCGAAGTACAGCCGCGAGCAGGAGCTGCAGGCCGACACCCTGGGCGCCGAATACCTTTCACGCACCCGTTATTCGCCCAGCAACATGGTCGATGTGATCCAGGTGCTGAAGTCGCAAGAGCAGTACGCCGCCGATGTGGCCCGCGCCGAGGGGCGGCCGGTGCAAGACGGCAACAGCTGGCTGGCCTCGCACCCCAGCAACGACCAGCGCCTGGCCTCGATCCGCCAGATCGCCGCGCAATACAAAGGCACGTATGGCGACGATGGCCGCGAGCGCTTTCTGAAAATGATCGACGGCATGAACTTCGGCGAGAGCCCCGAACAGGGGTTGACCCGCGGCCAGAATTTTTACCATGCGGGCCTGGGCATCGCCCTCACAGCACCAGATGGCTGGCGCATCCAGAACGCCCCCGATGCGCTCACCATCGTCAATCCGCAGGGCGATGCCGCGCTCAAGATGATCGCCATTCCGCCCAAAGCCGGCAGCAGCCATGAAGAAGTGTTGCGCAACGCTTTCAAGGCCACCCAGGGCAACGTCACCCGCGGCAAGGTGAACGGCTTTCAGGCCACCCACTTCATGGGCAGCCGGCAGCTGGCCAACGGCCAGACACAGGCCTTTGAAGCCACCATCGTGACCGGGCCCAAGCAAAACAACTACGCGCTGGCTTATCTGGCTGCTGATGCCAATGCCCGCCAGCGCGCCTATTCGGCGCTCAACGCCACTGAAAAATCCTTCCGCGCCTTGACCGCCGCCGATGCGCGCGATGCGCGGCCCTGGGTGGTGAGCGTGGTGCCATTTCCGCGCGGTGGCTTCGCCGAACTGGAACGCCGCAGCGCCAACGTGCCGCAAGTGGATCGCCAGCTGCGGTTGCTCAACGGCCTGTATGGCGAAAACGGCAAACTGCGCCCCGGCGATCTGGTGAAGATGGTGGTGGAACAACGCTGAAGCCCTTGCCGCCATGAAGGGAAACTTTGACGGCGATTCGCCGTTCACGCCGCCGCCGTCCAGCGCGGTGCCTACGGTGGTGATCGCGCTGGCCATTGGCGTGCTGGCTTTTGCGGGATACCGCGCAGTGGACTGGTGGTCGGCGCAGCGATCTGCTGCGCCGGCACCCCATCAGCCAACCGCCGAAGTGCCTGGTGCAGCCGTGCCACCGGCGCCCCGCGCAGAAGCCGCTTCACGGGCGGATGCCACCACCGAAGCAAGGCGCCAGCGCGTTGAAGCGCAACCCACCTGGACCCGTTGCGAAGCCGACGGCAAAGTGAGCTACAGCGACGCTGGCTGCGGCAGCGCGGTTCAGAAATCCAGCTCGCAAACCACGCAGGCCGCGCTCAGCACAGTGCCCTCCAGCCAAAGCGCGGCCAGCACGACCACCCTCTACCGTTGCAAGGCCTATTCGGGCGTGGTGTTCTGGTCGAGCAGCCATTGCAACCAGAAAAAAGCCTTGGTGGACCGCCTGGTCGAGGTGCCGCGCGGGCTGTCGTTTAAGCAGCAAATCGTGGCGGCCGAGCGATCGTTGCCGCGCAAGCAGGAACCCGTTCGCCAGGTGCAGCGGCAGGTGGCCAAGTCCCCTGCTCGAAGCAAACAGGAAGCGTGCGATGCGCTGGAGAAAACGATTGCCAACATCGATGCAAGGACCCGTCAACCGTTGACGGCTTGGGAGCAGGATCACTGGCGCGGGAAGCGCAAAGAGGCCCGCGACCAGCAATTTGCGTTGCGTTGTTGACACCCCATCGACGCAAACCCCCAAAATTTCCGCATTGCGGTAAAATACCGAGTTAATTTGGTGCAGGAGAAAGCATGGGGACCGATCGCATCGGACCCGTGAGCCCTGTCCACCGGGGGTGAAAGCGGGGCTTCTGTGCCCTGGTGAGGCGGGCCGATGGCGCTGGCCTGACAGCGCAAACCACGAATACAGGGTTTGCTGCCAGCTTTGACCGACGCCATCGCCTGTGGCGAGACCACAGCCCACCCGAATGGATGTGCCCCCTGCGTTGTGACCGGCTGTTTGCCGGCATTTCCAAACAATTTTTGAACCGACTACCGGAGTAATGAGCCTATGGCCAAGGAAGAACTGATCGACATGATGGGCATCGTCAACGAGGTGTTGCCCGACACCCGTTTTCGCGTGACCCTGGACAACGGACACCAATTGATCGCCTATTCGGCGGGCAAGATGAAGAAGAACCACATCCGCATCCTTGCGGGTGACCGTGTTTCTCTGGAGCTCTCGCCCTACGACCTGACCAAGGGCCGCATCAATTTCCGTCACATCGAAGGCCGTGGCCCGATGGTGCCGCGCAAGCCCCGTTAATTGACGCGCTTGTTTTTGTTGTCTTGAAAGCGTGTTGCCAGGCGATCAGCCCTGGCCACGCAGGGCCCGACGGGCCCGCACCGCAGCCGCCAGCCCCTGCAAGACGGGCACGGTTTGCTCAAAGCTGATGCAGGCATCGGTCACGCTCACGCCATGTTGCAGCGCCTGACCCGCCACGATATCTTGCCGCCCCTCTTGCAAATGGCTCTCGATCATCAAGCCGGTGATGCGGGTGTCGCCATTTGAGATCTGGCTGGCCACGTCTGCGGCCACTTCGATCTGCTTGCGGTGCTGTTTGCTGCTGTTGGCGTGTGACACATCGATCATCACCTGTTCGCGCAGGCCCGCGCCCTTGAGCAGCGCGCAGGCGGCGTTCACGTCTTCGGCGCTGTAGTTGGGCGCTTTGCCGCCGCGCAGGATCACATGGCAATCCTGGTTGCCGCGCGTCTCGAACACGGCGGCCTGGCCCATCTTGGTCATGCCCATGAAAGCGTGCGGCGACTGCGCGGCCTGGATCGCGTCGCTGGCCACCTTGATGCCGCCGTCGGTGCCGTTTTTGAAGCCCACCGGGCACGACAGGCCGCTCACCAGCTGGCGGTGGCTCTGGCTCTCGGTGGTGCGCGCGCCGATGGCGCCCCAGCTCACCAGATCGCTGATGAATTGCGGCGACAGCAAATCCAGAAACTCGGTGCCCACCGGCAGGCCCAGCGCCAGCACGTCGAGCAACAGCGCGCGCGCCAGCTCCAGTCCTTCGTTGATGGCGAAGCTGCCGTCCATGTGGGGGTCGTTGATGTAGCCCTTCCAGCCCACCGTGGTGCGGGGCTTCTCGAAATACACGCGCATGACGATCAGCAGATCGTCTTTCAGGGCATCGGCCTGCGCCTTGAGCAGGTGGGCGTAGGTGATGGCCTGGTCGTGGTCGTGGATGGAGCAGGGGCCAACGACGACGACCAGCCGGTCGTCCCGACCGTGCAGCACATCGGCAATTTCAGCGCGGCTGTTCTCCACCAGCGCCTGCGCCGCTCGGGCGCCGGCAACCACTCTTCCAGCAGCGCGGGCGTGATCAGCGGGCGCACAGCGCCGATGCGCACATCGTCGATGCGGGTGGTGTCGTGGGTCGAAACGCTGGGCGTGTGGGTGCGGGCAATTGGGGCATGCCGCATTGTCGCCGGGGGCTTCAGGGCCTGCGCGGTGTCGCCACTGTCTGGGCATGTGCCGTCCCCAACCGTGAGACACACCCAGCAGTGCAGTCGGCGGCGTCTCGGCCGGGACTGGCGCGAACTGGCGCAGCCGGCGAACAGCAGGTCACGCCAAGGATGAGGAGACAGGTACGCAACGCATGGGTGCCAAGCGTACCGGAAAGCCGGGTTGCCGGATGTCAAGCGTCGGTGTGGCCGGAGGGCGCCGATTTCTTCAGGTTGCGGTACACGGTGCCTCGGGAAACGCCGAGGATGCGGGCCGTTCGCGCCACGTTGCCGTTGTTCGCCGCCAGTGTCTTGTCGATCAGGCGCTGTAGTGCTTCGGCGAGCGAAGGGGCGTCTGGCGAGGCCGAAGTGATGTCATCTGTTTCCGTCGGTGTCCGCTCTGGTGTCAACCAGCGCCGCCTGCGGGGTCTTGGCGCTGAGCGTCGAGGCCTGGACCTGGGGTTCGATCGGTCGTATGTCGGGCGATGACACGCTGGGCCCGAAGCCGATGTCGCCGCTGGCCCGGCATTCCGCACGCACCCAGATGCCCAAGCCGCAGGGCAGATGCAACAGTCGGGCTTGTGGTGCACCGCACAAGGCGAGCAGCTGGTTCAGGTTGGCAGCCCAGCACCTCTTCCACCGAGCCGGTCGGCTCCGAGCGGTTGCGCCCGAGCAGGCCGCGTGCGGTGCCATTGACCCATTCCACCCGTCCTTTGGTGGAAACGCCGACCAAGCCCTCCATGGGCGTGTCCAGCAAAGCGTGCGCGGTCTGGAAATGCAGTACCAGCAGGTGATCCGACTGCGCCCGGAGAACCCGGTTTTCTATGGCTGTGGCAAAGATGCCCACCACCGACAGAGGGTCGAAGCCGAAGTCGCGGCCTCGGTGGACACATCGAGCACGCCCACCATGCGGCCTTGTACATCCCGAATGGGCGCAGCAGCGCATCGCAGCGCCCGGAACATCTCGTAGTAGTGCTCCCCTCCGAGGATGGCGCTGGCCAAACCGGTTTGCACCACGATGCCAGGGGCGGTGGTGGCCAGGTGCCCCTCGGCCAGGTTGACGCCCACGCGTGAAGCCTGATTCAGGACCTTGTGATGAGGCACTTTTTCACCGGCCATGACGTGAACGATCACGCCGTTGGCGTCGGTCAACATCACGCGGCAATGGGTGCCTGCCAGCGAGGCTTCCAGCGCATGCAGTTCGAGCGACGAAGCCTGGAGCAAGGTCTGGTTGCGCGCGATGGCGGCGCTGACGGTGCTTTTGCCCACGGGATCGAGCGATGGAATCTTGTGTGGCTGGTGGCCCAGCGATCGGCTGCGGTTCCATGAGCTCACCACCGCATCGTTCACCAACCCCGAGGGGCTGGTGTGTTCTTCAAAATAGCGCTGGCGGGCGAGCGCTGTGCGCTGTTCCGGTGTTTGGAAAAACGGCTGCGCAGGCAAACCCTGTGTGGTCATGTGGTCGGGAGTTCGATCTCATGGGCTTTCGGAAGCGCTGCACCTTCATCGCCTGCGGGAACGCTGCGGGGGTCTTCTCGGGCAGGTCTGGGAACTTGAGCTTCCCGAGCGTGCTGGTCAGCGGCAAGCGGGTAAACCCGTAAAACGGTTGCCGGTTGAAACGCCGGTGTTCCACCACAGAACACTTGGACACCCGGGAAAACCCCTGCGTGTGTTCGTTGTCTCAACTTCTCAAAATTGGGATTGGTTTGGAAGAAGACCGACCCTCTACAACAGGAGACAAGTCATGCAGATGACAACCCGAATTTTGGGAGGTGTTGCCCTGGCAGCCCTCTCGGCTCCGCCCAGGCCCAGAGCGCCGACGACCTGAAACGAGACGCCGCCACCCCAGGTGATGTGCTCACCTACGGCATGGGCTACAACAACCAGCGCTACAGCCCGCTCAAACAGATCAACACGGAAAACGCGGGAAGCTGCGCCCGGTCTGGGCCTACAGCCTGAACAACTCGCAAAGCCAGGAATCGCAGCCCATCGTTTACCACGGCGTGATGTATGTGACGACGCACAACAGCACGGTGGCGCTCAACCCCGTGACCGGCAAGCAGATCTGGAAGCAGGACATCGAGCTGCCGCAAGACGTGTTCAAGATGGCCTGCTGCGGCATTTTGAACCGCGGTGTGGCCATTCTACGAGGGCAAGTTGTACCGCACCACGCTGGACGCCCATGTCATGGCCATGGACGCCAAGACCGGCAAGCAGCTCTGGAAGATCAAGGCCGCCGATTACCAGAACGGCCAGGCCATGACCAGCGCACCGCTGATTGCCAATGGCGTTGTGATGACCGGCATCGCCGGTGGCGAATACGGCACGCGTGGCTTCATCGATGGCTGGGACCCCGAGACCGGCAAGCAGCTCTGGAGTTCTACACCACCGCCGCACCCGATCAAAAGGGCGGCGACACCTGGCCCGGTGACACCCACGAAAAAGGCGGCGCGCCCACCTGGCTCACCGGCGCCTACGACCCCGATCTCGATCTGGTTTACTGGGGCACCGGCAACGGCGGCCCATGGAACCCGAATGCGCGCAAAGGCGACAACCTCTACATCGCCTCGGTGCTGGCCATCCGACCCAAGACCGGTGAGCTGGTCTGGCACTACCAGTTCAGCCCCAACGATCCTTACGACTACGACGCGACCGAAGTCGGCATGCTGGTGGACATGAAGATCGGCGGCAAGACCCGCAAGGTGCTTGACGCAGGCCAACCGCAACGGTTTCATGTACGTGCTCGACCGCGCCAACGGCGAGCTGCTGGCGGCCAACCCCTATGTGAAGGTCAACTGGGCCGACAGCATCGATCTCAAGACCGGCCGCCCGGTGCACAGCGAGATCGACAAGAAGGCCCGCGCCGGCGAAGACGTGGAGATCTTCCCGTCGGTGGTGGGTGGCAAGAACTGGACGCCGATGTCGTGGAACCCGTCCACCGGACTGGCCTATGCCAACACGCTCAACATCAGCTGGCCTTATCAGCTGGCCAAGCCCGAATACAAAAAGGGTGAGTGGTATCTGGGTGTCAACTTCCGCGGCGTGAACATGCCCAAAGACGAGCCCCACGGTTACCTCAGCGCCATCGATCCGATGACCGGCAAGAGCAAGTGGCAGATGGCCTGGCCCGGCCAGCCCAGCATGGCGGGTACGCTGTCCACCGGCGGTGACCTGGTGTTCACCGGCGCGGCCACGGGCGAGTTCATGGCGGTCGATGCCCGAACAACGGCAAGAAGCTCTACGAGTTCCAGACCAGCTCCGGCATCATCGGCCTGCCTGTGACCTTCGAGCATCGGACGGCAAGCAGTACGTGACCGTGGTGTCTGGCGCCGGTGGCGTCTGGGCCTTGCTGGGCGATGAGCGCATGTCGCAGGTGCCCGCAGGCGGCTCGGTCTGGACCTTTGCGCTCGATTGATGATGCGTGGGCGATGCCTTCTGCTGTGTGCCGTGGCCGCCGCTCGGCGGGGCGGCCATCGCACAAACCACCACCGATCCCGCGATGAGGCCCGCCGCCCTGTCGCGGACCGTCACCGCAGAGACGGTGGACAAAGGGCAAGACGCAGTACCAGCGAACCTGCTCCCAGTGCCACGGCCTCAACATGGTGAACTCGGGGACCACGGTCGTACGACCTGCGGCAAATTCCCGATCGATCAGCCCGACCGGTTTTTCAATTCGGTGACCAACGGAAAAAACAACATGCCGTCGTTCAAAGGGGCGCTGGAGCCCGGGGCGATCCAGTGGCTCTGGGCCTATGTGTCCACCCGTGGCGGCAAGGAGATGTGAGATGGTGAATCGCAATCTTTGGCGTTCCGCGCCGTGGCCGCGTGTGCAGGGCTGGCCATGCTCAGCGGGCTGGCTGGCGCAAGCCGCTGGCCTGGCACCCGGCGCGCCGACCCGGCCACTTGTCGGTTTGCATGAGCGAAGACAACGCGCCGCTGTCGATGGGGCGCAAGGGCAAGCTGAGCGGATTCGATGTGCCGATGGCCGAGGCGGTTGCGCAGGAACTGGGCCGACCCTTGCGCCTGGTGCCGTTCGAATCCGAGCTGGAAAGAGACGCCAATTTCCCCATCGAAGTCAACGCGCTGCTGTCGGCCGGGGTGTGCGATCTGGTCAGCGGGTTTCCGCTGCTGGCCGCCGATCTCGGCCAAGCCTGGCCGCCTCAAGGCCAAGCCGCCCGATTACCCCGGCGCCAAGCGACCGCGCGATCGCGCCGATGTGCTGCTGGGCAAGCTGGTGGCCAGCCAGGCCTACCAGGGCATGGCTTTGCAGCTGGTGCAGCGGCTGGATGTGCCCGCGGCCAACGCCTTGGGCGAGCTGCGCGGTCAGAAAGTGGGCGCCGTGGCCGGCACGCTGGAAGGCACGCTGATGGCCACCTTCCAGGGTGGTGCACTGGTGCCGCGCATGGTGTCGATGGGCGAAACGAGGACCGCTGGGCTGCGCTGGAAGCGGCCAGGTGGATGCCATGCTGATGCCCAGCACCGCCTGGGACGTGTACCGCAAGCGCGATGCCGATAGCTTGCAACTGCGCGCGGGCAAGCCATCGTCGCTGGGCGTCAATGTGGGCTGGGTCGCGTTGGCCGACAAGGCGCCATTGATCGATGCGGTGAACCGTGTGCTGCGCGCGAGGCCGATTTGCAAGCCTGGGCGCAAGCAGCGATGTTGCAGCGCCTGCCGCCCACGCAGCCGGCGGTGGTCAGCTCGCTGACCTTGACCGCGCTGCTGGCCCGTTGATGCCGCTCGCTGAAAACCGCTGTCAGCGCGGAGTTTGAGCGCCTCCCGGCCAAGATGGACGGGGTTGTTCAGTTCGCCTCAGCGGCGGTGCATCGCGCAAAAAACTTCGGCAACCGGCTTTGCTGCAGGCTTGCAGGCCCACGCAAAAAGGCGTGGTCCGGGTTGCCCACGCCGTGGCGCGTGCGCAAGGTGTTTTGCAGGTGGACCAGCAACTCGGCGGCCATTTCGGCGTCGGCCAAAGCCCGGTGGGCCGCGCCGGTTTGCGGCAGGCCCAAGCGGCTCACCAGCGAACCGAGTTTGTGGCTCGGCGCCTCGGGATAGACAGCCGGCGCGAGAGCAACACTGTGCAGGCAAAGGGCTGCTGCGCTTCGATGCCCGGCGCGGGCCAGTTCGGCCATCCAGTAGCGCCGGTCGAACGAGGCGTTGTGCGCCACCATGGGCAGGTCGCCCACGAAGCGCGCCGCCTCGCGCCATCACCGTTTCGGCCGGTGGCGCGGCCTGCACCATGGCGTTGGTGATGCCTGTGAGCTGGGTGATGAAGGCCGGAATGTAGACGCCCGCGTTCATCAAACTCTGAAACCGGTCCACGATCCGCCCGTTCTCGGTGAGCACGATGGCCACTTCGGTGGCGCGGTCGCCCATGCCCGGCGAGATGCCGGTGGTTTCGAAGTCGATCACGGCCATGCGCTGGTTCACCATGGGCAATCGTAGGGCATCAGCGGCCTCGAGTGCGCCAGCAGACTTGCTTGCTGGTTCGCGAAACATTCCCTTTTTTAGAGAATGAATATCAGAAATGAGCTGGTTTTATAAGATGTGTTGAGGCGGCTACCCTTGTCCTCTGTTTTTGATACTCTGTGCAGGAGACACCATGAAATTTCTGACCATGTTGGCCATCGTTTTGGGCCTTGGGCCTGAGCAGCGTCGCGATGGACGCCGAGGCCAAGCGTTTTGGCGGCGCCACGTCGCTGGGCATGCAAGCGCCAGGCTGCGCCGCCGAAAGCGCCGGCCAATCCGAACGCCGCGCAGGCCGCGCCCGCCGCGGGTGCCGCAGGCGCTGCCGCTGCGCCCAAGCGTTCCTGGATGGGCCCCTTGGCAGGCATTGCCGCAGGTCTGGGTCTGGCTGCGCTGGCCTCGCACCTGGGTTTTGGTGAAGGCGTTTGGCTCCATCTTGTTGCTGGGCCTGGGCGTGATCGCCGCGATCGCCTTGTTCCGTGTTCCTGACCCGCAAACAAGCGGCGGGCGGATCGGGCGCCGGCATGCAAGGCATGCGCTACGCCCATGAAACCCCGGGCGCTGCGCCCAACCGCCCCGCTGCATTTGACAGCCTGAAGCCAGGTGGCCAGGGCGGCGGCTCCATCATCGGCAGCCAGCTCGCCGGTGGCGGCACCTCGCCACGCCGCACACATCCCTGCCGACTTCGATGTGGCCGCTTTCGAGCGCAATGCCAAGGTCAACTTCATTCGCCTGCAGGCTGCCCACGACGCGGGTGACCTCGACGACATCCGCCAGTTCACCAGCCCCGAGGTTTTCGCCGAGATCCAGATGGACCTGAGCGAGCGCAACGGCGCAACCAACACAACCGAGGTGATCGATATCCAGGCCGCGGTGACCGAGGTGGTTGAAGAGGCTGGTCGCTACATCGTGAGCGTGCGCTTCACCGGCTCGTTGCGCGAAGATGGTGCGCCCATGCCCGAGGCCGTGGATGAAATCTGGCACATGACCAAACCCACCAGCGGCGCAGGCGGCTGGGTCGTGGCAGGCATTCAGCAGTCTCTCTGAGGTTCCTCCTCACCCACTGGCTTCACCGCCAGTTTCAACCCCGTGGCCTGAAGGCTCCGGGGTTTTTTTGCGCCCCGCCACTTCTGCACCTGGCGCAAGAAAACCGATGGTCTGGCAAACTGGTCTGCCTTGCCTGCACCACCCCAGGCCCGTTTTTCAGACGCCTTTGCCATGCCCCGATTCGCCGCCAACCTCTCCATGATGTACGCCGAGCTGCCCTTCCTTGAGCGCTTCGAAGCCGCCGCGCGCGATGGATTCGAGGCGGTGGAGTTTCTGTTTCCCTACGAACACTCCCCGCAAGACATCGCCACACGCTTGCAAAACCATGGCCTCACGCAAGCCTTGTTCAATCTGCCGCCAGGCGACTGGGCGGCCGGCGAACGCGGCATGGCCTGCCACCCGGGGCGCGAGGCCGAGTTCGCCGCTGACCTCGACATCGCGTTGACATACGCGCAAGCCACCGGCTGCCAGCGGCTGCACGCGATGGCAGGGTTGCTGCCCGCTGGGGTTTCGTTCGAGATGGCGCGCGGTGTCTACGTGAACAACCTGCGGCGTGCAGCCGAGCGCTGCGCGCCGCTGGGCATCACGCTGCTGATCGAGCCCATCAACACGCGCGACATGCCCGGCTACTTCCTCAACTTCCAGCAGCAGGCGCACGATATCGTCACCGAAGCCGGTGCGCCCAACCTCAAGGTGCAGATGGACTGGTACCACTGCCAGATCATGGAGGGCGACATTTGCCGCCGGCTGGAAAAGCACCTGGAGGGTGTGGGCCACATCCAGATCGCCGGCGTGCCAGATCGCCACGAGCCCGACGAGGGCGAAGTCCACCACCCTTTCCTGTTCGATCGGCTCGATGCGCTGGGCTACCCAGGCTTTGTGGGCTGCGAATACCGCCCACGCGCAGGCACGAGTGAAGGCCTGGGCTGGTTGAAGCGTTATCGAGCCACCAGGGCCTGAGTCCAACGCGCGAGACGCTGCCGCTGCGTCGCGCCCGCGACCCTGGGTCCGTGCTTACCCCGGTGACGCGGCCCGTCATGAAAGCTATTCTGACCGGTTGACGATCTTTGGCAACGCATCCCAACAAGGAAACACAACCATGCTTCAAACCGGCCTCATGATGGACCGCCCCCTGCTGCTGTCCGATGTGCATCGAACACGCCGCGCCACCAGGCCGGCGACACCGAAGTGGTTTCGCGCGAGACCCACGGCCCCCTCTTTCGCTACACCTACGCCGACTGTGCCGTGCGCACCCGCAAGCTGGCCAACGCACTGGCCGGCCTGGGGTTGCAACCCGGCAGCGCCGTGGGCTCCATCGCCTGGAACAACCACCGCCACCTGGAGGCCTACTACGCCGTCTCGGGCAGCGGCATGGTGATGCACACCTGCAACCCGCGCCTGCACCCGCAGCAGCTGATCTACATCATCAACCACGCCGAAGACGAAGTGGTGTTGTTCGACGCCACCTTCGCGCCGCTGGTCAAAGGCATCGCGGCGCATTGTCCGAAAGTGCGCGCCTGGGTGTGCCTGGCCGAGAAAGAGCACACGCCCGGCGATCGAAGGCGTGGCCAACGTGCTGGCGTACGAAGACGCTGATCGGTCCCGCCAGCGAGATCGTTCGACTGGCCCAGTTTCGACGAGCGCACAGCCGCGGCCCTGTGCTACACCTCGGGCACCACCGGCAACCCCAAGGGCGCGCTGTACTCGCACCGCTCCATCGTGCTCAACGCCCTGTCGGGTTGCCTGCCCGGCGTGCTCGACCTCTCACCGAGGCAGACCATCCTGCCGGTGGTGCCCATGTTCCACATCAACGCCTGGTGCATCCCCTATGCCGCGCTGTTGTCCGGCGCGCGCCTGGTGCTGCCGGGCCCGCAAGCTCGATGGCGCTTCGTTGTACGAGCTGATGGAGGCCGAAGCGCGTGACCATCAGCGCCGGTGTGCCCACCATCTGGCAGGCCCTGATCGGCCATGTGGAGCAACACGGTCTGAAGTTCAGCACCATGCGATGCACGGCGGTGGGCGGCTCGGCGATGCCGCAAGCGCTGATCGCGAAGTTCGCCGACAGCTATGACGTGGAGGTGCGCCACGGCTGGGGCATGACCGAAACCACCGCCGTGGCGACCATGAGCGTGCTCACCGCCAACGACCGAAAAAAGCTCCACCGAAGCGCAGCACGCCATCGTGGCCAAGCAGGGCAAGAGCGTGTTCGGGGTGGACATCAAGGTGGTCGATGAAACCGGCGCCACGTTGCCGCGCGACGGCACCTCACAGGGCGAACTCATGGTGCGCGGGCAGTGGATCATTTCCTCGTATTACAAGGCCGAGAAATCGCCGCTGGTCGACGGCTGGTTCCCCACGGGTGACATCGCCACCATCGACGCCAGCGGCCTGATGCAGATCCGCGACCGCACCAAAGACGTGATCAAGACCGGTGGCGAATGGATCAGCTCCATCGACCTCGAAAACGCCGCCGTGGCCCACCCGGCCGTGGCGATGGCTGCGGTCATCGGCGTCAAGCACCCCAAGTGGGACGAGCGCCCACTGCTGTTCATCGTGCGCAAACCTGGGCAATCGGTGGAGAAGGAAGAGATGCTCGCCTTCCTGGCCGAGCGCGTGGCCAAGTGGTGGGTGCCAGACGACGTGGTGTTCCTGGAAAGCCTGCCGGTGGGCGGCACTGGCAAGGTTCAGAAGGGCGAATTGCGCAAGGAATACGGCGGCGTGTTCAGCTGATCACCAGCGCCGCAGGCGCTCGGGGCTGCCGTGTCGCCGCCCAGGCCTCGCGCCATTGCCCCCCCTGGCAGCGGGCGGGGGGGCAAATGCATGTTCGGTGGTCCACGGGTTGCACTGCCGTTACACCAGCTCGATCTGTGATCGCATGCTGTAGAACGCAAACAGCACTTCTTCCTGCTCGCGCTGACCGATCTTGTTCTTTTGCATGGCGCTGAGCGCGTCGTCCAGCACGGCGTTGAATTCGACGGCAGAGATGTTCATGCCCTTGTGCGCGGCCAGCAGGTCCTTGCCTTTGTAGACGTCCGGCCCGCCAGTGGCGCCAATAAAAAATGTGGCGGCCAGGTGTTTCATTTTGGGCAGGTCGGAGTTGGCAAAGCGGGTTGCAATGATGCGGTTGGCCATGTGGTTGTCAACGAGATCGCCCGCCAGCCGGGTGATGCCTTCGGTGGCGCCGAGTCGTTCGTAGAGGGATGCGCTCATGATGTTCTCCAATGGTTGAAAGAAGTTGTCGGCCTTCGCTTGGGAGGCGAGGCGATTTCATCTTGGGCGTCGCTGGCCGGTCTGTGAAGTACAGGATCTGTAGTGAAGGGAGGCGCATGGCCTTCGCCTTGACCAAAGCCGTTGAAAGGCACATGCTGAGCAATGCCGCGCCCGGACCCCACACCATGAAAACCTATGGCCAGTTTTGTCCTCTTGCCCAGGCCACACAACTGCTGTGTGAGCGCTGGACGCTGATCGTCGTGCGCGAGCTCATGGCCGGCAGCTCGCGTTTTGGTGAGCTTCATCATGGCGCGCCCTTGATGTCGCCCACGCTGCTGTCCACGCGCCTCAAGCAGTTGGTCAAAGCGGGTGTGGTGGAGCAAAGAGGTGGCGGACCTTCCAGCCCCACTTATCACCTCACCGACGCGGGCATGGCGCTCAGACCCATCATCGAGCATTTGGGCATCTGGGGTCATCGCTGGGCTGGCGCCAGCTTGCAAGACGACGATCTGGACGCGGGCTTGCTGATGTGGGACATGCGGCGCAGCATCGATGTGCAGGCTTTTCCCGATCAGCGTGTCGTCGTGCAGTTCGAGTACCCCGACGCGCCCGAAGGGGCCCGCGACTGGTGGCTGGTGTCGGACAACGGCGAGATCGATCTTTGTCTCACCGACAACGGCTTCGACGTTGACATTCTTGTCCGGTGTTCGCTGCGAACCATGATCGCAGTCTGGACGTGCCGACGCCGGTTTGACGAGGCCGTGGTGAGTCGCGACATTTCGGTCAAGGGCGCCCCGAGGCTGTCGGCTTCCTTGCAGGCCTGGCTGGGCGCCAGCGCGCTTTCCCGGCTCGGGGCCCAAGGCCCGCAGCCTGTGGCTTGACGGGTCTCTCCATCATCCGCGTGCTGCGGATCTTCAGGCTGGCGCCCTGCTTCTGAGCGCTTCGCCTGGCGCCCCGCCGCACCCCACCTGCTGGTTGAATGGGCGGAGCGCGGCTTTCAGACTTCCGTGATGAACTGTTCGCGTGGGCGGCGCACCTTCTTCAGGTTCACCAGCCAGTCGCCCTCGTCGGCGCGGTAGCCCAGCGGCAGGATCGCCACGCTGCGCAGACCGCGCTCGCGCAGGCTCAGGATCTCGTCGAGCTTGGCGGGGTCGAAACCTTCCATGGGCGTGCTGTCGACTTCCTCGAACGCGGCCGCGATCAGCGCGGCGCCCAGGCCGATGTAGGCCTGGCGGGCGGCGTGCTCGAAGTTCACTTGCGCATCGCGCTTGGGGTAGTTGTTGAGCAACATCTGGCGGTAGTTTTCCCAGCCTTCGTTGGTGCCGCCGCGCTGTTCGTTGGTCAGGTCGAACATGTGGTTGATGCGCTCGGGCGTGTAGTTGTCCCAGGCGGCGAACACCAGCAGGTGCGAGCCGTCGGTGATTTGCGCCTGGTTCCAGGCGATGGGCTGGATCTGGGCGCGCACTTCTTTGCTGGTGACCACGATGATTTCGAACGGCTGCAAGCCGCTGGAAGTGGGCGCCAGGCGGGCCGCTTCCAGGATGCGCTCCACCTTTTCCTGAGGAACGGCCTTGGCGGGGTTCATCTTCTTGGCGGCGTAGCGCCACTGCAGGGCGTCGAGCACGGCGGGGGCTTGGGGGTTTTGCGACAGATCGCTCATGTTGTTGAAAGCTCCGGGGGGTTGTTCGGGGAAATACGCCCATCAAAAACAGGGCGTCAGGGGCTGGAGTTTGCCGCATTGCAACAAAGTCTGCTGTCACCCCCGCTGATGGCTTGGGCCGCCAAGCCTTTGCGACCGTCTTCAGCGAGCTTTTGCCCGATGGGGTAGAAGCTCGCCCCGCCATCAATTGGCGCAGGCCTGCAACAGCCGAAGCCCGCCCGCGTCCACCTGAAGGCGCACGCCGCTGTAGTTCAACAAGCTGGGGTGGTCGGTGTGCAAAGGTTTGTGGTGCGTTGCGCTGATCACAACCACCGCCGCCCCGGCCGCTTCGCCCGCGTCGCAGGCCCGCGAGTGTGTCTTCAAACACCAGACATTCAGATGCCTGCAGCCCCAGGCGCTGCGCGCCGAGCAGGAAGCCATCGGGCGCGGGCTTGCCGCGCGACACGTCATCGGCCGTGATCAACACATCGGGCAAGGGAAGGCCGGCCGCCGCGATGCGCCGCAGCGCCAGCGCGCGCGGCGCCGAGGTCACGATCGCCCAGCGTTCGCGCGGCAGCGCTGCCAGGAATTCGGCCGCGCCTGCGATCGCCTCGATGCCGCCCACATCGTCGATCTCGGCCCGCGTGATCGCTGCGGCCTCTTCCACCGGGTCAACGCCGGGCAACTGAAGGCTGCGCACCGTGTCTTCCGCCCGCTTGCCGTGCATGGTGGCCAGCAGCTGGATGGCGTCCACACCCTGGCGCTGGGCCCAGGCCGTCCAGACCCGTTCGGAAGCGGCTATGGAGGTCAGCAGCGTGCCGTCCATGTCAAACAGGCAACCGGTGAAGCGGCGGTCGGGGTAGGGCAACGTCATGGGTAGGCAGCAGAAACGTCAGGGGCCGCCAGCTTGACCATCGCGATCGCGTCAAACGGGCATTTCACCGCGCACAGCGCACAGCCGGTGCAACCCGGCGCGTCGTGCAGCGTTGAAAACTTGCGCCCGTTCACCGTTTCCAGCGACAAGACATGTGGCGGGCAAGCCGCCACGCACCAGCCGCAGCCGGTGCATCGGGCCGGGTCAATGGTGGGCAGCGCCTTGCGTTCGCTGGCCATGGCGGGTTGGCATGTGGCGGGTCAGCGGTAAAACGCTTCGACCTTGCCCTTGAGCTTGATCATCAGCGGGTGGCCCTTGCGGTCCACCGTCTTGCCCGCTGGCACCTTGACCCAGCCCTCGCTGATGCAGTATTCCTCCACATCGGCGCGGTCTTTGCCGTTGAAGCGAATGCCAATGTCGTGTTCAAACACGGCGGCCACGTGGTGGGGGCTGCTGGCGTAAATGGACAGCCGGTCGGGCAGCGGTGGGCGCTCGGGGGTGGGGGCGGAGGCATCGGTCATGGCAATGGCGGGTAAAGACAACAATGGTTGAAAGAAGGGTTGCGTCGACCCCAGGGGCCGCGCAGCTGCACCCTATTGTCGCCATACCGGGCCGGTGCGCCTGCGGCTCAATGTTGCGGCGATAGATACAGGCGCGGGATTGCACCGGTAGGCGCTGGCCTCCCGCGCCGTATCATCGTTTTTCAATACCCACAACCTGAGGAGACCCGCAAGATGCCACGCCGTTTCAAGACCCCTGCTGCGCTGCTGAGCCTGGCGCTCGCCGCCCTGCTCGCGCCGGCCGCCCACGCCGCTTGCCTGAGCGATCTCGAAGCCGCCGCGCTCGTGGCCAACTACATGGCCAAGACGCCGGCGGCCAACCCCGAAGGCCTGTCCAAGGCCGACGGCGAATGCACCCGCGCCAAGGTCAACCGCTTCCTCGTGCAACAGATCGGCGCCACCCAGGTGGGCTACAAAGCCGGGCTCACCAACCCGGCGGTGCAAAAGCGCTTCAACACCGACGCCCCCGTGTGGGGCGAGCTCTACGCGCCCATGCTGCTCAAAGACGGCGCCACGGTGGATGCCAAGTTCGGCGCCCGCCCCCTGTTCGAGGCCGACATGCTGGTGCGCGTGAGCAGCGCCGCCATCAACCAGGCCCGCACACCCGAGGACGTTTTGAAGAACATCGACCAGGTGATCCCCTTCATCGAGCTGCCCGATCTCGTGGTGATGGCGCCGCCCAAGCTCAACGGCGCGGCCATCGCCGCCATCAACGTCGGCGCGCGCCTGGGCGTTGTCGGCGAGCCCATGGCCGTGCAGCGCACCGCCGCCTTCAGCGACGCGCTGCGCGACATGGTGGTCATCGTCAAAGGCGATGGCGCCGAGATCGACAAAGGCAAGGGCAGCGACGTGCTGGAGCACCCGCTCAACGCCGTGGTCTGGCTCGCGCAGGATCTCGCCAGCCAGGGCCTGACGCTCAAGAAGGGCGACCTGATCAGCCTCGGCTCGTTCTCCAAGCTGCTGCCACCCAAGCCGGGGCTGAATGTGGAAGTGCAATACCAGGGCCTGCCGGGCAACCCGGTGGTGAAAGTCGGCTTCCGCTGATCCCCCGTCAGCGGGCAGCCCGCCCGGTACCGCTGAAGCGCCATGCGAATGGCCTGCCACAGCGGTATCGTTTGGCACCACCTCCCGCGCGGCGCTGCCCGTTCAATGCATGCTTGAGCCTGAGGTAGCCTGTTCATCTGCCCACCGCAACCCAGCGATCCAAGACCCCCATGCCAGACACCACCTTCCACATCCCCGCCATGCACACCCAGGCCGACGCAGACGCCGTCATGTTCGAGCTGCAAGACCTGCCCTGCGTCAGCCAGGCCGGCGTGGACCTGCCCCGGCAACAAGCCTGGGTCAGCCACACCGCGATGATCTCGCCCCAAGACATCGCCGCCAAGCTGCAGGAGGCCGGCTTCGAGGCCGAAGCCCAGTGAGCGGCAGCGAGGCCGCGTTGATCACCCGGCACCTGCGCATCACCGGCCGCGTGCAAGGCGTGGGCTACCGCTGGAGCATGGCGCAAGAGGCCAGGCGGCTGGGTGTGAATGGCTGGGTCAGGAACCGGCTGGACGGCAGCGTGGAGGCCATGGCCAGCGGGCCGGAGAGTGCGGTGCTGGCGCTGATCGAATGGGCCCAGCAGGGGCCGCCGTTGGCCAAGGTGGATGGCGTCAATGTCGCGGAGGGTGAGGGGGTGTTTGCGGGTTTTGAGCAGCGGGACACTGCTTGAGATGCGGTTTATCCAAAGCTGGCTTGATAGGTCACGGGGTCCAATTGGCAGTGATCGTCAAGCTGGCCTTGGAGCGAAAACAGTCTTGGAGACTTTCGAAAATCGAACACGCGGCACAAGTGAAATTGGGTACTGGCCTCGCGTGAAAACGACAGCTCACCCCGGGTCACGTAGAACGGAGTTTCCTTCCCATATGCGGTTGTCTTGACCTCGATAAACCGCTCCCGTCCGTTGAAATCGAACGAAAGTAGGTCGTAGCCCAGGCCGTCTCCTTTGGATTTGGATACGTGTTCCACGCGATCAGCCAGTAGTTGCTTGCCAAGCTTGACCAAACGCCAGTGCTCGTAGCTGAGAACGAATTCTTCGCCCGCTAGACCTAGGGACTGGTTTTTTGCCTCCCTCGCCAAATAGTCGCGCTTTACCGGGTTGCCGTGATACGCCCTCCCAACATCTGTTGCAGCATGCTTCTTCAGAGGTGCCGAAGCCTCTACGGCATCAAAATTGATCAGTTCTGGCACAACTGCAGGCTGTTGAACCGCAGCCAAAGCGATCACGTCCAGATGCGGCGACAGATGCAACTGCTGCTCGACCACTTCTCGCAGCAATTCTTGATAGTTTCCTCTGGGTAGGTAACCTCTCAGTGGCGGGTAGTCCAGTTCGATCATCACTGCACTGATGTTGCAGTGCTTGAACTCTATCGATCCCTCTGAACGACTGTGGAGTTTTTGCTGCAAAGCGCGGCGATGGGTGGACTTGTTGTAGCGCTGCCCAGAAAGCTCGAGGCTGAGCATCCGCAGGTAGTCGGCAACGATGGCTTCTACCTCTTCACGTGTCCAATCCATATCAAATGCCCGGTGTGATGGGAAGTGATTTTATCGATTGCTAATGGGGGAAGATTTGCTCATTGACGCGACGTAGACCAGCAATCCCGGTTTGCGCCGACGCCAGGGAATTACGCCTTGCTCGGATCAATCAACACCTTCGCCCCCGTCGACCGCTGCCCATACACCGCGATCGCCTCCAGCGTCAGCGCCTCGGCCAGCGACACGGTGCGCGTGTAGTGGCTGGCGAAGGTGGTCTTGAGTTCGGCGGCGACGCGGTCGCGCAGCTTTTGCCCTTCGGCCTGGCCGATCTTTTGCAGGAAGGGGAACAGCAGCCAGCCGCCCATGCCCCAGGCCATGCCGAAGCTGCGGCTGAATTCGGTGGGTGCGGGGTCGAGCATGCCGTAGAGGTAGACCTGCTTGTGCACGGCCGAGCCGTAGCGGCTGTATTCCTTGGCGGTGCGGTTGATGGCCGCTTCCATGCAGGTCAGGATCTGGCCGGGCAGTTTGCCGCCGCCGATGGCGTCGAAGGCGATGGTGGCGCCGGTGGCGGCCAGGGCGTCGGTCAGCTCGGCGAGGAAGTTGGGGGAGTCGGTGCTGCAGACGTGTTGGGCGCCCATGTCGCGCAGCAGCTTGGCCTGCTCGGGCTTGCGCACGATGTTCACGAGGCCGATGCCGTCTTTCAGGCAGATGCGGTTGAGCATCTGGCCGAGGTTGGAGGCGGCGGCGGTGTGCACCAGCGCCTTGTGGCCTTCGCGCTTCATGGTCTCGACCATGCCCAGCGCGGTCAGCGGGTTGACGAAGCAGGAGGCGCCTTCGGCCGGGGTGGTGCCCGCGGGCAGCGGCATGCATTGCTCGACCTTGAATGTGCGGTGTTGCGCGTACATGGCGCCGCCGATCATGGCCACGGTTTTGCCCAGCAGCGCTTGCGCGGCGGGCGAGCTGCCGGCCTTGATGACGACGCCGGCGCCTTCGTTGCCCACGGGCATGGATTCGTCGGCGCGGGCGGCCATGGCCTTGATGCAGCTTTTCGGGCACTTGCGCGTTCAACACCGGGCGCTCCGGCGTGCCGGACACTTTGGCGGTGCTCATGTCGGCGGCGCCAAACAGCAGGCCGAGGTCGGAGGGGTTGATGGGCGTGGCTTCGATGCGAACCAGCACCTCGTCGGCCGCCGGCTCGGGGATGTCAACCTCTTGCAGCGAGACCTCGAGTTCGCCGTTGGCGCGGATCAGGGAGCGCAGTTGCAGGCTGGTGCGGGGGATGTCGGTGCTCATGGGGTGTTTCCTCTGGGGCGTTGGGGCAATCGAGCAGTCTAGTGGCCGAGCGGCTGCGGCGCCTGTTGCCTGCGCGTCACCGCCTGGCCGCCAGGCAAGGGTGTTTTGGGCGTTGACTGGGTCGCCTCATCTGCGGTGGGGGCACCCGGGCGCGATGCCTGGTTGTTGTGGCGAGGCGCTTGCGCGTTCGGGCGCCGGGGGCGCGGCCCCTGAAATGCGAATGGCCCCCGGAAGTCGTGCAACCTCCGGGGGCCATTCCAGCGCGATGCGCCTGGGGTTTATCAGCTGTCGACGAAAGCCCGCTCGACCACGAAGTCGCCCGGCGTCGTGGTGTTGCCTTCCTTGAAGCCCCGCGCGTCCAGGATGTGCTTGCAGGTCTTGAGCAGGCCGGGGCTGCCGCAGATCATGACGCGGTCGTGGGCGGGGTCGAGGTCGGGCAGGCCGAGGTCGCGCGTCAGCTTGCCCGTTGTCCAGCAGGTGGTGATGCGGCCCTGGTGCTCGAACGCCTCGCGGGTCACCGTGGGGTAGTACAGCATCTGCTCGGACACGATCTCGCCCAGCAGCTCGTGCTTGGGCAGTTCGTGGGTGAGGTAGTCGCGGTAGGCCAGCTCGGCCACTTCGCGCACGCCGTGCACCACGATGACTTTCTCGAACCGCTCGTAGGTGTCGGGGTCGCGGACGATGCTCAGGAACGGCGCCAGGCCGGTGCCGCTGCCCAGCAGGTACAGGCGCTTGCCCGGCAGCAGGTAGTCGATCAGCAGGGTGCCGGTGGGCTTGCGGCCGACGACGATCTTGTCGCCGACCTGGATGTGCTGCAGGCGCGAGGTCAGCGGGCCGTCGGGCACCTTGATGCTCAGGAACTCGAGGTGCTCTTCGTAGTTGGCGCTGACGATGCTGTAGGCGCGCAGCAGCGGCTTGCCGTCCACGCGCAGGCCGATCATGGTGAAGTGACCGTTGGAAAAGCGCAGCGCCTGGTGTCGCGCGTGGTGGTGAAGCTGAACAGGCGGTCGGTCCAGTGGTGGACGCTCAGGACGGTTTCTTCTAGAAAGGCACTCATGGGATTTTGGCTAAAGGGTCTTGGCGCAAAAGCGCAGGTTGATGGTGGAATTCCGCAAAGGTCAGCTGGCGTTCGCCAAAGCTGACCCTCTCAGCTGCCAAGGCCCATGGGTTGTTCAACCGATGGGCCTGATTGTAAAAATCAGACGTCGATGTTGCCGGCGCGCAGGGCGTTCTGTTCGATGAATTCCCGGCGCGGTTCGACTTCGTCGCCCATCAGCATGGTGAACACGCGGTCGGCTTCGATGGCGTCGTCGATCTGTACACGCAGCAGGCGGCGCACGGCGGGGTCCATGGTGGTTTCCCAGAGCTGGGCGGGGTTCATTTCGCCCAGACCCTTGTAGCGCTGGCGGCTGGTGGTGCGCTCGGCTTCCGAGATCAGCCATTGCATGGCCTGGCGGAAGTCGCTCACGCGTTCTTCTTTCTGCTTGTCGCCTTCGCCGCGCATGGCTTTGGCGCCTTCGCCGAGCAGGCCGCGGAAGGTTTCGGCGGCGGTGCTCAGCGCGCCGTAGTCGGCGCCGTGCACGAAGTCCTGCGTGATGATGCTGCTCTTGACGTTGCCATGGTGGCGGCGGCTGATGCGCAGGATGGGCTTGTCGGTGCGGGTGTCGAACTCGCCGGCCACTTCGGCGGGCACGCCGGTGGCGCTGAGCTCGCGCAGCTTGGCTTGCAGGGCGATGGCGCTGACTTCGGCTTCTTCCACCGTGTCGAGCTTGATGCTCACGCCGTCGGCCATGGCGCGCAGGGCTTCGGGGTCCATGAAGTTGGACAGGCGCGCGATGACGCGCTCGGCGACCTGGTGCTTGCGCGCCAGCTCGGCCAGGGTGTCGCCTTCGAGCAGGGTGTCGGTGGCGCCGCCGGTGGAGACCTTGGCGTCTTTGAGGGCGATGCGCAGCAGGAAGCTGTCGAGCGCGGGGCCGTCTTTCAGGTACAGCTCTTCCTTGCCGGCCTTGACTTTGTAGAGCGGTGGCTGGGCGATGTAGATGTGGCCGCGCTCGACGAGCTCGGGCATCTGGCGGTAGAAGAAGGTGAGCAGCAGGGTGCGGATGTGGGCGCCGTCGACGTCGGCGTCGGTCATGATGATGATGCGGTGGTAGCGCAGCTTGGCGACGTTGAAGTCGTCCTTGCCGTCGCTGTTGGCGCCTTCGCCGCCGGCTTTGCCGATGCCGGTGCCCAGCGCGGTGATCAGCGTCAGGATCTCGTTGGAGGTCAGCAGCTTTTCATAGCGCGCTTTTTCCACGTTCAGGATCTTGCCGCGCAGGGGCAGGATGGCCTGGAATTTGCGGTCGCGGCCCTGCTTGGCGGAGCCGCCGGCGGAGTCGCCCTCGACGATGTAGATTTCGCATTCGGCCGGGTCTTTTTCCTGGCAGTCGGCGAGCTTGCCGGGCAGGCCCATGCCGTCGAGCACGCCTTTGCGGCGCGTCATTTCGCGGGCCTTGCGCGCGGCTTCGCGGGCGCGGGCGGCTTCAACGATCTTGCCGCAGATGATCTTGGCGTCGTTGGGGCGCTCTTGCAGGTAGTCGGCCAGCAGGCGCGAGACGATGTCTTCGACCGGGCCGCGCACTTCGCTGGAGACCAGCTTGTCTTTGGTCTGGCTGGAGAACTTGGGCTCGGGCACCTTGACCGACAGCACGCAGCACAGGCCTTCGCGCATGTCGTCGCCGGTGACTTCGACCTTGGCTTTCTTGGCGAACTCGTGTTCTTCGATGTACTTGTTGATGACGCGGGTCATCGCCGCGCGCAGGCCGGTCAGGTGGGTGCCGCCATCGCGCTGGGGGATGTTGTTGGTGAAGCACAGCACCTGTTCGCTGTAGCCGCTGTTCCACTGCATCGCGACTTCCACGCCGATGTTGGTGCCCTGATCGCTGGCGCGGTCGCCCATGGCGTGGAACACGTTGGGGTGCAGCGTGGTCTTGCCTTTGTTGATGAAGTCCACGAAGCCCTTGACGCCGCCGGCGCCGGAGAAGTCGTCTTCCTTGCCGGTGCGCTCGTCTTTCAGGCGGATGCGCACACCGTTGTTCAGGAAGGAGAGTTCGCGCAGGCGCTTGGCCAGGATGTCGTAGTGGAAGTCGTTGTTTTCCTTGAAGATCTCGGTGTCGGGCAGGAAGTGGACTTCGGTGCCGCGCTTTTCGGTCGGGCCGATGACCTTCATCGGCGAGACTTCAACGCCGTCGCGCATCTCGAGAATGCGGTTTTGCACGAAGCCGCGCGCGAATTCGATCTGGTGCATCTGGCCTTCGCGGCGCACGATCAGGCGCAGCCAGACCGACAGCGCGTTCACGCAGGACACGCCCACGCCGTGCAGACCGCCGGAGACCTTGTAGCGAGTTCTGGTTGAACTTGCCGCCGGCGTGCAGCTCGGTCAGCGCGATTTCGGCGGCCGAGCGCTTGGGCTCGTGCTTGTCGTCCATCTTCACGCCCGAGGGAATGCCGCGGCCGTTGTCGGTGACGCAGATGGAGTTGTCGGAATGGATGGTGACGACGATGTCGTCGCAATGGCCGGCGAGCGCTTCGTCGATGGAGTTGTCGACGACCTCGAACACCAGGTGGTGCAGACCGGTGCCGTCAGAGGTGTCGCCGATGTACATGCCCGGGCGCTTGCGCACCGCCTCCAGGCCTTCCAGGATGGTGATCGCCCCTTCGCCGTAGCCCTCGCTGGCGCCGGCCTGGTTGCTGTCGATCGTGGGCTGGAAATTGGAGCTGCTCTGGCTGGCTTCACCAGTGTGAACGTCAGATTCTGCGGGCTTGTTGTCTTCGGACATATCGGAATTTCTCTATCTCAGTAAACGCCAAACCCGCTGGAGAGCGGGTTGGGCTAGAGGTGGCAGCTGAAGGCGAAGGCTTAGATCCGCATCGGCATCACAACGTATTTGAAGGCGCTGTCGTCGGGGTTGGTCACCAGCGCGGAGCTGTTGCCGTCAGACAGTTCGATGCGAACCATTTCCTGGCTCATGTTTTGCAGCGCGTCGATCAGGTAGGTGACGTTGAAACCGATCTCGATGGCGTCGCCACCGTAGTCGATGTCGAGCTCGTCAACGGCTTCTTCCTGCTCTGCGTTGCTCGAAGCCACGCGCAGCGTGCCTGGCTCCACGTTCAGGCGCACGCCTTTGAATTTCTCGCTGGTCATGATGGCGGTGCGCTGCAGCGAAGCGAGCAGTGGCACGCGGCCCAGCGTGACGATGTTTTTGTGGTTCTTCGGGATGACGCGGTTGTAGTCGGGGAACTTGCCTTCGACCAGCTTGGTGACGAACTCCATGCCGTCAAAGCTGAACTTGGCCTGGTTGGTGGCGAATTGCATTTCGATCGCGCCTTCCTTGTCGGAGAGCAGGCGCTGCAATTCCATCACTGTCTTGCGCGGCAAGATCACTTCTTGTTTGGGCACTTCCACATCCAGCTCGGCGCTGGCAAAGGCCAGACGGTGGCCGTCGGTGGCGACCAGGCTGAGGTTCTTGCCTTCGGCCACGAACAGGATGCCGTTCAGGTAATAGCGAATGTCGTGCACGGCCATGGCGAACGACACCTGGCCGAGCAGGCTCTTGAGCGTTTTCTGCGGCACGGCGAACACAGGGCCAAAGCTGGCCGATTCCTGCACCAGCGGGAAATCTTCGGCGGGCATGCTTTGCAGCGTGAAGCGGCTCTTGCCGCCCTTCAGGATGAGCTTGCCGCCGGTGTTTTCCAGGCTCACGGTCTGATCGGTGGGCATGGTGCGCAGGATGTCGATCAGCTTGCGCGCGCCCAGGGTGGTGGCGAAGTTGCCGCTGTCGCCTTCGAGCTCGGAAGTGGTGCGGATTTGAATTTCCAGATCGCTGGTGGTCAGCTGGACCGACGGGCCGGTCTTGTTCAGCATCACGTTGGCCAAGATGGGCAAGGTATGGCGGCGCTCCACAATGCCGGCCACCGATTGCAAGGCGGCCAGTACTTTGTCTTGGGTGGATTTGAAAACGATCATGTCGGACTCTTTCGTCTCTGGTTAGCGTGCTTCGCGCTCCCTTGGCGCGGTGAATGGGCAAGAAAAGTCTCTTGGGGCCAAAACCCCTCTATTTTCGCTTGTTTGTGGGCGTTTTCAGCGAATCGGCCCTCAGAGAGCAAATCGGGCCGAATCAGGCGCGAATCGCCGGGTGAAATCGTGCGTTTTTGGCATGGTCTTGACCGGGTTCACATTCAACCTTTGAGCGTCTGCTCCAGGACGTGGAGTTGCTGGTTGAGCTCGGTATTGACCTGCCGTTCGGCGCCAATTTTGCGAACAGCGTGCAGAACGGTGGTGTGGTCGCGCCCGCCAAACAGCTCGCCAATTTCGGGCAGGCTCTTCTGGGTCAGCTCCTTGGCCAGAAACATGGCGATCTGGCGCGGCCGCGCAATGCTGGCCGGGCGCTTCTTGGAATACATGTCGGCGACCTTGATCTTGTAATAGTCGGCCACCGTTTTCTGGATGTTTTCCACGCCAATCTGCCGGTTCTGGATCGACAACAGGTCTTTCAGCGCATCGCGGGCCAGCTGGATCGAGATCTCTTTCTGGTTGAAACGCGAATAGGCCAGGATCTTGCGCAGTGCGCCTTCGAGCTCGCGCACGTTGGAGCGCACGTTCTTCGCCACGAAAAACGCCACCTCTTCGGGCATCACCGCGTTTTCGACCGCTGCCTTGTTGATCAGAATCGCCACGCGCATTTCCAGCTCAGGCGGCTCCAAAGCCACCGTCAGCCCCGAATCGAAGCGGGAAACCAGACGTTCGTGGATGTCGGCCAGGCCCTTGGGGTAGGTGTCGCTGGTCATCACGATGTGGCTCTTTCGGGCCAGCAACGCTTCGAATGCGTTGAAGAACTCTTCCTGGGTGCGCTCCTTGTTGGCAAAGAACTGCACGTCATCGATCAGCAGCAAATCGAGGGAGTGGTAACGCTCCTTGAATTCGTCAAATGTCTTGCGCTGATAGGACTTGACCACATCCGTGACGAACTGTTCGGCGTGGATGTACAAAATCTTGGCATTGGGCCGGTCGGCGAGCAAATGGTTGCCAATCGCATGCACGAGGTGGGTCTTGCCCAGGCCCACGCCCCCGTAGATGAACAGCGGGTTGTAGAGCTGGCCCAGACTGCCGGCCACGTGCAGCGCGGCGGCGCGCGCCATGCGGTTGGCCGAACCCTCGACCAGGGTGCTGAAGGTCAGAGCAGGGTTGAGGCGGTTGCGCTGGCTGTTGACGTTGTTGCTGGGATCGGCCGGTGCCAAGTCGGGCAACTCGGCCAATACCTGTTCTTGGACATTCCTGGGTGCTGGCGTCGTCCGGCTGGGGCCTTCACGAGGAGCGAGCGCTAACTCCACAACAACCGGATGGCCCTGGATACCTTCCAGCAAGACGGCGATACGCTGTGCATATTGGGCCCGGATCCAGTCCATTTTGAACCGGTTGGCCACGTTGACCACCACCTTGGAACCATCGGCAGCCGCTGTGGCCACCAGGGGGCGGATCCAGGTATTGAACTGCTGTTCGGGGATTTCTTGCGCCAGGCGCTCCATGCAGACGGCCCACAAATCGGTGGTGTCGGGCGCTGCGGCAATGGCTGCTGGGATGGGTTGGATGCCCTCGGTCATTCGGAAGGGTAGCGCTTTATGGTTGTGGACAATTGACGGGGGGCGAAGCGATCATTGTAGTGCGACCGGCGACTTATCCACAAGCCGCCAGCGTCTGGAAAATATCCCTTTGTGGGATCTGGACCAGAGGCGGCGGCACCGGCACTTTCCACATCGCTTGCTGAACCCTTGGAAACTTTGCGATAATTGCGGGTTTCCCCGAATTCTTATTGAGCATCATGAAACGCACATACCAGCCCTCCAAGATCAAACGCGCCCGCACCCACGGCTTTCTCGTTCGCATGAAGACCCGCGGTGGCCGCGCTGTGATCAACGCACGCCGCGCCAAGGGCCGCAAGCGCCTGGCCGTCTGAGTTCACGCAGCGTGGTGGTTTGCCGGAGCAGTTTGCGCCGGGCCCTCGTCACTGCCTCAGGGCTGTGAACGGCTTGCCCATGCAGCGCATCCGAAGCCGGTCCCAGTTCCAGGCCGCCATGGCGGACAGGCCCGTTGCCAAGACCCCGCACTTCGCGCTGCACCGCGCAGCGCTCGAGGGCACGCTTTCTGCGCGGCCCTTGTTTCCTGTGGCCGATGCATGGTTAGGCGTTGTTCTGCCCAAACGCTGGGCGCGTCGAGCGGTCACCCGCAACGCGATCCGCCGTCAGGTGTATGAGACCGCCCGTTTGCTGCCTGCGGGCTTGCCCCAGGCAGCCTGGGTGGTGCGCTTGCGCAGCGAGTTCAGCCGCAAGGCATATGTGAGCGCCATGTCGGAACCGCTCAAATTGGCTGTGCGCGAAGAGCTGCAGGCCCTTTGGGGTCGTGTGGCTTTGCCGGTGGCCGCGGTGGTGTCTCATGTTGATTGAATGGCCGCGCCAGTTGCTGATCGGGTTGGTCAAGGGCTACCGTCTGTTGATCAGCCCGTCGTTGGGCAGCAACTGCCGCTTTGAGCCGTCCTGCTCCCAGTACGCTTTGGACGCCTTGCAACGCCATGGCGCAATGGCCGGCGGCTATCTCGCGCTGCGCCGCATCGGCCGTTGCAACCCTTGGTGCGACGGCGGTTGCGATCCGGTGCCTGACGCACCGCCCGCGCTGTTCACCCGTCTGCTTTCTCCAATCTCAGAAAAGAAGAACCCGTCATGAATGACATCCGTCGATCCATCCTCTGGGTGGTGTTTGGTTTCTCGATGGTCCTGCTCTGGGACAAATGGCAGATCCACAACGGCAACAAGGCCACGTTCTTTCCGAGCGCTGCCGTCTCGGCCCCTGCTGCTTCGACCGCCAGCGGCAATGCCGGCGTGCCACAAGCCAGCGGCACGCTGCCTGCCGGGGCCAGTGGCGTTGATGCATTGGCCTCCTCCGGTGCTGCAACGCCCAGCGCTCAGGCCGTGCTGACCGAGGTCACCACCGATGCCTTCAAGCTGACTTTCAACAGCGAGGGCGGCTCGCTGGTGGGTGCGCAGCTGCTCAAGCACGCTGCCGATGGCCATACGCGCAAAGAGATGAGCGAGTTTCCGTTCACCTTGCTCACGCAAGACGGCACCCACACCTACATCGCACAGTCGGGTCTGATCGGTGGCGCTGGCTTCCCGACCCACAAGACCCCCATGACGCTGGTGAGCACGGCCACTGCGTTGGCCGATGGCCAGGACGAATTGCAGATCAAATACGAATCGGCAGAAGTGGGCGGCGTCAAGCTGGTCAAGACCTACACGCTCAAGCGTGGCAGCTACGTGATTGGCGTGGAAGACACGGCGGTCAACAACAGCGCCCAGACCGTGAGTCCGCAGCTGTATGTGCAACTGGTGCGCGACAACAAGCAGAGTGCCAATTCGACACCTTTCTATTCCACCTTCACGGGCCCGGCGATCTACACGGCTGAAAAGAAGTACCAGAAGGTTGATTTCAAAGACATCGACAAGCAAAAAGCGCAGGAACGCGAAGCCAATGGTTTCAAGGCCGATTTCGTGCGCACGGCGAACGAAGGTTATGTGGCCATGGTCCAGCACTACTTTGCGTCGGCCTGGATTCTTGACGAAGGCATCGCGCGCGACAACTTCGCACGCAAGATCGACGACAACCTCTACGCCGCTGGCGCCATCACAAATCTGGGCGAGATCGCACCGGGCCAGAGCAAATCGGTGCCAGCCCGCCTTTTTGTTGGCCCACAGGAAGAGAAGGTGCTGGAAATGGTCACGCCAGGCCTCGAGCTGGTGAAGGACTATGGCTGGCTAACCATCCTGGCCAAGCCGCTGTATTGGCTGCTGGAGAAAATCCATGGCTTTGTGGCCAATTGGGGCTGGTCCATCGTGTTGCTGGTGGTCCTGATCAAGGCCGCTTTCTATTGGCTCAACGCCACTGCTTACAAGAGCATGGCCAAGATGAAAGCCATCAATCCCCGCATCACGGAAATGCGCGAGCGCCTGAAGAGCAATCCGCAGCAGATGCAGCAAGAGATGATGAAGATCTACCGCGAGGAAAAGGTCAATCCGCTGGGCGGTTGCCTGCCCATCATGATCCAGATTCCGGTGTTCATTGCCCTGTACTGGGTGCTGCTCTCCACGGTGGAGATGCGCAACGCGCCGTGGGTGGGCTGGATCCACGATCTGGCCCAGCCTGATCCGTTCTTCATCTTGCCGTTGGTGATGGCCATCACGACCATGATCCAGACCGCGCTGAATCCGCTGCCGCCCGATCCGATGCAGGCCAAGCTGATGTGGCTGATGCCGCTGATGTTCTCGGTGATGTTCTTCTTCTTCCCGGCCGGTCTGGTGATCTACTGGGTGACCAACAACATCCTGACCATCTTGCAACAGTCGTTCATCAACAAGCGCATGGGCGTGCCGCTCAAATTCACCTTGCCCTTCGAATTGTTCAAGTCGAAGCCGGCCGCGAAGTAAGCGCTGTTCTGCGCCGTTTCTCGGCGCTCCCCAGGGGGCGCCTTGGGCCGGCAAAACCGGATCCTTGCTGTCGCTGGCAAGGGGTTTCGCTCCTCTGGCAGGGCCTGCATTTGCAGGCCCTTGTCGTTTCTGAACCGCGCTTGCCGCAAAATCCCATCATGCTGCCTCAACACCACGACCCCATCGCCGCCGTTGCCACCGCTTCCGGCCGCGGCGCAGTGGGTATCGTGCGGGTGTCGGGCAAGGGGTTGGCGCCGTTTGTGCAGGCCTTGCTCGGGCGTGACCTGAAAGCGCGTGAAGCGACCTATCTTCCCTTTCCTGACCAGATGGGCCATCCCATCGACCACGGTCTGGCCCTCTGGTTTCCCGGGCCGCATTCGTACACGGGCGAGGACGTGCTGGAGCTGCAGGGCCATGGCGGTCCTGTGGTGATGCAGCTCTTGCTGGCGCGCTGCCTTGCTGTAGCGCCGTCGGCGGGCCTTGAAGGCTTGCGCCTTGCCCGGGCCGGCGAGTTCACGGAGCGGGCCTTCCTCAACGACAAGCTGGATCTGGCACAGGCCGAGGCCGTGGCCGATCTGATCGACGCCAGCACCGAAGCCGCTGCCCGCAGTGCCAGCCGCTCGCTGGCCGGAGCGTTTTCCGAGCGCATCCATGGACTGCGAGAGGCATTGATCAAATTGCGCATGCTGGTCGAAGCCACGCTGGATTTCCCCGAAGAGGAGATCGACTTTCTGAAAAAAGCCGATGCCGAAGGGCAACTGAGCCGGTTGCAGGATGCGCTGAGCGCGGTGCAGTCCGAAGCCAAACAAGGTGCACTGTTGCGCGATGGTTTGCGGGTGGTGATCGCGGGCCAACCCAATGCGGGCAAGAGCTCCTTGCTGAATGCACTGGCAGGCGCCGAACTGGCCATCGTGACGCCGATCGCTGGCACCACCCGCGATGTGGTGCAGCAAACCATTCAGATCGAGGGCGTGCCATTGCATGTGATCGACACCGCGGGTTTGCGCGAGAGTCCGGATGTGGACGAGGTCGAAAGAATCGGTATCGAGCGGGCATGGGGCCAGATTCAAAAGGCCGATGCGGTGCTGTTTCTGCACGACCTCACGCGCGCTCATGAAACCGCCTATCAACAAGCCGATGCCGCCATCGCCGCGGCGCTGCCGCCGGGGGTGACGGTGTTGCCGGTGTGGAACAAACTCGACCGTTGCGTACCGGCGACGCTGGAGGCCTTGGGCGACCGGCGCGGCCCTGACGACATGGTGCTCTCGGCCAAAAATGGCGAGGGGCTGGAGGCGCTTCGACAGCGCCTGTTGGCTTTGGCAGGCTGGCAGCCTTCGGGCGACGGGGTGTTCATGGCCCGTGAGCGCCACCTGCAAGCGTTGGTGCGGGTGCACGACCACCTCATGGCGGCCCAGGCGCTGCTTTTGGCCCAGGCCGAACACCTGGATTTGCTGGCCGAAGAGCTGCGGCTGGCGCAGCATGCACTGGGTGAAATCACTGGTGAGTTCAGCGCCGATGACCTGTTGGGCGAGATCTTCTCGCGCTTTTGTATCGGGAAGTAAACGGAACTTGACACGACTTTGGCGCTGATACCGGGCTTATCCCGCAGTCTGGCCGTGGTTTGTAGCATTTTTTCGCGTGCACTGGCGCGCTCGGGAAGGCATACTTCAGCGCATGTCACTGATGCGCTGGCTGCAAGCCAAGAATTCCAATCGCGACGGAGCAGATCCCAAAGGCAAGGTGCGCCGGTCCTTTCGGGAAACCACGCTGCCGTTGATTTCACCCAGGCGTGGTCGGCGCATTCTGCGCCGTGAGCAGCTGTTCTCGGTGGTGCGCGAGTCGCTGATTCGTGCCGGCATCCTGTCGTCGAGCTACGAATTCAAGGTGTTGGCGCTGGATTCCAACGGCGACGGGTTTCTGGTGTTGATCGACCTGGCATTGCCCGGCGAGGTCATGCCCGACGAATACTTGCTGGAAATCGAAAGCTGGATTCAGAAGAGTGCGCGCACGCGCCACAGCATGCGGATTCCGTCGGTTTACTGGCGCCGTCAGGCGGCGCAGGATCAGCGCGGCCACGCGCTGAAGGCGGCTGTTGCCGCGCAAACCCAGCGATCAGCGCGGGCGGGCGAGGGCGTTTCCGCCGCCCAGCCTACCCAGGCGCGCACCCGGCCGATGACCGATGAGGAGGTCAAGGCGTTTCGCTGGAACCTCAATACGCCGGCCATGCCAAAGCATTCTTACGCTGCCGATGCCCAGGACGACACGGTACAGGATGAACACCCGCCTGAGTCCCACAGCGATTTTTCCGCCCTCAGCGAAACGCAGTACGGCAAGCTTTGAGCGGGGCGAGTTGCGCGGCTCCTGCCGCGCCGGGGCGGGTGTCAGTGGCCGGCGAAATCCACCAGCGTGAACAACGGCAAGCCCGTGGCCTTCAGACGGGTTGAGCCGCCGAGTTCGGGCAAATCCACAATGGCCGCTCCCTCCATGACCGTGGCACCCAGTTTTTCCAGCAAGCGCGCGCCGGCCATCATGGTGCCACCGGTGGCGATCAGGTCGTCGATCAACAGCACGCGGTCGCCCGTCTTGACCGCATCGGTGTGCAACTCCACCGTCGCGCTGCCATATTCCAGTTCGTAGGTCTCTTCGACCGTGGTGAAAGGCAGCTTGCCCTTCTTTCGGATCGGCACGAATCCCACGCCGAGCTCGTAGGCCACCACCGAGCCGATGATGAAGCCGCGGGCGTCGAGCCCGGCCACCACGGTGGGACGCAGCTCGGGCGTCATGTAGCGGTGCACAAAGGCATCGATCAACACGCGAAACACGCGCGGGTCCTGAAGCAGCGGCGTGATGTCACGGAATTGCACGCCAGGCGCTGGCCAGTCGGGCACGGTTCGGATATGGGCTTTGAGGTAGGCGCTGGCGTCCATGGTCTGGGTGAGGTGTGGGTTCAATATGGGTGGGAACGGGACTCAACCCGACAACAGGCGGTCCTCGGCCAAGGCCAGGGCAGGCGCTTTGCCGCTGAGCACCAGGGTGTCGCCGCCTTCGAGTGCAGTGTCGTCATCAAAAGCTTTGTTCTTGCCATTGGCGCTGCGCAGGCTGACCACGCGCACGCTGAGGCCTTCCAGTGACAACGTGCCCAGGGTCTTGCCCACATTGCGCCCACCTATTGGCATGGTCACGGTGTTGAGCCGCTCGTGTTCCGCCTCTTCCACGGTGTCATCGTCGGCGCCGTGGAAATACCCCCGCAGCAGGTCGTAGCGTTCGTCGCGCTGCTCCTGCACCACGCGGATCACGCGCCGCATGGGCACACCCACCAGTGCCATGGCATGGGTGGCGAGCATCAAACTGGCTTCGATCACTTCCGGCACCACCTCGGTTGCACCTGCATTGCGCAGCTTGTCCAGATCGATGTCGTCCACGGTTCGCACCACCACCGGCACCTGAGCAGCTTGCTCGCGGCAGTGGTGCAGCACTTTGAAGGCGCTGGGCGAATCGATGTAGGTGATGACCACGGCACTGGCACGGTGAAGGCCCGCGGCCAGCAATGCCTGCAGGCGAGCGGCATCGCCGAACACCACCGATTGCCCTGCTGCAGCGGCCTGGCGCACCCGGTCTGGATCGAGGTCGAGTGCCATGTAGGGGATGTCTTCGGCTTCCAGCAAACGCGCCAGGTTCTGGCCGCACCGGCCGTAGCCACAGATGATGACGTGCTTGTCGGCGTTGATCGACTTGCGGGCAATGGTGGTCATCTGCACCGACTGCATCAACCAGTCGCTGCCCACCACCCGGCTCACGATGTCGTTGGTGTACATGATCATGAATGGCGTTGCCAGCATGGAGATCACCATGGACGCCAGAATCGGGTTGAACAATGCCGGTGGAACCAAATTGTTCTGCCCGGCCAGTGTGAGCAGCACCAGGCCGAACTCCCCCGCTTGCGCGAGGTAAAGGCCTACCCTCAGCGACACGCCCATGGGCGCACCGAAAGCGCGCGCAAGGCCTGTGATCAGCGCCAGCTTGAAGGCGAGCGAGAGCGTGAGCAGCAACAAGACCAGGGGCCAGCGTTCGATCACCAGGCGCCAGTCGAGCATCATGCCGATGGTGATGAAGAACAGGCCGAGCAGGATGTCGTGGAAAGGCCGGATATCGGTTTCCACCTGGTGCTTGAATTCGGTTTCGGAAATCAACATGCCTGCCACGAAGGAACCCAGCGCCAGTGACAGCCCTGCGTGCTCCGTCATCCAGGCCAGGCCCAAGGTGATGAGCAGAATGTTGAGCATGAAGAGCTCTTCGCTTTTTCTTCTGGCCACCTGGGTGAGCCACCAGCGCATCAGCTTCTGGCCACCAGTGAGCAGCAAGCCCAGCAACACAATGGCTTTGATCATGGCAATGCCGAGCGAGTAAAGCAGCTCTTCAGGTTTGGCGCCCAGGGCTGGAATGAGCACCAGCAAAGGCACCACGGCCAGATCCTGAAACAACAAAATACCCACGACCCGCTTGCCGTGCTCCGACTCCAGCTCCAGTCGTTCGGCCACCATCTTGATCACGATGGCGGTGCTGCTCATGGCCATGACCCCACCCATTGCCACCGCAATCTGCCAGGATTCGCTCCACCAGGTGGGCAAGAACAGCCCCAGCAAAATGGACGCCGCCGTGGTGATCAGCACCGTGAGCACCACCTGGGACAGTCCCAGCCCAAACACATAACTCTTCATGGCCCGCAGTTTGGGCAGGCTGAATTCCAGCCCGATCACGAACATCAGGAACACCACGCCGAATTCGGCCAGGTAGCGCACCCCGCTTGAGTTTTGTGCCAATGCCAGGGCATTGGGCCCGATCACCACGCCCACCGCCAGGTAGCCCAGCATGGGCGGCAGCTTGAGCTGGCGGCACGCAACCACTCCCAGCACGGCGGCAAGCAGGTAAAGCAGCGTGATGTCCAGCGAGTTCATGTCGTTGATATTAAGGGTACTTGGGGCGGCGCCCGCGAGGCAACGGCGATAATTCGGCGATGAGTCACACACCCGATTTCGATCCAGCGCGTGCCCTGGCGTTGGCCAGGGATACCTTGGGCATTGAGGCCGATGCCATCGTTGCCATGTCCGAGCGCCTCGATGAGCGCTTTGCCGGCGCGGTGCAGCGGGTCCTGCAGAGCCCTGGCCGTGTGGTGGTGATGGGCATGGGCAAGAGCGGCCATGTGGGGCGGAAGATTGCGGCCACCCTGGCCTCCACAGGCACCCCGGCCATGTTTGTGCATCCCGCAGAAGCCAGCCACGGGGACCTGGGCATGATCACCGTAGGTGATGTGGTGCTGGGCATCAGCAACAGCGGCGAGAGCGAAGAACTCACCGTGCTGCTGCCCTTGATCAAGCGCATGGGTGTGCCCCTGGTGGCGCTCACCGGACGCTCCGATTCGACGCTGGGTCGCCATGCCGACGTGGTATTGGATGCCTCGGTGTCCAAGGAAGCCTGTCCCCACAACCTTGCGCCCACTGCGAGCACCACCGCGCAACTCGCGCTGGGCGATGCCCTGGCGATGGCGCTGCTGGACGCGCGGGGCTTCAGGGCCGATGACTTTGCCCGCTCCCACCCCGGAGGGGCGCTGGGCCGCAAGTTGCTCACCCATGTGAGCGATGTGATGCGCAGTGGCACTGACGTGCCGCGCGTGGCGCCGGAAGCCGAACTCATGGTGCTGATGCGCGAAATCAGCGCCAAGGGATTGGGTATGACGGCCGTGACGGCGGATGACGGCCGCGTGTTGGGCATCTTCACCGACGGCGATTTGCGCCGCCTGATTGAGCGGGCGGGCGATGGCGGTGATTTGCGCACGCTGACGGCCCGCGATGTCATGCATGCCAGCCCGCACACCGTGCGCGAGGGCGCTTTGGCGGTGGAAGCGGCGGGTTTGATGGAAGCGAGCCGCATCACCAGCTTGCTCGTGGTGGATGATGGGGGGTTGTTGGTGGGGGCCCTCAACAGCAATGATTTGATGCGGGCGAAAGTGATTTGATCCCCCCGCCCCCCCCCGCGCCGCCTGCGGCGTCACCCCCCAGGGGGCAGCACTGCGGCCCGGCAAAGCCAGATCCGCCGATGCGCCGGGATTTGTCCCTCTTCACGCCACCGTCTTTCCGACTCCCCAGTTAGCATCCCGCATGTCGTCTGAATTGCCGCCTTTGCGCCCTGCGCTGAATTTTGATCCCGAGCTGTTGCTGCGGGCGCAGGCCGTGCGCGTGGTGTTTTTTGACGTGGATGGGGTTTTGACCGATGGCGGTTTGTATTTCACCGAAACGGGCGAGACCACCAAGCGTTTTCACACGCTGGACGGCCATGGTCTGAAGCTGCTGCAGCGTGCGGGCATCACGCCTGCGGTGATCAGCGGTCGCGACTCGGCGCCTTTGCGCAGCCGGCTGGCAGCCCTGGGTGTGACCCATCTGCGCCTGGGTACCGAAGAAAAACGCGCGGCTGCGGCATCGGTGCTGGCCGAACTTGGGCTGGATTGGTCGGCTGCGGCCGCCATGGGCGATGACTGGCCCGATCTGCCGATGCTGCGACGTGCCGCCCTTGCTTGTGCCCCCCCGACGGCGCATGCAGAGGTGCTGGCGGTGGCCCATTTCGTGACACAGCGGTTGCCGGGTGCCGGAGCTGTGCGGGAGCTGTGTGATGCGCTGCTGGTGGCGCAAGGACGCTACGCGCTTGAGCTGGAGGCCGCTGCCCGGTGAACACCGTGATCGCCATGGACGTGCCTCGGCAGGGTCGCTCGTTGTGGAGCCGCGGCTGGGAGCATTTGTCGGTCTACCTGCCCGTGGCGCTGATGATGCTGCTGGCACTGGGGTCGTACCTGTTGCTGCAAGCCACCCCCGAGCCACCCAAACCCCCTCCAGAACGCACGCTCGTCCACGAGCCCGATTACTTCATGCGGCGCTTCTCGGTGAAGGTGTTTGGGCCCGATGGGGCGTTGGCTTCGGAGATGTACGGGACCGAGGCACAACACTATCCAGACACCGATACCGTTGAAATTGAAAATGCGCGGGTGCGCTCTTTCAACCAATACCAGCAGCTTTCCACGGCCACGGCCAAACAGATCGTGGCCAATGGCGCAGGGACCGAGTTCGAGCTCAAAGGCGATGCGGTGGTGGTTCGCCAGGCGGGTCGCACCAACACCGGGCAGCGCGTGTCGCGCATGGAGTTTCACGGCCAATACCTCAAAGTGAGCACCAAACCCGAACATGTCTCTTCCGACCAGCCGGTGCTGCTGATCCGCGACAACGACCAGATCACTGCCGACACGCTGGATTACAAGGGAGACACCACGCAGGTGGTTGTTCTCACCGGCCGGGTGCGCGCCAAGCTGGTCTCCAACTTGCGCTGACGGCCAAATCAACGTGACCACAACCCATCCTCCCCTGGCCTACATCACCGGTGCTTCCAGCGGCATTGGCCAGGCTTTGGCCCAGCGCTATGCGCAGGCCGGTTTTCGCCTGGCGTTGCTGGCCAGGCGCACCACCGAGCTGCAGACCTGGGTGGATCAGCAAGGCTGGGACGCTGAGCGCTGTCGGGTCTACCACGCCGATGTGGCCGATGTGAACAGCATTGTGGGCGCCGGCCATGCCTGTCTGGCGCAGCAAGGCTTGCCCGATGTGGTGATTGCCAACGCGGGTATCAGCGTGGGCATGGACACGGCTGAGCGAGAGGACATCGACGTGATGGCACAAACCTTCGCTACCAACAACATCGGTCTGGCCGCGACGTTTCAGCCCTTCGTGGCGCCCATGGCCGCACGCGGCAACGGCAGCCTCGTGGGCATTGCCAGCGTGGCCGCCATCAGGGGCCTGCCCGGCCACGGCGCCTATTGCGCCAGCAAGGCGGCGGTCGTGGCCTATTGTGAAAGCCTGCGGGGTGAGCTGCGCAGCAGCGGCGTGAAGGTGGTGACTTTGTTGCCAGGCTATGTGGACACGCCACTGACGCAGGAAAACCGGTACGCCATGCCGTTCCTGCTCAGCCCCGCAACGTTTGCCGATCGCGCATTCAACGCCATCGAGGCGCAGACCAGCTACCGCGTCATACCCTGGCAAATGGGGGTGGTGGCCAAGCTGCTGCGCATGCTGCCAAACACCTTGTTTGACAAGGCGCTGGCCGGTCGGGCCCGCAAACACCGGCAAGGCCAAGGTCGCTGACGCGCGCCTCTGGAGCGGGTGTAGGGCACAATCGCCCTCGCCATGATCGACGTCGCTGTGCTTTTCTTTCTGCTGGGGGTCTTTGCCCGCTTGGTCAAGAGCGACCTGCGTTTGCCGGAACCACTCTACGAGACGCTCTCCATCTACCTTTTGCTGGCGATAGGGCTGAAAGGCGGAATCGAACTGAGCAAACAGCCGGTGCTGGACCTGCTGCCGCAGATGATCGCCTGCATGGCCTTGGGCTTTGCCATTCCGCTGGTGCTCACGCCGGTCTTGCGTCTGATGGGACTGTCGCGGGTGGATGCGGCGTCCATGGCGGCGCACTATGGCTCGGTCAGCGTGGTGACCTTTGCTGTGGCCAGCGCCTATCTGGCGGCCCAGGGGGTCGCCGCAGAATCGCACGCTGCGCTGTGGGTGGCATTGATGGAGGCGCCGGGCATTGTGGCGGGCATCTTGCTGGCCCGGTTGGGCGCGCCTGAGCGCGCTGGTGGCGAAGTCTCCGGGGTCAACTGGCCAGCATTGGCCCATGACGTGTTTCTCGGCAAATCGGTGTTGTTGCTGGCAGGCGGTTTGCTCATTGGCGCCGCGATGGGCGAGGTGGGCACGGCGTCCATTGCACCGGTTTTCCTCACACCGTTCAAAGGCTTGCTGGCGCTGTTTCTGCTCGAGCTCGGGTTGGTGGCCGGTGGGCGCCTGGGCGAGCTGCGCCATTATGGCGTTCGGATCATCGGCTTCGCGCTGGTGGCGCCACCCGTGCTGGCAATGGCCGGTGCGCTGACGGGCTGGGCGCTGGGACTGTCGTTGGGCGGCGTGACCATCATGGCCACCCTGGCGGCCAGTGCCAGCTACATCGCGGCGCCCACCGCGATGCGCATGGCCGTTCCCGAAGCCAATGCGGCGCTGTCCATCACCGCTGCCTTGGGCATCACCTTTCCTTTCAACATCGTGCTCGGCGTGCCGCTTTATCTTGAGATGGCCCGCTGGCTCGTTCCCGGCACTTGATGACCATGGAAAAACACCCCCGGACCCTGTTGGTACTGATCACGGAAGCCGCTCTGGAAAAACGTTTGATCGCTGAGAGTCTGGGCTTGGGCGCCCATGGCTACACGGTGCATGATGTGCGTGGAGGCAGCCAGCTGGGCACACGCGAAGCGCTGTGGGAGGCCGATCGCAGCATTGAAATGAAGCTCATTTGCAGCCCCGAGGTGGCCGACGCCATTGCGGCCCACGTGATGGAAACCTATGTGCCCCACTACAGCTTGACGCTGTATTTCGCCAACGTGGAAGTCTTGCGCCCCGAAAAATTCTGAGCGAAGCGATCCTGGCCATTCCGGCCGCGCAAGCACAGCGCCTCAGCCCATGTCGAGGCAACAAAAAACCCCCTGAGCGTGAGGCCGAGGGGGTCTTGCAGGAACGGGCGGGGCCCGTTCAGGCGAGGGGATCAGTAGCCGCCGCGGCCACCACCGCCGCCGCCGTCACGACGGCCACCGCCACCGTAAGGGCTGCGGAAACCGCCTTCGCCACCAGCGCCGCCACCGAAGCCGCCGCCACCACCACGTGGGCCGCCGAAGCCGCCGGTACGGGGAGGACGTGCTTCCATGGGACGTGCTTCGTTGACCACGAGGCTACGGCCGCCCAAGGACTGGCCGTTCATGCCTTCGATGGCTGCCTGAGCTTCTGCGTCGCTGCCCATTTCCACAAAGCCGAAGCCTTTGGAGCGGCCAGTGTCGCGTTCCATCATGACTTTGGCGCTGTTCACAGAACCAAATTCGCTGAAAGACTGCTGCAGATCTTCGTCGCGCACGGTGTAGGGCAGGTTGCCCACGTACAGTTTGTTGCCCATTGTTGGGACTCCTAAAACACAAGAGAAAATTAGCGATGGAGCCCCGTTAGCAAACAAACCTGTAGCACGCGAAACATACCGATCACTCGTCAAGCGAGATTTTTAGATGCTCGCCAGTGGATTATGCGCCCAATGCTAGGCTGGCTGTCACTTTTTTGGGCCGCCCGAGAACCCAGAAGTTTCCGCGTGTGCAATTACAACAGTGTGGCAATGCAGCGGCTTCCCGCGCCTTGGGACGGGAAAAAGGCCATTTCCCGCATGCGACGGCTTCAATTTATACTGGGGGTCAGCGCCGATTTGTCCGGATTGCGGGCGCTTTATAAATACCGCTAAAGGGGAGACTCCCGGTCTCGCACTTTGCGGCACCGGGATTTTGTTTTGGCCTGGGCTTGTTCACACTTGGATACAAAAAAGTGTTGCCCCTCGCCAGCCATGAGGTGATTCACCGTGATTGTCACACCGCAAACCCAGCACTTTGCCGAGCCCTTGCCTCTCAAGAGCGGCGCAGTGCTGCCCGCCTATGAGCTGGTTTACGAAACCTACGGCCAACTGAACGCTGAGCGCAGCAACGCGGTGCTGGTGTGCCACGCGCTGAACGCCTCGCACCATGTTGCCGGACGGCACGCCGATGCCAACGGGGCGCCGGTTCCCCGCAGCGAAGGCTGGTGGGACAACATGATTGGCCCGGGCAAACCGCTGGACACCGACCGGTTTTTCGTCATCGGTGTGAACAACCTGGGCTCCTGTTTTGGCAGCACAGGCCCGACCCATACCAACCCCGCCACCGGTCAGCCCTGGGGCGCCGATTTTCCGGTGGTGACGGTTGAGGACTGGGTGGATGCGCAGGCGCGCTTGCTCGACGTGCTGGGCATTCAGACGCTGGCAGCGGTCATGGGCGGCAGTCTGGGCGGCATGCAAACGCTCAGCTGGACGCTTCAATACCCTGACCGCGTGCGCCACGCGGTGGTGGTGGCCAGTGCCCCCAACCTCACCGCCGAGAACATCGCGTTCAACGAAGTCGCGCGCCGCGCCATCGTGACCGACCCCGATTTTTGTGGCGGGCATTATTTGCGCGAAGGCACCTTGCCGCGCCGTGGATTGCGTATTGCCCGCATGATTGGTCACATCACCTACCTGAGCGACGATGTGATGAACGAAAAGTTCGGTCGCAGCCTGCGCCCGGCCGACGGTGAGGCGCCTGGCGTGGCGGCCGAACTGGCCTACCGTTACACGACGCAGGACGTGGAATTCCAGATCGAAAGTTACCTGCGTTACCAGGGTGACAAGTTCAGCGAGTACTTTGACGCGAACACCTATTTGCTGATCACCCGCGCGCTCGACTATTTCGACCCAGCGCGTGAGCACGGCGGCAGTCTCAGCGCCGCCCTCGCCCGCGCCAAAGCAAAGTTCCTGCTGGTGAGCTTCACCACCGACTGGCGGTTTTCCCCTGAGCGCAGCCGCGAAATGGTCAAGGCCCTTCTTGAGAACCGGCGCGATGTGAGCTACGCCGAAATCGATGCGCCGCACGGCCACGACGCCTTCTTGCTCGACGACCCGCGCTACCTGCAAGCCGTGCGCGCCTATTTCGAAACAACCGTGGCGCAGGAGGTGATGGCATGAGCGAACAGAGCGTCATGGAGAGCATTGCCCGCCTGGTGCCCAAAGGGTCCCGCGTGCTCGATCTGGGTTGCGGGGATGGTGCGCTGATGGCCCACCTGATGGCCGAACGCGGGTGCACCGGCTACGGCGTGGAGATCGACGACGACAAGGTGCTGGCCTGTGTGAAGCGTGGCGTCAATGTGCTGCAACTGAACCTGGAAGACGGTCTGGCGGTGTTCGAAGACGGCTCTTTTGACGTGGTGCTGCAAATCGACACCTTGCAACACCTGCGCAATGCCGAAACCATGTTGCGCGAAACCGCACGCGTTGGGCGCAGCGGTGTGGTGGCCTTTCCCAACTTCGCCCATTGGCCGAACCGGCTCGATGTGATGCGTGGGCGCATGCCCGTGACCAAGCGCTTGCCTTACCAGTGGTTCGACACGCCCAATATCCGAGTGGGCACCCATGCCGATTTCGAAGTGCTGGCCCGCAGTTGCGGCCTGCGCATCGAAGACAGTTTCGGCCTGCACGAGGGCCAGGAGGTGCGCACCCTGCCCAACCTGCTGGCCAGCACGGCGGTGTTTCGCTTCACGCGCTAAAGCGCCCTTGCGCCCCCATTGCAAACGGTTCCATGAGGGGGGCGGGCAGCACCAGCTCTCGTTGCGCAGGCTGATTGAAGGCCTTTTGGGGCAAAAGTGTTCACTGGGCGAAGCCGGCCCCTGTCTTTTCCCCTTCAGTTTGGGCCACCATTGCCGATAGTCTGAACAGCAGCGACCGGTTTGGGAGACGCATTGGCCAAAGAATGGGCCGCGGCTATACAAGAACTGGTGGTTGCGGCGAGGCACGCCATGGCATTTCTGCGACCGGGACAACGGTTTGTGAACAGGCCCTGAAAGGCGCGCGCCTCATTTTGTAACTCGGTTGAGTTTCAGCCGAACCTCGGGTGCGCCGCCATGAAAACGCCTTTCAAAATTCGAACGCAGTTGACACTTCTCAGCCTCTTGTTCACAACCATGCTGGTTCTGATTGGTGGCATGGGCATTTTCGAGATGCGGGCGCAAAGTCAGAGCATGCAGTCGCTGTATGCCGATCGTGTCGTTCCCCTGAGTCAGTTGAAGGCGATCGCCGACATGTACGCGGTGAACATGGTGGACACGGCGCACAAGGCGCGCGATGGCGCTTTGACCAATGCGCAGGCGGTGGCGTCGATTGACCAGGCCTATGCCGTGATCGCGAAAGAATGGGCTGACTACACCTCCACCTTTCTGGTGCCGCAAGAGCGGGCGCTCATTCGGAAACTCGAACCATTGATGAAGACCGCCGATGACAGCGTGGTTCGCATGGTGAGCCTTTTCAAGGCGGGCGATCACGAAGGCCTGTCGGCCTATACCGCCAATGAAATGTATCCCGCGTTCGACCCGATGCAGGGTGTGATCAGCGAACTGATCCAGGTGCAGCTCGACGTTTCCAAGGAAGCCTACGAAGCCAGTGTGGCGGGCGTTCGCAGCCTTGTCTGGTCCATGGTGGCGGCGACTTTGCTGGCCGTCGGGCTGGGCGGGGCAGCTGCGATATTCATCACGCGCCGACTGACCCGGCAACTCGGTGCCGAACCCCACGAGGTGGTGGATCTGGCGCAAGCCGTGACCGCTGGTGACCTCACACCCAACGTGAGCCTTCGCGCTGGTGATACCGAGAGCATCATGGCTGCCATGAAGGAAATGATTGGCCGTTTGAACGCGCTGGTCGAAGGTGTTCGGGAAAGCGCCATGAGCGTCTCGACCGCAAGCGTTCAGATTGCGCAAGGCAACAACGCCCTCAGCCAACGTACCGAGGAGCAGGCCAGCGCCTTGGAAGAAACTGCTGCGTCCATGGAGGAAATTGGCTCGACAGTGGAGCACAACGCCGAACACGTGACCCAGGCAAGCCAAATGGCAGACGCTGCCAACGCTTTGGCGCGACAGGGCGGCGAAGCGGTGCAGCAGGTGGTGGACACCATGAAGGTCATCAACGAGAGCAGCAAAAAGATCGAAAACATCATCGGTGTGATCGACGGCATCGCATTCCAGACCAATATTCTGGCTTTGAACGCTGCGGTGGAAGCTGCGCGCGCGGGAGAACAAGGCCGGGGCTTTGCCGTTGTGGCCAGCGAGGTGCGCAACCTGGCCAAGCTCAGTGCCGACGCAGCGAAAGAGATCAAGGGGCTGATTGCGTCGAGCACGGACCATGTCGATCAGGGCATGGGGCTTGTGGATCGCGCGGGCACGACCATGAATGAAGTGTTGGGCTCCATTCAGCGGGTATCGGGCTGATGAGCGAAATCAGTGCCGCCAGCAAAGAGCAAAGCGCGGGCATTGGCCAGGTCAGCGCCGCGGTGAGCCAGATGGATCAAGTCACCCAGCAAAACGCCGCACTGGTCGAGGAGAGCGCGGCAGCCGCCAGCAGCCTTCAACAGAGGGCCAGCGACTTGGTGGCCTCGGTCTCAATCTTCCGCACCGTTTCGCGATAGGGTCTGCTTGCAACCGTTTTGCGCGGGAGTCGCGTAGGCGTGGCCGTCGGGGATCGGCTTTTGGCCACCCATTGGCCTGACAAGGCTTGGCTCCGCGGTGGGCCTTTTGCGCCCAAAAGCTGCGCGCCCTGGCAAGCCTGTCTTGTGTCTTGTCGGATTCTGGGTTCAGAAAGGCCGTCTTTTTGGGCCTTCAGTTGCCACTCGAACGGCCGATAGTGCATGGAGATCTTTCTGTCCCTTACGGGATTTCCATGCCATGACCACTCAAAATCAAGTCGCTCAGCTCGGCCGTCAAGATTCACAGCACAACGCTTCGCTGCATAAAGCCGCTGCCTCTGAGTTCCTCACTTTTCGCCTGGGCGCGGAAGAATACGGTATCGACATCCTGCGGGTGCAGGAAATTCGCTCGTACGAGGCGCCGACCCGCATCGCCAACGCACCCAGCTTCATCAAGGGCGTGGTCAACCTGCGCGGCGTGATCGTGCCGGTGGTGGACCTGCGTTTGAAACTGAACTGCGCAAGCGCCGAATACAACGATTTCACGGTGGTGATCGTGCTCAACGTGCATGGCCGCGTGGTGGGGGCCGTGGTCGACTCGGTCTCCGACGTGCTGGAACTCAACCGCGAGCAAATCAATGCCGCGCCTGAAATGAACACCTCGATGGACACCAGTTTCGTCACCGGCATCGCCAGCGTGGGCGAACGGATGTTGATCCTGATGGACATCGAAGCACTGATGAGCAGCCCGGACATGGGACTTGTGGATCATTCGGCGACCAGCCATTGACGCGAGATGCGTTCAACAACCGACGGCACGAGTGGGTTGCCGATGACGACTGCAAAGGAAGTGAAATGAAGAGCATGACGGTGCGCGCCCAGCTGACGTGGGCATTTGGTGGCCTGGCCCTGATGGTCCTGGTGGTGTCGGCGTTGGCACTCAAGGCGCTCAATGAAGCCAATGGGCGATTTGAAAAGTATGTGACGGGGGTGGGCGAACGAATGGCCTTGGTCAACGACTTGCGTCAGGCGGTGGACCTTCGTGCCATCGGCGCCCGCGATCTTGTCATCGTGCAGTCGCCCCAGGTCATTGCAACGGTCAAGGCCAGCGTGACGCAGGCCCATGAGGCGGTGACCCGCGATCTGGCCACGCTGCTGGAGCAGGCGAAGTCGCCAGAGATGACCGCTGAAGGGCGGCAATTCATCGGTGAGATTGATCGCATCGAAAAGCTCTACGCCCCTGTGGCCCTGGACATCGTGGCGCTGGCGCTGGACGGTCGGCAGGAAGAGGCCTCTGCAAAAATCCAAAACGAGTGCATGCCACTGTTGGACAGCCTGATCAAAGCGACCGATGCGTACATCGGTTACGCGCACGACCTTGAGAAGGCGCTGATCAAGGCGGCGCAGGTAGATTTCGCAGCGCAGCGCAATATGTTGCTGGCGGCCTGTTTGTTGGCACTTCTGGGCGCCATCTTCGCGGGCTTTTGGATGGTTCGCCGGCTGCGCGTTCAACTGGGGGCAGAACCGGGCGAGCTCTCTGCTGCCATCGGGCGGGTCGCAGATGGCGATCTGACCGAACAATACCGACTGCGCCAGGGCGATACCCAGAGCGTGCTCGCGGCGATGGGCCGCATGCAGGCTTCGCTGGCGAAGGTGGTGGGCACGGTGCGGCAAAGCGCTGAAGGTGTGGCCACCGCCGAGTGCAGAAATTTCGCAGGGCAACAACGACCTCTCATCGCGCACCGAGCAGCAGGCCTCGGCGCTCGAACAAACTTCGGCCTCCATGGAACAGATGGGGTCGACCGCCAGCCAGAACGCCGACAACGCGCGCCAGGCCAGCCAGTTGGCCTCCAGCGCCAGCGAGGTCGCGATTCAAGGCGGCGATGTGGTCAGCCAGGTGGTGCAGACCATGAAGGACATCAACGACAGCAGCAAGAAGATCAGCGACATCATCGGTGTGATCGACGGCATTGCTTTCCAGACCAACATCCTGGCGCTGAACGCGGCGGTGGAAGCGGCTCGCGCCGGCGAGCAGGGCCGTGGCTTTGCCGTGGTGGCCAGCGAAGTGCGCAGCCTGGCGCAGCGCAGCGCTGAAGCGGCCAAGGAAATCAAGGGCCTGATCGGCGCCAGCGTCGAACGGGTCGATCAAGGCACCGCGCTGGTGGACCGCGCGGGCAGCACCATGCAAGAAGTGGTCTCCTCGATCCGCCGGGTGACCGACATCGTGGGTGAAATCAGCAGCGCCAGCCAGGAGCAGAACGCGGGCGTGGGGCAGGTCGCCGAGGCGGTCAGCCAGATGGATCAGACCACGCAGCAAAACGCCGCCCTGGTTGAAGAGAGCGCAGCCGCTGCCAGCAATTTGCGCACCCAGGCCGACCAGCTGGTGCAGGCCGTGTCTGTGTTTCGGCTCGGGGCGCCAGCCCGGGGCTGAAGCCCGTTCTGAGCGGTTGTCATCAGGCCGCGGCGCACAGCGGCCCAGGTGACGCTCTGCGGGTCAAGAAGCGCCATGAAGTGCGGTTTTGCCCACGCAAACCCCCTCTTTTCGCCTCTTCAGGTTCGCCTCGATTGTCCGATAGTTCCAGAACACATCTGATTTTCTTATGAGGCATTCGGACCCATGGAACTGCACAAAGCGCCCAGCCCAGCGGGCGCATCCCAACAGGGGGCTTCCGCCACCCAAGCAGCGGCGCATACCGCCGCCGAGTACCTGACTTTCCGCCTGGGCGCGGAAGAGTACGGCATCGACATATTGCGGGTGCAGGAGATTCGCTCGTACGAGGCGCCGACCCGCATCGCCAACGCGCCCAGCTTCATCAAAGGCGTGGTCAACCTGCGGGGCGTGATCGTGCCGGTGGTGGATCTGCGCCTGAAGCTGAACTGCGCGACGGCCGAGTACAACGACTTCACGGTGGTGATCGTGCTCAACGTGCACGGCCGCATCGTGGGCGCGGTGGTGGACTCGGTCTCGGATGTGCTGGCGCTCAACCGCGAGCAGATCAATGCCGCGCCTGAAATGAACACCTCGATGGACACCAGTTTCGTCACCGGCATCGCCAGCGTCGGCGAGCGCATGTTGATCCTGATGGACATCGAAGCACTGATGTCTTCGGCCGACATGGGCCTGATGGATCCGTCCTCGAAGCTCCAGTGACCCTTCCTATCTCTTACCCACTGGTGTGCGTTTCGGCACACCGAATTCCATGATCAAAGCCCTTCAACCGAACCATTCCCTTGCCCGCCGCGTGGCCTTGCTTGCTGTGGCCATGCTCACGTTGGTGCTGGCCACGATCAGCGTCATCATGAGTGTGGTCGCAGAAGACAGATCGCGGGACCGCATCGTCCTGTGGGTGGGTGACAAGGTGACTTCGGTGGCGGATTCGGTGGACGCGTTCGACACCACCTCGCGCATGATGACCGATCGCGATTACCGGCCCTTTCGCGGCAAATTTGCCGAGCGGTTTGAGCTCGACGCCGAGGCGGGCATGTTGAAGAGCTGGGGCATGCTGCTCAACGATGACTTCGCAACGGTGGACGCGTTTCACCAGCAAAGTGGCGGCGTGGCCACCATCTTCATGCGCAAGGGCGATGACTTCGAGCGCATCAGCACCTCGCTGAAGAAGCAGGACGGCCAGCGCGCGGTCGGTACCCTGCTGGACCGCAATCACCCGGCCTACCCGCTGATGCTGGCCGGCAAGACCTACACCGGCCGGGCGACACTCTTCGGTCGCGGCTACATGACCCACTACGAAGCGGTGAAAGACGCCGCCGACCAGGTGGTCGCCATTCTGTTCATCGGCTTTGACATCACCAGCTTTCAGACCACGCTCAACAAGCTGGTGGATGAAACCCGGTTCTTTGACACGGGGGCGACCTTGGTCATCGATCCGCGCCAGCGCGACGAGGACGCGGTTTTTGTGGCGCACCCCACCGAAGCGGGCAAGAAGGTTCTGGAGGTGTACCCGAAAGCCGGCGCTCTATTGGCCGCCTTGCGCGGTTCGCCAGAGGTGTTTGTGAAAGACGCCGAGATGCTGCTGCCCGGGGAAATGGGCCACCCCTGGCTGGTGAAGCGGGAAACGCGATCGGGCGGCTGGTGGGTGGTGGCGCAAGTTTCCGATGACGAGGCGATGGCCACGCACTGGGCCACCATGTATGCCTTCTGGGGCTTGCTGGGCATCGCCACGGTGGTGCTGGGGCTGGGCATCTTTATCCTGATTCGGCGCAACGTGTCCCAACCCCTGGCCCAGTTGACCGCGGCGGTCACGACAGTCACCCAGGGCGATCTGAGCCACCCGTTCCATTCCAACCGAAAAGACGAAATGGGCGTGCTGGTCGCGGAAGTGGAAAGCATGCGCCAACGGTTCCATGGGCTCATGCAAGACCTGCGTTCGGCCGCTGACAGCATCAACAACGCCAGCAGCGAAATCGCTTCAGGCAATCAGGACCTCTCGGCGCGCACCGAACAAGCGGCGACTGTCCGG
>CAVORS010000021.1:0-101553 GCA_963698635.1 uncultured beta proteobacterium
GATCCCATGCAGGCTCGTGCGCCTGGTTGGAAGTAGGCATGGACGTGGACGGTGATGGCCGCTCCGATCTCGATGCCCGTTGCTACGCGGGCCAGTGGTTCGGTGGCATTGACGGCACGATGTTGCTGCTCAATATCCAGGCCGGTGCGCCCATGTATCCGGGGTGGTCCGACAGCGGCGTGTGGGGTGCGTTCCGCTTTCTGACCGCCATTGCCCTGGCTTCGCGCCAACCTGCACTGTTGAACCTGCCCACGTCGCTCCGTCCCGCGTATTACGGGCTGCGGTTCGAGGGGAAGAACATGCCGCTGCGCAACGCGCCACCAGTGGTCAACACCGTGCCAGGCGCGATGGCGATTGCCGAAGTGCTGGAGCGCAATGAGTGGGTACAGCAGTCGGGCAATCCGGCTGTCCTGCAGATGCGTCGCTGATTCGCCAGCAGCCACTGCGTGGCAGTTCGGCCAAGCCCGTGATCGTGCAGTTCGCCACGGGCGACCAGACCGTGCCCAACCCCACCAGCAGTGCCATCGTTCGCGCCGGTGGTCTGGAGGCAGCACCACGCTGTTCCGCAACGACTTGGCCGTTCTCGCGGACCCCATGAACACGGTGCCAAAGAACCCACACACTTTCCTGACCAATATCGGCAACCCGGCGATGTGCTCGCTTTGGCCCAGCAGACGCAGATCGCGGAATTCTTCAGAGAAGGCTTCGGTGGTCATCGATCCTGATGGCGCTGGCCTGCTCTACGAAACCCCCGATCGCACTGCCTTTGCCGAAACGTTGAACTTCATCAACTGACCAGGTAAGTAGACAAGCAAGGGGCGCTCTACAGCGCCCCTTTTTTTATGCAGATTCGCCTTTGGCACGTTCGGGCGCCAGTCTGGGAAAATAGCGCTTTTGCGGCCACCCGAGCCGGGTGCGCAATGGCCTTTCCAATGATCCTGAAAAACGGTACCGAATCCATGAAACTCACCCAATTCCCTGACCCAGTTGCCCCAGCAGAACGTTTTCAAGAAGGGCGATGTCGGCGAATTGTTTGGCCGCGGCTACGCCAATGGCCTGGTGAACGAGAAGCGCGCAATGCGGGCATGACCATTTTGGGCATCACCGTGGGCCGCGCGAAGCCGACGGTACGTTGTGGCCTAACGACGAGGAGGCGGCCGTGGCGAAGCCAATCTGGGCGAAAATCATCAACGTGCCGCTGATGGCCGGTTTCGACGCCGATTCGCCTGCCGGGCACCCCCACGCCGACAGAGAGCGCGGGGGTAAGTCACCCTCAAGACTTGGACCGAAGACAAGCTCTTGACCAGCCCACATCGACAAATGCCGCGAGGTGGGCGTCAAGCGCTTCACCGACTCGGTGGCCCAGGCCACGACACGCTCGACGGCATGATTCCCTACGGCAACGTGTTTTTTGCCCACAGTGGCCGGTGGATCCCCAAGGCCAGCTGTTCCTGGCGATCGCCAACCGCATCTACAAGGTGTCGGGGTGACCGCTTCCAGTCCTCCGATGTGTTGCTGCAGAGCGGGATCTGGGCAAGCTGATCCTGCAAAACTTCGATGAAGTCTCGGCCAACACTTTTCAGCACCTGATCGACGGCAGCGCGGCCATCCGCCAGCGCATCGAGTCCCAAGGGCGGCCAGGTGCGACAGCGCCCACGGCTACCACGGTACCGAGGCTCCGACATCGGTGACACCTATCAGTGGCAGACCTATTCCAACTACACCCAGGGCTACGCCAAGACTGCGCCTGGAGCGCATTGCGCAGGGCGCCTGGGAAAAGGGCGTGAAGGCCACGGGTCCTACAACTGCCCCAGATCTCTGTACCACGGACATTTTCGTCGGCGTCGAACCGCCTTCGTCGTGTTGCGCGCGCTGAAGAAGGAAAACTGCGGCGCCTGGGCCGATGCGCACAGTGGCAGGCCTGCCGCGAACTGCTGAGCAACCTGGCCGATCTGGAAGCTGTGATGCAGCGCATTGCCGCGTGAGCGATGTGATGAACGACAGCAATTTCGCCGCCTGGCCCATGGCCAACAGCCCCAGCGGCCGAACCGACGATCGGCTCGTCCGATGACATCACCGCCATGCACAAGGAGCGCAGCGCCCTGATCACCGATCCGCCAGCGCCCTGGTCATCGAAGCCACCGCTGATGTTCCGCGAAAGCTCGGCGCCCACTGGCGCTCTGGCTGAACCACGACCTGATCGCGCGCTTCTACGCCTGACCGCGGGGCGCTTGCTGCTCCGGCCGAGGATGACGACATGCACCCGTTCGCCGTGATGCCGCTCCTGTTGGTCATGGCCTTTTTGGGCTGGTTGTGCGGACGGCTGGAGCAGCGGGGCGGTCTGGTCTGAAGGCGGGCGCCCTACTGTCACCCGCGACTTCCTCGACATGCATTCGTTTGCCCACAAGGTGGACCGACCGTTGGTCTATTGGCTGAACATGGCCCGTTCGCGTCGGTCGAGGGGGTTGGCCTGTATTTTTTGGTGGCGCGCTGAGGCGCTCGCCCCCTTGTTGCTGCCTTTCAAGATCGCCATGAACCTCCGATTGACCGCCGAATTCCGGCGCCTGTATGGCCTCACCGATCAGGTGTTCGAGCCTGGTGCGTCCAGGCTGGCGCTGGTGGATGGGCAGGGGTGTGCCCGGGCCATGGTGCTCGCTCTGCGCGATCCTGCAGACTGGTCGGTTCCTGTCGGCCGTGTGGCGAGGGGTGCAGAGCGATCTGGCCTTGCCGGCGCCGCGATCGCGGTGAATGGCGTGGACGCCTACGAACTCTGGTTTTCGCTGGCGGCGCCGGTGCCCGTGGCCCAGGCGGTTCTTTTGCGGGGCCTGCGCGAGCGCTACCTGGCCGAGGTGAAGCCGCAGCGTTTGCAAATGCGCCCATCGGGTTCTGATGCATCGGCGCAAAGCACGCCCCGATACCCGCCCAACAAGGGGATCGGGCCATTGGGTCGGCGTTCGTGGCGCCAGCTGCCGGCGGTGTTCGGCGATCAGCCGGCGCTGATGCCGCCGGGGCGAGGATGCGCAGGCCGAATTGCTGAGCCGCCTGGCAAGCATTCGGTTGAATACTCCACGTGCCGCGCTGTCCAGCTTGCGGCCGGCCGCCGCATCCCCTCACCCTTCTGTATCGCTGCAAGCCCCTCGCGGCACGCTATTGACGGGCCCTTACCGACGACCTGAAGCGGTTCCTGCACGACGTCATGAATGACGGCTCACTGCCGTTGGCCGCCGACGTCGAAGCCGCCAAGGCATTGCTCGGGCTCCGTCCGATGACCGAACGGGGCCCTGAGACATCCCGGATGCGGTTGGCCCTGGTTGGTCTGGCCATCTGGATGGGCTATGAGGCGGGCGCAGTGGCCGTCCATGCGGCGTTTTACAGCGCGGAAGACAAATGGGCGCATGGCGCCGCTTTTTTCGCGGTCTGGTTCGCATTGCGCTGGGCGACCGCCCGGCGCCCGGTCACGCTGGCACTGGCCAGCGCGGCCCTGGGCGGCGCTGTCGAAGTGCATCAGATGTTCCTGCCGGGTTTCAGCCCCAGCTGGGCCGACTGGCTGTGCCGACCTGCTGGGCATCAGCCTGGCTTGGGCGCTGGCCGTACTTGCGGCGCAGGCCTGTCCCCGTGTAGGACCGACCAGGCCTTGGTGCGGCGCGGTCGGGTCTGGGCGCTGCGACTCAGGCCGCTGCGCGCAAGCTGGCCAGCAGGGGCTCAGGGTCGCCGTAGAGCGTGCTGCCACGGGCGCCGGGTTTCACCGTCCGATACGATGAGGTTGGGCACGCCCTGAAGCCAACGTGGCCGACGTCGGCGCCGGGCGCGTTTCCGGCTGGCGCCGACCAGTGCATCGTCGCTCTGCAGCAGGCGGGTGGCTGCTGCATCCAGCCCCAGTTCGCTCAGGATTGCCACCTCAGCACCGCCAGTATCGGCGGTGTCGCGCCCTTCCACATAGCGGGCGAGCTGGAAGGCGCTCAAAGTGTTCGAGTTCGCGCTCAGGTTCGCTCAATTGCAGCGGTGGTGAGCGCCAACGTCGCGGGGCCGGAATCGAATTGTTTGCCGCTGTTGTTGAGGTTGCGCGCGGTATGCTCGGTGAAGCGCTGGCCTGGTGAGTTGGGCGATGCGTGGTCGTTGGTCCAGGCGAAGCTGGCGAATTCAGCGTTCATGGGGCGACCGCTGTCGTGGTGAACAGGCCCGTGGGCGCAAGCGTGATCTGAACATTCGGGTCGGCGCGCAGGGCCTGGATCTCGTGGGCGCAGCGCCATAGCACCAGCCGCAAAACGGGTCCATCAGGGAGGTCAGGTTTTTTACCATTTCATTTCTCCCTTGTTGACTTTGGCGCCAATGTCCAGCGACAGGGCGCAGCCCGCCGGCCTTGGGTGTGCCCTTGTTCATGATCTCGATCAATTCGGCGCTGTTTTGCTGGCGGCGAGCGCGCTCTCGAAAGATTGCAGGTATTGCGCGGTGTATGCAATGGCGCTGGCGTCGGTCTTGGTGCCAGGGGCGATGTGGCCAGGGACCACAGTCGGGCGGTTGCAGGTCGTTGAGCCCCTGCTTCAGCCAGGCGCTGCGCTCGGCTGCGGTCTGGGTGTCGGCCGTCCAGACGTGCAGGTTGCCAAACACGTGGCGACGCTGCCAAGCACGACGGCCTTGATGACGGGATCCAGGCGTGGGGCCGGTGGGCCAGCAGGCCTTCGGTGCCCCGGATTTCAATGGTTTCGCCGTCCAGCGTCCTGTCGGTGGTCAAGGACTTTGGGTGTGATCGGGTGCTTGGGGTGCATTGGCGCCCATCTTGGGGCCCCAGAACGCCACTTTGCCGGCCATCTTGGCGCTGAGCTTGGCGAGCACGGCGGGCGTGGTCACGACGTCGGCTTCAGGAAGAACGAGCTTCTCCACACCGAAGTAATAGTCCGGGTCGGCCGCAGTGATTCTTGAGCTGTTTGCCGCTGTCGAGCACGTTGGCGGCGATGCGCAGCGCGTCGGCGCGGGTGAAACCGGCGTCGATCACCATGGCTTCGGTGGCGCCATAGACCAGGGTGGAATTCACGCCAAAGCTGTTGGCATCGGCGGTGTAGACCTTGAGTTGCAGGGATTCGGCGGCGACGGCGCTGCCGCTGGCGGCCAAGGTCAGGCGGCGGCGGTGGCAAGGAAAGTGCGGCGGATCATGGTGTTTTCTCCAAAGTGCTTGTTGCGATGGAACCAAGTTTAGTTTCCATAATCGGAGCAATAAACCGCGCAAAGTGCGCTTTACTGTTGCATATTCGATCAAATATGGACCGACTCACCGCGATGCGCGTGTTCGCCGAAGGGCGACCGGAGGTCTTCGCGCCGCTTCCGACAATCTTGACATGTCGCGCGCCATGGTCACGCGCTATGTCGCCGAAATGGAAGATGGTTCGCAGGCCCCGCCTGCTGCAGCGCACCACCCGGCGAGGACGTGACCGATGCCGGCGAGAGGCACCGCGCCGCTGCCAGCAGGCGGACTGCGCACGCTGGTGGAAGAAGAAACCGACAGCGGGGGCGACGCTTGCGCGGGCAGTTGCGGCTGACCACCAGCATGTCGTTTGGCCATGCCCATCTGGCGTCTGCGATCGCGGATTTTCTGGCGCTTCATCCGCAGCGGTAGGTGGACATGCAGGTCGGTGACGGCGCGCTCAATTTGGTGGAGGCGCGCATCGATCTGGCGATTCGCATCAGCAGCGAGCCCGATTCCTTGCTGATCGCGCGCCCGCTGGCGGTGTGTGAATCGGTGCTGGTGGCTTCGCCGTCGTACCTCGTTCGCGGTGGCGTCCCCGCGCGCCCGGTGATCTGGCCGGCCACGAATGCCTCAGCTATGCCAACTTCGGGAAGAGCAAATGGAAACTGCCGACCGCGACGCTGACCGAATTCTTGCCCTGCGACAGTTTCCATTGGCTTTTGCCAAAGTTGGCATAGCTCAGGCATTCGTGGCCGGTCAGATCGTCCGGGTGCGCGGGAATGCCGCGGCGGGCGAGGTAGGCCGGCGAGGCCACCAGCACCGATTACACACCGCCAGGGGGCGCCCGATCAGCAAGGGATCGGGCTCGCTGCTGATGCGGATGGCCAGATCGATGCGCGCCTCCACCAGATTGAGCGCGCCGTCGCCGACCTGCATGTCCACCTTCAGCTGCGGATGCAGCGCCAGAAAATCCGCGATCGCAGCCGCCAGGTGGGCATGGCCAAACGACATGCTGGTGGTGAGCCGCAACTGCCCGCGCAAGGTGTCGCCCCCGCTGTCGGTTTCTTCTTCCACCAGCGTGGCCAGCTCCAGCATCTGCTGGCAGCGGCGCAGCGCCTGCTCGCCGGCATCGGTCAGCGTCACACGCCGGGTGGTGCGTTGCAGCAGGCGGGCCTGCAACCAGTCTTCCATTTCGGCCACATAGCGCGTGACCATGGCGCGCGACATGTCGAGCTTGTCGGATGCGGCGCGGAAGCTGCCTCCGGTGGCCACTTCGGCGAACACGCGCATGGCGGTGAGTCGGTCCATATTTGATCGATTTATGCAACAGTAAAGCGCATTTTGCGCGGTTTATTGTTCTGATTATGGAAACTAAACTTGGTTCCATCGCAACAAGCACTTTGGAGAAAACACCATGATCCGCCGCACTTTCCTTGCCACCGCCGCCGCCCTGACCTTGGCCGCCAGCGGCAGCGCCTTCGCCGCCGAACCCCTGCAACTCAAGGTCTACACCGCCGATGCCAACAGCTTCGGCGTGAATTCCACCCTGGTCTATGGCGCCACCGAAGCCATGGTGATCGACGCCGGTTTCACCCGCGCCGACGCGCTGCGCATCGCCGCCAACGTGCTCGACAGCGGCAAACAGCTCAAGACCATTTACGTCAGCCAGGCCGACCCGGACTATTACTTCGGTGTCGAAACCCTCAAGACCTTCTTTCCTGAAGCCGACGTCGTGACCACGCCCGCCGTGCTCGCCAAGCTCAGCGCCAAGATGGCCGGCAAAGTGGCGTTCTGGGGCCCCAAGATGGGCGCCAACGCACCCAAGCACCCGATCACACCCAAAGCCTTGACCACCAACAGCCTGACGCTGGACGGTGAAACCATTGAAATCCGCGGCACCGAAGGCCTGCTGGCCCACCGGCCCTACGCCTGGATCCCGTCCATCAAGGCCGTCGTGGGCAACATCGCCGTGTTTGGCAACCTGCACGTCTGGACGGCCGACACCCAGACCGCAGCCGAGCGCAGCGCCTGGCTGAAGCAGCTGGACGAAATGGCCGCCCTGCAACCCGCGACCGTGGTCCCTGGCCACATGGCCGTGGGCACCAAGACCGACGCCAGCGCCATTGCATACACCGCGCAATACCTGAAAACTTTCGAGAACGCGCTCGCCGCCAGCAAAAACAGCGCCGAATTGATCGAGACCATGAACAAGGCCTACCCCAAGGCCGGCGGCGCCCTGTCGCTGGACATTGGCGCCAAAGTCAACAAGGGAGAAATGAAATGGTAAAAAACCTGACCTACCTGATGGACCCGTTTTGCGGCTGGTGCTATGGCGCTGCGCCCACGATCCAGGCCTTGCGCGCCGAGCCGAATGTTCAGATCACGCTTGCGCCCACGGGCCTGTTCGCCGGCGACAGCGGTCGCCCCATGAACGCTGAATTCGCCAGCTTCGCCTGGACCAACGACCAGCGCATCGCCCAACTCACGGGCCAGCGCTTCACCGAGGCGTACCGCACGCAACTGCTCAACGACAGCGGCAAACGATTCGATTCCGGCCCCGCGACGTTGGCGCTCACCGCCGTTCAATTGAGCGAGCCTGAGCGCGAACTCGACGCTTTGAGCGCCTTCCAGCTCGCCCGCTATGTGGACGGGCGCGACACCGCCGATCTGGCGGTGCTGGCGGCGATCCTGGGCGAACTGGGGCTGGATGCAGCAGCCACCCGCCTGCTGCACGAGCGACGATGCGCTGGTCGGCGCCAGCCGCAAACGCATGTCCAGCGCCCGGCGCGACATGGCCACGTTCGGCTTGCAGGGCGTGCCCAACCTCATCGTGTCGGACGGTGAAACCCGGCGCCCGGTCTCTGGCGGCGCGCTCTACGGCGACCCTGAGCCCCTGCTGGCCAGCTTGCGCGCAGCGGCCTGAGTCGCAGCGCCCAGACCCGACCGCGCCGCACCAAGGCCTGGTCGGTCCTACACTGGGGCAGGCCTGCGCCCGCAAGCTGCGGCCAGCGCCCAAGCCAGGCCGATGCCCAGCAGGTCGGCGCCCCAGTCGGCCCAGCTGGGGCTGAAACCGGGCAGGAACATCTGATGCACTTCGACCGCGCCGCCCAGGGCCGCGCTGGCCAGCGCCAGCGTGACCGGGCGCCAGGCGGTCGCCCAGCGCAAAGCGAACCAGACCGCGAAAAAAGCGGCGCCATGCGCCCATTTGTCTTCCGCGCTGTAAAACGCCCGCATGGACGGCCACTGCGCCGCCTCATAGCCCATCCAGATGGCCAGACCAACCAGGGCCAACCGCATTCGGGATGTCTCAGGCCCACTGCCCATGCGTTCGGTCATCGGATCAGGACCCGAGCAATGCCTTGGCGGCTTCGATGCGGGCAGGCAATGGCAGTGAGCCGTCATTCATGACGTCGTGCAGGAACCGCTTCGGGTCGTCGTAAGGGCCCGTCAAAAGCGTGCCACGAGGGGCTTGCAGCGATACAGGCTCGAAGGGTGAGGGGGCTGCGGCGGCCGGCCGCAAGCTGGACAGCGCCACCTCGAAGTCATTCAACCGAATGCTTGCCAGGCGGCTCAGCAATTCGGCCTGCGCATCCTCGCCCGGCGGCAAGTCCAGCACCGGCTCATCACCGAACACCGCCGGCAGGTCCGGCGCCACGAACGCCGACCAATGGCCCGAATCCCCTTGTTGGGCGGGTATCAGGGGCGTGCTTTGCGCCGATGCATCAGCACCCGATGGGCGCATTTGCAAACGCTGCGGCTTCACCTCGGCCAGGTAGCGCTCGCGCAGGCCCTGCAAAAAATCGACCGCCTGGGCCACGGGCACCGGCGCCGCCAGCGAAAACCAGAGTTCGTAGGCGTCCACGCCATTCACCGCGATCGCAGGCGCCGGCAAGGCCAGATCGCTCTGCACCCCCCGCCACACGGCCGACAGAACCGACCAGTCTGCAGGATCGCGCAGAGCGAGCACCATGGCCCGGGCACACCCCTGCCCATCCACCAGCGCCAGCCTGGACGCACCAGGCTCGAACACCTGATCGGTGAGGCCATACAGGCGCCGGAATTCGGCGGTCAATCGGAGGTTCATGGCGATCTTGAAAGGCAGGACAACAAGGGGGCGAGCGCTTCAGCGCGCCACCAAAAAATACAGGCCCATGCCCTCGACCGACGCGAACAGGGCCATGTTCAGCCAATAGACCAACGGTTGCTCTTCACGGTCCACCTTGTGGGCAAACGAATGCATGTCGAGATCGCGGGTGAGCCGGTCGGGCGCCCCGCCTTTGACCCAGACCGCCCCGCTGCTCCAGCCGTCCCACAGCAACCAGCCCACAAAGGCCATGACCATCAGGAGCGGCATCACGGCGAACGGGTGCATGTCGTCGTCCTAGGCCGGAGCAGCAAGCGCCCCGCGGTCAGGCGTGCATCTGGTTCAGCAAGCGCGCGATCAGGTCGTGGTTCAGCCAGAGCACGGGGCCAGTGGGCGCCGAGCTTTCGCGGAACATCAGCGGTCCGGTCGCTTCGATGACCAGGGCGCTGAGCAGATCGGTGATCAGGGCGCTGCGCTCCTTGTGCATGGCGGTGATGTCATCGGACGAGCCGATCATCAGCTCGGCCAGCTCGGGGCTGTTGGCCATGGGCCAGGCGGCGAAATTGCTGTAGCCCTTCATCACATCGCTGGCGTAGAAATCGGCAATGCGCTGCATCACAGCTTCCAGATCGGCCGGGTTGCTCAGCAGTTCGCGGCAGGCCTGCCATTGCGCATCGGCCCAGGCGCCGCCATTTTCCTTCTTCAGCGCGCGCAACAGCGAGAACAAAGGCAGCTCGACGCCGACGAAAATGTCTGAAGAATTGGTGCGGATCTCGGGGCAGTTGTAGACCGTGGCCTTCACGCCCTTTTCCCAGGCGCCCTGCGCAATGCGCTCCAGGCGCATCTTGGCGTAGCCCTGGGTGTAGTTGGAATAGGTCTGCCACTGATAGGTGTCACCGATCAGGACCTCGGTACCGTGGTAGCCATAGGCGCTGTAGCGCACCTGGCCGCCCTGGGACTCGATGCGCTGGCGGATGGCCGCGCTGCCGTCGATCAGGTGCTGAAAAGTGTTGGCCGAGACTTCATCGAAGTTTTGCAGGATGAGCTTGCCCAGGTCGCTCTGCAACAGCACGTCGGACGACTGGAAACGCTCGCCGCGGCCTTTGTAGATGCGGTTGGCAATCGCCAGGAACACCTTGGCCTTGGGGATGCCGCCGGCCATGGTGTGGGCAAAAAACACGTTGCTGCCGTCGGGAATCATGCCGTCGAGCGTGCTCATGACCTGGGCCACCGAGTCGGTGAAGCGCTTGACGCCCACCTCGCGGCATTTGTCGATGTGGGCCCAGTCGAGCTTGTCTTCGGTCCAGGTCTTGAGGGTGAGCTTGCCCAGCATTTCGGTGGGCGTGGGGGTGCCGGCAGGCGAATCGGCGTCGAAACCGGCCATCAGCGGCACGTTGATGATTTTCCCGCCCAGATTGGCTTCGCCAGCGGCCAGTTCCTCGTCGTTCAGAGGCCGCAACGTACCGTCGGCTTCGCGGCGGCCCACGGTGATGCCCAAAATGGTCATGCCCGCATTGCGCGCTTCGTTCACCAGGCCATTGGCGTAGCCGCGGCCAAACAATTCGCCAAACAGGACGAACACATCGCCCTTCTTGAAGATGTTCTGCTGGGGCAACTGGGTCAAAGGGATAGGACTGTTCATGGATTCGGTACCGTTTTTCAGGATCATTGGAAAGGCCATTGCGCACCCGGCTCGGGTGGCCGCAAAAGCGCTATTTTCCCAGACTGGCGCCCCAAACGTGCCAAAGGCGAATCTGCATAAAAAAAGGGGCGCTGTAGAGCGCCCCTTGCTTGTCTTTTACCCTGGTCAGTTGATGAAGTTCAACGTTTCCGGCAAAGGCAGTGCGATGGGGGTTTCGTAGAGTGGGCCAGCGCCATCAGGATCGATGACCACCGAACCGTTGCTCTTGAAGAATTCCGCGATCTGCGTCTGTCCGGCCAAAGCGAGCGGCACCATCGCCGGGTTGCCGATATTGGTCAGGAAAGTGTGTGGGTTCTTTGGCACCGTGTTCGTGGGGTCCGCGAGAACGGCCAAGTCGTTGCGGAACAGCGTGGTGCTGCCCTCCAGACCACCGGCGCGAACGATGGCACTGCTGGTGGGGTTGGGCACGGTCTGGTCGCCCGTGGCGAACTGCACGATCACGGGCTTGGCCGAACTGCCCCGCAGTGGCTGCTGGCGAATCAGCGACGCATAAGACACCGGATTGCCCGACTGCTGTACCCACTCATTGCGCTCCAGCACTTCGGCAATCGCCATCGCGCCTGGCACGGTGTTGACCACTGGTGGCAGGTTGCGCAGCGGCATGTTCTCCTCGAACCGCAGCCCGTAATACGCGGGGAAGCCGACCGGCGGGGCGACATAGGGCAGGTTCAACAGTGCGGGTTGGCGCGAAGCCAGGGCAATGGCGGTCAGAAAGCGGAACGCACCCAGCCGCGCCACCTCGGTGATCGAGCCGCCCGGTACGTTGGGCACACCGGCCTGGATATTGGGCTCCACCCCCAGCAACATCGTGCCGTAAATGCCACCGAAAGACTGGCCCGCGTAGTAGATGCGACGGGCATCGAGATCGGAGCGGCCATCACCGTCCACGTCCATGCCCACTTCAACCTGGCGCACGAGCTGCATCAGATCGATCACCGTCTGGCGCAGGCCATCACGGCTGCTGATGACGGTGCGCGGCGCCGCTGCATTCGACGCCTTCGGTGGAGTCGATCACGCCGTTGCCGTCTTGATCGATACCACGCCCGCCGGCAGGCACGGTCACCAGGCCCGCCGATGTGGAATGTCACATTGATCGAACCCATTGCACCACCGGCGTGGCCCACCACGTTGATCGCGAGCGTGGCCATGACCATGCGAAGCAAACACCGAGGCCACGGTCCATGGTGCGCCGTACATGCTGTCGGTGAATCCATGGCCAAAAATGGCGACGGGCCAGCCACCTGCTGGCTTGGTTCCGGAGGGGACAAACAGCTGGAACACCAGCTCCTGTGCTGCCCTGCGCACGAGGCTGACCCCAAAGCGAGCTCACCGGCGGGATGTACTCACCCGCCACCTGGTAGTTGGGCGACTGGAAGCTGCCGTAGGCGATCTGGCCCACAGAGCCCGGTACCACACCCAAGGCGACGAGCGGCAGGGGCGACTCGGCGGAACGCCGGCGCCGTACCGGTCTGGCGCTTGAAGGTCATGTCCGTCACGTCGTCCAGACTGAACACCGCGCGCGTGGCTTCGCCCAGCTGCGTCGCCGATCATGAAGTTCGCCTGCGCCGGGCGCGAGCGCTTGATCTGGCGCATCACTTTCACCAGATCGCCGGTGGTGCTCTGGGTGGTGAACAGCGAAGCCGCGGCCACCTGGGTAGCCGCGTGGCGTGCGCACCGAGCGCACCGCATCGCGCAGTTCACGCTCGTAGGCGGCGTCGCTGTCGCGCCGGCTTGTGCCAGTGACGGCTGAAAAAGCGGCGGTCCCAGCGGTCGCGCCAGTCACCGCGGGTCTTGCTCGCCCGCAAAATCGCTCTCGCCGATCTTCTTGCCCTGGGCGTCGCGCACGCCGTTGGTGACCACCAGCAGGTAGCGCGCATGTTCGGCCAGCAGTTCATCGGGCTCAAAAACCAGGGTCTGGCGTCTCGGGATCCCACAAGCACCTGGTTGATGCCCACCTTCTCGCCATACCCGCGCCGGGTCTCCGTATCGCCCAGGTTGAGCAGGTACACCGTGTCGCTGCTGACCGTGGCGAGATCGATCTCACCATCAAACGGCACCGTGATGCGGGGCTGGGTGGAAAAACCGTCCAGCGTGTTGATCACATCGATGTCTGCACAGTCGCTCACCTGCACCGCGCAATCGGGCTTGGGCAGGTTCACCCGTCGGAAGGTCACATTGGAAAAATTCAGTCGGGTCAGGCGGTTGCTGGAAACGGGCTCGCCGCGTCGTCGTAACGCACGGTGACACCGCTGGCGGCCATGCACCGCGACAGGGCAACAACGCGATAGAAGCAATGGCTCCCGCGCCTTCGGGTCAGGCAATGCAAAGATGGGGCATGAGATAGTCTCCTGTGTGAGCCGGTGGACGAGGCTCTTTGTGATTGTTGAAGTCCAAAACCAAGGGTTTGCGCGCTGCCGCGGCTATCTTGGCACCAAGGCCTGCCACGGCCAGAAGACCGGGTGCCTGGTTCCCTCTGTTATAGGCCTCTGTGCCTCAGGATGCGCCAGCGCCTCTAGCGTTTACCCTGAGGGCCTACCGGCCGATTGAGTCACCTAGAGGACAGTCATCACCAGGCGGCAATGCCCACGCCGTTGCACCCCGATACACCCTGCCAGCGGCAGCGGAATGGGCGCAATCGATAGACTAGAGCCTTCGACAGCCAGCCATGGCCCCATCCCTCATTGACGCAGAAGGATCGATCATGAACACAACCCGCACACTGTCCAGCCTGCTTCGGCGCCGCCTTGCTGGCACTGAGCGCTCAAAGCGGCCATGGCCCAGAGCGTCTATGGTGAAGTGGGCTATGCCGCCATGTCCACCCGGCTGTCGGTGCCCCTGATCGGCCTGTCGGCCAAAGCCAAGCCCACCATGGTGCGCGCACTGGTTGGCGTCTCACCGCTTGGGCGGCCTGTCGATCGAAGGCATCGCATCGGGCAGCCTGTCGAGCGACAGCTTTTCGTCAAGCTCCGGCAGCAGCAGCGTCGGCCCAGCTGGGCGACGCCAAAGTCAACCAGATTCTGGGCGTGTATGTGGGCAGCCGCCTGGGCCTGGGCCCTGTTGAGCTCTTTGGTCGCGTCGGCTGGGCCAAGAGCGAGGTCACAGTTCAACGGCCTGGGCACGCGGCAACGACAGCGACTTCTCCTATGGCGGCGGCATTCGCCTCATCCCGGGCGACACCCTCACCCTCAGCGCCGACTACATGAACTACCTCAACAAGGGCGGCGCGCGCATCGAGGGCTACACCCTGAGCGTGGGCATGAAGTTCTGAGCCCTGGCCAGTGGCAAGCCGCCCTGGCCTCCGGCTGGGCGCTTGTCATTGCCACGCCATCCACCCGGCACGACCTCGCATGCTGCAACTGACACCCGTCAACGCCAACGTCTATGCCGTGCACACCGCCAGCGGCGCGCATGTGGGCAACCTCAAACGCATCGGTGACATCTGGAAATTCAAGGCCGTGGGCTACGGCGCCGCAGGGTGAGGTGGAACCCGGCGGCGGCCCCTTGACCGCGCAACACAACACGGTCTTTGACGTCGCCCGACGCCGGCGGCGGTGAGCGCACGGCTTGCGCCACATCTCCGAACTGCCGCTGCCGCCTGACGCGCGTCCAGCGTTACACCGGATTCTCGAAAGGTCCGCTGCCACACTGGCATTGAGTGGCTGATACCTGTCGGGAGCATCTACCGTGCACTCTCACTCGATCTTTCCGGACACCCACATGCTGTTTGACACCCTGAAAGTGGGCCGCCTGACCCTGCCCAACCGCATCCTGCTCGCCCCCCTGACCCGCGCCCGCGCCGGCCTGGAGCACATGCCCAACGACCTGATGGCCGAGTACTACGCCCAGCGCGCCAGCGGCGGCCTGCTCATCACCGAGTGCACCATGGTCGCGCCCGACACCTCGGCCTTCATGACCGAACCCGGCATCTACTCGCCCGAGCAGATCGCCGGCTGGAAAAAGGTGACCGATGCCGTGCACGCCAAAGGCGGCCGCATCTTCATGCAGATCTGGCACGCGGGCCGCGCGGCCCACCCGGCCATGAACGACGGCGCCGAAAACGTCGTCGCCCAGCGCCATCGCCATCGACGGCGAGGTGCACACGCCCGCAAGGCAAGCTGCCCAACGCGCAGCCACGCGCCCTGACCCTGGAAGAAATTCCGGCCATGGTGCAGGCCTATGTGCAAGGCGCGAAAAACGCCATCGAAGCCGGCTTTGACGGCGTCGAGGTGCACGGCGCCAACGGCTACCTGATCGACCAGTTCCTGCGCGACGGCGCCAACCAGCGCACCGACGCCTACGGCGGCTCGCTGGAGAACCGCGCCCGTTTCCTGTTCGAGGTGCTTGACCGCCGTGACCGCAGCCATCGGCGCCGACCGCGTGGGCCTGCGCCTGTCGCCCCTGAACAGCTACAACAGCATGATCGACAGCGACCCGCTGGCGCTGATCGGCTTCCTGGCCGAGCGCCTCAACGCCTTCAACCTGGCCTACCTGCACGTCATGCGCGCGGACTTCTTCCAGCAGCAGTCGGCCGATGTGATGCCGGTGGCGCGCGCCAACTACAAAGGCGTGCTGATCGGCAACATGGGCTACACGCCCGAACGAAGCCGAGCAGGCCATCAGCGAAGGCAAGCTCGATGCCGTGGCCTTCGGCACCGCCTTCCTGGCCAACCCCGACCTGCCAGAGCGCATCCAGGCCGGCGCCGAGCTGAACCAGCCCAACCCCGCCACCTTCTACACGCCGGGCCCCGAGGGCTACACCGACTACCCGACCATGGCCACCGCAATGGCCGCCTGACACCGGTTCGACACGAACCTGTCACGCAGGATTCATGAGGGGACGCGACCATGTCGTGTCCCCTTTTTTATGGATCCTTCATGCTTCACATCACCCGCGCCCTGGTTGTTTGCGCCGCCAGCGCCTGCGCCAGCCTCGCCGCCGCCCAACCATTTGACTTCGCCCTGTGGGGCGACATGCCCTACGCCAAAAACAAGGACAGCGAAGCGACCCAGGCCGTGATCCAGAGCATCAACCGCTCCAGGGTGCGCTTCTCGATCTACGACGGCGACATCAAAGATGGCAGCTCGAAATGCACAGACAACATCTACACCGACGCGGTCGCGATGTTCAACAGCCTGAAGAAGCCTGCGATCTACGTTCCGGGTGACAACGAATGGACCGACTGCCACCGCACCAACAACGGCGGCTACAACGGACTGGAGCGGCTGGACCACTTGCGCAAGGTGATGTTCAGCCAGCCGCGCAGTTTCGGCCAGAAGACCATGAAGCTGTCCCAGCAAGGTCGGCCGGGCGAGAAGTTCTCGGAAAACACCCGGTTTGCCCACGACGGCGTGATGTTCGTGAACGTCAACATGCCCGGCAGCAACAACAACCTGGTGAAGTCCGAGAAGGACTGCACCAAGAAGAGCGCCCGGGTCGCAGCCGACTGCGACGCCAGCAACGCGGAGTACCTGGAACGCGATGCGGCCAACATCGAATGGCTGCGCTCTGGCTTCACCATCGCCCGCACAATGAAGCACGCGGGCCTGGTGCTCGTCTTCCAGGGCGATCCCGGCTTTGACTTGCCCGAAACCGAAGACGACGACGAGAGCAAGCAACCCCAGTTCGAGGGCTACCAGGCCTTCATGAAAGCACTGGTGGAGGAAACCGAGCAGTTCCAGGGCCAGGTCCTGCTGGTGCACGGCGACACGCACTTCTTCAAGATGGACAAGCCGCTGTACAGCCCCTCCAGGGTGCTGCCCAACCTCACCCGACTGCAAACCTTTGGCAGCCCGGTGAACCATTGGGTCAAGGTCTCGGTGGACGTGAAATCGCCCGAAGTGTTCACCATCCGCCCGGTGATGGTGCGCTGACCCAGCGACTCAACGCCAACAAAAAAAGGCCTTGGTGGCATGGCCAAGGCCTTTTTCCACGGCGGCTTGACGCCGCATCCTGACCAGCGTTCCTCAAGTCTTGATCTTGTGCAATTTCTGAATCGGATTGGCCGTCAGTTTCTCGGCCGGGTAAGGGCGCAAGAACTCCTTCGCCTTGTCGGGTCGGGCCTGCAGCCAGGCATCGAATGAACCCTCATTCAAGATGGCCAACATGCGTTTTTCAGCGCCAGGCTGCTGGTATCGGTGGATCAGGGCATGGCTGTTGGCGTTCACCGTGAGCAGGCAATAGCTGATGATTTCTTCGCCGCTCTGCGCCCACCCAGCGCTCCCACAAACCGGCCGCCCCCATGGCCCGCCCGTCGACCCGGGCAATCCGGGTGTGCACCGCCTTGCCGCTGCGGTAATCCTCTTCCTGGAACGCCTGCATGGGCACGATGCAGCGCTGACCGGCCAGCCAGGCATCGCGAAAAGCGGTGGTCGTGGTCACGGTTTCCTGCCGCGCATTGACCAGCTTGGTCGATCGCAGCTTGGCGTCCGAGGCCGATTTCACCCATTTCGGCACCAGGCCCAACTGCCCAACCACCGCTTCCCGAACCAAAGGCACAGGCGGTGCCGAGGCCTCACCCTCACCGGGGACCTCCACGGACACGGCCACAGCGCGAACAAACACGCCCGGGCGGCGCGGCCAGACCTGATTGCCCGGCAGCTCGGCGGGTGCTCGAACACCAAAGGCGTCAAGGTACATGCCGGCATGCGGCAAACTTTCATATTGAACACTCATGCCAAGGATGCTAGCTCACCTGTCGATGCATCGATACTGGACACCCTGCTTTGGACCGTTCGCCATGACCTTTCTGATTCCCCGCCGCTCCGCCTTGCTCGCCGGCCTGTCAACGCTGCTCGCTGCCCCTTGGCGCCCTGCGCAGGCCGGCTCAGACGTTTGGCCCCAGGCGCTGGCGGTGCCCGGTGGCGTGGTCCGCCTGCCTCTGGGCCCATCTGCTGAGCGACCACAGGCTTTTTCAGGCGACATCCCGGTCAAAGTGATCGGCGACCCCATCGCTTGGACGGCGCTGGTGGGGATTGCGCTGAGCAAAGAACCCGGCGAGGGCCAGATCACGGTGCGCATGCCCGACGGCTCGCTTCGCACCGTCAGCTACACCATCGCACCCAAGCGTTACGAAGAACAGCGCCTGAAGGTCGCGCCTGGCCATGTGGACCTCTCGCCAGAAGACCTGGCGCGCTACGAGCGCGAGCGCCAGCGCGCCCAAGAGATCGCTGCCACCTTCAGCGAACCATTGAGCGACACCTTCGACCTGCGCATGCAGGTGCCTGTCGACGGGCGCCGCTCCAGCTCGTTCGGACTGCGCCGGGTGTTCAACGGCCAGTCACGCAATCCGCACAGCGGCATGGACATCGCCGCGCCGCGCGGCACGCCGGTCCGCGCGCCCATGGCCGCTCGGGTCATCGACACGGGCGACTATTTTTTCAATGGGAACACCATCTGGCTCGACCATGGCGGCGGCCTGCTCAGCATGGTGTGCCACCTGAGCGCCATCCACGTGCGCGAAGGCGATGTGGTGCAAGCAGGTGAAATCATCGGCGAGGTCGGCGCCACCGGCCGCGTCACCGGTCCGCACCTGCATTGGGGCGTGATGCTGAACCGCACCATGGTCGATCCCGCGCTGTTCCTGGCCACTTGAAGCGGAAAAACGGTTGAAGGACCTCCAACATGGCTGAGCGCCCGCCTGTAAAAGCTGCGACACTGCGGCGTGACCCAACAAACCTTTACCCCCATTCCCGCCCCCTTGGGCCGCCCGCCGGCGCTGGTCGACCCGCTGTTTCTGGCCGCGCCTCGGGTGTCCACCTTCCGGGGTACCTACGCGCTCACCAATGCCAGCGGCTTCTTCTTCGAGCGCGACGACCGCCTGTTCCTGGTCACCAGCCGCCACGTGGTGATCGACGAGGCCGCACAACACCTGCCCGACCGCATCGAGATCGAGCTGCACACCGACGACACCGATCTCACGCGCTCCACCGGCTTTTCCATGCTGCTCTACGCCGAAGGCCAGGCGGCCTGGCGCCAGGGGCAGGACAGCGGCGGCGACATCGATGTGGCGGTGCTGGAGGTGGACCGCAAACACCTGCCCAGAAAACGCCATCGTCCGCGCCTTCACGCCTGATCACCTGCAAGTCGTCCTTTGGTGCGGTTGCCGGTGGACTCACCGCTGCTGGTCGTGGGTTTCCCGCTCGGGTTTCACGACACCGTGCACCACCTGCCGGTGGTGCGCACCACCGGCATCGCCTCGCCGTTCGGCATCCGCTTCCAGGGCAACGGCTACTTCCTGACCGACGCCCGCACCCACCGCGGCACCAGCGGCGCGGCGGTGGTGATGCGCGACACCGCCCCCACGGCCGGCACAGCCGCCCTGCCGTGGAAGTTGCTGGGGGTGCATTCCTCGCGCATGGACATGGGCAACCGCGATCTGGTGCTCGACGAGTCCCTGGGTCTGAACTGCGCCTGGTACGCCGACATCCTGCTCACGCTGACCGAACCGGCCTGCCGATCCGATTCGCCAACATCCTGAGCCCCGAAGCCATGATCGAACTGCCGTCCAGCCCCGCGGCCGAGCGCAACAAGGAGCCCATTCTGGAGGCGCATGCGCCAGCACTTGCCCAGCAGGCGGGCCGCTTGCTGGAGATCGCCTCGGGCACCGGGCAGCACGCCGCCTGGATCGGTCAACGCCTGCCGGGCTGGGAGTGGCAACCCACCGAAGCCAACAGCGCCGCCTTGCCCACCATCGCGGCCTGGACCCGCGCACTGCAGGCGAGCAATGTGCTGGCCCCTTGCCTGCTCGATGTGAACGAGCCCGTCTGGCCCACCTCCGACGAAACGCTGGCCAGCGCCTTTCAGCACCCCTTTGACGCGCGTGTATTGCGCCAACCTGCTGCACATTGCGCCCTGGAGCGCGTGCGCTGCGCTTGATGCGGGGCGCCGCCCGCCACCTGCGCACCGGGCGGGCTGCTGCTGATCTACGGACCATTTTTCGAGGCCGGCGTGGACACGGCGCCCGGCAACCTGGCCTTCGACGCCTCCTTGCGCAGCCAGAATCCCGCCTGGGGCCTGCGCGAACTGCAGGCCGTGAAGACGACGGCTCAAAGCGCTGGCTTGCACCTGCAACACCGACTTGACCATGCCCGCCAACAACCTGCTGCTGGTGTTCGCCAAGGCGATCTGGCGAGCGGACCGCAGAGGCCTGACCTGCAGGCGCGGGCTAGCGAAGCTAAAGGCAGCGCCGCCTGCGGGTCTTCCCGCAGCGGCGCGGGCGCACCGTCAACGGACCTGCCGTCACGCTGCAGCAACCAGTCCAGCGCACCGTCGGCCGTCGCGCTTCAGCCATCCACGCGGCGTCCGCCTGCGGGCACCGTGCACAGCTGGCGCTTTTCATCGCCAGGGCGGTGCATGCGCCGAAGCAAAGGGTGCGCATCGGCGTTGCGGGTCAGCAAGGTGAAGCTGTGGATGCGCTCGCGCGTGGCGGGATCCACCCAGTGCTCGTGCAGGGCGGCGGCCAGCAAGGGCTCGCCATCGGCCCGCGCGATGCGCCAGCGCACGGATCGCCCGGTCTCCCAGCAAGGCTCGAAGTAGTTCTGCATGGGCACCAGCGCCCAGCGCCGCTCGGGCCAGGCGCTGCGAAAGCTGGGCTTTTTCGGTCACGGTTTCGGTGCGCGCGTTGTAGGTGCCCCGACCCACCGTGGCGGCATGGGCGGCATCGCGGCACCAGCGCGGGATCAACCCGAACCGGGCCAGGCGGACTGTCACCACCGGCGCCGTGCCCGCTGTCCCTCGGCGCCTGCACCAGGATCGGCGCAAGGTAACCCGGGTAGGTTTCGTCGGGCCAGGCGCCTTCGGGCACAGTGCCACCGGCCCAGTCGCCCAGCGACATCAACTGGCGTGGGCGTGGCGGGCGTGTAGTTGGTGCACATGGCTCAGCCGCCCCAGCACGTGCAGCCAGTGCGGCCAACGAAGGCCGCGCGGCCGGATCCGGCACCAGGCAGGCCTCGCGCCGCCTGTGCAGCAGTCGCAAGCGTGTCGGCGCCCGGATCGCTCGCCGGCACGTGCTGCACCAGCTCCTCCAGCAGGCACCCCACGGCGCGCACCTCCAGCGACAGAAAGCGCGCGCGCAAGCGCGGGCGGCGTGGCCGGCAAGACGGTGGCCGCGCCCATGTCGCTCAGCATGGCATCGCCCGTTGCCGGATTCCAGAGGATGTTGTGGGCGTAAAAATCGCCGTGCATGACACCGCGCGCGTGCAAATGGGCCAGTCCGCCCACCACCTGGCGGGCCAGCCGTCAGCGCCCGCGCGGCCGACAGCTGAAAACCCGGCTGGGTACACGTCGCGGGTGCATGAGGCCATGCTGGGCGGCCCGGCCAGCACCGGTGTGGTCGGGGGGATCAGCGGCAGCAACATGCCCCGGGTGCCATCGGGATGGCCCTGCAACTCGGCCACGGGGGTACACAAAGCCGGGTGCGGGCCCGCGGCCAGGGAGCCCGGCGATCTCGTGCTCGGGCAGGCCATCGCTGGTGACCGCGCCTTTGAACAGCTTGAGGGCGAGGCTCTGGCCATCATCCAGCCGCCACCCGGTCGATGTGGCCCGAAGCCCCCTCGCCCAGGCGCTCATGCACCCGCAAGCTGTCGGCCAGGACATGCGGGGCAGCGGCTCCGGCTGCGCCAGCTGCCAACCCAGCGGGTTGCCCGACAGCGCCAGCCAGGCCAGGCGGGGCAAGCGGGTCAGCCAGGCCGGCAGCGCCTCGAAACCGGTTGGCCGACAGGCGCAGCAACTCCAGGCGTTCGGCATGGGCCAGGCCCTCGGGCAGGGCCTGCAGCCGGTTGCCGGCCAGCATCAGCTTTTGCAACGCCGGGCGCTCGCCCAGGGCATCGGGCAAGTGCTCGATGGCGTTGTCCGTCAGGATCAGCCAGCGCAAGGCCGGCGGCAAGGCGGCAGCGCTCACATGGCGGATGCGCGTGGCCTTGAACCCCACCACCTCCAGCGCCTCACAATCCCCCAGCGATTCCGGCAGGTGCTCAAACAGGTTGTTCGAGCCGAAGACGATCTTCAGCTTCTTCAGGCGCCCCATGTCGGGCGGCAGATCGGTCAGCCGGTTGCCGCTGAGGTTGAGCACCTCCAGCGTGTCGGCGAGGTCAAACACCTCGTCGGGCAGGTGGGTCAGGCCGCATGAAAGGTCCAGCCGCGTGGCGCCGGCGAGCGCGCCGCTGCGCAAGTGATCCAGTGTGTGGGTCATGCCGGGATTTTCCGGATCGGATGAAGCGCAGGATCACGTGCTGAGCGCATGGACCGTTCATGGAGATGAAGACGACTGCCGCGTCAGGCTCAAACACCAGCAAGTCGCCCGGCTGGCAATCCAGGAACGCGCAAATGCTGGCCAGGGTTTCGAAGCGCACGCCTTTGACCTTGCCCTGTTTGAGCAGAGACAAAGTTGGCCTCGGTGATGCCCACATGCTCGGCCAGATCCTTGGACTTGACCTTGCGCCGCGCCAGCATCACGTCGAGCTGAACAACGATGGGCATGGATCAGACAAACCGCTGGTTCTCTTCGGCCAGGGCCTGGCCCTGACCGATCACCGCCGCCATCAGCCAGACCGTGGCCGCGAAGAACAGCGTGAACACGTGGTCGGAGCCGACGCCAATGGCCAGATGGCGCATGCCGGGCGGGTTGGTCAGCGTCAGCAGCACCGACACCACGGTCGAGCGCCAGAATCGCCGCCAGGGCGGCAGCGGCCACCCAACCCGCAAAGCGACGCAGCAGCGCCGTGGTTTGACTGGAGAAGACCTCGCCTTGGGCAAACAGGGCAAAACACCGCTGGGCTGCGCCACGCCCACGAGCAGCAAGCCCAGCGGCAAGGCCATCGCCAGCGCCGCCGCCACCCGTTGCCAAGTCTGCAGCGGCGCCATCAACAGCGAGGCCGACAGGTTGGCCTGACGCCGCCAGCTCTTCGAGCCCGCCCACGGCCCAAAAGCCCACCAGGGCCAGTGGCATCACCAGCATCAAAGACGCGGCAGGCCCACACCATCGCTGCGCTGATGCGGCGCACCCGCCACATGGTCAGGTCGTTGCAAGGCTTTTTGCAACTGCTGAGGTTGTCAACATGGGAATGCTCCTGAACGTTCGACCAGGGCCGCCTGCCAACACCCCTGTTGGCTGCGAGCGCGCAGTCGGCCTCGCTTGACCGCGCGGCGATGATCCAGTATATTATTGTTTTACGATAATTTTTTATTGATTTACAGAGGATTATAAAGTCATGCAACGCCGATCACCTGCTCCTTGGGCCAGCCTGGCAGCGCTCACCGCCTGTGGCGGCGTGCCCACTGCGCTCCATCCCCCGTTTGATGAGCCTCTCTGGCGCCTTGCTCGATGCGCAACCCGGCCGAATTCCGCGTGGCGCTGCAGGTCGATGCGCGCATTGCACCGCCGGCCACGGCCGTGCCACTGCTGAGCATTCAACTCACGCCCAAGGTCGCCGGCGCGTTTGAGCCTGTGGACAAAAAGCTGCCACTGCAACTCGCCGCCGCCATCAACGGCCGCCACAGGGCTTCAGCCCGCGCCCGCCAGGGCGCCGATGGTTGGTCTACGGACTGCCTCCCGCCGACCCAGGCCGAACTCAGCCGCATACAGACCATGGTTCGCCACGCGCAGGCACAGCCGGGCTACCAAAAAGGCGGCCAACTTTCGCTGGGCATCGAGCAGACCGAACTGGCCCTCACCAATCCCCAGCTCGGCCAACACGCGCTGGGCAACCTGGCTGCAGGTGAAAAAGGCCGAAGGCTATTTCGAAGTCTGGTCGGGCACGCCAGCGCAAATGCTTGCACTGGCCAACGCCAAACGCTGAACCCATCGCGACAGGTGCCAGCGGCGCGGATAATCCGCCGCCATGAACGAACTCTCTCTCTCCCTTTTCCCGCTGGGCTGGCAACACTACCTGCTCGGCGGCCTGGCCATCGGCGCCGGCGTGTCCCTGCTGTTTGTGTTCACCGGCTGGTGGGCGGCATGAGCTCGGTGTTCTCCAGCACCTGGTCGTATGTTTCGCAGCGCCCCTATTTCCAGCAGGCCCGCTACACCGACACGCGCGAGCTGGCGGCTGGTCTACGCCGCAGGCCTGGTGCTGGGCGCGGCCCTGTGGTGGTGGCTGTTTTCCGATGGCACGCCAGGCAGCACCGAGGTGCCGGTGTGGGCGCTGGTCGATCGGCGGTTTTCTGGTGGGCTACGGCGCCCGTCTGGGCAACGGCTGCACCTCGGGCCACGGCATTTGCGGCCTGGGCTCGCTGCAATGGCCTTCGTTGCTGGCGGTCCTGACCTTCATGGCCACGGCCTTCATCACGGCCAACCTCGTCGCCTGGAGCCTGTCATGAGCACGCCGCCCAGCCACTGACACTGGCGCCAGGCACTCGCGGTGCTGGCCGCGGGCGCCCTGTTCGGCTTCGGCCTGGCCCTGTCCACCATGGTGAAGCCCGAGGTGGTGCTGAGCTTTCTGCGTTTTCAGGACATGGGCCTGGCCCTGGTGATGGGCGGCGGTGTGCTGGTCACACTGGTCGGCTACAAGCTGGTGCCCCGCTGGCTCGAAGCAGCCCCTGCTGGGTGGCCACTTCCATCACCACGTGAGCCACTGGAACCGCGACACCCTGATCGGCGCGGCGGTGTTTGGCATTGGCTGGGGCCTCTGCGGCGTCTGCCCCGGCCCCGCCATCGCCGGCCTGGGCACGGGCAACTGGAGCCTGCTGTGGGCCCTGGCGGGCATCGCGCGGGCGCGGGCCTGCAGGGCTTTCTGGCCAGAGCCTGCACCGCGCGAATCCTCGCGGCTGACCACAGCCAGGGGAACCCTTGCCGAGCCCTGACACATTCTGCCAGCAGACACACCTCTGCATCACCATGCTGCAACACCTCAAAGACCTCTTTCCAGACCCTGCTGCAGCCCGACGGACCCGACCTCGGCGGCCGAAACCGACCACGAACTCCAGCTGTCCACCGCCGTGCTGCTGGTGGAAGTCATGCGCGCCGAACCCACCCTGGCCGACGCCGGAGCGCCGCGCGATCCTGCAAGCCCTCGAAAACGCGATTCCACCTGTCCCGCGAAGAGGTGGACCGCCTGATCGAACTGGCCCAGGACACCGCCAAAACCGCCTACGACTACCAGCGTTTCACCGGCCAGCTGAACGAGCACTTCACCCAGGCGCAAAAGATCGGCGTGGTGGAGATCCATGTGGACCGTGGCCTACGCCGATGCCCACCTCGACGCCCATGAACAACCATGTCATCAGCAAGGTCGCCGGCCTGCTCCATGTGACCCATGGCGAGTACATCGGGGCCAAGATGCGGGCCAAAGAAGCGGCTGCCCTGAGCCTGACGCTTGTGGCCAGGGCTTACACGGCTGGCAACACTTCTTTGCCCGCAGCACATCCTGAGGCTTTACACGCGCAGACACACAGCGCCGGCCATGATCAAGGCATCCCAACCCACAGGAGACTCTCCATGACCTACCGCAGCATTTCACCACCGCCATCGCCGCCACACTGGGCCTGAGCGCCCCGTCGACCTTCGCCGAAACCGACGACAAACACGGCCGGGTGATCATCATCGAATCAGGCACGGCGCACGACCGCCACGACCGCCGTCAGGACCGACGGAATGACCGCCGCGAGCGATCGCGATGGACAACCGCCGCGAGCGTGCGCCAGGATCCGGCAGAACGGCACGACGACCGCCGGAACGACCGCTCGAGCCGGCGCGATGACCGCCGGGACCGCCGCTACGATCGCCGTGATCACCGCCATCCAGGCGTGCACTACTACTACAGCGCGCGCGGACCCGAATTCCGCCGGGGCCACCACCTGCCGCGCGACCTGCGCAGTCCGCAATACGTGGTGGTGAACCCCCGCCACCACCACCTCGAGCCCGCCGCCTCGCGGCCACCACTGGGTGCAGGTGGGTGGCGACTACGTCCTGGTGGCGATCGCCACCGGCCTCATCGCCAACATCATCTTCAACCACTGAAGTCCAGCAGCAGTCTCACCCAGCGCCAGCAGCCTGCCCACGAGGCGGCTGGCCTTTCTTTTTGCGCCACGCCAGCATCGTCGGCAGCGGTAACGCGCGCGACAAGGCTCATCGGTGTGCGGCCCAACAATGCCGTCCTTGTTCGAAGCACCCGCATCAGGAGACCCATGAACGCCGCACTCCATCCCCAACCGCGTCCTCGCCCACACCGGCGCCCGCTACCCCATCATTCAGGCCCCCATGGGCTGGATCGCGCGCACCCAGCTGGCCTCGGCGGTTTCGCGGGCCGGCGGGCTGGGCATCATCGAAACCTCGTCGGGCGAAACCGCCAACTGCCAGGCCGAGATCACCAAAATGGCCGCACTGGGCCTGCCTTTCGGCGTCAACCTGCCGATCCGGTTCCTCAAAGACGACGCCATGCTGCGCTTCGTCTGCGAGTCGGGCGTGAAATTTGTGACCACCTCGGCCGGCAGCCCGGCCAAGTTCATCGCACCGCTCAAGAGCGCAGGCATCACCGTGTACCACGCCGTGCCCACCGTGGAGACCGCGCTCAAGTGTGTGGACGCCGGCATCGACGGCCTGGTCGTTGAAGGCGCCGAAGGCGGTGGCTTCAAGAACCCCGAAGAAGTGTCCACCCTGGTGTTGCTGCAAGCCATTCGAGCAGCGGGTCAATGTGCCCATGGTGGCCGCTGGCGGCATTGTGGACGGGCGCGGCATGGCCGCCGCCTTCGCCGCTGGGCGCCGAGGCGGTGCAGATGGGCACACGCTTTGTGAGCTGCGCAGAAAGCCCGGTGCACGACAACTTCAAGCAGGCCATCGTGCAGGCCGGCGACACCGGCACCTGGGTGCTGAACAAAAAATCCAGCCCCTGCATCCGCGCACTCAAATCCGAGCGCACGGCGGCCATCCACGAAGTCGGCGTGATGCCGCCCGACACCTTCCAGGGCATCCAGCGCGTCTACTTCGACGGCGACATGGAAGCCGCGCCCGCGCTGGCCGGTCAGAGCGTGGCGCTGATCGACGGGGTGCAGATCGGCCGAAGACATCATCGAGACCATGGTGGAGGAGTTTTTCGAGATCACCGCAGCGACCTGGGCCGCATGGGCCAATCCCGCTCGTTCACCTGAGTTTGGCGTCTGCGGGCAAAATAGGGGCCTGTCCTGGCCGGGCTACGCAAAGCATGGCCACAGCCCTTTCAACATCCGACCACCTCTGCCCCACCCCATGCAAGCCCGTATTCTCGCCCTGTCCCTGTCTGCCTTGCTCGCCCTGTCCTTGGGCGCCTGCTCGCCCGAATCCGCTGACACCTCGGCCGCCGCCTCCGCGCCCATCGCCCAAGGCCAGGCCTATGAGGCTGTGGCCAAGGACGCCAAGGGCTTCACGGCGGGTGCGCTGATGGGCGCCAACCCGGTCTACGTGCTGTTCGACCCTCAGTGCCCGCATTGCAGCCACCTGTGGGAAGCCGCCGCTGCCGCTGCACAGCAAGGTGAAGTTCATCTGGGCGCCGGTGTGCCTTGCTGGGCGCCAAGAGCCTGCCCCAGGGCGCTGCGCTGCTGCAGGCGGCCAACCCGGTCGAAGCCATGACGGCCCACGAGAAATCGCTGCTGGCCGGCCAGGGCGGCATGGCCGCCTCGGCCAGCATGCCTGCAGACGATCGAAGCCAGCATCAAGGCCAACACCCGCCTGCTGGACAGCCTGGGCGCCGATTCGGTGCCCTTCATCGTGGCCAAGAACGCCCGAACCGGTCAGGTCGTGACCCAGGCCGGCTGCCATGGACACCCGGCACTGGCCGAGCTGCTGGGCGTGTCCGCCAACTGATCCGGCGCACCTTTTTCAGGACAGGGTGGCACCGGCGCACGCATGCTGATGATTTAACATCTCGCCACCGTCCGCACAACGCGGCATTTGATGGAGCCATCATGGGCAAAGAACAGCGCAACGAAAAGATGTCGAAGAAACCCAAAAAGGACACTTCGGCCCCCAAGGGTCCGGCCACGTCGGACCGCCCTGTGGCCCCGATGACGGCCGTCGTGCCGCGCGGCAAAGACAAGTACAAGTAAACCCTATCAGCCAACCCGAGGAGATTGCCCATGAAAGCCACCTGGAACGGCACCGTGATCGCCGAGAGCGATGACACCGTCCTGGTGGAGGGCAATCACTACTTCCCCGAGAGTTCGCTCAACCGCGACGTGGTGACCTTCAGCAACCACCGCACCAGCTGCCCCTGGAAGGGCGAGGCAACTATTACTCGTTGCTGGTCAACGGAGAGCTCAACCCCGATGCGGTCTGGTACTACCCCGAACCCAAGCCCGAGGCCGAAAACATCCGCGGACGCGTGGCCTTCTGGAAAGGCGTCAAGGTCGGCGCCTGAGCGCAAACCCTGACGCTGGAGGGCATGGCCGATCCGTTCGCCATGCCCTTTTTCCATTCTGGTCCCTGCATCATCCCTTCAACCTTCAAAAACCCAACACCCACACATGACCAGCAACGACACAATCCGAAACCCCGTTCATTTTGGTCATCAGAACCGGGTCGTGATCGTGACCGGTGGCGCCCAAGGCATCGGCGAAGCCTGCGCCAGGCGTTTCGCCAGCGAAGGTGCGCATGTGGTGATCGCCGACATCGCTGACGGCCAGACCCTGGCCGAATCGCTGGGTGCCAGTTTTCTGCGCTGCGATGTGGGCCACAAGCCCGACGTTGACGCCCTCGTCGCCGCGGTCATCGGTGTGCACGGGCGCATCGACGTGCTGGTGAACAACGCGGGCATTTTCAAGGCCGCCGATTTCCTCGACATCACCGAAAGCGACTTCGACGAGGTGCTGCGCATCAACCTCAAGGGCAGCTTTCTGATGGCCCAGGCGGTGACACGCGCCATGGTCAGGCAAGGCACACGCGGCAACGTGGTCAACATGAGCTCGGTCAATGGCGTGCTCGCCATACCCAACATCGCCAGCTACAACGTGAGCAAGGGCGGCATCAACCAGCTCACCCGCGTGATGGCCCTGGCCCTGGCCGACCATGGCATCCGGGTCAACGCCGTGGCACCTGGCACCATCGCCACCGAACTGGCAGCTCAAGCCGTTCTGACCAGCGAAGCGGCCAAGACCAAAGTGCTCGGTCGCACCCCGCTCAAACGCCTGGGCGAGCCCGGTGAAGTGGCCGACGTGGTGGCCTGGCTGGCCAGCGACGCGGCCAGCTACGTGACCGGCGAGATCGTCACGGTCGACGGCGGCCGCATGGCATTGAACTACACCGTTCCTGTCTGAAAGATCCCTTCGCGCGTCCATTTTTCCTGCGCGCGAACGGACAGCGCCCTTCAGTCTGAGAACAGGCAGCCGATACCAACGGTATTCCCCGGTCGTGCGCGCCTGATCGCCGCAAGACCACAACGCTGTCCCTATTTCAGGAGCCACACCATGAAGGGTGTTGTATTCACCGAGTTTCTCGACATGGTTGCCGACCGGTTCTCGCCCGACATGGTGGAGGACATCATCGACGACGCCCAGTTGCCCTCGGGCGGCGCCTATACCGCGGTCGGGACCTACCCCCACGAGGAAATGGTCGCCATGGTGGTCGCGCTCTCGCAACGCAGTGGTGTGGCCGTGCCCGCCCTGCTCAAGGTGTTTGGCGAGCATCTGTTTGGGCGCTTCGTGCAGGCCTACCCATCGTTCTTCAAGCCCGGTGTGGGTGCCTTCGAGTTCCTCGCAGGCATTGAGGACATCATCCATGCCGAGGTGCTCAAACTCTACCCCGACGCGCAACTGCCGCGCTTTCAGGTTGAGCACCACGATACCGAGCGCCTGGTGCTGGTCTACCAGTCGCCTCGCCACTTCGAAGACTTGGCCGAAGGCCTGATCCACGGTTGCCTGGCCCACTTCGGCGAACCACTTGTCGTTGCCCGTTCGCTGATCGAAAGCGATGGCACCAAGCAGGAGCGCTTCGTCCTGACGCGCGGGGCTTGATCCGGCAATGATCGACCCTGACGATCGGCAAGCCCGCGCCCTCGCCCGCGAACGCACCGCGCGCAAAGAGGCCGAGCGTCTGCTCGAAGAGAAAAGCCTGGCCCTGTACAACGCCAATCAGGCACTGCAGCAACTCGCCAGCAGTCTGGAGCAGCAGGTGAACGATCGCACGGCCGAACTGAGTGGGGCGTTGGAGAGGGCCGAAGCATCGACCCGAGCCAAAAGCGATTTTCTGGCCATGATGAGCCATGAGATCCGCACCCCCATGAACGGCATTCTGGGTATGGCACAACTGCTGGAACTGACCACCCTGACCGCAGAGCAGCGGAGCTATCTCAACATCGTGCGCAGCAGTGGCGACGCATTGCTCGTGCTCATCAACGACATCCTGGACCTCTCCAAGGTCGAGGCGGGCAAGCTGGAGCTGGAAGACAACAACTTCCGACTGAAACGCGCATTGAACGACAGCCTCGCGCTGTACCTGCCAATCGCCGAACGCAAGGGCCTGCAGCTAAAGATGCACATCGCGCACGATGTGCCCGACCAGGTGCGGGGCGACAGCGCACGGCTGCGGCAAGTCCTGGGCAACCTCACCAACAACGCGATCAAGTTCACGGCCAAGGGTCAGGTGGCCATTGAGGTGTCCGTGATCAGCAGCACCGCATCGGAGGTTCGCCTGGGATTCGCCGTTCGCGACTCGGGTATCGGCATCCCGTCTGACCGGATGAACCGCCTCTTCCAACCGTTTTCACAGGTGGATACCTCCACCACCCGCCAATACGGCGGCTCGGGTCTGGGCCTGGCCATTTGCGCGCGCCTGTGTGCATCCATGCGCGGATCCATCACCGCGGAGAGCCAAGAAGGCAATGGCTCCGTCTTTCGCTTCGATGTTCGCCTGGGCGCGTGCGCCGCAGCCGCTGAGAGCATGCCCGCCGAACTCAGCCCGATTGGCAGCTTTCGAAACACCTGCAACATCCTGGTGGTCGACGACGATCTGGTGAATCGAACCATGGCCCTGGCCATGCTGGGCAAAATCGGCCTCACCGCACAATCGGCCAGCAGTGGACAAGAGGCCATCGACATGCTTTCACTGAACCACTTCGACATTGTCCTCATGGACATGCAGATGCCGGGCATGAACGGTGTGCAGACCACCCGGGCCATTCGACGGCATGAGTGCATCAGGCAGCCTCACATCATTGCGCTCACCGCCAACGCCTATGAGAGCGATCGCCAACTGTGCCTGCAATCGGGCATGGACGACTTCCTGAGCAAGCCCTTGCGTCTCGCCGCGATGCGCGAAAAGCTGGCCAATCTGATGCAGACCAACTGAGAATCGCACGCCGCAGGTCTTTCAGGATTCCCCGCTCAACAACGCTTTTCACCGGTGGCCCCCGAAGAGGGCTATGATCGAGACATTGTCAAAAGCGTCCGATTCACTTTCAGACGCAGACCGCCCAACATTCTCCTGGTGCTCATTGGGCCACCAACGATACCGATCAGGCCACAAGCGCCTTTGCCTCCCCGCTGTTCCATCGCCCGCCACGGCGCATTCAACACCGGCCCCCTCACCTCCCCAATCTCTGCGCCGTCGCGATGTGTCCCCAAAGGCATGTTCAGCGGCCCAGCCCCCTGCACGCGGGCTTTGTCCACGCGCATTTCCCGATGTCCAGACTGTTGACTCAGCCCGGCATCCCCGCCTCCCGCACCCGATTTTTTCAAGCGCGGAGGGCATTTTTCTCTGAAAGGTCCAATCATGGGCAAGAAACTTTACGTCGGCAACCTCTCCTACTCGGTGAACGACAGCTCCCTGCAACAAGCATTCTCTGAATTTGGCTCGGTCCAGTCCGCCAAAGTCATGACCGACCGCGACAGCGGCCGCTCCAAAGGTTTCGGCTTTGTCGAAATGTCCAGCGACGCTGAAGCCCAAGCGGCCATCAGCGGCATGAACGGTCAGAATTTCGACGGCCGCGACGCGGTTGTGAACGAAGCCCGTCCCATGGAGCCACGCACCGGTGGCGGCGGTGGCGGTTACGGCGGTGGCAACCGCGACCGTTACTGAGCCCTCGCTCGGTGAATGAAGAACCGGCCTTGAGGGCCGGTTTTTTTTCGCCCGTCGGACAACCCCTTGAATCCGTTCACTTGCCGGCGCATACTGAGACATGGCTTTGGAACATGCACTTTCGGGCGATCCCATCAACGTGCGACCGTTGGGCGGTCAACTGGCCGAACAAAAAACCTCGGCGATCTTCAAGTCCGAGCAGCTGGAGTTGATCCGGCTGGTGCTCGGGCGGGCAAGTCGTTTCCGCCCCATCAGGTACCGGGTGAAATCACCATCCACTGCATCGAAGGCGAGATCGACGTCACCATGGACGGCGCCAGCAACGTGCTGAAACCCGGCGCAGATGCTGTTCCTGAAGGGCGGCGTGCCCCACGGCGTGGTGGCCCTGCAAGGATTCGTCGGCGCTGGTGACCATCGTTCTGAAGCCCTGAGCCGCGGCCCGGCCACGCCTGAGCACGCTTCAGCGTCGAATAGGCCAGGCCCGAAGCCACACCACCGAACAGATCGCCCTCCACCAGCGGCACGCCGGGGAACTCGGCCTGCAGCGCGCGCTGAAACGGCCGCAGGGCCGATGAGCCGCCGGTGAGGTAGAGCGCGCTCGAGGTCGCCATCGTCCAGGCCCGCCGCTCCACGCATTCGCGCGCGCATGCCACCGTGCGCTCGCAGCTGGGCGGCCAGGGCTGCGTCGCATGTCATCCGGGGCCAGCGGCGCGCTCAGGTCCTGTCTCCAGGCAAGACAGATCGACCGCCGTGGCCGCGTCGTTCACCGAGCAGCGGATCTTGGCCTGCTCCACCTCATAGGCCATGCGGTGGCCCTCGCGCTGGTGCAGCACCGTCATCAGCCGCTTGTGCAGGTTCTGGTCGCTGTAGTTGGTGCGCAGGTTTTGCGCCTGGCTGATGCGCCCGGGGCAGGTATTGCCACTGGATCAGGTGCCAGGTCGACAGGTCCATGAACACGCGGTGGGGCACCTCGCGGCCCTCGGGGCCGTGGTGGCGGTAGCCCAGCAGCGGCATCACCCGCCCAGGCTGAGTTTCTGGTCGAAGTCGGTGCCGCCGATGTGCACACCGGTGGTGGCCAGGATGTCGCTGCAGGCGATCGGCCTTGCCCATGTGCTGCGGGCCCCAGGCGCACCACGGTGAAGTCGGAGGTACCGCCGCCAATGTCCACCACCAGCACCAGGCTCTCGCGGGTCAAGCGGCGCTCGTAGTCCAGCGCTGCGGCGATGGGCTCCAGCTGGAAACTCACGTGCTCGAAACCCACGCGGCGGGCGGCGTCTTCCAGCGAATGCTGGGCCAGCGCGTCGCGCTCGGGGCTGTCGTCCACAAAATGCACGGGCCGCCCCATCACCACGCGGGTGGGCTCATGCGCCCAGCGACTCGCTGGCGCGCTCGCGCAACTCGCGCCAGAAAGATGGCGATGATGTCGAGAAAGCTCACCGCATGGCCGTTGACCTCGGTGGTCTCCAGCAGCAAGGGGCTGCCCAGCAGGCTTTTGAGCGAGCGCATGAGCCGGCCTTCGGTGCCGCTCAGGTATTGCGCCACGGCATCGCGGCCAAAGTGGGTGAACTGGTCTTCGGCGTTGAAAAACACCGCCGTGGGCATGTTGATCGCCTCGCCCTCCAGTGGGATCAAGCGCGAGGCGCCGTTGCCCTGTGGCCCAGGAAACGGCGGAATTGGAGGTACCGAAGTCGATGCCGAGGGTACCGGAGGGGGATGCAGTCATGCCAGGAGAAGGGGAGGCCAGTGGAAGTGGCGCGGCGCATATCGCAAGCGAGGCCGGAGACAGATCGGGTGTCGGAGACCCGGTGATTCGCGCCAAGAGCCTGCGCGCCCAAGACCCGGGCAAATCCATGGGACGACAGGATTCAGCCACCTGGTCGGCACTGCGACGCCCGCGCCCCAGCGAAACGCCCTCAATCTGGCTGCAATTGCCCCAAGGGCCGCGGCCGCAGCGAAGTCCAGGTTGTTGACCTGCTCCAGCGCAGTTGCGCAAATCGCTGTGCGCCCAGCAGCTCGCTTCAAGCCCTGGGCCATAGCTGTGACCTGATCCATGGCATCCAGATCGTTGCGACTCCAGCGCTCTCGACCAGCGAGCGCACAGCATCGTCCGACACCGCCATGACGCCGCTCCGACCATCGCCCGCCGCGTCTGCCAGTGCCTCATCGGCCTGCCAGGCACAGGCGCCACCGCCTCGGCGTCAGCTGGTGCAGCTCTTCGACCACCTCGGCCAGCAAAGCGCCCCACCTGCTCCGATCTGCTGAGTGCGGCAGGCCTTGTCGGCCCTGCCTGCGGCCAGCTCCACCGCCTGGCGCCCAGGGTGCCCGCACTGCCTTTGAGCTTGTGCAGTTGAGCCGCCAGGCCCGGCAAGCTCGTGCAGCGTCAGCGGCGAGCAGTCTCTTGATCCGCGTCGAAAACTCGCTCACCAGGCGTTTGAGCATGGAGAAGAACAGGTCCTGGTCACCCCCAGGCGCCGGCAACGCTGCTTCCGAATCGATGCCGTCAATGTCCGGCCAGGCCTCGGCTGACGTGGTCGCACGCGGCTGCCGGTGCGCCGACCATGGTGCACTGGCCGCTGCTGCAGTCCAGCGGCGGATGCGGCCCACCAGGTGCGCAGGCCTCAAACGGCTTGCTGACAAAATCGTTCATGCCGGCGCGTCTTGGCCAGCTCCATTTCACTGCTCAGCGTGGAAGCGCTCAGGGCAATGATGGGCAAGTCGCAGCATGCCCAGACCGCTGCGGATGCGGCGACTGGTGTCAAAGCCATCGAGCACGGGCATCTGCAGATCCAGCAACACCACATCAAAGCCCTCGCGGGGCGGCCAGCAGCCGGTCAACGGCTTCCTGCCCATCCAGGGCCAGGCTGACCTGGGCGCCCTCCAGTTCCAGCACCGCCGGGCGACTTCCAGGTTGATTTCACTGTCATCGGCCACCAGCACGCGCACGCCCTGCAGACCCGGCTGTCGAATGCTCCGTCTGCGGTATCAACCGTTGCCAGGCATGGCAAGCGCATCGCCAGATCACCCAGTTCAACAGCTCCACCCAGAACTCGCTGCCCTGTCCGGGTTGGCTCTCGACACCCAAGCTCGCCGCCCATCAGCTGAACCAGTTGCTTCACGATCGACAGCCCCAGACCCGGTACCACCAAAACGCCGCGTGGTGGACGCATCGGCCTGGGCAAAAGGCGTGAACAAGCGCGCGCCATCTGTGCCTTCGGTCATGCCAATGCCGCTGTCGCTGCACGGCGAAGCGCAAGCGCGCAGATCGAGCCGAACCAGCCAACCTGGCTCACCGTCAGCTGCACCGTGCCAGTCTGTCGGTGAATTTGATGGCGTTGGTCAGCAGGTTGAGCAACACCTGGTGCAAGCGCGTGGCATCGCCCACCAGGGCCGCAGGCATCTGCGCCTGCACGTCCAGCGCGAAACCGATGCCCTTGGCCTCGGACTGCACCGAAACCAGCTCCGACACGTCCCGCAGCAGGTGCCCAGGTTGAAAGGCGCTCGTTCGATCTTCAGCTCGGAGGCTTCGATTTTGGACAGGTCCAGGATGTCGTTGATCAGGGACAGCAGCGACTTGCTCGCCACCTTGATCTTGCCCAGCAAGCCGCCCTGCTCGCTGTCCAGATCGGTGCGCTCCAGCAGGTACGACAAGCCGATCACCGCGTTCATGGGTGTGCGGATTTCATGGCTCATGTTGGCCAGAAACTGGGTCTTGGCCTGGTTGGCACGGCGTGCCTTGTGCACCGCATCGCGCAGGGAGCGTTCGTAGTTGCTTTTGCTGGCGCACATCGTGGGCAATGCCGAGGTAGCCCACCAGTTCGTTCTGGTCGTCGTACATGGCCGTCACACCCAGCGAGACCGGCACACCCTCACCGTCTTTGCGCACGTAGGTCCATTCGCGCGAATGCCCCAGCTCGGCAGGATCGATCAGCACTTCACCCGTGCGCACCCTGCGGCCAGGCGATGTGACAGCTCCAGCGCCCGGTGGCGCATTTCGCCCGTCATCGTGAAACATCCAGGCTCGACATCTTGCCCACCACCTCCTCGCGGCTGTAGCCCAGCAGCTTTTCGGCGCCGGTGTTGAAGATGCTGATCACACCATCGGGTTTCACCGCCACGATGGACACCTGCGAAGCAGCCGCCAACACCGCATTGAGCAGCGCCATGGTCTGGCGCAGCTCGCGCTCGGCCTGACGACGCTCGGTGATGTCGGTGCGGATCGAGATGAACTTTTCGATCTTGCCGTCGAGTCCGACCACTGGCGAGACGATGCTGTCGACCCAATACAGCGCCCCGTCCCGGGCCCGGTTGCAGACCTCGCCTCGCCATGGTCTGCCTTCGGAAAGGGTGCCCCACATCTCCTCCCAGAACGCGGCGTCGTGGTGCCCTGAATTGATCAGCCGGTGGTTTTCACCGATGAGTTCCTCTTTGGTGTATCCGGATATGTCGCAGAACTTGTCATTGACGTCGATGATGGTGCCCGCCCGATCGGCCACCGACACGATGGTGTAGCTGGTGAATGGTGTCCAGCAAAGCCTGCGAATTGCGCTGGGCGGTGGCAAGCTGAAGACGGCTTTCGTTCAGCTCGGTGAGGTCGTGCACCAGCACATAAAAGCCCTTGACCTCACCGTCCACCACATCGGGCAGATAGTAGACCAGTGCATGGCGGTGCACTGCACTGCCGGGCACAGGAAAAGACCGTTCGAAGATTTGCGGCGTGCCTTCAAGGACCGCCTCGATATAAGGGCGGTTGAGCGTCAAGAGTGACTCTCCCGGAAGACGTCTCCATGTGCTGACCGGGAAGTGCCGCATGGTCCACGCCGAACCAGTCGGCATACGCCTTGTTGGCCACCCTGTTGATCAGATGCTTGTCCCAGTAGCCGATCATGGACGGCAGCGCGTCCATGATGTTGCGGAAATCGTGCAAGGTTTCGTTGAGGGATCTGCGTGCGCTCCTGCACCAGCTCTCCAGCCGCTCATTGAGATCGCAGAGCACGGCTGGGCCCGCTTGGACTCGCTGACATCGCGCATCACCTTCGACACGCCCACCATCTTGCCCCTGGAATTGCGCAGCACAGACACGGCGATCGAGACGTCCAGCAGGCGGCCGTCGCTGCACATCCGCGTGGTCTCAAAGGGCGCCGGCACAGCCCCGGATTGCACTTGCGCAAGGATGGAAGCATCTTCTGCGCGGCGTTCTGCCGGCAGCAGCAGCGCCTCCAGCGGCTGGCCCATAGCCTCGTCCGCGGCATAGCCAAACATGCTCTCTGCGCCCTGGTTCCAGTCGATCACTTCGACCATCCAGCGATTCAACGATGATGGCGTCAATCGAGTGTCTCCACAATGGCGGCGCGGTGCGCTCGGGCCAGATGACATCGCGGGCGCGCGCCCTTACATTGGCCAACAGGTACACCAACGCGGCAAACAAAACCGCAAGCCCTGCCAGCAGCACGCCCAGGCTCCGCCGCTGGTTTGGTTCAGCTTCTGAAAGAAGGCGCGGGTTGGACGCAGCTCGGCCGACCAGTTGCGGCCATAAACGGCAAATGCAATGCGTTTTTTGCACGCTGTCCGCCGTGGCCGATGCCGCGCCGAAGACTCGAAAAACACGGTCGACCGGTATCTCCCAGGTCTGAGAGCTTGCAGCGTCAGTTCGCCCACGGACAGGTCCAGTCCCTTCAGCACTTCGCCCATCACCAGCGGTGCGTACGACCAGCCCACACAGGCCCGCTTCCCGCTCGGCTTCGGTGCGCAGCGGCATGTCGGGCCGGTAGATCGGCATCATCAGCAGAAATGACTGCGAGGGTTTGCCCGGTGGCTTGCACCAGGGTGATCAGGCCCGCTGAGGGTGGCCTCGCCTGTGTGCATCGACCGCATGGCGGCACCACGGCGGTTGCTGCTCGGACGCGATGTCCAGACCCAGCGCCTGCCGGTTGCTCTCCAGCGGCTCGATGTACTGGATCACAAATCGCTCGCCGGTCGTGGGCATTCAACTGCCTGACCGTGAAATCGGGCATGCCACCCTTGCGCTCGCGCCGCACAAAGGCCGCTTGGCCGGCGGGCATACGCGCCGGATCACGCCAAAGCCGCGGGCACCCGGAAACTCCACCTGGTAGTCCCGCGACAGGCTGTAGTCGAGAAAGCGCTCGCGGGTGCAGTGCCGTCCACCCACCGGCGACCGCACCGCGCACGCTGCGCACGCCGAATTCGTACAGGTGCAAGCGCTCCACCACGGCGGCCACCGCACGTCCGCACTCGGCCTCAAACTGGGCCTGCGCAGCCTGCTGGTTGACCTCGCTCTGGAAATGCGCTGCCAGACCGAGAGCGCCAGCCCGATCGCCAAACGTGGCCGCAGCAGGCTGCGGGTGCGCCGGTGGGGTTCATGCCAGCCGCTTGCAGCGGGGCAGGACGGCTGTGCGGCGAGACTTCCTGGGCACGCGCCTGCGAACTCGTCGCGGCCCACATCGGCCCACCACGACTGGCGCACCGCCCGCTGCGACGCGCCCGCTTTGAGGGCGCCCAGCGCCGACCGGCACAGATCCTGTCATCGCAAGCTCGGGCATCACTCCCACGTCCACTGCCCTGCAGCGGTTCCACCCAGCATGCGCTGGCGCGGTCGTACACCGACAGGCCAATGCTCGCGGTCACGTGGCGTCGAGGTCGGCGAGGCTCGTGTTCGATTGCCGAGCTTCTCGATGGCGTCGAGCACCACATGGGCTCGTGGCTTCGCCGCGCTCGCGGTCGGTGCCCGGCATCAACAAGGCAAAAGTGCTGCGATCGAAGCGCGCCAAGAAAGTCGGCCGGATGGTACAGGTGCGGTTGCAATGCGCCCGCCGACTTGCGCAGGGTCTTGTCCACCATTGGTGGCCGTAACGCTCGCCGTAGGCGTCCATGTGGTCCAGCCCGATCATCAGCAGACCGATTTCACTGCCCGATCGCAAGTTGCGGGCCCATTCTTTGCTGAGGGTTTCGTCGAAGCTCGGCCGGTTGGGCCAGCGGGTGACCCGGTCTTTGGTGGCATTGCGCCGCAAATCGTCGGTCAGTCGCTTGATGCGCAACTGGGTTTTCACCCGCGCCAGCACCAGCGCTTCGTTGACAGGCTTGGCAATGAAGTCGACCGCACCCGATCTCCAGTCCCTTGACCTCAAAGTCGTGGTCGCAGTGGCTGGTCACGAAAATGATCGGGACGTCGCGCAACGACGGGTCGGCCTTGATGGTTTCGCAGATCTGAAAACCGCTCAAGCCGGGCAATTCAGCGTCCAGCACCATCAGATCGGGCTGCCAGTCGCGCGCCTGGTGCAGCGCCGACTCGCCCGCGGTGGCGAACCGGAACTGACCCAGACCGGCCAGCATGCTGGCCATCACCCGAATCAGGCCCGGATCGTCGTCTACCAGCAAGATGTTGTGTTCCATGGGGCGTACTCCTTATCATGACGGCGCACACACAGCACCGCCTTTGCATCATCATCGGCACCCCACACGAAACCTTAATGCGGAATAGTTACGTTTTTACCCGTGTTTTCCGCTCGTCTGGATCGGGCGCCGGGATGTTGCCCCGTTTTGGAAAACCCCCGGTCACTGGAAAAAAAGCGCTCAAAACTTCGCCCTCGCCGGGTGTTTGAAATCCGGGCATGGCTGCCCCCCTTCGCCCGAGCCAGCTTCAGCGCCTGCTCGGCGGGAGAAACACAGACAGCTGACCGACCGGCAGCCGACACACGCTTGATCAGCATGGGCGCGCGCATGCCGCCATTGGGCAACCAGGCAGAGGTTCCGTGCGCGGTGGCGTCCAGCCAGAGCTTCACTTGAAGGTTCACTGGACGCAACGAAACCGATTTTCGATGCGTCCAGCGCACTGTCCGAGCAGGCATGTTGCCAAGGCGTCAGCGCACGCCACCGCCCCTGCCTAAAATACTTGCATCTACAACTTTCTCGGAGCCAGCCCATGAACACCCCCACCAACCTGCTGACCCAATGGCTGAACGAAGAGGCGCAGATCCTGCAACCCCTGAACGCCGGCCCAGGCCCCGGCGTGGCCCGGCCCGAGCAGATCGCGGGCAAGACCGGCCTGGAGCAGATGCAGGCCATGCTGAACGGCGAGATCCCCCATGCCGCCATCGCATCCACGCTCGATTTCCTGATCATCGGCGTGGAAGACGGCGTGGCCACCTTCCAGGGCACGCCCGGGCCCGCAGCATTTCAACCCCATGGGCACGGTGCACGGCGGCTGGTTCGCCACCCTGCTCGATTCCGCCCTGGGCTGCGCCGTGCACACCAAGATGCCCGCCGGCCGGGGCTACACCACCGCCGAACTCAGCGTCAACATCGTCAAGGCGCTCACGCCCAAGGTGCAACGCGTGCGCGCCATCGGCACGCGTGATCCACTGCGGGCGCCAGCTCGCCACCGCCGACGCCCAGCTCATCGGCCCCGACGGCACGCTCTACGCCCATGCCACCACAACCTGCCTGGTATTCGAGCTGAAGCACCCGCCCGCCAGCGGCGCAACGACATAATCGATCGCACTCACCAGACACCGAGCGAAAGGCCTCCCGAATGCGATTTCTCCACACCATGCTGCGCGTGGGCAACCTCCAGCGCTCCATCGATTTCTACACCCAGGTGCTGGGCATGGAACTGCTGCGCACCTCTGAAAACCCCGAGTACAAGTACTCGCTGGCATTTGTGGGCTACGGCGGCGGCAACCCCGATCAGGCCGAAATCGAGCTGACCTTCAACTGGGGCACCGAGCAGTACGACATGGGCACCGCCTACGGCCACATCGCGCTGGGCGTGGAAGACGCCTACGCCGCCTGCGACAAGATCAAGGCCGCCGGGGGCAACGTGACCCGCGAAGCCGGCCCCGTCAAAGGCGGCACCACCGTGATCGCCTTCGTCACCGACCCCGACGGCTACAAGATCGAGCTGATCCAGCGCCCGGAACACGCTGAGCGGCGGCGGCCTTGTAGCGCTCGGAACCCCGATGGCGATGCGCCCATGCAAAAAGCCCGGTCAGTCACTGCCGGGCTTTTTTCTGGGTCAGACCTCGCCTGGCCTTATTCGACGATCGTGACTTCCACGCGGCGGGCTTCGGCATCGTTGCCCGAGCCCGTGCGATCTCTTCAGGCTTCTTCAGCTCCAGCGAAGACTCGGCCACGCCCGCGCCCACCAGCGCATCGCGCACCGACATGGCGCGCTTCCTGGCCAGCTCGGCGTTCATGGCGGCGTTGCCCGTCGCATCGTGGAAGCCCGACAACACCAGACGCTTGCCAGCCTTGGCCGCAGCAATCGCATCGCCCAGCGCAGCCAGGGCGCCCGGCGCCAGATCGGCCTTGGCAGAAGCGAAATAGAACTTCACCACGCCGTTTTCGATCACCACGCTGGCATCGTCTGCCAGCTTGCCGGCGCGCCGCTGCGGCCAGCAGCCCGCGGCCGCTGTCAACCGCAGCGCCGCTCGGCTGCTGGGCCGTCGCAGCCGCATCAGCACGGCTCGAACGGCCTCGTGCCTTGGCGCCCGCGCAGCCATGGCCTTCCGCCGCCTGGCGCTTCGCATGCGGCCACGGCCATCTCGCCCGACGCCGCTGGCCGAAGCCACCGCTGCGGGCCTTGGAAATGCCCATGCCCAGCGCAAGGCCCACGGCCAGCAAAATGGTCGAAATCAACACCACCGCGACAACGCGGTTGTCCTGGTCGTTATCTTGTGAAGACATGGGGTCACACTCCGTGAGAAATAATAGGTTTTCGAAACCGCTTCCAGCGCCGGCCCGAACGACCGTGCGCTGGAAAACCCTTGATTGTAGATGGCAGCACCTGACCCACCACCTTGCCCACCAGCCGGCAACCCGCCCAACCCCTGGGACCCCGCCCAGCGCGACGGCGCGCAAATGATGCAGGACACCCTGGCCCAATGGCGCGCCCAGGGGCCGCGGCCCGATCTCTGGGTGTTTGGCTACGCCTCGCTGGTGTGGCGCCCCGAATTCCAGGCCGCCGAACAGCGCCTGGCCCATGTGCAGGGCTACCACCGCTGCCTGCGCATGTGGAGCCGGGTCAACCGCGGCACCTACGAGCGCCCCGGCCTTGTCTTCGCCCTCATGACCGGCGGCAGTTGCCAGGGCGTGGCCCTGCGCCTGCCCCACGAAGAAGTCGAGGCCATGATGCCCGCCCTGTGGGTGCGGGAAATGCCCAACCCGGTGTACGACCCCAAATGGGTGCGCTGCCAGACCGCAACAAGGCCCGGTGAGCGCCCTGGCCTTCACCCTCTCGCGCCGCAGCCCCAACTTCACCGGCGCGCTGAGCGCCGAGCAATACCGCGACATCTTCACCCACTCGACCGGCCGCTACGGCAGCACGCTGGACTACGCCCGGCAAACCCTGGAAGGCCTGCGCACCCACGGCATCGAAGACCACGCCCTGGCCCGCCTGCTGCGGCACAGCGCACCAGAAGCTTGATCTCCGGCAACCTCGCGCAGCACCCACCGCTGCCTATACTGACTACCATCATGAACATCGCCGACCTGCGCAAAAGCTACGAAAAAGCCGAACTCAACGAATCCGCCTCCCAGGCCGATCCCATGAAACAGTTCGAACAATGGCTCAATGAAGCCATCAGCAGCGAAGTGCCCGAGCCCAACGCCATGACGCTGGCCACCGTGGGCTCCGACCTGCGCCCCAGCACCCGCATCGTGCTCATCAAGGGCTTCGATGAGCGCGGCATCGTCTGGTACACCAACTACGCCAGCCGCAAAGGCCAGGAACTCGCCGGCAACCCCTTTGCCGCCCTGCAGTTTCACTGGGTCGAGCTGGAGCGCGTGGTGCGCATCCAGGGCGTTGTGGAAAAAGTGAGCGACGCCGAAAGCGACGAGTACTTCCACAGCCGCCCGCTCGACAGCCGCATCGGCGCCTGGGCCAGCCCCCAGAGCCAGGTGATCGACGGGCGCAGCGTGCTGGTGGCCAACGCCGCCAAATACGGCGCCCAGTTCTTGCTCAAACCACCCCGCCCACCCCACTGGGGCGGCTACCGCCTCAAGCCCGACACCTGGGAGTTCTGGCAGGGGCGCAAGAGCCGCCTGCACGACCGGTTGCGGTACAGCCAGCAAACCGGTGACGCCGGATGGTTGCGGGAGCGGCTGGCACCCTGAATCCGCGAGGGGCCGGGGATCGGGTACAAAAGCCCGAAGGCGCTCAAGCCCCGGCACGGCGGTCATTTGCCCGGTTGATCCGGTGCTTGAGGTGCTTCTGCACCATCGGGTCACCGTGGGCTTCGGTGATCAAGCGGTTCATTCGGGCTTGCCAGTCCGACAAAAAGCTTTTCCGCCATTGGTTGACGGTTTTCGCCCCATTCCAGCCACGGTCCGCCAGCGACCGCTCACGGCGGTCGTGCCAGTAGGTCGGGCGCTTGTCGGGAAAGGGTCGAAAGAACGAGCCACCCCAATGCTCGGTCTCGGGGCGGTCGGCATCCCCGTGCAGCAGGTACAGCACACTGGGTGTGTCGCCCATCTTGATATCGGCTTTCTTGCTCATGAAGAAGGCGCCCAGGTGCCCATGGTCCTTCACGTGTTGCTCGGGAAAACGGCGGGGCCCAAATCGCCCGCTCTGAAAGCCGCCCAGGTACATGCCCCGAAATGTGGTGTCGTTCTCGATCCACCAAAGATCGGGGTGCTTGTTGAACAGATAGTTGCGCGCCTTGCGGTCTTGCTGGGTGTTCCAGGAACCAATCGAATAGATGCGCAGCTTGGCCTTGATGCCAGGGTGGCTGTGCACCGCCTGCGCCACATCGGTGATGGCACCCCACACCAGCACATAGAGAGGCCGCTGATCGTCGACCAGCGCCCTTTCGATGATCAGCTTCGCGCCATCGCTGATGTCGGTGGATGGCACAGCCCCGGACTGCGCAACGACCGCTCCCTGCCTGACCACCTGGCGCAACGCATCAGGCGCCGGGTAATCGGGCGACCACGCGCGCAGGTTCGGAAAGTCCATTTCGTACGCCGCAATACACGAGAAGATGTCGTTCGCCCGGCCCTTGCCTGGCGGCGAGCTGATCAGGCCCTCCGTCTCGAGCACGTCGGCATAGACCAGGTAGTGAACCATGGACTGGAAATCATCCGGATCACTGCCGCCGATGTCCGTGGAAACAATGACGCGCGGCTTCTCGGTAGCCGCAACCGGGCCCGTGAGCGCCATGGTGGGGATTGCCATAAGCAAGAGCAGGAAGACGGTAGCGAGTTTCAAAGATGGCCTGCTTTCAAGGTACTGCGCACCCAGACACGGGTACGGCTTGCCAGCGCAACGTCCCTTGAGCGCAGCGGCGACGCCGTGCCGAGCTTGAAGCCCATTTCACTGGGGATCGCTGTCGATGCGCTAGCGAAAACCGGCCGGGCGCATCACCTTGCGACGAATGACTTGTTGCGCATGTGCAGCTGAATCCGCCGCAGCAGCCTCCGAGTCCTCCACAGGATAACGAAAAGAGTGACGTGCTGCTGGCGGTGACCAGTGCCGAGGGTGCACTGTGAGATCACTGCCCGAAATTGAAGAATGCCTCCAATGCTGAAAGCGCATGAAATTCCGGGACTTCACCGTCTCACAGAGATGGAAAACCGACAACGAGGGCGTCGGGTCAAGCACAGGCAAAACGAGCCTACGCGCAGTGGCGATCGGTGGCCAGCAGGTATCCAGATGTGCCACGGGTGCTCCTCCAATCGCCGACTCAAGCGAGCGAACAGCCTCACACCCACCGCTCATTCGACAAACCCGGTCAACCGTCTTTTTGCGACCCATGGCGACGGCGGGTTGTGGTCCGCCTATCGAATCTCCGCCCACTCAACCGGTGGACAGGTTGCGCTGAATGGACTGATCTTGTACAGCGGCCAATGCGGCGTGCGGCACCAAGCTCGGTGCAATCTCTGCCAATGGCACAAGCACGAATGCCCGATCCCACATGCGCGGATGCGGCACGGTCAGGTGCGGTGAATCGATGGTGGCGGCGCCAAAGAGCAGCAGATCCAGATCAAGCGTTCGCGGGGCATTCAGGTAAGGGCGCTCGCGCCCAGCAAGGTGTTCAATCTGCTGAAGCGCCAGCAACAAATTCGGGGCAGTGAGCAGGGTGCTCACTTCGGCCACGGCGTTGATATAGTCCGGCCCACTGGAATCCACAGGTGCCGTCCGGTACAGGCTGGATGCCTTGGTCAGCCGCGTACCGGGCAGCGCATTGAAGGCGCCCAAAGCCGTGTTCACCGCCTGTCGCGCATCGCCCAGGTTGGCACCCAGTGCAACATAGGCGGTCACGGACTCACGTGGTGACGCCATGCGGAATGGGACGTGCTGGCGGCTCTACTCGCCGCCACTACCCGTGGCGGATGCGCCACCTTCACCCCCAGCCCCGCCGCCGCCCGTGGGCTTGCGGCGCCGACGGCGGCGCTTCTTGGGCGCACCCGTACCAGCCGACTCGCCCTCGCCACCGGAAGGCGCTACTGGCCTGCCCTCTTTCGAAGTTTCACCACCCTCAACAGGACGGAAACGGGGGTCGTCCTGCGGGGCTATCGGCGCTGCCACCGTCGTGTGCCGGGTGGTCGGCGTCGCTGCGCTTCACGCGGCGCGGCTTGGCAGCGCCGGGTTTGCTCTTGCGCTGCTCTTCGATCATGGCGTCGCGGTCGTCGTCGCTGACGTTCTGGAAAGTTTCCCACCATTGGGCCAGCTCGCCGTCGATCTCGCCCACCTGCGCGCGCAGGCGCAGGAAATCGAAGCCAGCGCGAAAGCGCGCCTGGTCCACCAGGCTGTAGGGGCGAAGTGCCTACACGTTTTTCAAAACGCGGCTGCATCATCCAGATTTCGCGCATGTCCGAGCCCAGCTTGCCGCGGCCGGAGACATCGCCAATGCGGCTGTCAAAGGCATCGTCCACGGCCTCTTGCAAGGCGGCAAAAGGCGGCGGCGGGCGCTGGTTGCCGCGCGGTGTGCAGGCGCCGCTCCCAGCCCTTGCGCACATCGGCCCACAACACGCAGGCCAGCAAGAAGCTGGGCGCCACCGGCTTGCCTTCGCCCACGCGGCGGTCGGTGTCTTGCAGCGCCAGCTTCACGAACGGATCGTTGGCCCGCTCCACCACCACGTCGAGCAGCGGGTAGATGCCGGTGGCCAGGCCCAGTGGCCTTGAGCTGCTCGATGCTGGCCAGCGAATGGCCGGTTTGCAGCAGCTTGAGCATTTCGTCGAACAAGCGGCTTTGCGGCACATCGGCCAGCAAATTGCGCGAAGCCACCAGCGGCTCCAGCGTCTTGGTGTCGATCTTGAAACCCAGGGCGTTGAGCTTGGCGGCGAAGCGCACGGCGCGGATGATGCGCACCGGGTCTTCGCGGTAGCGCGTGGCGGCGTCGCCGATCATGCGCAGGGTCTTCTTCTTCGAGTCGCGGATGCCGTGGTGGAAATCGACCACGATCTGCGTCTCGGGGTCGTAGTACATGGCGTTGATCGAGAAGTCGCGGCGCGCCGCGTCTTGCTCGATGGGGCCCCAGACGTTGTCGCGCAAGACACGCCCGCTGGCGTCCACAGCGTGTTTCATGCCCGAGAGCTCGCCCTTGCTGGTGCGCTCGTTGCCCTTGACCTGCTCGGCGTCGGCGCTGTCGAGGTAGGCCCGCATGGTCGAGACTTCGATCACCTCGTGTTCCCGGCCGCGGCCGTAGATCACGTGCACGATGCGAAAGCGCCGCCCGATGATGAAGGCGCGTCGAAACAGGCTTTTGACCTGTTCGGGCGTGGCGCTGGTGGCCACGTCAAAGTCTTTGGGGCGCAGGCCCAGCAGCAGGTCGCGCACCGCGCCGCCGACCACATAGGCCTCATAGCCCGCCTTCTTGAGCGTGTGCACCACGTCGAGCGCGCGCTCGTCGACCAGCTTGCGGATCGATACCGTGCACTTCCACCGGCACGTCTTCGCGTTTGCCGAATTTCGAAACCTTGGCGGCTTTGGGGGCGCTGGATTTGCCCAGCAGCTTGTCGATGAATTTTTTGATCATTCGAATAAATTGAGAATGCGCCAGCCCCGCGACTGCGCGATGGCCAGGAGCCGGGCGTCCGGGTTGGTCGCCACCGGCTCTTGCACTTTTTCCAGCAGCGGCAGGTCGTTGATGGAGTCGCTGTAGAAGCTGCTGTGCGTCACATCGGCCCAGGAAAGGCCGCGGGCAACCAGCCATTGTTCCACACGCGCCACTTTGCCCTCGCGAAACGATGGCGTGCCCAGAATTTCACCGGTGGGCTCACCGCGCTCGTCCCGCTGCCAGATCCACCGCCATCAACTCTGGAACGCCAAACGCCTGGGCGATGGGGCGGGTCACGAATTCGTTGGTCGCGGTGATGATGATCACCTCGTCGCCCGCCGCCTGGTGCTGCTTCACCAGATCGAGGGCTGCGGGCTTGATGGCCGGGCGGATCACCTCGTTCATGAAGCGCGCATGGGCGGCATTGGCCTTGACCAAGCCCTGCTCGCGCAGGGCACTGGTGGCAAATCGGATGTATTCGGCAATGTCCAGCGTACCGGCCTTGTATTGCTCGTAAAAGGCGTCGTTGGCGCGGGTGTGGCTGTCGGCATCGCGCCAGCCCATGGCAACGGTGAATTGGCCCCAGGCGTAGTCGGAATCCAGGGGCAACAGGGTGTGGTCGAGATCGAACAGCGCTAATTTCAAAAGAAGACTTTCAACGGGAAGAAGGTGCGCATCACTGGTTTTCCAGCATCGACTTGATGAGCGGAATGGTGATGGCGCGCTGGGTGCGCAGGGCGTAAACGTCGAGCTGGTCGAGCAGCATCATGAGACTGGAGAGGTCGCGCGAGAAGCGGTTGAGCATGTAGTCCATCACCTCGTCGCTCAAAAATACGCCGCGTTCGTCGGCCGCACGGCGCAAGACCGAGCGCCGCTCACCCTCACCCAGCGCATGCAACTGGAACACATGGCCCCAGCCCAGACGGGTGCGCAAGTCTTCGCGCAACTGCAGGTCGGCTGGCGGCCGGTCGGCAGCGGCCAATACCCAGCGAGCAGTGCCGTGGGCCGGGCTCTGGGCGTTGACGAACCAGTTGAAAGCGGCCGCCTGCTGCTCGGCGGTGTAGAGCTGGCAGTCGTCGAGCAAGATCACCTCCCAGCGCTCGTCGTACTCGGTGGGGTGCAACACCGAGGCATCGAGCCAGCCCACGGGGTGGCCCTGGTCGCGCAGCGCTTCGCGCACAGCGCGCAGCAAATGGCTCTTGCCCGCGCCACTTTCGCCCCACAGCAGGGTAGGCACAGGAGAACGCTTGGAATTGCCCACCCAGAGCTTGATATGTTCCAGCGCCGCTTCGTTGCCCGCAGCCACAAAATTGGCCAGCGATGGCAGTGGCGCCAGGCCGATGTCCAGCGCCATTTGCTGCATGGAGGATGGCGGTTGGCCAGCACTCATGCGGACGGGTCCTTTTTCTTGCTGGAAGCGGCCGAGCCCTCCAGGTACAGCTCACTGGACAAGTAACCCGCCTTGGCCCGGCGAATCGCCACCAGCAACACAGCGCTGGCGGGCAGCGCGATCAACACGCCCACAAATCCAAACAACTGGCCAAAGGCCATCAAGGCAAAAATCACCGCGATCGGGTGCAGGCCGATGCGCTCGCCCAGCAGGCGCGGCGTCACGTACATGCTCTCCACCGTCTGGCCCACGATGTAGACCACGCCGACCAGCGCCACGCCCAGCAAGCTCTGAAACTGCAACACGGCCGCCAGCAGCCCCATGATCAGCCCCAGACCAAAGCCCAGGTAGGGCACGAAGACCGCCAGGCCGGTGAAAACGCCAATCGGCAGCGCGAGTTTCAGCCCAACCAGGGCCAGGCCCACGGTGTAGAACACCGCCAGAACGGCCATCACCAGCAATTGACCCCGCAGGTATTGGCCCAGCACTTCATCGGTTTCGTCCAGAAAACTCTGCACGCTGACACGCCAGCGGGGTGGAATCAGGCCTTTGACCCGCTCGACCATGTTGGACCAGTCGAGCAACAGGTAATAGGCCACGATGGGGGTCAACACCAGGTTGCCAAACACCGCCGCCAGCGCGCTGCCACCGATGCGCAGTGAAGACATCAAGCCGCCGATCAAATCGCTTTCATGGCCGGCCACCAGCTGACGCAGCCATTCGCGGAACTGGCCCACATCGACCTGAACGTCAACGCCAAATCGCGCAGCAAGCGGAATCAGCGTGTCATTGAGCCGCTCCAGCAGCAAGGGAAGCTGCTCTTTCAGCAGTGGCACCTGCCGGGTGATCACAGGCACGATCAGCAACACCACCGCAGCCAACACCAGCATCAGCATGAAAATCGCGACCCCGGCACCCAGCCAGCGCGGGCAGCGCCAGGCGTGCAGCCGCTCCACCAGCGGGTGCAGCGCGTAGGCCAGCACCGCGGCCAGCAAAAACGGCATCAGCACCGGCGCGAGCAGCGACAGCAACAGCCAGCTGACCAGTGCGATCGCGGCCCAGGAGGCGGCGCGTATTTGATTGTGGGTGAGGGTCATTCAGCAATGGGGGTTGGTTTGGGATCGCCGCGCATCGCCCGCCAGGCAACACGGGGGCAAACCCTTAAAATCTAGGACAAATTCTAGTCGGCAGCCCAACCCGGGCACCGGCGCCTCCCCTTTCACCGTCTGCGGCCTGCTCCTTCATGACTTCCAATACCTCCACCCCCCTCTCCTACAAAGACGCTGGCGTCGACATCGTGGCCGGCGACGCGCTGGTGGAGCGCATCAAGCCCCTGGCGAAAAAGACCATGCGCGAGGGCGTGATGGCCGGTATTGGCGGCTTTGGCGCCCTGTTTGAAGTGCCCAAGCGCTACAAGGAACCGGTGCTGGTGAGCGGCACCGACGGCGTGGGCACCAAGCTCAAGCTGGCTTTTGAATGGAACATGCACGACACCGTGGGCATCGACCTGGTGGGCATGAGCGTCAACGACGTGCTGGTGCAAGGCGCCGAGCCGCTGTTTTTCCTGGACTACTTCGCCTGCGGCAAGCTCGACGTGGACACGGCCGCGGCCGTGGTCGGCGGCATCGCCACCGGCTGCGAGCTGTCCGGCTGCGCCCTGATCGGCGGCGAAACCGCTGAAATGCCCGGCATGTACCCCGCGGGCGAATACGACCTGGCCGGTTTTTGCGTCGGCGCGGTCGAAAAATCCAAGATCCTGACCGGCCAGAGCGTGAAGCCCGGCGACGTGGTGCTGGGCCTGGCTTCGCACGGCGTGCATTCCAACGGCTTCTCGCTGGTGCGCAAGTGCATCGAGCGCGCCGGCGCCGATCTGCCTGAAACGCTGGACGGCATGCCGTTCAAGCAAGCCATCATGAAGCCCACCCGCCTGTACGTGAAAAACGTGCTGGCCACCCTGGCCAAACACCCGGTGAAGGCCCTGGCCCACATCACCGGCGGCGGCCTGCTGGAAAACATCCCCCGCGTCCTGCCCGACGGCACCGCCGCCCATCTGAAGCAAGGCAGCTGGCCCCAGACCGAGCTGTTCGCCTGGCTGCAAAAGACCGCCGGCATCGACCACGTCGAGATGAACCGCACCTTCAACAACGGCATCGGCATGGTCGTGGTGATCGAAGCCGCTGAAGCCGCTGCCTGCGCCGCCACTTTGCGCGAGCTGGGCGAGACGGTGTACGAGATCGGCGCCATCGCCGAGCGCGGCGCAGGTGAGGCTGTGGTCGTCGCCTAAAACAGCTTGCCTCCCATGAGCGACGCGCCATCCACCCCGCGTCGCCCAGCCCTCCCTCGCAGCATCTGGGCGCTGGGCTTTGTGAGCCTGTTGATGGATGTGTCTTCCGAGGCCATCCACAGCCTGCTGCCGGTGTTCATGGCCACGGTGCTCGGCGCCAGCATGCTCACCATCGGCCTGCTCGAAGGCGCGGCCGAGGCCACCGCGCTGATCGTCAAGGTGTTCTCTGGCGCGCTCAGCGACTGGTGGGGCCGGCGCAAGCCGCTGGCCGTGCTGGGTTATGGGTTGGGCGCGCTCTCTAAACCGCTGTTTGCACTGGCCGGCGGCATGGGCCTGATCGTGACCGCCCGCCTGCTGGACCGCGTGGGCAAGGGCATTCGCGGGCGCGCCGCGGGATGCGCTGGTGGCCGACATCGCGCCGCCCGAGATGCGCGGCGCCGCTTTCGGCCTGCGCCAGTCGCTCGATACCGCGGGCGCCTTCCTCGGACCGCTGCTGGCCATGGGGCTGATGCTGCTCTGGGCCAACGATTTCCGCGCCGTGTTCTGGGCCGCGACCGTGCCGGCGCTGCTGTGTGTGGCGCTGCTGATCGGCGGTGTGAAAGAGCCCGAGAGAGCACCCGGTGCCGTGCGCACCAACCCGATTCGCCGCGAGAACCTCAAACGATTGAGCTCGGCCTATTGGTGGGTCGTGGCCATCGGCGCGGTGTTCACGCTGGCGCGCTTCAGCGAGGCCTTCCTGGTCTTGCGCGCCCAACAAGGCGGGCTGCCGCTGGCGGCCGCGCCCATGGTGCTGATCGCGCTGAACCTGGTCTTCTCCGCTGGCGCCTACCCGCTGGGCAAACTCTCCGACTCGGTGAGCCACACCAAGCTGCTGATCGCGGGTTTGCTGGTGTTGATCGCCGCCGATGGCCTGCTGGCCATGAGCAACCACGGCGGCATTTTCTGGCTCGGCATCGCCCTCTGGGGCCTGCACATGGCGCTGACCCAGGGCCTGCTCGCCACCATGGTCGCCAACGCCGCACCGGCCGATCTGCGCGGCACCGCTTATGGCATGTTCAACCTGGTCTGCGGCCTTGCCATGCTGGTGGCCAGCGCCCTGGCGGGCTGGTTGTGGGACAGCCTGGGCGCGCCGGCCACGTTCGTGGCGGGCATGGTGTTTGGCGCGCTGGCGCTGCTTGGGCTGGCCTGGCGCCACCGCCGGCAAGCCTGATCCAAGGGTGCCTATGGCCCCTACCCGGATCGCGGCACATAATGTCCTGAAATGATCGACGGAGGTCCGCCAAGGGCACGGATGGACGGCGCAAGAAGTCTAAAAATAGGGCTCTCTGCAACCCAACACCGAGCCCTACCGCCATGAAATCCTGTCTCCTTGTGATCGATGCCCAGGCCTCTTTCCAGCACCGCCCCTACTCGACAGAACGCGACATGCCCGCCTACCTGGCCGCTCAAAACGCCCTGATCCAGGGTGCGCAGGCCGCCGGCATGCCCATCGTGCGCATCCTCCACGTCGACGGCCCGGAAGATGCCGGCAACCCTTTTGCGCTGGCCTCTGGCCATGTCAGGCCCATTGACGGCCTGGCCGACTTTCAGGCCGCGGCGACTTTCCAGAAATCGCGCCACAGCGCCCTGGTCGGCACCGGGCTGGACGTGTGGCTCACCCAGCAAGGCATCCAGCGCCTCATCGTCAGCGGCATCCGCACCGAGCAATGCTGCGAAACCACCACCCGCCACGCGTCCGACCTGGGCTGGACGGTGGACTTCGCCATCGACGCGACGCTGACCTTCGACATGCAGCAACCCGACGGCCAGACGCTCGGCGCGCAGGCCATCAAGATGCGCACCGCCACCGTCCTGCAAGACCGCTTTGCCCGCATCTGCTCGGTGGCGCAAGCGCTGGAGGATCGGACATGAACGCCGGTCACAAACCCCGCCATGTGGCCATCCTGGCTTTCGACGGTGTCGAAGCGCTGGACCTGGCCGGGCCCTACGAGGTGTTCACCACCGCCAGCCGCATGGCACTCAGAGCCGCTCCCGACGCGGTGCCGCCCTTCGAGGTCAGCTGCGTGGCGCGCACCCGGGAAGCCGTGCAGGCCCGCGCCGGCATGACGCTGCTGCCGACCCACGCCCTGGCCAGTTGCCCGCCGGTGGACGTGTTGATCGTGCCCGGCGGCGTGGTGGACGCGGCCATGCAATGCCCCGAGACGCTGGCCTGGATTGCCAGCGTGCACCCGACAACGGTGCTCACCGCTTCGGTCTGCACCGGCGCCTTTCTGCTCGCTGAAAGCGGCGTCCTGCAAAGCGGTCCTGTGACCACCCACTGGGAAGACCTGGCCGACCTCGCCCAGCGCTACCCCACGCTGGACGTGCGCAGCGGGCAACGCTGGGTCGAACAAGGGCGGCTCATCACCTCGGGCGGCATCAGCGCCGGCATCGACATGAGCCTGCACATGGTCGCCCGCCTCGCCGACGAGGCCCTGGCCTTGCGCACGGCCCAACAAATGGAGTTTCAATGGACGCGCAACCCGACCCCTCGGTAGCACCGCCCGGGTGCGGGCCGGTCCATGTGCATTTCGTCTTGCTGCCCGGCAGCCTGATCCTTGACTGGGCCGGCCCTGCCGAAGCCTTGCGCATGGCCAACCAGCGCCTGCGCGATGCCGGCCAGCCCGACGCCTTCGCCCTGCATTTCATCGGCCCAGAGCCGACCAGCGCGAGCTCGGTGGGTGCCATGATCAGCGACATCGCGCCCCTGCCCGCGGCGCTGCCGGCGCCCAGCTGGGTGGTGCTGGTGGGCCAGCCGGGTGCGATCACCGCCGTGGACACAGAAGAAGCGCGCACGCTGCTGCATTGGCTGCGCGGGCTGCGCCTGCAGACGGGTCGGCTGGAACTCGTCACAGTCTGCGCAGGCGCCGTGCTCGCGGGCCACGCCGGCCTGCTGCACGGCCACCGCGCCACCACGCACCACCACCACCTCGACGAACTGCGCCGCGTGGCACCGGGATGCGATGTGGTGGACAACCGGGTCTTCGTGCTCGACGGCGCGGTGGCCAGCAGCGCCGGCGTGACCACCGGCGTCGACCTGTTCCTGCACCGCATCGCGGCCATCTGCGGCCCGGCGCTGGCGGCCCGGGTGGCGCAATCCATGGTGGTGGCGCTGCGGCGCGGCCCCAACGACCCGGAGCTCTCGCCGTTCCTTTGCCACCGCAACCACCTGCACCCCGCGCTGCACCGCGTGCAAGACGCGGTGAGCCAGCAACCGCAAGCCGACTGGTCGGTCGCGCGCATGGCCGAAGTGGCCTGCACCTCGCCGCGCCACCTCACCCGCCTGTTCCTCGCCCACGCGGCCATCGCGCCCCTGCAATACCTGCGCCGCATCCGGCTCGACGTGGCCGAGGCCGCGCTGCGGGCTGGCCACAACGTCACCCAGGCGGCCCAGATCGCGGGCTTCAGCTCCGACACCCAGCTGCGCCGCACCTGGCACCAGATGGGAAAGCCCGGCACGCCGAGCAATATGGTTTAGGTGTTGGGTTCGCGGCGCAACTCGCTCACGCGGCGCTGCATGGCGTCGCGGTCGAGTGCATCTTCGGTCTGCGCAATGTAGATCTCAAGGTCTTTGACGGCCAGTTGCGCGTCGCCCAATTCAGCCCACGCCAGGCCGCGGTCGCGGTACTCCATCCAGGCGTCGGGCAACAGAATCAGCAGGCGGTCTTGCACAGCGATCAGGCGCAACCAGTCTTCCTGTGTGCGGTGAATCTCTTTGAGGTTGCGCAAGATGCGCGCAATGATGTCGCGCGATGGTGACGCCTGCAGATAAAGACCCACGGGCACATCGAAGTCGTCCACCAGGCCGTTGCGCTTCTTGTAGGGTTCCAGCCGCTCCGACAAATCCTCGCGGCTGAGCGATTGCCCTGTGAACGGGTCGATCACCACCTGTCCGTCGGGCAGGTTCACCTTGACCATGAAATGGCCAGGGAAGCCCACACCCTTGGCCTTGAGTCCCAGGCCCTGGGCCAGCTCCAGCCAGATCACAGCCAACGTGATCGGGATGCCGCGCCGGGTGCGCAGCAACACGTTGATGTGGCTGTTGTCGGGGTCGTAATAATTGTTGACATTGCCACCAAAACCCAGGTCTTGAAAAAAGAACTGGTTGAGGATGCGCAGGCGCGTCAAAGGGTCTTCATGGTCGACGCAGCGGCGGCGCAAACGGGCCATGAGTTGGTCCACATCGCCCAGCACCTCTTGCACATCCAGCTCTGGGTACTCGTCTTGCGCAATGGCCGCAGCCGCCTCCAGCAACGGGAACCCCTCGTCATCCTTCACCAGGGATGCGAAATAGCCCAGCGGTGTGGGGTTGAGGAAGTCGAGCGCAGAAGGCATGGTGTGAGATGGGCGGCTCCGGGAGCGCCTGAAGTCTAGCGCTTGACGAACTGTTTGAGATTCACGCCAGTGGCCAGCAAGCTTGCAAAATAGACCAGCGCCCCGCCCACCACACAGGCTGCGAGCAGGCCCACGCGCTGCAGACGGTGATCTTTCAGGGCCAGCCATTCAAAGTGGCCAGCGGCCCAGTACAGCCCGGCGCCCATCAGCGCGCTCGCCAGCGCCACCTGTAAACCGAACTTCAGCCAGCCCGGCGAAGGCTTGTAGGCACCGCGCTGGATCAGCCCTGTCAGCAACAGCGAAGCATTGACCATGGCACCGATGCTGATCGACAAGGCCAGTGCCGCATGGGCCAGATAAGGCACAAACAGCACGTTCATCAACTGGGTCAGGATCAAAACGCCGATCGCGATCTTCACGGGCGTGCGCGTGTCCTGGCGGGCGTAAAAACCGGGTGCCAGCACCTTGATGGCCACCAGGCCCACCAAGCCCACGCCGTAACTCATCAGCGCCACCGAGGTCTTCTGCGCGTCCACATCCTGGAATGCCCCGTTGTGAAACACCACCGCCACCAACGGCTGGGCAAAGGTCAACAGCGCCACCGCGCTGGGCACCGCCAGCAACACCACCAGCCGCAGCCCCCAATCGAGCAAGGTGCTGTAGCGCTCACTGTCCTCACTGCCCTTGGCCCCCGCCAACTGCGGCAACAACACCACCCCCAGCGCCACACCCAGCATGGCGGTGGGAAATTCCATCAAACGGTCGGCGTAAGTCAGCCAGCTCACGCTGCCGGTCGCCAGGTGAGAAGCGATCTGGGTATTGATCAACAAAGATATCTGGGCAACGCTCACGCCCAGCAGCGCAGGCACCATCAAGGTCACCACGCGCCGGGTGCCAGGGTGGTTCCAGGCGGTTTTGAGCGACGACCACCGCCAGCCGATGCGCGGCAACATGCCCACTTTCAGCAGTGCCGGTATCTGTACACCCAGTTGCAGCGCTCCGCCCAGCATCACGCCGCCGGCCATGGCAAAAATCGGCTCAATCCCCATCGACTTGAACCAGGGCGCCCCCCAGTAAGCTGCCGAAATCATGCACATGTTGAGCAACACGGGCGTCACCGCCGGCACCGCAAAGTGCTTCCAGGTGTTCAGAATGCCGGCAGAGAGGGCCACCATCGACATGAAGCCAATGTAGGGAAACATCCAGCGCGTCATCAACACTGCCGACTCAAATCCCTGCGGGCGATTGCTTCAAGCCACTGGCCATGGCCCAGACCAGCAAGGGTGAGCCCAAGACACCCAGCACACAGGTCACCGACAGCGCCCAGGCCAGCACTGTGGCGATCTGGTTCACCAGGATCTTGGTCGCGCCGTCGCCGTCCGAAGCCCGCATGCCCGCCAAAACGGGCACAAACGCCTGGCTGAACGCGCCCTCGGCAAACAGACGCCGCAACAGATTGGGAATTCGAAACGCCACATTGAAGGCATCGGTCAGCGCGCTGGCGCCAAAGGCCGAGGCCATGAGCAACTCCCTCACCAAGCCCGTGATGCGCGAGGCCAAGGTCAGCAGCGAGACGAGGGAGGCGGATTTGAAGAGTGACACGCCGGCAGTGTACCCAAGGCGGGATCAAAACCTGCCCGCATACTGCCGGCCCGTGCTAAAATCGCGGGCTTTGCTGGCATCATCTCCAAACATCTGAAGGAAATACACCATGGCAACCAAGCCTAAGAAAAAGAACCCCCGCCTGGCATCAGGCCGTAAACGCGTCCGTCAGGACATCAAGATCAACGCCGCGAACACCTCGCTGCGTTCCAAATACCGCACCGCTGTCAAGAACGTCGAAAAGGCTGTTCTGGCCGGCGACAAGGACAAAGCCACCGAATTGTTTGCCAAGATGCAAAAAGTCGTGGATACCGTTGCCGACAAGGGCATCTTCCACAAAAACAAGGCCGCTCGCGACAAGAGCCGCCTGTCGACCAAAGTCAAAGCCCTGGCCACCGCCGCTGCCTAAGACGATTCAAGGGGCAGGCTCTGGCCGGCCCCACAGCCCTGACCTGAAAAGGTCTGCCGTTTGAAACCGGTGCGCTGCCAGCAAAAAGTGATGAACCGCCGTGTCGCAAGACCCGGCGGTTTTTTCATGGTCGCAGGTAGCGATCCAGCACCCACGAACAGAAAAAGCCGTCGAGAGACGGCTTTTCAATGAGGACTGCTTGGGTGGGAGCATTGTCTCACCCACCCAACCCATGGCTACTTTTTCTTGGCGGCAGCCTTTTTGGCAGGTGCTTTGACGATGAAGGTCACCTTCATCACCACACGGTATTCCACCACCTTGCCTTTTGACACGGTCACGCGCTGGTCCTTGATCCAGGCGCCGGTGACTTCGCTCACGCTGTCGTTCACGCGGGCAATGCCCTGCTTCATTGCATCGTCGAAGCTCTTTTTGCTGCCGGAAATGATTTCAATGATTTTGGCGACGGCCATGGAATGTACTCCTGAAGTGTTAACAAGCCTTCAGTTTTAACAGCCTGGCCACCATCGCACAACCCAAGCTCCCGCATGCAGGGCGCAAACCGTGAAATACGTACAGCGTCAGGCCGAAGGTGGGTCGGGCAGCAGGCAGGCCTCTGCGACCTGCAAGCCGTTGTCTTTCGCAAACGCCATGACAAAGTCCCAAGCCATGGGTTCTTCTTCGCGCATGTCGGTATGCACGATCACGCACTTCACCCCACCAATCACGGTGGGCACGCACCATGGCGAGTAGGCGATGTGGCCACCAATGCCCGATTTTGCGCCGCCCGGGCGAAACTGGCTCATCACGCCAGCCAAGCGCTCCGCCCAGTCGCTGGGGCGAAAGGGGCGGCCATTGGGGGTTATCCCCTGAATGAACACTTGTTTGGCGGTGGGAGTAACCATCGGGAAAGCCTTCGGGTGGAGGGCCCGGCAAAGGGACTGAGCGCCGAGAACAGCCAGGGATCGCCTGCTGTAAAGTCGCCCTAGAATTCTATCTTATATAAGACTCAATCTCAGGGAATACCCGAAGATCAGCGCACGTCAAAAGTGTCGCGCAACGCTCTGATGCGCAATCAGCAAAGATGCCGCACCATCGCGCCTCTAAAATCACCTTTCAACGGCTCAACGGGTGTTGAGCCATTTTTCATTGGAGTCCCCGCATGTCCGCTGCCGCCCCGATCACCGCCGCCTCGCCCCACGTCATGAACACCTATGGGCGACTGCCCATTGCCATGTCGCACGGTCGAGGATGCCGAGCCTGGGATGTCAACGGCAAGGAGTACCTCGACGCGCTGGCCGGAATCGCCGTCAACACCCTGGGCCATGCCCATCCCAAGCTGGTGCCCGCGCTGCAAGAGCAGGTGGGCAAGATGATGCACTGCTGCAACTACTACCATGTGCCCGACCAGGAGCGCCTGGCGCAGATGCTGGTCGAGCGCTCGGGCATGACCAATGTGTTTTTCTGCAGCACCGGCCTGGAAGCCAACGAAGCGGCGCTGAAACTGGCGCGCAAATTCGGCCACAACAAAGGCATCGAGCGCCCTGAAATCGTGGTCTATGAAAAGGCCTTTCATGGCCGCTCCATCGCCACGCTGTCGGCCACCGGCAACCCCAAGATCCAGGCCGGCTTTGGTCCGTTGGTCGAAGGCTTCATCCGCGTACCGGTGAACGATCTCGCCGCTCTGGAGAACGCCACCAAAGGCAACCCCAACGTGGTCGCCGTGTTCTTCGAAGCCATTCAGGGCGAAGGCGGCGTGACGCCCATGACGGTGGACTACATGCAGGGTGTTCGCGCCATGTGCGATCAGCACGACTGGTTGATGATGGTTGACGAGGTGCAATGCGGCATGGGCCGCACAGGCAAGTGGTTCGCCCACCAGTGGGCCGGCATCGTGCCCGATGTGATGCCACTCGCCAAGGGCCTGGGCTCAGGCGTGCCGATCGGTGCGGTGGTGGCAGGCCCCAAGGCAGCCAACATCTTCTCGCCTGGCACCCACGGCACCACGTTCGGCGGCAACCCGCTCAGCATGCGCGCCGGTGTTGAAACCATCCGCATCATGGAAGAAGACGGCCTGCTGGCCAACGCCGCCAAGGTGGGTGAACAGTTGCAAACCCAACTGCTCACCGCTTTGCTGGAACAGCCCGGGGTGAAGCAGGTGCGCGGCCACGGTCTGATGATCGGTATCGAGCTGGACCGTCCCTGTGGCGTGATCGCCCAGCGTGCAGCCGATGCGGGCTTGCTGCTCAGCGTCACGGCAGACAGCGTGATCCGCCTGGTGCCGCCGCTCATCATGACCGGTGCCGAGGCCGACGAAGTTGTCGCCATCCTGGTACCGCTGATCAAGCAGTTCCTGGCAGAGTGAAAACCACGCTGCGCAGCCTCTCATCCCCCCAAGGGGCGGTCCGGCCAAGCCAGTTCCGAGCTGACCCCGCCTTTTGCGCCCCATCCAATCCATAGAGCCATGAAGATCCAACACTACCTGCAATTCAAAGATCTGAACGCCGAGGAATACGGCTACCTGTTTCAGCGGGCTGCCTTCATCAAGCAGAAGTTCAAGGCGTTCGAGAAACACCAGCCGTTTGCCGATCCCGACCGCACGCTGGCACTGATCTTTGAGAAGGCCAGCACACGCACCCGCGTCAGCTTCGAAGCCGGCATGTACCAGTTGGGCGGCTCGGTGGTGCACCTGACCACCGGCGACAGCCAGCTGGGCCGCTCCGAGCCCATTGAAGACAGCGCCAAGGTGATCAGCCGCATGGTCGATCTGGTGATGATCCGCACCTACGAGCAAAGCAAGCTGGAAAAGTTTGCAGCCCACTCGCGCGTGCCCGTCATCAACGGCCTGACCAACGAGTTCCACCCCTGCCAGATCCTTACCGACCTGTTCACGCTCAGCGAGTACCGCCCAGCGGCCAGCGGCAAGCCGTTGGACGCGATCAAGGGCAAGGTGGTGGCCTGGGTGGGTGACGGCAACAACATGGCCAACACTTGGCTGCAAGCGGCGGAAATGCTGGGTTTCACCGTGCACGTGAGCACCCCCAGCGGCTACGAGGTTGACCCCGTGCTCGCCGGCATCACCAACCGCGATTGCTACAAAGTCTTCAAAGACCCACGCGAAGCCTGCCAGGGCGCCGATCTGGTCACCACCGATGTCTGGACCAGCATGGGCTATGAGGCCGAAAACGAAGTTCGTCGCACCGCGTTCGCCAAATGGTGCGTAGACGAAGCCATGATGGCATCGGCCAAAAAAGATGCGCTGTTCATGCACTGCCTGCCCGCACACCGTGGCGAAGAAGTGACCGCCGAAGTGATCGACGGGCCCCAAAGCGTGGTCTGGGACGAAGCCGAAAACCGCATGCATGCGCAGAAAGCGCTGATGGAGTATCTGCTGCTGGGCAAATTGTGAGGCTCCTCGTGGCGCCCCCCCAGCGATCGCAAACTGAAGACTGAATACCGTGCAAGCCTTGCTCAGCGCCATCGCCAAGATGGCTCTGCCCACCGACGCCCAGCGGATCTTTCACGGCCGAGGCGGCCTGCACCCTGGCTGTGAACACCTGTGCACTCGACTGGTTTGCACCGGTCTGGTTGCTGACCAGCTTTCGAGCCGCTGGAAGAAGCCGAGCTGGCGCAGATTCAGAACGCGCTGGCTGCCCGCTGGGAAGCCATCAGCACCCGCCGATACGCCACTCAACTGGGTCTACCAATGCCGCGCCAGCCGGCCATGCCGAAACCCGCCTCATGAGCGGCAGCGTGCCCGAGCCGCACGACGTGACCGAGCAAGGCGCGCGCTACCGCGTGCACCTGCTCAAGGGCCAGAACCACGGCCTGTTTCTCGACATGGCCAACGGCCGCCAATGGGTGCGCGAACAGGCGGAGGACGCCAAGGTGCTCAACCTCTTTGCCTACACCTGTGCGTTCTCCATTGCCGCGCTGCAAGGCGGCGCCAAACAGGTGGTCAACGTGGACATGAGCGCCGGCGCCATGGGCCTGGGCCAGCTCAACCACGCGCTCAACGGCTTGCAGGCCGGCGCCAGCTTCCTGACCCACGACATCTTCAAAACCTGGGGCAAGATCACCCGCAGCGGGCCTTACCACCTGGTCATCGTGGACCCGCCGAGCTTCCAGAAAGGCAGCTTCGTCGCCACCAAGGACTACGCCAAGCTGATGCGCCGCCTGCCCGATTTGCTGCGTCCCGGCGGCAGGCCATGCTGTGCCTCAACGCACCCGAGCTTGAGCGTGGGTTCCTGCAAAGCCAGATGGCCGAGGTCGCGCCCGAACTGGTCTTCGAACAGAGGCTTGACGAATCCACCGTCCTTCGCCGATGTCGACCCCGAGCGTTCGCTCAAGGTGCTGATCTACCGCGCGCCGGAGCTTGCACCACACGCCCACCCATGAGCAATCCCTGCATCACCTGCGGCGTTTGTTGCGCCAGCTTTCGGGTCGATTTTTCCGTCATGGAAACCCAGGCGGAGGGTGGCACAGTACCCGACGGGCTGGCAGTGGAAGTCACAGCCCACACGGCCCGCATGCGCGGCACCGACCACAGCCCGCCCCGTTGCGCCGCCTTGACGGGCAAGCTGGGCGAGCGCGTGGCCTGCGGCATCTATGAGTGGCGACCTTCACCTTGCCGCGAATTCGAAGCAGGCAGCGAAGCCTGCCAACGCGCACGGGTGCGGCATGGACTACCGGCCCTCGAAGCTTGAAACCCGCGTCATCCAGTGCACCCCCGAACAAGAACGAAGCAATTTCTGCGGCATTTCAGGCTTTAGCTTGATGCTGCTTCAAGCGACAATCATGGTGTAAGCAACTACTTCTGATGTAGACAAGAGCAACGTAGATGCAGCCTGACCATCCCGATTTGACACCTCCTGCCGATCACGAGGCGGGACGTTCCACAGGTGCAAGTGACCGTCGTGGCATCAACAGGTCTGCTGATCCCGAACGGCATCAGAACGGTTCCACCGAAGATGCGAAACGCCTCAGTGCGCTCGCTTTTGAGAGCACCTCCGAAGGGGTGGTCATCACCGACAGCGCCTGCCGTATTGTGATGGTCAATCCCGCCTTTGAGCGCATCACCGGGTACACACAGGCGGAGGCAGCAGGGCGCACCTGCGCCTTCCTTCAAGGTCCAGAGACCGATGCGCCAACGGTTGTGGCCATCCGAGAGGCGCTGGAAAACCAGCGCGAGTTTTCAGGCGAAATTCTCAACTACTGCAAAGACGGCAGCCTGTACTGGAACGACCTGTCCATTTCCCCTGTGCGAGGGGCTGACGGGCAGGTGACGCATTTCATCGGGATCACGCGGGACATCACCCTGCGCAAACATGCTGAGGCGGCCTTGAGCAACAGCGAAGCGCGCTACCGGGATGCCATTGAGGCCACCGGTGGCTATGTGTTGGACATTGACACCCAGCACCGCTACGTCTTTGTGTCAGCGCGTGCAGAACAGTTGCTAGGCTACGCTTCGCACGAGATGCTGGGGCGCACACCAGCGAACTTCATGCCACCCGGTGAACGCGAGCGGGTGAACGCCTGGCTCGAGCGCAACCTGTCACAGGATGGTTCGATCCAGGGGCTTGAACACCGAATCGTCACGAAATCGGGCAAGCTGCTCTGGTTGCAGGTCTCCAGAATTCCCCTTCACGACGCCCATGGCAAGCTCATCGGGTACCGCGGCACCGCTTTTGACATCACCGAGCGCAAACAAGCCGAGGCAGCACAGCTTGAAAGCGAAGCTCGCTACCGGGATGCCGCGGAAGCTGCGGGTGGGTACATCTGTGACTTGGGTATCGACTTCCGGTACACCTATGTATCAGAAGCCGCCGAACGAATGCTCGGGTACACACCAGAGGAAATGCTCGGACGCACGCCAGCTGCCTTCATGCCCCCTGGCGAGATTGACAGGGTGAATGCCTGCTTTGCAGACTACAAAAGGGCGGATGGCTCACTTCACGGCCTCGAATACCGCGTGGTCACGAAATCCGGCGAGATCAGCTGGATGCAAACCTCGCGAATCCCGCTCCTTGACCAGCATGGCAATGTGACCGGTTACCGAGGCACCTCGTTTGACATCACAGCGCGCAAACAGGCAGAAGCATCACAAGCCGAACTCGAAACCCGCTTGCGTGAGTCCCAAAAAATGCAAGCCATCGGTACCTTGGCTGGCGGCATTGCACACGATTTCAACAACATCATTGCGGCCATTCTGGGCAATGTCACCTTGGCACGGCTGGACGCCGGACCGTCGTCTCCAGCCCACGAAAGTTTGAATGAAATTCACAAGTCGGCCAGTCGAGCGCGGGACTTGGTGAAACAAATTTTGGCCTTCAGCAAGCGCCAACACACCCATTTTCAACCCATGCCTCTGGACACCGTCATAGTGGAGACGGTGAACATGCTGCGCGCCACGCTGCCCGCGCGGGTTGCCATTGAGGTGCAGTGCGACCAGACGGTACCGGATGTGGCCATCGACAAGTCACAGATTCAGCAGGTCCTGATCAACCTGGCAACCAATGCCGTTCAGGCCATGGGCGGACAACCAGGACACATCCACATGCTGCTTGACGCCACCGTACCTGACGAGGACGCATTCAAAAGGCATCCGTCGCTGCGCGAGTTCTACTCAAAACACCCAGATAGCACGGTATGTCTCACCGTCAGTGACGACGGCCCCGGAATGCCCCCAGATATCTGCCTTCGGGTATTCGATCCCTTTTTCACGACCAAGCCCGTTGGTGAAGGCACCGGGCTGGGCCTCTCTGTGGCCCATGGCATTGTGCAAGGCCACCAGGGCGTGATCGTGGTGGACAGCGAGCCAGGCGTCGGCACGCAGTTCACCATCTGCCTCCCTGGCTGTCCTGCCGAGCATGAAAAGGCATCCACCCCGCCGCTACAGCGAGCCCATTCTGAACCCGAACCGGCTGCACCCCAAACGCCTCGCCCAGGCACGCCTTCGCCCGCAGCAAAAGGCGGACCACACATCCTCTATCTTGACGACGATGAAGCACTCGTATCGCTGGTCAAGCGTTTGCTCGAGCGCCGCGGGTACCGCGTTAGCGCACACCACGACCAGAACGCAGCGCTGGAACAGGTGCGTGCGAACCCCGCAGGTATCGATCTGGTCTTGTCCGACTACAACATGCCCGGGATGTCCGGACTCGATGTGGCGCGGGCGGTGCGCGAAATTCGACCGGACCTGCCGGTTGCGATCACATCGGGGTTCATTGACGAAACACTCAGCGAACAAGCCGCAGACGTTGGTATCAGCGATCTGATTTTCAAGGCCGACTCGGTCGATGCGTTCTGCAAAGCCATTGCGGCACTGTTGCCCGCCAGAAGCGCATAGCCCTCACGCCAGCCAGTGACGGCGCCTTCGATGGCCTCAGACAGCAGCGTGTTCGGTTTTTTGATCACCTGTTGGGATTAACCGACACCACAGGTTTTTACCCGGTGCTAACTTCCCCGGATGCCAAACATCTGGGACATTTCCCCCCCCGTCAACGCCCAATCGCCGGTCTTTCCGGGCGACACGGCCTACCAACAAAACTGGTGCGCCACCATCGGCCCAGGCTGCCCGGTCAACGTCAGCGCCATCACGCTCTCACCCCACGTGGGCGCCCATGCCGATGCGCCGCTGCACTACGACCCGAGCGGCCAAGCCATTGGTGAAGTGGGCCTCGACGCCTTCATTGGCCCCTGCCGCGTGATTCATGCGATTGGCCGTGGCCCGCTGGTGCAATGGAGCCACATCGAACACGCTATGGACGGCTTGCCAGAGCGCGTACTCGTGCGTGTCTATGAGCGCATGCCGCAAGGCGCGTTTGACAACGCCCTGCCCGCCTTTGCGCCCGAGACCGTCGAGCGCCTGGCCGATCTCGGCGTCAAGCTCATCGGCATCGACAGCGCCAGCATCGACCCCGCCGACAGCAAGCCCCTGCTGAGCCATCAGGTGATTCGCCGGCGCGGTCTGCGCGTGCTGGAAAACCTGCTGCTCGACGACGTTCCCGAAGGCGACTACGAGCTCATCGCCCTGCCCCTGAAACTCACCACCGCCGATGCCTCGCCCGTGCGGGCCATCTTGAGAGACCCTGCCATGAACATCACCCTCGCCCACTGCCAATCCTTCGACCAACCAAGACCCCGTTGCGCGAATCTGCGCGAACTCTTCTCGCTGCCTCCCGGCGTCATCTACCTCGATGGCAACTCGCTGGGCGTGATGCCCAAAACCAGCGCCAGCCCGGGTAGCCGACGTGGTGAGCCGCGAATGGGGCACCGACCTGATCCAGAGCTGGAACAAAAACGGCTGGTTCCAGATGCCGCAGAAGGTGGGCAACAAGATCGCGCGCCTGATCGGCGCCAACGCTGGCGAGGTGGTCGCCACCGACAGCACCTCCATCAACCTCTTCAAAGTGCTCACGGCCGCGCTCAACATGGCCGCCGAAGACGCGCCACGCCGCAAACGCATCGTCAGCGAGCGCAGCAATTTCCCCACCGATCTCTACATCGCCGAAGCACTGTGCAAAGAACGCGGTTACGAACTGGTACTTGGTCGAACCCGAAGAGATCGCCGCATCGCTCACCGCGGAAGTGGCGGTCTTGATGCTCACCCACGTCAACTACCGCACCGGCGCCATGCACGACATGGCCGCCATCACAGCGGCTGCCCATGCCGAAGGCATTCTGACCGTGTGGGACCTGGCGCACAGCGCTGGCGCCGTGCCGGTCGACCTCACCGCCGCCAAAGCCGATTTCGCCGTTGGCTGCGGCTACAAGTACTTGAACGGTGGCCCCGGCGCGCCGGCCTTCGTGTGGGTCAACCCGCATGCACACCGACCGTTTCTGGCAACCGCTGGCCGGCTGGTGGGGCCACGCCACGCCCTTCGCCTTCACACCCGATTACCAGCCCGCCGCCGGCATCACCCGCTACATGTGCGGCACGCAACCCATGATCAGCCTGGCCGCACTCGATTGCGGGCTCGACGCCATGCTCGCCGCAGAGTCTTTGGGCGGCATGCTGGCATTGCGAAAAAAATCCCTGGCCTTGACCGACCTGTTCATTCAGCTGGTGCAAGAACGTTGCGCTGGCCACGGCCTCGGACTGGCCACCCCCAGCGCCCATGACCAGCGCGGCTCGCAGGTTTGCCTCACCCGTGAGGAAGGGGCCTATGCCATCGTGCAAGCCCTGATCGCACGCGGCGTGGTGGGCGACTACCGTGCAGGCGACGGCGCCCGCCACAAGGACATCCTTCGCTTCGGCTTCACACCGCTGTACATCGGCTTTGAAGATGTGTGGCACGCGGTCGAACATCTGCGCCAGGTGCTGGAAACCGGCGAGTGGAAGAAACCCGAATTCAACCAGAAACACGCGGTCACTTAACCCCCCCTGCGCCGCTTCGCGTCTTCCCCCCGAGGGGGACCACGCCTGTGGCCCGGCAAAGCCGGTTCCACGGCGTGTGCTGGAAGGCGCCACCTCACTCGAACGTTGTCGCCACGTCACAACCCTAGGACACCCATGACCTGCCCACACCACGACACCTCCAAGCGCAGCGCCAGCCCTTCCGCCACCGAAAACATCGTGCGCGAAGAAAAGGCCCAGCTCGATTTCAGCCAGGACATGAGCTACGGCGACTACCTGCAGCTCGACAGCATTCTCGAAGCGCAGAAGCCGCTCTCGCCCGCACACGACGAGATGCTGTTCATCGTGCAGCACCAGACCAGCGAACTCTGGATGAAGCTCATGCTGCACGAGCTCACCGCCGCCGTCGGCAACGTGGCCAACGACGAACTGCCCTCGGCTTTCAAGAAGCTGGCCCGCGTCTCCAAAATCATGGAGCAGCTGGTGCACGCGTGGGACGTGCTCGGCCACCATGACGCCGCCCGAGTACAGCGCCATCCGGCCCTACCTGTCCAACTCCAGCGGCTTCCAGAGTTTTCAGTACCGCTGCATCGAGTTTTCGCTCGGCAACAAAAACGCCGCCATGCTGAAGCCCCATGCGCACAACCCCTCGCGCCTGGCCATGGTGCAAGCGGCCTATGAAGCGCCGTCGCTGTACGACGAAGCCCTGCGCCTGTTGGCCCGCCGTGGTCTCGCCGTGCCCGCCAGCCACACCGAGCGCAACTGGACCCAGGCCTACGAAGCCAACGAGGCCGTGGAACGGGCTTGGCTCGAGGTCTACCGCAACCCTGAAAAATACTGGGACCTCTACCAGCTCGGCGAAGAACTCACCGATCTGGAAGACGCCTTTCGTCTCTGGCGCTTCCGCCACGTGACCACGGTGGAACGCGTGATCGGCTTCAAGCGTGGCACGGGCGGCACCGGCGGCGTGAGCTACCTGCGCAAAATGCTGGACGTGGTGTTGTTTCCTGAAATCTGGACGCTGCGCACAGAGCTATAGACCCAGCCCTGCCGGATTGCGCGCGCCCCTCAGGAGAGCGTGCTGACCGAACGGCAAAGCCGGACCGGCGGCATTCTGGGATGGTGCTGGCGCCTCAGCGTCCTCAGGCGTCCAAGCTGGCGCGAAGCAAACTCAGAAGTCGCCGCCACCCACCAGGGTTTCGAAACGGGTCAGCGTGTTCAGGAAAGCCAGCTTCACCACACCCGTCGGGCCATTCCGCTGCTTGCCGATGATGATCTCGGCGACACCCGGCTCCTTGGAGGTTTCGCGGTTGTAGTAGTCGTCGCGGTAAATGAACATGATGATGTCGGCATCTTGCTCGATGGCGCCCGATTCGCGCAGGTCGCTCATCATGGGGCGCTTGTCGGTGCGCTGCTCCACACTTCGATTGAGCTGAGAGAGCGCAATCACCGGGCACTGCAGTTCTTTCGCCAGCATCTTCAAGCCGCGCGAAATCTCACCCAGTTCGGTGGCCCGGTTGTCACCACCGGTGCTACCGGAGCCACTCATGAGCTGCAGGTAGTCGACCACGATCAAACCCAGCTTGCCGCACTGCCGAGCCAGTCGGCGCGCGTTGGCGCGCAACTCGCTGGGCGTGAGGCCGGGGGTCTCGTCGATGTGCAGCGACACGTTGCGCAGCTTCTCGATGGCCTCGGTCAGACGCGGCCACTCGTCGTCGTTGAGTTTGCCGGTGCGCAAATGGCTTTGGTGGATGCGGCCAATGGAACCCACGATACGCACCGCCAATTGCGACGCACCCATTTCCATGGAGAACACCGCCACCGGCAGGCCCTCATTGAGCGCGACGTGTTCGGCAATGTTGATGGCGAACGCGGTCTTGCCCATCGAAGGGCGAGCAGCCAGCACCACGAGGTCGCCCGCCTGCAAGCCCGTGGTCATGCGGTCCAGATCAATGAAGCCGGTGGGCACACCCGTGATGTCGTTGGGGTTGTCGGCCATTTCCTGCACACGGTCGAGCAACTCCACGACCAGGGTATCCATGCCCTGAAAGCCCTCCTTCATCCGGGAGCCTTCTTCCCCAATCTTGAAAATCTTCTGTTCGGCTTCGTCCAGAATCTTGGCAACGGCGCGGCCTTCGGGGTTGAAAGCGGCGGTGGCAATCTCATCGCTGGCGGCCACCAGCTTGCGCAGAATGGCGCGCTCGCGCACGATCTCGGCGTAGCGGCGGATGTTGGCCGCGCTGGGCACGTACTGGGCCAGCGAGTTCAGGTAGGCGATGCCGCCCGCCTCTTCTGCCTTGCCCAGGTTTTGCAGGTGTTCAAACACGGTCACCACGTCGGCCGGCTTGCTCGCGTTGATCAGCGTGGCGATGGCCGAATAGGCCAGGCGGTGTTCGTAGCGGTAAAAGTCTGAGTCGTTGATCAGATCGGCCACCCGGTCCCAGGCGGCGTTGTCGAGCAACAGGCCACCCAGCACACTGGACTCGCCCTCGATGGAGTGAGGCGGAACGCGCAGTTGGGCGATCTGCGGATCGCTGTGGTTGCCGCCGCCATCCATGGCGACATCAAAGGGCGAAAAGGGATCTGAAAATACAGCGGACATGGGTTTCCTAGTGAGCGTCTATGGTACGCCGCCCCTGCCGCTCTGTCAGGGGACAAGTCTGTGGACAACCGGTGTATTTGGCGGGGATTTCCGGGGGATACGGCATAGCGACTTCGCAAGGAAGCGCCGCAGAAAAAAAGCCGCTGACCCGAAGGCAGCGGCTTTTTCGAGGGGCAGCCTGGGCAATGCCCAGGTAGAACCCGTATCCGGAATCAGGCGGTTTCGCCGAGCACGGACACGTTCAGGTCGATGTTCACGTCGGTGTGCAGGTGCACGGTAACGGTGTAGTCGCCGGCGTTTTTCAACGGGCCGTTGGGCATGCGCACCTGGGCCTTGGTCACGGCATGGCCGAGCTTCACCAGCTCGTCGGCCACATCGTGGTTGGTCACGGAACCGAACAAGCGGCCATCGACGCCAGCCTTTTGGGACAGCTTGACGGTCACGGCGGCCAGCTTTTCACCCAGAGCCTGGGCTTCGGCCAGCTTGGCAGCGGCGGCTTTTTCGAGTTCGGCGCGGCGTGCTTCGAATTCGGCAATGGCGTTTTGCGTGGCACGGCGGGCACGGCCCGAAGGGATCAGGAAGTTACGGGCGTAGCCGTCTTTGACTTTGACCACATCGCCCAGGGCGCCGAGGTTGAGAACTTTGTCGAGCAGAATGATTTGCATGTCAGGCTCCCTTTCAGACGCGGTGCTGGTCGCTGTAAGGCAACATGGCCAGGAAGCGGGCACGCTTGATGGCGGTATTGACTTGACGCTGGTAGAAGGCACGCGTGCCGGTCAGGCGCGCGGGGATGATCTTGCCGTTTTCGGCGATGAAGTCGCGCAGGACATCGATGTCCTTGTAGTCAACTTCTTCAACGTTGGCCACCGTGAAACGGCAGAAACGCTTGCGCTTGAACAGCAGCGATTGGGTGTTGCGCTTGGGGCGCTTGTCTTTGTTGAAACGTTTTGGGGAAGCCATGATGGGCCTTTCCTATGTTTTGCTGAAATCTTGGATATGGAACACAAGGCCTTTGCCATTGCGCGCATTCGTCATGAAACCGTGAAACTCACAAACTGCATCCAGGCCTTGTCGGGCCAGGGTTTCAGCCTGTGCACCAAAGGCCACGGCTTTCAGTTGCAGTTTCACCAGCCGGGGCGTGTCCATTTCGGTGAGGGTGGATTCGTGCTCAAGCACGATATTCACCACCGGTATGCCTGCTGGGGTGTAGCGCAAAGGTTGAACCTGCACCACCTGAGCCGACAAATGAAAACGATTGGCCGATCCTGACGATGTCACGCCTGGGTTCAGGCGGCTTGGGCGCGGGGCTCGCGGGATCACGGATCGCGGTCTTCTGAGCAGGTGCTTGGGCCTTGCGGGCCTCTTCACGCTCGACCGACTTCATCATGCTCGAAGGGCCGGTTTCGGCTTTCTTCTTCAGCACGGTGAGGTGGCGCAACACGGCATCGTTGAACTTGAACGCGTGTTCGAGTTCGGCCATCACAGCCTGATCGGCTTCGATGTTGACACACAGGTAGTGGGACTTGGACAGCTTGTTGATCTGGTAAGCCATCTGACGACGACCCCAGTCTTCAACACGGTGGATCTTGCCGCCGCCGGCGGTGATCATGCCCTTGTAACGCTCCAGCATGGCTGGAACCTGTTCGCTCTGGTCCGGATGGATCAGCAAAACGATTTCGTAATGACGCATAAACACTCCTTTTGGATGACACCGGGCCGGTTGAACAGGATCCCGGTTTCTGATGAACAGCCGCCCCCAGCGTCGGATTGGGGTGCAGCAAGGCAAGCCCGCGATTCTAGCAAGAATTCAGGCGGCTGCCAATTGTCCGCCAGGCAGGCTCGATCAGCCCTGGCTGGCGCCGGGGGTAGCGAACGTGCTCCACCAGCTCTTGCTCCTCGCGCCCGGGTGCGGGCGTGACCAGCTGACCAGCACGATCACGGCGAACCCCAGCGGCACACCAAACACGCCGGCCGAGATGGGCTGAATGCCCCACCAAAGCTCAACCGGCCGGGTCACGCCAAAGATGTCGCGCAACCAGGGCTGGGTGGTCACCATGTAATAGAAGGTGATGGCCAGGCCGACTGATCATGCCCAGCGAGGCGGCGATGCCGGTGGCACGCTTCCAGAAGATGCCCAGCACCAGGGCCGGAAAAAAGGCCGAGGCCGCAAACGAAAAAGCTGCCGACACCAGAAACAGGATGTCGGCGGGCTTCTGCGCCGCCACATAGGCGGCCGCCAGTGCCACCATCAAGCAGCAACACCTTGGAGATCGTGACCCGGCGCGCGGTCGAAGCGTTCGGGTCGATCATCTTGTAATACACGTCGTGCGACAAGGCGTTGGCGATGGTGAGCAACAGTCCATCGGCGGTGGACAGTGCAGCGGCCAGACCACCCGCGGCCACCAGCCCCGAGATCACATAGGGCAGACCCGCGATCTCGGCCGTGGCCAGCACGATGATGTCGCCACCGATCGACATTTCATTGAGCTGCAACAGGCCATCCTGGTTGACGTCGGTCACCGACAGCAGCGAGGGATCCACCTTGTTCCAGGCCGAGACCCAGGCCGGCAACTGGTCAAACGGGGTGCCGATCAACACGTTGAACACCTCGAACTTCACCATCACCGCCAAAGCGGGCGCAGTGAAATACAGCAGAAAGATGAAGAACAGCGACCAGGTGACCGACTCGCGCGCGTCCTTCACACTGGGCACGGTGTAGTAGCGCATCAGGATATGGGGCAGGGCCGCAGTGCCGACCATGAGGCAGAACACCAGCGCCAGGAAGTTGCGCCGCGACTCGTCGTAGGTTTGTCTGTGCCTGGGCATCGCCGTCGGGGTCGCCCGCAAACTGGGCCGCGTGGGGCGGCATGCCGTTGAGTGGCAGGGACTTGGTGTCGGCGGCGGCCTTGCGCCGGCTCCATGTCGATTCGGCCGCGGATGCGGTGCGGGGCAGCGAGGACAAGCGTCTTTTCGGCCGCAGACAAGTCGGCGAAGGGCGCATTGGCCTGGCGCAAGGTCGCCAGGTTGGCTTCGGCTTTTGCCTTGTCGTTCAGCAGGGCCGCGGCCGGATCTTTGAGTTTTTCGGCCAGCTGCGCCGACAACTGGACAAAGATCTGCACGCACCTCAAGCTCTTTCGGGTCTGAGGCCAGCTCCTTTTCCTTGGCAGTGACTTTCTCCAGCTGGTAGCCATACACCGCCTGAGGCACGGGCACCCCGGTTTGCTTCACCGACAGCCACACCACAGGAATCAGGTAGGCCACGATGATCACGATGTACTGCGCCACCTGGGTCCAGGTCACGGCGCGCATGCCACCCAGGAACGAGCACACCAGAATGCCGCCCAGCCCGAGAAAGATGCCCAGCTCGAACGCCACGCCGATCAGGCGCGACGTGATCAGACCCACGCCATAGATCTGCGCCACCACATAAATGAACGAGCACAGAATGGCGGCCATCACACCCAGCAACCGCGGCAGATGCCCGCCATAGCGCTCACCCAGAAAATCGGGAATCGTGAACTGGCCAAATTTGCGCAGATACGGCGCCAGCAACAAGGGCCACCAGGCAATAGCCACCCGTCCAGCCCAGGATGAAGGCCAGGCCGCTGTAGCCGGTGAGGTAGAGCGTGCCGGCCAGGCCGATGAACGATGCAGCCGACATCCAGTCGGCGCCTGTGGCCATGCCGTTGTACACCGCCGGCACCCGCCGCCCCGCCACGTAGTACTCGGTGGCATCGGTCGTGCGGCTCATGATGCCGATGGCCGCGTACAGACCAATGGTGGCGATCAGGAAAACGAAGCCGATCCACTCCCGGGGCAAGCCCCACTTGCTCCAGCACGGCCAGCACCGCCACGAACAGGAAGAACGCCAGGGTGTACCAGCGGTAGACCTTGTTGAGCTGGCGCTTGAACGCCGAGTCGGAAGACGTAGCGCTCGCCAGACTTGACGGCCGGTCTTGAGAGCCCGCTCATCGCTCAGTCGGCCTCATCGTCTTGGTCATGCGCCACATCGAGCCGGTTCATGGCCCACGCGTAGAAACCCACCAGCAAGCACATAAATCAACGGTCCGCCCTGCGCGCCCAGCCAGAAGCTGAACGGCCAGCCAAAGAATGTGAAGTTCAGATCGCGGGCGAAATAGGTGGCCACAAAACTCACCAGAAACCAGATCATCAACAAGCCCGTCGTCAGGCGCAGTGTCTTGCGCCAGTAGCGGCGACGCGATTCAGCGGGTGAAGTTTTCAGCATGGCACTCGTTCAGGCGCACAGCCCGGTCTCCCGTTCCAGCTGCCTGGCCACCTTGGGCTCGAACTGGCGCAGGTCGAGCGATGGTGGCGACGAGCCTCGTCCAAGAGCACCCAGATCGGCCTGCACCCGCGCCAGCTGGTACCAGCCGTAAGGGCTCATGGGCTGCAATCGCTGTGTTGACCTTCAAGACCTCGGCGGCCTCGGCCAGGCGGTCTTGTGCGATCAAGGCCAGCGCAAGCCCGTACCAGGCCCGGTCAAGTTCTGGCGCGCACACCGTGGCCTTGCGGAAACAGCGTTCGGCTTCCGCAAAACGCTCCAGCCGCTCGCAGGCGAAGCCCAGATTGAACCAGTTGGACGCCGCATCCGGAGCGATGGCCGCACAGCGCTGCAGCGTTTCACGGGCATCTTCCCATGCCCGTCTTGCGACGATTGCGCATGGGCCAGAGTGGCCAATGCGTAGAGGTCGTCGGGCTTGCTGGTCAACGTTTGCTCCAGCAAGGCGCGGCTCCATTGAGGCCGTCCCAGGGCAGAGCAAAACCCCACGACAGCGCGCAAGTGCCAGCGTGACCCAAGGTCAGTTCAGCGACACAGTGCCATGCCCATCTGCACACAATGCGCAATCTTGGCGGCCGTCAGCGCCAGCCAGACCAGCGTCAACAGCAAAAATGCCACCCAGGGATGGTGTCTGGGCAACACCTGTGACGGCGTCACCCAGCGGACCAAGACCACAAATGGCCGCCCGACCTGCTGCAGCAACTGGTATATCAGGTTCTCGCCCCGCCGCTCACCAACGATCATGCCCAGCACCCATTGCCCCATCAGCGACAGCAAGGCCACTTCGGCGATCAGTTTGGCAGCGGAGATCAGGGTCAGCATGTCAGGTTGGTGTCAATTTGAATCGATTCTGAATTGTCACCTTACCAAGCTCTTACAGATCACCCTGCACCGCACCTGACACAGGTCAAACCCCTAGCGGGTATACCCGTGAATGAGCGGATTTCGAGGTGTAGCATGAAACAGAACCTGCAATCGGAGACATATCCGCATGAGCCCATCCTCCTCCATCCCCCTCCCAAATCCGCGCCGCGTTGGATCGTCCACCGCGCCTTCGGCGAGCTTGCCAGGCGCCGTGCTGGATGCGCTGGCGAACACCTGCAAGACCAAGGCTTCAAGCGGCCAAGGCGCCCATAGCGATGGGAGCCGATCTTCAAGACACATCGCCGCACTGGCTGCTGGAAGGCGACGGTCGACTTGCTCGACGCTGAGGGGCAGCCGCTGTGCTGAGCTTGCAAGCCGGCGAAATCTTTGGACTGGACCAGGGCGATGCGCTGCATGTCAGTCGCCGCGCAGGCGCAACCAGCCGCGCAGGTGGTGCACATTCCACTGGCCAAAGTGCAGGAACTCTGCGAAGACACCCCCGCACTCGCCTACTTCCTGCCGGCGTTTGCAGCTGCGGCCCGAGCGAGGCGACCACCAGCCGACGGCAGCTGGCGCGACCCGGCGCTCAACCTCATGACCACGCCGGTGCGTTCGCTGATCAAGCGCGCGCCCGATCACGCTGACACCCCAGACCACCATCCGGGAAGCGGCCCAGGTGATGCGTGAAAAGCGCGTGTCTTCGGTGCTGATCGAAAAGGACCAGCGCTTGTTTGGCCTGGTCACCGACCGCGATCTGCGCAACCGTGTGGTCGCCGCAGGCATGGACACCGGCCGCTCCATCATGGACATCGCCACCCTGGCGCCGTTGACCATGGACGTGCAAAACCCGGCGTTCGAGGCCCTGCTGCTGATGGCGCGCCACAACATCCACCATGTGCCGGTGCTCGACGGCGAGCGCATCGTGGGCATGATCACCGCCACCGACCTCACCGAGCAGCACAGCACCTCGGCGGTGTACCTGGCAGGTGACGTCTACAAGCAAAGCACCGTCGAAGGCCTGCAGACGGCCGCCACCAGGATCAAACGACTGCAGCAAAGCCTGGCCTCCGCCCAGGCCTCTGCCTACAGCACCGGCCACATCATCACCGCCATCACCGACGCCATCACCTGCCGCCTGCTGCAACTCGGTGAAGCGCAATTCGGACCACCGCCGGTCGACTATGTGTGGGTGGCAGCAGGCTCCCAGGCGCGCAGCGAGCAAACCGCCAAGTCCGATCAGGACAACTGCATGGTGCATCGACGACCGCTACGACGAAGCCGAACACGGCGCCTACTTCAAGGCGCTGGCCACCTTCGTCTGCGACGGTCTGGACGCCTGCGGCTACATCTATTGCCCGGGCGAGATGATGGCCATGACCGACACCTGGCGCCAGCCCAAACGCAAGTGGGCCGAGTACTTCGCGCGCTGGACCGGCCAGCCCGATCCCAAGTCGCTGATGCTGACCTGCGTGTTCTTCGACTTGCGGGCCATCTATGGCAGCACCGCTCTGCTCGACAGGCTTGCGCACCGACGTGTTGCGGCGCACCAAGGGCAACAGCCTCTTCCTCGCCCACATGGTGGGCAACGCCCTGCAACACCAGCCGCCACTGGGCATGTTCAAAGGCATCTCCACGATCCGCAGCGGCGAGACACAAAGGCAAGATCGACCTGAAGCACACCGGCGTGGTGCCCATCGTGGACCTGGCCCGGGTCTACGCGCTGGCCGGCGCACACGACGCAGTCAACACCCACGACCGCCTGCTGAGCGCCGCGCCAGCGGCGGCGAGGTCAGCGAACAAAGCGCGCGCGACCTGCGCGATGCACTGGAGTTCCTGGCCTACACCCGCATCCAGCACCAGGCCCGCCAGATCGCCGCGGGCCAGGCACCCGACAACTTCCTGAACCCCAACGACATCTCCAACTTCGAACGCAGTCAGCTGAAAGACGCGTTCACCGTGGTGCACGATCTGCAGAACGTGCTGGGCCAGCGGTACAGGGAGTGTGACCCCCCCGCGCCGCCTGCGGCGTCACCCCCCAGGGGGCGATGCGTGCAGCCCGGCAAAGCCGGTTCCGCCGCATCCTGGGTCAAGGCATCTCCTCGGAGCACGGATGAGAGACGAGGTGTTCTTCCAGGGCACCGCGGAACCGGCTTTGCCGGGCCACCAGTGCCGCCCCCTGGGGGGTGACGCCGCAGGCGGCGCGAGGGGAGTCAATACTTCAACCTTGCGTAATACGTCTTCTGCGCCGCTTCCCTCGCCTGCCCCAGCGTGTGAATGCCTTTCTCGGCCAGCAGCGGAATCAGCTTCACGAACACCTCGGCGGTGACCATGGCGTCGCCCATGTGCGGTGTGGCGGCCGACGATGGTGACGTTGAAGCGCTCCGACGAGCGCTTCCAGCCGGTGGGAGTCCTGGTTGGGGTGCACCACGGCAGACAACAGCAGCGTGTCGAGCACGGGGTGGTCAAACACCATGCCCGGTCTGCTGCTCCTTCAATTGCAGGAAGCGCATGTCAAACGCGGCGTTGTGCGCCACCAGCACGGTGTCCTGTGCAAAGGCGTGAAAAGCCGGCAAGACCTCGTCGATGGTGGGCTGGCCCTGCACCATCTCGGGCGAGATGCCGTGGATCGGAATGGTGGCCGCAGGGATCGACCGCGCTGGGATCCACCAGTTGCTCGAAGCACTCTTGCTTCAAGAGCTTGTTGTTCACCACGCGCGCGGCACCGATCTGGATGATTTCATCGCCCTGCGACGGGTTGAGGCCCGTGGTTTCGGTGTCGAACACGGTGTAGCTCAGTTCGCTGAGCAGACGGTCGTCCAGCGCGTGGGTCTGCTCGGTGGTCTTGAACAGGTCGAAGTCGTAGTACTCGGGCCGGCTGTCGCGCGGCTGCAACGTGGCGGCCGCGCCTCGGCCTGCTCCTTGCGGGTTGGCCAACGGCAGCAGGAAGCGGAAAAACGCCTGGTGGCGCATGCGTTCGCGCTCAAACCAGAACGCACCACCATGGCGCTCGACCACATCGCGCACGGTGATCCGGGTGGTCTCGGCGCCGACCTTGATCGGATCCATCTCCCAGCTCATCACGGTCTCGGTGCTCATGGCCTGGCCCGACCAGATCAGATCCAGCTGGGCCTTGCCTGTGCTGCCCTGCGGCCAGGCCCAGACGCAATTGCACAAACCGCACCGAAAACTCGTCGGACAGGCGCGCGGTGAGGTAGCTCAGTGCCTGCAACAGCGAAAAGCTCTCGACCTTGAGCCACAGACTGCTGTCCACCTCCAACGGCCGATGCGGGCACTCTGGTCGTCACCTCGATGCGCTTGATCGCTGCATTGACCAGGTCGGCACCCAGCATGTCTTCCAGCGGCCAGCGCGACTTGACCGAATCGGCCGACGCCGCTCTCCAGCGCCGCGATGCGCTGGCTCAGCGACCGGGTTTCATCGCGCACCACGCCCATGAAGCGCTCGCGCATCGCTGGCTCCAGGTCGGGAAAGTCGAGCATGTCGATGGCCGCCTGCATGTTGGCCAGCGCCGAGCGGCTGCCTTCGGTGAGCGAGAGCAGGACCTGGTCTTTCGCCGATTCGGCCTCGAACTCGCGGGTGATGTTGTCGAGCATGAGCACAAAGCCCGTGAGCTCACGGTCGGCGTCCGAGGCCTGCCTCGGTCGCGGCGCGCACCGGCGCCATCTGCACCCGCAGCAACTGACCCGAAGGCGTGGTGGTGACGAACTGGGCCGAAGGCTGGGCGGCGCCTCGCTGCAGGCGCTGGCGGATGTTGTCCAGGGCATGGGCCACCAGGCTTCTGGTCAAACACGCCGTAAATCGAGCGCCCCAGGCCGATCAGCTCGGCGCCCCCCGCCACGCCCGGCGCCTGCGACAGCGCCCGGAACTGCATGCGCGCACGGTTGTTGTAGAGCAGGACACGGCCATCGAGGTTGCACACCACCACACTTTGCGTGAGCTCCGACATCAAGGCGGCCAGCCGCGATTTTTCCTGCTCGATGCCTTGCGCCGCGTCGGCTCACCTTGGCGTCCATCTCGCTGCGCAGCTCTTCGCGTTGCGCCACCAGTTGGTTGAACAGGCCCGCCAGCACCTGGGTTTCCACGTTGCCCTTGAGCGGCAGGTTGCGCACCACATCGGTCTTGAGCACCACCTGGGCCTCTTCGGCCAGTTGCACCGAGGGCGTCACCCAATGGTCGAACCACCGTTTGAGCGCCCAGGCGATGGCCGCCATGCCCGCGCCCCAGGTGAGCAGCAGCAACACCGACTGCTCACCCACCAGTCGCCACACGGTGGCGCGGCCTTCGTCGTCCAGCGTGGACCCCACCAGGCCGATGGTGGCGCCCAGCCAGGCCACCGACACCAGGCCCGCTATGCCCAGCAGCCACCAGAGGCGCCTGTCGGTTTTCTGCTGGGCACTCATGGCTGCCATGCCCAGCATGGCTTGCACCTTCTGCACCAGCTCCTTGGTGGAAAAAGGCTTGGTCATGTAGGCATTGGCCCCCAACGCCATGCCTTTGGCGATGTCGGTGTCTCGGCCCTTGGCGGTCAGCATGAGAATCAGCGTGTCGCGCATGGTTTCGCTGTTGCGCACCTCGTGGCACACATCGAAACCGGTCTTGACCGGCATCATCACATCGAGCAACACCAGGTCGGGTTTGTCGCGCGCGATGGCGTCCAGCGCCTCCTGCCCGTCGCGCGCCAGGATCACCTCATAGCCTTCGCGTTTCATCAGAAATTCCAGCGAAATCAGGATGTTGGGTTCGTCGTCGGCAATCAGCAGTTTGTGGGTCGTCATGGTTCTTGTTCTCCTTCGATTGTTCGTTGTCTTTGGCATCGCCTTGTTCGGCAAGGCCGAGTCAGCTGTTGCGGTGGGGGATCTGAAAACCGAAACAAGCGCCCTCGCCCGGTGCCGATCGCAACCACATGCGCCCACCAAAATGCTCCACGATCTGGCGGCTGATCGGCAGCCCCAGACCCGTCCCGCCCGGCCGGTAGTGCGCATCGCCCGCCACCTGGCGGAACTTCTCGAACACCACCGCCTCCTGGTCGGGCGCGATGCCCGGCCCATTGTCTTGCACCTCCAGCGACACACCCCTTCGTGCCTCGGCTGACCGCGATCGTCGACCTGCCCGCTGCCTCGAGGCGCGTACTTCAGCGCGTTGGACAGCAGGTTCAGCACCACCTGCATCAACCGGTCGGCATCGGCCCAGACGCTGGGCAGGCCCTCCTGCACATCCAGCGCCAGCGCCACACCCGCTTCTTGGAAGTTGTCACGCAAACTGTCTGCCGCCTGTTGCGCCAAGGCCCGCCAGATCGACCGACGCCTCGTGCCATTCGGCATGCCCCGCTTCGATCTTGGCCAGGTCCAGCACCTGGTTGACCAGCCGCGTCAGCCGCTCGGTTTCCCCCACGATGATGTCGAGAAACTGCTGGCGCTGATCCGCTCGCCATGTCCACATCGTCGCGCATCAGTTCCGACAGCGCCCTGATCGATGTCAAAGGCGTGCGCAGCTCATGGGTGACCGACGACATGAAATCGTCCTTCATGTGGTCCAGGCTCTGCAGCTGCTGATTCGCCTGGCGCAGTTCGGTGGTCGCCCGCTCCAGCGAGCGCGACTTGTCTTCCAGCGCCACCGAATAGGCACGCAGCTGGGAAGCCTCGTCCAGAATCCGCATCACGTCGTCCAGACTCAGCGCCTCCTCTTCCACCACCGAAGCCACCATCACCCGCGCTGACGCGCTGCCGATCGCGCCGGCCAGCTGGGTTTCCACAAACTGCACCAGTTGTGCATCGGCCGGAATGTCTTCCACCCGGCTCAGACCCAGCCGCTGGGCATAGCCAGGAACAGGCGCAGCGCCATGTCCGCACCCATGAACCGCGCCACCAGCGGCATCAGTGCCGACACCTGCGCTTTGCCCTGCCAGAACACGGGCGATGTCTGGCTGGTGCGTTTGAACACGTCCACGAACAGCAACGCCTGGCTGGCCTCCGCTGCACGACGGCAAGCGCCACAGCGAAATACCCACGTAGGCGCGTGATGTTCGCCAGCAGGCTCCAGAACAGGGAGTGGGTCAGGTTGTCCAGTCCGCTGGAGACCCAGAAAGGCTTCAGGCTTGAGCAGCGCCAGGCCCCAGGGTCCCTCGGGTCAGAAAAGCGTCGGGCATCCAGCCCGACTTGGCCATCGAAGGCAGCATCAGGGTGTAGGCCCAGAAGGCGAAACCCAGCAGCAGCCCGACCAGTGCGCCTCGGCGCGTGCCCCCGCGCCAGTACATGCCGCCCAGCAACGCTGGCGCAAACTGGGCCACTGCCGCAAAGCTGATCAGGCCAATGCTCACCAGCGCATAGGCCTCACCGGCAAAGTGAAAATAGGCGTAGCCCAGCAGCAGAATCAGCAGGATGGCCGCTCGGCGAATGCCCAGCAGCCATCCGGTGAAATCGGAGTCGTCGCGGTAGCCAGCGCCCTTGCGCCGCAACAGCAGGGGCATCACCAGATCGTTGCAGACCATGGTGGAGACCGCAATGGTTTCCACGATCACCATGCCGGTGGCCGCCGACAGCCCGCCCACGAAGGCTACCAGCGCCAAGGCCGTCTGGCCCTGCGACAAGGGAATCGACAGAATGAAGGTCTCGGGGTTCACCGAGCCCTCGCCGAACAACAGCAAGCCGCCCATGGCAATGGGCAGGACAAACAGATTGATCAGCAACAGGTACAGGGGAAACACCCAGGCCGCCCGCTGCAAATGCCGCTCATCCACGTTTTCCACCACCATGACCTGAAACTGCCGTGGCAACAGAATCACCGACAGCATGGCCAGCAGGGTCAGCCCCGTCCATTGCGCGTAGGCAAAGGGCTGCCCTTGATCGAACAGCAACAGGGAGCGCAGCTCGTCCACAGCCCGCGACCTGATCGAACAAAGCCGCCGGACTGGCAAACAGGCCAAAACTCACGAACAGCCCCACGGCCAGAAACGCCAGCAGCTTGACCAGCGATTCGAAAGCGATGGCGGCGACCATGCCCTCGTGGCGCTCGGTGCTGTCCAGGTGTCGGGCGCCAAAGACCATGGTGAAACCGGCCAGCGCAAGCGCCATGTACAAAGCGCTGTCGCGCCACCATTCGGCACTTTGCGCCGAAGGCTCGCCCAAAGGTGAGGTCAACACCGAATAGCCGCTGGCCACTGCTTTGAGCTGCAAGGCGATGTAGGGCACGATGCCCACCACGGTGATCAGCGTCACCAGACCGGCCAAGGCCGGGCTCTTGCCATAGCGGCTGGCGATGAAATCGGCAATCGATGTGATGCGGTAGGTCTTGGCGATGCGGATCATCTTGCGCACCACCAGCCAGGCCAGCATCATGGCCAGCATGGGCCCCAGATAGATCGGCAAGAACCAAACGCCCGAACTGCGCCGCGCGACCCACGCTGCCAAAGTAGGTCCACGCCGTGCAATACACCGCCATGGACAAGGCATACACCCAGGCGTTGCCAATCACCGACCGTCCCGCCGCCGCGCGCCTGTCACCCCAACTCGCCACAGCAAACAGCAGCAGCAGATAGGCGACGAGAAACAGCGATGACCAGCGAGGGCGACAGCATGGGAAGGTCAGTCCGTCGCCTGATCGGGTCGTGGGCCCTCCATCACCCAGGCCAGCGCCGCGATCAGCGCGGCCCAGACCAGGAACAGTGCGGTGGGGAACAGGGGCAGGCCCAGCAAGTGGGCGTCATGGTCCCAGAGTGCCAGCAACGGGAAATTGAACAGCACCAGCCCTGCGAAAAACAGGGCCACCAGGCGTTGGGTTTTGAGGCCTCGGGTCATGGGCTTGTCTCCTTGGGGCTGGCAGACAAACCTTGCCGCCCTTCTCTGACCCATTGTGCGCCGCGCTCTGACCCAGTGCTTACGCAAAACACCCGGTTCCACGACGCAAAAAAAGGCAGGGCGCACCCTGCCTTTTGCTCGAGAGCAGGCCTCTTACTTGGCCGTCGAAGCCAGCAACTGCCAGGTCTCCACCACCGAGTCGGGGTTCAGCGAAATCGAGCTGATGCCTTCATCGCGCAGCCACTGCGCAAAGTCGGGGTGGTCGCTGGGGCCCTGGCCGCAAATGCCCACGTACTTGCCTTCGGCCTTGCATGCGCCGATGGCCATCTTCAGCAGGGCCTTGCACCGCCGGGTCGCGCTCGTCGAAGTCGTGCGCCAGCAACTCCAGTCCGGAATCGCGGTCCAGACCCAGCGTCAACTGGGTCAGATCGTTCGAGCCGATCGAGAAGCCGTCGAAGTACTGCAGGAAGTCTTTGGCCAGCACCGCGTTGCTCGGGATCTCGCACATCATGATGACCTTGAGCTCGTGCTCACCGCGCTTGAGACCTTTTTCCGCCAGCAGTTCGGTGACCTTCTTGCGCCTGGCCCAGCGTGCGCACAAACGGCACCATGACCTGGACATTGGTCAGCCCCATGTCTTCGCGCACCCGCTTGATCGCTTCGCACTCCATGGCAAAGGCTTCGCGGAAGTCTTCGCTGATGTAGCGCGCCGCACCGCGGAAACCCAGCATCGGGTTTTCTTCATCGGGCTCGTAGCGGCTGCCACCGACCAGCTTGCGGTACTCGTTGGACTTGAAGTCGGACAGGCGAACGATCACCGGCTTGGGCCAGAAGGCGGCGGCGATCGTGGCCACGCCTTCGGCCACCTTGTCCACGTAGAACGCACGCGGCGAAGCATGGCCGCGAGCCACCGACTCCACGGCCTTCTTCAGATCGGCATCGATGGCCGGATAGTCCAGGATGGCCTTGGGGTGCACACCGATGTTGTTGTTGATGATGAATTCCAGCCGCGCCAGGCCCACGCCGCCGTTGGGCATCTGCGCAGAAGTCGAAGGCGAGCTGCGGGTTGCCCACGTTCATCATGATCTTCACGTCGACCTCGGGCATCACGCCGCGCTTGACTTCGGTGACTTCGGTTTCCAGCAAACCGTCGTAGATGTTGCCGGTGTCGCCCTCGGCGCAGCTCACGGTCACCAGGGTGCCGTCTTTCAGGTGCTCGGTGGCGTCGCCACAACCCACCACCGCCGGAATGCCCAGCTCACGCGCGATGATGGCGGCGTGGCAGGTGCGCCCACCGCGGTTGGTCACGATGGCGCTGGCGCGCTTCATCACCGGCTCCCAGTTGGGTCGGTCATGTCGGTCACCAGCACATCGCCGGGCTTGACCTTGTCCATCTCGCTGATGTTGTGCACCAGGCGCACCGGGCCCGGTGCCCACTTTCTGGCCAATGGCCCGACCCGAAGCCAGCACCGTGCCGGTGCCCTTGAGCTTGTAGCGCATTTCGGCCTTGCCCAGCGGCCTGGCTCTTCACCGTCTCAGGACGGGCCTGCAGGATGTAGAGCTCGCCGTCGGTGCCGTCCTTGCCCCACTCGATGTCCATGGGGCGACCATAGTGCTGCTCGATCACCAGCGCGTAGTGGGCCAGTTTCTCGACATCGGCGTCGGTCAGGCTGTAGCGGTTGCGCAGTTCCACCGGCACATCGGTGGTCTTCACCAGCTTGCCCTTGGCGCGCTGGCGGCCTTTTCCTCGGCGGTGCTGAACTCCATCTGGATCAGCTTGGAGCCCAGGTTGCGGCGGATCAGCGCGCGCTTGCCCGCTTTGAGCATGGGCTTGTGCACGTAGAACTCGTCGGGGTTCACCGCGCCCTGCACCACGGTCTCGCCCAGGCCATAGCTGGAGGTGATGAACACCACGTCTTCAAAACCGCTCTCGGTGTCGATGGTGAACATCACACCGGCAGCACCCAGGTCGGAGCGCACCATGCGCTGCACGCCTGCGGACAGCGCCACGTCGGCGTGGGCAAAGCCCTTGTGCACCCGGTAGCTGATCGCGCGGTCGTTGTAGAGGCTGGCGAACACCTCCTTCATCTTGTGCAGCACCTCGTCGATGCCGTGCACGTTGAGGAAGGTTTCCTGCTGGCCAGCGAACGAGGCATCGGGCAAATCTTCGGCCGTGGCCGAGGAACGCACGGCGAAGGTGGCCTTGTCGTTGCCACCGACCAGGGTGATGTAAGCCTCGCGGATGGCCTTTTCCAGATCGGCCGGGAAAGGGCTGCTTCTCCACCATGGCGCGAATCTCGGCACCCGCTTCGGCCAGCGCGCGCACGTCTTCGGTATCCAGCGCGTCCAGGCGCGCGTTGATGCGCTCGGTCAGGCCCTCGAAAGCCAGGAACTCGCGGAAAGCGTGGGCCGTGGTGGCAAAGCCCGTGGGCACCTTCACGCCGCTGGGCAATTGCGAGATCATCTCGCCGAGGCTGGCATTTTTGCCGCCGACGGCTTCCACGTCGGTCATCCGCAGATGTTCGAAGGGCACGACCAGGTCGGTCGGGGAAAACAGGTTGGACATGGATAGACTCCGCTCAAGGTTAAAAAACCGGGGGCTCCATGCGCCAGCGCAAGGACCTGTTGTGTTTTTCTGGGTCCGAAACCAGGCGACGGGGCGAAAATCAGGGTGCTGCGGAACCGGCCAGCCGGTCAGCCGCAAAACCCTTGATTGTAGGTGGCAGCTTGCCCTGGTGCCGCATCCCGGCCGAATCGCTGAAACGTTCGCGGTCAGCCCGCCCGCCGAATTGTTTGCAACCTCTCCGAGAACCGCCCATGCCCAACCGCACCGCCTTCTTCGTTTCCGACGGCACCGGCATCACCGCCGAAACCTTTGGCAACGCCATCCTGGCCCAGTTCGAAGCCACCGTGCGCCGGGTCCGCCTGCCGTTTCTGGACAGCGTGGACAAGGCCCACCAGGCGGTGCGGCAGATCAACCACACCGCCGAGATCGAGGGCAAGCGCCCGCTGGTCTTCACCACGGTGGTGAACATGGAAGTGCTGGAGGTCGTCAAGACCCACTGCAAAGGCATGCTGCTGGACATGTTCGGCACTTTTGTCGCAGCCGCTGGAAGTCCGAACTCGGCATCAAGTCGCAACCACCGCGTGGGCCGCTTCTCGGATGCGTCCAAGAGCAAGGACTACAACGACCGCATCGAGGCCATCAACTTCTCGCTGATGCACGACGATGGGCAAAGCCACAAAGACCTGCAGGGCTCCGATGTCATCCTGGTCGGCGTCAGCCGCAGCGGCAAGACGCCCACCTCGCTCTACCTCGCCATGCAGCACGGGCTGAAGGCCTCCAACTACCCGCTGATCCCGGAAGACTTCGACCGCCGCAAGCTGCCGCCGGCCCTGGTGCCGCACCGCAAGAAGATCTTCGGTCTGACCATTGCGCCCGAGCGCCTGAGCGAAATCCGCAACGAGCGCCGCCCCAACTCGCGCTACGCCAGCCTGGAAAACTGCCGCATGGAGGTCAACGAGGCCGAGGCCATGATGCGCCGCGAAGGCATTCGCTGGCTGTCGACCACCACCAAGTCGATCGAAGAAATCGCCACCACCATCCTGCAGGAAATCCAGCCCGACCGGCTGGCGTACTGAGCCCACAGGCAGGTCCTGGCTCGCGCCTCAGGTTCGGTCGCGCTTTGACCTTGTTTTGCCGGGCCCAAGCCATGGGCCTGGCGACCCAAGGCGAAGGAAGCCAGCAGCTTGACCCACAGGGTCACGCCAGCGATGGCGATCCAGTCTTCTGACTCAAGCGCCTGAAAGCCCAACACCGCGACCAGCACGCCGACCATGCACCACGCCACCCACCAGGTTGATGACCATCTCGTAGGGCGCGTACTTTTCGGCATTCGGCGGTGGCAGGCCCTTCTTCAGCGCCACTTCGGAAAAGTCACGCTTCACCAGAATCCGGTAGGCGCGACGGAGCCAGAAAAATGACACGGGAAAAAGGGCGAGCAAAAAAATCCAGTTGAAGATAAATACGCTGGGGAGCTGCATCCGGGAGGTCCTTTGAGTGGTGTGCGACAACGCTGTGCACAAGCGGCGCGAGGCCTCTGCGCAGCGCTCTGGCGATATGAGCCGAGCAAAGCTGGATTGTGAATCAGGGCGGGCCTGAAAAAACAAAACCCCGTCAGGAAGGTGACGGGGTTTCGACGGGGTCACTTCGGTCTGGCGACCGAAGCGATCCAGTTCAGTCAATCAGTGACCGGTTGCGCCGCCTGCGCCCTTGGGCACGCGGACCGACTCCACCAGTTCCTGGATGTGCTTGGGCACTGGTGCACCCATCTTGCTCACCAGGAAGGCCACCGCGAAGTTGACGATGGCGCCAACGGTACCGAAGGCTTCAGGCGCAATGCCGAAGAAGCCGTTCACACCACCAACCATGTCAACAAAGTCCGTGCCCTTGATGAAGAACAGACCCTTGTGAGCGAACACATAGAACAGCGTCACGAACAGGCCAGCCAACATGCCAGCAATGGCACCCTTGTCCGACACGGTCTTGCTGAAAATGCCCATCATCAACGCAGGGAAGATGGTGGAGGCCGCAATACCGAAGGCCAGAGCCACCGTACCGGCGGCGAAGCCGGGTGGGTTCAGACCCAGGTAACCGGCCACGAAGATCGCCACAGCCATCGAGATCTTGCCGGCCATCAGCTCGCTCTTCTCGCTGATGCCGGGGTTGATAGCGCCCTTGATCAGGTCATGGGAGATGGCCGATGAAATGGCCAGCAGCAGACCAGCAGCGGTCGACAGCGCAGCGGCCAGACCACCAGCGGCCACCAAAGCGATCACCCAGTTGGGCAGCTTGGCGATTTCCGGGTTGGCCAACACGATGATGTCGGCGTTCACGGTCAGCTCATTGCCCTTCCAGCCAGCCGCTTCGGCCTTGCCGATGGCGACTTCGTTCTTGGTCTTGTCGTTGTAGTACTGGATACGGCCATCGCCGTTCTTGTCTTCCCACTTCAACAGGCCGGTCTTTTCCCAGCGCTTCATCCATTCAGGACGCTCTTCGTAGACCAGGCTGGCTTCAGTGGCGTAGAGGTCGCCGTTGGCTTTCACCGCATCGGGGTTCACACGCAGCTGACCGGCAGGACCGGTGATCAAGACCCACAGCGGAGTTCATGGTGCCGTGCAGGTTCATCTTGGCCATGGCACCCACCGCAGGCGCGGTGGTGTACAGCAAGGCGATGAACACCAGCGCCCAACCAGCCGAAGCGCGGGCATCGGCCACTTTGGGCACGGTGAAGAAGCGCACGATCACGTGTGGCAGACCAGCGGTACCGATCATCAGCGACACGGTGTAGAAGAACATGTTCAGCATGCTGCCGTTGGCCGTCGTGGTGTACTCGTTGAAGCCCAGATCGGTCACCACCTGGTCAAGCTTGCTCAGCAGCGAAATGTCTGTACCAGCCATGCTGGAGCCCAGACCCAGCTGCGGCAGGAAGTTGCCGGTCAGGTTCAAGGAGATGAAGAAGGCAGGCACCAGGTAGGCAGCGATCAGCACGCAGTACTGGGCCACCTGGGTGTAGGTGATGCCCTTCATGCCACCGAACACGGCGTACATGAACACAATCGCCATACCGATGTAGATGCCCTGATCGCTGGTCACGCCCAGGAAGCGCGCAAACGTCACGCCCACACCGGTCATCTGACCAATGATGTAGGTGAGCGACGCCACCAACAGGCACAACACGCCCACGTTACGGGCGGTCTTCGAATAGAAGCGGTCGCCAATGAACTCGGGCACGGTGAACTTGCCGAACTTGCGCAGGTACGGCGCCAGCAACATGGCCAGCAACACGTAACCGCCGGTCCAGCCCATCAGGAACACGGCACCGCCGTAGCCCAGGTTGGCGATCAGGCCGGCCATGGAAATGAACGAAGCCGCCGACATCCAGTCAGCGGCCGTGGCCATGCCGTTGGCGATGGGGTGAACCCCGCCGCCTGCGACATAAAACTCGGACGTGCTGCCCGCGCGCGCCCAGAAGGCGATGCCAAGGTAGAGCGCAAAGCTCAACCCGACGAAAATGTAAATAGTGGTTTGGAGTTCCATCTTGGTCTTCCTCGATCAGTCTTCTTGCATGCCGAACTTGCGGTCGATCTTGCCCATCTGACTGGCGTACCAGAAGATGAGTACGATGAACACATAGATGGAGCCTTGCTGGGCAAACCAGAAGCCCAGCGGATAGCCACCCAGGTGGATGCTGTTGAGTGCGCCTGCGAACAGAATGCCTGCGCCGTAAGAAACCAGGAACCAGATGATCAGCACCTTGGTCAATAGACCAAGGGTTGCCGACCAATAGGCCTTTGCGTTGTTGTCAGTTGTCATGAAAGTCATCTCCTCATCGTGATGCTTTTGCTCTTTCGGCGGGGTGAACCGCCACGATTTGCATGCCATTACCTGTGCGGTTTTTGGCACTACGGAGCGCACTTTCGTTGCGCTTTCTTACAGCAAAATTTCGAAGCGACACTATCTGAGCAAAACCTAGGGTAAGCCCCTAGCAAATAACTTCCCCCAGGCCTTTGGCCCCTGGTTTGGTGCACGCATCACAGGGGCCAGAGACGCCACAAAGCTTGGACGCACCAGCGAAAAAGAGGCGGATGCCGGTTGCCCGGTATCCGCCTCTTTTGCGCAAAGTTGCACCTGCTTCGCAGGCCTTCAGTGTGCGACGCCCTCTGGCGCCAGCGCAGGCTGACGGATCAGATGATCAAACGCGCTCAGCGCTGCCTTGGACCCTTCACCTGCTGCAATCACGATCTGTTTGTAGGGCACGGTGGTGCAGTCACCCGCAGCAAACACACCGGGCACATTGGTGTGGCCTTTGGCGTCCACCTCGATTTCACCGAAACGGCTGAGGGCCACATCGCCCTTGAGCCACTCGGTGTTGGGCACCAGGCCAATCTGCACAAACACGCCTTCAAGCTCCACAAGCGTCTCTTCACCGCTCACGCGGTCCTTGTAGCGCAAGCCGTTGACCTTGCCATCGGCGCCGGTGATCTCGGTGGTCTGCGCATTCACATGGATGGTGACGTTGGGCAGGCTCTTGAGCTTGCTCACCAGCACGGCATCGGCCTTCAACGCATCGGCGAATTCCACCAGCGTCACATGGGCGACGATACCGGCCAGATCGATGGCGGCTTCCACCCCAGAGTTGCCGCCGCCGATCACGGCCACGCGCTTGCCCTTGAACAGCGGTCCATCGCAATGCGGGCAATAGGCCACGCCTTTGTTCTTGTATTCCTGTTCGCCAGGCACGTTCACATTCCGCCAGCGCGCGCCAGTCGAAAGAATCACGGTCTTGCTCTTGAGCGTGCCGCCGTTGGCCAGCTGCAGCTCGATCAGGCCACCGGGCTCGCTCGCCGGGATCAGCTTGTCGGCGCGCTGCAGGTTCATGATGTCCACCTCGTAGTGGCGCACCTGCGCTTCCAGCGCAGCGGCAAACTTGGGACCATCGGTTTCCAGCACGCTGATGTAGTTCTCGATCGCCATGGTGTCGTTCACCTGACCGCCAAAACGCTCGGCCGCCACGCCCACGCGAATGCCTTTGCGCGCCGCGTACACCGCAGCCGCCGCACCGGCCGGGCCACCGCCGACGATCAGCACGTCGAACGGATCTTTCTCGTTGAGTTTGGCGGCTTCGCGCTCGTCGGACTTCACATCCAGCTTGGCCACGATCTCTTCGAGCAGCATGCGGCCCGAGCCGAACACCTCGCCGTTGCGGTACATCAGCGGCACCGCCAACACCTGTCGGCGCTCCACCTCTTCCTGGAACAAGGCGCCGTCGATCACCACGGTCTGGATCTTCGGGTTGAAGATCGCCATCAGGCTTGCGGCCTGCACCACATCGGGGCAGTTGTGGCACGACAGGCTCATGTAGACCTCGAAGCTGTGCTCGCCTTCCAGCGCCTTGATCTGCTCGATCACCTCTGGCTCCACCTTGGGCGGATGACCACCGGTCCACAGCAGGGCCAGCACCAGCGAAGTGAACTCGTGGCCCAGCGGGATGGCCGCAAAACGCACGCCGGTGGTTTCGCCCTCACGGGCAATCACGAACGACGGCTTGCGGTCGTCGGCGCCCGACTCGTCAAAGCTGACCTTGTCGGACAGCGCCGCGATCTCGCCAGCAGCTCGCGCATTTCACCCGCCTTGGCGCTGTCGTCCAGCGAAGCAATCAACCGGATGGGCTGGCGCAGCATGGCCAGGTAAGAGGACAAGCTGGGCAGTGAGGGTCGAGTCAAGCATGGTGAACTCCTTCAAACATCAATCAAAAATGGGCGCACTGAACCAGTGCCGCTGGTGCATGGGCCTGAAAACCAAGCCCATGGGTCCGCGGTACGAGAACCAAATGAAGCGGAGGGAAGAGGATGCCCCTTCCAGAACACCGCGGATCTGGCTCTGCCAGTCCGCCAGCGTTGCCCCCTTGAGGGGGTGACGCGCCGCAGGCGCGGCGCGGGGGTGGACTTAGATCTTCCCGACCAGGTCCAGCGAAGGCGCCAGGGTCTTCTCGCCTTCGTTCCACTTGGCTGGGCACACCTGACCTGGGTTGGCGGCGGTGTACTGGGCGGCCTTGAGCTTGCGCACGGTTTCTTTCACATCGCGGGCGATTTCGTTGGAATGCACTTCCATGGTCTTGATCACGCCATCGGGGTTGATCACGAAGGTGCCGCGCAGCGCCAGGCCTTCTTCTTCGATGTGCACACCGAAAGCGCGGGTGATCTGGTGCGTCGGGTCACCGACCAGCGGGAACTTGGCCTTGCCCACGGCGGGGCTGGTTTCGTGCCACACCTTGTGCGAGAAGTGGGTGTCGGTGGTCACGATGTAGACCTCGGCACCGGCTTTCTGGAATTCGGCGTAGTTGTCGGCCGCGTCTTCGATTTCGGTGGGGCAGTTGAAGGTGAAAGCAGCGGGCATGAAGATCAGCACCGACCACTTGCCTTTGAGGGACTCGTCGGACACCTCGATGAACTCACCCTTGCCGGTGCGGTTGACGAAGGCGGTGGTCTTGAACGGCTGAACCTTGGTGTTGATGAGGGAGAGAGCGTTGATCATGGACATGGTCTTCCTTATTGGTAAATGAGATTTCAGGGAACTTGGGATACGTGTGCAATGCTTTGAGCATCGCAACAGGACAAATCATAGCTCAAAACTATCGAAGATCTGAATTGATAGTCACTATGCCATCGATAGTTTTTGCTGCAATGCATCAAAACGTTGCACCTTCATGAAAGCTATTGCGAATCGTTCGCATTTAGATTAACATACCGACTTCAGCCAGCCACGGTGTCCCGACATTGCAGCCAGCCAACAACTTCCCAGAGCTGAGCTGCACCATGTCCACCCACAAGCCCTCGGCGCCAGCCGCCCCGCTGCCGCACCCGCCTGCGCCACCCCTTCCCCGAACCCCGCCCTGCTCCCGCTCGGCGCCATGCTGCTGGCCAGCTCCATCGACGCCCATGGCCCAGACCCACGCCCCAGCGCAGCGAAGCCACCCTGCCCACCGTGGAGGTGCGCGAACAGTCCGAGCCCGAGGAAATAAGGCAAAGAGCCCTGCGCGCCACCGAATCCAGCATCGGCAAAGGCACGCAGAAGCTGCGCGACATTCCGCAGTCGGTCACCGTGGTCACCGAGAAGCTCATCGATGACCGCAACCTCGACACCTTCAACGAGGTGCTGAAGAACACCGGCGGCATCAGCTTCCTGGCGGCCGAAGGCGGCGAAGAAGACATCAAGCCTGCGCGGCTTCCGCCTGCGGCCAGCCGGTGACGTGTTTGTCGACGGCCTGCGCGATCCGCGCCTTCTGACGAGCGCGACACCTTCAACCACGACCGCGTCGAGCTGCTGCGCGGCTCCGCCTCCATGCTGTTCGGCAGAGGCTCCACCGGCGGCGTGGTGAACAGGTCAGCAAGCAGCCCTACCTGATCGACGAGAACGAGGTCGACCTCACCCTCGGCAGCCGACGACTACAAGCGCGCTGATCGGCGACTTCAACATCCAGACCGGCGACGGCGCGGCCCTGCGCCTCGACGCCATGGCCACACGACGCCGACAACAACGGCGCGGCAGCAGCGTCGACAAAAAGGGCATGTGCGCCCACCTACCGCTGGGGCATCGGCCAGCACGACGAGTTCTCCGTCAGCGTCTACCACCTCGAAACCGACGGCACACCGCTCTACAACCACCCCTGGCTGCTCAACGACGGCGTGATCAACCCCGCGCTGCCCGCCAAGAACTACTACGGCCTCTCCAGCGACTTCCTCAAGACCGAGAGCACCTACGGCACCTTCCAGCACATTCACCGGTTTGACCGCGAGAACGAACTCAAAACCACCATCCGCCACGGCTCCTACGAGCGCGAGCTCTGGGCCAGCGCGGTGCGCTTCGAAAGCGGCACCACGGCCGACAACCTCAACGCCGACACCGGCATCACCCGCAGCGCCAAAGGCCGCGTGGGCTACAGCGACCTGACCCAGATCCAGAGCGACTTCAGCGGCAAGTTCAACGCCCTGGGCAAGCAGCACGAGCTGCTCGCCGGTGTGGACCTGAGCCAGGAAGATGCCGAGCGCAACCCGGCTTACACCGGTGTGGCGAGCGCCGACCGCCCCTCCACCACCGTGGGCACGCCCAATGACGGCGCCGTCAGCCCGGTGGCCTTCGGCTCGCCGCCCCTGAACAACTTCAAGACCCGCACCGTCGGCGCTCTACGCCCAGGACATGCTGCACGTCACCGAGCAACTCAAGCTCATCGCCGGCCTGCGCTACGACCATTTCCCGGCCGAGTACCACCAGAATTCGGGCGAACAACTCAAGCAGGTCCGAGAAGGCCTGTGGAGCCCGCGCATCGGCGTGCTCTACCAGCCCAGCGCCAAGCGCCGTCGTACTACTTCTCGATCGGCACCTCGTACAACACCTCGGGCGACACCTACCAGTTCGCGCTGGGTTCGTTTGCAGCCGGCAGCAACAACGCCAAACTGGACGCGCCACCCGAGAAGAGCCGATCAACCTCGAGATCGGCGCCAAGTTGGAGCTGTTTGACGACCGCGCCACCTTCGGCGCTGGCCGTGTTCCGCACCACCAAGCTACACGAGCGCAACACCGATCCCGAGCCGTCGATCAGTACCTGCTCTCCGGCAAGCGCCACGCCACCGGCATGGAGTCCGACCTCACGGGCCGCATCACGCCGGAGTGGGAAGTCTTCGTACAACCACACCTGGATGCCCGTCGCCACCATCGACGAGAGCGGCGTGACCTCGGGCAACGCCCAGCGCCAGGGCGACCGCCCGTGCTGACGCCCAAGCACGCGCGCACGTCTGGACCACCTACCGCGTGGCACCCATGTGGCGCGTCGGCGTCGGCCTGAACTACCGCGGCAAGCCAGAACCCCGAAGGCAACCGCAATGGGACGCCGACCGGCCTTACATCACGGCCGACCCCATGGTCGAGTACATGGTCATTCGAGATCGCCACGCTCAAGGCTCAACCTCACCAACGTGACCAACAAGCTCTACGCCGATCCAGCTGTACAGTGGTCACTACATCCCGGGCGCCGCCCGCACCTTGCAACTGTCCCTGAAGTTCGACCTTCTGAAACAAGGCCCTCGCCCTGCCCATGCTGCTGCACCTCAAGAACATCCTCTCCCCCGAAGAGGTCCAGACCGCCCAAAGCCTGCTCGGCGAAGGCGCACCCTGGAGCGACGGGCGAGAGCGCGGGCAGCAGGCGCTGCCGCCGAAGAACAACCAGCAACTGCCCCACGACTGCGAAGCCGCCGTCGCCATTCGGACCCTGGTTCTCAACGGACTGAACCGCTCCCCGCTGTTTTTCAGCGCAGCCTTGCCGCTGCGCATCTTCACGCCGCGCGGTCAACCGCTACGGCGCGAAGGCCAACACCTACGGCCCCCACATCGACAACGCCATCCGCGCTCAAGCCAGCCGATGGCGGCAGGACCGAATACGTGCGCACCGACATCTCGTGCACGGTGTTCCTGAACGACCCCGACGACTACGACGGCGGCGAACTCACCGTGAGCGACACCTTTGGCAGCCCAGGCCGTCAAGCTGCCCGCCGGCCACGCCGTGCTCTACCCCGGCACCAGCCTGCACGAAGTCACGCCGGTCACCCGGGGTCACCGCCTCGCCTGCTTCTTCTGGGTGCAAAGCATGGTGCGCAGCGACGAACAACGCCGCCTGCTGTACGACCTCGACATGAACCTGCTGTCGCTGCGCAGCCGCCATGGCGAATCGGCCGAGACCACCGCGCTCACCGGCTCGTACCACAACCTGCTTGCGCATGTGGGCGAAGTACATGAAGCCCCCACGCTCCACCGCTGCGCGGGTCGCTGCCCCCCGAGGGGGCTGACCCGGCTTGGGGCGGCCCTGCGCTGCGGTCGCATCGAGCCCCCACGCTCCACCGCTGCGCGGGTCGCTGCCCCCGAGGGGGCTGACCGCTTGGGGCGGCCCTGCGCCGGATCGCATGGCCCCCACGCTCCACCGCTGCGCACGACGCTGCCCAAGGGCGTGGTCAGCCTGGCCGACCACGAAGCCATGGTCAACACGGTGCTGCCGCCGCAGACGCTCGCCTATTTCAACGGCGGCGCAGCCGACGAGATCACCTTGCGCGCCAACACGCAGGCCTGGCAAGACATTCCCCTGCATCCCCGCGTGATGCGCCCCCTGGCGGGCGGCCACACCCGGTTGACGCTGCTGGGGCGGACCCTGCCGCACCCCATCCTGGTCGCACCCATGGCCTACCAGAGCCTGGCCCACCCGCACGCCGAGCAGGCCACCGCCCTGGCCGCGGCCGTGCTGGGCGCTGGCATGGTGCTCAGCACCCAGGCCACCACGCGCCTGGAAGACGTGGCCCAACTGGTGCTGGGCGAAGCCGACCGTGGCCCGCTGTGGTTCCAGCTCTACATGCTGCCCGACCGGGCCTTCATGCGCGAGCTGCTGCAGCGGGTGGAAGCGGCAGGCTATGAAGCCCTGGTGCTGACCGTGGACGCACCCGTTCAGGGGCCGCGCGAACGGGAGCGCCGCAGCGGTTACCGGCGACCAGCCGAAGCCGCGGCGGTCAACCTCGCTGGCCGCGTGGCGCCCTCGCCTCTGCCGCTTGCAGCCCGGGCAAAGCCGCCTGTTTGACGACCTCATGACCCATGCCCCCTCCTGGGAGGACGTGGCCTGGCTGCGCGTCCATCACCCGCCTGCCGGTCATCCTCAAAGGCATCACCCACCCGCTCGATGCCCGGCAGGCGGTGGCCAGCGGCGCGGCGGGCCTGATCGTTTCCAACCACGGCGGGCGCACGCTGGACACCATGCCCGCCACCGCCCACCTGCTGCCGGCGGTGGTGCAAGCCGTGGACGGCGACGGTGCCCGTGCTGGTCGACGGCGGCATCCGGCGCGGCACCGATGTGCTCAAGGCCATGGCACTGGGCGCCAGCGCCGTGCTGGTGGGCCGCCCCGTCCTCCACGGTCTGGCCAATGCGGGCGCGGCGGGCGTGGCCCATGTGCTGCGGCTGTTGCGCGACGAGCTGGAGATCGCCATGGCGCTGTGCGGATGCCGCACGCTGGACGAAGCCCCGGCACTCGGCCTGGTGGACAGCGCCGCGCCCCCGCCAGACCTGCGCGAGCCGATGGCACACCGCACGGAACGGCACAATGCAAATACTCTAAATCGTATTGATTCTCATTTACAATATCACGCACAACCCACCCGCAACACACAACAGGAGCCCACCCCATGCACCAAGCTTTGACCCTGCTGGCCGGCAGCTTCACCTTCGTGGGCGTGGCCGCTCTGGTGGGTCTTCAGGCGATGAGGGCTGGTCCGATCGCACTGCCCTGAGCCCCGGCCCGCCACGCTGCCGCTTCCCGCCACTAAACTATGACTTCCGCCAGCGCCAGCCTGCCCTTGTCACCCAGCGCCGCCCCTCAGGCCTGGGGCACCCCACCGAACATGAACCGTCGCGTCCTGATCGTGTCCAGCGTGATTGGCTTGCACGCCGCCGCCCTGTGGGCCTTGCAAGCGGGTTTTGTGCGCCCGACGGTCGAACAGGTGACGCCTGTTGAAGTCATGGTCGAGTTCATCGAGCTGCCCCAGCCCCAGATCGCACCGGCGCCCGAACCCGCGCCCGAGCCGCCCCAAGCCGGCCCGAAGCCACCCGCGCCCAGCCCCAGCCACGCCCCAAGCCCACCCCAAAGCCGAGCCCAAACCGGTGGAGCAACCGGTGGCCGAACCGGTTCCGCCGCCCACGCCCGAGCCCGCCCGCCTTCGAGCGCGAAGCTGTCGCCAGCCACCGGCGATCACCGCACCACGTGCCCGCCGAGCCCGTCAAGCCGGCGGCGCCGCCCGCGCCACCGGCACCCCCCAAGATCGAGCTGCCGTCCAGCCATGCGAGCTACCTGAACAACGCCCCGCCCCGCTATCCACCGCTGTCCAAGCGCCTGGGCGAGCAAGGCACGCGTGGTGGTCCGCGCCCTGATCGGACCGATGGCACCGCCAGCCAGGCCAGCGTCAAAACGTCCAGCGGCTACCAGCGGCTCGATCAGACCGCGCTGCAGACCGTACTCCAGTGGCGCTACGTGCCGGGCAAACGCGCCGGCGTGCCCGAAGCCATGTGGTTCAACATTCCGCTCGACTTCGTGCTCGAGTAACGCCGCACTTGCATCCTGTCATTCCCATCCATCCCATCCGAGATCCCTGCCCATGGAACCCCAACTCGCCACCACCGGCCTCGCCCACGTCTGGACCCAGGGCGACGCCGTCACCCGCACCGTCGCCCTCGTCCTGCTGCGTCATGTCCCTCACCACCTGGATCATCATCCTGTGGAAGTTCCTGGACCAGCGCGCCCATCGCCGCCAGGCCAAGGCCTGCGAGAGCTTCTGGCACAGCGCCGATTTCGCCGAAGGCATCGACAAGCTCGGCAACCAGGACGGCAACCCCTTCCGCGCCCTGGCCACCGAGGGCCGCGAGGCGACCCGCCACATCCTGCACAAAGACGGCAAAAGCGGCACCCAGCTGCACGACGCGCTGGACGTGAGCGACTGGGTCGAGCGCTCCCTGCGCAACAGCCTGGACGACTTCACCGCGCGCGCCCAGAGCGGCCTGACCGTGCTCGCCTCCATCGCCTCCACCGCGCCCTTCGTGGGCCTGTTCGGCACCGTCTGGGGCATCTACCACGCCCTGCTCGGCATCGGCGCCGCCGGCCAGGTCAGCATCGACCAGGTCGCAGGCCCGATCGGCGAGGCCCTGATCATGACCGCCCTGGGCCTGCTGGTGGCCATTCCCGCGGTGCTCGGCTACAACGCCCTGGTGCGCGGCAACAAGGGCATCACCCACCGCCTCAACCGCTTTGGCAACGACCTGCACGCCTACTTCGTCACCGGCGCCCGCGTGACCGTGGCGCGACGACGGCAAGGTCTTCCCATGAAGGGCGGGAATTATGGGCGAGGACGTGCGCCTGGTGAGCGGCTTTCACAACGTCTCGGCGCACAAGTTGCGGAAGGACGGCGATCCGGGCTGTGATGTGCTGATTTTGGCGATGACGATCGAGGCGCGCGATCAGATTGTCGCATTGACCGACCAGCTCGGGTATCCGTGGCCTGCATGGCGGGCCGCTGGCCAATGCGGTTGCGGCCGAAGCGATGACGTCACTACTGATTGCCATCAACAAGCGCTACAAGGTGAGCGATGGCGCCGGGTATCCGGATCACCGGGATCCCTCTTGAAGCAGCTGGCGATTGAGGGGGGTGATGAGCGCACGCGCCGTCACCTGCTGGTTCCGGTTCCGTTCCCAGGGTCAGGGCCGGTGACGACCTCGCCGCGCTGATCTCGGCGGCGCTGGCGGCGGACGCGATCTGCCTTGCAGACGGGCGATATCGTGGTGTTGGCGCAAAAGATCGTGTCCAAGGCCGAGGGCCGGCAGCGCGATCTGGCGATGCGGTTCAGCCGTGGCCGAGGCTCGCGACTGGCCGGAAAAGACCGCCAAGGACGCGCGGCTGATCGAAATCGATTTGCAGGAAATCGCATGAGGTCGTGCGGGCGCGCCGCGATGTCTGTATCGTCGAGCACCGACTCGGCCATGTCATGGCCAACGGCGGGATAGACCATTCCAACCTTGCCGCGCCGGTGGAGGGCGACGACCAGGTCTTGCTTACTGCCCGAGGATCCGGACCGCTCTGCGCGGGAGTTGCGCCGCCGGTTCGAGGCGGTCGGCGCCGGGCCGATCGGGGTGGTGGTGACCGACAGTTTCGGGCGGCCGTGGCGGATGGGCTCGACCGGGGTCGCCATCGGCATTGCCGGGTCCGGCGGCGGTGATCGACCGGCGCGGCGAGACCGACCTCTTCGGGCGACACTCAAATCAACCGAGATCGCCTTTGCCGACAGCTTGGCGGCGGCGGCGGTGCTGGTCATGGGCGAGGCCGCCGAGGGCGCGCCGGTGGTTGTCATTCGCGGGTTGAGTGGGCAGGATACCGATCACCGGGCGGCGGACATTCTGCGGCCCCGGGAGAGGGACATGTTCAGGTGAGCGGTGCATCGTTCAGGGAAGCCATGTTGCGCTCTGCGGCGGCGTCGGGGGTGCCAAGTTGGCGCTCGGCCTGTCGCGGGTCCTCGGCGCGGGGCAGCTCTCCATCGTCATAAACACCGCGCGAGATTTCGAGCATTTCGGCCTGTCGGTTTCGCCCGATATCGACACGGTGACCTATACGCTGGCGGGGCGGGTCAATCACCGCGACCGGCTGGGGGCTGGCCGATGAAAGCTGGCGCTTCATGGAGGCGGTCGGCCAGCTGGGTGGCGAGACCTGGTTCAACCTCGGCGACACCGATCTGGCGACCCATGCGGTGCGGACGCGCGGCTGGCGGGCGGGGCGCGGCTGAGCGAGGTGACGGCCGGGATCGCGGCGGCGCTGGGGGTCGCGCCGGCGTTACTGCCGGCCACCGACGAGCGGATCAGGACGATGGTCGAAACCGACGAGGGCACGCTGCCGTTCCAGCGCTCCATTCGTCGGCCGCAGGTGCGAACCGGTCGTGGCGTCGCTGAGCTACGAGAACGCGGAGAACACCCGGCCGACGCCGGAGGTCAGGGCGGCCTTGCGGCCCCGGATTGGCGGCGATCATCATCTGCCCGTCCAATCCGTACCTGTCCATCGATCCGATCCTGGCAATTCCGGGCTACCGCGAGATGATCGCGCCGCCAGGGTGCCGGTGATCGCGATCAGCCCGATCATTGCGGGCCAGTCGATCAAGGGCCCGTTGGCGAAAATGATGCACGAGATGGGCTTGCCGGCCGACGTGCACTCCATCGCCGCGCATTACCGGGGCCTGATCGACATTTTGGTGGTCGACGCGCAGGACAGCGATGCGCGGGTAGAGGGGGTTGATATCCGCATCGCGAAGACCCTGATGACGACGCTGGAGGACCGTGTGGCGCTGGCGTGCGCCACGCTGGCGATTGCCGGGGCGGGTGACCGGAGGGCGTCATGATTGACCACTGTCGTCCACATCCGCGCCGCAGGCCTGGGCTCTGGTACCGGTTAAGGCACCGTGTCTCGCCAAGATCCGGCTGTCCGGGCGTTCTCGTCCGCGCAGCGCGCACGGCTGCAATGGGCGATGCTGGAGGATGTGCTGGATCAGTTGCGCGGTCGCTAACGGCTACTCGGATCTCGGTCGTCAGCCCTGACCGGACGGCTGGCATGGCGGAGGCACGCGGCATGCTGGCCTACGGCGATGATCCCGCGGGCGGCGGTCTGAACGGCGCGGTCCGTTTCGGCTCCGAGCGGCTCGCCAGGCCGGGGCCGATCTGATCGTGATCGTGCCCGGCGATGTGCCGCTGCTGGATTTTGCCGATATCGACTGCGCCGTCGCTCTGACGGTGGCCGAGGACTCCGCCGTTGTCCGTCCCGACCGCGACCTGCAGGGCACCAATACGCTGCACGGTGTTCTGGGCCAGCCGGCGAGTCGCGTCTTCAGTTCGGCAAACACAGTTTCCGCCGGCATCTGCAGGCCAGCGGCGACAGCGGCGTCGGCCGTTGACGCTTGCCTCCATCGCCCGCGATATCGACTGCCCCGACGACATCGGCTTCTGCGTCGCGATGGCGCGATCGCGCGGCCCCGAATACCAACGGCGTTCTGCACGGGTTCGGGTTGGCCAGCACCGCGGCATCGGAGGCAAGTCTATGACCGTTCAGGTCCCACTTCGTCGAGGGCGCGGCGCATGGCCGGATACGGACCGGCTAACGGCGGCAAGGCCCGCGCTCTGGCCGGAAACCACGACCTCGACGCGCTGTGCGCTGCCTCGGCGCCTGCGTGACCGCGGTTTTGGCGATGTCGTCACGGTATCCGCAAGGTCTTCATACCGCTCACCCACCTGTGCCGCGATGCGCCACTATTGCGCCTTTCGCCCATCCGCCGAAGTCGGGTGAAAAGGTGTTCCTGACGCCGGAGAGGTGCTCGAGATCGCGCGGGCGGGCGTTGGGCGGATTCGACGAGGCGCTGTTCACGCGTCGGCGACAAGCCCGAGTTGCGTTATCGGGTGGCGCGCGACGAGCATCGCCGCGCTCGGCTACGACCACGGTCGCATATCTGACCGCCATGGCGCGTCTGGTGATCGAGGAGACAGGGCTTTTCCGCATATCAATGCGGGGATCATGGACGAGTCCGAGATACTGGCGCTGCGCGCGGTGTCGGTGTCGCAGGGGATCATGTTGGAGACCATCTCCGACCGCCTCGGCGCACGCGGCGGACCACACTTCGGGTCGCCCGACAAGGTGCCGGCGGTTCGTCTTGCGATGGTCGACCGGGCCGGGCAGGCGGGGGTGCCCTTCACTACTGGGCTGTTGATCGGGCTCGGCGAGACCCGCGCCGAGCGGATCGAGGCGCTTCTCGCGCTGCGCGACCTGCATGAGCGTTATGGCCATATCCGGAGGTCATCATCCGGAATTTCCGCGCCAAACCCGGCACGCGGATGGCGGCTTCGCCCGAGCCGGGGCTGGCGGACCATCAGTGGACGGTCGCGGTCGCGCGTCTGATCTTCGGTGGCGGGGTTTAGTGCAGGCACCGCCGAATTTACGCGCCGGCGAGTTGCAGCCACTTATCTCTGCTGGGCTCAGCGACTGGGGCGGGGTCTCTCCGGTGACGGCCGACCACGTGAACTCCGAGGCTGCGTGGCCCGAGCTGACCGTCTGGCGGCGGAAACCGCGGTCGCGGGCAAGGTTCTGGTGCCGCGGCTGGCGATCTATCCGGCTTGGCTGCAGGATGCGGCGAAATGGGTCGATCCAGCGGTGATGCGTGCGGCGGTCAGGAAGACCGACGGGCAGGGCTATGCGCATGAGGATGGCTGGCGGGTCGGCAAGGTGAACCTGAGCACGCCGGCGGCGCCGCCCCACGGCCCCGGCCCGGCGATCGGCAGCCAGCTGTCGCGGGCGATCGCGCGTGGCCTGGCCGGCAAGATGCTGGGCGAGGTGGATCTGGTCACCCTGTTCTCGGCCCGCGGCCCCGGCGCGGCGGCGGTGCGTGCCGCCGCCGATGACCTGCGGCGGCGCAAATGCGGCGACGAGCAATCTGGT
>CAVORS010000022.1:0-9677 GCA_963698635.1 uncultured beta proteobacterium
AGCGTGCTCGTTACACATCATGGACACGTAGTCAAGCCGGTCCATGTAGGGCAGCGACTGGATGAACGTCTTGTGCTCGGCCAGCTTTTCGGTGGCGCGATGCAAGAGTCCAATGTGTGGGTCGGCACGCTGCACGACCTCACCATCAAGCTCCAGCACCAAACGCAGCACGCCGTGGGCTGCTGGGTGCTGAGGCCCGAGGTTCAGGGTGTAATTTTTGATTTCAGCCATGTTCAGTGCAACCCGCCGTAGTTGTCTTCTCGGATGATGCGCGGTGTGATCTCGCGAGGCTCAATGGTCACCGGCTCATAGATCACGCGGGCACGCTCGGCGTCGTAACGCATTTCAACATGACCCGACAGCGGGAAGTCTTTCCGGAAGGGGTGGCCGATGAAGCCGTAGTCGGTCAGGATGCGACGCAAATCGTTGTGGCCTTCGAAGACGATGCCATACAAGTCAAAGGCTTCACGCTCATACCAGTTGGCCGAATTCCAAAGCGTGGAAATCGAATCCAGCACAGGGAAGTCGTCTTCGGGGCAAAACACCCGCACACGCAAGCGATGATTGAGACTCACGGAAAGCAGGTGCACCACAACGGCAAATCGGGCGCCCTCCCAGCGGCCATCACCGTAGTCCCGGTAGTCGATGCCGCACAGATCGATCATCTGCTCGAACCTGGCTTCTGGCGCGTCGCGCAGCACTTGCATCACAGCAAGGTAATCGGATGCAGCCACCACCAGGGTGAGCTCGTCACGCACAATGTTCGAGCGAACGCACTTTGTCGCCCAGCAAACCCTTGAGGGCTTCCTGAAGCGCAGGCAGGCTGGGCGCGTATGTGGTCGCGTTGATGTTCATGAGCCGTCGTCTTTCGGGTGACTTTCGATTCCCGCGCTCAGGCGCGGGCGATGGTGTTGGTGCGTCGAATCTTTTGCTGCAACTGGATGATCCCGTAGATCAACGCCTCAGCCGTGGGCGGGCAACCTGGCACATACACATCCACCGGGACGATGCGATCGCAGCCACGCACCACCGAGTAGCTGTAGTGGTAGTAGCCACCACCGTTGGCGCAGGACCCCATGGAAAGCACCCAGCGTGGCTCGGCCATCTGGTCGTACACCTTGCGCAGGGCCGGCGCCATCTTGTTGCACAGGGTGCCCGCCACGATCATCAGATCGGACTGACGAGGGCTGGCGCGAAACACTTCGGCGCCGAAGCGGCCGATGTCGTAACGCGCTGCGGCCGCATGCATCATTTCGACGGCGCAACAAGCCAGACCAAAGGTCATGGGCCAGAGCGAACCCGTCTTGGCCCAATTGACCACCGAGTCGTAACTCGTGGTCATGAAACCTTCTTTGAAAACACCTTCAATCATGTGAGCTCCATTGCGCCGGTGAAAGCGTCATTCCCAGTCCAGGGCGCCAATCTTCCAGGCATAGACAAAACCAACCAGCAAATCGATCAGGAAAACCACGCCCGTGATGAACCCTGCAGAGCCGACGTCGGTCAACGCCACCGCCCAAGGAATCAGGAAGGCGATTTCCAAGTCGAAAAGAATGAAAAGAATGGCCACCAGGTAGTAGCGCACATCAAACTTCATGCGCGCGTCTTCGAAAGCCTCGAAGCCGCATTCGTAGGGGGAGTTTTTTTCGGGATCGGGTCGATTGGGACCCAGAACGTATCCCAACACCTGTGGAATGACCCCGACAGCAATACCGACCACAATAAACAGAAGCACGGGAAGGTATTGTTCGAGACTCATTTTGGTGTTTCCGTTGGCATGGCCTGGGCGCCATGTCTGCCAATGTTTGGTGCCGACGGCGAGACTCGAACTCGCACAGCTTTCGCCACTACCCCCTCAAGATAGCGTGTCTACCAATTTCACCACGTCGGCTGGGTCTGAATTGTCGGGCTCACGAGGGATGGTGTGCGCCTGCTCGACAACCGTTAGAGTTTACCCTGAATCAAGGGCTGTTTTAGACGGACCCTGGCTTTTTTCCTACCGAAAAGAGCCCCGTTGTTCAGCCATTGGAGCGCACAACCGCGAAGGGATACCCCCCTCAGTTATGCCGCAAATTTACTTTGCTGGAATCTGCGCTTCACCTGTCGCAGGTGGCGATGACGGCACGTCCGCGGCAGGGGCGACGGCAGCATCAGAACCAGCCGGTATCTGTTGTGCTGCCGGCTGTTCGACCGCTGGCAACACACTGGTGTTTTCGAGCACGCTGCCAGAACTTGGCGCAGAACGCAAGTTACCGAAGTAAGCCAAGCCCAGCGTGGTCGCCAGGAACAACGCAGCAAGAACCGCGGTCGAGCGCGAGAGGAAGTTGGCGCTGCCAGAGGCACCAAACAGGCTGGCCGAACCACCGCCACCACCGCCAAAAGCCGCGCCGGCATCGGCGCCTTTACCGTGCTGCATCAGGATCAGTGCGACCATGCCGATCGCCGAGAGAATCTGGACAGCCTGAAGGATGTTCAACAAAACTTGCATAAAGACTCCGAAAGAACTGGATACGAGGCGATCAAGGCTAGGCCGACGCAACGATTTGAAGGAAATCAGCAGCCTTGAGCGACGCACCGCCGATCAGGCCGCCATCGATATCGGGCTGGGCCAGCAAGCTGGCCGCATTGGTGGCATTCATGCTGCCGCCATAAAGAATTTTGACTTTTTCGGGATGCATGGTGGCCGCTGCAATTTGCTTGCGCAACACCGCGTGAACCGCTTGGGCCATTTCTGGCGTAGCGGTTTTGCCCGTGCCGATAGCCCAAACAGGCTCGTAGGCCACCACGATCTCACTGGTGCAATGTGTCACCGCATGGATGACCGCAGCCAACTGGCGCTTGACCACTGTTTCGGTTTGACCCGCGTCACGCTCGGCAAGTGTTTCACCCACACACACGATAGGCGTGATACCTAAGGCCAAAGCGCGCTGGGCCTTGGCGGCCACAGTGGCATCGGTTTCGCCATGGTACTGGCGCCGCTCGGAATGACCGACGATAGCGTAGCGGCAGGCGAAGTCTTTCAACATCGCTGCGCTGACTTCGCCAGTGAAAGCGCCCGCCTCCTGGGCCGACACATCCTGCGAACCCCAGGCAATGGGGCTGCCCGCCAGCAATGCCTGCAACTGCGCCAGATAGGGCGAAGGCGCACACAAGGCCATCTCGGCCTTGGGCTCAACACCCTTCAAGCCGTCCAGCATGGCTTGCACCAATGATTGGTTGGCGGCCAGCGAGCCGTTCATCTTCCAGTTGCCTGCGATCAGTTTTTTCATGGATATCTCCCGGGCCATCAAGCCCACTTGAGCACGATCTTGCCGATGTGCTGGTTGGACTCCATCAGCGCGTGGGCCTCCGACGCGCGCGCTGCTTCGAATACGCTGTGAATGACCGGCTTGACCTTGCCTTCGGCCAGCAGGGGCCAGACGCGCTCACGCAAGCTGCGCGCGATCGCGCTCTTGAAAGCCAGCGGCCGGGGACGCAAGGTTGAGCCGGTGATCACCAGGCGGCGGCGCAACACCAGACCGGCGTTGAACTCCGACTTGATGCCACCCTGGACCGCGATGATCACGATGCGGCCATCTTCGGCCATGCACTCGACCTCGCGGGCCACATAGCCGCCCGCCACCATGTCCAGCACGACATCGACGCCGCGCCCTTCGGTGAGCTTCATGGCCTCGGCCACGAAGTCCTGGGTCTTGTAGTTGATCGCATGGTCGGCTCCGAGCTGCAGGCAGGCCGCGCATTTTTCGTCGCTGCCCGCGGTGGCGATGACGGTCGCGCCCAGGGCTTTGGCCAACTGGATCGCCGTCACACCGATGCCGCTCGTGCCGCCCTGGATCAGCAGCGTTTCACCGGCCTGCAAGCGGGCACGGTCAAACACATTGCTCCAAACGGTGAAAAAGGTCTCGGGCAACGAGGCCGCAGCCACATCGTCCATGCCTTCGGGCACCGGCAGGCACTGGCCCACGGGCACGGCGCAGTACTGCGCGTAGCCACCACCCGCGACCAGCGCACACACGCGGTCGCCCACCTGCAAGCCCGCCTGGACCATCGCCTCGGCATCACCGGCCTCGACCACGCCAGCGACCTCCAGACCCGGCAGGTCGGAAGCCCCCGGCGGCGGCGGGTAAGCGCCGCTGCGTTGCAACACGTCGGGCCGGTTCACGCCCGACGCCGCCACGCGAATCAACACCTCGCCCGCGCCCGCGACGGGTTGCGGCCGCTCACACAGCCGCAACACCTCCGGGCGCGCCAAAGGCGCTGATCTCGATCGCTTGCATGGTCGCTTGCATCTCGGGCAACCGGGATCAGCTCCTGCGGCTGCTGATGGCGCCTGCTCGGCGCTGTTGCGGTCGATCAAGGCCTTCATGGACAGCTTGACGCGGCCCTTTTCGTCGGTCTCCAGGACCTTGACTTTGACGATCTGGCCTTCGGTCAGGTAGTCGGTGACTTTCTCGACGCGCTCGTGGGCGATCTGGCTGATGTGCAGCAGGCCATCCTTGCCGGGCAGCAGGTTGACCAATGCACCGAAGTCCAGAATCTTGGTGATCGGGCCTTCGTAGACCTTGCCGATTTCAACTTCGGCGGTGATCTGCTCGATGCGGCGCTTGGCTTCGTCGGCCTTGGCGGCTTCGGTCGCCGCGATGGTGATCGTGCCGTCTTCGTCGATGTTGATCTGGCAGCCGGTCTCTTCGGTCAACGCGCGGATCACGGCGCCGCCCTTGCCGATCACGTCACGGATCTTCTCCGGATTGATCTTCATCGTGAACAGCTTGGGCGCGAAGTTGGATACCTCGGTCTTGGCTTCGCCCATGGCTTCTTGCATCTTGCCCAGAATGTGCATGCGGGCTTCTTTGGCCTGAGCCAGCGCGACCTGCATGATTTCTTTGGTGATGCCCTGGATCTTGATGTCCATCTGCAGTGCAGAGATACCGTTGGTGGTACCGGCCACTTTGAAGTCCATATCGCCGAGGTGATCTTCGTCACCCAGGATGTCGGTCAGCACGGCGAAGCGGTTGCCGTCTTTGATCAGGCCCATGGCGATACCGGCCACATGGGCTTTCATCGGCACACCTGCGTCCATCAGTGCCAGGCAGCCACCGCAAACAGAAGCCATCGAAGACGAACCGTTGGACTCGGTGATTTCCGACACCACGCGCATGGTGTACGGGAAGTCTTCCTTGCTCGGCAGTGCGGCGATCAGCGCACGCTTGGCCAGACGGCCGTGGCCGATTTCGCGGCGCTTGGGCGAACCAAAGCGGCCAGCTTCGCCAGTGGCGAAGGGAGGCATGTTGTAGTGCAGCATGAAACGGTCTTCGTACTCACCGGCCAACGCATCGATACGCTGGGCATCGCGGTCGGTACCGAGCGTGGCCACAGCCAGCGCCTGGGTTTCACCGCGGGTGAACAGGCTGGAGCCGTGGGTGCGGGGCAAGACGCTGTTGCGGATTTCGATCGCACGCACGGTGCGTGTGTCGCGGCCGTCGATGCGCGGCTCACCAGCCAGAATCTGACCGCGCACGATCTTGGCTTCGATTTCGAACAACAGGGCTTCAACGGCCACGCTGTCGAACTCTGCGCCTTCGGCTTTCAATGCTGCCATCACATCGGCGTAAGCGGCGCGGCATGCTTGGGTACGGGCTTGCTTGTTGCGAATCTGGTAAGCCGCTTCCAGCTTGGCTTTGGCCAGGCCGTCGAGCTTGGCGATCAGCGGCTCGTCTTTGGCGGGTGGCTGCCAGTCCCATGCGGGCTTGCCGGCGTCGCGCACCAGTTCGTTGATCGCTGCGATGGCGATGTTGCCCTGCTCATGGCCATAGACCACGGCGCCGAGCATGATTTCTTCGCTCAGCTGCTGGGCTTCGGATTCCACCATCAACACAGCGGCTTCGGTGCCGGCGACCACCAGGTCGAGCTGGCTGTCTTTGAGCTGGGTCTGACCCGGGTTCAACACGTATTCGCCATTCACATAGCCCACGCGCGCCGCGCCGATGGGGCCATTGAACGGGATGCCACTGATGGACAGGGCAGCAGAGGTGGCGATCAAGGCGGCGATGTCGGCCTGCACTTCAGGGTTCAAGCTCACCACGTGCACGATCACCTGCACTTCGTTGTAGAAGCCTTCAGGGAACAGCGGACGGATGGGGCGATCGATCAGCCGGCAGGTCAGCGTCTCAAGTTCGCTGGGACGGCCTTCGCGCTTGAAGAAGCTGCCGGGGATCTTGCCGGCGGCGTAGGTCTTTTCCGTGTAATCGACGGTCAGGGGGAAGAAGTCCTGACCGGCTTTGGCTTCGGTCTTGGCGACCACGGTGGCCAGCACCACGGTGTCGTCGATGTTCACCAGCACAGCGCCGGTGGACTGACGGGCGACTTCGCCGGTTTCCATGGTGACCGTGTGCGGGCCCCATTGGAAGGTTTTGGTGACTTTATTGAACATGCTCATGGTTTGCTCCTTGACGCCACCCTCGCAAATGGGGTGGCATGGCGTGCAGGCGATCTGCACAAAACCCGGAATTCACAACCCAGAACACGATGCCATTCCAGCGATGCTGCTGGCGTTTCGGCAAACAACCAGCACCGTTGGAATGACACAGCTTCGCTCTGTTGTCGTTGCTCCGGAATCAAATACCAGGATCTGCAAACAAAAAACGCCCGAGCCAGCGAACCAACTCAGGCGATTTTCGAATCAGACCTTGGTCAAAATTACTTGCGCAGACCCAGTTTCTGGATCAGGGCGAGGTAACGCTCAGCGTCTTTGGACTTGAGGTAGTCCAGCAGCTTGCGGCGGCGGCTCACCATGCGCAACAGACCACGGCGACCATGGTGGTCTTTGGCGTGGGTCTTGAAGTGGGGGGTCAGTTCGTTGATGCGTGCGGTCAGGATGGCGACCTGCACTTCTGGGCTACCAGTGTCCTTGGCGGCACGGGCATTGTCCGCAACAACGGCGGCTTTGATGTCTTTGGCGATCATGAAAATTTCCTTTAAAAACAAGCGACTCGTCGCAGCGCTGCCAGCGCTCTTGGGTGCAAAACCACCACAAGTTCCGGCCGCCGCAACGGGCGTGAGTTGCCGTCAGTTCTGACAGCAACCTCGAATTATAGCCTAGGCATCTCAGATTTGGGCATTGAGCCAATGGCGCAGGCGCTCCACCCCTTGCACCAATCTTTGCGGGTCCCGGCTCGCGAAGCACCAGCGCAACCAGCCCTGAGCTTCCGCCCCAAAAGCGCTGCCTGGCGCCAGGCCCAGGCCGGCTTCACGCACCAATCGCTTGGCGGTGTCCAGGCTGTCCGGGTACCCATCGATCCGGAAGAAGGCATACATACCCCCCAGCGGCTCAGCCAGCGTGATGCCGGGCGTGGCCTGCAACAAGGGAACCAAGGTGTTGCGGCAAACTTTGAGATGGGCCAACAGCGCTGGCGTGACTTCGTCGCCGCGGCGCATGGCTTCAATGGCTGCACGCTGCACGAACACGGGTGCGCAAGAGGTGTTGAACTCCAGAACCTTGCCCACCGCCTGGGTGAGCGACGCTGGCAAGACCAGCCAGCCCAGGCGCCAGCCGGTCATGAGGAAACTCTTGGAAAAGCTGTGGGCCACGATCAGGCGGTCTTTGGGGTCGGCAACGTCCAGAAAGCTGCTGGCCGCGCCATTCGGTGTATCGCCAGCGAAATACAGGCGTTCGTAGACCTCGTCGGCCAGGATCCATGTGCCGGTGCGGCGGCAATGGGCGAGGATTTCCACCTGTTGATCGCGACTGAGCGTCCAGCCCGTGGGGTTGTTGGGCGCATTGAGCACCAGCATTTTGGTCGCCGGGGTGATGGCGCCCAGCAATGCGTCCATGTCGAGCACCCAAGCGCCTGCCCTGGCGCCACTCTCCCGCACCTTCAAAGGCACGCAAACCACGCTGGCCCCCATGATGCGCGGCTGGGCCACCAGGTTGGGCCATGTCGGCGTGACCACAACCACCTCGTCGCCCGCGTTGATCAAGGTCTGGCAAGCCAGCATCAAACCATTGACGCCGCCCGAGGTCACCACCAGGCGCGGCAGCCAGTGTGTCGCACCGAGCCCCGGGTGCAGCCCGTCGGTGTAGGTCGCGATGGCATCGCGCAACTCGGGCAAGCCGTGGTTGTGGGCGTAGAAGGTCTCGCCAGCCTTCAGCGACTCGATGGCGGCTTGGCGCACGAATTCGGGCGTCATTTCGTCGCTCTCACCAAACCAGAACTTGAGCACGCCGTCGCGACCCAAACCCTCGTTGGCCACTTCACGAATTTGCGACGCCTCAAGACCCTCAATCACCTGCCGCATCGGGTACTCCTTTGTGGGTTCTATGGCCGTTTCAAGGCCTCTGCATGTTGCAGCGGTGCGGCAATTCTGCCTGCCGGGCGCTCAACTGGTGCACGACCCGAAAACCGTAGCCCGAGCCTTCAACATCGAACTTCGTGCCAGGTGCACCCTGGCGGTCCATCACCGCAACCGCGAGTGGCTGCTGGAACTGATGGTCGCCCGCACGCATGTGGGCGGTTTGGCCGGCCAATGTGACTTTGGCCTTCTCCAATTCGGCAGCGATACGGGCCGCATCCAGCGCACCCGCGCGCTCAATGGCCTGGGCCAAAGCTTCGATCATGAGCTGCATGCGCATGTGCACATAATCGTCTTCAGGCTTGGGAAAGCGTTGGCGAAACGATTGATAAAAGGCTTCGGAGGCAGCAGTGGGCGTATTGGGAAACCAGTCAGCCACTGCGATCACCTTGCCAATGCCCGCTTCACCGATTGCCGCTGGCGCACCCAGCGCATTGCCGTAGAAGGTGTAGAACGAACCCTCAAACCCAGCTTCACGCGCGGCTTTCACCAGCAGCGTGAGGTCGTTGCCCCAATTGCCCGTGAGCACAGCCTGGGCGCCACTGGCCAGGATTTTGGCGGCATAGGGAGCGAAATCCTTCACACGGGCCATGGGGTGCAATTCATCGCCCACGATGTTGACGTCGGGCCTGACCACTGCCAGCTGGCGCCGCGCCTCGCGCAATACGCCTTGGCCAAAGCTGTAATCCTGCCCAATGAGGTAAATGCGCTTCAGCGCGGCGTCTTCTTTCACAACGCTCATCAGCGCGGTCATGCGCATGTCGGCATGGGCGTCGAAGCGGAAATGCCAAAAGCTGCACTTTTCATTGGTCAAGGCCGGATCTACCGCCGAATAATTCAGGAACACGACGCTGCGCGCCGGATCGCGCTGGTTGTTTTTTTCGATGCCGTCCACCAAGCCCGCAGCGGCAGACGATGAATTGCCTTGCACAACCACCCGAATTCCCTGATCGACCGCAGAGCGCAAACCAGAGAGGGCCTCTTCGGTTTGGCCCTTGCTGTCAAAACGCTCGATCTGCAGGGGCCGGTTGCCACCGGGTAGCTTCACGCCCCCGCGCGCATTGACGCGCTCGGTGGCCCAGACAAGGTTGCGGTAAACAGCCTCGCCCGTGTTGGCGAAGGGACCCGACAAACCTTCGATCATGCCGATGCGAATGGGCTCGCTTTTGGATTCGGATTGCGCAAAAGCAGGCATGGACAGCACTGCGCCCATGAGGACCAGTGGAAGCGCACAACGGCGCTTGAAAGCAGAAAACAACATGTTGGGGGGATTCCTCTATCGATCAATGTCAGGCTTGGCCTGACGCGGAAAACTGTCACATCAGCGA
>CAVORS010000023.1:0-25810 GCA_963698635.1 uncultured beta proteobacterium
TCAGGTGTCCTTGGAAATCTTGATCGCCGGGAATTTGCTGGAAAAGTCCTTGGCCTGCTTGGCCACCTTGACCGCCAGCTGGCGCGCCACGGCCTTGTACAGACCCGCGATCTCGCCCTCGGGCTCGGCGACCACGGTCGGCGCTCCGCCATCGGCCTGCACCCGGATCTGCATGTTGAGCGGCAAGGCGCCGAGGTAGTCCATCTCGAACTCGGCCGCCATTTTCTTGCCGCCGTCTTCGCCAAAGATGTGCTCGGTGTGGCCGCAGTTGGGGCAGCAGTAGACCGCCATGTTCTCCACGATGCCCAGAATGGGCACGCCCACCTTTTCAAACATCTTGATGCCCTTGCGCGCATCGAGCAAGGCGATGTCCTGCGGCGTGGTCACGATCACCGCGCCGGTGAGCGGCACGCGCTGCGACAGCGTGAGCTGGATGTCGCCGGTGCCGGGCGGCATGTCGACGATCAGGTAGTCGAGGTCTTTCCAGTTGGTCTGGCGCAGCAACTGCTCCAGCGCCTGGGTGGCCATGGGGCCGCGCCACACCATGGCGTCGTCCTTGTTGACCAGAAAGCCGATGGAGATCACCTGAACGCCGTGGTTCACCAGCGGCTCCATGGTCTTGCCGTCGAGGCTCTCGGGGCGCCCTTCCAGCCCCATCATCATGGGCTGGCTGGGGCCGTAGATGTCGGCATCCAGAATGCCGACCGTGGCGCCCTCGGCCGCCAGCGCCAGCGCCAGGTTGGCCGCCGTGGTGCTCTTGCCCACGCCACCTTTGCCCGATGCCACGGCGATGATGTTCTTCACGCCCGGCAACAGTTGCACGCCGCGCTGCACAGCGTGGGCCGCGATCTTGAATGTGATGTTGGCGTTCACCTTGTCCACACCCGGCACCGCTTTGGCCGCCGCCACCAAAGCGGCACGCAGGGGCTCGATCTGGCTCTTGGCCGGGTAACCCAGCTCCACATCAAAGGCCACCTCGCCGTACTGCTCGCTCAGGTTTTTCAGGGCCTTGGTGGACACGAAGTCTTGCCCCGTGTTCGGATCGATCACGGACTGCAAGGCGGTCAACAAAGCGGTGGAATCTACGGCCATCGGGGGCAATCTCCAGGAAAGTGGGGCAAAACAGACTGGGAAGTCTACCGGCGCAGGGCCGTTCATCCCATACACCCAACCCGCCTGTGGGCATCCAAGCCCTAAAATCATGGGTTCCCTGTCAGAAAGCCCCCCATGAGCCAGCCGCGCCGCCTTTTCGTCACCACCGCCCTGCCCTACGCCAACGGCCATTTCCACATCGGCCACATCATGGAATACATCCAGGCCGACATCTGGGTGCGCTTCCAGCGCATGCAGGGCAACGAAGTGCACTTCGTCTGCGCCGACGATGCCCACGGCGCGCCCATCATGATCGCGGCCGAAAAGGCCGGCAAGACGCCGCAGCAGTTCGTGGCCGACATCGCCTCGGGCCGCAAGCCCTACCTCGACGGCTTTCACATCGCCTTCGACAACTGGCACAACACCGACGCGCCCGAGAACCACGAGCTCGCGCAAGACATTTACCGCGCGCTCAAGGCCAACGACCTGATCGAAACCCGCACCATCGAACAGTTTTTCGACCCCGAGAAGGACATGTTCCTGGCCGACCGCTTCATCAAGGGCGAGTGCCCCAAGTGCGGCACCAAAGACCAGTACGGCGACAACTGCGAAAACTGCGGCGCCGTGTACGCGCCCACCGAGCTGAAGAACCCCTACTCGGCGCTGTCCGGCGCGGTGCCGGTGCTCAAAAGCTCCGACCACTTCTTCTTCAAGCTCTCCGACCCGCGCTGCATCGCCTTCCTGAACGCAGTGGACCAACAGCGGCGCGGTGCAGCCCGAGGTGCTGAACAAGATCACCGAGTGGATCGCACCCGGCGAAGACGGCAAGCCCAAGATGGGCGACTGGGACATCAGCCGCGATGCGCCCTACTTCGGCATCGAGATCCCGGACGCGCCGGGCAAGTATTTCTACGTCTGGCTGGACGCGCCCATCGGCTACCTCGCCTCGCTCAAGAACTACTTCGGCAAGATCGGGCGCGGACTACGACGCCTTCATGGCCGACCCGACCACCGAGCAGTACCACTTCATCGGCAAGGACATCATCACCTTCCACACGCTGTTCTGGCCGGCCATGCTGAAGTTCAGCGGCCGCAAGGTGCCCAACGCCGTGTTTGTGCACGGCTTTCTCACCATCAACAACGGCGAGAAGATGAGCAAGAGCCGGGGCACCGGCCTGAACCCGCTGAAGTACCTGGAGCTCGGCATGAACCCCGAGTGGCTGCGCTACTACCTGGCGGCCAAGCTCAGCGGCAAAAACGAAGACGTCGACTTCAACCCCGAAGACTTCATGCTGCGGGTCAACAGCGATCTGGTGGGCAAGTACATCAACATCGCTTCCCGCGCTGCCGGCTTCATCGCCAAGCGCTTTGACGGCAAGCTGGGCGCCGCCTCGGCCGATGGCGCGGCCCTGCTGGCATCGATCCAGGGCATCGCCACGCAAGTCACCGATCTGTACGCCGAGCGCGAGTACGGCAAGGCCCTGCGCGAAATCATGCTGCAGGCCGACAAGGTCAACGCCTATGTCGACCAGAACAAGCCCTGGGAGCTGGCCAAGCAGGAAGGCCAGGACGCGCGCCTGCAAGACGTGTGCAGCACCTGCATCGAAGCCTTCCGCCTGATCTCGCTCTACCTGAAGCCGGTGCTGCCCGCGCTGGCGGCCAACGTGGAGGCCTTCCTCAAGATCGAACCGCTCACCTTCACCGACGCCGGCAAGCTGCTCGGCGCCGGACACGCCATCGGCGCCTACCAGCACCTGATGCAGCGCGTGGACGTGAAGCAGCTCGACGCGCTGTTCGAGCCACCGCCAGCCCCTGTGGTGCGAAAAGCTGCTGCCCGGCGGCGAAGCCATCGCCCCCACCATCACCATCGACGACTTCGCCAAGATCGACCTGCGCATCGCCCAGATCGTGAACTGCGAAGCGGTGGAAGGCTCGACCAAGCTGCTGCGCCTGACGCTGGACGTGGGCGAAGGCCAGACCCGCAACGTGTTCAGCGGCATCGCCAGCGCCTACAAGCCCGAAGACCTGGTGGGCAAGCTCACGGTGATGGTGGCCAACCTGGCGCCGCGCAAGATGAAGTTCGGCCTGAGCGAAGGCATGGTGCTGGCCGCCAGCCATGCCGACGAAAAGGCCGAACCGGGCATCTACATCCTGAACCCGTGGCCAGGCGCCAAGCCCGGCATGCGGGTGCGCTGAAGGACACGGAACAGCCAGAGAAAAAACCCCAGCCTGGACAGGACCAGCTGGGGTTTTTTGATGGCGCCGCGACCGTTCAGAAAGCCAGCTCGGCCATCGACGAGCGCAGGAAACTCCAGCTCGGGTTCGGTGCCTTCAAAAGGCAGCGTGAAAAAGAAGGTGCAGCCTTCATCGGGTGCGGTCTCGGCCCAGATGCGGCCGCCGTGGCGTTCGACGATGCGTTGCGACAGCGCCAGACCGGTTCCCGTGCCATCGAAGTCCATGGAGTGGTGCTGACGCTGGAACATGACGAACAGGTTGTGCGCCTTTTCCAGATCAAAGCCCACGCCGTTGTCGCGAACAAAGAAGGTGCGGCCACCCACCGGGTTGACCTTCCAGCCCACCTCGATGCGGGCCGCTTCGCGGGTGCGGGTGTACTTCACCGAGTTGTTGAGCAGGTTGCCCCAAGCCTGGGCCAGCAGCATGGCATCGCCGCGCACCACCGGCAGGTCTTCTTCGATGACCCATTCGATTTCTCGGTCGGGGTTTTCCATCTTGAGGTGCGCGATGACGCCTTCGAGCAATGGCGCCAGCGGCACGGGTTGGGACTCCAGCGTGACGCGGCCCAGGCGGGCGTATTCCAGCAGGCCTTCGATCATGTGGCTCATGCGCCGGCTGGCCTTGGCAGTGGAATTCAAGTACTGCAGCGTGAGGCGGTCGGTGGACTCGCCCAACTGCTCTTGCAGCAGGGTCACAAAGCTGGCGATGTGACGCAACGGAGCGCGCAGGTCGTGCGAGACCATGTGGGAGAACACATCGAGGTCTTTGTTGGCCGCCACGAGCTGCTGGGTGCGCTCGGCAACACGCTTTTCGAGCTCTTTGTTGAGGTCGTTCATCACGTCCTCCAGGCTCTTGGCCGCGGTCATGTCGCGGGTGATGGCCGAAAGACCTTGCAGCTCGCCCGCTTCGTTGCGCAGCGCGGTGAGCACGGTGTGCGCCCAGAAGCGCGAACCATCGTCGCGCAGCCGCCAGCCACGCGTTTCCCATTGGCCGTGGGCCTTGGCCAAGCGCAGCACCTGTGCTGGATCCACCTCGTCTTCACCGGCATTGCCCGTGGCCAATAGGCTCAGGTAGGGTCGTCCCAGCATTTGCTGGCGCGTATGGCCGTGCAACCGCTGCGCGCTTTCGGTCCATTCGGTGACGGCGCCGTGTTCGTCGACAAAGTAGATGCAATGGTCTTGGATGGCGTCAACCATCAGGCGGTAGCGTTGCTCACTCTGGTACAGCTCGGCGCTGCGCTCGCGCACCCGCTCTTCCAGGTCGCGGTTGGCTTCGAGCACAAACTCTTCGGTGCGGCGGCGCTCGCTGACGTCGTGCAGTTCGATGAAGATGCCTTCGATGTGCACCTTTGCGCTGATCGGGAATGTAGTGCACTTCAAAATAGGTCTGCGCGCCCGTCGGGACCTGGATATTCCGACTCGAAGGTTTGCTTTTGGCCGCTCAGCGCCTCGGCCACGTGCGGCAGGATTTCGGGCAGTCTGTCAGTGCGTCACCAGATTGCTCAGGTTTTCGCCCACCATGTCCTCAGGCTGGCTGCCGTAGCGTGTCCGCGTGGGCACGGTTGGCAAAGCGGCAATTGAGGTCTTTGTCGAAGTAGGCCAGTTCGACCGGGATGCGGTCGGTGATGGTCTGCAGAAAGCCATCGTGGGCGGTGACGCGCTGTTCGATCTGTTTGCGTTCGCTGATGTCCACCACGGTGGACCTGGCTGTAGCAGGAACTGCCCGTTGGCGTCTTTGACGGCAGTGGAAGTCATCATGGCCTGGAGGCGGCTGCCGTCCTTGCGCAGCAGCTCCAGTTCCATGGATTCGGTTTCGCCCGATTGGCAGATGGCCTGCCAAGCGCGGGTGCAACACGCTGGCACCAGTCGGGATCGATCATGGCGCTGATGTCAGCCGCTCCGAGCAGCTCCTCGCGCTGGTAGCCCAGCCAGTCGAGCAGCGTCTGGTTGATGTCGATCAGTCGGAGTGCGGCATCCATCGTCAGAATGACCGCAAGCGGACTGCTCGAAACGCTGCGTGGCCTGATCCAGCTCGTGCTTGCAAGACCTTGGGTGCGCAAGGCCACCAAGCGCTCCAGTTCCGGGCTTGTGGCCAGACTGGCTTGTGGGCTGATGGTTGTGTTCCATGATGTGATCGGACTCCAGGTCGATGCAGGCACATGCGTAAATAGACTGTGCCTTTCTTATCGGACGACGGTGGCCAAAAATTCAGGCTTGTTTGCGCATTGGGGCAAGAGAGCGTTCTTTTTGTGCATTAAAAAAAGCCCCTGTGCGCATGCACAGGGGCTTTTGCCTGAAAGTGAGCAGTCGCTCACATCACCGACACTGCGAGCGTGGACTTACTTCAAACCAGCAGCGGCGCGCAGGGCCTCGACCTTGTCGGTGCGCTCCCAGGTGAACTCGGGTTCTTCGCGACCGAAGTGGCCATAGGCAGCGGTTTTTTCGTAAATGGGACGCAGCAGATCCAGCATCTGGATGATGCCTTTGGGGCGCAGGTCGAAGTGCTCGTTGACCAGCGCCGCAATCTTCTCGTCCGGGAATCACACCCGTGCCTTCGGTGTAGACCGTGATGTTCATGGGCTGGGCCACGCCAATGGCGTAGGCCACCTGCACCTGGCACTGGCGCGCCAGACCGGCGGCCACCACGTTCTTGGCCACATAGCGGGCGGCATAGGCAGCCGAGCGGTCTACCTTGCTGGGGTCTTTGCCGCTGAAGGCACCGCCGCCGTGGGGGCAGGCGCCGCCGTAGGTGTCCACGATGATCTTGCGACCGGTCAGGCCGCAATCGCCCTGCGGGCCACCGACGACAAATCGGCCGGTGGGGTTGATCAGGTAGCGGGTGTCTTGCAGCCATTCTTTGGGCAAAACCGGCTTGATCAGCTCTTCGATGATGGCTTCGTTGAACGAGGCCTTCATCTTCAGTCGCGGTTTCGCGACTGGTCCGGCGTGTGCTGGGTGGACAGCACCACGGTGTCGATGCTGTGGGGCTTGCCGTCCACATAGCGCATGGTCACCTGGCTCTTGGCATCGGGGCGCAGGAAGGGCAGGCGGCCGTCTTTGCGCAACTGGGCCTGGCGCTCCACCAGGCGGTGGGCGTAGTAAATGGGTGCAGGCATCAGCTCGGGCGTTTCGTCGCAGGCGTAGCCAAACATCAGGCCCTGGTCGCCAGCGCCGATGTTGAGGTGGTCGTCCGACGCGTGGTCCACGCCTTGGGCGATGTCATTGCTCTGCTTGTCGTAGCAGACCATGACCGCACAGCCCTTGTAGTCGATACCGTAGGTGGTGTCGTCGTAGCCGATGCGCTTGATGGTGTCGCGCGCCACCTGGATGTAGTCCACGTGGGCATTGGTGGTGATTTCACCGGCGAGCACCACCAGACCGGTGTTGGTCAGCGTTTCGGCCGCCACACGGCTCAGGGGGTCTTGTTTGAAGATGGCATCCAGAATCGCATCGGAGATCTGGTCGGACACCTTGTCGGGGTGGCCTTCAGAGACGGATTCGGACGTGAAAAGAAAATCGTTCGCCATGTAGATAAACTCCAGTTAGGTTGATCGGCGTTGCCGGCCTGTCGGAGTTCGGCGAACGCTTTAGCGGAATTTGTGAATCGCCCCGCAATTAGTTCAGTAACTCGGCGATGCTCGCGATTTTAGACCAGTCAATCACAAGTCAGCCGCTTGCCCCTGCATGTCGGGCTATTGCGCTGTCGCCTTGAGTCCTTTGCCATACCGCTTGCCGTGACCGTCTTCATCCAGCTGATTTTCCGCACCCTGTCTGTCCTGCCCTTGCCGGTTCTGCATGCGGTGGCTGGGTGCATGGGTTGGGTCAGCTTTCTGCTCGTCGGGCCGCTACCGGCGCCGTTTGCTGTCCAACGCCCGCCAGGCCGGTCTGCCGTTGCGCACCGCGCTTGCTTCGGTCGGTGAGTCCGGCAAGATGGTGGCCGAAACGCCACGCCTGTGGCTGGGGCAAGCCCATGAAACTGGGTTGGGAAGGCGCGTCGGTCGTGGAGTCTGCCTTGACGCATGGCTCGGGTGTGTTGTTCCTGACGCCCGCACCTGGGCTGTTTCGAGATCACGGCGCAGGCCCTGGCACAGCGCTTTGGCGAACGCATGCCGATCACGGTGTTGTTTCGCCCTTCCCGCCAGCCTGCGCTGCGGGATCTGGTGGCCACCGCCCGCGAACGCCCCAATCTGTTCACGGCGCCCACCACGCTTGGCCGGCGTCAAACAGCTCATCAAGGCGCTCAAGAGCCAGCAGGCGGTGGGTCTGCTGCCCGATCAGGTGCCGCCAGCGGGCCAGGGCGTCTGGGCACCCTTCTTCGGCCGCGAGGCGTACACCATGACCCTGTCGGCCCGGCTGGCCCATACGCCCGGCGTGCAACTGGTCCTGATCTGGGGCGAGCGCCTGTCATGGGGGCGAGGCTACCTGGTGCATGTGCGCCCTTGCCGGTCGAGGGCGGGCTGAGCCGAGACCCCTTGATCGCAGCAACCCAGATCAACCAGGCCATGGAAGCCCTGGTGAGAGAATGCCCGGCCCAGTACATCTGGTCCTACGACCGCTACAAAAAGCCCCACGGGCTCGACGCGCCAGCCCCGCGGAACCCGCACGACGCAGCCTGATCTGACGCGCCGCCCCGTCACGAACTGCATGCCGACGACCTCTGAAACCACCGCCCAGCCCGCGCGCCCACACCAACTGGAGTGGCCGACTGGCTGTTGGTGTCATGCACGCACTGGCCTGGCTGCCCCTTGTCTTGGGTGCGCGGCCTCGGCTGGGCGCTGGGGCACCTGCTGCATGCTGCTTGCTGGCAAGCGCCGCCGCATCGCGCGGACCAACTGGGCACTGTGTTTTCCCGACGCAAACCGAGGCCGAGCGCCGACCGGGCCGTGCGCCAGCACTTCGTGGCGTTTGCGCAGTCCTGGCTGGACCGCGGCTGGATCTGGGGTGCCGAGCGAAGCCCTGTGTGCGCTCGCGCATCAAGCTGACCGGCGATCTGGATGCCTTGTCCGCCGACGGCGCCGTGGCCATTTTTGCGCCCGCATTTTGTCGGACTGGATGCCGGCGGTGCAGCACTTTCTCTGGCGTTTTCGCGCAGTTTCATCAGCCTGTATGCCCGTCAGCGCAACGTGGCCATCGACCAATGGGTGCGCGCGGGGCGGCTGAAGTATGGCTCGGTGCGCCTGGTTGAAAAGCACGAAAGCCTGCGCAGCCTGGTGCAGGCGTTGCGGTCTGGCGAAGCCCTTTACCTCTTGCCCGACATGGATCTGGGCCCGAACGACTCGGTTGTTTGTGCCGTTTTTCGGCGTCCCAGCGGCCACGGTGCCCACCCTGCCCCGCCTGGCTCAACTGGGGCGCGCCCGCGTGGTTCCTGTGATCAGCCGACATCACGCCAGAAGGTTACGAGGTCACGGTTCTGCCGGCATGGACCGATTACCCGACGGGAGATGCCGATTGCCGATACGGCGTTCATGAACCAGCGCCTGGAGGAGATGATCGCCACCATGCCCGAGCAGTACTACTGGGTGCACAAGCGCTTCAAGACCCGGCCACCGGGCGAAGCGTCGCTGTACACGCCGCTGATGATCGGTTGCCAGACTCGCAGCGACCTCAGTCCAGCGCCGGCGGCTCTTCTTCGTCGTAGCTCGTCAGCAGGGCGCAGGCGCTCGCGTGCATCTTCCGGATGGGTCCAGTCCCACAGCAGGCCGGCCACTTCGTCCAGCCCCTGCTTTTTCAGTGCCGAGAACAGGCGGGCCTCACCGCCACCGCATTGCAACTGGGCAATGGACAACGCCTTGTTGGCTTCGGCGCGGGTGAGTTTGTCGGACTTGGTGAGCAAAATCAGGAAGTTCAGCCCGTCGGCCACACGCGGGCGAATCACGTCGAGCAGGATTTCGTCGAGCTCGGTGAGGCCCAGGCGGGGGTCGCACAGCAGCACCACCGCCTTGAGGTTTTTGCGGGTCAACAGGTAGTTGCCCATCACCCGCTGCCAGCGAAGCTTGGCTTCGCGCGGCACGGCCGCATAGCCGTAGCCCGGCAAATCGGCCAGCACGGCATCGGTCACGCCCTGCTTGCCCAGGGAAAACAGGTTGATGCTCTGGGTGCGCCCAGGCGTCTTGGAAGCAAAAGCCAGGCGCTTTTGCTGCGTCAGGGTGTTGATGCAGGTGGACTTGCCTGCGTTGGATCGACCGACAAACGCCACTTCGGGCACGTCGAGATCGGGCAGAAATTCCAGCTGCGGTGCGGTGGTGAGAAAGCGCGCGGTGTGCAGCCAGCCGTGCAGGGCGCGGGTTTCGGGCCTGGAGAGAGGGTCTCGTTGGAAGGGGCGATTCGGTCGGCTTGGGGCTGAGCGGGCGAGGGGCTTGCGGGTTTTTTGGCGGCGGGCATTGGGGTGTTCCTGTGGGCCATTGTAAAATCGTTTGGTTATTGGTCTGAAAGAGTCTTCTGCAGACCGCGTGTTTTCTCAAAAACCGACGCGCCATTCGCGGCGCCGCCCCGACATGAAACTGCCTGTCTCCCTCCTCTGCGCCATCGCTGCTGCTGGCAGCCTGTCTTTCAGTGCCCATGCTGAAACGGCCAAGACCGAAGGCCAAGCCCGATCTGGCCAAGGGTTCGGCCGCTTATGGTCAGGTGTGCGTGGCCTGCCACGCGGCCGATGGCAACTCGACCACGCCGGAAAACCCCAAGCTGGCCGCCCAGCACCCTGAATACCTGGCCAAGCAGCTGATGGAATTCAAGTCGGGCAAGCGCGACAACGCCATCATGAAGGGTTTTGCGGCGGCCCTGTCCGATGAGGACATGAACAACATCTCCTACTGGCTGGCCGATCAGAAAGCCAAAGAGGGCTTTGCCACCGACAAAGACCTGGTTCGCCTGGGCGAGCGCATCTACCGCGGCGGCATTGCCGATCGCCAGATCGCCGCTTGCGCCGGCTGCCACAGCCCCAACGGCGCCGGCATTCCCGCCCAGTATCCCCGCTCTGGCTGGTCAGCACGCCACCTACACCGTCAACCAGCTCAACGCGTTCCGCTCGGGCGCTCGCAAGAACAGCGTGCAGATGACCGGGCGTTGCCGCCAAGATGAACGACACGCGAGATCAAGGCGGTGTCGGACTACATCGCCGGCCTGCGCTGAAGACCCAGGCTTTCTCCCCGGTCGAGTCTGGGGATATAAGCCATCGTTAATATTCGACGGCACAATGCGGTTTGGTGATATTCATTGAACCGCCGAGCCAAGTGAGCATCACATCAGGGCGTGTTCTGGGTTCTCCAGACCCGCCCTGTTTGTTTTTTTGACGCCCCCATGACCGTTTCCACTGAAGGCTTGCAACTCCGGACCGGCTCCCGCTGGGTCAGTCAACTGGTCGAGTTGCTGTCGTCCATGCGATTTGCCATCTCCTTGTTGACGGTGATCTGCATCGCATCGGTCATCGGCACGGTGGTCAAGCAGCACGAGCCCGCCAACAATTATGTGAACCAGTTCGGCCCGTTCTGGGCCGATGTGTTCGGCGCCGCCAACCTGTACTCGGTGTACAGCGCGTGGTGGTTCTTGCTGATTCTGGCGTTTCTGGTGATCAGCACCAGCCTGTGCATCACCCGCAACACACCCAAAATTTTCAGTGACTTCAAGGCGTTCAAGGAAAACATCCGTGAGCAGAGCCTGAAGTCCTTCCCCAACCGGGCCGAAAACACCCTGAGTGAAGGCGCCCGAAGCTGCGGCCAACCGCATCGGGCAGCAATTGCTGGGCTCTGGCTGGAAGGTCAAACTGCAATCGCGCGAGACGCCGTCAGGCCTGGGCTGGATGGTGGCCGCCAAAAAGGGCGTGGCCAACAAGATTGGTTACCTGGCAGCCCACAGCGCCATCGTTCTGGTGTGTATCGGCGGTCTGCTGGACGGTGATCTCATCGTGCGGGCCCAGATGTGGTTCAACGGCAAAACGCCGTTCACCGGCGGCGGGCTGATCGCCGATGTGCCCGCCGAACACCGCTTGTCGCCCACGAACCCGACCTTCCGGGGCAACCTGCTGGTCACCGAAGGCACCAGCTCCAGCACCGCCATCCTGACCCAGCCCACCGGGCGTCTTGCTGCAGGACTTGCCGTTTTCGGTCGAACTGAAGAAGTTCATCGTGGAGTACTACGACACGGGCATGCCGCGCCTGTTTGCCAGCGACATCGTGATCCACGATCGCGAAACCGGCGAGCAGTGTCCGTCGCGGGTGGAGGTGAACCACCCCGCGAGCTACAAAGGCATCAACATCTACCAGTCGAGCTTTGACGACGGTGGCTCCAAGGTCACGCTCCAGGCGTTGCCCATCAATGGTGCGGTCCGCCCGTTTGAGGTCTCGGGCGTGATCGGCGGCAGTGCACCGTTGAGCAATGGCGACGAAAAGCTCACGCTGGAATACACCGGCCTGCGCGTCATCAACGTGGAGAACTTCGCCGGACAGGGGTCGGGCACCGATGTGCGCAGTGTCGATTTGCGCAGCTCCATCGAAAGCCGCCTGGGCTCGGGCCACAAGACCGTCACCGAAAAGACCCTGCGCAATGTGGGCCCCAGCATCAGCTACAAGCTGCGTGATGCGGCCGGGCAGGCGGTGGAGTACCACAACTACATGCTGCCCATGGAGCTCGATGGTGCGCGCATGTACCTGCTGGGCATGCGTGAAACCCCTTCTGAGCCCTTCCGCTACCTGCGCATTCCGGCCGACGACCAGGACGGCCTGGATGGTTTTGTCCGCTTGCGCGCGGCCCTGGCCGATCCCGACATGCGGGCTGAAGCGCATCAGCCGCTACGCCGCAGGGGCCGTGGAGGCCAACCGCCCAGAGCTGATCGAAGCCTTGAAGGCCTCTGCCGGTCGGGCGCTGGGCCTGTTCGCCGGCGCTGAAGCCGATGCCTTGCCCAAACCTGCTGCCGGGGCAGCCGGCGATCAAGGGCGGCCTGCAGGCCGTGTCGGCTTTTCTGGAAGCCAACGTGCCCGAGGCCGAGCGCGAGCGTGCGAGCGATGTGCTGGTGCGCATTCTCAATGGCACGTTGTTCGAATTGTTGCAGCTCAGCCGCGAAAAGGCAGGGCTGGCGCCGTTGGAGCGCGGGGAAGATACCCAGCGGTTCATGACCCTGTCGGTGATGGGCTTGAGCGATGCCTTCTTGTACCCTGCCCCGATGGCGTTCGGGCTGAAGGACTTCACCCATGTTCAGGCGAGTGTGTTCCAGGTGGCCCGTGCGCCTGGTCAGACCATCGTGTACCTGGGCTGTGCTTTCTTGATCCTCGGCGTGTTCGCCATGCTGTATGTGCGAGAGCGCCGGGTGTGGGTATGGCTCGCCCCGGCTGCCGAAGGGATCGCGGCTCGACGTGCCACCATGGCTTTGTCGTCCAACCGCAAGACCATGGAGTCTGACCAGGAGTTTGATGTGTTGAAAACCCAATTGCTGAAGGTGTCCCCATGAATACCGCCACCCAAACCATTGAACTGAAGCGGAACCAGTCGGGCGAGCGCCTGTCGCCCGGCTATTTCGCCAGCCGCAACGTCTGGGACTGGTTGTTTGCCGCGTCTGGTCTTGCTGGGCGCTGCGGCGGCCTTTGGTCTGTACGGCGCGTCGATGGACGTCTACGAAAAGGGCATTTTGCTGGGTGCCGTGCCCTCGGTGATCTGGCTGGGCTGGTTCTGGCGACCCTTGCGCGTGCTGATGGTGGGCGTGGCCGCGCTGTCGTTGCTGGGCATATCGCTTTACCAGACGCCCGAAGGGGCTGCCGACCTGGCCCGCGCCGATCAGGTATTCCTGCTGAAGTACTTCCTCTCCAGCCAGTCGGCCATTCTCTGGATGAGCGTGCTGTTCTTCATGAGCACGCTGTTCTACTGGGTCGGCATGGTCGACGCGGGCGGGGAGTGCGTTTGAAGGCATCGGCTCCCGGCTCGCCTGGGCTGCCGTGACGCTGGCGCTGGTGGGGACGATGGTGCGCTGGTATGAGAGCCACCAGATCGGGGTGGGCATCGGCCACATTCCGGTGAGCAACCTGTACGAAGTGTTCGTGCTGTTTTGCTGGCTGACGGCCGACGTTTTACCTGTACTACGAAGACCAGTACGAGACGCGCTCCATGGGTGCGTTTGCCATGCTGGTGGTGAGTGCTGCCGTGGGCTTCCTGCTCTGGTACACCGTTGTGCGCGAAGCCCATCAGATCCAGCCGCTGGTGCCCGCCCTGCAAAGCTGGTGGATGAAGCTGCATGTGCCGGCCAACTTCATCGGCTACGGCACGTTCGCCATCGCCGCCATGCTGGCCTTTGCCTACCTGATCAAACAAAGCGCCACCGAAAGCCGCTGGTACAAGCTGGCGCCGCTGTGGATCCTGGGTCTGGTGCTGTGTTTTGAGCCCATCGTTTTCCGGACTTCGGCGGCCGAAAAAGGCGGTAGCTACTGGTTCGTCTACTTCGGCATTTCGCTGCTGATCGTGGGGGGCATCATGTTCGGGCGCCGCCGCATCGCCGAGCGTCTGCCTACCTTTGAGGTGCTCGACGATGTGATGTACAAGGCCATCGCGGTCGGCTTTGCCTTTTTCACCATCGCCACCGTGCTCGGGGCATTCTGGGCCGCCGAGGCCTGGGGTGGCTACTGGAGCTGGGACCCCAAGGAAACCTGGGCGCTCATCGTCTGGCTCAACTACGCCGCCTGGCTGCACATGCGGCTGATGAAAGGCCTGCGTGGCACCGTGGCGGCCTGGTGGGCGTTGACCGGCCTGGCGATCACGACTTTTGCCTTCCTGGGCGTGAACATGTTTCTTTCGGGCCTGCACAGCTACGGCGAGCTGTGATGCTCGGCGTGCCGCGTGACCCCAGCGTATGGGGTGCTCGGGTCGCGACGCCTCTGCTGGCGACGCGGGAGCCTTGTAAGAATGCGCTGAGTCTCGCGACCCACAGAGACAATCGGAGCACTTCATGATCATCCGCACACCAGGATTCGGGTTTCATCCATCCCACACCCAGCGACATCACGTCGCCAGCCCAGTACCTGCATCGCCGCGCCTGGCTGCAATCGCTGGCTTTGGGCGCAGGTGGTGCCGCCTTGGCCGCCTGGGCGGCTCGCGATGCCTGGGCGCTGGCGCCTCGTCCAGGTCGTCTGGCGGCGCTGCAGGCCGTGCCCTCCACAGGTGGCTGGCGCGCAGACGATGGAGAAGCTCACCTCCTACCAGGACGCCTCCAGCTACAACAACTACTACGAGTTCAGCACCGACAAAGCGCAGCCTGCGGCTTTGTCCTCAGGCTTCAAGACCCGACCGTGGACGGTTGCAGGTGGAAGGCCTGGTGAACAAGCCCAAGAACCTTTGATATCGAGTCCCTGCTCAAGCTCAGCGCCATGGAAGAGCGGATCTACCGCCTGCGGTGTGTCGAGGGCTGGTCCATGGTCATCCCCTGGGTGGGCTATTCCCTGGCTGCACTGATCAAGGAAGTGCAGCCCCAGACCAGCGCCAAGTACGTGGAATTTGTCACGCTTGCAGACCCGAAAGTCATGCCCGGTTTGCGCAGCGGCGTCCTCGACTGGCCCTACACGGAGGCACTGAGGCTGGATGAAGCCCTGCACCCGCTCACCCTGCTGGCTTTTGGCATGTACGGAGAGGTGCTGCCCAACCAGAACGGTGCACCGGTTCGGCTCGTGGTTCCCTGGAAGTACGGCTTCAAGTCGGCCAAGTCGCTGGTCAAGATCCGCTTCACCGACAAGCCGCCCGCCACCGCCTGGAACAAGGCGGCCGCGCAGGAGTACGGGTTTTATTCCAACGTGAATCCCGACGTCTCCCATCCCCGCTGGAGCCAGGCCACCGAGCGCCGCATTGGCGAAGAGGGGGGCTTGCTGGCCCGTCGCCGCAAGACACTGATGTTCAATGGATATGAAGCGCAGGTGGGTCAGCTGTACGCGGGCATGGACCTTCGAAAGTTCTTCTGATGCCATCCCGGCCCAGCGCCGCCAATGCCGGCCCATCGTCAGCGAGCCATGGCCATGCTTGGCACGCGGTCACCAACCGCCGGCTGATGCACCCTGGGGCACGCCCGCTGGCGTTTGGCTTGCTGTGCCTGCCTTTGCGTGGCTGGTCTGGGCGGCGTTTTACGATCAGTTGGGCGCCAATCCGGCTGAAGCCCTGATTCGGTCACTGGGCGACTGGACCTTGCGTGCCTGGTGCTCGTGATGGCCGTCACCCCGCTTGCGGGTGATCGCTGGGTCTGCCCGCCCTGGCCCGCTGGCGCCGCATGCTGGGATTGTTTGTGTTCTTCTACGCCAGCCTGCATCTCACGGCCTACGCCTGGTTCGACATGGGCTTCGTCTGGGGGGAGGTCCTGGGCGATGTGATCAAGCGCCCCTTCATCCTGGTGGGCATGTTGTCCTGGAGTTTGCTGCTGCTGTTGGCGCTGACCTCCTTCAACCGGGCCATCCGCTGGCTGGGCGCGCGGCGGTGGCAATGGCTGCACCGCGCGGTCTACGTGGTTTGCAGTCTTGGCCATCCTGCATTTTTTCTGGATGCGAGCGGCAAGAACGATTTCGCAGAAGTCGCGGTGTACGCCAGCCTTGCTGGGCGCCCTGCTGGGTTGGCGGGCCTGGCGGCGCTTCACCTCCGCGCCTGATCCGATCAGCGCTGAGCGCGGTCCGCCGCACGCCGCGTAAGCGAGTCGGCGTGCCGCTGACGCAGTCGAGATCGGCCTCAAGGGGCGGACCCGGGTCGCGAATTGCCGCCCGGAGCCGCTGTCCGTCAGCTGGTGGCTGGGCGCGGCCTTGTCGGCCGGCTTGGACGGATCTGGCGCGCTGGTTGACGGCACCGCTGTGCGGCTCGCGGGGGCAGGAACAAAGGTCCCTTTTGCCCGCAGGCCGACACCAGCAACCCAGTGGCCAGCAGGGCGGCGCAGCAACCGATCGGCCCTGTGGGCAGGGCAGAAGGCCTAGAATTCCAGTAGGTATTGATCATGATGGCATTGTAATGACCGACAACGAATATCTGGACCGCGCCGAGTCCCTGCTGGGCGCCATCGAACGTGCCTGTGACCGCATCAACGATGCGACCGATGCCGATATCGACAACCAGCGGGTGGGCGGCATGATCACACTGGCCTTTGCCAACGGCAGCCAGATCATCGTGAACCTGCAAAAACCCTTGCAGGAAGTGTGGATGGCCGCGCGGGCTGGCGGGTTTCACTACCGCTGCGAGGCCGATGGACGCTGGATGGACACCAAGGGCCAGGGCGAATTCTTTCAGCACCTGACCCAATTCGCCAGCGAACAATCGGGTCTGGCGCTGCGTTTCAGTTCCTGAACAGATCCAGAATGCTGCGGCGGTCTTCCGTTGTGGCGGGGGCGATCGCCTCGCGCCCACGCCTTCTCCTTCGGGTACGGCACCTGGCCAAGGGTCTTGCAGACCCAGACCCTGCACACCACGGCCGGGACCAAACTCCTCGTAGTACCAGTCACCGCCCACCCGAATCACCCCTGCCGGTGGCTCGATTTCCTGGACAGGGACGCCTTTGAGCGCTTCCTGCATGTAAGCGATCCAGATGGGCAAGCTCAGGCCACCACCCGTCTCGCGGCTGCCCAGGTTGCGCGGGGTGTCGTAGCCCACCCAGGCCGCTGCCACCACGCGTGGGTTGATAGCCCACAAACCAGGCATCAACCGAATCGTTGGTGGTTCCGGTCTTGCCATACAGGTCTGGTCGCTTGAGCGTGCCTTGCGCCCGGGCGGCCGTGCCTGTCCGGGTGATCTCCTGCAGCAAACTGCTCATCACGAAAGCATTGCGCTCGTCGATCACATGGTGCGCTGGGATCAAGAACCGTTCTGGTGCCTCGATACAACACCTGGCCCCGCTGCTCCACCACGCGCGTGATCAACCTCGGCTCGACCCGGTAGCCGCCGTTGGCAAAGACCGCGTAGCCGGTCGCCATCTGGATGGGGGTCACTGAGCCGGCACCCAGCGCCATGGTCAGGTAGGGTGGATGCCGTTCGGCGGAAAGCCAAACCGGCTGACCCAGTGCTGGCGCATTCGCGGGTCCCACCAGTTGCAGCACCCGAATAGACACCAGGTTCTTTGACTTGGCCAACGCGCGCCGAACCGACATCGGCCCTTCGAACCGCCCGTCGTAGTTCTTGGGTTCCCACGACTTGCCCCCGGTCTCGCCGCACTGAAAAACAGCGGCGCATCGTTGACCACGGTGGCTGTCTACAGGCCCTTTTCCAGCGCCGCTGAGTAAATGAACGGCTTGAAGCTGGAACCCGGCTGGCGCCAGGCCTGGGTGACGTGATTGAACTTGTTCTTCTGAAAATCAAATCCGCCCACCAGGGCACGAACTGCCACCGCTGCGTGGGTCCATTGCAACAAAAGCGGATTCCACCTCGGGCACCTGGCTGATTCGCCAAGCCTTGTCGTTCCCCTTGACCAGGCGGATCACAGCACCTGCTCTGATCATCATCTCCGGCTTGGCTTTGGACGCCAGGCTCGAGTGCCGCAGCTCGCAGGCCATTTCCAGTGATCTTGATCGGCTCACCGTCCTGCCGAACGGCCACCACCTTGCTGGTGCTGGCCGACAACACCACGGCAGACAGCAAATCACCGTTGTCGGGGTGTTCAGATCAAGATTTCATCGATGGCTTCGTCGCGCGCCTGCTTTGTTTGCAGGCAGCTCGACGTAGGCCTCAGGGCCTCGGTAACGTTGGCGGGCGTCATACTCCATCATGCCTTCGCGCACCGCCTTGTAGGCGGCGCGTTGGTCGCTGGAACACAAGACTGGTCGTGACCGTCAGTCCGCGCGTGTAGGCCTCGTCTCCGTACTGCGCCACCATGGCTTGGCGCACCATCTCGGCCACGAAGTCGGCGTGCACCAGGTTTTCACGAGACTGCGAGCGAATTTTCAAGGTTTCCTTTTCGCCAGCTGTGGCTTCATCACCAGATATGAAACCGTTTTCCAGCATCCGGTGAATGATGTAGAGCTGGCGATCGCGAGCCCGTTTCGGATTGGAGATCGGGTTGTAGGCGGAGGGTGCCTTGGGCAGACCCGCCAGCATGGCAGCTTCGGCGATCGTCACGTCTTTCAACGGCTTATCAAAGTAGGTGAGAGCCGCGGTAGAAAAGCCGTAGGCGCGTTGTCCCAGAAAGATCTGATTCATGTAGATCTCAAGGATCTGCTCCTTGGTCAGCAAATACTCCAGCTTGAAGGTCAGCAAGACCTCGTAAATCTTGCGGGTGTAGCTCTTCTCTGCCGACAGGTACACGTTGCGCGCGACCTGCATGGTGATCGTGGATGCGCCCTGGCTCTTGGCGCGCCCCAGGTTGGCCAAGGCCGCGCGCAGCATTCCGCGGTAGTCCACACCGCTGTGTTCAAAGAACCGGGAATCCTCGATCGCCAGCACGGCGTTCTTCATCACCTCGGGAATGTCTTTGAACGGCAACAGATTTCGCCGCTCTTCTCCGAACTCGCCGATGAGAAGGCCGTCCGAGGTATACACCCGCAACGGGAGCTTGGGCCGGTAGTCTGCCAGGCCCGACACTTCAGGCAGATTGGGGTAGGCCACAGCCAGCGCAATGCCCACGCCCAGCAAGAGCGCAAGTGCACCCGCCAAGCCCAGACCCAACGCCCAAGCCACCATTCGCACCAGCCAGGCAAGCCAGCCCGGCGATGGAGGCGCGCCATCATCACCTTGATGGGCGTGGGCTTGGTCGGTTTTTGGCATGCGATTTGTCAAGGCCAAAGCCAGAGAGTATAAAAAGTTTTGGTGAATCCGGTCGCATCCGCTGGATGCACCGATATGTGATTTGTGGCGGGAAAAGCGCATTTCGTGGACATATGCACACGCTGCGCCGTCAATCCTGCGTATACTTTTGACAACGTTTCACTTCATGTCAGAAGTGAAAAATCTTTGCTGCACAAGGAGCTTGCTGCTAGCATTGAAGTGAAATCTTAAGTTCCGCGCGCCTTGGCGCTACATTTTTTTGGGGGCCACCTTGAGCGCATTGGGGTCGTTTTTCAGTCGTGATCCGGCTCCGTTGCTGGGCATAGATGTCAGTTCGTCCAGCGTCAAGCTGGTTGAACTCAGCCGCAACCGAGCCGGAGATCTCGTCTTGGAGCGGTGTGCCATCGAGCCACTCGAACGAGGGTGGATCACCGACGGCAACATCGAAAAGTTCGATGAAGTCGCCGAGGCAGTGCGCCGCGTGGTTCGCAAAAGCGGCAGCAAAACCAAACAGGTGGCCATGGCGTTGCCAGCCTCTGCGGTGATCACCAAAAAAATCATGCTGCCCGGGGGCTTGACCGAGAAGGAACTGGAAGCCCAGGTCGAATCAGAAGCCAATCAGTACATCCCATTCTCGCTCGACGAAGTGAGTCTGGACTTTTGTGTGTTGGGTCCTAGCGCCACCTCGGTTGGCGATACCGAAGTCCTGATCGCAGCCTCCCGGAAAGAAAAAGTTTCAGACCGCCAAGGCTTGGCGGAGGCCGCAGGTCTCACGCCGGTGGTGCTCGATATCGAGCCATACGCCTCTCGCATGGCGGCGGGCCGAGTGATCGAGACATTGCCCAATCAGGGCGTCGACTCCCTGGTTGCGCTGTTTGAAGTGGGTGCCGTTACCACCAGCATGCAAGTGATGCGCAACGACGACGTCCTCTACGAACGAGATCAAGCTTTCGGTGGCGCTCAATTGACACAGCTGATCGTTCGTCAATATGGCTTCTCCATGGACGAGGCAGAAGCCAAAAAGCGTTCCGGAGACCTGCCTGACGACTACCGCTCAGCGGTGCTCGATCCCTTCATCGAAAGCATGTCCCAGGAAATCGGTCGTGCCCTGCAGTTTTTCTTCACCAGCACTCCGTACAACAAAGTTGACCACATCCTGCTGGCAGGGGGCAGCGCTGCGATACCGGGCTTGACAGAAGGCGTCACCAAGCAAACATCCTCTGCCTGCATGGTGATCAACCCATTTGATGGAATGGAAATGGCTTCTACGGTGCATGCTCGCAAGATCGCAAGAGAAGCGCCTTCCTATCTCACCTCCACAGGCCTTGCATTGCGGAGGTTCTACGCATGATCTTGATCAACCTTCTGCCCCACCGCGAAGCTGCGCGTGAGCGGCAAAAGAAGCAGTTCTACACGCAACTGGTTTTGTCCATGTTGCTAGGGGCGGCCATCGCTGGCGGCGTCTACATGTGGTTCGACGCGCAGATCTCCGAGCAGCAAGACCGAAACAACTTGCTGAAAAAGCAAATGGCCATTCTTGATGCCGAAATCAAGGACATCGCCGGGCTTCAGGCAGAAATCGCTTCGTTAAGAGCTCGCCAGACCGCCGTAGAAAACCTGCAGGCAGACCGCAACATGCCGGTCCATCTGATCAATGAGATCGTGAGCCGATTGCCTGAAGGCATCTACCTGCGCTCTATGAAGCAAGAAAACCAGAATGTCTTGCTGTCCGGGGTTGCTCAGTCGCAAGAACGGGTTTCAGAGCTCTTGAGGAATTTGTCCAACCAACCGGACCTTTGGTTGGGGTCCCCAGAACTGGTTGAAATTGTCGCCTCCAATGCCAATGTCTCCGAACGAGAACAAAGAAGGGTGTCGAACTTTACGGTTCGTGTAGTTTTAAAGCGGCCGGGCATAAGCGAAAAACCTGATGATATGTCGGAGAAAGCACCTGCTCCCTCCAAGAAAGTCTGAGCAACCACTATGGCACTATCACCCGCAATGGATGTGGACTTCAAAAGGGTTGGTGAACGAATCAAGCGCCAGTTCACTGGACTTGATCCAAACAACCCAGCCACCTGGCCGTCCATCCCCAAGAATCTTCTCTACCTTGCGCTTTGCATTGCAGTGGTAGCTGGGCTTTGGTGGTTTTGGCTGAGCTCAGTCAATGAAGAATTGATTGCCGAACAAAACACCGAGCAAAAGCTGCGAGAGGATTACCGCGACAAACTGGTTCAAGCCGTCAACCTTGAAGCGCTGAAAAAGCAACTCGTTCAAGTTCAGCAATATGTCTCTCAACTGGAAAAGCAACTGCCCAGCAAAGCTGAAATGGATGCGCTATTGTCTGATATCAACCAGGCCGGTTTGGGTCGAAGTCTGCAGTTTGAACTCTTCCGACCTGGGAACGTATCCGTGAAAGAATACTACGCAGAACTGCCGATAGCAGTAAGGGTCACTGGTGGGTATCACGATATCGGTCTGTTCGCAGCTGACATTGCCAATCTGTCTCGCATCGTCACGCTTAACAACATTTCACTGGAACCAACTAAGGACAGAGATGGCATTTTGACCATGAACTGCACGGCAAAGACATTCCGCTATCTGGATCAGGAAGAAATTGCTCAGCAGCAAGATTCGGCGCCAGGAAAAGCAAGAAAGGGAGTCAAGCAATGAAGATTGCAAATTCTCTAATAATGGTAGTTCTGGCCATGGCCGGGCTACAGCTCCAAGGCTGTGCGGGTGAAGATCAGGAGTCTTTGATCACATGGATGCAAAAAGAACGAGAAAGCATCAAACCCAACGTGAAGCCCATTCCCGAGCCAACGAAGTTTGAGCCGTATCAATATTCCAGCGAAAGCTTGCTAGAGCCGTTCAGCAAAGAGAAGCTCGCAAGCATTCTGAAAAGCGGGCAAGCCACGACAAGACAATCCGCCTTGATTGAGGCCGAATTGAACCGCAGGCAAGAGCCACTTGAAGCCTTCCCCTTGGACACGATGTCAATGGTCGGAACAATGCAACGCAAGGACGGACTGGTGGCTTTGGTGAAGGTTGGAACTCTCCTTTACCAAGTACGTCAAGGTCAATATCTAGGCCAAAATTACGGCAGGGTGATTGCCATCAGTGAGAACGAGCTTCGGTTGCGTGAAATAGCACAAGACGCAGCAGGCGAATGGATCGAACGACCAGCAGCATTGCAGTTACAAGAGGATAATTCGAAATGAATCTGAAATCAAATCTAAAGCACCTTGTTGCAGGGCATGTAGTTTCGAAGAAGCTTGTGCTCACACTGAGTGCTGGCGTGCTTAGCTTCGCTGCAAATGCGCAAAATGCAATCAAATCGGTGACCGGCTCAACTCAGTCAGGTGTGGAGGTCATTCGTATCGAAACTTCGGAGCCTCTCACTGCGGTACCAACAGGATTCACAATTCAATCCCCTGCCAGGATTGCGCTGGATTTCCCCGGTGTCATCAATGCCGTTGGGAAAAGCTTGGTTGAAATGAATCAGGGCAATCTCAGATCGGCGAACGTGGTTCAGGCGGGCGACCGTACTCGAGTCGTCATCAACCTCAAACAGGCAGCCTCCTACAAGGCAAGCATAGAAGGTTCTACTGTGCTGCTGGTACTCGATAGCACCGAACAACAAGCGTCTCAAGCCACCCGGGCGCCGGTCTTCTCAGCGCCTACTGGCGCGGAATCCACCGCTTTGAAGGACATCGATTTCCGCCGCGGAACAGAGAATTCAGGACGAGTTGTCGTGGATCTCGCCAGCAACCAGGTCGGGGTCGATATTCGGCAGCAAGGTAAAGATCTCGTGGTGGATTTCCTGCAATCCACGCTTCCGGAAGGGTTGCGTCGACGATTGGACGTCACGGATTTCGGCACTCCAGTTCAATCTGTCATGACCACCCAAGTGAACGATCGTGTACGCATGGTTGTGACACCGAAAGGAAACTGGGAGCATTCTGCTTACCAAAGCGACAATCAGTTTGTCCTGGAGGTTCGCGAAAAGAAAGTTGACGACTCCAAGTTGACACAAGGGCCTGGCTACAACGGAGAAAAGCTTTCGCTGAATTTCCAGAGCATCGAGGTTCGATCGCTTTTGCAGGTGATTGCAGACTTCACAAACTTCAACATCGTCACGTCCGATTCTGTTAGTGGTTCAGTCACGCTCCGACTCAAGGACGTCCCTTGGGATCAAGCTCTCGACATTATTCTGCAAGCCAAGGGCTTGGGCATGCGAAAGAGTGGCAATGTCATCTGGATCGCACCTCAAGATGAGATTGCTGCACGCGAAAAACAAGAACTCGAAGCCAAAGCATCTCTTGGAAACCTTGGAAACACTGCGCACCCAGGGCTTCCAACTTAACTACGCCAAAGCCAGCGATATTGTCTCTCAACTCACTTCAGGTGGAAAAGGCTCCGCGAATGACTCGTCAGGTTCAAAGGTCCTGTCGACCCGAGGCAGTGCCATCGCCGAGCCCAGAACCAATCAACTGTTCGTGACCGATATTCCATCCAAGTTGGAGCAGGTTCAGCAACTCATCTCCAAACTGGACATTCCCGTTCGGCAAGTCCTGATCGAAGCACGAATCGTTGAAGCTGACGACACCTTTGGACGGTCCCTGGGCGTTCGACTGGGCGGAAGTGATCTACGAGGGGTCAATGGCGGTCAACCCGGCTACCCAGTGGCAGGAGCCAACCGCGTCACGATCGGAGGTAGCTACAACGCCGTCTCCAGCACAACGACCGAGTCGGAAAACGTACTCGATACGACCAATACCAGCTTTGTCAATCTTCCCTCAGCTGGCGTGGGAGGCTTTTCACCGGCAGCATTCGCAGTCTCGCTGTTCAGCTCTGCAGCAAATCGTTTTCTCAATCTAGAGATTTCTGCTCTGGAAGCCGATGGTCGAGGGAAAATTGTTTCCAGTCCAAGAGTTGTCACGGCTGATCAGGTCAAAGCATTGATCGAACAAGGTACAGAGTTTCCTTATCAGTCGGCCACCTCCAGCGGAGCCACTGCCGTCACATTTCGGAAGGCCAACCTCAAACTGGAGGTGACCCCACAAATCACGCCAGAGGGGGGCATCATTCTCGATGTCGATATCAACAAAGACAGCCGAGGCGAGACCACCGCCGCGGGTATTGCGATCAACACCAAACACGTACAAACGCAAGTTCTGGTCGAAAATGGTGGTACTGTCGTCATCGGCGGAATTTTCGAGCAAAACGAGTCCGACACGACGACGAAGGTCCCTTTGCTAGGCGACATACCTGTCGTTGGCAATCTGTTTAAGAACAAAAGCAAGTCCAGCAGCAGATCGGAGTTGCTCATTTTCATCACGCCTCGAACGATTGGCGATCGCGGTGTTTCACGTTAACCATCATTTGAAGCAGTAAGCCATGCTAAATAGACTCAACTTCATTAAAATTATTGGAATTGCTGGCACTGTGGCGCTTTCCTCATGTGGCGGAGGTGGAGATGTGGCCGGCGGTCTCACAGACTTCTCGGTATCCCCAGCCGAATTCACATGGACCGCCCTCAAAGGTGACGAGTTTTGCTCAAATACGGGCGGCCTCGAGAATATCGTGACCATTGTGGGTGGCACGCCGCCATATCGAGTGGTTTCCTCCGTTCCAGACTTCGCAATCGTGAGCAAGACCGAAGTCACGGGAAAGAACCCGACTTTCAAAGTGACCACCGGCAGGGGATGCGGGGAAGTGACCGTGTTGGTGTTGGACTATCACTCACGCTCCACCGCCTTCACCTTGAAAGTTGAAGCAGGCGAGGCGCTAGATGCAACCACAACGACGGATTCAACCACGACGACGACACCATAGCCTTGATGCGGCTGCACCTTGAGCGCTTCGAAGCAGGCAAAAAATTGTTGGTGAACAGGGGAGGATTGGAGTGAGCTCAATCCAAAACACCCCTACCTCTCCATCGATGCGCCCAATCGCTTTGGTTGGACTACCTGGTTCAGGCAAATCAACGATTGGCAAACATTTGGCTCGCAAGTTCGGCTTGGAGTTTTGCGATTCTGACAGCGCAATTGAAAAATCAGAGGGAGTTTCAATTCGCGATATTTTTGAAACCAAAGGGGAGCTGGCATTCAGAGAAATTGAGTCAGCCACCCTTGAGAGACTCACCCGTCGATTCAACTGCGTTATTTCCACTGGCGGCGGTGCAATACTCAGCGAAGCCAATCGCGAAATCCTCGCTTCACGTTGCGATTGTGTCTATCTTCGAGCAACCCCTGAGGATCTCTTCAACAGGCTTAAGAATGATCGCAAAAGGCCACTTTTGCAAGTTGGGAATCCCTCGAATGTCTTGAGGGAGTTGTTCAAGGTCCGTGATCCTTTATACCGTTCGGTTGCCACCTGCACCGTTGATACCGGACTCCCCTCCATTCACGCCCTCGTTCAGACCATTTCTTCGAAATTGCAGCTGATCAGATTTGAAGCTGCAGAACCGACAAGAAGTCCTCAAAGCTGAATCTGGAGTCCCACTCTTAGGCACCCTGAAATAGCGCACAGCGACCAAGTAAATCGCTGCACAAAGACCACAGGCTCCGTGAAGGCCTGACCATGACGGGTATTGAGCACGTCACCTCGATGCACCATGGGGAGGGAGCTACCCACAACACGGCATATGCGGCGCCACAAGCCAGAGACACAAGATCCAGTGCGCAGGCTCAAAAGCCCGTTACATGCCTCGACTACAAACTCTGCAAGACGAGAACGGGCAGCACCAGCAATATGCGCGCACCTGGACTCGAGGTACCGCGCCAGCTCACTTT
>CAVORS010000024.1:0-14645 GCA_963698635.1 uncultured beta proteobacterium
TGGGCCGACTACATCCCCGAAGGCATGATCGCCAAGTTTGAAGAAGAGACCGGCGTGAAGGTGAACTACAACACCTTTGAGACCAACGAAGCGCTGCACGCCAAACTGGTGGCGGGCAATTCGGGCTACGACATCGTGGTGCCTTCCGCCGGCTTCGCCAAGAAGCAGGTCGATGGCGGGCTGTTCCAGGCCATCGACAAGAGCAAGCTGTCCAACTATGGCAACCTGAACGCAGGCTTCATGTCCAAGGTCGCCAGCGTGGACCCGGAAAACAAGCACCTCGTGCCTTGGGCCTGGGGCTTCACCACCGTGGGCATCAACAAGCAGAAGGTCGAGAAGGCCCTGGGCGACATGCCCATGCCCGAAAACGCCTGGGACCTGGTGTTTGATCCCAAGTACTCCAGCAAGCTGAAGTCCTGCGGCATTGCTTACCTGGATTCCCCCAGCGAGATCATGCCCGTGGTGCTGCACTACATCGGCAAGCCGGCTTACAGCGAAGACCCGGCCGATTTCAAGGCCGCTGGAGAATTGCTGAGCAAGGTTCGCCCTGACATTCGGCTGTTCTCCAGCACCATGATCGACGACATCGCCGGCGGCAAGGCTTGTGCTTTTGTGGGCTGGTCGGGTGACATCAACATCGCGGCCGATCGCCTGAAAGAAACGGGTGGCAAAGACGAGATCGTGCCCCTGCTGCCCACCACGGGCGGCTTGGTGTTCATCGACACCATGGCCATCCCTACCGATGCCAAGCACGCGAACAACGCCCACGCCTTTATCGACTGGTACCTGCGCGGTGAAAACAGTGCGTCCATGGCCAATGAAATGAATTACCCCACAGCCAACACCGCTGGTATGGACGCCATCAAGCCGGAGATCAAAGAGAACAAAACCATCTTCCTGACCCAGGAAGATCTGGATCGACTGATCCCGCCTGGTGGTTACTCCAACGAAATTTCCAGCACGCTCAACGACACCTACAACGCGTTCAAGCGCGGGAAATAAGCGGGCGCGGTGGCGCGATCCAGAGGGCTGTTCTTCCCACCCGGTTGAACAGCCTTTTTTTTGACAACTCTGACAGCTCCTCAAACCAAAGGCCCGAACATGACAGACACGGCTGGATACCTGGTGACCGAAAAACTGGTCAAACGCTTTGATGAGGCGGTGGCGGTGGACGAGGTGTCACTCTCCATCGGCAAGGGTGAAATTTTTGCGCTGCTGGGCAGTTCGGGCTGCGGCAAGTCCACCCTGCTGCGCATGCTGGCGGGCTTCGAGAAGCCTACCTCGGGCCGTATTTTGCTGGGGGGACAAGACGTGGCGAAGATGCCGCCGTACGATCGTCCCGTGAACATGATGTTCCAGTCGTACGCTCTGTTTCCGCACCTGAGCATCTGGGAGAACGTGGCGTTTGGCCTCAAGCGTGAAGGCCTGCCCAGCGCCGAGGTGAAACGGCGCACCGACGAGATGCTGGGTCTGGTGCAGCTCACGCCGTACGCCAAGCGCAAGCCGCACCAGCTCTCGGGTGGACAGCAACAGCGTGTGGCGCTGGCACGCAGCCTGGCCAAGAAGCCCAAGCTGCTGCTGCTGGACGAACCGCTGGGCGCGCTGGACAAGAAGCTGCGCGAACAAACCCAGTTTGAGCTGGTCAACATCATTGAGTCGGTGGGCGTGACCGTGGTGATGGTGACGCACGATCAGGAAGAGGCCATGACCATGGCCAGCCGCATCGCCATCATGAGCAAGGGACGCGTGCTGCAGGTGGGCACACCCGAAGAGATTTACGAACACCCGCGCAACAAGTTTGTGGCCGACTTCATTGGCAACGTGAACCTGTTTCCCGGCAAGCTCAGCGTGGATGAGGTCGACCGCTGTGCGGTCACCACCAAGATTGGTGAGATCCAGGTGGGCCACGGTGTGAGTGGCACGCTGAACATGCCGGTGTCGCTGGCGGTGCGCCCAGAGAAGATCGAAATCAGCAAGACGCGGCCGGACCACGTGAGCGTCAATCTGTTCACCGGCAAGGTGAAAGAGATCGGCTACCTGGGTTCGTACAACAACTACATCCTGGTCGCCGCCGATGGCTCCCGGGTGCGCGTCACCGAGGCCAACAGCACACGTTACGACCTGCAGGAGATCACCTGGGAAGACGACGTGTATTTCTGGTGGCACAACGAGGCGGGGATTGTATGAGTGACTGATCACTTGTCAGCCCCCCGCGCCGCCTTCGGCGTCACCCCCCAGGGGGCGATGCGAGTGGCCCGGCAAAGCCGGTTCCTCCGCATCCTTGGTTTTGGCTTTCTCTCTCGGCTAGGAGACTCTTGATGGCTCTTTCATCGCTCCCCATACCCGGCAAACGCTTTGTGATCGGCGTGCCGTACACATGGCTGTTTGTCTTTTTCCTGCTGCCTTTCCTGATCCTGACCTACATCAGTTTTGTGGACATGGGTTCGGACATCAGCCCGTTCAAGCCAATCTGGGATCCGGTGTCGGGTGTCTTGCATCTGAAGTACGAGAACTACCTCTCCATTTTCCGCACAGAGGAAGGGGCGCCGTGGTTCGAGACCTTGTATGTCGAGGCGTATATGCGTTCGATCTGGTACGCCTTGGTCACGGCCATTCTGTGCCTGCTCATCGGCTATCCGTTTTCCTATTTCATCGCGCGCTCCGAGCCCAGCGTGCGCCCGGCCTTGTTGTTGATGGTGATGCTGCCCTTCTGGACGTCGTTTCTCCTGCGGGTCTATGCCTGGAAAGGCTTGCTGGGCGAGCAGGGGGTGATCAACCGCGCCATGATGGCCGTGGGCATCATCGATGAACCGATTCGCATGCTCTACACCGACATCTCCATGCTGGTCGGCATGACCTATGTCTACCTGCCGTTCATGGTGTTGCCGCTGTACGCCACCCTCGTGAAGATGGACTTCCGCTTGCTGGAGGCCGCCTACGATCTGGGGACCACACCGTTCAAGGCGTTCTGGCTGGTCACCGTGCCACTGTCTAAAGCGGGCATCATCGCCGGCTTCATGCTGGTGTTCATTCCCTGCGTGGGCGAGTTTGTGATTCCCTCGTTGCTGGGGGGGCCTGAGAACCTGATGATCGGTCGCGTGGTCTGGGACGAAATGTTCACCGCCAACGACTGGCCCAAAGCCACAGCCCTGGCGGTGACCATGATCGCGCTGATCATCGTGCCGCTGGCGATCTATTACCACTACGCCGCGGAGGACAAGTGACCTCCCCCCGCGCCGGCTTCGCCGTCACCCCCCAGGGGGCAACGCTGGCCGACCGGCAAAGCCGGATCGGCGGCGTTCTGGGTGGGGATCTCTCTCCGGCCTTGTTTTGATTTGAAGGATTCGACATGAAACAACTGCTCGAAAAACACTTTGGCAAGGTCTGGCTGGCGCTGGTGTACGGGTTTTTGTACATCCCGCTGTTTTTCATGATCGTGTTCAGCTTCAACAGCACACGGCAGGACGCGCGCTTCACCGGGTTTTCGATGCGGTGGTACGAGTCCCTGATGCGAGACAGCCGCATCGTTGATGGCTTTTTCACTTCGGTGAAGGTGGCGGCGATCACGGGCGTGCTGTCTGCCGTGCTGGCGACGTTTGCGGCTTTTGTGCTGGTGCGCTACCGTCGTTTCCTGGGGCGAACGATTTTTTCAGGCATGGTGAATGCGCCGCTGGTGATGCCCGAAGTGATCATTGGTTTGTCGCTGTTGTTGCTCGCCGTGGGCGCACAGAATGCGTTTGACTGGCCCGAGCGTGGCCTGCTCACCATCATCCTGGGCCACACGCTGCTGGGCATGGCCTACGGCATGGTGGTGATCCAGAGCCGCTTGCTGGAAATGGACCGCAGCATCGAAGAGGCGGCCATGGACCTCGGTGCACGACCGCATCAGGTGTTTTTCCTGATCACCTTGCCCAATATTTTCCAGGCCATCCTGGCGGCCTTTCTGCTGTCGTTCACCCTGTCGTTTGACGACGTGGTGATCGCCGAATTCCTCTCAGGCCCCGGCGTGAGTACATTGCCCCAGGTCATCTTCGGCTACGCCCGGCGCGGCATCAATCCCACCATCTACGCAGCGGCCACGCTGCTGATCACCACGGTGACGATTGTGATCGTGGGCTACGCCTTCTGGGTGGCCCGCGCCACGCGCAAGCGCGAGCGGGAAATCCAGGCGGCGACGCGCGCGGAGATGGCAGCGTTGTCGACCGCCGCTCGATCGGCTCCCACGACAGGCTGGGGGTGACTGGATGTCTGCACCTTCCGCAAAGTGGATTGCTCTGAAGAGGTTTGTTCGGCGTAGCATGGTGCCAATGGATTCCCGTGGAACACTTATATGACCGAAACCTCTCTCCCTGAATTCGACGGCCGAGCCTTCATCAACGGCGACCGTGTCGCTGCGCTCGACGGCCAGACCTTTGACTGCATCTCGCCTGTGGATGGCCGTTTGCTGACTGCGGTGGCGCGCAGCAGCGAGGCCGATGTCAACGCGGCTGTGAGCGCAGCCCGCGCTGCTTTTGAAGACCGCCGCTGGTGCGGCATGGCACCGGCGCAGCGCAAGCGGGTGATGATCAAGTTCGCCGATCTGGTGTCGGCGGCGGGCGACGAGCTGGCGCTGACTGAGGCGCTGGACATGGGCAAACCGGTGAAGTACGCCAAGGGCGTGGACGTGAACGCGGCAGCCAATTGCATCCGCTGGTACGGCGAAGCGGTGGACAAGGTGTATGACGAAATCGCACCCACGGCCGATACAGCGCTGGCGCTGATCACGCGCCAGCCGGTGGGCGTGGTGGGCGTGATCGTGCCGTGGAACTACCCCATGATCATGGCGGCGTGGAAGATCGCGCCGGCCTTGGCGGCGGGCAATTGGTGGCGTTGAAGCCGAGTGAGAAGTCGCCGCTCACCGCATTGCGTCTGGCCGAACTGGCCTCTCGCAGGCGGGTATTCCACGGGCGTGTTCAATGTGGTGCCCGGCTTTGGCAAAGAAGCGGGCAGCCCGCTGGCCTTGCACATGGATGTGGATTGCATTGCCTTCACCGGTTCGACGCCGGTGGGCAAGCAGATCCATGTGATGGCGGGGCAGAGCAACCTGAAGCGCGCCTGGACGGAGCTGGGCGGCAAATCGCCCAACATCGTGCTTGCCGATTGTCCCGATCTGGACCCGCGGTGGAAGCTGCGGTGGGCAGCATCTTCTTCAACCAGGGCGAAAGCTGCAATGCGCCCTCGCGCCTGTTTGTGGAAGAGAGCATCAAGGACGCTTTCCTGGAGAAAGCCTTGAAGCTGGTGCCAGGCTACCAGCCGGGCAACCCGCTGGACCGCAAACACGGTGATGGGTGCGATCGTCGACCAGGTGCAGCTCGACAACGTGTGCGTTACATAACTCTGGGCGAGCAGCGAGGCGCAAAGCTGCTGCGGGTCGTGCGCTGCGCTTCGCCGGTCGGTGGCTGTTACGTGCAGCCCACCATTTTTGATGGGTGACGCCCGACATGCTATCGCGCGCGAAGAGATCTTCGGCCGGTGCTGTCGGTGATGGGTTTTACCGATGCGGCCGATGTGGTGAAGCAGGCCGAACACACCTCACGGCTTGCAGGCGGCGGTGTGGACGCGTGACATCAGCGATGGCGCATGGTCGCGCGGGCCTTGCGCGCCGGCACGGTGCATGTGAACTCTTACGACGAAGATGACATCACGGTGCCGTTTGGGGCTCAAACAAAGCGGCGTGGGGCGCGACAAATCGCTGCATGCTTTTGACGGAGTACTCAATGACCAGACCGAACCGTGGATCAGGAGAAGATCGCCCGTGTGTACCCGGCGCCCCCCTGCGCCGACTGACACGTCTTCCCCCTGAGCGGGCAGGACCTCGGCCGGGCAAGCCAGTCCCGCGGTGCGCTGGGTGAAGGCATTGCGTCCGGACACAGGTATTCTCGATGCGGCCTTCCATGAATGCGATGAACGATTTGAAGACCGCGATCCACACCAATCCGCCTGGCATGCCCGCCGTTTCGGCAGCCGACGCACCCGCGTGGTGTGGCGTGATGGGGCTATTTTTCGTCAGCGCGCCGCAGAAACGCCGAGGTCTGGGACATCGAGGGGCGGCGCTTCATCGACTTCGCAGGCGGCATCGCCGTCTCGGCAGGCCACGATGCACCCCAAGGTCGGCGGCGATTGCCGGATCGGCGGCTGCGAACCCGACGCACGCTGCTACCAGGTGGTGCCGTACTGGCCGCTACGTGTCGCTGGCCGAGCCATCAACGCCATGGTGCCGATCGATGGGAGGCGAAACCGTGCCGTTTCGCCACGGGTGCCGAGGCGGTGGAAAACGCGGTGAAGATCGCACGTTCTGCCACCGGCGACAGTGGCGTGATCGCGGTGGGGCTGTTCATGGCCGCAGCCTGTTTGCGGTGGCCATGACGGGCAAGGTCCAGCCGTCAAGGCGGGCTTCGGCCCTTTCCCGCCCGAGATTTACCACGCATCCGTTCCCTTGCCATTGTTCGTCGCTGGACGACACGAAGTCGCGATAGAGCAGTTCAAGTGCGACATCGATCCGTCGCGCGTGGCAGCCATCATACTTCGAGCCGGTGCAGGGCGAGGGCGGTTTCAACCCCATCCAGCCGGCGGCGGTGAAGTGGTTGCGCGCGAGCCGTGTGCGACCAGCATGGCGTCTGCTGATCGCGCAGACGAAGTGCAGAACCGGCTCGCGCACGGTGAAATAGCGACCATGGAGCACGACGGTGTGGGCCCCGATCTGATGGACGCTGGCCGGCATGGCGGGCGCAACGACTGTCAGCCGAGTGTGTGACGATCAGGCCATCCTGGACGCCCCAACCCCGGCGGCCTGGGCGGTACCTATCCGGGCAACGCGCTGCGCGTGCGGCTTCAACCTCGCGGCGCGCCTTGACGTGATGCGTGCAGGGGAGAGCGGCCGAGCAGACAATTCGGCGACCAGCTGGTGGCTCGCCTCGACGCGGCGAGCAGGCAAGTACCAGCGCATGGGTGATGTGCGTGGGCTGGGTCGATGGTGGCCTGGAAATTGTCGACCCGGCCACGGGCGCGCCCGGTACCGACATGACCAAGAAGGTGCAGGCGGCTGCGCTCAAGCGCGGTTGCTGTTGCTGACCTGCGGGGTGTACGGCAACGTCTGATGGATTCCTGGATTCCCCCTCACCATCGAAGACACGGTGTTTGCCGAGGTCCTGGACATCATCGATGCGGCCATGGCGGCAGTGCTCCTTGAAGCCCCGAGATCTAAAAGAACAGGTGAAGCCGTGGTGGCGTCACCCTTTTGTTATCTCGCGTTGGCATTCTCACTTCAACAGGTGCTGAAGCCCCAGGCTACCATAGGGCGGGCACCAGCCCACGAGGGCGGTGATCAGCGGTATCACGCCGATCAGCCCCACCCGCCGATGGCGCCGGTGAGGGTGGCGGCGATAAGGCGACGCCGATGACGGTGCGCACGATTCCGGGTCGAGGCCGCCGATTACTTTTGGTCAGTGAATGCTCCGGAAGGTGGGGAAAAACCGCTGATCGACAGGCAGGCCAGCGGGTCTGGTTTGATTGGACATCCGCACGGTTTTTTCTGTGTGACCTGGGTCACCAAGGTGTGATGCTGTCCGGACTCAGCGGGCGATCAGGGCGGCGATGGCCCGCAGCCCGGCGCTGTCGCGGTTCGTGATGCACTCGCGAGCGAGCTCGATCAGTCCCTCGCGTTCAAGCGGTGCAGCAAGCGGTGCCTGCCCATCTTCCGCGTCCCGGCTCGTCGGCCAGGGTCTGGTGGGTCACGGCCTGGGCCCGTGGCCGAGCAGGGCGGCGGCGAGCCGACCGTCGAGCCGCTGAAAGGCCACCGCGTCGATCAGTGACGATCAGATCGGCCATGCGCTCGGCAAACAGGCCCAGCACATGGCCCGAAAGCCGGCGTCGGCCAGCGCGGTGTCAAGTCGGCGGGCGAGAGCAGGGCCAGCGTGGTGGGGCCGGTGGCCCGCTGATGCGACCGCGAGAGCGGGTGGCCTGAAAAGGCTGGCGGATGACACCAGGCACATTTCGCCCTGGCCGCCCGGTCCAGTTCCAGCGCCCGGCCAATTGCGCGGCTTCGGGGGCCCGCATTCGCCGCGGATCACCAGGAAAGCCCTGACAGGCCTGGTTCTCCTGGAACAGGGCGGTGCAGGCGGGCACCGTCGTGGGCTGGAGCCGGGGCCACATCGGGCAGGGTGCAGACGCAGGGTCGCGAGCAGTTCCGGAGGCGCTTGGGGGTGTGGAGCATGCGCCATTGAGGAGCGCATCCAGCCCCTGGGGCAGGGCCGCCAAGACGCACTGGATTCGAATGAATGAATATAGTTCGTTGAATGATTTGAATGATAGGTGACAATTTGAGCCTGTGGCGTTGGGTGATTGTCAACACTGGCAAACCGATCCGAGCTCTCACGCCCGTTACCACTGGATCGCCCGACTGCTGCACGCCCTGCTGGGTGTGGCTTTGGTGGGCCTGTTCGCCGTCGGCCTGTACATGGCCGATCTGCCGTTGTCACCGCATCGCCTGAAACTCTACAACTGGCACAAGTGGGCCGGGGTGACGGTGTTGGCGCTGTCGTTGGTGCGCCTGCTGTGGCGCCTGACCCACCGCCCGCCGGCGTTGCCCGCCGTCTCGAGCGGCGATGCCGGCCTGGCAACGTCGCGCCCACCACGCCACGCATGTGGCCTGTATGTGCTGTTCTTTGCCGTGCCGCTGGTCGGCTGGGCCTACAGCTCGGCCGCAGGCTTCCCGATCGTGCTGTTTGGCTCTGTTCCGTTGCCCGACTTTGTGCCCGGAGCAAGGCCTGGCCGACTGTCATCAAGCCCGTGCACAGTACGCGGCGCTACAGCCTGGCGGCGCTGGTCGTCTTGCATGTGGCCGGCGCCCTGAAGCACCACTTTGTGGACCGCGACGGCTTGTTGCAACGCATGGCGTTTGGGCGTGAATAGAACACGCCTGCGCTGCGTCGCGCCCCCCTGTTCCGGAATCGCTGCTGGAGCCCGCAGCCGGTCGAGTCACCTCGATCGTTCGCATTGATTTGCCACTTGAAGCCCGTTGTTTCTGTCCCTGGCCGGCTGTGCTGCCCTCTTGCATGCGCATGGCGCAGCAAGCGCTGGTGCCCGCCCAGAGCGAGATCCAGTTCGTGAGCAAACAGATGGGCGTGCCGGTCGAAGGCAAGTTCAAGACCTTCAGCGCCCAGGTCGCTTTTGACCCGGCCAAGCTGGCCACCAGCAAGATCGCCTTCACGGTGGACACGGGCAGCGTCGACATCGGCCGCGAGGCCAACGCCGAGCTGCCCAAGGCGGTGTGGTTCAACGTGGCGGCGTTTCCCAAGGCCACCTTCCAGTCCAGCAGCATCAAGCGCATCGACGCGAGCAAGTTTGAAGTGGCCGGCAAGCTCAGCATCAAGGGCGTGAGCAGCGATGTGGTCGTGCCGGTGACCCTGGCGCAGAGCGGCGCCACCACCACCGCCACCGGCGCTTTCCCCATCAAGCGCTTGACGTTCCGCATTGGCGAGCAGGAGTGGTCGGACACCTCGATGGTGGCCGATGACGTGCAGGTGAAGTTCAAGACTCGCCCTCACGGGCGTGCCCAAGCTCTGAGCTTTTCCTTCCCTTTCTTTCCTTCCTTTTTTCCGATCCAACAGGAGATCCACCATGCGCACATCCCTCACCTTGCTGGCCGCGGCCGCTGTTCTGTCCACCGCCGGTATCGCCCAGGCCGCCGACTACGCCATCGACCCAACCCACACGTTCGCCACGTTCGAGATCGGCCACTTCGGCGCCAGCGTGAACCGCGCCCGTTTCGAGAAGAAGGAAGGCACGATCAGCTTCGACAAGGCCGCCAAAACCGGCAAGGTCGACATCAGCTTCGACATCGCCTCGGTCAGCTCCGGCACGGCTGCGTTCGACAAGCACCTGCAAAGCCCCGACATCTTCAACGCCGCCAAGTATCCCAAGGCACGTTTCGTGTCTGACAAGTTCGTGTTCAACGGCGACAAGGTCAGCGAAGTCATGGGCCAGCTGACGATTCTGGACAAGACCCAGCCCGTGACGCTCAAGGCCAACCAGTTCAACTGCTACGAGAGCCCCATGCTCAAGCGCGAAGTGTGCGGCGGCGACTTCGAAGCCACCATCGACCGCACGGCCTTTGGCGTGAACTACGGCGTGGATTGGGGTTTCCCGAAGAACGTGCGCCTGGTGTTGCAGGTTGAGGCGGTGAAGCAGTAAGCCCCCCTGCGCCGCTTCGCGGCTTCCCCCCTGCTGCGCGGGGGGACCACACCTGTGGACTGGCGGAGCCAGATCCACGGTGTGACTGGGTTGGGGAGTCGCGCTCCGGTGGCGTTGCTGCTGTTCCCACTCCTTGCACAAGGCCCGCTTCGCGGGCCTTTTTCATGGGGGTTTTGTTTTGATGCGCCCTTGAACGGGCTTGTTGATCCGGCCCTCTGAACTCGAAACCGTTCACCCTGGGCTTGTCGAAGGCCTTCGGCGGCTCGGCGCGAACGGAAATCGAGACTCCGCAGGGCCGGATCACTCGGCCTTGCTCGTTACTCTCTGGCTGGCTGAGGAAGTCCAGGAACAGCTTGATGAGGCCGTCTTTGGGGGCATTGGGTGGCCAGACGGCGTAGACGCTGGCGGGTTCCAGGGTCCAGCCTTCCAGCACCCATTGCAGGTGGTGGGCGGCCACCTCGGGCTCCGCCAGAAAGGCGGGCAATACCGCCAGACCCAGGCCCGATCGGGCCATCTGGCACACCGCATTCATGCTGTTGACGCTGATCCGGGCGCGTTTCTTCTCGATCACCTCGCGCTGGCCATCGCGCAGGAAGGTGATCGTCTTTTGCCCCGCTGGCGCCATTTCCAGCCAATCCCAGTCGCAGAGGTCGCTGGGCGCGACCGGCGCTGTGCGGGTCGCCAGATAGGCCGGGGAGGCCACCAGTCGGCGATTCAGTTCGAACAGCTTCCTGGCTTTGAGGGCGCTGTCTTTCATCGCGCCCACCCGGATGGCGATGTCGAAGCCGTCTTCGATCAGGTCGCGGCGGGCGTCAAAGAAGTCGATGGAAAGGCTGACCTTGGGGTACGCCAGCGCGAATTGGGCGATCTGTTCCGTCAGCTTCGATTGCACCAGCCCGGCCGGCACGGTCAGGCGCAAGGTGCCGGAGGGTTGCGCCGCCTGGTAGGCGATGTCTTGCAGGCCGGATTCGGCCGCGTTCAGCATGGTGTGGGCCGCGCTGAGCAGGCGCTCGCCGGCCGGGGTCAGCGCGAGTTTGCGCGTGGAGCGGTGCAGCAGGGCGGTGCCCAGGCGCTGCTCCAGCTGGCCGACGTGGTGGCTGACCACCGAGGGGGACAGCTGCAGGGCGAGCGCAGCGCCCCGAAACGAGCCGTGGTCCACGGTCTTGGCAAAGATGGCGATCTGGCGCAGTTCTTCCAGCATTGTGCAAAAAATCAGAACAGTGAAACGCAACAAGAGCATCTTATCTTTTAATGCCGTTTCGCGGATCATTCTTCCACACCGGTGCCTCAATCAACCCCGTTCGATTTTGAACATGATCTGGAGTGTGAAACATGAAGGGCTTGAACCCCTTTCTGGCGCGCCACCGCGCTGCGCCTGCCGAGCACCCCATGAACCTGGAAAAACACATGCAACGCAGAAACCTCATCACCTCTTCCGTCGGCGCCGCACTGGCACTGACGCTCACGCAGCACGCCAGCGCCGCCACCCCGATGGACGACGCGACAAAAATGTCTTTTGACACCGTGATGGCCTTCATGGGCGCCATGGGCAAGGGCGACATGAAAGCCATGTCGGCGCTGATGGCCGATGACATGGTCTGGCACAACGAGGGCGACCAGTCGCTGCCGTGGATCGGCAACTGGGAAGGCAAGACCAAGGTTTTTGAATTCTTGCCGCTCTTTGGCGCGAACTTCAAGACCACCGCCTGGGAGAACACCGACGCCTTCGCCTCGGGCGACACCGTGGCTGTCTTCGGCAAGATGAACGGCATCACCCTCAAGTCGGGCAAGGAAATTGGCCCGTTCACCTTCGCCCTGCGTGCCAAGGTGCGCAATGGCCAGGTGGTGCTGTGGCACTGGTTCGAAGACACCTACGCGGTGAGCAAGGCCTACCACGGCAAGTGATCCATGGAACCCGGCCACGCGCCGGGTCCCTGGATTTCTTCGAGCACAGACAGACAAATCAACTTGGACTGAATCATGCAGAAATACGGAATTCCGATCATCAAGGTCTTGCTCACGCTGGCCTTTGTGGCCGCGGGTCTGGCCAAGCTCAGCGGCGTGGAAATGATGGTGCAAACCTTTGATGCGGTGGGTGTGGGCCAATGGTTGCGCTATGTCACGGGAGCCATCGAGATCGTTGGGGCCGCGTTGTTGTGGGTTCAGGGCCGCCAGATTTTTGGGGCGGGCTTGCTGCTGTGCACCATGGTTGGTGCGGTCGGGGCCCACCTGCTCTTCATCGGGCCTTCGGCGGTACCGGCTTTGGTGCTGGGCGTGCTGGCGGCGGTGGTTGCATTCAGCCATCGCCAGCAGGTCATCCGCTAGCAGCAGCGGCTTGATTCCTTGCGGTTGTCCATCGCATGGAAAAGGCGGCGCATGCCTCCTGGCCCAATCGATATTTCAAACCGGATGGGGGCGAATCAGGCATTCGGGCCCGGTCCATTCTTAAGGAGCAACCCGCATGGGCAAAGGTCTTGATCGAGTGCGTGATATCTATTTGGATGGCATTGCCGGCGGGAATGCCCGCGCGGCGGTGTTGCGAAACACCGGCCACCGCTACACGCAGCATTCCACCGGCGTGGGCGACGGGGCGGAAGGCTTTCTGGCGTTTTTCGAGCCCTTTGTGGCGCGCAATCCCAAGCGCGATATCGAGATCGTTCGCATCTTTGAAGACGGACCCTGGGTGTTCTGCAACGCCTACCAGTCGCTCAACGGTGGCGAGGCGCGGTGGGTCACGATGGACATGTTCTACACCGACCCCGACGGCATGATCCTGGAGCATTGGGACACCATCGCCCCCTTTGTGGCCGCCACGGCGTCTGGTGCGGACATGGTGGGCGGAAGCAAAGAGGTCAACCTGGGTGCCGACACGGCTTCAAGCAAGGCGTTGGTGCTGGAGTACACCAAGCAGGTGCGCCAGGAGCGCGGGTTCGACAAACTCCCGGCGTTTGTGTCCGAAGCAATCGTGCAGCACGCCGCTCCCATCGGAGCGGGTCTTGAGGGGCTGGCCGCCTGGCTGGCGAGCGACGAAGCGGGCGACTACGAGATGCTGTTTCACCTGATGGGGCAGGGCGACTTTGTCATGACCTACGGCAAACGGCATGCCCGAAATAAAGACATCGCGGTCTTTGATCTCTACCGTGTGGCCGGCGGAAAGATCGTTGAGCACTGGATGAACGAAGAAGAAATCGGACCGCGCGAGTCCTGGGGCAACTTCGGGCAAGTTCTGATCTCGAGGTTTTCCCGCAAGGGCGCTGAGGTGGCCATTGCAGGCGGAGGCTGCGTCGTTTGGGCCTGTCGTGCGCTGCGGGCTGAAGACAAGCAGGTTTCGCGTGGAGACACTTGCATCTCAGTCTGCTGGAAAATGGGGCTCGTCGAGGATGCGCAACAGAAAGCCAAGCGCATGGAGCAAGTCTGAGGCGCGGCCCATCCAAACAGTCTTTCTGAATACTTAAAGGTTATTTGTGTTGGCCCGTTTCTCCCCCTACTGGCTCTGGTGTCTTCTTGCGCTGCCGGCGCTCGGCATGACCGTGGCGTTGACGGGGTCGGACGATCCCAAAATCTTCCATGAACTGCTGCATCCGAGCGGCGAGTTCTCGGCCCGCTTCATGATCATTGCCATGCTGGCCAGCCCACTGGCGCTCTTGTTCAAGGGCAGGCCTGTGCCGAAATGGCTGATCAGGAATCGCCGCTACTTCGGGGTGGCGGCCTTTGCCTATGCGGCCCTTCACACCGCGCTTTACCTGATCGACGCGGCGACGGTGGACAAGGTGTTGGGCGAACTGCCGAAGCTCTACATCTGGACCGGCTGGATCGCTTTCGCGATCTTCATTCCGCTGGCCGTCACCTCGATGGACACCTTCATGCGCTTGATGGGCAAGCGATGGAAACAGCTTCAACGCTGGACCTATGGGGCGGCCGTGCTCACGCTGGTGCACTGGGCGGCCTTGCACGACTGGGGTGGCATCGGGCCCGCACTGGTGCATTTTCTCCCGCTGGGCTTGCTGGAGGCCTACCGCGTCTGGTACTGGGTGCGGCGAAACCATCGCCCGGAAATGCCTGATTCGTTGGTGTCGGGTCTGTCCGGGAGAGGCCGCTCGGATCTCTGAAGCGGTGCACCCATTCCCGGGTGTTGTGCCGTCCACCTTCCCTGCGTGAAAGAGAAGCTCAGGCACAACCACCATGTCCAGCCCAACCCGCTCAGGCTGGGTTTGTTTTCACGGGCGGGTGGCGTGTTCCAGTTGCGTCAGAAAGTGCAGGGCGTGCACCCTGTCTGGGCCGCACATCTCCAGGGATGGCGGTAGCGAGCTGCAAACGGCGGGCCGCTCGGGTTGGCCGAACAGCTTGCACATCAAGGCTTCGTCCAGGTGCGGGCAGGGCACACCGGCGGGTTTGCCGCCGGGCATCCCCCGGCA
>CAVORS010000025.1:0-40519 GCA_963698635.1 uncultured beta proteobacterium
TTTTGCTCTCGTCAAAGTTTTCAGATTTTTTTCCTTGCGCTCAGTTCGAGCGGAGCTGGATCGATATCAAGGGGGATCCACATAGGAAACTGTTCGTCGCTCTATATATGTGCGCAAAGCGTACTTTTTCGACTGTCCCGCTTGCGTGGGGCGGGATCAACCTACATCTGATGGGGAGTGGGTCGTGGCGCGTATGAGTTGTGTGGGCCGGATAATGACGGCTCTTTCATTGACACACTCTCCATGGCACTCATTACTTTGCAAGACGCTCAACTGGCCTTTGGACATGTTGCGCTGCTTGACCACACCGATTTCTCTCTCGAACCACAGGAGCGTGTCGGGTTGATCGGGCGCAACGGCACGGGCAAGTCGTCCATGCTGAAAATACTGGCGCGGTTGGAGAAGCCTGACGACGGTACTCTTCAAGTGCAGACGGGGTTGCGGGTGGCTTACGTGCCCCAGGAACCGATTTTGGATCTGCAGGCCACAGTATTTGATGCAGCGAGCGTCGGCTTGGCCGATGCGCGCGATGCGCGGGACCTCTATTTGAGTGGTGCCGAGGGTCTGGACCTCGACGCCTTGCAGAGCCGCATCGAGGCGCTGGACGCCTGGAACTGGGAGCAGCGCGTCGAGGAAACGTTGCACAGACTCCATTTGAACGCCGACGACCGCGTGGGCGCCCTTTCTGGCGGCAACAAGAAGCGGGTGGCATTGGCTCAGGCCTTGGTGAGCCGACCTGACGTCTTGTTGCTGGATGAGCCCACCAACCACCTGGACCTGGACAGCATCACCTGGCTGGAAGACTTGCTGCTGGAATACAAAGGGAGCGTCGTCACCATCAGCCACGACCGGGCCTTTCTGGACCGCGTTGCGACACGCATGGTGGAGCTCGACAGAGGCCGGCTGCTGAGCTATCCCGGCAACTTCGCACAATACCAAGTGCTGAAGGAAGAACAGCTGGCGCAGGAAGCTGTGATCAATGCCCGCGCCGACAAGCTGTTGGCACAAGAAGAAGTGTGGATCCGCAAGGGGGTCGAAGCACGCCGCACCCGTGCACAAGGCCGCATCACCCGACTGGAGAACCTGCGGGCCCAGCGCTCACAGCGGCGCGATGCCTTGGGCAATGTGAAGTTGGAAGTTGCCAGCGGTGGCGCCAGCGGCAAGATCGTCGCCGAATTGGAGAAGGTCACCAAGAGCTTTCCGCTGGCCAATGGTGGCAAGCGCACCGTGATCCGGGACTTCACTTCGACCATCCTGCGAGGCGACAAGATCGGCCTGATTGGCCCGAACGGGGCCGGCAAGACCACGCTGCTCAAGATCATTCTGGGCGAACTGGCCGCAGACAGTGGCACAGTGCGCCAGGGCAGCAAGCAGTCAGTGGCTTATTTTGACCAGATGCGCGACCAGATCGACCTCGACGCCACGCTGGAAGACTTCATCAGTCCGGGCAGTGAGTGGATCGAGATTGGGAACAAACGCACCCACGTCAAGAGCTACCTGAGCGATTTCCTGTTTTCTCCGGCGCGGGCCAATGCACCGGTGCGCACACTCTCTGGTGGTGAACGCAATCGCTTGCTGCTGGCGCGCCTGTTTGCGCGGCCGGCCAACGTACTGGTCTTGGACGAGCCAACCAACGATCTGGACATCGACACCCTGGAGCTTCTGGAGGACCTGCTGCAGCAATACGACGGCACAGTGTTCCTGGTCAGCCACGACCGGCGCTTCCTCGACAACGTGGTCACCAGCACCATCGTGCACGAGGGCGAAGGCCGCTGGCGCGAATATGTGGGTGACGTGCAAGACTGGATGACGCAGTCCGCCCGAGCCCAGGCTTTACAGCGCGACGCTGCACCGGCTCCAGCGCCATCGCCTGCGCCATCGGCGACCCCTGTGGCGGCACCCAGTGCCCAAACTGCGGTCAAGAAGAAACTCAGTTACAAAGAACAGCGTGAGCTCGATGCCCTTCCGGACAAAATCACAGCGCTGGAAACCGAGCAAGCAGAAGTGGAAAAGCAGCTGGGCGGCGGCGCTCTGTATGCGAGCGACCCTGCGCTGGCCGCTCAACTCGGCGCCCGACATGCCGAAATAGAGCAGGAGTGGCTGCAAGCCATGGAGCGTCTGGAAGCGCTCAGCACCGCCTGAACCCACACAAAAGCATCTCCAACCTCAACATGGCCGCCTCCCCAGAACGACTCGCACTGGATTTCCAGCGCGCCGTGCAAGAGCTGCACCAGGAGCGCCTGCGCACCCAACAGCTTCTGGCCGAAGTGGAGCGGCAAAACCACGAGCTCGACCGGCTGCGCAGTTCGGTGCACAGAGAGTCCAACAGCCGCCTGCTGGCCGAGGAAGCGCTGGACGAGACGCGCGACCGGTTGCAGCTGGCGGTGGAAGCCGCGGGCCTGGCCCTGTGGGACTGGCAACTGCCGTCGGACCAGGTATTTCTCACCGCCCGATGGGGAGAGATGCTGGGCGATATCGCCATGGATGGCTATTGGGACACCAAAGCTCTGCGAGAACGCACCCACCCGGACGATCGCGCCCAGCTCAAGCTCGTCACTCAGGATCTTCTGAGTGGTCGCAAGACACGCGGTGTGGCCCAATTTCGGCTGCGCAGCGCTGAGGGCTGGATGTGGGTCGAAAGCCATGGCATGGTGGCCGAACATGACAGCCGGGGCCAACCGATTCGCCTGATGGGCACGCACGCGGATATCACCGAGCGCAAACAGGTTGAAGCCGAAAGCCTGCAGGCCCGCGAGCTCGCGGAACAGGCCAGCCGGACCAAAAGCGAGTTTCTGGCCAATATCAGCCATGAGGTACGCACGCCGCTGAATGCACTGATGGGCCTGACGCGACTGCTGATGGACTCCCAGCTCACCGACGAGCAGAAGTCCTGGCTGGACCTGATGGACAGTTCCGCCCATGCACTGCTCGGGCTGCTCAACGACGTGCTGGACCTCTCACGCATCGAAGCCGGCAAGCTGGATATTGAGAAAGTGCCCTTCCGGCTGCACGAAACCCTTGAAGAGCTCAGCACGCTCTATGCGGGCCAGGCGCACGCCAAGTCCATGGGGTGGAAGCTGCAGCTCGCCAGCAACCTGCCCAGCATGGTGGAGGGCGACCCCGGTCGGCTGCGACAAGTGATGGCCAACCTGCTGTCCAATGCCTTGAAGTTCACACCCAAGGGCGGCCAGATTCGCGTTTCCGCCCAAGTTCAGACCAACGCGCTCGGTCAGCGCCTGTTGCAACTGCAGGTTCAAGACAGTGGCGTGGGCATTGCCAAAGACCACCAGGCCACCATTTTCGATGCTTTCACCCAGGCCGATGCCTCGACCGCGCGGCGCTTCGGCGGCAGTGGACTGGGCCTGGCCATATGCGCCAAGCTCACCCGGCTCATGGGTGGACGAATTGAACTGTTGAGCGAGCTGGGCCAAGGCAGCACCTTCACTGTCACCCTGCCGTTGCACGAACCTGCCGTGAGCAATGACGGTCCCCAAAGCGCGCCGGCCGAACTCCAGGAGGTGACCAAGGCCAACGAACGCTTCACGGGCATGACCGTGCTGGTGGCGGAAGACCACCCGGTCAACGAACTGCTGATCAACCAGTTGCTCAAGCGCCTGGGTTGCCAGGTGCGCAACGCCCGAGACGGCGAGCAAGCGGTGCAGTTGTGGCGCCAAGGCGGTGTGGACCTCGTTTTGATGGACGTGCAGATGCCCGGCACCAACGGACTGCAAGCCACGCGGATGATCCGCGAGCAGGAGATTCTCCAGAGCAAGCGCCACACGCCTATCGTGGCGGTCACCGCCAATGCCATGAAGGGCGATCGCGAAGCCTGCCTGGCAGCGGGTGCAGACGGCTACACACCCAAACCTGTCAGCCCACAGGCGCTGATCCGCGCCATGGACGAGGTGCTGCAGCGCACCTCCGGGCATCCGATGGTGTCAACACTGCCATCCGACGCGGAGCCAGAACACAAAGCACCGGCAGCCGCGGGCCCCCTGGATTTGGACAAGCTGCGCCGCCGCCTCTATGGTGATGAAGCCACGCTGCACCAACTGGCTCAAGCGATGCGCAGCGACCTGGACCATCGCTTGCAAAAACTGCAACATGCGTTGCGTTCACAGGACCCCGAGCTGGCCATTGCCCACGCCCACGGGCTCAAAGGGTCGTTGGGCAGCATGACCGCCGAGCGCGGCGCACGCCTGGCCAAAGGGCTGGAACTGGCCGCGTTGAGCCGCGACTGGTCGCTCTTCGGCCGGGCCCTGCCGCTGATGCAATCCGAGGCCCAGCAGATCGACCAGGCGCTGGCCGCCCTGCTCAGCGCACAGCCGGCAACAAGCGGCTGAACACCTGCCAGAACGCGGGCTCCTGCGTGGTGGCGAAATTGATGCGCATCAGCGTGCTCGGCGCTCGCGCAGCATGGAACAAGGCGCCCGGCGCGATCAGGTAACCCTCGTCGAGCAAACGCTGCGCCAACATTTCGGTGTCCACTCCCGTGTCCACCCAGCCAAACAAACCGGCGGGCTCGGCCATGAACCGGCAGCCCGCATCCTGCGCCAGCTTCACGCTGCGGCTGCGCGCAGCATCGAGCCGCAGGCGAATGCGTTCGGCGTGACGGCGCAACTGGCCCTGCTCGATGCACAGGGCCAGCGCACGCTCCAGCAGGCTGGGCGTGGTGAGGGTGGAGAGCAACTTGGTGTCGAGCAGGCGCTCCACCCAGGCACTGGGTGCGGCCAGGTAGCCCACCCGCCAGTTGGGCGCGAGTATTTTGGAGAAACCACTGATGTAGATGGTGCGCTGCAGGCCGTCAAGCACGCTCATGCGGGTCGCTTGTTCGGGGGCAATGTGGCTGTAGGTGTCGTCTTCGACGATGTGAAAGTCGTGCGCCTGGGCGAGCTGCAAGATGCGGTGAGCACTGGCCGGTGACAGGCAATGCCCGGTGGGGTTGTGCAACACGCTGACGCTCACAAACAGCTTGGGCGCATGTTCCTCGCAATAACGCGCCATCACGGCCAGATCGGGGCCGGATGGCCCGCGCGGCACCGGCAAGATGCGAACGCCCTGGGCATTGAGACGCGCAAACTCGATGGCCCAGCCCGGTTCTTCCACCATCACGCTGTCACCGGCTTTCATCAAGGTACGGCTCACGATGTCCAGCGCCTGCGTGGCCCCCATGGTGGTGATGATTTGCCCGGCCTCGGCGGGCAGGCCCAGCCCCTGCAGGCGCGCCGACAGCACACGGCGAAGATGTCCGTCGCCCAACGGCTCGCCGTAGCGCAGCGAGCTGTCGTTCAATGCCTTGCCCGTGCTCACGCGGCGCACAGCGGTTTGCAAAAACGAGTTCTCCATCCACTCCGGTGGGAAGGCGCCCATGCCCGGCTGCGGCCGTTCGCCGGGCGGCTGGAACATGCCCCGGATCAAGGCGCCGGCATTCACAGGAGGCCCCGCCCGCAACCCCGCCTCACCAGCAGCTTCCCGCTTGGAAGCCAAAGCCGTCACGGCCGCACGCTGGCGCACGAAAAACCCGCGGTTGCGTTCTGCGACCACCAGCCCCTGGGCTTGCAGCAAGTCGTAGGCTGCCACCACAGTGGACGGGCTCAACCCCTGCTGCGCCGCACACTGCCGCACACTGGGCAAGCGCGCGCCCGGCGCCAGCAGACGGTCGCGGATGCGCCCGGCGAAGCGCTCAGCCAACTGCTCGGCCAAGGTCTGGGCCGACTGGCGCATGAGGGCGGGCGCAGAGACAAGGGGCGTCACCTCGCCCGCAGCGCCTTCACCAGCGGCGCTGCTGGCGACATGGGCATGGGCGCCAGAAACGGCGTCCAAAGCGGCGCCCAACTCCGTCGCGCCGGGCTTCAAAAGGGTCATGGATCGCGCAAAAAAGGATCGAAGAATGCTCTGCTGTGTGGCCACACCGAGCCATACAGTTCGTGAGCTGATCCTGCAAACTGTATTGGTGCTGTACTGCTTAGTCAAGCTACATTGGCGCCTATGCCAATCGCCTCCATCTTTCACAACCATGGCCCGGTGCCGGGCCCGCTTGCCAGTGGTCCTTTGTTGCGGCGGCGCCATTGAACGCGGCCGAACTCACCGCCTTGCTGATTCTGGCCACGGCCACCAGTTTCACCCCCGGGCCCAACACCACGCTGTCCACCGCACTGGCCGCCAACGGCGGGCTCAAGCATGCGCTGCGTTTTGTCTGCGCCGTGCCGGTGGGCTGGGGCATGCTTTTCGCGCTGTCGGCTGCCGGGCTCGGCGCCTTGCTGGTGGCGCAGCCGCTGCTTCGCTGGGCGGTGCTGCTCGGCGGCGTGGTGTATTTGCTGTGGCTGGCCAGGCGCTTATGGGGCAGCCACAGCCTGAGTTCGGTGGACGAAGCGCGTTTGAACGTGACGTTCTGGCAGGGCGTGGGCCTGCAGTTTCTCAATATCAAGGCGTGGATGCTGGCGCTGTCGCTGGTGGCGGGCTGGGTGGCCGGACGGCCGGATGCGATGCTGCGCTTTGCGCAGGTTTTGCCGCTTGATGGTCGCCTTCGCATTTTTCAGCAACTTCACCTACGCGCTGGCCGGTTCGGTGCTGCGCCATTGGCTGGCCGGCCCGGTGGTGAACGGAGAGCCCACGGGTGCGCGGCTGGTGGTTTTCAACCGCCTGATGGCCACAGCGCTGGTGCTCACCGCCGGGTGGATGCTGTTCAACGAATGGTCGGCGGGTCTGAACGGTGGTGCAACATGAGCGCCGAGCTTGACCATAAATGCCCAGACATCGCAGCGAAGCCCTGGGCCTTTGGCTGGGCTTCCTGGGCGTGTTCGTGTTTGCCCTCACCCTGCCCATGACGCGCCTGGCCACCGGCACCGCCGATGCGCCGCAACTCTCGCCCTGGTTCGTCACCTGGGGCCGCGCCGCCCTGGCCGGCTGTTTGTCGATCGCCTACCTGGCATTGACCCGCTCGCCCCTGCCCGGGCCCGAGCAGCGCCTGCCCCTCGCGCTGTCCCTGCTGGGCAATGCCATTGGCTACCCGCTGCTGCTGGGCTGGGCATTGCGCGAGGTCACCGCCAGCCATGCCGCCGTGATCACCGCCCTGCTCCCCCTGGCCACGGCCGCTGCGGCCGCCTGGCTGATGCACCAGCGCGCCCGCCTGGGTTTCTGGCTGTTCGCCGCCCTGGGCAGCGCCCTGGTCGCCATCTACAGCCTGCTGCGCGCCCATCAACTGGGCCACGGTTTTGGGCTGAGCCATGCCGACCTCTTGCTGTTGGGCGCGGTGGTCGCGGCATCGGTCGGCTATGTGGCCGGCGCCAAGGTCACGCCCTCGCTGGGCGCGGAGCGGGTGATCAGCTGGGTGTGCGTGATGGCGCTGCCGATCACGCTGCCCGGCGCCTGGCTCACCTGGCCCGATCAGCCGATTGCGCTGACCTCCTGGCTGGCGCTGGGCTACGTCGGCGTGTTTTCCATGTGGGCCGGTTTCTTCGCCTGGTTCCGCGGGCTGGCCCTGGGCGGCGCGCTGCGGGTGAGCCAGATGCAGTTGCTGCAACCCTTCATCAGCATCGTGGCCGCCGTGCCGCTGCTGGGCGAATCGCTGGACCTGATGACGCTGGGCTTTGCGATCGCCGTGGTGGCCACCGTGTTCATGGGCCGCAAGCTGGCCGCGCCAGCACCCCCAAGGAGGCCCGCATGAACAGCACAACCCTGCTCGCCGCCAGCCTGTTCGCCGTGGTCAGCTCGATCACGCCCGGGCCGAACAACATGATGATCCTGGCCTCGGGCGTCAACTTTGGCTTCGCCCGTTCGCTGCGCCATCTGTTTGGCATCAGTTTGGGGTTTGGTTTGATGATCTTGCTGGTGGGCCTGGGCCTGCACACTCTGCTGGAGCGCTTCCCGCTGATCTACAGTGCCATGCGCTGGGTCGGCGCGGCCTACTTGCTCGGGCTGGCCTGGAAGCTGGCCAACGCGGGGCCGCCCTCGGCCAACGCGCCCACCGCAGCACACCCCATGGGGTTCTTCGCCGCGGCAGCGTTTCAATGGGTCAATCCCAAGGCCTGGGTCATGGCGGTGACCGCGATCAGCACCTTCCTGCCCGCGCAAGCGCAACCCCTGCAAATGTCTCGCTTTGGCGGCGCTCTTTGTGGCGCTGAACCTGCCTTGCGTGGCGACCTGGGGCGCCTTTGGCAGCGCCATGCGCCGCATCTTGCAAGACCCCAAACGGCTGCGCTTCTTCAACGTGACCATGGCGCTGGCGCTCGTGGCCTCGCTGATTCCCATGCTGGCGTGAAAGACCACTCAGATCATCTTCAATCCACTTCTTTGAACACCCCACCGGGCAACAACATGACCACCTGGACCCTCGCGCGCCGCGCCCAAAAAATGAACCCTTCGGTGATCCGCGAGATCCTGAAGATCACCGAAAAGCCCGGCATCATCAGTTTCGCGGGCGGCCTGCCCTCGCCCAAGACCTTTCCCATCAGCGCATTCGCCGAAGCCAGCGAAAAAGTTTTGCGTACCGACGGCCAGGCGGCTTTGCAGTACGCGGCCAGCGAAGGGTTTGCACCACTGCGCGAACACGTGGCGGCCAGTTTGCCGTGGAAAGTCGATCCCAACCAGGTGCTGATCACCACGGGCAGCCAGCAGGGCCTGGACCTCGTGGCCAAGGTGTTGATTGACGAAGGCAGCCGCATCCTGGTGGAAACACCCACCTACCTGGGTGCCTTGCAGGCGTTCACGCCGATGGAACCTGCGGTGGTGAGCGTGGCCAGCGATGAGCAAGGCTTGGACGTGGGCGATCTTCAAGCCAAGATGGGCGAAGGTACCGGTGCCGCGCGATTCCTCTATGTGCTGCCCAACTTCCAGAACCCTACCGGGCGCAGCATGAGCGAGGCGCGCCGCGCGGCCTTGGTGGAGCGCGCCGCCGCGCTGAACCTGCCCATCGTTGAAGACAACCCCTACGGCGATCTGTGGTTCGACGCACCGCCGCCCGCCCCGCTCACAGCCCGCAACCCTGAAGGCTGCATATACCTCGGCTCCTTCTCCAAGGTGCTGGCGCCCGGTCTGCGCCTGGGTTACATCGTTGCACCACCCAGCGTGTACCCCAAGCTGCTGCAAGCCAAGCAGGCCGCCGATCTGCACAGCCCGGGCTACAACCAGCGCGTGGTGGCCGAAGTCATCAAAGACGGCTTTCTCGACCGCCATGTGCCGACCATCCGCGCGCTCTATAAAGCGCAATGTTCGGCGATGCTGGGAGCGCTTGAAAAGGAAATGCGGGGGCTTGGACGTGCAATGGAACCGACCCGACGGCGGCATGTTCCTCTGGGTGCGACTGCCCGAAGGCATGAGCGCCATCGAGCTGCTGCCCAAGGCGGTGGAAGCCGGTGTGGCCTTCGTGCCCGGCGCGGCGTTTTACGCCGACGCGGCCGATCCGCGCACGCTGCGTTTGAGCTTTGTCACCGCCAGCGAAGAGCAGATCGCCACCGGCATGGCGCTGCTGGCCAAGGCGATCAGACAATCGATGTAAAGGGGGATCCAATGCAACAACGCCCGTTCAAACAGGTGGACGTGTTCACCACCACGCCTTACCGCGGCAACCCGCTGGCTGTGGTGCTTGACGGCACTGGCCTGGACACAGAGGCGATGCAGCACTTCACGAACTGGACCAACCTCTCGGAATGCACCTTTCTGCTGCCGCCCACACCCGAAGGCGCGGCCGCAGGCGCCGACTACCGCGTGCGCATTTTCTGCCCGGGCCGTGAACTGCCGTTCGCCGGTCATCCCACACTCGGCAGCTGCCACGCCTGGCTGGAGGCCGGGGGTGTGCCGCGCGGCGAACAGGTGGTGCAGGAATGTGGCGTCGGGCTGGTGAAACTGCGCCGCGATGGTCAGCGTCTTGCATTCACTGCGCCACCTTGATCAAGAGCGGTCCGCTCGACGAAGCCGACGTGCAGCTGATTGCGCGTGGCCTGGGCGTGGCGCGCGAAGACATCACGGCCCACGCCTGGTGCGACAACGGCCCGAACTGGCGCGGCGTGATGCTGCGCAGCGCCGATCAGGTGCTCGCGCTCCAGCCCGACGCGACCATGCTGGCCGGGCTCGACATCGGCGTCGTCGGTCCGCGCGGCAAGTCCGGTGTGGTCGGTGCCCGCAAGGCTGACGAAACGCAGTTCGAAGTCCGCGCTTTTTTCCCGGGCAACAACGGCATGACCGAAGACCCTGTGACCGGCAGCCTGAACGCCGCGCTGGCACAGTGGCTGATGGGCGCAGGGCTGGCGCCTGAGCGCTACGTGGCCGCGCAAGGCACGGCCATGGCCCGCGAAGGCCGGGTGCACCTTGAACGCGACGCCGATGGCAATACCTGGGTCGGCGGCGCCTCCGTGACCTGCATCGCCGGCACCGTTTCACTGTAAGAACACCATGCCCGAACCGATCCGTCCCGTGGCCATCGCTGCTGATCAGGTGGCCCCGCGCACCAAGCCATCCAACTACCCAGAGCCTTTCGCCTCGCGCATGGCAGGGCGCGAGAAGCGCGCTTTGGGCGACGTCTTTGGCCTTGGCAACTTCGGCGTCAACCTCACACGTCTGGCGCCTGGGGCAGTGTCGAGCTTGCGCCACGCACACTCCCGTCAGGACGAATTCATCTATGTGTTGCAAGGGCACCCGACCCTGCACACCGATCGTGGCGCCACACCGCTCGGCCCCGGCGACTGCGCCGGGTTCAAGGCCGGCACCGGAGACGCCCATTGCCTGCGCAACAACACGGAGAGCCCTGTGGTCTACCTCGAAGTGGGCGACCGAACCCCTGGCGATACCGGCAGCTACCCCGATGACGACCTTGAGGCGGTTCTGAAAAATGGCCAATGGGTTTTTCTGCACAAGAACGGGCAGGCCTATCCATGAACACAAGGCCACCCCAACCCGATCACCTGGTGATCGCCGCGACCACGCTGGACGAAGGCGTGGCCTGGTGCGAAGCCACCTTGGGCGTCACACCCGGTCCGGGCGGCGAGCACGCATTGTTTGGTACGCACAACCGTTTGCTGAAACTGGACTGCGACGGCGCGCCAAACGCCTATCTGGAAATCATCGCGATCAACCCCGCCGCCACGCCCCAACGAGGCGCACCCTGCAGACGCTGGTTCGACCTTGACGACCATGCCCTGCGCAGCACACTGGCCACCCAAGGCCCGCAACTCGTGCACTGGGTGGCCAGTGTTCCCAGCCTGAGCATCGCGCTGGCGGCCTGTCGCGCGCAAGGCATCGAGCGCGGCGAAGCACTCAATGCTTCGCGCCCCACGCCCAACGGTTTGCTGGAATGGCAAATCAGCGTGCGCGAAGATGGCCAACGGTTGTTCGATGGCTGCATGCCGACCCTGATCCAGTGGGGCGAGACCCACCCGGCCGCCTCCATGCCCGCCTGCGGCCTGCGCCTGAGCCAGCTCAGACTCGCGCATCCACAGACCGAAAAACTGCAAGGTGTTTTGAATGCGATCGGTCTGAGCGGGATCACTGTGCAAAACGGCCAGGCGGCCATCCACGCCGAATTCGACACACCGAGAGGCCCTGTGTCGCTTCAGTCGGGCGTTTGACATCTGTCGGGTGCCGTCCTTCGCAACGCGCAGGGCAGTGGAGCCACCGGGCCTCGCTGGGCGCCACAACTGGGTTGCCGTGCTTTCGACGGGATGCGCCGTTGCTGCAAAGCCTGATCATGCTCAGACCATGCTTCTTCCACGAACCGCCCACCCAGCTCATCAAGGCCTGCCCACACCGGCACTCCCGGTGAGAACAGACCCTGAAGGCTGCCCGACAGGTGCCGTCAATCCACCACTGCCAAGGCATCCTGCTCTCGGAAACAGGCGCTCATCGCGTCCACAAAGCGGTCCACGGTTTCCTGAACCGTGCGATCCACCTGGTCAGCAATCGCCTCTGCCCCGCCCTTTGGCATCAGAGCGACCGCTGCACGGTAGGCGATTTCTTCGTGCGTGGTTTCATCAGAAGGATGTACCGCATGGACCTTGAACCATGCCGTCCCTTTGGCTCCCAAGCGCTCCCGGAACCGGTCTGAAGACAGCAAAGCAACACTCAAGCCTTCGGCCACAATCTCGACCGCCACAAAATCGAGCAGCCGCTGCCACAGCGCCTCGCGCTCAACCATCGCGCCCGTGACCCTCAAGACCTCCGGCAAGGGTTCCGAATCGTACAAATCGGTTTCCGGAATGTTCGCTGCGGCCGTGCTGCGCAACCACAGCGCCCGGTGGTTGCGCTCGTCGGTTTCCATTTCGCGCAGTGCACCAGACAAGACCCTTCCATACCGCGAAAACTGAGCGGTGGCCTCATAGGTCAGCTGAATCACGCGGGGAAAACTGTCCACGAATGGCCAGTAACCCACAAACAGCGCACGCAACGCCATCTCATCGGCATCCATCAATCGACCCATCAGCGGCGAACTGTTCAGCTTGTGCCAGCTCTTGCGTTTGATGGCCTCTTTTTGAGTTGCGGTGATCCACTCGGTCTTTTCCATGACAACATTCCCAGGTAAATTGAGGAAAAATTTCCAGTCGATCGAGACCACGCCACGAATCTGTGAACATGGGCCTTTCGACCGAACCAATCTACCCATCGGGGGTGCAGCTCGCCTGTAACCAGAAGTGAGATCTGCGGCGATTTCGAATACTGCGCAGGGCATGTCCCGCGGACGGCATTGACGCAAAACCAGCCAACAACAAGGATTGAATGGAGCGTCTGGCAAGCCCGGGGCGGGTTGCCAGACGCCGCTTCTCTGGCTGCTCAGACTTCTGAACCTGCCGTGCCCTGATCACACCGATCTTTCAACAGGTGCGGCAGATCAAGGCCATGCGCGAGGCGCATATCGCGGCTGAGATCTCCCCCGGTCAGACTTCGCAACGCCGCGCCTGGTCTTTGCTTCGGGCCGCCACGCGAAGGGAAAAGGGTGAAAGCAGACCCTAGCGCAACAGACGCGCCACCACTTCGCAGAGGTCTTCGACCGCATCGGTTTTGAAGACCACCTCGAGGATGCCCATGGCCTTGGCCTGTTCCTGGAGCGCATCGGTCACGTAGCCCGAAGCGATGGCAATCGGCAGCCTGGGGTTCAACGCTGCGATTTGGCTGGCCACATCCAGGCCCGACATCCCGGGCATATTGAAATCGGTCATCACCAGGTCGAAACCATCGGGATCTTCGCGCACGGCATCGATGGCCGCCTGCTGATCCACAAAAGCACTGACGCGATAACCCCTGCGCTCCAGCAGGCGGCGGATCAGGAACACCAATGTTTCGTCGTCGTCCAGATACAGCACATGGCGTTTCGGCAATTCACCCGAAGACGCCTCTTCCTGGACCGCAACAGTCAATGAAGGCTCAGACAGCGGGGCAAGGTCGGTTGCGTGAACGGCCGGCAGGTACACGGTGAATGTGGTGCCCCGATCAACCTCACTGTCCACCTGGATCGTGCCCCCTATCGACTGCACGATGCCCAGCACCACCGGCAAACCCAGCCCCGTGCTTTGCCCCAGCATCTCGGTGGTGAAAAAAGGTTCAAAGATTCGGCTGCGCACCGAATCCGACATGCCATGGCCGCTGTCCTGAACCACCAACCGAACAGCGCCAACCCCACGCTCAAGGCACGTCTTTGCAACCTCTTCAGGCAAGAGGGGGTCGTTCCCCGCGATGTCGTCCAATCGAAAAACCACCGATCCAGAGTGCCCACGCATGGCACGCAAGGCGTTGGTGCCCAGGTTCACCACCACCTGGCCGAGCTGCGTGGCGTCGCCCATGACGATCGGCGACCGAGAATGCACCACCTGCTGCAAGCTCACCTCTGAGGAGCCGCCCGCGCGCAACAACTTGCACGATTCCTCCAAAACGTCCGCGAGGTTCACCGGCGTGAGCGTCACAGGCTGCTTGCGGCTGAACGCGAGCACCTGACGCACCAGCTCCCGCCCGCGCCGCGCCGCAGCACTGACTTCGCGCAGGCTTTCCTGCGCCGGGGCATCGGGTTCCATGTCTTGCTGCGCCAAATGGGCGTTGCCCAGGATGGCCGCCAGAATGTTGTTGAAGTCGTGGGCCACGCCCCCGGCCAACGTGCCCAACGCTTCCATCTTTTGCGACCGCGCCAATTGCTGCTCCAGCGCTTGCTGCTGTTGCTGTGCGCGCTCCCGCGCGGTGATGTCAATGACGGTGTAGACGACATGAAGCAGCTTGCCTTCGGCGTCTTTTTCGGGAAACACATTGCACAGCGCCCAGCGCGGGAACGCCTCGTCAGGCCTGGGCACACAGAGCAACAGGTTGCTCAAGGACTTCCCGCGGGCCAATACGTGATCAAACGGCGTCTCGCCGATCGGACCGGCTTTTTCCGTTTCGTCAGTGGGTTGCCATGCCCCTTGCAAGGCATGCAACGGGCTCAGATCAATTTCGTCACCATGGGCTGCAAAAATCGCGCGGGCCGCTGCATTGATGTTTGCCACCGAGCGGTCTGGGTTCAAGATCAACACACCTGCATTGATGTTTTCAATCAGGGAGCGCAGTTGTCCCTCGCTGGTCTGCAACTGTTGTTCCGTGTTTTCGGTGTGCTCCTGCAACCGCAACCCCAGCAGATACGCATAGACGACACCCCGGAAGAAAACCGCCTGCGTGATCAGCACCATCTGCAGCAGATCGGTATCGAGCCAAAACCCCTGCTTTCCTTGCACCGCATACACAACGCTTGCAGAGAGAAGAATGACCGCAACCAGCCCTTCGTACTGGGCGAGATACCTCGCGGCTCTCAACCCATACTGATCGGCACGGCGCTGAGCCTGGCGAAAATCCTTTTGGGACAACCAGGCAAACACACCCACGCCCGTCCAGAGCACCGCTCGAGGTTCGGGCAACAGATGCAACGGTTCGATCCAAGACAGAGAGGCAAACGCAAAGACCAGCCACCCCAGCGCCACGCGAGGCACCCGGAGAGGCAAGCCCAGGAAGTCTCGGGTGCCCATCCAGCTCACCATGATGGCGGCCATCAAGGTGGATGTGTAGAGGCTGTAATCAACGGCATTCGACGAGGGCAGGCTCGACAGCGCCACCGCCGTCGACAAACCAGAGACGGCCGCCGCTTTCCACCACCATCTCGGCCCCGTGATGGTGGGGTAAATGAACGCAAAAACCCCGTAGGCGATGGCGTAAACCACATCCACGCCCAGCCGCATCACCAATACGGTCCAGAGATCCAGAGTCATTTGAAAGTCCGTTGCACGCTGCCGCTCCATTCGCAGGACAAATTCTTCATGAAGCAGCGCATCGACAGCGCATCGCCACCAACGACCAGCAGGGGCGGGGAGCGGATCGCAAAAGGTGAGATCCGGCTAGCCGAGGGCCCTGCTCAACCCTCGACCAGCTTGGCGACCACAGTGCAGAAATCCTCAACGGCGTCGGTCTTGAACACCACCTCTTTCACACCCGCCGCCTTCGCTTCGGCCTGGAGTTCGTCAGTGATGTAGCCAGAGGCCACAGCCACCGTCAGTTGGGGGTTCAGCGCCAGGACCGCCTTGGCCACATCCAGCCCCGACATGCCAGGCATGTTGAAGTCGGTCATCAAAAGGTCGTAGCCGTTTGGCTGTGCACGCACGGCGTCAATGGCCTCTTGCTGATCGGTGAAGGTCGTCACCTTGAAGCCACGGCGCTCCAGCAAGCGGCGCACCAGGAACACCAAGGTGTCATCGTCATCCAGGTAGAGAACGTGGCGGTTGCTCGGGGTGGTCTCTGGTGTCATGGTTGTATTTTGCACAGAACTGGCATCTTGTGGAACTTTCGAACTATTGGCGCCGGAAGGGTCGCTGCCGGGCAGGGCTTTGCCCTGAGGCCAGCCCGAATCGATGTAGGTGGCGCCAGGATCGGTCACGGCAGCAGGGAAGAACAGGTTGAACGTGGTGCCCTCGCCAGGCTGGCTGTTGACTTCGATCACACCACCGTGCCCCTCGACGATCCCCAGCACCACGGGCAATCCCAGGCCAGTGCCCGTGCCCAGCTTGCGGGTGGTGAAAAAGGGCTCAAAAATGCGCTGTCGCGTGGCTTCGTCCATGCCGCATCCGTCGTCGCTCACCTGCACGCGGATCACCCCAAGCCAGTCTTTCGGCAAATCCGGAGGCACCAGGCTGGAGCTCAGGGAGAACCGGTTGACCTGAATGGTGAGTTTGCCTGGCTGAGTACCGATGGCATGCAATGCGTTGGTGCCCAGATTCACCAATACCTGCCCGAGCTGGGTGGCATCGGCGTTGACACTCAATTCGCCCGGCCCACAGGCCGTTCCCAGTTTCACATGGGAGGGCATCGTCGGCTTGAGCAGCCCGCAGCTCTCCGCCAGTATGGCGCGCATGCTGACCCGCTTGCGTTCCAGTGGTTGCTGGCGGCTGAAGGCAAGGATCTGGCGCACCAGCTCCCGCCCACGCCGCGCCGCTGTGCTGATCTGGTTGAGACTCTGCACGGCGTCCGAGGTTTCGCCTGCGTCTTGTCTGGCCAGCTCGGCATTGCCCAGAATGGCCGCCAGAATATTGTTGAAATCGTGTGCCACGCCACCGGCCAGCGTGCCCAGTGCCTGCATTTTTTGCGATTGGGAAAGCTGCGCCTGCAGCTTCTTCTGGTCACGCTGCGCCAACTGCAGTGAGGTGATGTCCACAAAGGTGAGCACCACGTGGCGAAGCCCGCCAAGATGGTCGTTCTCGGCAAAAGCATTGCACAGCGCCCAACGCACCTCCGTCTGGCCCTCTGGCTGCAGGCCCAGAACCACATCGCTCATCGGCAAGCCCGTGGCCAATACGCGCTCGAAGGGCCTTTCATGGCGCGCCATGGTCTTGCCATCTTCGCGCAACACGGGCCAGTCGAGGGGCTGCGGAGCCCGCCCTTCTTGTGCCAGGGTGTCCCCTGCGCGCCCCAGAAAAGCTCGGGCGGCCGAGTTGATGGTTTTGACCGTGCGATCGGGGTTGAACACGATCACCCCGGCGTGGATGTTGTCGAGCAAGGCGCGCAAGGCGGCTTTGCCTTCGCGCAGCTCTTGCCGGTCGCGCTCGCTGGCCTGCTGCAAGCGCTGACCCACCAGCGCGCTCAGCAGCGTGGTGCGCACGAGCGCGTCCAGCGTCACGAACAGAATCACAAAAGGAGCGCCCTGGTCCAGGGAATAGATGGGGGCATTCACTGCCGTGAAGGCGAGCCGGCCCAACACCAGACCCAAAATCACCAGCTCCACGCGGAAAAGCAGGCGCAACGCACCAAATTCGCGCGCACTGTTCGACGCGTTCTTTTTGCGCAAATGCGACAAGCTCAGGACGATCAATCCCATCGATGCGGCCACGAACAGCATGCGCCGCAAGGCGGGCCAGTCCCACACCTCCAGCAACAAGGCCTGGGCCGCAAACATGACCACACCACCGGCGGCGGTCCACTGCACGGCGCGGCGCATGGGCAAACCCAGGTAGCTGCGCAGGCCCAGCCAGACCATGGCGTGGGACAGGGTGATCGCAGTCAAACTGCCGGCCACATTCAGCACCGTCATGCCATCTGGGCTCCCTATGGCCAAGGAAGCGCCGAGCGTGCTGACGGCCGAGGCAACCGCAGCACCCGCCCACCAGCCGGGCCCACCCATGGCGGGGTGCCGACGGACATATGACCAGTAGAGCGCGACCAGAAATCCGTCAATCAACAGACGGATCAGCAGCAGAGTGGGCAAGTCAAGACGCATGAAAAATCAACGGTTTCAAAGTCGGCAACTCAACAAAGCAAGAATGGGGAACTCATTGTCGATACTGCAAGGCACCTGGCGTTGCTCCAAAAGAAAAAAGAGTTGTTTGTGGGGCCGGCAAGTCACATGCCACAGACAGCAGGCGCGGCGCCCTGCACAAAGCGACCTGGCAAGCCCACGGTCCCAACTCATTCCAACACGCGGGACCACACCACAAAAGCACAACGACGCCGCCTATTGCCTGCCTTTATCGGCCTTCAGTGCAAAAAACTGAACCACCCCAGTCGCTGTCGAGACAAAGTCCCCTCCCGGCAGCGACCAGAATGCCGACCATGGGAACTCTCTACCTCGTGCGCCACGGCCAGGCTTCGTTTGGCGCTGCCGACTACGATCAACTCAGCGAACTGGGCAAGCGCCAGGCAGAAAGCCTGGGCCGCTACTGGGCCGAACGTGGCATGCGGTTCGATGCGGTGCTGATGGGCACGCTCAAACGCCACGCCCAGACCTGGGAAGGCATTCGCCAAGGCGCCGGGTTCACCCACGAGCCACTGAACTGGCCAGGGCTCAACGAGTACGACGGCGAAGCGGTGATCAAGGCCATCCACCCCGATACGGTCGACAAGCCCACGACACCGGAGGGCTACAAACGCCACTTTCACATGTTGCGCGATGGCCTGAGCCAATGGATGGCGGGCACCGTCAGCCCCAAGGGCATGCCAACCTATGAAGGCTTCGTAAAGGGCGTGACCAGCGCGCTGGACCATGCCCGGGCACACCACCAAAACCAGAATGTGCTGATGGTCTCCAGCGGGGGGCCCATCTCGACGGCGGTCGGTCACGTCTTGGGGCTGAGCCCTGAGCGCACGATCGACCTCAACATGCGCATCCGCAACAGCGCCATCACCGAACTCCAGTTCGGCCCCAAACGTCACGCGCTGCTGACTTTCAACACCCTGCCGCATCTGGACCACCCCGAACGGGCCGACTGGATCACGTTCGCCTGATACAAGCAGCAAGCCTGCTCGATCACCGCAGTCGCTGCACCTCCTGAGGTGCCACGGCAAGGGCACGGTTGCCCCAGGACTGGCGCACGAAGCTCGCCACGGCCGCCACTTCAGCATCGCTCAGCAGCGTGCGAAACGGTGGCATGCCATAAGGGCGCGGGTTGCCCGAAGTGGCCGGCGCAAACCCGCCCGCGAGAATGGCCTGCACCGCATTGACATGCGAAGCCATGATCACACCCCGGTTGCCCGCCAACGGGGGGTAAGCCCCCGCAGCACCCTGCCCTGCGGCACCATGGCAATCGACACACCATTGGCCATACACCTTCTCGCCCAATGCCAGGACCTCGGGTTTGGCCGGCTCAAAAGCAGGCGCAGGGCTTGGTTGCGCGGGCAGCGCTTTCAGAAACACGGCCATGGCCCGCAGGTCAGCGCGGCTGAGATGCTGCGTGCCATCCAAAACCACCTCGGCCATGGGACCCATCGCAGTGGCGTCTCCGTTGGCGCCTTCGCTGCGCCCGGTCTGCAGCATGCCCGCGATGCGCTCCACTGGCCAATCGGCCACGCCCGCTTGCGCGGGATCGCGCAGCGAAGGCGCCAGCCAATGGCCGTCAGGCATCAGACCCGCACCCCAGCGCTGATCCGGGGTGCTGCCGCCGAGCGCATCGCGCTCGCTGTGACAGGCCGAACAATGCGCCAGGCCCATCGCCAGATAAGCACCGCGGTTCCACTCGGCCGATTGCGTGGGCTCGGCCTCGAAGCGCTGTGGCTTGAAATACAGCAAACGCCATGCCGCCAGCGCCACCTGTGTATTCACAGGAAAGCCCAAGGCATGGGCGGGCGTGGCTTTTTCAACGGAGGGAACGCTTCGCAAAAAAGCATACAGCGCATCGCTGTCGTCATCGCTCACCAGCGTGGTGTGGGTATAGGGAAAGACCGGGTACAGCAAACGCCCGTCGCGGGAGCGGCCTTCGTGCAGTGCGCGGCGAAAGGCCTGCGCGCTCCAGGTGCCCAGGCCAGTGGTGGCGTCGGGTGTGAGGTTGCTGGCATAGACCGCACCATACGGTGTGTCGATGGCCCGCCCGCCGGCGTAGGGCTCGCCGCCACGCTCGGTGTGACAGGCCATGCAGTTGCCTGCCCGCGCCAGGTAAGCGCCGCGTTCAATCGTGGCGGCATCGGCAGCGGGCGGGTTTGAAATGGGCGCGATCTCGGCGCCGTGCATCTCCCAACCCACAGCGGCCAGCAACACGCCCGAGGCCAGGCCCATCACCCACAGCGCGCTGCGCAAGGCTTTTCGGCTCATGGCTTGACCCCCGGCGCGATGCCGCAACGCATGGGCATGGGTTCAACCACGGCCGACACGGGGTGCGGATCGGCTGGCAAAGCTTGCGCCGCCAGCCAGGCAGAAACGGCCGAGATGTCGGTCGGCGCAAGCTTTTGCGCAATGTGCGCCATGCAGTCGGGCGCGAAGGCTTTGCGCAAACCCGTTTGCCAGCCACCCAGCTGACCAATCAGGTAATCGCGCGGCAAACCCAGCAAACCGGGCACATGGGGTCGCACCCCCGTCATCGCTGCGCCGTGGCAGGCCACGCAAGCGGGCAAGTCGCGCGACGCATCACCGCGCTTGACCAAGGCCTCACCCAGTGCGAGCAGCGCTGCGGGGGCATCGCTGGGCGCAGGCGGCGGGTAAGGCAGATCGAGGCTGGCGAAGTGATGCGCGATCTCGCGCAGGTAGCCGTCGTTCAGGTGATCCAGCAACGCGGTCATGCCCGCGTTGTTGCGCCGGCCTTCTCGGAAATGGCGCAGTTGGTGGTACAGGTAGCCTTCGGGCTTGCCGGCGATGCGGGGGAAAAACCCGCTGTTGGTGGCGCGGCCTTCCTTACCGTGGCACAGGGTGCAGGCCATGACGCGTTGCGCCATGGTGTCGGGCACGGTATGCGCCGTCACGCCATCGGCCGCCTGCGCGCAGGCAACGCTCAGCAAAGCGGCGAACAGGCCGCCACGCAAGGCGGCTCCAAAAGAGAAGTTCAAGCTCATATGGCTGCTGAAAATAGCACAGCGCCATCCCTGCGGGAGTTGGCTAAACTGGATGGCTCCAACATGCCCGATATGGCCGCCACCTCCTCACCCCTCCCAGCCACTCAATGCCCTTTGTGTGGCAAGGACAACCGCTGCGCAATGGAAGTCGAACGCGCCACCGGACTCGCACAGGCGCCCTGCTGGTGTCTCTCAGAGACTTTTCCACCAGACCTGATCGCCAGCCTGCCCACTGCGGCACAAGGCAAGGCCTGCATTTGTATAGATTGCTTGCGCGCCCACGCGCAGGTCATCACCCACTCAAAAGGTGCCGCATGATGCGCTGGCTCGACCGTTTTCCACTGGGCTTGCTGATCGCTCTGGCGCTCTGGCTTGCCATTGCGCCCGTTCTTCCGGAGCCCCACCTGATCGAGAAGCTGCGCATGCTCAGCCAGGGCACGCTGAGCCGGCCCATCGACATCTTTGATCTGCTGCTGCACAGCGTGCCGCTGGTGCTGCTCGCGGTGCGCCTGTGGCGCCGAAACGGGTCACGGTGATCGGCGATGAAAAAGGCTGATGGAAGCCCTTTGTAAGGGTAATCGCGTAGCCGAGCCCGATCTGTAGGCACTTAGGATGACTCAGGCTGGTCGGTGCGGCGTTCACCGACGCACCACCCGCTCCGCCAGGGTGCGCCATCGCTGGCCCGCACCTTGCTTGACGAAAAAGGCACCCAGATCTTTCGTCGCGCTTTTGTCTATCCATCAAGGAGTCGCTCGTGAGCCATTTTCGGCAACCCTCCATCAAAACCTTTGCTGCTGCCGCCCTGTGCGCCGTTGCTGCGCCACCGGCCCTGGCCGAGGGCTTCGATGCCGCCGTTGACGGCTTCTTCAATGACTACCTGGGCTGGTTCGCCAGTCTGATCTTCACTTCGGTGCCGGTGGGCGAAGCCAGCTTCCCCCTGATCGCCGGCTGGCTGCTGATCGCGGCGCTGGTGTTCACCCTGTACTTCGGCTTCATTCAGCTAAGACAGGTCAAGCTCTCCATCGATCTGGTGCGGGGCCGCTACGACAACCCCAAGGCCAACCACGACGGTGAGGTGTCGCACTTCGCCGCCCTGGCCACCGCCCTGTCGGGCACTGTGGGTCTGGGCAACATCGCCGGTGTGGGGGCGGCACTGGCCATTGGAGGCCCGGGGGCCACATTCTGGATGATCATCGTTGGCCTGCTGGGCATGGCGTCGAAATTCACGGAATGCACGCTGGGCGTCAAGTACCGCACCGTGCTGCCTTCCGGCGTGGTCTCGGGCGGTCCCATGTATTACCTCAGCCGCGGCCTGGCCGAGCGTGGCATGGCTGGCTTCGGCAAGGTTCTGGCCGTGGGTTTTGCCATCATGACCATCCTTGGCGCACTGGGCGGCGGCAACATGTTCCAGGGCAACCAGGCCAACGCCATGCTGGTGCAGACCTTCGGCCTGCCCGACGGCTACGGCTGGGTCACCGGCATCGTGCTGGCGGCCTTCGTCTTCTCCGTGATCATCGGCGGCATGCCTTCGATCTCCACGGTGACCTCCAAGCTGGTTCCCTTGATGGCGGTCCTCTATGTGGCCATGTCGATCACCGTGCTGGTGGTCGAGTTTGACCAGATCGGCGCGGCATTCTCGGCCATCTGGAACGGTGCCTTCAGCGCCGAAGGGGTTGCCGGCGGCTTCATTGGCGCACTGATCCAGGGCCTGAAACGGGCCACCTTCTCCAATGAAGCGGGTGTGGGCTCTGCGGCCATCGCCCACTCGGCGGTGAAGACCAGCGAGCCTGTGACCGAAGGTCTGGTCTCCTTGCTGGAGCCCTTCATCGACACCGTGATCATCTGCACCATGACCGCTCTGGTCATCACCATCGCCGGCCTGAACGCGGGCCCTTACCCCAGCCCTGACGGGTTGACCGGTGTGCAACTGACCGCCGCCTCGTTCCAGACCGCCTACGACTGGTTCCGATACCCACTGGCTCTGGCCGTGCTGATGTTCGCCATCTCGACCATGATTTCATGGTCGTACTACGGACTCAAGGCCTGGACCTACCTCTTTGGTGAAGGCAAGACCAACGAACTGATCTACAAACTGATGTTCTGCTTCTTCGTGATCGTGGGCTGCTCGATCGGCTTCAGCGCCGTGATCGACTTCTCCGATGCAGCCATCTTCGCGATGAGCATCTTCAACATCATTGGCCTGTACTTCCTGATGCCGGTGGTGAAAGCCGAGCTGAACAAGTTTCTGGCCAAGGTGAAGTCGGGCGAGTTCAAGCGCTACAGCTGATCATCACCGACTCCCTCAAAGGGCCCTTCGGGGCCCTTTCTTTTGGGAGCGCTTCAGCAGGGTTTTATGGTGTGCGCCTATGATGAGGCCCTCCCCCGACCACCCATGACATCCTCACGCCCAGACCACTCCATCGCTGCTTTGCGCGCACGTTATGGAGAGCGCTACCGCTGGTTGCTGCTGCTGTCGGTCATGGTGGGCACCATGGCGTCGATCATGTCGTCGACCATCATCAACGTCGCCATTCCCGACATGAGCCAGCATTTCGCCCTGGGGCAGGAGCGCGCCCAGTGGGTCACCTCAGGCTTCATGGCTGCGATGACGGTTTCCATGCTCACCACACCCTGGCTGCTCTCTCGCTACGGCTATCGGCGCACCTATTCGGGTTGCATGTGGCTGCTGCTGATCGGTGGCCTGGCCGGCGGGCTGGCCCAGCATTTCCCGCTGGTACTGGCCGCCAGGGTGGCCGAAGGGCTCGCCGCGGGCGTTGTGCAGCCCATCCCTGCGATCATCATTCTGAGGGCTTTCGAACCCCACGAACAAGGGCGCGCCAGTGGGGTGTTTGGCATGGGCGTGGTGCTTGCGCCGGCCATCGGTCCGAGCATCGGCGGCCTGCTGGTCGACAGCATGGGCTGGCGCTCGATCTTCTACATGGTGGTGCCGTTCTGCCTGGCGTCCCTGTGGCTGGCGCGGCGGTACGTGCCCACCAACGCCCCTGGTGGCCTGGCCACCAACCCGCAAGGTGCCGCGCTCGACTGGCCCGGCCTGTTGTTGGCCACGGTGGGCACACTGTGTTTGCTCAACGGCCTGGTGGAACTGCACACCGACCCGGCTGGCGCGGCCAGCGTTCTGCTTCTGTGTTCTGCGCTGGCCGTAGGGGCATTCATCATGCTGCAGCGGCGCATGCTGAAATCGCACAACCGCCAGCCCGCCCTGAACGTGGCGCCGCTCATGAACCTCTCGCTGTTCGTGAACCGCCGCTTCGCCATGGGCAGCATCGTGGCCTTCATCTATGGCATTGCCCTGTTCGGCTCCACCTACCTGCTTCCGGTCTACATGCAGATGGGGCTGGGGCTGTCGCCCTCCTATGTCGGCAGCATCCTGCTGCCTGCCGGGCTGGTGCTCGCGGTCACGATCGCGATCGTGGGCCGCCTGGCCGACCGACAGCCCACCCACCGGCTGGTCAGCATCGGGCTGGTCTTGCTGGCCAGCTCATTCGCACTGATGGTCACCATCGACCTGCGCAACCCCACCCACATCGTGCCATTGCTCATGGCCTGGGCAATCCTGGGACGCATCGGCCTGGGCTTCATTCTTCCTTCGCTCAACCTGGGTGCCATGCGCGGGCTCGACAAAGGCCACATCCCCCAGGGCTCCAGCGTCATCAACTTCCTGCGCATGCTCGGCGGTGCAGCGGGCGTGAGCCTGTGCGGCATCGTGCTCGAATGGCGCATCGCCGCCCACGGCTTTCGCCTGGACACCACCAGCACCAACCCCGCCCGCCTGGCGGCCTTCGACGAAACCTTCCTGATGCTGGCCGCGGTATGCGCCGTGGCGCTGCTGGCGGCTTGGCAGTTGAAAGAGCACAAGTCTGTAGGAAAATAGAAACCCATTCTTTTCAGCTCTTGCTGCCTGCGCAAGTCGCGTGTGATGCCCTCCCCAGCACACGCCGTGGAACCGGTTCAACCGGGCCACCAACGTGGTCCCCCCCTGTCGGGGGAAGCCGCGGAGCGGCGCAGGAGGGCCTCCAATATGTGCCAACTCCTCGGTCTCAACTGCGCCACGCCCACCGACGCCAATTTCAGCCTCACCGGCTTTCGCCAACGGGGCGGCGGCACCGACCATCACGCCGATGGCTGGGGTATTGCGTTTTTCGAGGGCAAGGGCTTGCGGCTGTTTGTCGACCCGCTGAGCGCCGCCGAATCGCCCATCGCCGACTTTCTGCAGCACTACCCGCTCAAGAGCAAAAACATCATTGCCCATGTGCGCAAGGCCACCTACGGCGAAGTGAGTCTGCAAAACACCCACCCGTTTACGCGCGAACTGTGGGGCCGCCACTGGGTGTTTGCCCACAACGGCGACCTGCACAACTACGCGCCCCACCTGCACAGCCACTTCCGGCCCGTAGGCACTTCCGACAGCGAACAGGCGTTTTGCTGGCTGCTGCAGGAACTGGCGAAATCCCATGCCGCACTGCCCAGCATCGATGAGCTCACCATCACCCTGCGGGAACTCGTGCCGCAGATCAGCCAGTTCGGCACGTTCAACTTCCTGCTGTCCAATGGCGAGGCCCTGTGGGCCCACTGCACCACCAAGCTGCACTACCTGATCCGCCAACACCCGTTCAGTCAGGCCACCCTGATGGACCAGGACTGGACGGTCAATTTCGCCGACTTGAACAAACCCGGTGACCGGGTGGCTGTGATCGTGACCACGCCGCTGACGTCGAACGAAGAATGGACAGCGTTCGAGCCCGGCCAGCTCATGGTGTTTACCGATGGGGCGCCCAGGCCATGAACGCCTGGGTCACGTTGAGCCTGGCCATCGCAGCCGAGGTGGTCGCCACCAGCGCGCTCAAGTCCAGCGAGGGTTTCACGCGCCCCTGGCCTTCGCTGCTGGTCGTGGTCGGCTACGGCCTGGCGATCTATCTGCTCTCCCTGGTGCTCGAGGCCATCCCTGTGGGCGTGGCCTATGCCATCTGGTCGGGCCTGGGCGTGGTGTTGATCACACTGGTGGCCTGGGTGGTGCACGGTCAGCGTATCGATCTGCCCGGGCTGATCGGCATGGGCCTGATCGTGGCCGGCGTGGTCGTGTTGAACCTCTTCTCAAGCGCGACGGCGCATTGAGCGCAGGCGACGGCAGTGATGCCGGCCCTGCACCTGACCGGTCACAAAACCTTGAACAATTTGCCGCGCAACTCAGGCAGGCGCTTGGCGCCCATCACCGTGTTCGACAGGCTGTTTTCCCAGGCGAAGTACACCTCGCGCAGCTTTTCAGTGGTATCGGCGTGGAAGATGTCGTGGATCAAGGACACGCGCATGTTCTGGCCAATGATGGCGTTGATCGAATTGATCATGAAATTGCGCGCCATGTCGTTCTCTTTGAGCGAGCGGGAGGTGGCCGGCGGCAGACCATTCAGCACCCGGCTCTCACCATCAGGGCTCGCCGCTGAAGGCGCCTGATCGGCACCGGCCTCTTTGGCAGGCGCGGCCGCCGGCGACGGCTTCAATTGCGCCATCACCTGCACACAGCCCCGCTCCAGCAGTTCACTCAAAATCTGCCCGATATCGCTGCCCTCTGGCAACAAGGCCGACAGATCGGCATGCGCGCGTTTGCCGTCGACCAGCACCAGAATGCGGCGAACCAGGGGGGAGAGCCCCATGGAGCGGGATTGGATTTCTTCTTGACCCAGCGGTGTTTTCGCAAAAACGGCCAGGGTCAAGTCCAGCGAGTCAGACATGGGCAATGTTTCGGGAGAAAGGCGTGCGAATTTGCAATCAGCCTTTTTACCGGCACCGCCACCGTTCCACCACCCGGGCTTACGCCGACCTGGCAATTAACAAATTCTTACGTGTTACACGCCGTTTTTCCGGTACTTCTATGTACCTAGTTTCCGTTGCATATATGCAACAGAAAAGCGGGGATTGAGCAGAAGCTCACAAAAGCCGGGGACATTCCATGATGGGCAAGCCAGCCACTCAACGCAACTCAGCGCCCTCCCGAGCGCCGTATCTCACGTTGCATGAACAGGTAGAGCCCTTCCACCTTTTCACGCGCCCAGGGCGTTTTGCGCAGAAAGCGCAAGCTCGATCCCACGCTGGGATCCACGTTGAAACAGCGCACGGGAATGCGTTCTCCCAAGCCATCCCAACCGTAAAAATCGGCCAGCGCCGTGACCATGGCCTCCAGGGTGACGCCGTGCAGCGGGTTGCGTGGCTGAGGGGGTGGCGCGGGGGCTTGTTCAGCGTTGCTCATTGTTCTTGTCCATGAAGGCCGACGCGCTCAGCGCTGGGGCTGTGTTTCATCCGAGCGCCGATTCCAGAGCGTCCACGAACATGGCCGCCACATCAAACCCGGTCTGGTCAAAGATCTCCTGGAAACAGGTGGGGCTGGTGACGTTGATCTCGGTCACGCTGTTGCCGATCATGTCCAGCCCGACCAGCAGCAAACCGCGTTCGGCCAGTTTGGGAGCGATCGCCTCGGCCACCTCGCGGTTTTCATCGCTCAGCGGCTGGGCCACACCCTTGCCACCCGCGGCCAAGTTGCCGCGCACCTCGCCACCTTGCGGAATGCGCGCCAATACAAACGGCGCCACCTTGCCACCGATCAGCAGCAGGCGTTTGTCACCCGCTTCGATCTCGGGCAGATAGCGCTGCGCCATGACGCTGGTGGCACCGCCCTGGTTGAGCGTTTCCACGATGGCACCGAGGTTCAAGCCATCTTGCCCGACACGGAAGATGCCGGTGCCGCCCATGCCGTCGAGCGGCTTCAAGATGATGTCGCGATGCTCGGTGTGGAAAGCGCGCAGCGCGTTGCCATTGCGGGTCACCAGGGTGGGCGGCGCGAACTGGGCGAACTCCATCAAGGCCAGCTTTTCCGGGTGATCGCGCAGGGCGCGCGGGCTGTTGAACACGCGAGCGCCCTCGCGCTCGGCCTGCTCCAGCAGATGGGTGGCGTAAAAGAACTCGCTGTCGAACGGTGGATCTTTGCGCATCAGAACAGCGTCAAACGTGTGCACAGGCTCGCGCGCCTCATTGGTCACGGTGTACCAGTCATCGGCATGGCCGGTGAGCTGCAGGTGGCGCGCCTGCGCAGTCACCTGCTGGCCACTGCGCCAGCTCATGAAGCGCGGTTCGGTGCTGCTGACGCGGTGGCCGCGCTTTTGCAGCTCGCGCATCATGGCGAAAGTGGTGTCCTTGTAGATCTTGAAGGACTCGATGGGATCGGCAACGATGAGAATGTTCATGGGTCGATTGTCGGATGTTGGCGAAACGGTTGCACGAAGAGGGCAATGGCACAGGCCGCCACGGCCGGCGGCTTCAGCATCAGAGAAGATTTGACCGAACACAGCCCCAGGCCGTGGGCCTTCTCCAAACAGTGGCGGTATCGGGCGCGGCGCCCAAGGCCCGCGGCACTGGGAACACCGGCGCCAGCTGACAGGCGAGGCCCAGCAGCAATGTCACTGGACCGGCCGTGGCTGCAGACTGGTTGAAGTCGCGAAGAAAAGCGCATCCAGCGATTGTGCCGCCAAGCCACCCCAACCATTTGCCCGGAGCGAATGCGTGAATCGGATCCGCAGAGCCGTCGAATCTCGGGGTCCGCGGAGCTGTGGCTCCGCCAGTCCGCCGGTGCAGCCCCGAGGCCCCAGGCTTTGCGGGGTGCGCTAGATCTCTACCTTGGACCCCAGCTCGATCACCGCGTTGTTGGGCAGATTCAGAAACTCCGCAGCCGCACCTGCGTTGTGGTGCATCTGGGCGAACAGCTTCTCGCGCCAGTGCGCCATGCCACTGCCAAGGGTGGGTACCACCAGGTCGCGCGACAGGAAATAGCTGGTCAACATGGGCTCCAGGTCGCAGCCGCGCCCGCGCATCGCCGCCAGCGCCTTGGGCACGTCGGGATCGTTCTTGAAACCGTAGTTGATTTCCACCTGCCAGCAGTCGTGGCCCAACGGTTCTACAGCGACACGTTTGTCCAGTCCGATCCAGGGCACGGTGTGGTTGCGCACGGTCACGAACAGGTTCTGCTCGTGCAGCACCTTGTTGTGTTTGAGGTTGTGCAGCAGCGCATTGGGCACCATGCCGGTGTCAGCGGTCAGAAACACCGCGGTGCCCGCCACGCGCGCGGGTGGCGACACAAACACCGATTCCATGAAGCTCGACAGCTCCAGTGCGTCGACTTTTTGCGCCTTCGCCATCAGCTCGCGACCCTGCTTCCAGGTCATCATCAGCGTGAACACCACGCCGCCGATCATCAGCGGGAACCAGCCGCCAGCGAACAGCTTGAGCAGGTTGGAGCTGAAGAAGGCGAGGTCGACCATGAAGAACACGCTGGTCGAAGCTACGCACAGCCACAGCGGGTACTTCCAGCCAAAACGCAACACAAAGAAGGTGAGCACCGTGGTGATCAGCATGTCCAGCGTGACCGCGATGCCATAGGCAGCGGCCAGGTTGGTCGAAGATTTGAACATCACCACCGCAAACACGATGGCCACGAACAGGCTCCAGTTCACAAACGGCAGATAGATCTGCCCCATGTCACGCACACTGGTATGGCGCACCTGCAAACGCGGCAAGTAGCCCAGTTGCATGGCCTGCTTGGTGACGCTGAAGGCCCCGGTGATCAGCGCTTGTGAGGCGATCACGGTGGCCATCGTGGCCAGGCCCACCAGGGGCACCACAGCCCACTCGGGTGCCATGTTGAAAAAGGGATTCTTGACCGCATCCGGGTCGGCCAGCAGCAGCGCGCCCTGGCCAAAATAGTTCAGCGTCAGGCAGGGCATGACGATGCTGAACCAGGCCACGCGGATCGGTTTTTTGCCGAAATGGCCCAAATCGGCGTACAGCGCCTCTCCCCCGGTCACGCACAGCACCACGGCGCCCAGGATGATGAAGGTGACCCCGGGCTGCTCCCACATGAAGCGCAGCGCGTGGTGAGGGCTGAGTGCGCCCAGAATCTCGGGGTGGCCCACGATCTGCGACACACCCAGCGCCGCGATGGAGAGGAACCAGATCAACGTGATCGGGCCGAAAAACTTGCCAATGCCACCAGTGCCCCTTTTTTGCAAGGCAAACAGCCCAAACAGGACCAACAGGGTGATGGGCACCACAAAGCGGCGAAACCCAGGCGAGACAACCTCCAGGCCTTCCACCGCGGAAAGCACGGAGATGGCGGGGGTGATGACGCCGTCGCCATAAAACAGCGAGGTGCCAAAAATACCGATGACCAGCAGCACGCGGCGCAGCTCGGGCTTGTCTTTCACCGCCTGTGAGGCCAGCGCCAGCATGGCGATCAAGCCCCCCTCGCCTTCGTTGTCGGCACGCAGCACCAGCACCACGTATTTCAGCGACACGATGACGGTCAGCGTCCAGAAAACGATGGACAGCACTCCGTAGACGTTCGCATGGGTGAACGGCACGTGGCCCGACCCGAAGATCTCCTTGATGGCGTACAGCACGCTGGTGCCGATGTCGCCGTAGACCACGCCGATGGCGCCGAGGGTGAGCGCCGCAAGCGACGATTTCGATGAGTGGGCCGACACAAAACAACCCCGGCCTGAGGGCGCAGGGTTTCGCAGTTCAGAGGTTGCCGATTCTGCGCCAGCCCTTCACCCGACGGCAAGCCCTGCGCGGCCAGCGATCGTCTTCACCCGGGGAAATGTTGCAGTGCAGCAACTCAAACCGCGCCCAAGGGGGTCAGTCGTAGCTTTCCATATCGGGATCCGTCGCTTCCAGCTCATAGCTGGCGGCCAGCATCGCCAAACGGCCGATCACACCGTACATGTAGAACCGGTTCGGCACACTGGCCCCGGGCTTCATGCCCGGTTGCGGCAGCTGAGCGCTGTGCTCAAACGCCAATGGCACAAAGCTGGAACCCGGTGCGTTGAGGTTTTCATCAACCCCGCGCTCGGCGTGCACCCGGTAAAAGCCACCCACCACGTAACGGTCCATCATGTAGACCACGGGTTCGGCCACCGCGCGGTTGATGCGCTCGTTGGTCAGCACGCCTTCCTGGATGATGACCTCGCCCACCGAAGGGCCCGCCTTGGCCTGCGCCATGCCCGCGCGCGCTTTAGGCGTGAGCGCATCGAGCTCTTTGACATCGCGAACCGTCATGACGCCCATGCCGGCCGTTCCGTTGTCGGCCTTGATCACCACGAACGGCTTTTCGTTGATGCCGTATTCCTTGTATTTGCGCCGGATCTTGCCCAGCAGCGCATCGGTGTTGGAGCGCAGACACTCCATTCCGCTGTCCTGGCTGAAATCCACCTCGCCGCACTGGTTGAACATGGGGTTGATCAGCCAATGGTCCATGCCCAGCAGCTTGCCAAATCGCTTGGCCACTTCCTCATAGGCCTTGAAGTGGTTGCTCTTGCGACGCGTGGCCCACCCAGCGTGCAGCGGCGGCAAAAGGTACTGCTCGTGCAGGTCTTCCAGCATGCCGGGCACGCCTGCACTCAGATCGTTGTTGAGCAGGATGGTGCAAGGGTCGAAATGCTTCAGCCCCAGGCGGCGCTTGCTGCGCACCAAGGGCTCCAGGATCACCGATTCACCGTTGGGCAAATCGATGGTGGTGGGGCTGGTCACGTCTTTGGAGAGCGAGCCCAGGCGCACATTGAGGCCCGCCTGGTAAAAGATGCGCTGCAGCTGCAGCAGATTGCTCAAATAAAAAGAATCCGTGCTGTTTTCGGGGATCAGCAAGAGGTTTTTCGCCTCGGGGCAAATCTTCTCGATCGCCGCCATCGCTGCCTGCACCGCGAGCGGCATCATCTCGGGGGTGAGGTTGTTCCAGCCGCCAGGGTAAAGGTTGGTATCGACAGGGGCGAGCTTGAAGCCCGCATTGCGCACGTCCACCGACGAATAAAACGGTGGCGTGTGTTCCATCCACTCCAAGCGGAACCAGCGCTCGATCACCGGCGTGGATTCGAGAATGCGCTGTTCGAGCTCGTTGATGGGGCCGGTCAAGGCGGTGACGAGATGGGGGACCATATTTTGGACACCCCCCGCGCCGCCTGCGGCGTCACCCCCCTATGGGGGGCGTCAGCGGTGGGCCGGCCAAGCCGGAACCACGCTGACCTCGGTTCGTCTGCAGCGCGCGGGGTCGATAAGTTGATGGGTTGAGCTAGCGTAGCGCTTTTTAAATGGGGCTGATCGGCAAACTTGCAAGGCCCGTCAGGCGCGAATTTCGCCTTCGCCCAGCACCACGTACTTCAGCGAGGTCAGGCCCTCCACGCCCACGGGCCCGCGGGCATGGAATTTGTCGGTCGAGATGCCGATTTCGGCACCCAGCCCGTATTCGAATCCATCCGCGAAGCGAGTGCTCGCATTCACCATGACGCTCGCCGAATCGACCTCGCGCAAGAACTGTTGGGCATGCATGTGGTCGCGGGTGAGGATAGCGTCGGTGTGGTGGCTGCTGTAGCGATTGATGTGCTCAATCGCCTCGTCCAGACCCGTCAACCACCTTGATGCTGATGACCGCGGCCAGGTACTCCTCGCTCCAGTCGGCTTCCGTGGCGTCTTTCAACATCGCGCCAGTCAGGCCAGTCAGCAGGGCCTTGGACTCGGGACAGCAGCGCATCTCAACGCCTTTGCCCGCATACACCGCCCCAATCCGGGGCAGAAAATCGGCCGATACGCTGCGCGCCACCAGCAAGCTCTCGGTGGCGTTGCACGGGCTGTACTTGTTGGTTTTGGCGTTGTCGGCCACTGTCACCGCCATGGCGATGTCGCAAGGATCGTCCACATACGTGTGGCAATTGCCATCCAGGTGTTTGATCACCGGCACCTTGGCCTCGGCGCTGATGCGCTCGATGAGCCCCTTGCCACCGCGCGGAATGATCACGTCCACGTACTGCGGCATGGTGATCAGCTGCCCAACAGCGGCGCGGTCGGTGGTGGGCACGAGCTGCACCGCATCGGCCGGCAAGCCGGCACCGGTCAAGGCCTGCTGCACCAGGTTCGCCAACGCCCGGTTGGAATCGATGGCCTCTGAACCGCCACGCAGAATCGCCGCATTGCCGCTCTTGATCGACAGTGAAGCCGCTTCGATGGTGACGTTCGGGCGGCTTTCATAAATCATGCCGAACACGCCGATGGGCACCCGCATTTGCCCCACGCGGATGCCACTGGGCATCTGGCGCATACCGCTGATCTCGCCAATGATGTCGTTCATCGCCGCCAGCTGCTCGCAACCTTGGGCACAGGTCTCGATCACCTTGGACGTCAGCTTGAGGCGGTCCACCATGGGTTCGGCCAGGCCAGCGGCGCGGGCGCGCTCCAGGTCTTTGGCGTTTTCAATCTGCAAGCCTTCCTCGTTGGCCCGCAACAAGGCCGCCAGTGAGCGCAGCGCATGCTGCTTGGTCGCCGAGCTGGCCTTGGCCATCAGCGCAGAAGCCTGCTTGGCCTGGGCGCCCAGGGTGTTCATCAGTTCGGTGGTGTTGCTCGCATTCATGACCCGATTTTCTCATTGTGCGGAGCAAAGCGTCAGACGGGCGCCGGTTTGCCACAAAAATACTGTGGGGTGTACAGTCACCTTCCGTTCCGCCAGCACCCCGGTGCGGCCCCATCAACCCTCACACCGGAAGACCGCCTTGACACGCCAGTTGCTGAAATTTTTCTTGCTTGCCTTGGGCACGCTAGCCACCGCCTGGGCCCAGGCCGTCGAGATCCGGTTTGAAGCCGGTCGCGCCCAATGTGTACGCCTTCGTGGGTGAAACCGGACAGCGCAGCTTCGACAACGAAGGTCTCAACGCCAACATCGGCCTGGTTGTGACCCGAGACGGCGCGCTGTTGATCGACAGCGGCGCCAGCTTCCAGGGCGCGAAGCAGATCGCTCAGGCGGTCAGGCAAGATCACCCCGCAACCCATCAAATGGGTCATCAACACCGGCGGCCAAGACCACCGCTGGCTGGGCAACGGCTACTTCATTGAGCAGGGCGCCCAAGTGTTCGCGCACGCCGACGCCAAGGCCGACATGCTGGCCCGCGGCCCCTTCCACCTGGCGGGGCTGAAGGAAACCCTGAAAGAGAGACTCGACGGCACCGAGCCCACCCTGCCCACCACCTTCCTGACCGGCAACGACGAGACGCTCAACGCTGGGCGGCATGGACATCGAAATCAAACACCGGGGCGGCGGCCACACGCCGGGCGACGTGGTGGTCTGGCTGCCTGCACAACAAGTGCTGTTCAGCGGCGACGTGGTCTACGTCGACCGCCTGCTCGGCATTTTCCCCTTCAGCAACACGCGGCACTGGCTCGAAAGCTTCGAGCTGATCGAATCGCTGCAGCCCCATCGGATCGTGCCAGGCCACGGACAGGTGAGCGACCTGTCGCGGGCCCAGGCCGATACAGGCAGCTACCTGCGGGCGCTGCGGGCGCACATGGCCAAGGCCGTGGCCGACATGGAAGGTCTGAGCACAGCCATCCAATCCTTCGACGCTTCGCCCTACATGCGCCTGCACAACGCGGCCGATTTGCACCCTGGCAACGCCAGCCGCACCTACCTGGAGCTGGAGCGCGAATAGCCGTTGAGCATGCGCCCTCACGCACTGCGATACTTTGACCAACCCATCTGAAAGGAAACCCCATGAAAAACGCCCTCGACCTCGTCGCCGCCGCCAAGTCCCGCGTCACTGAAATCCCTGTGAGCGAGGCCGACGCCGCGATCCAAGCGGCCGATGTGTTGATCGACGTGCGCGAAGAAAGTGAATTCGCTGCCGGCCATCTGCCCGGCGCCATCCACGCCTCGCGCGGCATGCTCGAATTCAAGCTCAGCAGCGCCCCAGCGCTGGCCGCGCGCGATATCAAAGTGGTGGTGTATTGCAAAACCAGCGGCCGCGCGGCGCTGGCCGCAGCCGCCATGCGCGACATGGGCTACCTGAACGTGACGTCGATCACCGGCGGTTACGACGCCTGGGTGGCGGCCGGCAAACCGGTGGTGAAGCCCGAGATGCCCAAGTTCGGCTGAGAGACACTCGCGCCCAAGCACCTACCCGGCACACGCCGTGGAACCGGCTCAGCCGGGCCACAGGCGTGGTCCCCCTGGGGGGAAGACGCGAAGCGGCGCAGGGGGGCTACTTCATCCGGCAGGCCTGCGCCACCTGCATCGCCATGCGTTGCAGGGCATCCCAGGGGTCGGCGGGCCAGTCGGGCTTTTTCAGCCCCTTGACGATGCCGTCCACCGTGTGCGCGTTGTCCAGCCAGTGGCCGAGCGTGGCCGCGCTGAGGAGCGGCAAGACGCGTTCCATGAGTTTCTCTTTCACACCCCAGACCCGGTTTTCGCGTAGCGCCATGGGTAGCGGGCGCCCGCCGTCCAGGGCGCTGCGAACGCGGTGCAGCGTGCGAATGTCTTCGGCCAGCGCCCAATGCACCAGCACCGCCGCCACGCCTTCGGCCTGCAGGCCGTCGAGCATGCGCTGCACGCGCAAGACCTGGCCGCCCAGCACCGCCTCGGCCAGCTTGAAGGCGTCGTAACGCGCCACGTTGAGCACCGCGGTTTCCACCTGCTCGAAGCTCAGCTCGCCAGCCGGGTACAGCAAGCCCAGCTTCTGAATTTCCTGGTGGGCAGCGAGCAGATTGCCTTCGACGCGGTCGGCAAAAAACTGCAGCGTTCGCTGCCCGTCTTCACCGGTGGCCACGCGCTGGCCCTGCTGCTGCAGGCGCTGGGCGATCCACTGTGGCAGCGCTTTGCGGTCCACCGGGTCCACCTTCACCGTGACGCCAAAACTGTCCAGCGCGCCGAACCAGGCGCCCTTAGGGTGGTCGGCCGTCGAGGCGCGGCAGCAGTACGAGGGTGAGCGTGCTGTCGTTGTCCTGGGCGTTGGACGCAATGTGCTGCAGCACCTGCGAGCCGTCTTTGCCCGGCTTGCCCGATGGCACGCGGACTTCCACGATCTGCTTGTCGGCAAACAGACTGAGCGAGCCGCCACTGGCGAGCACCTCACCCCAGTCAAAGTGGGCGCCGGCCACCGTGTGCACGGTGCGCTCGGTATGGCCTTGCGCGCGCGCCGCGGCGCGGATCACATCGGCCGCTTCCTGGATCAGCAGCGGCTCGTCGCCGTGCAAGGTGTACAGGCTCCTCAAGCCGCGTTGCAGCTGGGCAGCCAGTTGCGCCGCTGCTACCTGCATTACAGCGCAGACACCGCCGCCAGGCGGCGCATGACTTGTTGCACGATGTCGGTCTGCATGTCGCGGTACATCAGCGCTTCTTCGGCCTCTTTGGCCAGCACGGCGGTTTCGGTGAAGCTGATATCGCGCTCCAGCAACAGCTCGGTCGGTGGCATCAACTCTTTGCCCTGCACGCTGCGCAGCTGGAATCGGAAACGCGTGCGCAACTGCAGTTCCCGCACCTGACCCGCCGCCGTCTGGCCCACCACCGCTTTTTCGCGCTGGTCGATCAGCACATCCAGCACCGCCGCTCGGCGGCGTGACCCGCGCTACCGGCGCTGGTGAACACCTGCACCCCGGAAGTTTCCAGTGCGTTGCGCAGCTCACGTGTCACGCCGGTTTCGCTGCCGCCCTGCACGCGCAAGGCATCAAAGGCCAGCCTGGGCGAACGGCGCAAGGTGAACCCGCAGCCAGCCAGAGTGAGCGCCGCGCCGGCCAGAGCCATCGTTTGCAAAACGCCGCGCCGGTTCCGTGCTGGGCTGGTGCTGGGCGCGAGGCGTGTGTTGGAAACCATGGTTCCGTACCTTAAACCACCACGTTGACCAGGCGCCCCGGCACCACGATCACCTTCTTGGCCGCCGCACCTTCGGCCTGCTTCAGAAAGGCCTCGCTGGCCAGCGCGGCCGCTTCGATCGTCGCCTTGTCGGCACTCGCCGGCTACTGTGATGCTACCCCGGTGCTTGCCGTTGATTTGCAGCACGAGTTCGATTTCGTCGCGCTTCAGCGCGCCTTCGTCCACCTGCGGCCAGGGCAGCGTCGAGCAGGTCTCCCGCCGTGGCCTCAAAGCCCAGGTCGAGCCACAGCCGGTGGGCGACATGCGGCGTGGCGGGGTACATGCAGCGCAGCAAAATGCCCAGGCCTTCAGCCAGCGCCGGCGTTGTCGCCAACCGAGCCGTCAGACTCGAAGTCGTCCAGGGCGTTGAGCATTTTCATGGCGCCCGAGACCACGGTGTTGTATTGCATGCGCTGGTAGTCGTAGTCCACCTGTTTGAGCACGGTGTGGATTTCCAGCCGCAAAGCCTTGGCGGCTTTGCCGAGCGACTGCGAGGCCACGCCTGCAGCCAGCGCACCCAGGCCAGCAACACCCGCGAGTTTGGCGCCAAAGCCCCAGACCCGGCGCAGAAATCGGTAGCTGCCTTCCACCGCCGCATCGTTCCACTCCAGCGTGGCCTCGGGCGGCGCGGTGAACATGGTGTACAGGCGTGCGGTGTCGGCGCCGTATTTTTCGATCAGGTCCTGCGGGTCGACGCCGTTGTTCTTGGACTTGGACATGGTGCCCACGCCCTCGTAGTCGATCGCGGTGCCGACCGGCAGATCGCCCACGGCCTTGTTGAGCTTGGCGCCGCACGACCTTGCCGCCCTCGTCCAGCACATGGTCCACGTCGGCAGGCCAGAAATAGTCTTTGCCGCCCTTGTCGGTGCGGCGCGAGTAGATGTGGTTGAGCACCATGCCCTGGGTGAGCAGCTTGGTGAAGGGCTCGTCGATCTTCACCAGCCCCAGATCGCGCATGACCTTGGTCCAGAAGCGCGCATACAGCAGGTGCAGGATGGCGTGCTCGATGCCGCCGATGTACTGGTCCATCGGCATCCAGTAGTCGGCGCCGTCGGCCACCATGGCCTCGGTCGTTGCTCGGGTCGCAGTAGCGCATGAAGTACCAGGACGAGTCGACGAAGGTGTCCATGGTGTCGGTCTCGCGCCGCGCGGGCTTGCCGCACACCGGGCAGACCACGCCTGCGTGGAAACCTTCGTGCTTGTTCAGCGGGTTGCCCGAGCCGTCGGGCATGCAGTCTTGCGGCAGCACCACCGGCAGGTCTTTTTCCGGCACCGGCACCGCGCCGTGCTCGTCGCAATGGATGATCGGGATCGGCGTGCCCCAGTAGCGCTGGCGGCTCACGCCCCAGTCGCGCAGGCGCCAGGTGGTTTTCTTCTCGCCCAGACCTTTGGCGGCCAGCAGTTCGGCGACCTTGTCGACCGCGGCTTTCGTGCTCAAGCCGTCGAGCTCGCCGGAGTTGACGCACACGCCGCGCTGCTTGTCGCCGTACCAGTCGGCCCATGCGGTCGTGGCTGAAGGTCTCGCCGTCGACCGCCACCACCTGCTTGATCTGCGATGCCGTATTTCTTCGCAAACGCAAAGTCGCGCTCGTCGTGCGCCGGCACGCCCATCACGGCGCCGTCGCCGTAGCTCATCAGCACGTAGTTGCCGACCCACACCTCCACCGGCGCGCCGGTCAGCGGGTGCGTGACGAACAGGCCGGTGGGCATGCCCTTCTTTTCCTGCGTGGCCAGCTCGGCCTCGGTGGTGCCGCCGCTCTTGCATTCTTCGATGAAGGCGGCCAGCGCCGGGTTGCGACGCAGCGGCATGCATGGCCAGCGGGTGCTCGGGCGCCACGGCGCAGAAGGTCACGCCCATGATGGTGTCGGCGCGCGTGGTGAACACGTACATGCTGCCGTCGCCGATCAGCGCGCCGGCGGCGTCCTTGATGTCGTGCGTGAACGCAAAGCGCACGCCTTCGCTCTTGCCGATCCAGTTTTCCTGCATCAGCTTCACGCGCTCGGGCCAGCCGGGCAGGCCTGGTTGCCTTGCACCTGGTCCAAGCAGCTCTTCGGCGTAGTCGGTGATCTTGAGGTAGTAGCCCGGGATCTCGCGCTTCTCGACCACCGCGCCGGTGCGCCAGCCCTTGCCGTCGATCACCTGCTCGTTGGCCAGCACGGTCTGGTCCACCGGGTCCCAGTTGACGACCTGGGTCTTGCGGTAGGCAATGCCTTTTTCCAGCATCTTCAGGAACAGCCACTGGTTCCACTTGTAGTAGCTGGGGTCGCAGGTGGCGACCTCGCGGCTCCAGTCGATGGCCAGGCCCATGGCCTGCATCTGCTGCTTCATGTAGGCGATGTTCTCGTAGGTCCACTTGGCCGGCGGCACGCCGTTCTTCAGCGCCGCGTTTTCGGCCGGCAGGCCGAATGCGTCCCAGCCCATGGGCATCAGCACGTTGTAGCCGTTCATGCGCAGGTAGCGCGTGAGCATGTCGTTGATGGTGTAGTTGCGCACATGGCCCATGTGCAGCTTGCCGCTGGGGTAGGGCAGCATGGAGCAGGCGTAGAACTTCTTCTTGCTCTGGTCTTCGGTCACGCGGTAGGCGTCGGTGGCGTTCCAGTGGTCGTGCGCGGCGCGCTCGACTTGCCGGTGGTCGTATTTGTCTTGCATGAAAGAAAAACCAATGGCCGGGCAACCGGCGAAATGAAAAACGTCTGAGGCGGCCAAAACACCGCATTCGCTGTTGGCTCGCCTTCTGCTGTTGCTCGAGCAGCAGCAGCGATGGAGAAGGGACCGATTCGGTGAAATAAGAGTACAGTCCGGCCTCGTCGATGTTGTCGAAGAAGGCGAACAGTGATAGTACTCCCTCTGGCTGAGCGGGTCGTATTTGTGGTCGTGACAGCGGCGACATTCCATCGTCAGTCCGAGAAAGGCGGTGCCAAAGGTCTGGGTGCGGTCGGCGACGTATTCGACGCGGAATTCTCTCCGACGCTGCCACCTTCGACTTTCTGCGGGTGCAGGCGGTTGAAGGTCGTGGCCAGAATCTGGTCGTCGGTGGGATCGGGCAGCAGGTCGCCCGCGAGTTGGTAGGTGAAGAATTCGTAGGGCAGGTTGTCGTTGAAGGCGCGAATCACCCAATCCCGCCAGGGCCACACGGTGCGGCCCGATCGACCTGGTAGCCGTAGGTGTCCGTGTAGCGGGCGACATCGAGCCAGTCGGCGGCCATTCGCTCGCCATAGGCCTCGGTGGCGAGGAGCCGGTCGACGACCTTTTCGTGGGCATCCTCCGACTTGTCGGCGAGGAAGGCGTCGAGTTCCTCAAGAGCGGGAGGCAGCCCGGTGAGGTCGAAGGTGACCCGGCGGAGTCGCGTTTCGGGGCGTGCCGGCGGCGACGGCTCAAGGCCTTGCCGCTCGAGTCGCGAGCACGAAGTGGTCGATTGGATTGGCGGGCCAGGCCGGATCGTTGACCGCAGGTGGGGCCGGTCGATCGATTGGCAGCAGCGACCAGTGCGCGTCGAACAAGGCTCCTTCGGCGATCCATTGTTCGAGGAGGGCGATTTCGCGATCGCTCAGGGGAGGAAGCTTCGCCTCGGGGGGCGGCATCCGCTCTTGGGGATCGTGAGCTTTGACCCGGGCCAGCAGCGGGCTGTCGGCGGGTGCGCCCGGTACGATTGCGGGGCCTTCGCCAGGGCGGGCGGTGGTTGGCGCCGTCGCGGGTATCAAGCCGCAAATCGGCTTGCCTCTGGCCCGCGTCAGGGCCATGGCACGTATAGCAACGATCGGAGAGAATCGGTTTGACGTCGAAGTTGTAGTCCACGCGTTCCGGGAGGACGACAGGTTCGCCCCAGGTCGTGGCCGGCAACATCCCCAGCAGCATCGCGAGCCCCGTCAGGGCTCGCCCGGTGAAGCGGCGGGTGCCGCGATCCAACCACTGCGGGCCAGTCGGCAGACGGCGAGTCGGCGAACAGCGAATTCCAGTCATGCCATGATCAGAGCGGATGAGGGCGAGGGAGTTTTCAGGCGAGGCGTCGCAGGTCGGCGAACGCAGTTCTGTTGGAAAGTAGCACCAACCAG